>OZ223250.1:0-1691679 GCA_965140505.1 Acholeplasmataceae bacterium
ATATTAAAAACCGAGTCTCATTAGAGAATCGGTTATTTTATTGTTAGGATTATTCAATATATGTTTTACATTACTAATCTGAATGTTTATTTGGATGCATAATTTGATCAATGATCAAAGCAACACCGAATTCATCAGAAGATGATGTTATGACATCAGCCATTTCTTTTAATATAGGTTCAGCGTTTTCAACAGCGACTTTAATGAAATCTGTTTCAAACATTGATAAATCATTTAAAGAATCACCAATTATCATGACTTCGTTTGATTCAAGATTATAACTCTTTGCAAGTGATTTAACGGCATTTCCCTTACTGGTGTTTATCGCCGTTGTTTCAATTATCTGAGGGTGTGATTTAACAAATAAAACCTCATCTTTATATGTTTGATTTAAATGATCACGAATTTTATCTGTTTGATTAGCATCACATAGTAATGAAATTTGAATGATTTCAACTTCATGGTTAGCTAATAAAAATGCATAGATAGAATCGTAGAACGAAGAGGATTTTTCAAATAAATTTACAGTTTTAAATAATATGGTATCCTTCATTTTATTTCTAGCATATAACCAATTTTCGGAACTGATATGGAAGTTCAAATCTTGCTCTTCTAAATATTTAACAACTTTTAAAACCGTATCTTCGGGTATGATGTTTTTTTTAATTATATTTCCTTTGGAAGTTGCAGTTACTGCACCTTGATAGGTAATTAATGGAAAAGTAGATTCAAAATTTAAATCTTTGATGACAGGCAGTATTAAAGGTAACGCACGTCCTGTTGCGATACTAAAAAGTCCGCCACTTTTCATATATGCCTTAATCGCATCTAATGTTTGTTTTGGGACAATTACATCTTTATTTGTTAGTGTTTGATCAAAATCTGACACAATTAATTTTACTTTAGATAAGTCTTTCATAATACCTCCAACTATTTCGAAGTATCTAGGAATTTATTGACAATATTTAGGCAGTCTTTCTTATTTAATGTCAGTATTTTTTCTCGTAAAGGTAATACAAATGCTGGAGAGACAGATAACTCATCAATACCGATACCGACAAAAAATTCAGTTAAATCTAAATTGGCACCTAATTCTCCACAGATACCAATCCATTTATTTGGATATTGGTGGATATTTCTACTTGCCATTTCAATTAATCTTAAGATGGCTGTGTGGGTTGGGTTTTCATATTGTCTTACATAATTGTTTTGACGATCAACAGCTAAAGTGTATTGTATTAAATCGTTAGTTCCTACACTAAAGAAATCAACTTCTTTAGCAAGTTGATCACTAATGATTGCAGCAGCTGGTGTTTCAATCATAATACCTATTTGATAAGGGTTGACTGTTACACCTTCTTTAATTAAAGCAATTTCTGCTTCCCTTAGATGGTTTTTAAGAGCTTGGATTTCCCAAACGGAAGTGATCATAGGAAACATGATGCCTAAATTTCCAAAAACAGTCGCGCGTAATAGAGCTCTAAGCTGAGTGATTAAGATTTTTGGGCGATCAAGAGAAATACGGATTGCTCTATATCCTAATGCAGGATTATTTTCTTCTGGTAATTCAAAATAATCAGCTGTCTTATCAGTACCAATATCCATAGTTCTAATAATGACTTGTTTGTCTTTCATAAGAGAAAGGACCTTTTTGTATTCTTTAAATTGTTCCTCTTCAGTTGGATAAGTCGATTGGTTAATAAATAGAAATTCTGTTCTAAATAATCCGATACCTTCGCTACCTTTTTCTAATACTTGTTCAACATCGCTGTGATGACTGATATTTGACATGACATGAACAGAAGTACCATCTTTTGTTAAAGTCTTTGTTTTTTTAAGTTCATTTAATGTTTCTTGTTTTTGATTTAATTTGACTTTTGATTGTTTCATTGATGATTTGGTTTCATCATCAGGATTTATATATAATACACCATCAACGCTATCGATAATGGCTTCCTTATTTTCGTAAGTAGAATCAATAAGACTCGTTTGGACAATTGTAGGTATTTCCTTCATTCTGGCAAGGATTGCTGCATGAGAGTTTATAGAACCTTCAAACATGACAAATCCAGCGATTTTATTCATATCTAAATGTAGTGTTTCACTAGGTAATAAATCATTACTTAAGATGATATATTTACAATCATCATCAGGTAGATTAATCGTTTTATTTGTCAATATGTTTAATAGTCGTTGACTGATATCTTTTACATCAGTGGCACGTGCTCTTAAATAATGATCGTCAAGGGCTAGAAAAGTTTCTTGAAGAGATTCAGCTGCTTTACTAATTGCGTATTCACTTGTTTTCTTTTCAGAAATCGTGGCTTTAATTGCGTCTAAAAAATCATCATCAAGTAACATCATTTGATGAACTTCAAATATTTCAGCCGCATCTTCACCGTTTGTTTCTAAAACATAACGATACAAAGATTTTAATTCTTCAAGTGCTTTATTTTTAGCGAGTTCAAATCTAGCTAGTTCTTTGTGTGTATCTTCAGTTGATATATCTTTAATTTCAATAACGTCGCGGTTAAGAAATAAAAGACGACCGAAACCAATATCTTTATATACGGGTAAACCTTTAATTTTTTCCATAGAAGTCATCATAAGCTTTCTTCAAATAATTGTTTGACAGCTGATAATGCATCAACTTCGTCATTACCTTCAGCGCTAACAATAACGTCATTACCTTGCTTAACACCTAATGTAATCAATGCGAATAATTTACTAGCGTCTGCTTTTTTTTCATCTTTCTCAATTGTTACAGTTGAATTAAATGTACTGACTAATTTTACAAGTTTGCCAGCAGGTCTTGCATGAATACCGACAGGATCTTTAATTGTATATGTGAAATTAACCATTGTTTATACCTCTTTCGTTTATTAAGTAGTTGATGTGCAGCATATGTGGTATGCTGCACATCCATATGAATTTTTAATAATTATAAATCATCATAAGTCAAGGCTTTGACATCAGGTCTTTGGACCAATATTTTAGCTTGCTGACTTGATAAGGCTTCAACCTCATAAACCCGAGGATTTAAAAGAGAAGAAGTATTGATAAGATATGCATCTAAATAGCCTGGATGAGAGATGAACATGTGAACCGCGTCATCATCTTGATAGGTTTCTATAATACGTTTGATAGTTTCTAGTGGATCATAGTTTTTAAGAGATGCTTCCATGTGCATAACAACCTGACTATGTCCAATAGGTATTGCTGAACCGTCTGTAGAAAATCCTGAATACTTAAGGCCTTTTTTGTTTGCGAATGCCTCGAATGCGGATAAAAGAATAGGATCGAAAACCGCGTGACCTTCAATATAATGTGGATCTTCGCCCACGAGTTCAACAAATCTATTGTATTGGGCTTCAACTTCAATTAAAGCCTCTTCGTAGTTAACAAAGGATTCTTTCACTTCGCGGTATGTTTTAGATTTTTTAAATGTTCCATCTTCATTAACTAAACTTGGGATAAGTTTAGGATCAGATACAGGACGACCTGCACATATATTTGTGTGTTGACCATAACATACTTTGTAACCCTTTAATAAATTAAGACCATGTTCTACATCTGGCATGTTTGGCATAACACCAACACTTTGAACAATGCCTTCAATAACAGATTTTGCGATACCATGATTAACACCTTGTGAATACCCGAGATCATCTGCTCTAATTAATAACTTTATCATTTGATCATCTTCTTTCTATAATTCCACTTGAATAAGTGGTTTTAATGGTGTCTGCGTGTGTTTATTAACGATGTTGATCTTTTTGAAATCTGATGAATTCGTTATAACGATGACAACATCTGTAAGATGATTATTCTCTTCGATTTTTCCAATTGAAAATTGCATGAGTACTTCGCCAGCTTTAATTGTTTGTCTGTTTTTAACAAAAAGTTTGAAGCCATCTCCTTGCATATTAACTGTATCAATACCAACATGAATTAAACATTCAACGCCATCATTACTGGTAAGACCAATCGCGTGTTTTGTATTTGCAATCATTGATATTTTTCCATCAAAAGGTGCGTAAATCACTTGACCTATCGGTTTAATTGAGCAACCATCACCTAAAATACCTTCTGAGAAAACACCATCATTTAAAGCTTGAATAGTTGAAACAACCCCTTCAACAGGTTGATATACTGTTAAAGGTTTTGTTTCTATATTTATATTATTATTTTTTTTGATGCCTAATTTTTCTAAAAAACTCATATGTACCACCTAATTCTAAATTATGCTTTTGATTCATTAATTTTCTTTAATTGTTCTTTTGAAAATCCTAAATAATAAGTAGCAACTGCAGAAGCGACAACTGTAATTACTGCAGTAATAATTGCATTCACTAAGTTAGCAGTAGAACCACCAGCAAAAGCCAATAAGTTTAATACGCTGGCAACGGGAACTAACGCATAAGCAGTAATATGTGTAATACCACCGTATAATGCACCGATGGCACCACCAATCATCATACCCACTAAAGGTCGTCTAAATTTAATACCAGTACCATATAAACCAGGTTCAGTTACACCACCAGCAATACTAGCGATAAAGTAACCGATTTGTAGGGATTTTTCATCTTTATTCTTAATTCTTAATGAAGCACCTAATGTCATACCAGCAACAGCCATACTTGCAGCAAGTGCACCTGGAGATACAAATGCTTCAGAACCGTTAGTTGCAAATACAGTAACCATAGCCACAATGACAACTAAATGCATACCAGTGATTACTAAGAATTCCCATAAAGCGCCTAATAGTATTATACCAATTAATGCGAATACTGTACCATCTAATCCTACAAGACCACCAGCGATAAATTGACCAAGGAAGCCACCAAGAGGTGCAATAAGGAATAACATAACAGGTAACATAACTAAAATAGATAAACTTGGTACGAATACAATTTTCAATGCCTTTGGTAAGATTCTCTTGAAACCTTTTTCAACCCAGCTTAATATATAAGCAGTTAAAATTGAAGGAATAACAGTACCACTGTAATCAGCAGGTGTGATAGGAAGACCATATACAGACCATTCTTGACCTGCCATAGCAGTAAATCCTGGGTAGATAAGTATACCGATAAGGAGCATTGCTACAACTGGTGTTGCCCCAAACTTCTTAGCTGCTGTACCAGCAACAACGACAGGAAGTAAGAATAATCCAACATTACTTACCATTGTAAATAAATCATATACGGGATCGCCAACATCAGCCCAACCAAATACCATTGGACCAATAACAGAAGTGATTACTTGGAATAAAGCATATGCCATTAAATATGGAATAATAGGAACTAATGATCCTGATAAACCATCTAGAATACCATTACCGATTCTCTTTAGAGACCAAGGTTTTTTTGCAAAATCGAGATTTTCAGATATTTTTGATTCAACAGAAAATCCACCAACATTGCAGAGTTCTTTATAGACTTTGTCTACATCTGCACCAATAATTACTTGGAATTGACCAGCGTTTAGAACACCGATTACACCAGGTACTTTTTTTACTTTTTCAACATCAGGGATACTTTTATCCTTTAAGTTGAAACGAAGACGTGTCATACAGTGAGTAACTGATGATACGTTTACTTCACCACCGACAGCAGCAAGTACTTCCTCAGCGGTTTTTCTGAACTTTTCATTCTTTTGAGCCATATTTTCCTCCTAGTAATGTGAATTTTTTTATAAAAAAACCCGCTACACAAACGATTGTGTATTGCGGGTAATGCCTCCATAACGAGTAACAAGCCTTTGATTCTATTTTTGATTTGTTATGATTCTATATACGTGAATCATTAAGTATAATATTTCATCTTCTGTACATGCGATATTAAGTCGCTTTTCTATGACTTGTGCAATTTCATAGGAACATGTATAGACATCAGGATGATTTTGTCTGATAGGGTCTATAAGTTCTTTTGCACTATTGAAAAATTGATTTGCACTTTCAATGCGTTGAAAATAATATCTTAAATGCATAACGAATCTATTGTAATTGAAATCAGATTCATCAATTTTAATTTTGAAAAAGTTCTCGATGTATTTGATAATATCGATAATTAATAGTTCAAAATCATCAACATTGCTTGCCTCATGTTCTTCTTCAGCATTAACAAAATGAATTGCAATGCTTGTGACTTCACTTTCAGGAAGTTTGACATGAAGTTTCTTCCAAACAAGATTAACTGCATAATGCCCAAGTTCAGTTTCTATAGGGTATAGATGTTCAATATCATAAGAGAAGAGCATTTTCATTTTTTTAAATTTTCTTAATCTGATAATTGCAAAATTAATATGATCCGCCAATCCTACAACTAGATTCGGATTTAATGAAGTCTTTAAGGTGGTTTGAGCTTTAAATGCGATAAGAGCAGCAACTTCTAATACATCATCAGGTATTTCTGATACGAGATGATAAAAACTAGAATCAATTTTGTAAAAAGTCATCGTGATTTGATTAAGATTTTTGATTTCGTATGGCATTTGTGGAAAGCCAATACCTTTACCAAAAGCAACTAATTCTTTTCCACTACTATCTAGACATACAGCAACATTATTGTTGACTTTTTTGATAGCTCTCATAGTAAACTCCTTATAAAATAAAAAAACTCCCCCTAAGCATAAACCAGTCCTTCTTGGTAATGCCTCACAGAGAGTAACAATCCATCCACTAATATGATAAATTAAAAGAATAAAAATGTCAAACAGAATGAAATAGAAAATGATTCTATAAATATCCATATTATTATTAAAATAATATGACTTAATACAATCGTTGTATTAAGATAATTGTTTTATGAGTAAGTTATGGTGGTTCAATCCCGATTTTACATTTTAACGCAGTCATATCCTTCTTGAAATAGTGCTGATTCATGTTTGTGCTTTATAAAGAATATATAAAATAATAAACCGGATTATTTGAGAAATCCGGTTATCGTTGATTAGAATGTTTTATATTCTTTACTTGAAACTTAGTCTTTTTTAATTTTATTAATGATATCTACTGCATTATCTAATGACCTACCCTCAAATGCTTTTAATATTTCAACTGGAATTGCAAATACAACTGTATTTGATTTATCGGATGACATATCGTTGATTGCAGTTAACGTTCTTAAATGCATTGCACCTGGAGTCTTAGATACGATTTCAGCAGCTTTTGCGAGTTTTTCAGCAGCGATCACTTCACCTTCAGATTTAACAATCGTTGATCGTTTTTCTCTTTCTGCTTCAGCAACTTTCGCGATGACGCGTTCCATTTCATCAGGAAGTTTGATATCTTTGATTTCAACCTTTTCAACTTTGATTCCCCAAGGATCGGTTTCTTGATCGACGATTTCCTTGATTTGCTTAGAAATCACTTTGAGATTTGATAATAACTCGTCTAATTCAACGCCACCAATTGAGTTTCTTAATGTGGTTTGAGCAAGTTGAGTGACTGCAAAATAAGCATTCTTAACTTCAAGGACTGCTTTGACAGCATCGTTGACTCTAAAATAAACAACGGCATTAATTGTAATGGTAACATTGTCTTTTGTGATACATTTTTGTTGTGGCACATCTTGAGTAATGGTTCTGATGTCAAGAATCTTAACTTCATGGATGACTGGAATGACCAATCTTATACCTGGCTGAAGTTTCTTAACAAATTTACCAAATCGAAATTTTACACCACTTTCATACTGCTTAATTATCCTAAACATGTATTTCACCCCTTATGGTTTTATGTTCTTTAATTTTACCATTTAAATAAAAAAAGCGAAACTATGAAAGTTTCGCAAAGTTAATTAATTTTGACTATTTAATGATCAAACTGTGCCCTGTCATTTCTTTTGGTTGTTCAACACCTAAGATTTCTAATAGTGTAGGTGCAACATCACTAAGTGAGCCTGTACCAATTTTTAGATTAGAATCAGTTACGATGACTGGTACGATGTTGGTTGTATGAGCAGTATGAACTTTGCCATCAGGAGTGACCATCATTTCAGCATTACCATGGTCAGCAATGATGATTGCTACACCACCAATTGACTCGATTGCTTCAACGACATCACCAACACATTGGTCAACGGTTTCAACGGCAATTTTAGCAGCTTCAATGTTTCCTGTATGACCAACCATATCAGGGTTTGCAAAGTTTAATATCATTGTGTCAAATTTATTTGATTTGATTGCTTCAACTGCTTTATCTCTAACTTCAAAAGCACTCATTTCTGGTTGAAGATCATAAGTTGCAACTTTTGGAGATTGAACTAAAATTCTAGTCGAACCTTTAAATTCTCTTTCTTTACCACCATCAAAGAAGAAAGTAATATGTGCATATTTTTCAGTTTCAGCAATTCTTAATTGAGTTAGCCCGTTATTTGCAATCACTTCGCCATAGATATTTTCTAATGTTTGCAATCCGAAAGCGATAGGTCCTTTAACAGATTCATTATAATGCATCATTGATACAAAGAAGATGTTCTTAACAGCTTTTGATGCATCAAATGTAGCCTTACCTGGTGCCTCATATAATTTAGTAGCTTCTGGATTAGAGAAAGCAGTAGCAATTCTAATCGCTCTATCAGGTCTAAAGTTAGCGAAGATAATAGCATCATTGTTCTTGATTAAACCTTTTTCATCAACAACGAAAGGTTTAACAAATTCATCGGTAATATCTTGATCATATGATGCTTGAAGGCCTTCAGCAGCAGAAGTGAAATGTTTACCAGTGCCTAAAGTCATATTGTCATATGCAGCTTGGATTCTATCCCAATTGTTATCTCTATCCATTGCATAATAACGCCCACTAACGGTCGCTACTTTAACGTTATTGTTAACTAAACCTTCAATGAATCCTTTACCTGATGTTTGAGGTGTATCTCTACCATCCATAAATGCATGGAACCATGGTGAAACCTCATGTTTTTCTGCTAGATCGCGAAGTGCTTGAATATGTGTTGTGTATGAATGTACACCACCTTCAGATGCTAATCCGAAGATATGCAATTGTGAATGGTGTTTTTTAACATAATCAATAGCTTCTAAGAATGCAGGACTTTTGTAGAAATCACCATCTTTAATAGATTTATTAATTCTAGTAAGAGATTGATACACAATGCGTCCTGCACCTAGATTTAAGTGGCCAACCTCACTGTTACCCATTTGTCCTTCAGGAAGTCCTACAGCTTCGCCACTAGCTTGTAGAACATTGTTTGGATATTTTTTAAAAGCCTCATCTAGGAAAGGTTTATTAGCTAGTGATACAGCATTTGTAGCACTTGCAGGCGCTAAACCGTAACCATCCATAATGATGAGTCCAGCAAATCGTTTTTTGTTCATTTTATATTACTCCTTATCGTAATTTACATTACTATTATACTGAAAAAAAATTAACTTTTAAGTTAATACACATTAAAAACGTTTTCAAGTTGACTAAAATATTGTAATAAAACAGAATTATGTTAAAATAAATAATGTAAATAAAACAAATGAAATATACTTCGGGGCAACGTGAAATTCGTGACCGGCGGTTATAGTCCGCGAGCCATTGTGGCATGAACTTGTGTGATTCAAGTACCGACAGTAAAGTCTGGATGTGAGAAGTCAGTGTCTTTTTGACGTGCTTTTTGTCGCCGGAGTGATTTAGGCGATTTTTTATTTAACAAAAGGAGATGTTAAAATGACAATATTTACAATCGTCGACTTTCTACGCGATCATGATATCGCGGTGAGAATCACTTTAGCTTCAGTATTTATCATAGGATTGATAGTACTGATTTTGTTTTCAAAAAAGGTAGAAGTAAAACATAGAACAAATTCGGGAAGAATTAAAAAATTAACTGCGATATCAATTTTATCTGCGATATCTGTAGTGCTTTATTATTTAGTAAAGGTAAGTATTTCAGTGATTTTCCCATTTATGCCTGCTTTTTTAGATCTACACTTATCCAACTTACCTATATATATAGGTGGATTTATGTTTGGGCCTATTACTGGAGCGATTATTACAACTATTAGATTTGTTGCTAAACTTCCAGCAAGTTCGACAATGGGTGTTGGTGAATTATCAGATTTTATTATTGGTTTAGCAACTGTTTTGATTTCGTCAATTATGTATCATAAACATAAATCTAAAAGAACTGCTAAAGTTGCTTTAGTATGGATTATTGCTGTATGGACAGTGGTTGCGGTTATAAGTAACTGGTTATTTATCTTACCATTTTATATAGAACTATATGGATTTGATACGATTTTTGGTATGTTACAAACAATTCCAGGTATAACTAGAGATAATTATATGTTATTTTATTTATTAACTGCAGTTGTGCCATTTAATATTATTATTTCTGGGATAACTTCTTTCTTGACTTATGCTGTATATAAGCGTATTTCGGTGTTATATGATGATATTCATGTTCATCATAAACCAGTAGAATAAAAACAATAAAAATGTAGGAGGTCATTATGAAAAAGATGAGTATTATTTTGATATTTATGATCACAATCTTTTTTTTGAATGCCTGCACAACGCTTATTAACCAAAATGAAGTTTCATATGGTGATCATGAAAGACAAGTTATGGATATCATGATGCCTGATCAACTTTCCGATGGTGAAGTACGGCCTGTGGTCTTATTTATTCACGGAGGTGGTTGGGTTGGTGGAGATAAGAAATCGTACTTGACATCTGCCAAAGACATTAATGGTTATGGTTATATCTATGCTTCAATGAACTATCATTATGTGGATGAAGACACCCATTATCTGACTTTAATTAATGATATTAAACTTGCGATTGATTATCTATTCAATCATAATGAGCAATATCATATTGATACAGATGGTATTGCACTTGTCGGTGTAAGTGCTGGTGCACATTTAGCAATGCTTTATGCATATAGGCTAAATAATGCCCAAATTCCAGTATCATTTGTTGTCTCCCGGGTAGGACCAACAGATTTTACTGATGAAGCATATTTTGGTGAGGATATGATATCACCTGGTGATGAGATAGCCCTATTACTAGGTAAAACTTATAATGAGATAACATATCAAACAATGAAAAGTGATGTAAATGTAATTGATGCATCACCAATTTCACATGTGAATGAAAATAGTGTGCCAACAATTATGGCTTATGGAAAATTAGATGTGTTAGTTCCATATAGTAATGCAACTAGACTCGATGATAAATTAACTGAATTTGGTGTCTCACATGCATTTATCACATATGAAAATTCTGATCATGGGTTAAGAAGTAGTCTAGATCAAGAAACAGAAAACTTATATTTTAATACATTGATTGAATACTTAGACACATATTTAATAATTAAAGATTATGAGAATTGATGTGAAGTAAACGTTTTTATTAAATAATTTGCTTTAATTTTAAGTAGCATTCATGTATAATGAATATGGAAAATGAATCGGCAAAATAAACTAAATCAAAGGAGTGAAAATATGCCATATATTAGCGATGTTTATGCACGCGAAGTCTTAGACTCACGTGGTAACCCTACTGTTGAAGTAGAAGTTGTTACAGAATCTGGCTTTTTCGGTCGCGCAATTGTTCCATCAGGAGCTTCTACAGGTGAACACGAAGCTGTAGAATTAAGAGATGGTGACAAAGCACGTTACTTAGGAAAAGGTGTAACAAAAGCAGTACAAAATGTAAATGAATCAATCGGACCAGAATTAATTGGATTTGATGTAAGAGATCAAGTGAATATTGATAAAACAATGATTGCACTTGATGGTACACCAAATAAAGGGAAATTCGGTGCTAATGCAATTTTAGGTGTTTCAATTGCCTGTGCAAGAGCTGCTGCAGATTTCTTAGGTGTTGAATTATATCAATATCTTGGTGGTTTCAATGCGAAACAATTACCTGTACCAATGATGAATATTGTAAACGGTGGTGCACACTCAGATGCTCCAATCGATTTTCAAGAATTCATGATTTATCCAGTTGGTGCTTCAAGTTTTAAAGAAGCTATCCGTTGGGGTGCTGAAGTATTCCATAATTTAAAAGCTATCTTAAAATCAAAAGGTTTATCAACAGCTGTAGGTGATGAAGGTGGATTTGCTCCAAACTTATCATCAAATGAAGATACAATCGAAAACATTATTGCAGCAATTGAAAAAGCTGGGTACAAACCAGGTAAAGATATCTTTATCGGTTTTGACGTAGCTGCTTCTGAATTCTATGATAAAGCTAAAGGTAAATATGTATTCAAAAAATCAACTAAAGAAGAATTTACTAGTGCAGAATTAGCTGACTATTATGCAGAATTAGTTGAAAAATATCCAATCATCTCAATTGAAGATGGTATGGATGAAAACGACTGGGATGGATGGAAGTTATTAACTGACAAAGTTGGAGATAAAATTCAATTAGTTGGTGATGACCTATTCGTAACTAACACTGATTATATCGCTAAAGGTATTGAATTAGGTGTTGCTAACTCAGTATTAATCAAAGTTAACCAAATCGGTACATTAACTGAAACTTTCGATGCTATTGAAATGGCTAAAAAAGCTGGTTACACTGCAGTTGTTTCTCATAGAAGTGGTGAAACTGAAGATACTACAATTGCTGATATCGCAGTTGCAACAAATGCTGGTCAAATTAAGACTGGTTCAGCTTCAAGAACTGACCGTGTAGCTAAATATAACCAATTATTAAGAATCGAAGATCAATTAGGACCTACTTCTCAATTTCTTGGTTTAAAATCATTTTATAATTTAAAAAAATAAGTCATAATTAATGATAAATGGCCTTTTAAATAATTAGGTGGTGATTTCCATCTTAAGATTTTAAAACGCATCTTTTATTACCTCAGAATTTAAATTCTTTGATAAATAAAACGCCTTCTTTGTAAGGCGTTTTTTCATATCATTTAACAATGATATACACAAAGTATATAATAAGGGTGAAATAGAATAAAGGATGTGAAACAATGAATCAAGAACAATGGTTAAGAATGAAAGATGGGATGGGCTTCATTGCAGCACTTGATCAAAGTGGTGGTAGCACGCCTAAGACACTTAAGGCGTATGGTATTGAAGAAAGCGAATATCATAATGATGATGAAATGTTTTCACTCATTCATGAAATGCGCACAAGAGTTATTACGAGTAAATCATTTAAGAGTGATAAGATTTTAGCTGCGATTCTCTTTGAAAATACGATGAATCGTAAGATTGATGGAAAATATACAGCTGACTATTTGTGGAATGAAAAGCGAATACTGCCAATTCTTAAAGTTGATAAAGGTTTAGGAGAAGTAAGCAATGGTGTCAGAATGATGAACCCCATATCAAATCTAGATGAATTATTGGACCAAGCGGTAAAAAGACATATATTCGGAACAAAGATGAGATCAGTGATTATGGAAGCAAATCCAGATGGAATTGCAGCAGTAGTTAAACAACAGTTTGATATTGGTAAAATAATTGCTAAAAAAGGGTTAGTACCTATCATCGAGCCAGAAGTGGATATTTTTAGTAAAGATAAGTATGTATCCGAAAAATATTTAAGACAAGAGATTTTAAATCAATTGATGGAATTATCCGGTGATGTTAAAGTCATGTTGAAATTATCAATTCCAGAACTTCCTGATTTTTATGAGCCACTTATTAATCATGAAAAAATTCTTAGAGTGGTTGCTTTATCTGGTGGATATAAAAGAAATGAGGCAAATGAAAAACTGAAACAAAATCATGGCATGATAGCAAGTTTTTCACGAGCGCTTTTACAAGACTTAAAAAAAGATCAGACAGATAAGGAATTTGATCAGTCTCTTAAAAAAGCAATTGATTCCATCTATGATGCATCTGTAACGTAACGAGTTGAACGAGAAATTCTTTCTTGATATATAAAGACTGGGCAAAGTGCTCAGTCTTTATATTTTTAATTAAATAACATACTTTCACAATTTATCTCTAACAGGCGTTTAAATATAATTTCAGTGTTGACAAAATGATATATCGTGGTAGAATATTTACAGTATTTTGAATATCAAACAATTTGAATAAAAAGCGGGTTGCTTCATATGATCCCCTATCTAATTATATTTAAATGCTTGAATAAAAATAAAAGAAAGAAATGATACTATGATAACTATAAAAGATATACAAAAAATTATAAAAGACTTTGAAAATTCCAAGTTAACTGAATTAGAACTGTCAATTGAAGATGTTAAAATAAAACTATCCAAAAATAAAAACGAATCTAAATCAGCAGTTGAAACTGTTCTATCACAAGTTCAATCTATTGTGCCAGAAGAACAAGTTAAATCTATGTTAGGTTTAGAAATTAAATCGCCACTTGTTGGCACATTCTATCGTTCTGAATCTCCTACATCTAAACCATTTGTTGAAGTTGGTCAAGTTGTAAGGAAAGGTGATGTTTTATGCATCATTGAAGCGATGAAAATTATGAACGAAATTACTGCACCTGCATCGGGTAAAGTATTAAACATATTATTAAATGATAAAGATGTAGTGAGTTTCGATCAAGTACTTATGACTATCGAGGAATCTCATGAAGCGTAAGATATTAATCGCAAACCGTGGCGAGATTGCAGTTAGAGTCATAAGGGCTGCGAAAGAATTAGGAATTGAGACAGTTGCTATATATTCAAAAGCAGATGAAAATAGTCTACATGTAAAATTAGCAGATGAAGCTGTTTGTGTTGGAACGCATAGGAGTATAGATAGTTATTTAAATATGAATCGTGTTTTATCAGCAGCGATTGCTACTGGATGTGATGCAATTCATCCTGGATATGGTTTTTTATCTGAAAACCATGTTTTTGTTGAAATGGTTGAAAGTTGTGGATTAATCTTTATTGGTCCAACATCTAATACGATTAAAAAAGTAGGCGATAAAGCAACTGCTAAAGCAATCGCAAAATCAGCTCATGTGCCTGTTGTTGAAGGTAGTGATGGTGTTGTTGAATCTTTAGAAGAAGGCTTAAAAATAGCGAGTAAAATTGGGTATCCAGTAATGATTAAAGCATCTTCTGGTGGTGGTGGAAAAGGTATTAGTATCGTTTCTAGTCCGAAGGAGTTTAAGGATGCTTTTTTTAGAACAGGGATGGAAGCAAAATCTAATTTTGGTGATGATTCGTTATATGTAGAAAAGTTTATCGAATCTCCCCACCATGTTGAGATTCAAATTATGGCGGATAACTTTGGTCATGTTATTCATCTATATGAAAGAGACTGTTCAATGCAACGTCGTAATCAAAAATTAATTGAAGAGACACCAAGTCCATTTATTAGCGATATGCTTAGAAGAAGGATGGGACAAACTGCAGTTAGACTTGCTAAAACAATCGGATATCGAAATGCAGGTACAGTCGAATTCTTAGTCGATAAGAATCAAAATTTTTATTTTATGGAAATGAATACTAGAATTCAAGTTGAACATCCTATTACAGAGATGGTTACTGGATTTGATTTAGTTAAAGAGCAATTGAAGGTAGCATTCGGAAATAAACTAAGCGTTGAACAAAGACAGATTAGAATGAATGGACACGCTATAGAATGTCGTATCAATGCAGAAAATCCTTTAAATAACTTCATGCCTACACCCGGATTAATTAAGAATGTGATGATGCCAGGAGGCTTTGGAGTAAGGATTGATACTCATATATTCCCAAAATATGAAGTACCACCTTTTTATGATTCAATGCTTGCTAAACTTGTTGTGTATGCACCAACAAGATTAGAAGCAGTCAAAAAGATGAGAGTTGCTTTGGAACAATTCGTAATTGAAGGTATCGTAACAAATACTGAATATCATTATTTGATCATGCATCACATAGATTTTATTAAGGGACAGTATGACACAGGATTTATTAGTCGTTTTCAAAAATTAGTGGAGGCGAGTAAATAATGCATGAGTTTTTAGATGAAAGAAAGAAACAAATTCAAAACTTTAAAAAAGATATTAGAAAGAAACCATTAAAGAATAAACAAAAAGATATTCCTGAAGGTTTATTTATTAAATGTGATGAGTGTGGTGAAGCAATATATAGCAAAGTACTCATTGATTACAATATGGTCTGTCCACACTGCAATCATCATTTTAAAATATCAGCGAGACAACGCATGCATATGACTGTGGATTCTGGTTCTTTTCATGAACTTTTTATAGACTTAAAATCATTAAACCCACTGAACATGGAAGGTTATGAAGAAAAACTTGGTAAGGGGGAGATGACTAGTGGAGAAAAAACAGCATTCCTGTGTGGTAGAGCTAAGATTGATGATATGAAGGTCAACATCGGGATTCTTGATCCAACGTTTATGATGGGGTCGATGGGTAGTGTTGTAGGTGAAAAGGTTACAAGATTAACTGAAGATGCAATATCAGAAGAGAATCCTTTAATCATATTTTCTGCCTCAGGCGGAGCACGCATGCAGGAGGGTATACTATCACTTATGCAAATGGCTAAGACTTCTGCAGCAATCAAAAAACTGGATCAAGCTGGGTTATTATTTATTAGTGTATTGACTTATCCTACAACAGGTGGGGTTGCCGCAAGTTTCGCATCACTAGGCGATATCATGATTGCTGAAGAAAAAGCGCTAATCGGTTTTGCAGGTGCACGAGTAATCAAACAAACGATTAGACAAGATTTACCGTTAGGATTTCAAACAGATCAATTTCAGCTTGATCATGGACAAATTGATATGATTGTAAATAGAAATGAGATGAGGCAAACTTTAGCCAAAGTCTTGAGATTTCATCAGGTGAAACAAGTATGAATAAAGCATGGCAAAAGGTACAACTAGCACGTCATCCAAAAAGAATAACCGCCAAACATCTCATCAACTCTTTATTTGATGATTTCATGGAGTTAAAGGGAGATAGATTGTTTAGAGATGATGGTGCAATAATCAGTGGTATTGGTATGTTAGATGGTAGACCAATCACAGTGATTGCAGAAGAAAAAGGAAATACGACACAAGAAAAGATTAAGCATAATTTTGGTATGCCTCATCCAGAAGGCTACCGAAAAGCATTACGTTTAATGAAGCAAGCTGAAAAGTTCAATCGTCCAATATTTACGATTATTGATACACCAGGTGCTTATCCTGGATTAGAAGCTGAAGAACGCGGTCAAGCAAGAGCAATCGCTTATAACTTATTTGAACTCTCACAGATTAGAGTACCAATCATTGTATGCATTTTAAGTGAAGGCGGATCTGGCGGGGCTTTAGCAATTGGTGTTGGTGATTATATTATGATGTATGAGAATGCAATTTATTCGGTTTTATCACCTGAAGGATTTGCATCCATTTTGTATAAAGATAGTACAAAAGCATCTGAAGCAGCTGAAAAGATGAAGCTTACATCAAATGACCTATTTAAATTAAAAGTCATTGATGAGATTATAAAAGAAAAGGAGGGATTGCATATCAATCCAGAAGATGGATTGAAGCAGTTAAAATCCTCAATAAAGAAACAATTAAGTCTTTTAAATAAATATAAGAAAGAAGACTTGATCGAACGTAGATACCAAAAATTTAGACGTATGGGTGTCTACGAAATGCAAGGAGCAACAAATGAAACCACTGAAAATTAAAGTTATATCATCTGGGAAATACATTCCCCAAAAAGTATTAACTAATGATGAATTAGAAAAGATTGTTGATACCTCAGATGAATGGATTACATCTAGAACAGGTATCAAAGAACGACACATTGCACAAGTAGAAACAGCAGCTGATATGGCATATTACGCAGCAGTTGAAGCCATTGGGAAAAATAATTATGATAAAGATAAGATTGATTTAATCATCGTCGCATCTATCACTGGTGATGGTATGACACCAAGTGTCGCTAATCGTGTTCAAAAGATGCTAGGCGTTGAAGAATGTATGAGTTTTGATGTTAATGCAGCATGTACAGGTTTTGTTTATGCACTAGAAGTAGCATCAACAATGATTGGTGTCGGTGGATATAAAAGCGCACTTGTCATTGGATCAGAAAAACTATCAAATGTAATTGATTATACCGACCGGAACACATGTGTGTTGTTTGGTGATGGTGCAGGGGCGCTAATTATCGAAAAAAGTGATCAAAAACAGTCTTTTTTCTACAATCAAGCGAAAGCTGATGAAACAAATGCGCTGACTGTTGAAAAATATATTAAAATGGATGGTAGGAAAGTATTTTTATTTGCCGTTGATGTCATCAAACGCAGTATTGAAGAAATATTGAGACGAGCAAATCTATCACTTGACCAAGTAGGAACTATCATTCCCCATCAAGCAAATTTAAGAATCATTCAATCGGTATCTAAGTCATTAGATATTCCAATGGATAAGTTTGAAGTCAATCTTCATAAATATGGGAATACATCAGCTGCTAGTATTCCGATTGCGTTAGCCGAATATTTCGATAAAGATAAAAATGACGATTATGTGCTACTTGTAGGATTCGGTGGAGGATTCACTTGGGGTAGTGCTATACTTCAATTAAAATAAGGAGAATATCATGAAAAATATTAATGAATTATTAAACACAAAATACCCTGTTATCCAAGGAGGTATGGCAAACATCGCAACCGCGCAACTTGCATCAGCAGTATCAAACGCTGGTGGACTTGGTTTAATTGGTGCAGGTGGTTATGATGCAGAATGGGTGAGAAGCGAGATTAGAAAGATGAAGATGTTAACTAAAAATTCTTTTGGTGTTAATATCATGCTTATGAGCCCCCATGCTCCCGCCATCGCTGATGTTGTAATTGAAGAAGGTGTTAAAGTTGTAACAACCGGTGCAGGTAGCCCTGGCATATATATGGAAAAATGGAAAGCTGCTGGTATTAAAGTTATACCGGTTGTTCCAAGTGTTGCACTTGCTAAAAGAATGGAACGTATGGGTGCTGATGCAGTTGTTGTAGAGGGTACTGAATCAGGTGGACATATTGGTGAAACCACAACAATGGCACTAATTCCTCAAGTTGCTGATGCAGTATCTATCCCCGTGATTGGTGCTGGTGGTATTGCTGATAAACGAGGTGTTTTAGCAGCCTTTGCTCTCGGTGCAAAAGGTGTGCAAATCGGTACGGTTTTACTTGCAACTGAAGAATGTCCAATCCATGATAATTATAAACAAAAAGTACTATTAGCTAAAGATATCGATAGTATAGTAACTGGTCGTAATACTAAAGCCCCTGTTCGCGTATTAAGAAATCCAATGGCTGTTAAATATATTGAATTAACTAAACATGGTGAATTTGATTTGTATGAATTAGAAAAACTTACTTTGGGATCACTTAGAAAAGCAGTGTTTGAAGGTGATTTAGAAGATGGTTCTTTTATGGCTGGACAAATCGCCGGTTTGATTAAAGAGATAAGAACTGTAAAAGAAGTATTAGAGGATTTATTTGATGGTGTAAATCAATATAGAGATGAATTGGAAGTTATGTAATGAATAAATTAGCAGTATGTTTTTCTGGTCAAGGCAGTCAGTATGTGGGTATGGGTTTAGATTACATTGAAAATAATCCCGAATCAAGAGCATTGGTTGAACTTGCAGAAAAGTTATTAAATAAAAAATATATTGAGAAATTGAGTGATGAAGTTGCATTATCTAAGACAAGTGAAGTTCAACCGTTGATTGTTTTGAAATCTATTTTAGGACTAGAATTACTAGATAAAAACCGATATAAGATAGATGCCTTCTTTGGATTTAGTTTAGGTGAATTTAGTGCTTATTACGCTGCTGGCTTATTCAGTCTTAATAATTTGTTAAAAATTGTAGAAATAAGAGGTGAAGTAATGCAAGAGTCAAGTAATGCATTACCTGGCTCTATGGCAGCTATTATTGGATCATCGAAAGATCAAATTCAAGAAGTGATTGAACCAATCTCATGCAGAGGTATGCTAAAAATAGCTAATGAGAATGGATTCAAGCAATATGTGATTTCAGGTGAAGAAGCGCTAGTTGATGAAGCTGTCACACGATTAAAAGAAAATGGTGCAAGACGTGCAATTAAACTGAATGTGAGTGGTGCATTTCATACACCAATGATGAGTGATGCTAGTAAGAAGTTCATAGAACGTATTAAATCTTTTAATAAACAAACGCAGCAAACACCGATGTTAATGAATTTAGATGCAAATTGGTTGGATGAAAAAGATATTGATAATCATCTAAAAAATCAAATGATATCATCGGTTAAATTTATTGACATGGTCTTAAAACTAAAAGCTACTGGATTTACCCATATATTAGAAATTGGACCAGGAAAGGTATTAACTGGTTTAATAAAAAAAATAGACTTAGATATGAAAGTATTAAGTTTTGATAAATATAGTGAATATGAAGAAGTGAAAGGATGGCTTGAAGAAAATGGATTTAAAAAATAGAGTCGCAATCGTCACTGGAGGTGCTTCTGGGATTGGTAGAAGTATCTCATTAGAACTAGCAAAACAGGGATGTCATGTTGTTGTTAATTATAATTTGAGCGTAGTAAAAGCTAAATCTTTAATCAAAGAGATTGAAGCATTAGGTCAAAAAGCAATTGCTGTACAAGCCAATATTTCAGATTTTGAAGATGCCAAAAGACTTGTTTTAGAAACTATTGAACAATTTGGACAACTAGATATATTAGTTAATAATGCCGGAATTACTAGAGATGCATTATTACTTCGTATGAAAGAATCGGATTTTGATGATGTGATTAACACGAATCTAAAAGGTGTTTTTAATATGTGTAAACAAGCATCTAGATATTTGTTAAAATCTCCAAATGGAAGAGTTGTTAATATCTCGAGTGTATCCGGTGTTTCAGGAAATATCGGTCAATCAAATTACAGTGCATCAAAAGCAGGTGTTATCGGACTAACGAAATCACTTGCAAAGGAGTTTGCAGGTAGATTGGTTACGGTGAATGCTATTGCACCTGGATTTATTGATACGAACATGACAGAAAAATTAGACGAACAAACAAAAGAAGCATTCTTAAACATGATTGCATTGAAACGATTTGGTAAACCTGAAGAAATTGCATATGCCGTATGTTTCTTAGCAAGCGATAAAGCTGCTTACATGACAGGACAAACGTTAATTATTGATGGAGGCATGGTGATTTAGTATGGATAAACAAAGAGTAGTTATTACTGGTATGGGACTTGTAAGTCCTGTTGGGAATACTGTTGATGATTCATTTGAGTCACTTATTCTAGGTAAAAACGGTGTTGATTTTATTAAATTATATGATACTACTGATTGGAAAGTTAAAATTGCAGGTGAAGTTAAGAACTTAAATTTTGAAGACTTTTTAGAACCAAGAGAAATTAGGAGATCTGATCGTGTAACCAATCTAGCATTGATTGCAGCTGAAGAAGCATATAAGCAGTCAGGAATAGAACATATAGAAGATCCATTTCGATTTGCAACATATGTTGGTAGTGGCATTGGAGGACTAACAACTATTTTTGAAGAAGCAACGACATGTGTTAATCGTGGACTAGGTAGAATTTCACCATTTTTTATTCCGAATTCAATTATTAACATGGTTGGTTCAAAAATAGGTATTAAATATCAAGCTAAAGGTGGTAACCTTCCATCTGTTACTGCATGTTCTGCAGGTACTAATGCGATTGGCGAAGCGTTTAGAGCAATTCGTGATGGTTATATTGATATCGCCATCACAGGTGGTGCTGAAGCACCAATTAATGAACTTGGGGTAGGTGGATTTTCAAGTCTAAAAGCATTGGATTTTTCTAATAATCCAGAGATGGCATCACGTCCATTTGATAAAACGAGAAGTGGATTTGTGATTGCTGAAGGTGCAGGCATCTTGATTTTAGAAACATTTGAACATGCACAAAAAAGAGGTGCTAAGATTTTAGCTGAAATTGTTGGCTATGCAACGACATCAGATGCATATCATATGACTGCACCTGATAGTGAAGCTTTAGGTATTACTGCTTGTATTGAAAAAGCATTAAATGATGCTAAAATATCTTATAAAGATATGGATTATATCAATGCTCATGGCACATCAACAGTCCTAAATGATAAATTAGAAACATTAGGATTTAAGAAAGCTTTTAAAGATCATGCCAAAGATTTATTGATCAGTTCTACTAAATCTATGACTGGACACGCTTTAGGTGCAGCAGGCGCTATTGAATCCATTGTAGTGATAAAAGCATTACAAACATCAAAAATTCCACCAACAATACATTTAAATGAAGCAGATGAAGACTGTGATTTAAACTATGTGCCTAATAAATACGTTCAAAAACATATGACTTATGGCATGAATATCAACATTGGTTTTGGTGGGCAAAATGCAGCAGTTATATTTAAAAAGGTGGAAGATTAATGAATCTAAATTTAGAAGAAGTTAAATCAGTTATCCCTCATCGTGATCCATTTTTATTAATTGATGAGATTGTTGATTTAAAAATAAAGAAATCAGCAAGAGGAATCAAAAACATCACAGAAGATGAATTCTATTTTAAGGGTCATTTTCCTGAAAAACCGGTTGTTCCAGGTGTAATCATTATCGAATCGCTTGCTCAAGTGGGCGCAGTAATCATCTTATCAGCAAAAGAATTTGCCGGACAAATTGCATATTTTGCTGGCATTAAGAATGCGAAATTTAAAAAAAACGTATTACCAGGAGATAGACTTGTATTAGATTGTACACTCACTAAGATTCGTGGACGATTTGGGTTTGGTTTAGGTCAAGCATACGTTAATGACGAACTGGTATGCGAAGCCGAATTATCATTTGTAATTGGAAAATGATCAATCCAACAATCATTAAGTTTGATTCAGTAGAATCAACAAGTGATTTGTTAAAACAGTATGCAGACTCATTTCCTCATTTCACAGTCATAAAAGCTAATTATCAAACAAAGGGTCGAGGACAATTTGATCATGCGTGGGATGCTAATAAAAATGAAAACTTATTATTTAGTTTTCTGTTAAAAGATCATTTGGATGTCTTGCAACATAGGATTAAACAAATCACATTAGATATGCTTTTTACATTTTTTAAAACATATGGTATACAGGTAAGATTTAAGGAACCCAATGATATTTATGTTGATGATAAAAAGATTTGTGGCATATTGATTGAAACAAAATATGAGAAACAATTGATAAAAAACATTGTTGTTGGAATTGGTATTAATGTTTATCAAAAATCATTTGGTAACTATCTAGCAACATCGATGATATTGGTTAAAGATGATACATATGATATCGATCAGTTATTTGATGAAGTTGTCTTATTGTTTCAAAAAAGACTGAACAATAATATAAAATAAGTCGAATTTAAAAATGGGATTATCGAATCTCATTTTTTTGGTATTTTGTTTAGAGATATAATAAAAAATAACGAATTTATGTTATTATAGTAAAAAGATTGTGAAGGAGATATTGCGATGTCGGAACATAAAATCGATACGATTAGATCATATTATAACTATAATCCTGAGATTGAATGGGCACGTTTAGAAGGATTTCATTTTGAATTTGAAATCACTAAACGTATGTTAAAGCGCCACATGAAGCCTGGTAAAGTATTAGATATTGGTGGAGGGCCAGGCAGATATGCACTCTATTTGGCTAAATTAGGATATGATGTGACTCTAGTGGATCTATCTGATCAGAATGTTGCATTCGTAAGGAAAAAAGCAAAAGAATTAGGATTAAATATTAAATGTTATCAAGCTGATGCTAGAAATTTATCAAAACTTCCACTTGAATCATATGATAATATTTTGCTAATGGGTCCTCTATATCATTTAGATTTAGAAGAAGATAGAAGTAAATGCATAGTTGAAGCCAAGCGACTACTCAAACCAGATGGCATACTTTTCGCATCTTTTATATCAATTAATGCTGGATTTAATTATTACTTAGATGAATGTCCGGAAGAACTTATTAATGAAACTGATATGTCTTTTTTTGAAGCATTTCAGCATAGTAAAACATGGTCAGGATTAGCATTTACGGAAGCAACTTTTATTGAACCTGATGATATTGAACCATCATTTGATAAATTAGGATTTGAAAAAATAACCATATTTGGACAAGAAGGTATTACTGGGACACGATTGAGTTTTTTACAATCGCAAAGTGATGAAGTTAAAGCATTCTACATAGATTTATCAATGAAGACTTGCGAAAATTCAAAATTATTTCCTTATACGAGTCATATCATGTATGTAGGAAAAATCAAATAAGGATAACAAAAAGGAAGTATATACGTGAATAAAATTGGAGAAGGAAAAACAGCAATCGTATACTCTGATGGATTATATGCATATAAGAAGTTTAGAGCTGGCTACGAAGGTAATCTTTCATATGAGATGCGCATACAAAATGAAGTTCATGATCATACGAATTTACCCGTATTAAAATACGAAATTGAAGACAATATGTTAAAAATGCCATATATTGACGGTGTAGAGTTTGCTGATCGAATGAGGGTGGAACGATATCGTGGGTGGCTTAGTGATTTTGTTGAATTACAAAAATCTATTTATGCCTATGATTTATTGAGTATTCCAGATGCTTTTATTGAGTATAGAAAACGAATTAATAATTCTTGTTTTGATCAATTCATAAAAGATCAAGCTTCAAAATCGTTAAGTGAAATACCATATAAACAAGCATTGTGTCACTTTGATTTTCATCCATTAAATATTATGTATGCCAATAACTCATATTATATTATGGATTGGACTAATGCTAAACTTGGTAATCCAGTTATGGATATTGCGTATACATATATTATTTTTAGATTACATATTAAAAGACAAGCTAACAAATACTTGAGATTGATATTGAAAGAGACTGGATATGAAAGAGAACATGTGATTGAAGCTCTACCAGTTATGGCTTTTATTATACTTAGTGAAAATGATATGCTTTCTCACGAACAAGTATTGATTGATTTGATACTTAAAGAGGATCAGATATACAAAAATAAAGAGAATGAAGCGTGATAACACGCGTTTATTCTCTTTTTATATTTAGACTGTATATAATCAAGATAATAATGGTTTGCTATGTTATAATATACTTGAGGTAATATTGATGAAAAATGTATATTTATTGTTCTATGAACAACAAACCAGAAAACTAGATAAAGAAATAATTGGAGACATTGACTTAGAACAGTATCCATATTTAATGTTTAAAGATCCCTATTATATGTTAAACCCTAACATATTAATTGGACGTTTAGACAGAAAAGAGCACTTTGGATTCTTGCGTCAAGAGTTAAAGGATGTCTATATTGATAAAGATGGATTATCGGACGCGATGCATGATGATATTGTTTTAGTTGATGATAGTAATAGGTCACCTAAGATTATATTAATTGTAGAACGTTCATTAAAGACTTTAGTCGCTACTGTGAAGAAACGCAAGAATGGTATTAAGTTTTTTACTGATGTGTTTTTAGATAAAAAGTTAGAAGTTGAACCTTATGGGAACTTAGTTCAAGGGCACGTCGTACAACTAGAGATTCTTCATATTGATAAATCAAAGATTTTTGCTAAAATTGATCATATTATCGGTCATGAGAATGATCCTGATATTGAAACATTAAAAATTGTAAGCAGTTATTATTGGCCAACTGAATTCTCTAAAGAATTATTAGATTCAGTTAAAGATATCCATATGGATATGAAACAAGAAAAAGTCGAAAGACTTGATTTAACCGATGATTTAATTATTACGATTGATGGACTTGATGCTAAGGATTTAGATGATGCCATCAGTTTAACGATAAAGGATGGGTTGTATCGTTTAGGAGTTCATATTGCTGATGTTAGTCACTATGTGCGGCAAGGTGAATTGCTTGATGATGTCGCATATGAAAGAGCAACTTCAGTATACTTAGCTGATCGAGTGATTCCAATGCTACCACACATTTTGTCAAATGATTGGTGTTCACTTAATGCCAATGAAGAAAAATTGACATTGTCATGCTTAATGACACTTGATCAAGATGGCAAAGTCATTAATCATGAAATTAGAAAATCAATTATTATAAGTAAGCGAAGAATGAACTACAAAGAAGTTAATGAATTTTTGCAAGACAATAAATCTTTGGGTAATAAAGAGATTGAAGATATGCTTGTTCACATGAATGAGTTATCACAAAAACTAAAAGTGCTAAGACGGAAACGTGGCGAAATTGAATTTGAATCAACTGAGTTAGGATTCATTGTTGATCAAGATGGCAAAGTATTAGATGTTTACCAAAGAACAACCGATGTTGCTGAAGAATTGATTGAGTCATTTATGCTAGTGGCAAACGAAACGGTTGCTGAACACATGTATCATTTAAATCTTCCATCTATTTATCGTATCCATGAAAAACCAGATGCACTTAAATTAAAAATGGCACTAGAAACAGTCAGTAAATTAGGGTTTAAGATTAATCATAAGCATATAGGCGATCCTCATATGCTTCAAAAACTGACGAAACAAACCAGTGACACACCACTTGGACCAATCGTTCATATGGTCTTGTTAAGAGCTATGCAAAAGGCGAAATACTCACACCAATTAGATATTCATTTTGGGTTAGGTGCAAGATATTATACGCACTTTACTTCACCGATTAGAAGATACCCAGATCTAATCTTACACCGATTAATTCATGCGTTTTTATTGGATGAAACGGATGATTATCAAGAAACGGTTAATTACTATAACCGTGCGCTTGTTGAAATTGCTAAGCATACATCAGATCAAGAGCGAAAAGCAATTCAATTAGAACGAGATGTTGCTAAGCTTAAGAGTTGTGAGTTTATGCAAAACCAAATTGGTAAATATTTTCCAGCAACCATTACACAAATGATGCCTTCAGGCATGTTTATTACACTACACGATGGTGTTGAAGGATTTGTACCACTTAGATTATTAAATGACTATTACACATTTGATGATAACTTCTTAATGTTTGTTGGTAAAAAAGGTACACGTTATAAATTAGGAGATACTGTTATTGTTGAACTGGTTAATGTTAATATGATGGAAAGAAAGATTGATTTTGACATTGTAAAAAAACAAAAGAAGGTAAAACATGAAAATCATCGCACAAAATAAAAAAGCGTATCATGATTATTTCATTGAAGAAGTCTATGAAGCAGGATTGCAACTTCGTGGCAGTGAAATTAAATCAATACGCTTAGGCAAAGTGAATCTAGGCGATAGCTATGTGACATTCAAAAACAGTGAAGCATATGTTTTAAATATGCACATTGCTAAATATGATTATTCAAATATTTTTAATCATGATGAAACAAGAACAAGAAAACTTTTACTTCATAAAAATGAAATCATAAAATTATTTAGTCAAACTAAACTTAAGGGATTATCAGTTATCCCATTAAAGGTCTATCTTAAAGATGGTTTGTGTAAAATGGAGATTGGACTTGCTAGAGGTAAGAAAGACTATGACAAGAGACAAACCCTAAAAGAAAAAGATATGAAAAAACGGATTGATAAACAACTAAAGGATAGGTGAGTTTATGGGCCATAAAATTGGTTTAGCATTAGGCGGAGGCGGAGCTAGAGGTAGTTTTCAAATTGGTGTTGTTAAAAGTCTTATGGACCTAGGTGTTATGAAAGATATAAAAGTTGTATCGGGAACATCTATAGGCGCTCTTAACACGCTTATGATTATGAACGAATTGTCGTATGAACGCATGCTTGAAATTTGGAACATGGTTGATAATTCTCATATCTATGGTTCAGGTGCTGATCGATTTAAATTAGATAGACAAGGTATTTTTTCTATTCAAGAAGTATATGAATTATTTAAAAAACAAATCTCCATATCCGAAATAAGAAATAGTAGAATCCAGGGTTATGCAACATCATCTAAAGTTCGTAAAGAATCACTTTTTGAACAAGTGATGCTAAATCGAATGGAGAAGAAGGTGTTTCATTTAAATGAAATGGATGATCCTACAAGAGGTGCGCTTGCTAGTGCATCAATTCCAATTTTCTTTGGCACCACAGATGTAAAAGATGATTACTATATCGATGGGGGTGTGAAAGATAATTGCCCGATTCAACCACTAATTGATCAGGGATGTGACATTATCATAGCAGTACCTATCAATGGTGGATTACATCCGAATAGATACCGGGATTCAAATATTTTACTGATATCAGTTGAGGCACATTACTTATTTCATCCGTTATTAATTGATGTGGTAGATTTTAATCCTAAAGGAATTCCAATGCGTGTAGAATATGGATCAATGTTAACAAATTATATCTTTAAAAAATTAGAAGAACAAGGCATTTATACTAAAAATACAAGTGCTTGGCATAAACCAAATGGCTATAAATACATACGTATATCAAGAAATGAAGAAAAAGTTCTAAAAAATGATTTTAATAAGTGATGCTTATTGAAAATAATGAAAATTAGTATATTTAATTTAACTGCCTCTATTTTTAGTGGTAGTTTTTTATTTATTAATAAGGCGTTTAATTAAAATGAACTCTAAAATTAATTTTCTGAAGTTGATAATACAGACAAAATTGAAATATCTATTAAAGTACAATTTATGTATGATTTAATGCAATTTATGCCAAAAATATAGTTTTTTAAATACAACAATGTTATACATAAATTATGAGTCGAAACGATTCGAATATTGAAACAATAAATAAAAGTAAAAACTAATTTTATGCTTTGAAATTGAAACGTAGTTCCTTATTTTTTTTCGCGCAAAATTTGATTAAACTGTTTTTTTTAAATAATGAAAGCGCTTCGTAATTTATTAGTTTTTAGTATCTTGTGTTTTAATATAAGTTGGTTTGACTACAAAAACAAAAAGTATAACTGAAAGGGAAAAAGGAAATGAAAACAAAATTTAGAAACGTATTTAAAACAATTTTAACGTTTGTAATGATTTTTGGACTTTCTGCATTTGTGTTGGCATCATGTGATCAAGGTAAGAATGACAATCCTGTCGATAATCCTGGTGATAAAAAAGATGAAACAGTTGCAGTAAGTGAAGTGACAATTGAGCTCAGTTCAGCCAATGCAAAAGTTGGAGAAACGGTTACTGCTACAGTAAAAGTTCGCCCATCAAATGCAACTGATCAATCATATGCTTTAAGTAGTAGTGATGAAACAGTGGCTACAATTGCCGCTGATAAAGTAACAATTAATTGTGTTAAAAGTGGAACAGTAATTATTACTGCACGATCAAAGAGTGATCCTACTAAGAAAGCAGAGGCAACTTTAGTGGTGCTGGGTGCCGATGAACATGGTAGATATGAAAACCTATTTGAAGCTGAAGAAGCTAATCTAGTACCTGCTGAAGGTAGTGGTATGAGAATAGAAACAGTCGTAGATGACAGACTATCAGGTACTGGTGTTGTAGGTAGCCTTTCTAAAGGGGATCGTCTAGTTTGGGGTATTGAAGCAACTGAAGCTGACGATGATGCTGTATTAGAAATGAGTTTAATGGGACCAAGCGGCTGGTTAGGTATGTGGGATTCTATTCCATATAATTTTGCTGATTGGTACACAATCAAGGTAAATGGAACAATTGTAGATACTGAAGATATCCAAGTTGAAGGCACGCTATTAAGAGGTGGCTCAGCAGATTATTATGCAGTTAAGAATGTGACAATTGGACATATTTCACTAAATCAAGGATTAAACGTTATTACATTTGTTGTATCAAATAGATATGATCAATCAGATATTCATGATGATACTTACAATGGAATACTAAGTTGTTGGGGTAATGTCGACAGCATGTCAATATTTAGTTCTAAAACATTAACTTATGTTCCAAATACAAGTGAAGTTGATAATGCTGATGCTGATGTTATATATCAAAATCTAAAATTAGAAGTTGAGGCATCTGAAACTAGAGTATACAAAGATGCTGAAAATCCTAAAGTGGATTTAGGATCTAACGCATATGTTGAATTTGAAAGTGGTATGAATATATTATTTGGATTAAATGTTGAAAGCGATATGAGAGTTAAACTTGTATTGAATGTTGCAGCACCATTTGTTGATGAATTAACAACAATGACAGATATAGAATTAAGCCAATTGATTGGTATGAATATTAATGGCAAAGATATCAATATCTCAGGATTGATCGTTAAAGGAAACAATGAAAATGGTACAAAAGAAAACTTTACGCAAATCGAAACAGGGTGGATTAATCTTGAAGCTGGTGAAAACACATTAGGTATTCTTGTTAAAAACAATTCAAGTTTTGAATACCTTGGTGGCTTAGATTTCGTTAATGTAGAATTCTTTGATGGTTCATTAGCAGCATTCTTAGGTGAAGAACCTCAAATTATGACAGCAGTTAGACTTGAAGCAGAAGCTGATACAACAAGATTAGTTGGATGCAATCCAGTTATTGAAGGCGATACTTATGTCGAATTTATTGCACCTACTAAAGTTCAATCTGATTTATATGTTAATAAATTAGAAACTTCAAAGATTATCTTTGGTGTAACTTCAAACATTGATACATTTGCAACACTTACAATGCGTGTTGCAGCACCATACATTGATGCTACAACAACAATGGAAGATGTATCACTTGGTAGTCTAGGTGATTTATGGGTTAATGGTGTTATGGTATCAACACCAAACATCATTAGTGGGAATAATGTTGCAGGTGTAAAAGATAATTTTTCAATTCTTGAAATTGGAGTTCAAATTGAGTTATCTGCAGGTAATAATAGAATTAGCTGGGAACCAAGAAATTATACTGCTAATGATTATGAATATCTTGGTGGATTAGACTATCTAGAAATTTTATCTCCAGCAACAATCACTCCATATAGAGTTCATTTCTGGACTGATAGACATACATATTTTGATGATGGAAATAACGAACCAATTTGGGTAACATGTGCAGAAGTATCTGAAACAACACCTAATAGTACTTGGATTGCAGTTTATAGAATAGATGATAGTATTTATGAAAATAGTGTAGGATCATTATATTGGTATTATCCAATTGATAATCCATGGAATACTATACCAGTTGGAGAACTTGGTACAGCGGTTGACATTACAACCCAAAATCCAAACTCAGAGCGTCCTTTAATCAATGCTGAAACTGGTGGATTTTATCTAATTGTATATTATGAAACAGATTCTAAAGATCCAGCAACTAACGCATATACAGTAGTAGATATGGTTAAAATAGGTGTATGGGACGATGTTGATGGCGGTTATGGTGGATTGGTAGACAATGCTGAATAAATTGATGGGAAGAACAACAGTAATTTTAACCATCATATCACTAGTGCTTATCTTGGTTGGTTGTCGTAACGATGACCAACCATCACCTAGTGATGATGATTCAAAAATACCGACTGAGACAAAAAATGATTATCCAGATACACCTGATGTTTTAGCAAATTCTTTTACTATTGACTACTATCACAATAGTGATGTTCAAAATTGTGCAAAAGGCATGTTACTTATTCATAAAACAGATACTTTTAATAGCAATATAGCCATATTAAATGTTAAATGGGGTACTAAAGATTCACCATTAGATACATATAATGAAATAGTTAAGTTTGATAATATGAATGCTGGAGAGTTTGAATATAATTTTAGTGATTATGCGTTAATCCCATTGGAAGCAACTAAAATTTGGGTTGAAGGCATTGATGAGACAAATACATTAGTTGATAAGGGTTGTATCACAGTTGAAAAATATAAAAAAAACTATGAATTGAAATATGAGTTTCAAGTGATTAGTGATGTGCATATTTCTAGTAGCCCAGTATTTACAAGACATGCTGAAAAAGCATTTGAACAGATTAAGACACTTTCTCCAAATTCTGCACTTATCGCGGTTAATGGAGATATAGTTGATGATATGAATACTAGTTATTATGATCAATTTTATGCTTCATATCACAAAACATATTCAGATACTGATTCAACTAAACTATTGGTAGGTCTAGGAAATCATGAATTTATTGTACAAAGTGAAGATGCTAGATATACAAATGTATCTGAGTCTGAATTACAACAAAGATATTATGATCGTCTAGCCTTATGGAAACAAAAAACAGGTAATGATTCACCTTATTTTTACTATGAATCAAATGGTAGTTATTTTATTTTCTTAGGTACAACAAAAATGCCTGAAGCATTAGATGGTAATACAAGAGCGGATTGTACATTAGATGATGCAGAATTTAACTGGTTAAGAGATGTTCTAACTGAAGCAGGAAAATCAGAAAAACCAATCTATTTATTTTCACATGGATCATTTCGCGACACTGTTAGTGGATCACTTACCGATTTAAATCAAACTTGGTATGGTTACTCTTTAGATCAAGAAAACAAATTAAAAGACATTATTAAAGACTATCCTCAAATTCTAATGTTTTCTGGACATTCACATTGGTCATTTGAAAGCAAATCACCTTATGTGATAAATGAAAATTATCCATCTTTCTTAAATACCGCTTCAGTTGGGTATTTATGGGAAGGAACAGGTTCAGGACAACATTATGAAGGTGGCACATATGAAAATGGTGGGTCCCAAGGATTATTTATCGAAGTTTATGAAAACCAAATGATAATTAAGGGAAGACAGTTTGAAGCAAGTGACGGCATTAGTCAATACTGGAATAGCAGTTATCAAGTTGTTATTCCTTTATAGAAAAGGAGATCAAAAAATGATAAAACATAGAAAAGCGACAAAAATAACATTTATAACATCATGTATTTTATCTTTCATACTACTGATAGGAAATATTATCGTTTTTGGATTCTTAGGTGTTAATTTTGTTTCTAGTGCAATATCAGGACTCGGTGTAACTTATGGTGATGCTGAAAGTGCACAGTTAGGTGCAAGTCTTGTTAGAAAAATAAGTGAAGAGGGTACTGTTTTATTAAAAAATGAAAATAACGCATTACCTTTAGACATTGATAACAATAATAAAGTTAACGTTTTTGGTTATACATCTCTTGATCGTGCGTGGGTTTTCACTGGTGTTGGATCAGGTTCATGTAAACCGGATGTTGAAAAGCGTGTTGGTATATTAAAAGGACTCGAAAATGCAGGATTTGAATACAACCATGAACTTTCTGATAAATATGATGAAGCAATTCCAAGCAGCGATGATTGGATGTCAATGAATCAAAATGGGAAAATTATTCAACCAAACAATAGTTTTTATTCAGAAGATTTAATCAATCAAGCTAAATCTTTTAGTAGTACAGCAATTGTTGTATTATCAAGAATTAGTGGTGAAAATGTTGGAGAAATTCCTGACAAATCAATAGATTATGTTTCTGGACAAGTTGATTCAACCAGAAATTATCTTCAAATTTCAGAAAAAGAAGAATTTATGCTTAATGTTGTCAAAGATAATTTTGACAAAGTTATTGTTATATTAAATACAACTAATAACATGCAATGCGAGTTTTTAGATGATGGATTAATTGATGCTGCACTATATTGTGGACCTACAGGATTAAACGGTGCTGAAGGTGTGGCAAATGTAATTGCTGGTAGAAAGATAGTTAAGTCTACTGAAGAAGGTATTGATGATGTCATTGTAGAAGTTAGTCCAAGTGGACGTTTAGCAGATACTTATTCTAAAGACTATTCAATTGAACCAGTTTATGCAAATCGTTTTGTAAGAGAAAAAACTGCAACTAGTGGTAGTATTGTTTATCAAGAAGACATATATTTTGGATATCGCTGGTATGAAACAGCTGACGAAATGGGATTTTTTGACGGGTTTACTGATGGTTATGACTCAGTAGTTATGTATCCATTTGGCTATGGTTTAAGTTATACTGATTTTTCTTGGAAAGTAAAAAATATTAATATACCAAATCAGTCAGAACTTAATAAGGATAGTAAGATTGAAATTACTGTTACAGTAGAAAATATCGGTCAATATCCTGGTAAGGATGTTGTTCAATTATATTATCATACACCATACTATGATGGCGGTATTGAAAAAAGTTCAATTAGTTTAGCGGATTTTGCTAAAACAGTAACACTTAATCCAGGTGAAATTCAAGAAGTCAAGTTAACAGTTAGTGCTTATGATATGGCATCATATGACTGCTATGACAAAAATGACAATGGTCATAGTGGATATGAATTGGATAAAGGTAAATATCAAATAGATTTAAGAACTGATGTTCATCATTTAAAAAATATGGATGATAGTAATGCATTTACATATAATATATCAAAAACTATTAACTATGATAAAGATCCAGAAACTGGCAATTATGTAATCAATCGTTTTACAGGTGATGATGCATATGCTGGCGTTGCAATTGATGGATCTAATGTTGGTATTAACGCTGTATATTTATCCAGATCAGATTTCTTCGGTACATTTACAGATCGCCAAGCAAGTATGCCAACTGATACAACAAAAGTAAATAAAGCACGTATTTATACAACAGGTGCTAACAATCAAGAAAATATGCCAACTTTTGGTGTTGATAAGGGTATGTATATTATTACAAATGCAGATGGATCAAAAGCAAGTCTTGATCAATTAAACGGTAAGGGTGAACTTATATTTAACGATGAACTAATCGATAAATTAGTTGCAGATTATAATGATCCTGCATGGAATGATTTTTTAGGACAATTAACAAAAGATGAAGTTAGACAATTAGTTGAAAAGAGTGGATTCGGATCTGCAGCTATTGAATCAATTGGTAAAGTAAGAACACTTGATTTTGATGGACCTAGTGGATTTAATGAAAATACACAAAAAATTGCTGAGGATATGTCGAAGTGGACAAGTTATCCCTCAGAATGTCTTGTTGGTTGTACTTGGAATAAAGAATTAGCCAACGAAATTGGCCGTTCTATTGCTTTTGAAGCAGATAAGAGTGGCATCAGCGGTTGGTATGCGCCTGGTGTTAATCTACATCGTACGAACTATAATGGACGTAATTATGAGTATTATAGTGAAGATCCAATTATTTCTGGAAAATTAGCTGCAGCAACGATTGCTGGTGCTAAATCTGGTGGTCTATATTGCTATATAAAGCACTTTGCATTAAGTGAAGAAGGCGATAATGCAAAGGGTGTTGATACCTGGATTACTGAACAAAATTTTAGAGAGTTATATTTGAAACCTTTTGAAATTGCAACTAAATCTGGTGCAAATGCAGTCATGACTGCATTTAATAGAATTGGTCCAGTATGGGCAGGTTCAAATTATGATTTATTAACAGAAGTACTTCGTAATGAATGGGGATTTAAAGGCTCTGTCATTACGGACTGGAGTAGCGGTGATGAAATCATGAATACAGTTCGTGGCGTTATTGCTGGTAACGATATGTGGTTAAATCCTATGGAACGTAATTATGCACCATTAGATGATAGTGATGCAACGCAAATGTATTGTGCTAAACAAGCGGTTAAAAATAATGTTTATACGTATATTTCAACTTATCAATATATGAGAGACTACGATTCAAGTAATGATGCATATCGTGTAGACAAAGGTGTTAAAATTGCCGGAGATATCGGAGATACTTGGGTAACAATAACAATTGTAATTGATATCGTTGTTGGATTAACAGCGATTGCATCAGGGGTATATTTATTTGGCCCTTGGTTTAAAAAATAGTTTTCAGAGCTTTTATGAACTAGTTCCTATAAAAAAACGACTCATCAATATGGAACGGTGAGTCGTATTTTTTTATAGATTTATATATAATATAAAAATTCTTACATATTGATATGATATAATTGAACTAAACAAGTGTGAGAATAGAAAGGATATAATATATGGATATTGAGATTATTAGATTTCTAAGAGATATAAGCAATTCAATCATTGATGGACTTTTCTATGGCATCACACAACTTGGTGGAGAAATTGCATTTATTGTAATTGCTTCAATCATATATTGGACGATGAGTAAGAAATATGCGCATAAATTTGTTTTAGCCTATTTACTTATTGCAGTAATAAATCTAGGTTTAAAGGCTATTTTTAAAAGACCGAGACCTTATACCATTGATGGTATTGAGCCACCATTTAGTTACTACACAGAGGGATATTCATTTCCTAGTGGTCATGCATCTGGTGCAGCTGTTTTAGGATATACGTCATTTGATGGTAGTAAACTAACTAAGTATCATTGGCTTAAATATGTAGGTATAGCCGTTATGATATTAGTTCCGTTCTCAAGAATGATTTTAGCACAACATTATTTAACAGATGTTGCTGTTGGTTTAGTGCTTAGTTTTGTATTGGTGTGGGTTTTTTATAAACTTATTGACAAATTTAACGATAAAGAAGAATATTATACGCTTGCTTTAATTCCCATTGTAATCGGATTAATGTTATGGACTCAAGAACCAGATTTATATCTAGCTGGTGGTGCGTTTTTAGGATTTGCAATTGGATACACAGTGGAAAAACATTATGTTAAGTATGAGGTCATTGATAAATTAGGTATTCAAATACTTAAAGTAATCATTGGATTTGCAGGGGTTCTTTTTATCAAAGAGGTACCAAAACTCATTTTTGATGACTCATTATTGTTTGATTTTATAAGATATGCATGTATTGGAGGATGGGTCGCAGTGATTGCACCTTTAATATTTAAATATGCCTTTAAACATAAACAAGAAAAAATTTGATGAATTAACAGTTGATGAGTTATATCAAATCATCCACCTGAGATTAAAAGTATTTTTAGAGGAACAAAAAATCTACTATGTAGATACTGATTTTTTAGACCAAAAATGTGTACATTATTTCATTAAAGATGGGGAAAGAGTTGTAAGTTATTTAAGGCTTATTCCCAAAGGTGAAAAGTATGAATATATAGGTATTGGTAGAGTTGTTACCGATGCTAATTATCGTAGAAAAGGATTATGTGCAGCATTGATTAATGAAGTTTTAAAAAATTTTAAGGGGAATCCAGTATACTTACATGGACAGGCATATCTTCAAGAATATTATGAGAAATTAGGATTTAAAACAATAAGTGATGCATTTGTTGAAGAAGATGTATTACATTATGAAATGTTAAATGAAAATAAGATTTAAATTATATATAAAATCTTGTTTTAATAGTCAAAACGTGATAATATATAATCGCAATGAAAAAAGATGAGTAATATGTATGAACATGATAGAGACTTCGTGGGTGGTGGAAACGAAGATGGGATTCTTATGAAGCTACTTTTGGAGCGAAAAGTATGTCGGCTTTAACGACTCATGAGGGCTAGTATTTATACTAGAACTAAGGTGGTACCGCGATGATTCGTCCTTAGATATTTCTAAGGGCGGTTTTTTTATTAAAAGGAGTGAATGTATATGAGATACATGAGTGCACAAGAAATCAGAGAGACATGGTTAAACTTTTTTAAATCAAAAGGTCATAAGATTGAAGCTTCAGCTTCATTAATCCCACAAAATGACCCAACTTTATTATGGATTAATGCCGGTGTCGCACCATTGAAGAAATATTTTGATGGTAGCGAAAAACCAGCAAGTCCGAGACTCGCAAATGTTCAGAAATGCATTAGAACTAACGATATTGAAAATGTTGGTAAAACAGCAAGACACCATACATTTTTTGAAATGATGGGTAATTTTTCAATTGGGGATTATTTTAAACCAGAAGCTATCCAATGGGGTTTTGAATTATTAACAGATGAAAAATGGTTTGGTATACCAATTGATAAATTATATTTCACATATTACACAGAAGATTTAGATGCGAAAGAATTTTGGATTAAACAAGGTGTTGATTCTTCTCATTTAGTGCCACTTGATGGAAATTTCTGGGAAATTGGTACTGGTCCCTGTGGACCAGATACTGAGATATTCTTTGATCGCGGTGAAGCATATGACAGACGTGGTGTTGAGTTAATCAAACAAGATATTGATAATGAAAGATATGTAGAAATTTGGAATATTGTATTTTCTCAATTTAACGCAAAAGAAAATATGAATCGTAAGGATTATCCTGAACTTCCTAGTAAGAATATTGATACAGGCGCAGGCTTGGAGAGATTTGCGTGTGTGCTTCAAGGTGCTAAAACTAACTTTGAAACAGATTTGTTTTTACCAATCATAAAACACGTTGAGCAAATCACAAAAACTAAATATGAAGGACAAATGGCTTTTAAAGTAATTGCTGATCACGTGAAAGCTTTAGTGTTTTCAATTAGCGATGGTGCAATGCTATCAAATGAAGGTAGAGGTTATGTGCTTCGTAGATTATTAAGACGTGCTGTTAAATATGGACGTTTCCTAGGCATGAATTGCCCGTTTCTATATGAACTTGTTGATGATGTCATTGAGGTCATGGGTAAATTTTACCCTAACTTAAATGAAACTAAAGATATTGTTAAGAAAATTATTTTAAAAGAAGAAGAAAAATTCTTGGAAACAATCTCTGAAGGTGAAAAACATTTAATTAACGCAATTGAAACTGAAGGAAGCATGATTTCTGGTGAAACTGCGTTTAAGTTATATGATACTTATGGATTTCCCATTGAATTAACTTTAGAGTATGCTCAAGAAAAGAATGTAGAAGTTGATGTAGAAGCATTTAAAAGAGCGCTTAAAGAACAAAAGGAAAGATCAAGAAATGCGAGACAATCGATCGCCAGCATGAAATCTCAAGACGAAGTATTCTTAAACTTTACTGAACCTTCTAAATTCGTAGGTTATAATACACTTCAAGTTGAAACTAAAGTTATTAAAGTTTTCGAACAAGGTATTGTATTACAAGAAACACCTTTCTATGCAACATCTGGTGGTCAAGCAAGCGATAATGGTACAATCAACGGATTAAAAGTAACAGATGTATTAAAACTTCCAAATGGACAATTCTTACATCAGGTTGAAGGTGGATTTGAAGAAGGTGACGATGCACTTGCAATCGTTGATGCTGTATCCCGTGAAGATGTTGTTAGAAATCACAGTGCTGCACATTTATTCCATCAAGCATTAAAAGATATCTTAGGTAATCATGTGAACCAACAAGGACAACTTGTATCACCTAAGAGTTGGCGCTTTGACTTCAATCATTTTGAAACTGAAGGTGATCTTAAAGTCTTGGAAATTGAATCATTAGTTAAGCATTATGTGGTTGAAGCACCACTAAAAGTAGACGTTAAAGAAATGCCTATTGATGAAGCTAAAGGAATTGGAGCAATGGCTTTGTTCGGTGAAAAATACGGGAATATCGTTCGTGTTGTAAACATGGGATGGAGTATTGAACTATGTGGTGGTACACATGTATCAAACACTAAAGAAATCGTTAACTTTGCAATCTGTTCATATGAATCAATTGGCTCAGGTATCTACCGTATGGAAGGTGTGACTGGCCCTGACCTAGCGAGTAAAATGATGTCTTTTGTTGAACCATATGTTCTAGAAATTGAAAGTTTAATAGATAAATCAAATCGTTTGGATCAATCTTTCAAATTACCTGAAGCGCCTGAATTAGTAGGTAGTTATCAAGACATTATCAATTATAGAAATTTTGTTGATGAACTTAAAGTATTGATCAAAGATCATGAAAAAGAAATTGAAAAAGCAAAACAAAAAGACGCACTTTCATATGCTGATGAATTAATCAATCCAACATTAACTAATCAAGTCGTTGTTACACAAGGATTAGATAATAAAGTATTAAAACAATTATTAGATGTAATATTTGATAAAACTAAGGGAGATACAATTTTTCTTGTCAATCGTACAGAACAAAAAGCTTCATTTTTATGTAAGAGTTCAGCTGATCGAGCAAGCGAACTTGTGAAACTTGCTGCATCACTATCTAATGGTTCTGGTGGAGGTCGCCCTAACATGGCACAAGGTGGCACGCAGGAATTAGATAAAATTGATGAGATGGTCAAGGTGATATCAAGTAAATTATGAGAAAGTACTTGGGTATAGATTTAGGAAGTAAGACAATTGGTCTTGCAATTTCTACCTCTGGGATTATCGCAGAGAGTTATGATACGCTACGATTTAAAGACGATTTATATAAAGAAGCGGTTGAAAAAATCGTAAATGTGGTAAAATTAGAAGGTATTGATGTGATTGTACTGGGTTATCCTAAGCATATGAACAATGATGTGGGGATTCGTGGAAAGATTAGTGAAAATGTCAAAAAACTAATTGAAAACAAGATTAGTGTCGAAGTTGTTTTATGGGATGAACGCTTATCTACGAAATCTGCACTTAATGCGATGATTGCAGGCAATCAATCAAGAAAAAAACAAAAGAAAAAAAAGGATGAAATGGCTGCGGTAGTCATTTTACAAAATTATCTAAATTATAAAGGAGCTTAGTATGTTTGAAGATGATAACAAACTTACTTTAGTTGGTGACAACGGAGAAGAAACAATATGTGAAATTCTATTTACGCATGAAGCAAATGGGAAGAATTATGTTGTCTTCGAAATTGTTGAAACCGAAGAAGTAACAGCTGCCATTTATTCACCAGATCAAGAAGACGGAAGCGAAGGTGCATTTGCCGATATTGAAACTGAAGAAGAATGGGAAATGTTAGAAAAATTATTAGATCAGTATTACGAAGATTTAGAATCAAATGAATAGTTAATAAAAAGAGACAGTTCAAGGGGAATGAGACTGTTTTTTTACTAGAATAAATAAAACAAGGAGAATAATTATGGTTTATATTATTGGTTCAGTTGTTGTAGTGGCCATTTTATATGGTTTGTTAGGACTTACCAAAGGAAATTTAAAAGGACAAGTAGTCTATAAAAAAACTAAGAGACAATTTCTTTCAGTTTTCGGGTTTATTGTTATTTTATTTGGTTGTTTTACACAAGTAGCAGGTAATGAAGTAGGTATTGTTTATAATCCTTTCCAAGGTGGTATTCAAGATGCATCACTTGGTGAAGGCCTACATTTTAAAGCACCATGGGTTGAGGTATACAATATCTCAACTAAGCTTAGAGAAGAAAGTTTTGTGTTAACTGCGCAAACTGGTGTAATCTTTAGTGAAAATGAAAATGGTGAATTAGAAGAAGTCGGTGGTGGTCAATGGGTTACATATAAAGTGACTCTTCAATATCGTGTTGAAAGAGAAAATGCACATAAGTTTTATCGCAACTTTGGTAGTTCTACAACAGATATCTCAACAGTAGAAGCCAGAGTAAAAAAAGATCTACAAACAAATAGTGCTAAATATGATGTTTACAGCATTTTAAAAGGTGGATTAGTGGATGTAAGAGAAGGAACACAAGCTGATTTGAGTATATCTTTTGCTGATTTAGGTATCACGATAGAAGCATTTACTGTTGCTGATGTTGACGCTGGGGATACAATTGAAGCTGCTGTTGAAGAAGAAGCTGTAGCAGCTAAAGAAATTGAAATTGCAGAACAACAACAGGAAAGAGCGAAAGTTGAAGCTGAAACTGCAATTATCAAAGCGAATAATGAAGCTGAAGTTGCTGTTATTAAAGCAGAGGCAGATGCTGAAGCTCAAGCTTTATTAAACTCTGCTACCGTAAATGCAATTAATCATATGTATGCGGGTCAATTTTCTACCGTAGAAGAAAAACTAGCATTTGAAGCTGATGTAGCAGCTGCTACACCGGTTGCTGGATATTTAACAATTCAAGAAATTACTGATATCATCATTTCTCAATTATACTATGATACATGGGATGGACAATTACCGGATGTTGTATCAGGGGATAATGGATTGAGTTTAATTCTTCCAAGCATTAATGATTAATATAAAGAAAAAGCCAATGGGATTGGCTTTTTTTTATAGCTTAATGCTATTGTTTACTTGACAAGATGTATAATAAAGCCTAAAATATAACTAAATGGGCATATGCCCAAAAAGGAGATAAATATGCCTAGACCTAAAGTTAAGGGGAAAGTGTGCCAATTGCCCGAAAATGTTATTTTTGGGCCATTTAATCATACTGATGAACAAACAACAATTTTATATTTGAGTATTGAAGAATATGAAAGTATAAGAATTATTGATTTATTGGGGGAATCGCAAGAGAAGTGTGCTCAAGCGATGAATTTATCTAGAACAACATTGCAACGTATTTATTATAGTGCGAAACAAAAGATTGCTGACGCAATCATTAATGGGAAAATACTTAAAATCGAGGGTGGAAATTATCAGTTATGTCGTAAGAGTTTTGAATGTTATAAACTACTTCATTGCTCTAGACTGTTTACTGATTAAAACATAGGAGGATTTATGAAAGAAAGTACAGATGTATTAGTTATTGGTGGGAGTGCTGCTGGATTAGTAGCAGCGATGACTGCAAAATCATCAAATGCTGATAAAAAAGTGGTGATGATTAGAAAAGAGGAAAAGGTGATGATTCCTTGTGGTATTCCTTACATATTTGGGTCTCTTGATTCTTCAGATCAAAATATACTTCCTGATGGGGGACTAATGAAGTTAGGCGTTGAAATTAAAATCGATACCGTTGAATCAATTGATGCAGAAAAGAAAGTGTGCAAGACTAAAAATGGGTTAGTAATAAGTTATGATAAACTTATTTTAGCTACTGGTTCAATGCCTATTAAACCTGCTTGGTTAAAAGGAAGAGATTTAGAAAATGTATTTACAATTCCTAAAAACAAATCTTATTTAGATGATTTTACTGATAAATTGAAATCATTTAAGAAAATTGTAGTTGTTGGGGCAGGATTTATTGGAGTTGAAGTATCCGATGAATTGAACAAGCGTGGTTATGATGTTACTTTGGTTGAAAAGGAAACTCATATCTTAGCATTAGCGTTTGATGAAGATATCGCAGTTGACGCTGAAGAAGTGTTGAGTGAACGGGGTGTTCATGTTAAGGGTGGCATTGGTATCAAAGAGATTAAAGGCGAAAGTAAAGTTTCAAGTGTAATGCTTGATAATGGTGAAGAAATTGAAACCGATGCAGTAATTTTATCTATGGGTTATAGACCAAATAGTGAACTTGCCAAGGCTTCAGGTGCAGATATTAATGAAAAAGGATTTATCATTGTTGATGGGTATTTAAGAACTAATCTCTCTGATGTATTTGCTGCTGGGGATTGCGCTGAAAAAAGAGATTTTGCAACAAATAAGCTATCAACAATTATGCTTGCATCTACGGCTTGTGCTGAAGCTAGAGTTGCTGCTCTAAACCTATATAAACTATCAACAGTACGCAAATTTAAAGGAACAATTGGTATTTATTCTACAAGCATTGGTTCTTCAGCATATGGTGTTGCTGGAGTTACTGAAATTGTGGCACAAAAAGAAGGTTTTAGCTATGTTGTAGGTAAATTTCAGGGTATTGATAGACATCCTGGAAAACTCAATAACCCACATAAGCAAATCGTTAAGTTGATTGTCGCTAAAGAATGTGGTCGTATCATTGGGGGTTCAGTCATCGGTGGAGTTAGTGCTGGTGAGTTAACAAATGTATTAGGATTTATTATTCAGTCAGGTATGACAGTTAACGATTTATTAGTCTCTCAAATCGGTACACAACCAATGTTAACAGCATCTCCTGCAGGCTATCCTTTGATAAAAGCAGCAGAAATGGTAAATAAAATCCTATAATAAAATCGATTAAAGAGCGGATACAAACTTTTTTTGTAACACTCTTTTTTCTTTGTTCGTAAGTATGTGATAAAATATCTCTAGATATTTATGAAGGATGATATTATGTTAGAGGAACTAAAAGAATATGCAAAAGAAAATAATGTACCTATCATGTTTGACGAAGGGATAGATTTTCTTTTGTATGTCATAAGAAAAGAAAATGTTAAAACTGTTTTAGAAATTGGATCAGCGATTGGATATAGCGCGCTTGCAATGTCTAGTTTAGGTGTCGATGTTGATACGATGGAAAGAAACGAAGAAATGATTTTAAAGGCTAAAGAAAACCTTTTAAAATATGATAAGGAGCATCATGTTAGACTAATTGAAGCGGATGCTTTATTATATAATGGTGAACTAAAATCATCATATGATTTAATCTTTATTGATGCTGCTAAAGCTCAATATATTAAGTTTTTTGATAAATATAGCCCATACTTGAGTGCAAATGGTGTGATTGTATCTGATAATCTATTATTTCATCGCTTGGATAAAACAAAAGTAAACAGAAATACTAGACAACTCATCGGTAAAATTGAAAAATATGTTGAGTTTTTAAAAAATAACGAGGCGTTTGATACAACATTTTATGAATTAGGTGACGGTGTGAGTATTTCTAGAAGGAAACAAAAATGAAATTATTAACAACGATCTATGATTTGAATAATTTTAAAGAACTAGCACTTGCTGACGGTTTTTTAATTGGTAATGATCAGTATGCAACAAGACTTACGCATAGTTTCTCAATTGATGAAATCAACCGAGCGATTGGATTAGCACACGATATGAACAAGGAGATATTCCTTCTTGCAAACCAAATGTTTGATGATGAGATGATTGATTCGTTCAAAGTCTGGTTGGAAGGTATTCATTTAGAATATGTTACAGGAATTATCGTTGCTGATGTGGGTAACTATTATGCTCTTAAAAAAGAGGGGTTAGAAGATAAATTAGTCTACAATCCTGAAACATTGATGACGAACTATTATGATTTTAACTTTTTAGCATCAACAGGCATCTATGGTGTATATGTTGCCAAAGAGATTACACTTGAAGATATCAAAATCATATCAAGTAAAAAACAAACTAAACTTTTCATGGTTGGTCATGGATATTTAAATATGTTTTATTCTAAACGACAACTCGTTAACAATTATATGAGTTTTATTGGTGAAAAAAACAATTTTCATAATAAACAAATATTAAAGATCATAGAAGAAAAAAGAAGCAAAGAGCCTTATCCTATCCTTGAAGATAACGCTGGTACACACGTGTTTAGATCTAAAGTATTTGATAGCATTGATTACATTAATACAATTGAGTCGCTTGTTGAATATTGTGTAATTGATTCAATATTTGAAAGTGATGCGTATGCGAAAGATATTATTCTACTATATAAGGGACAAAGCAAATTAACAAAAGAAGCAGTGCAATTAAAATACAACGAATCATGGGATCATGGGTTCCTTTTTAAGAAGACTGTCTATAAGCAAGGAGTATCAAAGTCATGATTGAATTATTAGCACCAGCTGGTGATTTAGAAAAATTAAAGATTGCATTGCTGTATGGTGCCGATGCCGTATTTGTCGGTGGACAAAATTTTTCACTTCGTGCTAGAGCATCAAACTTCACTTTAGAAGATATTCTTGAAGCAACTACGTTTGCACATGAACGAGGTAAAAAGGTTTACATTACAACGAATATCATCCCACACAACGAAGATTTAGAAGGTGTGATTGAATACCTTCAGGACTTAGAAAAATGTCACGTTGACGCTATTATATCTGCTTCACCTTATATGATTGATACAGCATTAAATCATACGGGCTTAGAAGTACATTTATCTACTCAACAATCTGCATATAACAGTGAAGCAGTAAACTTTTGGTATGACAAAGGTGTAAAAAGAATTGTTTTAGCAAGAGAACTAAATAAAGTTCAAATTGGAGAGTTAACTGAGAAGACAAAAGCTGATATTGAAGTATTTATTCATGGTGGTATGTGCATGTCATTTAGTGGGCGTTGTTCACTATCTGATAATATGACTGATCGTGATGCAAACCGTGGAGGGTGTGCACATTCATGTCGCTGGAATTATGAACTAATCAATGATGGTAAACCGATTAATAAGGCTTCTTTTTCGATGTCATCAAAGGATTTAGAAGCGATTAGACAAGTTCCATATCTCATTGATCATGGTGTTACTTCACTAAAGATTGAGGGACGTATGAAGAGTATTCACTATATTGCAACCGTTGTATCCACATATCGAAAACTTATTGATGAATATGTTAAGATGGGTAAGATTGAAGATTATGAATACTATGAAAAAGAAATACATAAAGCAGAAAATAGATTGTCATCTATTGGCTACTTAGAAGGATTACCAGGTGTTGAGCAGCAACTCTATGGTATGCGTAGTGAACAACCAACTCAATTGTTTATTGGGCTAGGTATTGATTATGATCAAGATCAAAAGGTTGCAACCATTGAACAAAGAAATTACTTCAAAATTGGGGACGAAATTGAAGTTAGCAATCCTAGTGGGAGTCATTTTACACTTAAAGTTGAAATGATGACTAATCAGGATGGAGAAGTATTAGACGTAGCAAGACATCCAAAGCAGATATTAAGGATTAATGCACCGCAAGCCATTGAAGCATATGCGATGATTAGAAAATTACGATAAAAAATCCAAATTAGCTAAAAAAGATTTGATGTTAATATAGCGGTAGTATGTAAATATTTATAGAAGAGTGTGTTTTCATTAGTTATATTAATTATGGCTTCATCTTAGGGGATGAAGCCATTTTTTATTATTCTTTCATCAACAAAGCAAAATATCATATTCTAAATTTAAATGTTGATTTTTAGTAATGAAAAACCGAGTATGATATAATTAGGCTGAATATGGGCATACATGCATTTATAAGTTAAACAAGTTTATGAATACTCATCTTTAATGGTTAGCAATTTGGAGGCGAGTCATTATGAAAGAGAGATTTATTAAAACTGGTGACTTTTTACTATTTTTACCAAAAAAAAACAAAATTAATCGTTAATTTGATTTTTATTTTATCAATTATTTTAAATTACTATATTATTCACTATGTAGGTGGAACTAAATATACATATATTCAGACTGTATATACTTTAATTCTTATGCAAGCTTTATCTATGGGAATAAAAGGTGGTCTATTGTCCGCCGTTTTAGGTTCTTTTATGTTATTACCTGTTTTACCAATTAATATGTATCCAGAGTATCACGCATCAATTGGTGACTTGATCTATACGATGTGCAGTTTCTTGTTAGTTGGTATATTATCAGGATATGCTGTCGATATCTTTAAAAATAATCGAAGAAGAGTAATAAAATTGTTATCATATCATTACCATACTGACATAATGATGTATAATGCAATTTCTGATGAGATTAGGACTGAAAAACGAAATCAATCAGTATTCATCGTAAGAATTCTTAACTTTCAAGATATTGTTGATTGTTTAGGCGTACAAATCTATTTTAATTATATTAGGAATGTATATAAAGAAATCAATTCAATACATGTTTTGTCAGGTGATTTTTACCAGATTGAAGATAAGACTTTTGTTTATGTTACAAATGTATTAGACGTTGAAGAAAAGCAAAAAATGCTATTGAGCGTACTTAAAAAAAACTATGAATCACTACATGTACCAATGACTTTTGATTATGCAATTGGATATACTTTTGGTAAAAATTCACTTGATTTTCTTGCAGAAGAAGCGTATATCGCCTCTAGATATGCTGAGCAAAACGATCGTACTTATGCCACATATGGAGAAGTGAAGAGTAGAAAACAGGATTCAGTGTTGCTAATAGCAGACTTTTATAATTCTATGAAAGATTACGATTTGAAGTTTTTTTATCAACCAATAGTTGATCAAGACAGCAAAATCGTTGGTATTGAAGCTCTTGCTAGATGGTTTCATCCTACACGAGGTATATTATATCCTCAAGCATTTATTCCTCTGATTGAACAAACTCAAAGTATTAACGATTTCACATTATATCTATGCCATAGAATTAAAGATGAAGTGTTACCGAGAATAAATAATAAAGACATTCAGGTATCGATCAATCTATCTCCTAAGAACTTGATGAATTATCAAGTGATGGACGAATTGATAAGTGAAGATATATTTAGTGAACACGAGAAAAGGAAAATTATTTTAGAAGTCACTGAAAGTCATATGATTAAAAATCATGATGCTGTTTTAAAGAGTGTATTATCACTTAAGAATGCTGGATATTTTATTGCATTAGATGATTTTGGTACAGGATATAGTAATCTTACATATCTACATAAATATCCTCTAGATTATATTAAAATTGATAAAACATTTATCTTAGGCATTAAACAAGCAAAAATTAATAAAATAGTTCATACAGCTATTGAGTTAGCTCATAATCTTGGATGTAAGGTAATAGCTGAAGGTGTCGAATCAAAAGAAATTTATGATATTATCAAGCAAAGTCAATGTGATTTATTCCAAGGGTTTGTGATTTCTAAAGCAGTTGCTTTAGAAGAGATTATAAGTAAACTATAAAAGAACAAATCACCTAAAAGAAGTAAAGATTGATAATTTTAAAGTAATCAGCTCACCCTCATTAGGCATTTAAAATGTATTAACTTTAATAAATATATAGCATATATAAATTAGGATTTGGAAATAGCACCATTGAATGACAATAAAAATATTTGTGATATAATGTGGTTAAGTACATTACATAGGACATATGCAACTAAAGATAACATCACTTTAATAATCAAGGGAGGATTGATTAATGTGAAAAAAAGAATGATTGCAATGGGAGATGCGTTGCTTTTTCCTACTCAAAAGCAAAAAATCATTATGTCGATTGTGGTTGCCATTATGGTAGGATTAGTATATTTACTTGTTTATTCAACAGGTGGGATTAAATACGTGTATTCACATACAATGTATATTCCAATATTGCTAATGTCTATTATTTTAGGTTTTAAGGGTGGAATCATCGTCGCAATTATTGGTGCGATATTACTTGGGCCTATCATGCCGATAGATGTACAGACAGGCGAGCAACAATTACTTGTGAATTGGATGTATAGAACATTAATATTCATATTGATTGCTACTGTATCAGGTTTTTCAGTTGATATCTTAAGAACAAATAGAAAACGAATTATTGAATTATTATCTCATCACCAATATAGCAATATTAGAATGTTAAATGCTGTATCAAAGGAGATAAGAAATACCAAAAGTGCTCAATCTGCATTTGTGTTAAGAGTTCTTAATTATCAACATATCGTAGATTATTTAGGTATAGAAAAATATTTTGATCATATTAAAAGTATTTATGAACAGATTACAAAATGTGAAGTACTATCTGGTGAGTTTTATCATATTGATAATAGAACATTCATTTTGGTATCTACTCCAGATAAAATTAAAGAAAAAAGAGATGCTTTGATTGATATTACTAAGAAGAGTTATGTTTTAGATGAAATACCAGTTTATTATGATTTTGTTATCGGTATTGCTAACGATTATTACACGATGAATGTTTTAGTAGAAAATGCGATGATTGCTGCAAGACATGCAGAACTTAATTTTGAATTGTTCGCTGAATATGAGGATAAATTTAGACAAAATCAAAAATCTTTCACATTAGTTTCTGAATTAAATAGAGCAATGGACAATAATGAATTATTCTTAGTTTATCAACCAATCGTAAGTAATACGACACATAAGGTTGTCGGTTTAGAAACATTGATCAGATGGCAACATCCAAAATTTGGTTTGCTATATCCAGGATCATTTATTCCTTTTGTTGAACAAACTCAATTGATTAATAATTTAACATTATATATCGCACATAAGGTTAAAACAGAAATCCTTCCAATCATTAAAAATCAAGATATATATGTATCTATCAATATGTCACCTAAGAATATAAGGAATAAAGATTTAATTGATGACATTAAGAATGATGGTATCTTCACACAAGAAGAACGTGAACATATTGTATTTGAGATCACTGAATCAATACTATTACATAGTTCAGATGCTGCATTAGATGTTTTATGGAGCATTAAGAATAGCGGATTTAGATTGGCGTTAGATGATTTTGGTACAGGATATAGTAGTTTGTCATATTTGTGCAAATATCCACTCGATTATGTTAAAATTGATAAATCTTTCGTTCAAAGATATGCTGATAAATCAGCTAGAAGAATTGTAGAAACTACGATTGAATTATCTCATAGTTTAGGCTATGAAGTTATTGCAGAAGGATTAGAAACACAGTTTATGGTTAATCAATTTGCTAGTACGGATTGTGATTTTATTCAAGGGTTCTATATTTCATATCCAGTAAATATTGATAAAATTAAAGAATTCTTATTCTATCAAAAACAGGAACAAAGGATTGAACAATAAATGATTAATGATAAAGAACCTTACACAAGGTTCTTTATCATTATAACTATAAGGGTAAAATGAAGCATAAAGAAGATTTTCATGTATCTAATTTATGATTAGAACATAAAAGCGAGTTTGGTAATCTAAAAACTAGTGAATATGTGGAAACTGATATGACTTATGAAGATGAGGAAAAACATTATTTATTGAAGATATAGGACTATGTCCTAGAGGAAATCTTTCTTTAACAAGAATATATAATTTAGAAAGATTTTTAAATATGAATAGTTTTAAAATCAGTTTTAGAGAAAAGTTTGATGGGAAATATTATCGGTATGAGTTATTAAAATAAGTTTTTTGACACTACATTTGATGATGGACTTAGGAATTAAGCATTTGGATTAAGAAATGATTGTAGATATATAGATTCATAGAGAGCAGATATCATAAACCTGTTATCATCTTAAAAGTACTAACGATGAAATTTCTAGAGAATTGTGCTAATATATTAATAAGTGTAAACATAATTAATACGAAACAGGAGAATGAAAATGATTAAATTTAGATATGATACGCAGTTACTCATCGAGGGAGAATCACTTGACGAAGATTTATTAAGAGATAGTATAACTAAGAACTTTGAGGGAGATAGTCTATTAGTCGTTGGTAGTGAAGATTTACTTAAAATTCATTTCCATACAAATAGACCTTGGGAGATTTTAGAATACTGTTCAAATTTAGGTGAAATATTTGATATCGTAGTTGAAGATATGGATAGACAATCAAGAGGACTCAAAGGTTAAACTAAACTTTTGAATTTTGATTAAATGTGGTTGAACATGTATGTTTAACCACTTTTTTACGTTATAATAATATTAATCATCAAGAGGAGATATATAATCATGAAGCGATTCATAAAAGGAAATCAATATATTGATTATGAAATTATTGTTAAGAGTAATAAACATTCATATATACGTATTAGAGATAATCATGTCGTCGTCACAACAAATAAAAAAATGTTACCATTGGCAGATTCATTTTTAAATACGCAATTTGAAAAATTATATGCAAAAATTCATACGATAACTAAAGTGAGTCAAAAAGAGATGATGCTATCCGGTAATAGCTACCAATTAAACTTTAAAGTTGGTCGGTTTACATATCATAAATTGATTGATGAAATATACGCGACTGGTAAGGATATTGAATCGACAAAGAAACAAATATATTTAATTGAAATTGAGAAAATGATGAATATTATCCATCCAAAAGTGATTGGTCGGGTTAGAGAAAGTGGAATCACACCTTGTAAGGTTAAGTATAAATACTTGAAATCAAAGTTTGGATCTTATCATAGAAATCATGATGAAATAACAATAAATACCTATCTTGCAACGCTTGATCCAATCTACTTAGAATACGTTTTATATCACGAATATGCTCATAAAATAGTGTTCAATCATTCAAAAGATTTTTACGATATATTAAATACTTGGTTACCAGGGCATAAAAACATACAAAAAGCCCTTAAAAAAATGGTAATTCTATAAAAAATCATGTATAATAAATAAGAACTTAAGGAGGTACTTTCCATGGCAAAACAAACATTTCAATTAACCCAAGAAGGTGTCAATAAACTAAAAGACGAATTAGCATATTTAAAAGATGTTAAACGTGGCGAAAACTTAGAAGCGTTAAAAGAAGCTCGTGCACAAGGTGACTTATCTGAAAATGCTGATTATGATGCAGCTAGAAACGAACAAGCAAGAATTGAAGCGAGAATCGCTGAAATTGAAACAATTATCAAGAATGTTAAAATTATTCGCACAACATCAGAAGATATTGTTAATATTGGTAAAGTTGTAACAGTAGAGTTTTTAGAAACAAAGAAACAAAATACATTTAGTTTAGTCGGTAGCATTGAAGCTAATCCAATGGAAAATAAAATTTCTGTTGAAGCACCAATTGGTAAAGCAATGTTAGGTAAAATCGAAGGTGATGAGGTTGAAGTTAAGACTGAAACCGGGCGCATCTTTAAAATCAAGATTTTGGAAATTAAGTAATGGCATTTTATAGTAAATTTATTCCTACATATTATGTTCCAAAAATTGAAGAAATAGATTACGAAAAACTAAAAGAACAAGGTGTAAAATCCTTGTTTTTTGACTTAGATAACACTTTAATTGCTTATGATGTTGACATCATTTCTGATGAGACACTCAATTTTTTAAAGTGTTTAAGTAAGGATTTTTATGTGATGGTTGTTTCTAATAGCCATGAGTTTAGAGTTAAACCGGCTGTTCATAATCTTCCATATCTTCACTATGCTAAAAAACCTTTAAAATTAGGCTTAAAGAAAGCAATCAAGATGAGTGGATTTAAAAAAGAAGAAACGATACTAATCGGTGATCAAATCATGACGGATGTGTTTGGGGCTAATCGCCTGGGTATGAGAACAGTACTTGTTAAACCAATCAAGAAATCAAGTGACAAATGGATTACAAGATTTAATCGCAAGATTGCTAAATCTATATTAAAAGGGGTTAAAAAGAGATTCCCTAAAGAATATGAGGAACTTATAAAACCATATGAATCATAATGTATGTAAAGGGTGCGGTGCACCACTACAAACAACTGAATCAAATACGCGAGGATATGCACTTAGTCTTGATCATGATTTTTGTCAAGCATGCTATCGCTTATACCATTATGGTGAAGCAAATAATCACTTTCATCCAGAAGATCTACCAAAGTTAAACGCTGATGGTATCGCTGTAATGGTGAGTTCTGTGATGTCATTTGATATGCTTTTTGAATATCCTGTTTATAGATATGAATCTAACATGACATTCGTATATGTGATTAATCAAATGGATCTACTTCCGGAGAGCACGAATATGGATATATTGTTTGAACGGATTATGAGAAAAGCAAGAAAAATGAAAATACCATTTAAAGATATTATTTTCATGACTGCGAAAAATCCGTTTGACATTGAAAATTTAAAATCATATCTACTGAAGTTCAAAAAGAAAAATATCTATTTTATTGGAGTTCAAAACGCTGGTAAAACAACGATATTTAAAGCATTGACACATGATGACAAAGCACTTGCTATGAATAAAGCTGGGTTAACCCAAGAAGCCATTCACGGTATGATTGATGGTAAAACGGTGATTTGGGATATGCCTGGGTTATATCAGGAGGGATATCTACATCAATTTCTTCCTTATGTGAAATATAAGAAGTTATTATCAAGTGTAGAGATGAAGCCTAAGATTTTCCAATTAAGAGAAAATCAAACAGTATTTATTGAAGGATTAGTTGCAGTCACTGCACTAGAAGAAATGAATGTTGTGCTCTACGGTGCTACACCACTTAACTATCATAAAACAAATCGAGCCAAAGTTGATGATCTATTAAACAAGAAAGAAGAAGTGTTTGATATTTATGCTGATGCGTATGAAAAGCGGGTGTTTAAACTTGGTCAAGGCAAGCAACAGCTCACATGTGGTGATTTCCTATTAGTTCATTTTAAAGATATTAAAAAAGTGGAAGTCACGTATCCTAAAGATATGCACATTACTGTAACGGAGGCGTTGTTTGATTAATGGAAGCACTTATTAAATTAGCTAAGCAAAAGGTTAATGAGAAGCTCAAGGATTATCCTGAGCGATTGAAGCATGTGTATGGGGTAGCGTTCACAGCATCAAGTCTAGCAAAGATCTATGGTGTTGATTGTGATAAGATGATGATTGCAGGTCTCTATCATGACTATGCGAAATATGATATACCAACACCTGATTTTTTAAGTGAAGAAGAGAAGAAAATTGTACTGAGATTTCCGGTGATGTTCCACGCTTATCAAGCCGCATATTTAGTTCAGCACGAGTTAGGTATTGATGATACTGACATCATCAATTCAATAAAACTACATGTTTGGGGAAAACCAAATATGAGCGTATTTGAAAAAATATTATTTATTAGTGATTACTGTGAGCCAAACAGGGAGTTTTTAGATATTAATGATATCTTTCTTATGGCAACTAAGGATTTAGATAAAGCAGTTGTTAGATGTATGGAAATCAGTATTAATCACTTATTAACAAAAAATTTAAAACCAAGTAGTTTACAAATAGAAGCATATCAATATTATATGGAGGAAACAAGTGAATAAACTAGAAACGATTATTAAAACTTTAGAAGATTTAAAAGTAAAGGATTTAAAAGCATTTGACTTTGAACAAACATCTCCTTTTTATGATTATTTTGTAATTGGAACTGTCAATGAACGTCAAGGGAATGCAGCAGTCAACCATTTAAAACAAAGTATATCATTAGATGAGATTAAACATATTGAAGGCAAAGGTGGGTCTTGGGTATTAATAGATTGTGGTGAAGTCATTGTTCATCTATTTACTGAAGAACTAAGACAATACTACGGATTTGATCAAAGATTCATGGATGTGAAACAAGTATAATGAGTTTTTCAAGAATCTATGACAGTTTGATGTCCGATGTTGACTTTGAAGAGATATATGGCTTTATTAAGCCTTTTATCAAAGATAAGAAAACTATGATTGATGCTGGATGTGGCTCAGGATATTTAACAACTTTATTTGCTAAAGACTTTTATGTGACAGGTCTTGATCTAGATGAAGATATGTTATCTTTAGCAAAGCAAAAGATTGATGAAAAGAGATTATTCGCATCTTTTTATCAACATGATCTAAACAATGAGATACCTTTATCAGTTGATGTGATTATCTCATTGTTTGATGTCATTAATTATTTAGAAATTCCAAAGCAAGTATTTGAAAATTTTTATGATGCATTAAATGATGATGGTATTTTAATTTTTGATTGTTATAAAGAAGAAATTCTAGAGGTTTATGATAACTATGAAGAAATAGAGTCAGAACCTTTTGATTATAAGTGGCATATTGAAGTTAGAGGTAATAAAATGTACCACAGTATCAACACTAAGGAAGAAACTGATAATGTGATTCAATACGTTCATCCAAAAGATCATTTGATAAGTCTTTTGGAATCATTGAATTTTAAAGTTCAAGTTATTGATGGGCCAGATGAAAGAAAATATTATTTTATAGCAAATAAATAAGAAATAAAGTAAGATGATCTCTAATATATATTGGAGGTCGTTTTTTATGAAAAAACAAATTATAATAATATGTGTGATTTCAGTTGTTTTATGTATCATTACTTTCCCAAAGGTTGAAGTTATTGAAACTTATGATGGGATTGAGAATACAGTTGATTTTGTAGAGGTAACAATTGATGGTGAGGTACTGTTTCCTGGAACTTATGTATTTTTTGATGATATAACGTTATATGATTTAATTGAACAGGCAGGGGGACTAACGATTGATGCTGATATTGATGGATTGAATTATCAAAAATTGTTAACATCTGGAACAAGTATTACAATTTCATCTAAACTAGATGAGCAAGAACAGCATGTAGTTTTAGTCAATGTTAATGAAGCGACGTTTGCTGAATTGCTAGAAATTCCTTATATGACAGAAACAAAGGCAGCCAACATCATTATATATAGAGAAGAGCATGGTGCTTTTACGTCAGTTGAGGATTTGATTAATGTGAAATTTATAGGTGCTGCTACTCTTGAAAATATCAGAGCTTATATCACGATTTGATGATATTTATATTGAGGGATTAGCTGCATTACTTTTTATTTTAGGATTTCATATATATGTTTGCTTTGGCCTATTATTTATTTACTTAATATGTTTTTATAAACGAATCAATTGGTTCAGATGCTTAATATTAGGATTTATCATATGTGTTGGATTCTTTGTAGTCAATATCAATAATCAAACAAGAATGATTAATGATGAAGTTAAAATTGTTGATATTGATACATATGATAATTGTGATAGATTAACAGTTAGATATCAATATAAAAAGTATTATATATATGTATATGACCATCGATACAGTCTTGGTGACCATATCTATATAAAAGGTGAAATAATCAAGTATGAACACGAGCGTGTTCCTTTTGGTTTTGATGCATATGATTATTTTGTATCAAAAGGTATTTATGGATTAATTAATATTGATGAAATAAACTATATATCATCAGGATTTAATATTTTTTCGTTTAGAGACCAACTCTTAAGCCATTATGGTAATACATATTTAAGATGCTTAATCTTTGGTGAACAACTAGATAAAGATATGAAAGAAACACTATCATCTCTTGATATCATATTTCTTATGAATCTCTCAGGAATTCATGTGTTTGCGTTGATTATGATGGTTAAGAAAGGTTTATTCTATTTAAATATTGAAGAAAAGTATCAAAAAATCATCATATTATTAATCTATATAGGGATATTGTATCTATCCAAAATTGATCTTAGTATCTTGAGATTAACATTCGCGTATATCATCATTTTAATAAATAAAAAATACAATCACCGTATGTTAAAAGTTGATCGTCATATACTAACCTTTCTTGTCTTACTATTGCTTGATTATCATTTGCTTTATAGTATAGCTTTACTCATGATGTTCATCATTATTATGATGCTAGATTTAACATCGTACTTATATAATCATCTCCATCCATTTAAGAAACGATATGTGATGTCATGGATAGCGGTATTGAGTTTGTTACCATTCCAAAATCATATATCTATACTTTATTTAATGATGATGCCAATTATGATATTATTATTCGGATACGTGATTTATCCATTATTATGGCTAATGATGATCGCTCCCAAATTAACATTTATTGATTCTTTTGTTAATTTCATATATCAAAAACTGCTGCTAACAATAGAGCAATATCAATTAACCATAGAGTTTCATAGTTTTAACAATTACTTTAAACTGATAATTTTCATAGTATTGATATGGTTCCTATTATCAAAAACACTTTATCAAAGAATGAAAAAATTAGTCATTCTAATGATTATTATTTTTTTACCAACTATAGTATTTAATCATGTATCAAAAGATTTGTTTTATATGATTGATGTTGGTCAAGGTGATGGTTTCTATATAAGGGTTGATGACATAAATATCGTTGTAGATTGTTATGAAAACACCCTGGAATTTTTAAAGGATCATGGTATTAATCATATTGATTATTTGATACTAACACACAGTGATGAAGATCATATTCTTGAGGCAAATCGTATCATTAGTGAACAGTCAGTCAATCAAATTATTTTGAATGCATATGATGATTATGAGATTAAAGGCTCAAATATCAGAAGGATTAAAGCGGGAGAACAAATTGATATAGGGAGTGAAGTTGTTGAATTTTACAATCCAATATTAGATTATGGTAATACCAATAACAATTCATTAGTATTTAAAATTTGCATAGGCGATTTGGATTTTTTGTTTACGGGTGATATAGAATCTAAAGCAGAAGAGCAAATTATTGAAAAATATGAAAACAAATTAAAAAGTGATGTTTTAAAAATTGGACATCATGGATCTGATACTTCAACATCAAATGCGTTTCTTGATATCGTATCACCTAAATATGCGTTAATATCTGTTGGTAAAAACAATAGGTTTCATTTTCCCGCTTATGACATACTTAAAAAACTTGAACTCAATCATATCAAAACATATCGTACAGATATTAGCGGAACAGTCATTTATCAATATCAATTTAAGCGGGGAAAATGGTCAACTTACCTATGAATTTAACCAATTTTTTAGTATAATATAACTAATACTTGGAGGCTTAACATGACAGAACATATTTACGTATTTAAAGGTAAAAATACATACTTAGTCAGAGAAGCGATTGAAGACCGTATAAACTCACTCAATGTTGATCCATTTAATATTTTACGATATGACCTAACAGAAAACACAAGTGATGATGTTTTAGAGGAACTTCAAACGGTTGCTTTTTTTGCTGATTTGAAAGTTGTAGTACTACGACATATAGAGGCAATAGACAAATTATCAGAAAGTGAACAAAAACAATGGGCAAGATATTTTGAGAAACCAAATCCTGATGTTGTATTATTTGTGGAAGCGGACTCTGAAGTAACACTTTCTAAATTTCTAAACGAGTTACTTCAATCATATGGTTATATGAGTGAAATTAAAGATATTGAGAAAGATGAATTTCCAGCATTTGTAACAGAACAATTAGAAAAAGAGGCATATAAGATGAGCAATGATGCAATCAATATGTTACTTGAACGAACAGATTATGAGTTTGGTTTATTAGAACAAGAATTAAATAAATTGAAAATATATCGAATTGATGAAAAAGAGATTACTGAACAAGATGTATTGGCACTTGTTCCAAAAAATCTTGAGAATAATATATTTGAATTAACTAATGCGATGATTGATAAGAATCAAGCAAAAGCATTGGAAATATATAATGATTTAATCAGACAAAATGAAGATCCGCTTAGAATCTTAGGTTTTATTGCATCAAAGATGAGAGAACTATTTCATGCTCGGTTACTGATTCAAAAGGGTTATGGAAAAAACGAAATTGCTGATTTCTTTGGCTACAGTAGTGGCAGAACTTATTACTTAATAAAAAATGCTTCATCGCAATCAATATTGCAATTAGAAACACACTTAAATCGATTATCAGATTTGGATTATGAAATAAAATCTGGGCAAAAAGATAAAAAATTAGGCTTAGAATTATATTTGTTAGGAGCGTAGACATGTTTAAACACGATAGAGTTTTATTATTTGATTTTGAAACCACTGGATTGAATGCCGCATATGAGCAAATTATTGAAATTGGTGCAATTGTTCTAGAAAAGAAAAATGGTCAATATGAAATTACTGAAGAATTATCAGTTTTAGTTGAAGCAAATCGGCCACTTGATCCTAAAATTGTAGAAATTACGCACATCACTGATGAAATGTTATTAAGAGATGGTGTTTCTGAATCAATAGCTTTTCAAAAATTGTTTAATATGTATCAAGATGAGAACACATTACTTATTGCATATAACATCGTTTTTGATTTATCTTTCTTGACTGCACTGTTTAGAAAATACTATAAACCACAGTTTACTGTCGAAAATGATATCTTAGATGTTATGGCAATCTATAAAGATCGTCAACGCTATCCACATCGACTTGATAATGCAGTTGAAAAATACCAAGTTAATGTTAAAAACACACATAGAGCTTTAGATGATATTAAAGCGACTTATGAGGTATTATTAGCGATGGAAGCAGAAAGACCTAATGTTAGTCATTATGTCAATAGAATCGGATTTAATCCAAAGTATGGTGTCAACGGTAGAAGATTAGCTCATGTTGAGTATATCCCTCAGTATGGTGGACGTTTGGAAATCGAGAAAAAAATCTAAAAAAAAGAAGCATCCTCTTGATGCTTCTCTTTTATAGGCTATTAACCAATTTTGAAAGTTGAGATTTATTTCTTGCTACAAAGTTTTTATGATAAATACCTTTTGCAAGACCTTTATCCAATTTCTTATGAGCAAAAGATAATTTTTCTACTGCTAAGTCCTTATCATTCGCTTCTACAGCTGCTTCAACTGCTTTAACTGCTGATTTTACTGAAGATTTAAATGATGCGTTAGTTAAGCGACGTTTTTCATTGGTCTTATTGCGTTTGATTTGTTGTTTAATATTAGCCACAATTTCACCTCCTACAATATGCACACCTATTGTATCAAATGGTGATTAAAAATGCAACAATAATTAATGATTTATGATAAAATAGATATGAAAAACTTACTATGAGAAGGTATTTTATGACAACAGCAAATAAAATTACATTATTACGATTTTTAATGATTCCTATTATGCTAGTAATCATCTATATAAACCCATTGAAAGTGGATATTGGATTCCTGAATTTATCGATTGGATCCTTTATTTTTGCAGTACTATTCGTCTTAGCATCATTTACAGATTTCTTAGATGGATACATCGCTAGAAAGTACAATCAAGTTACAACGTTTGGCAAATTCTTAGATCCAATCGCTGACAAAGTGTTAGTTATGGTCGCATTATTATTCTTAATGGATAAGGATCCATCAAGAGTACCACTTTGGGCTGTTATGATTGTCATCATCAGAGAATTTGTTGTAACAAGTATTCGTTTGATTGCAGTTGATCAAGGCAAGGTGATAGCTGCGAGTCCTTATGGTAAAATTAAAACTGCATCAACGATGATTGCATTAATTATTTTATTATTTAATGATATATATATGCCATCAATCATTGGTACAGTGATATTTTGGTTTGCTATCCTAATGACATTGGTCAGTGGTGTTGATTATTTCATTAAAAATAGAAAAATTATTTTAACAAGTATATAACAAGTAAAAAGAAACAGTAAAATCTAATATATTGATGGAGGTATAGCATGGATAAAGATAAAAGAACGCAAGCGCTCGAAGCTGCGATGAAACAAATTGAAAAACAATATGGTAAAGGGTCTGTCATGCGTTTAGGTGATGAAGCGGACCATCATATAGCAGCAAATCCTTCAGGATCACTTGCACTTGATATTGCACTTGGTATTGGTGGTTATCCTAAAGGTAGAATTATTGAAATATATGGGCCAGAAAGTTCTGGTAAAACAACTTTAGCTCTTCATGCGATTGCTGAGGTTCAAAAACGTGGAGGTTATGTAGCTTTTATCGATGCTGAACATGCCTTGGATCCTCAATATGCAAAAGCTCTAGGTGTTGACATTGATGGATTAATCTTATCTCAGCCTGATACAGGTGAACAAGCATTAGAGATTGCTGAAGCTTTAATTAGATCAGGTTCAATTGACACAATAGTCGTTGATAGCGTTGCAGCACTTGTGCCAGAAGCCGAAATCAACGGTGATATGGGTGATTCTCATGTCGGTTTACAAGCAAGACTTATGAGTCAAGCTATGCGTAAATTGTCAGGTGTTATTTCTAAATCTCAAACAACTGCTATCTTCATCAACCAAATCCGTGAAAAGGTTGGTGTTATGTTTGGTAATCCAGAAACAACTCCAGGGGGTAGAGCACTTAAGTTCTATTCAAGTGTGAGACTTGAAATTAGAAGAAGTGAAGTTTTAAAAGAAGGTAGTGATATTGTTGGTAACAAAGCTAAGATTAAAGTTGTTAAAAACAAAGTAGCGCCTCCATTTAAAACTGTTAGTGTTGATATTATTTTTGGTCTAGGTATCTCTAAAACTGGGGAACTTGTTGACTTAGCAGTAGAACTTGATTTAGTTAAAAAGAGTGGTGCATGGTATTCATACAATGATGAGAAAATTGGTCAAGGTAGAGAAAATGCAAAAGCTTATTTAGCTGAACATGAAGATGTTTTTCAAACATTATATGATCAAGTGTTGGAACACTATCATATTTCATACAATAACTAAATAAAAAAATGCCATGCTAAATGGCATTTTATTTTATAGTTTGTGTCCTTCTTCAATAACAATACAGATAAAACTTAATACTTTATCTCCAGTATTTCTAAACTGATGAATTGTGTTGGCGGGTACATATGCATAAGATCCCTTTGATAGTTTGTGAACTTCATTGCCAATAAGTAATTCACCTTCACCATCTAAAATATAATTTACGTGGTACCATGGGTGACTATGTTTAGGGGTATAACCATCTTTTTGTAGATCCAATACTCGCATTACATGGCCTTTCCATCCGTCCTTAGGTGATATAAGAACCTTCATTGAGGCATTTTTTATCGATTCTCCATTCAATTGGTGTTTTATCGCTTTGTTTATGTGATTTATCATAATTTTTCACTCCATATTTTAAATTTAAGTATATCATACCATGACTGCTTAGGTGTTGACTACTATAGTATAAAGATTCATAATGCAATTAATTTCCATAAAAAAATAATTTAGTATAAAATAATTATAAATAATGTAGGGAGGTAAACATGAGATTAGCAATGAAAATCGCATGGCGTTTTTTAATGTCAGCTAAAAAACAAACAGTGTTAATATTATTAGGTATTGGCGTAGGTGTCTCTGTACAAGTATTTATTGGTGCACTCATATCAGGACTACAAGACAGTTTAGTTGATAATACAATTGGGTCAACTTCACATATTACAATTGATGCTGATGATGGATATATAACATCATATGTTAATGATATAGAAAAAATTAAAAAAGTAAATGAAAGCATAGAAGTTGTATCACCTGTGATTAATATTGGTGGCATTATGACGTTTGAAGATAATAAAAAAGAGGTTTTATTAAGAGGGCTTGATATTGATAGCTCAGAATTGATATATGATTTTGAAGAAAAACTATACGCAGGTAGACTGCCAGAAAGTGATAATGAAGTTTTACTAGGATTAGGTTTACACAATAGTTTAGAAATATTTATTGATGACTTGATTCCAATTGAAGTACAAGGGTCTGTAGTTGGCCTAACAGTAGTTGGTTTCTTTGATTTTGGGGTTGCTCAAATAAATGAATCATGGGCGATAACAACACTTGAAACGGCCCAAAATATCGTCGGTACTACTGGTGTTAACTCAATCGAAATGCAACTTTCAAAAGTGTTTGAAGCAGAAACTGTTGCTGGACAACTTGAACAAGATTTTGGTGACCATAAGACAATAACAAATTGGATGACAGATAATGAACAATTATTATCTGGTCTTCAAGGGCAAAGTATATCTTCATTGATGATTCAAATATTTGTAATTGTTTCAGTTGTATTGGGGATTGCATCAACGCTAGCAATTACTGTGATGCAAAAATCAAGACAAATCGGTATTTTAAAAGCGATGGGACTTACTGATAAAAACGCCTCAAAAGTATTTGTATCGGAAGGTATATTTTTAGGTATATTTGGATCAATCATTGGAGTCCTTCTTGGTATTGGATTATTGGTAGCATTTACTAAATTTGCATTAAATCCTGATGGAACGCCATTAATTCCTTTAACTATTGAAATTGGGTTTATAGCACTTTCAGCAGGTATCGCGATAATAGCATCCGTTGTTGCATCATTGATTCCCGCATTAAAATCTTCAAAATTAGAAGTGATTGAGGTGATTAGAAATGCCTAATGTACTTGAATTAAAACATGTATGCAAAATATATAATGAAAATACCAAGTTTCCAACTCAAGTTTTATTTGATATTAATTTAGGGTTTGAAGAAAAATCATTTAATGCAATTATTGGTCAATCTGGAAGTGGGAAATCAACGTTACTCAACATGCTCGGATTACTTGATAATCCATCTTGTGGAGAAATATTTATTGAGAATAAAGAAGTTGAACAACTAAAAAAGGACGAGAAGTCTCGAATAAGAAATGAAGATATTGGATTTGTATTCCAGTTTCATTATCTATTGCCTGAGTTTACTGCACTTGAAAATGTATTAATGCCATATAGAATTTCTGGGAAAAAGATAACGGCTGAGATTATGAATCGTGCAAATGAACTGCTTGATATGGTAAATCTTGGTGCTTATAAACACAATCTTTCAACAAATTTATCTGGTGGACAACAACAGAGGGTAGCTATTGCTAGGAGTTTAATGAATCGTCCAAAAATTATCTTAGCGGATGAACCAACTGGTAATCTAGATTCGGATACAACAGATCAAATTTATGAATTGCTTCGAAAGATTAATAAAACATATGGTACGACATTCATAGTAATCACGCATAATGATGATATTGCTAATAAAGCTGATCGCGTTATTGAACTTAAAGATGGGAAAATTATTAAAGATCAAAAAACAAGTGCTCATTAATTAAAATGAGCACTTGTTTTAATTTACACTATCAGGATTATATTCTTTTAAGTTGATTTCAACGTATTCAATACTTGTTAATGATTCACCTTGTGACATGTAGGAAATAGTAACTTTTAAATATAGAATCGGGTCAGTTACATTAATAAATAACAATTTGCGTTTTGGCAGTTCATAATCGAATGGTACAACGAACGCTCTTGAAGTTCCTTTAATCAATGTGACTGAATTTCCTATTGAGGAGCAATTGATCCAATCAGTTTGAAGTACTGGTAACACACTAACACTAGTGATATTGAAAGAATTTAAAGTTTCGTAGTCTAATGTAAACTGGTAATAGCCAGATTTTTCTACGGAACCATCATCAGCAAATTCTACATTTGTGAGACTTGTCCAATCAAAGATTAAACGAACCATTTCTGATTCATCAATTTGATCAAATGATGATACTATCTCAGGAGTTTCTTGATTGAAATTAACTTTACTATAAGTGATATAAGGTCCAATATATGCAATAAGTATTAAAGTAAGCGGTAAAACAGTGATTACTATCCATAATAAGATACGAAATCTATATTTATGGAATAACTTTAATTTGTCATATTTTTTTTCATTTTTAGCCATGATCTACCTCTTTTTGTAATATCAATTTCCATTATACATGAAAAGTGTTAAACTTAAAAGTATGAACTATAAATATGATTGTAATTTAGATGGTTATTTACATTGACTTACGACTCAAAAATCATGTATAATAATTATGGTAGTTAAATTAAATTTATAGTTAAATATGAACTTTAAAATATATCAAAATTAAATGGAGGTGTTACGATGCCAGAAGTAAACGTAACAGTATTAATCATCTCCATTTTGCTAGCCATCTTAATTGGTTTTGGGGTTGGGTATGTAGTTAGAATAACTCATCATGAAAAGAGCCTTAAAAAATCAAGAGCATTGGCTGAAAAAATTGTTGAAGACGGTAAAAAAGAAGCTGAAAAAATTAAACGTGAGAATGTTTTGGAAGCTAAACAAGAAATTTTTACACTTAAAAAAGATTTTGAAAATGATATACGTGAAAGACGTCAAGTCGTTGTGAACTTAGAAAATAAAGTTACACAAAGAGAAGATAATCTTAATAATCGCGCTATACATTTAGATCGCCGTGAACAATCGTTATCTGCACGTGAAGACAAACTTGAAGAACGTAAAGAACAACTTGAACAATTAAATAGCAAAGTGGAAGAAGTTTTAAAAGCGCAAGAAGAAAAGCTTGCCGAAATTTCCGGTTTGGACAAAAATGCAGCTCAGGATATTATTATGTCTCGAGTTAAGGATCAAATGGCGGATGAAATCGCAGTTTATATCCGTGATGAAGAAGAAAATGCAAAAAATCAAGTTCAAGCTAAATCAAAAGAGTTATTGGCACTTGCAATTCAAAAATATGCAAGTGAAACAACAACTGAAAGAACCGTATCAGTAGTTGATCTACCTAACGATGAAATGAAAGGTCGTATCATCGGTAGAGAAGGGCGCAATATTCGCACAATAGAGGCGTTAACTGGTGTTGATTTAATTATTGATGACACACCTGAAGCAGTCGTATTAAGCGGATTTGATCCAGTTAGAAGAGAAGTCGCTAAACGCGCTTTATCAACTTTAGTATCAGATGGACGCATCCATCCAGGTAGAATTGAAGAAGTTGTTGAAAAAGCGAGAGTCGAAGTTGATATGTATATTAGAGAGGCTGGAGAAGATGCAATATTCCAAGTGGGTATTGGTCGTATCCATCCAGATCTAGTTAAGTTATTAGGACGTTTAAGTTTTAGAACAAGTTATGGCCAAAATGTTTTAAAACATTCCATTGAAACAGCATTTTTAGCAGGTAAATTAGCTGCTGAGATTGGTGAAGATGAAACCATGGCAAAACGTGCTGGTTTATTACATGATATAGGTAAAGCAGTCGACCATGAGGTTGAAGGTGGACATGTTGAAATCGGTATTAACTTAGTGAATCGCTATCGTGAACCAAAAGAAGTTATTGATGCGATTGCATCACATCATGGCGATAAAGAACCAGAGTCAATTATTGCAATCTTAGTTGCAGCAGCTGATGCGTTAAGCGCAGCAAGACCTGGTGCTCGTAGTGAATCGATGGAAAACTATATTAAACGCTTAGAACAACTAGAAACAATTTCTAATCAAATTCCTGGTGTTGATAAATCATTTGCAATCCAAGCGGGGCGCGAAATCAGAGTTATTGTTAAACCTGATCAAATTGATGACTTATCTGCATTCAAAGTTGCTCGAGAAATCAAGGAACAAATTGAATCAAATATGTCTTATCCGGGTACGATTAAAGTTACAGTTATTCGTGAAACACGAGCTACTGATGTTGCTAAATAATAAAAGAGGCCTATTGCCTCTTTTTCATTATTCATAAAGAAAGAAGGAAATATTTATGCGTGTACTTTTTGTAGGCGATATTTATGGGCAAAAAGGTGTTGATACCCTAAAACATTTTTTACCTGAAATTAAATCAAAATATAAACCTCAAGTCATTATTGTCAATGGTGAAAATGTTACATATGGAAGAGGTATTAACAAAAAGAATTATAAAGAACTTATGACCATGGGTGTTCAAATGATCACGATGGGTAATTGGGTTTGGGGTAATAAAGAACTTTATGAGTTTATTGATGAAGCTAATATTATTAGACCATATAATTATTATGACGCTCCAGGTGAAGGTTACAAAATAATAAAATTTAATGATAAAAAGATTTTGGTTGCAAATGCGTTAGGACGAACATTTATGAACGCCAATATTGAAAATCCCTTTATTGGATTGAAAAAATTATTGGAAGAAGTTAAATGTGACTATTCGATTATTGATTTTCATGCTGAAGCAACTTCTGAAAAAGTTGCTTTAGGACATTATTTAGATGGACTAGCTACGGCTGTACTTGGAACGCATACCCATGTACCAACGGCAGATAGTAGAGTATTACCAAAAGGTACGCTTTATATCACTGATGTCGGACTAACAGGACCACTTGAAGGTATCATTGGTGTTAATAAAGAAATTGTTATCAATCGATTTATCAATGGGCATACTGTTCCTAATATAGTTGCAGAAGGCCCTGTACAATTAAATGCTGTAATGATGGATTTAGATTTAAAGAAAATAGAACTTATTCATTTTGAAAGCGAAACGATATAAATACAATACTTTATTCGTTAAAATATAACTAGGTGATTAAAATGACAGAAAAAGATTTAGAGAAATATTTTAAACCAGATTTAAAAAAAGCAAGAAAAAGAACTAACAATACAATTGAAGAAATAAAGTTTAAACTAGGCGAGGACTTAAAAAATATAGGAAATCATAAGACATATCAGATCCACACATATGGCTGTCAGGGAAATGAAGCTGATAGTGAAACGATGTCAGGCATTTTGGAGATGATGGGATTTACACAAACTGATGATGAAGCTAATAGCGATGTGATTATCATTAATACTTGTGCGATTCGTGAAAATGCTGAAAATAGAATTTGGGGCGAACTCGGAAGACTTAAAGCATATAAAAGACAGAATCCTGATTTAATTCTAGGTTTAGCTGGTTGTATGGCTCAAGAAGAAAAGGTGGTCGAACGTATACTAAATAAGTACCACCACGTCGATATCGTTTTTGGCACACATAACATACATAGACTACCTGAATATATTGAAACAGCGATGTTTTCAAAAGAGCGTGTCATTGAAGTGTTTTCAAAAGAAGGGGAAATCATTGAGAATTTACCTAAAGTAAGAGATCATAAGTTTAAAGCGTGGGTTAATATCATGTTTGGCTGTGATGAATTTTGTACTTATTGTATTGTTCCATATACAAGAGGTAGAGAACGCTCAAGATCGAAAGATGAAATTATTGCTGAAGTGGAATCACTTGTTGGACAAGGATACTTAGAAGTTACATTGCTTGGACAAAATGTGAATGCCTATGGCAAAGACTTTAAAGATAGAGATTACACATTCGGAAATCTACTTAGAGATTTGGATAATACGGGTATTGAACGCATTAGATTTACGACATCTCATCCACATGATTTGGACTTAAAAACAATGGAAGCGATGAGAGATTGTAAACACGTCATGCCGTTCTTCCACCTTCCTGTTCAATCTGGGAGTAATCTAATATTGAAACGTATGAATCGTCACTATACTAAAGAAGAATATTTAGACACGCTATATAAACTAAAGGAAACTGTTCCTGGTATCAGTATTACAACTGACATTATCGTCGGCTTCCCAGGAGAGTCTGAAGAAGACTTTAAAGAAACATTAGATCTTGTTGAAAAAGCGCAATATGAAGGTGCATTTACTTTTGTTTTCTCAAAGCGCGCAGGTACGCCTGCAGCATCTTATGAGGATAATACACCAGAAGAAGATAAAAAACAAAGATTGTATCGTTTAAATGAAAAGATAAATGATGGTTATTTAAAAGGTAATGAACGCTTTGTTGGTAAAGTAGTTAAAGTTTTAGTCGATGGTGTATCCAAAAATGATGAAACAGTTTTAGCAGGTTACACAGAAAATCAAAAACTGATTAATTTTAAGGGCAAGCAGGAATTGATTGGAACAATTGTTGATGTGAAAGTCACTAAAGCGAAGACATGGTTTTTAATGGGAGAGTTAGCATGAGTGAAAGAGATAAACTCATCGCTTTAATTAAAGAAAATGAAACAATCAAGCGATATAAAACACTTGAGATGCATATGAATCAAGATTCACGCATAAAATCAAAAATAAGTCAATTAAAAACAGTTCAGAAACAATTGATTAACGCCAAAGCGATGGACAAACCAAAGACAGTTGCAAAATGTCAAGAAACTTATGATCAAATATTGTTAGAAATTGAGGATTATCCTATGATGACGGAATACCTTGATTTACAGGGTGAAATAAATCAATTGTTAAAAGAAATAATTAAAATCATTGAAAATGAAATTAACAATGAGATTGAAAAGGCGTGAAAACGCCATTTAAAGCCAAAAAAAATAAAATTGTTTGTATAATATACAAATTCATAGTAAAATGAAATTAGATTTTCATAGGAGGGATAGTATGTCGAAGTTTTCAAGAGACACAGACGTTTTCGTAGGTGACAAAAAATTAAAAATTGAGGAAATACTAAAATTAATTATTTACTTGCCGGCAGACCAAGTGCTCGGATTTTTTAATGACATAGGATTAACAGTCCCACGTGAGCTAAGAATTTATGTATTAAGAGAAAATTTAAGAGAAAAAGTAGCTCAGACTAGAAAAACTAGACTAACGCTTGCTGACGAATTAAATTATCGATTATCATGGTTTACTGAATTCACTGAAACTCAACTAGAAAATTTACTAGTATTTTTTGATGATCAAACAATTATTAAGCAATATCTAGAAGATTTGTGGACGGATTTATTTGGTTATATGGTAGAAAAAGAAGTACCTAGTTTTGATATTGATAGAATTTATCAGTTAGGTTTGAAGCATGTCAAAACACATAAATTGGAACTACCAGATATTGATGTCTATAATAGAACAATCAGTAAAATTTTCTATGATAGTTTTGGACGTATTGATGGTGTTTCTCCAAACAAGATTAGAAACGTATTATTTAAGAGTTCTACTTTAAATGAGATTAGAAACTTAGGTAAAAAATATGATGTTGATATTCCAAGAAGATTAAAGAAGAATCAGCTTGCTGACATTATTGTTGATGAATTACGCATTAATGGCGAATATACTGAAGACCTTGAAAAACAAGTAAGATCAATGTCAGTTATCATCATGCAGAGATTTGCAATTGATCATAATATTAAAGCTTCTACTGAACTTAAAAAAGAAGAAGTTATTGAGTATATATTAAAGAATGCTACTGAGACTAAGGAAAGTTATTTTATTCCAAATTCTCGTGATGTTTATGAAAAAGAGTTGCAAGATGAAGCCGTTAAAAAGGAAGAACCTGTAGTTATTGTACCTGCTTTTATACCTGATGAAACGGTTGTTGAAGTAGCACCTCAAGAAGAATCAGTTGAAAAAACTGTTTCTGAAGAAGTTGAGGAAGAACCTGTTCTTGAAGAAGTTGAGGAAGAACCTGTTCTTGAAGAAGTTGAGGAAGAACCTGTTCTTGAAGAAGAAGTCATCGTAGAAGAATCTGAAGTTGTCGAAAAACCTAAAGAGGTTCTTACTAAGGTTGAATATGTTGCACCTGCAGTTAATTTAGATACTCTTGTTGAGGAATTGAAGAAATTAAGAGAAGCAGTTGAAACACTAAAACGTCAGGCGGTTGAAAAACCAGTGGTTGAAGAAGCACTTGAAGAAGAAATAGATGGCATAAGTTTAATTGATGATTCACCAAAAATTGAAGTGATTAATTCAGCTGAATTCTATGGATCTCCTAAATCGTATAAAAAATTAGTAGCAAGCGATGAGGCTGCTGAACGTGAAGCGTTTGTTCAAGAGCAAAAAGCAATCAAAATAGCAGAAAATAATAATAAATCATCAAAGGATATACCTGGTGAAATCAGAGTGCTAGGTAAATTCTTTAGGGGTTTAGGAAAAGTTTTATGGAAAGTATTTAAGTTCGTATTTAAATGGGCTTTAATCCTAGCTTTAATTATAGCAATTGTACTTATCGGTTATACAATATTGGTTAATAGTACTGAACTTACATTCTTAGATGGTGTAACAGATTGGCTTAATGCAAGAATTGATTTACCATCTAGTGCCGGTGGTAGAGTAGGTCTTATCGACAAGATTGCTGAACTTCTAAGAAGCTTTGGTATTATACCAGAAGCTACACCATAATAATAAAGAAATAGGGGGCCAACAATGGCAAAGCAAACATATACCCCAATGATGCAGCAATATTTGAAAATTAAAGAAGACTACGCTGATGCGTTAGTCTTTTTTAGATTAGGTGATTTCTATGAAATGTTCTTTGATGATGCAATTTTAGCATCAAAAGTATTAGAAATTGCACTAACTGCAAGAGATGCAGGGGAAAAAGTTCCAATGTGTGGTGTACCATTTCATTCGGTTAAACCATATATTCAAAAGCTTATTGAAAAAGGATTTAAGATTGCAATCGTTGAGCAAGTCAGTGAACCTGGCAAAGGATTAGTAGAAAGAAAAGTTGTTAGACTTATTACACCGGGTACTGTTTTTGAAGACGGTATTTTAGATGCCAATAGCCACAACTTCATCGGTAATGTCATCCTTACTGAAAAGGGATACGCATGTACCTATGTCGATATCTCTACTGGAGAAGCATTTTTAACAGATGATTTAGAAAAATTTGAGGTTATCGATTTAATATTAAGTTTAAAGATTAAAGAGATTGTTGTACCACCACATTTTGATCAAAATTTTATTGAGCAACTTCAACAAAATCAAATATTGGTATCAACATCTTCACACTTTGATTTAAACGAGCAAAAATATTTACAAAACCTAGATCGTGAACAAAAGCGAGCTGCTTCACATCTATTAAATTACTTAAATGAAACACAAAAACAAAATCTTCATCACTTAATGGCCTTTGAAGTTGTTAAAAAAGTCGGACATATGCATGTTGACTATCGTGTTAAAAAACATTTAGAGGTTCAAGAATCTTTGGTGAATCAAGATCAAACAACTTTGCTTCATTGGATTAACCACTGTAGTACTGCGATGGGTTCAAGATATTTAAAACACATGTTTAATCATCCATTAAACGATCAACAACAACTTGAAGAACGATTTGATTTAATCGATGCATTTAGTTTTTATCAACCTCGTGAGAGTGTTTTGGATCACTTGAAATATATCTACGATATAAACCGTATCGTCGGTAGAGTCGCTTTTAAGACTGTTAATGCTAGAGATTTATATCAATTAAGAGAAACACTTAAGCATATACCAAGCTTAAAAGAACATTTGAAGGCATATGAACATAAAGCAATCAATGATTTAATTGATCAAATGGATTGTCATGATGCACTATGTGAATATTTGGAAAGAGCAATTGAGGATGAACCACCATTAACAGTTAAAGAAGGTGGCATCATCAAAGCTTCATTTAATGAAACTTTGGATGAACTAAGAGACATTAATGACTCAGGACAATCTTGGCTATCACAATTTGAAATTGATGAACGAGAAAAAACAGGTATTAAGAATTTACGTGTTGGTTATAATCGTGTATTTGGATATTATATCGAGATCTCAAAAGGACAAACACAGTTTGTCGATCCATCTTTTGGTTATGAGCGTAAACAAACATTGACTAATAGTGAAAGATATATTTCACCGGTGTTAAAAGAAAAAGAAGATATGATATTGCATGCTAAAGAAAAAGCAATATCATTAGAGTATGAGTTATTTGTTGAGATTAGAAACTATGTCGATACATTTAGTCAATCACTTCAAGTTCTATCAACAACAATAGCTAGAATTGATGTGTTCTTAAACTTAGCTATGATTGCTGAAAAATATCGTTTAGTAAGACCCGTCATATCAGAGGATAGACATGTCAAAATTATTAAGGGAAGACATTTAGTTGTTGAGCAATTCACGAAATTTATCGAAAATGATGTCGTGATGGAACCGGGTGAAATATTCTTGATTACAGGGCCTAACATGAGTGGTAAATCAACTTATATGCGTATGTTTGCACTCATGGTTTATATGACTCAATGCGGGTCATTTGTCCCAGCGGAAAGCGCACAAATTCCACTATATGACGCACTTTTCACCAGAATCGGGTCAAGTGATGACTTGAGTGGTGGTAAATCAACATTTATGGTTGAAATGGTTGAATCAAATGAGGCGTTAACACGTGCAACTGATAAATCATTGATTTTATTTGATGAAATTGGTAGAGGAACAGCAACATATGATGGTATGGCGTTGGCTCAAGGTATGATTGAATACATTCATGAAAAGATTGGTGCACAAACACTGTTTTCAACACATTATCACGAATTGACTTTTTTAGAAGAAACACTATCAAGATGTACAAACCTATGTGTTAGAGCAAAGGAAGAAAAAGATAAGATGGTTTTTTTACATCGTGTTGAGAAAGGTACAACCGATAAATCTTATGGTATTCAGGTTGCGAGTCTCGCACATTTACCGCAGGTACTAATCAAACGTAGTCAAGATATCTTGACTCAACTCGAACAAAAAGATCAAAAAGTGATTCTAGATTTATTTAATTATGATGATTACGAATCTGAACTTGAACAAACAATATCACAAAAAGAACTTGACGTTCTAAGTGAAATTGACACATTAGATACAGATCAAATTACGCCACTTGATGCATTATTACTATTAAAGCATCTACAAACTAATTTGAAAAAGAAATAGGTGATTTTAGATGTCCATCATTCAAAAGATGAACCATAAACTTTCAAATATGATTGCAGCTGGAGAAGTTGTTGAACGACCAAGTTCAGTAATTAAAGAACTCGTCGAAAATTCACTGGATGCACACGCGACTAAAGTAGTGATTAAAGTCGAAGGTTTCGGAATGGAGAAAATGTCCGTAATTGATAATGGTCATGGGATGGATCAATCCGATGCTAAACTAGCATTTGAAAGATATGCGACAAGTAAAATTAAATCAGAAATGGACTTATCTCATATTCATACACTCGGGTTTCGTGGTGAAGCCCTTGCAGCAATCTCTGCAGTATCTAGAGTTGTACTGCGTACAAAAATGGAAAATGAAGCTGGCATAGAGGTTGTTTATGAAGGTGGACACTTTATCGAAACAAGTGATGTAGCCATGAATACTGGTACTCACATTGAAGTATCTAATCTATTTTATAATACTCCAGCAAGATTTAAATATATAAAGTCTGAGTTCACTGAAAAATATTTGATTATTGATATTTTTGACAGGTTAGCACTATCAAATCCAAATGTATATATGCAGTTATATTTTGATGATAAGCTTTATAAGGAAACTTATGGAAATGGTAATTTTTACCAACTTATCGATCAAATATATGGTAAACAGATGACAAAGGGATTGACGATTGTTGAGCATAGGTTTCAACACATCAATATCAAAGGCTATTTATTATCACCACAAATTGTTAGATCAAGAAAAAAGGATATATCACTATTTATCAATCACAGATATATTAAAAACTATCGTTTGACACAAGCGGTTATCGATGGATATCATTCATTCTTAATGGTTGGAAAATATCCAATCTCAATGATTGATATTGAAATGGATCCAAGCTTACTTGATGTCAACGTTCATCCACAAAAATTCGAAGTTAAATTGGTCAATGAGACACTTTTAGCATTCGAATTAGAAAACCTAATAAAAAAAGCACTTGAAGAGAAAACACATCCAATTCAAGAAAATTTAAGTCAGGTAAAAAAAGAGTATAAAGCAGAAAATGTAAAAGAAATTTTTGAACGTCAATCACTTTTTGTTGAAGAGCCAGTTGTTCAATTCCAATCAAGAGTTGAAGATATCATACCGGAAAAACTTCCATATTTAGAATATGTTGGTATATTTGCTGGTACTTATATATTATTTCAAAATGAAGAAGGTCTTTATTTGATGGATCAGCATGCAGCAGCTGAACGGATTAGATATGAACATTATTACGAAGCGCTTGGTAATCCTAGTTTTGCTATTAAAGAACGACTTATTCCTTATGATTTATCACTATCAGATGATGAAATAAAACAATTAATGATTTTTTCTGAGATGTTAAAAGAACATGGGTTTATATTTCATAATAACCACTTAATCGCGACACCAACGTGGTTAAGAGATGATGAGATTGATACTGCGATTGAATCATTATATAACATGCTTCAAGAAAATGGTAGAATATCTATAAAAGTACTTCGCGATGATTTAGCAAAAGATGTTAGTTGTAAGGGTGCCATCAAAGCTAATCACTATATTTCAAGACAAGAAGTGATTAAAATTCTTGAAGATTTAAGAGCTTGTAAGAATCCTTATACATGTCCTCATGGCAGACCAACAATGATTAAACTTACTCATTATGAAATTGAACGTATGTTCAAGCGTGTTGTATCATGAAGAAGGTTTTAGTTATTGTAGGACCAACGGCTTCTGGCAAGACTTCACTATCCATAGAGTTAGCAAAAGCTTTTGGTGCTGAAATTATTAATGGTGATTCAGTTCAGGTTTATAAAAGATTAGATATTGGATCTGCAAGAATTAAAGAAGAAGAAAAAGAAGGCATACCACATCATTTGTTTGATATGGTGGAACCTCAAGATAAATATTCAGTCTATGATTTTCAGCAAGATGTGAGACACAAGATTGCTGAAATCAATTTACCGATGATTGTCGGTGGTACCGGTTTATATATTAAAGCAGCTTTGTACAATTATGAGTTTCAAGAAATTGGTAGAAATTCTGCATTTGAATCAGTTTATGCTGATGTATCAACTGAAAATATTTATCATGAACTAACAGTTTTAGATCCAAATAATAGCGTTGATGCTAAAAATCGAAGACGAGTGCTTCGTGCATTAGAACAAGCCAAGTTAGGACATCCACGATCTAGTAAGAATCATAAGGATGAACTGCTTTATGATGCACTTATTATTTATTTAGATATTGATCGAACTATTTTAGAAGAACGCTTATACAAACGTTTAGATATACAAATTCAGGAAGGATTTATCGATGAAGTAAAATCTTTGTTAGATGATGGTATTGAGATAAATGCTATAGGATATAGAGAACTTGTGGCATATTTAAAAAATGAATACAGCTTAGATGATGCAAAACATGAAATAGTTAAAAAGAGTAGACAACTTGCTAAAAAACAAAAAACATGGTTTAAAAATCAAATGCATCCGGTGGTACTAGATGCATTAAGCGATACTTTATATGATGATGCATATAAAGCAATAAAAGATTTTTTAAAGGAGTCGTAACATGAAAATATATTTAATCGGTATGCCAGGATCAGGAAAGACTACAATCGCAATTAAACTTGCCAAAGCTTTGGGGTATGATTATTGTGATCTTGATGGTATCATTGAAAAAGACGCTCATATGTTTATTGAGGAAATTATTGAAAAATATGGGGAAGAAAAATTTAGAGAATTAGAAACAGAAGCGTTGGGTAAATGTCCTGATGATAACAGAAATTATATCATTGCATGTGGTGGCGGTATTGTGACGCAACAACGCAATAAAGCATTGATGAATGGTGTTAAAATATATCTAGATACAGATATAGAAATTATTAAAAAAAGATTAGAACTTGATTATCAAAGACCACTACTTAAGAAAAAAACATTGGATCAACTCTTCGATGAACGATTTTTAAAATATCAGGATTTTGCTGATGCTGTTGTATCAAATAATTATGATATTGAACAAACGGTTAAAGTTTTATTAAACTACATTAAGAACGAGGAATATAAATGAATTTATTAGTTATTCATGGGCCCAACCTTAACATGTTGGGTTTCAGGAATCCAAAACATTATGGAAGAATGACACTTGAAGATTTATATGACACTATCTCACATGAATTTCAAGATATTGATTTTACGTTTTTTCAAAGCAATTATGAAGGTGAAATCGTTGAAGTAATTCAAGATACTTTCAATACACCATACGATGCAATCATTATTAATGCTGGTGCTTACACGCATACAAGTATCGCGATTAGAGATGCTTTAGAAATAGTAGATATCCCTAAGGTTGAAGTTCATCTTTCTGATATCGAACATAGAGAAGACTTCCGTAAAGTTGATTACATCAGAGATGTTGTTTCAGCACGCTTTATGGGCAAACAGATTGATAGTTATATCGAAGCTATCGCATACTTACTTGATATAGTTGCTTAAACAATAAATTTAATGTATAATAAACGCGGAAAAAAAGATGAGGAGTTTTAAAGATGATCAGTACAAATGAGTTTAAAACTGGACAAACGATTGCGTTTGACGGTAATATCTTTCAAGTCATCGAATTTATGCATGTTAAACCAGGCAAAGGTAGTGCGTTCGTTAGGACAAAACTAAGAAATTTGCGTTCTGGGGCAGTTATCGATTATACTTTCAATGCAGGAACAAAAGTAGAACGTGCACAAATCGATAAAGTTTCAATGCAATACTTATATGCGAACGGTGATAGACATGTGTTCATGAACAATGAATCATATGAACAAATCGAAATCCCAGAATTTCAAATCGAAAACGAACTTAAATACATTTATGAAAGCATGAGTGTAGATGTAATGTTCTATGATGGAAAAGAAATTTTAGGTGTTAATTTACCTGATAAAGTAGCATTAGAAGTTACTGAAACTGTACCAGGTGTCAAAGGTGACACGAAAACAAATGCATTAAAAGATGCAATTATGCAAACTGGGTTATTAGTTAAAGTACCAATGTTCATTGAAGAAGGCGAAAAAATTATTGTTAATACAAATGATGGTTCTTACGTTTCAAGAGAAAAATAATCACCGATGGTGATTTTTTTTTTTGTAATAAAAAGTATTAAAGCACTTTAAATTGATATATCAAATGAAAAAGCGTAATGGCTACTAGTCATAATTTCAGCGTAACCGATGAAACTATCGTTTTGATCTAAAAAATTATAAGATGTTAAAAAAGTCGCAGTTCCAGGTAGTTCATTAAGTAGAGAAGCATTCTTCGATGGCATATTTACTACTTTGATATGTCGTTTTGTATCATTAAAAGAAATACCATAAAACGTCTTCAATACTTCATATAAGGGCTTAGTACCATCATAATACTTGTCAAAATTTGGAAGTTTCAACAGTGATAGATAAGTCGTTAAGATTAAAACAGGCATTTGATCAGCGTAAAATAGACGTTTAATCTCATAAATGGGTTCAACTTTGTCAAATTTTGAATGCTCATAAAAATCAGAAGACATCTTTACTTTCTTACCATGTATAAATTTAGAAGATGGAGTCTGTCCCGATTGGATAATACTCTTTGAAATAGAAGATTTTTGAGAGAATAGTTCACTATTAATCTCATAATAAGCAATGAAATAACGATTATCAACTTTTTTAATGTATTGATATTTATCAAGCAAATGATAAGCTTCTTCAACATAAGATGGTTTAATATTTAGTGTTTTTGATAAATCCTCAATTGAGGGAAGATCACTGAAATTAGGTAATTGATTACTCATAATCAAATTAAAAATAGACAGAAAAATTTGATCTGTAATAGGATAATTTGATCGTTTATCAATTTTGATTTGTTCAAGTATATGTATCATATAATTACCTCAAACTCTAAGTGCTCAGCAGGACAGTGAACTGCAAAATATGCAAGTTTACGTTTGTTTATATCCGTAAGCTCACTTCTAATGAAAAATGCTGGTGTATGTTTTGGTACATCAAGAATCATCGCGATGTCAGGTTGAAGATTAACTGGTCGATATGCTTGATGGAGGTTTTGAGGCTCTAAATCATACATGTTTATAACAAGTTCAAACATGGTTTTATGCTTGATGAATTCTTTTTTTAAATTTGGAAAAAATTTTTCAGGTAAATAGATGGTTTGAAACATCATCGGTGTATCATTATAGTTTGTTACAGTTTTAATAGTATAGACATAATCATCTTCAGCCAAATCAAGAAGTGTCGTGGCGAAAGTATGATTCTTGACTTTATCAAAACTGATAACTGTTCGTTTTGAGTTGGTTAAGTATTGATTGATTGATATTATCCCATTGCTAAGGTCAATAACATGAGGCGTAAGTGTATGAACAAAAGTCCCCTTACCTCTGATACGCTTAATAAGACCTTTTTGTACTAAATCATCATATGCTTTTTTAACAACGATTACACTAACTTCATAAATTGCACAAAGGCTTGATTCAGTAGGTAGCTGTTCGCCATGTTTTAAAGTACCCATATTGATATGATGCTTAATAGAATCAGATATTTGAATGTAATAAGGAATTTTTGATGTTTTATCAAGAATTATATAGTCCATATGCATACCTCCACACATATTATATCAAAAATTTGATCTTTACATAGCTATATCTATCATATAGCATAATATATGCTATAATGTTAATGGTGATAAATATGGAACGATTGCAAAAAGTTTTAGCAAACGCAAATGTAGCTTCAAGAAGAAAATCAGAAGAAATGATTTCGGAAGGTAGAGTTTCTGTCAATGGTGAAATCGTGAAGACTTTAGGTGTTAAAGTTGGTAAAAACGATATTATCCAAGTTGATGGAAAAACTGTTAATCAAACACAAAAAGTATATTATTTAATGAATAAACCTACCGGTTATATTTCTACTGTTAAAGATAATAAAGGGCGTAAAACTGTCCTTGATTTACTCAACGTAGAAGATAGAGATAAACGCGTATATCCAATAGGTCGTTTAGATAACGATTCTGCTGGGCTTATCCTGTTGACTAATGATGGTGACTTAACTTATCAATTAACACATCCAAAATTTGATGTTGAAAAAGAATATATTGTTAGAGTTAAAGGTGTTGTCATTAGAAAGAAAGTTGTTCAATTGAGGAAAGGTCTTAAAATTGATGGTGTTCTCATGAAGCCTAAATTTATTAGAATCATAGAATTGGACAAAGATAATCAATCTACACTGCTTTCTGTTGTATTAGCGGAAGGTCGGAATAGAGAAATTAGAAAATTGTTTGAAGCAATTGATCATGAGGTTAAAAACTTAACGAGAGTACGTTATGATTTTTTGACTTTAGATGGTGTTGAACGTGGTTCTTATAGACCGTTAAAGATTCATGAAGTGAAGCAATTATATGGTCATTTAAAAACAAAATCATGATAATGACTCTTTAAAAAAAGCAAAATTATGTTATAATTGAAATGTATGGAGGAATCACATGTCTGGATTTAAATTAGCAATTGATGGACCAGCTGGATCAGGCAAATCAACGATAAGTAAACTCATCGCTAAGCGATTGGGTTGGACACATATTGATACGGGGGCAATGTATAGAGCGGTAACATTAAAAGCTATTAGTTTAGGTATCGATCTTGAACAGGAATCTTCGTATCTTTTTTTAGAATCTATCCATATTCACTATGATAGCGATAGAATCTTCATTGATGAAAATGATGTCACTGAAGAAATAAGAAAAGCTGATGTGACAAATAATGTATCACTTGTATCAAGTTTTCCCTATGTGAGAAGAAAAATGGTTGAGTTACAACAAAAAGCCGCTCAAGAAGGGGATATCATCATGGATGGTAGAGACATTGGTACAGTAGTATTACCCAAAGCTGATCTTAAAATTTTCTTGACTGCACATCTCGAAGAGCGTGCGAAAAGAAGACTTAAAGAAACAAAGTTAAAAGGTAAAAATGTTGATATGAATAAAATGATTTCTGATATTGAAACAAGAGATATCAAGGATTCAACAAGAAAAGAATCACCGCTTAGAAAAGCTATAGATGCTGTTGAATTAGATACGACAAACTTATCAATTGATGAAGTTGTTCATGAAATAATAAAAAAAATACCAAAAAATGCTCATTGCTAGTATAACTAGTTAAATTATAGAGTTAATCGCAAAAAAGGAGATTAAACATGGAGATTAATGTATTGAAGGTAGGCCAAGTAGTAGATGGCACCGTAGTCAAAGTTGAAGAAAACACAATTTATTTAGATGTGCAATATTTCACGGAAGGGAAAATTCATCTAGATAACTACGACAAACCAGCACCAAACTCATTTATAGGACTTGTTAAAGAGGGTGATGTTGTAAAGGCTAAAGTACAAAAAATAACTGAAGACCCTGCTCAAATCTTATTATCACGTTTACCTCTATTATTACAAGAAAAATTTGAGGATATAAAGAAATTTGTAGAATCAAAAGAAGTTGTTAAAGGTAGAGTTAAAGCTGCAAAAGATAAAGGATTAATCTTAACATATCAAGGACATGAAGTATTTTTACCATATAGTTTATTAGACTTTGATTTAGTTAATCAAAAAGATACGCTTAAAGGTAAAACTTTAGAGTTCCAAATTATTGAGGCTTCACAAAAGGGAAGATCCAAGAGAATTGTAGCATCTAGAAAAGAAATCTTTGAATCAGCTAGACAAGAAGCTTATGAAAAAAGATTAGAATTAAGACAATCAGAATTAGATGAAATTAACACCGGTGATATATTAAAAGGCAAAGTGGATAAAATCGAAAAACATGCAGCAACAATTCGTTTTGAACATGTTGTAGGTTTATTACGTATTTCACAGGTTAGCCATCATCGTATTGATAAAATTGATGATGTATTAAATATCGGTGATGAAGTTTCTGTTAAAGTTATCAAAAAAGAAGGTAATCGTCTAGATTTATCTATGAAAGCTTTACTTAAGACACCATATGAACTGTTCTATGATCAACATCATGTTGGTGACACAGTTACTGGCACAGTAAATCAAAAATTACCATTTGGGTTAATTATTGAAGTAGCACCTGATGTTCGTGGCTTATTACATAAGAATGAATATTCTTGGAACCCAAGTGACAATTTTGATGCATTCGTTAAGATTGGTGATGAAGTTACTCTAAGCATCATTCAATTAGAACTTAAAAAAGAAAGAATTGCATTATCTAAGAAAGCATTGGAAGATAATCCATGGAAAGATGTAACTGTTAAACGTGGTGATATCATCGATGCTAAAGTTGCAGAGGTTTCACATGAAGGTATTAAAGTTGAGGTTCAAGGTATCTTGGGTGATATTCCTGTAGGTGAACTTTCAAACGAACATATTGGAAAACCAGAAGATTATTTTGCAGTCGGTGATGAAGTTAAAGCTATGGTTACTGAGGCAAACTATAATCAATGGGTATTAAAACTATCAATCAAACGCGTACTTGAACAAGAAGAACGCGCTTCATATGAGAAATATTTAGAAAATGATGAAGAATCAGGCAATGTAACTATTGGTGATTTATTTGAAGAACATCTGAAAAAATAGGTGATGAATTATGCCTTATAAAGTAGCAATCGTTGGTCGTCCAAATGTCGGGAAGTCAAGTTTATTCAACCGTTTAGTCGGTGAAAGATATGCGATTACTGATGACCAAGCAGGTGTGACAAGAGACCGCATCTACGGGCGTGCCGAATGGTTAACCAAAAACTTTAGGGTTATAGATACAGGTGGCATCGATATCGGCGATGCCCCTTTTTTAAAACAAATAAAAGCGCAGGCACAAATGGCAATGGATGAAGCTGATACCATTGTTTTTGTCGTAGATGGAAAAACGGGATTAACAGATGCAGATTATTATATTTCAAAAATGTTATATGGTGCAGATAAGCCAGTCATTTTAGTTGTTAACAAAATTGATGATGTTAATCAACTTCAAAATATTTATGAGTTTTATAGCCTTGGTTTTGGTGATCCAATTGGTATTTCAGCACATCACGGGTTAGGTACTGGTGACCTTGCCGATAAAATTATTGAGCATTTTACCGAAGAAGATGTACCTTATGATGACGAAATCCTTAGATTTTGTGTAGTTGGACGTCCTAATGTTGGAAAGTCATCTTTGACTAATGCGATCTTAGGAGAAGAACGTGTTATCGTTAGTGAAATTTCAGGTACGACTAGAGATGCTATTGATACACAGTTTAAAAAAGATAAAAAAGAGTATGTTGTTATTGATACAGCAGGCATCAATAAACGCGGAAGAATATATGAAGATACAGAAAAATATAGTGTACTACGTGCTCTTGCTGGACTTGAAAGAAGTGATGTTGCACTTCTAGTCATCGATGGAGAGCAAGGCGTTATCGAACAGGATAAGCATGTTGCTGGATATATATTAGAGGCTGCTAAAGCAGTTGTGATAGTTGTTAATAAATGGGATGCTGTTGAGAAGAATGAAAAGACGATGCGTAAGATGGAAAAGAGTATCCGAGAAGAGTTTAAATTTCTAGATTATGCCGAAATAGTCTTCGTTTCTGCAAAAGAGCGAGAAAGAATTCAAACAATTTTTCCTGCATTAAACCTAGCTTATGACAATTATCAAAAAGAAGTTCAAACAAGAATATTAAATGAGTTACTTGTGGATTCAGTGATGATGAATCCACCTGCAATATTTAATCGTGGTAAAGCTTCATTTAACTATATGACACAAGTGAGTATTAAGCCACCGACATTCTTAATATTTGTTAATAATCCTGATTATATTCATTTTTCTTATAGCAGATATTTACAAAATCAATTTAGAGCGGCTATAGATTTTACCGGCACACCGATTAGATTTGTATTTAGAAAGAAGGATAGCAATGAAGTTTAGCATAATAGGTGGTGGTGCCTGGGGTACCACATTAGGTCAAGTGTTAATTGACAATGGTCATGATGTTTTAATTTATGATATATTAGAAAGTCATGTTACAAAGATAAATTTGCATCAACACCCTTTCTTTGATACGACACTTCCTGAAAAATTAGAAGCGACTTCATCATTTAATGAAGTCATGGCATTTTCTAACACTTATTTATTAAGTGTTCCCACAAAAGTTATTAGACAAGTTTTAAAACAAATGAATGACAAGATTTTAGAGCCTAGTATTTTTATCAATGTATCTAAAGGTATTGAACCTGGCACATCAAAACGTGTGAGTGAAATCGTATCTGAAGAAATTGATCCTAAAAATAATAAAGGATTTGTTGTCTTAACTGGTCCATCTCATGCTGAGGAAGTTATTTTAAGAAAATTAACATTACTTGTTACAGGTAGTACTGATCACGAATTAGCAGTTCTTATGCAACATATATTTTCAAATGATCAATACTTGCGTGTCTATACATCTAATGATTTGATTGGATGTGAAGTTGGCGGTGCAGTTAAGAATGCAATTGCCGTTATCTCAGGTGCATGTGCTGGTCTTGGGTTAGGCGAAAATGCAAGAGCCGCAGTGATTACAAGAGGTATTGTTGAAATTGTTAGAGTCACTGAAGTGATGGGCGGTAAAAAAGAAACTGCATTTGGACTTACAGGCGTAGGTGATTTAATCGTTACAGCATCATCAGAAAACTCAAGAAACTTTACTGCGGGTAAAAAATTGGGTCAAGGTTTCTCCCTTGAGCAAATATATAAAGAACAAAAACAAACTATTGAGGGTATAAGAACGATTGAGGCAATGCATGATCTTGCAGAAAAATATGATATTGAACTTCCTATGATCCAAATTGCATATCAAATCATCAATAATCAAATCTCAATGGATAAAGCGGTAACTTTATTGTTATCAAGGGATTTGAAATCCGAAGATTTTTAATCGAAATGTCTTAACAAAGCGATTTTATTTTTAATATTAGTTGATTTTTAAATAAAAAATTGGTAGAATAAAAGTACTTTAAGGAGGTATTGTTATGAACAAAACTGAACTCGTTGCAGTTGTTGCTAACAGAGCAGGTGTCACTCAGAAAGTTGCAGAAGAAGTCTTAGGCGCTTTTACTGACACAGTAGCAGAAACACTTGGTAGACGTGAAGAAAAAGTAGTTGTTACAGGTTTTGGTACATTTGAAGTAAGACATCGTGTACAAAGAACTGGTAAAAACCCACGTACAGGTGAAGTTATCACCGTTCCAGCACAAAAAACTCCAGCTTTTAGAGCAGGTAAATTACTTAAAGATGCGGTTAAATAACATCTAAAAGATTGTCTATCAAAAAGATAGACGATTTTTTTTGATTTTTTATGATAAAGTAAGTTAAAATGTATATATAGGCGGTGGTTGTATGGATAATGTTTTCATTAAAGCAGCTTTGAATGATCTTGAATACGTGAAGAAGAATATGACACATTTAGAAATGATTGATGAGAAACACAAGAGTTTACTTCATTATGCTGTGACAGGAAATGCAATGGATGTCATAACATATCTATTAGATTTAAATATATCTGTCAATCTTAAAGATCAATATGGGGAGACACCTTTATTTGACTGTGTTAGAAAAGGCAAGTTGCATATTGCTAAGTTATTGATATCTAAATTTGCTAATGTTAACGTTGAAAATCGTCATAAAGAAACACCAATTCATTTGGCTGCAGCCAAGGGTGAATTGGATATGATAAAATTATTAGTTGAATCAGGTGCTTTTTTAAATAAAGAAACACAAGAGGGTAGATTACCAATTCACTATGCAATTTTAGCTGGCCAAATCGATATGATTGATTATATTTTAAAAATAAGTCATCAGTCATTTGATCTAAAAGATGCCTATGGCAATACTTTGTTACACCACGCAACGAAGACTTCAAATGTGAACTTAATTCAAATGTTGTTAGATAAGAAGTTGGACCCTAATGCACTAAATGATTTATTTGAAACACCGATATTTAATGCGATTAGATTTGGGACAATTGACACCGTTAAAGTATTATTAAATTATGATGCGTATCTTGATGTAAAAAATAGAAGATACGAGACACCAATTGATACAGCACTTATTTTTAATAAACATGATATGATTGATTATTTAAATGACTATACCCAGACACCAAAATACGAGAATTTAGCGAAGAAACAAGCATTAATAATTGCAGTTTTAAATAGAGATCACATTTATTTAAGAAAACTTATTGAACGTCAGGTTCCAATAAAAAAAGACCGTTTGAACAAAACGGCCATGGATTATGCTAAATTATATCGATTAAACTTATGTGTAAATATATTAAGAGAAATAGAGAGCTAGTTCAAAATTGAACTAGCTCTTTTAATTATTGTAAGAAATATACAGCAACAACACTAAATAGATTGCTTACGATATGAACGATAATCGGATATACGATATTCTTTTTATTTGTGATATAGATGATACCAAACACAAATCCCATAACGATATAACTTATACCATTAATCAATCCATCAATAAATGAAACTTCGCCTAGTAAATGCACTGATCCGAATAATAATGCTGACACGACTAATCCAACATACTGGTTTTTAAATAATCCAAAGATTGATTTTCTAAAGACTAATTCTTCAACAACAGGTCCAATGATTACAGCACTCAGTATTATGAAGATTGCACCGTTTGAATGTAATATATTTTCAATGGTTAGCTGATTAACTGCTTCTTCAATAGGATGGTCAAAGGCAAGCGACAGAGTTGTTGATAGTAAATTAGAAATTAAGTTACCAACAATTAAGATGACATAACCTGTGATAGAACCAACGATAAGTTTTCCAAAACCGTCACGTTTTGTTTGATCAATATCATAGCTAAGATTTGGTTTTAATATAAACAATAAAATTGGTAGTGCAATGATATATATAAGAAAGTTTATTAAACCATTTATAAAACCGGTGATTTGAACATCCATGGAAGTGATGACTAAGTGATCAGTAGCATTTGGATTAAACAGCGTTGATTGCTGATTAGTATAACTGAACTTGACGATATCACTACCATCATTATAAGTAGTTTTCAGTATATAATTATCTAAAGCGTCAAATGATAAATTTTCAATGATTTGAGCATCCGGATTATCAATATTATAAACTAGATATAAGTTTGAAAAACTTTTCACAGCAAGATTATCTGAGTAATCATTATAATAAGTGTCATATAAATGTGCATCAATAAACCCATATGCTTGTTTATTACTTGAAACTTCATCTAATAATCTTCGATCTAAGGCAATTAACGATACATTTTTAAAATTTTTAAAAATTTCTTCTTGTATATCCTTAGTCACATATAATGTCATTTTTTTAGTACCATTCCAAGTACCATCCAATGTTAAATCATTGTATAGAAGTGCTTGAGCAGGATATTCATTTAAAAATACATTTTTATATTCATTTGCTGTATTGTAGATAAGAATAAAGTTTTCAAAACTATCATAAACGTCTAAATATGAGTTATCGGCAACATTATAATCTTCATAAGCATCTTGACTGATTAAGCCCATTCCATAAGCATCATTTGATACTTCAGCAAGCAGTATATCCATTTCGTCATAATATTCATAGTTATCCTTATTTGACATGAATATAAGTTGGATAATAGCTGCGAAGACAAACATAACAACGATGTATCCGATAAGCGCATATATATATCTGTATTTATTCACTTTTGGTTCATCACGTTTGTTTTTTTCGCGTATTTCTTCTTTGAATAAATCTTCAAATTTTAAAATATTATTTCCTTCATTGTTTTGATTTTTATTTTGCATTTTATATCACCCTATTTTATTATAGCGTATCATTAAATGATTTCATAGGAAACAAAGTAAATATGTGATAAAATATTTTTGTAAACATGAAATGAGATGATATGTGTGAAACTCTTAATCGCTACACAAAATCAACATAAGAAACAAGAGCTTATGCAAATATTTGAAGGCAATGACATTGATTTAATGGATCTGTCTTTTTATCAGGATAAGGATGAAGTTGATGAGGATGGAGAAACCTTTTTAGATAATGCTATCATTAAAGCCAGATATTTTTCACATAAATATAAAATGCCAACCATGGCAGATGATTCTGGTCTGGTTGTGAATGCATTAAATGGAAGACCAGGCATTTATTCAAAGAGATATAGCGGTGGAGATGATCGTGGTAACTATCTAAAACTGCTTGATGAAATGAAGGATAAAAGTGATCGAACAGCATATTTTGTGTCTGTCATTGTTGTTTATTTTCCTGATGACATCTATGTTCACTTCGAGGGTAGAGTTTATGGCGAAATTGCTCGTGAGCCTAAAGGTGTAAATGGTTTTGGATATGATCCGATATTCTATGTGCCTTCTCATGATAAACACATGGCGCAGTTACAACCAAAAATAAAAAATAAAATCTCACATCGCGCAAATGCGATGAAGCAGGTCAAGGAGCATCTCAATGAAATTATTAATCACAAGTGATGTCCATGGACATCTAGAACGATTAGAAGAAGTTATAAAAAAACATAAAGATGTAGATTACCACATCAATGCGGGAGATATGTGCTTAGATGATTTTTTGATTGAACCTTGTCATTTGATTACCGTTAAAGGAAATAACGATTTCTATTCAACAGCACCTTATCAGAGAGTATTGAATTTGGATGGATTGAAAATATTACTTACGCATGGTCATATAGAAGGTGTAAGATTTAGATTGGGAAGATTAAAAAAAGAGGCTAAACACAATAGTGTTGATCTTGTTATCTTTGGACATACACATATTAAGTATTTTAAAAAAGACCAAGATATGATTATATTGAATCCAGGAGCGTTAGGTGACTTTCATAAGAGCTATGCAATTTATGAAAATGGTCAAGTCACTTTTTATGAATTATGATAGATAAAAATGAAAAATTGATTAAATCGCGTGCTGCAAAAGCATTTCATACAACAGAAGATAAAATAGTGATTAAAAATAGATTGATGGGTGGTATGAGTCACTTAACATATCACATTGAGTTTGAAGGAAAAGATTATACCTATAGAGTGATTGGTACGGATGGAAATTTATTTGTTGATCGTAAGATTGAACTAGATAATTTAAATCGAATCAAATCATTACATATTAATAATGAAACTGTTTATTTTGATGTTGAGTCTGGAGATAAAGCAGCACCCTTCATAGAAGGTGAAGTATTGACAGCTCTTGATTACACAAAATATCTAAATGATATGGTTAAATTATTAAAAAAACTACATGGGACAGACATTAAACCTGCAGGTGACTATGGATTGGTGGATAGACTTGATCTATATGAATCATTTACAGGAGAAAATAACCCTAAATATGACAAATTAAAGAAGATATGGGTTGATAAGTATTTAAATGAACGCGCTAATAAACCTAAAGTTTTCTGTCATAATGATGCACAAAGATCAAACATCGTAGTTGCAAAAGATCAATTGTATTTACTTGATTGGGAATATGCAGGTTATAATGAATTCTATTACGATATCGCAAGCTTTGGCAATGTTAAGTTTGAAGATGCATTAGTCTTATTAGATGTATATTTAGGCCGTAAAGCCACAAAAGAAGAACAAGATTTAGTAAGGTTTTATCGCATGTTTCAAGCACTTCAATGGCATCAGGTAGCAACAAGAAAAGATATGGTTGGCCTATCAAAAGAAGTTGGATTTGATTTTCACATGCTAGCTGATAAATATCTTGAATTAGCAGAACAGTTGTATTCGGAAATGGACAAATAAAATAATGATGATAATTCATATTAAAAATGTGTGTAGGAAAATTTAATAGAGGGTTTTTCTATAAGATAGTTCATTTGATATTCCAGATGGAGAGATTGTTGTATTATTAGGATTGTCAAATGCTGATAATACAACTTTGATTCGTACCATCATTTGTGTAATTCAAACGGATAGTGAAAATATTCATTAGCGATGGTTCTATTTATTCTAGTATTGATGGTTTTATATACAATTGCTTCAATGAAATATCGTCATCTGTAATAATTTGTTATAAAATAGTTAAAAGGATTGGAGTACAGAGTATTGCGATTATCTGATGTTTTGAATTTAGAAAAACAACCGCATAGCTTATCTATCATCAAAGATTATTTAAGTCAGCAATCGTTAAGCCATCTTGATTATCAAGCAGCTTATCATTACTATTTTGAAATAGCGATAAAACTATCGCTTTTTGATCTTGTCTATGAAGAAGGCACACAAGTCTTAAAAGAAATTCAAAACCAAAGTGAAACCATCTATTATGAAAAAATATTAAAACAGTTGATTGATGCCTCAATTGAACTTTCTAAGTTTGATGATGCTAAACGCCTCATCAAACTTAGAAAAGAAGCATTGCCAATCATTAATCAATATCAAGGTACTTTAGATGATATTAGGTTTAAAAAAGCACTTAATGAACTATATTTAGATGATATCTTAAAAGTTTTACAGGATATGATTCCTGATCAGGTTAAGATTTATTGCTTGGATGAACTTGTTAGTCTATATGATAAAGATGCGCAATATGAAATGGCATTAAATCAAGTTTATGCACTTTACAATTTTGATTTAGAATCAGATTATGTTGATAAAGAAATTGAATTATTAATTAAACTTGAACGTTTGGATGAAGCTAGATCAAAAGCAATTGAAGTGATCAGAGAAAATCCTTATCATATGCAAGTTGTATTGCATCTTTTAAATATATATTACTTACAAAAAAATTATTTAAAAGCTTCAAACTTGGATGCTGAATATGAAGAGGCATTTGAAAATGAAGATTTGGTTTATCAAGAACAGGTTTATACACTTTTTGTTCATGTGTATGAAGCATTAGATAATAAACTATCACTTGATCTATATAAGAAAAAGTTAAAAAAACTTAAAAAGCCGGTTTCTAAGAAGATTGATAAAGCAACTGTTGAAAAAGAAAAAGAATCAGTTATTATCATTGAACGTCAGGAACAAAAATCTCTGGTTTCTAAGAACTTATTAGAAAACTTGGAAATCAGTACGGATTTGATTGAATACGCACATCTAATCGATGATAAGCTACCTCTAAGAGAGTATCTTCGTATCTTCTTCATGCATTTTGAGAAATACATGAGTGCTAAAGAGATGATGATATATCTAGATCAAGGTGATCCTAATTTCTTTTTTTATAAAAAAGAAAGATTATACGATAAGACAATCACACCGTTGATGGTGGCTGAGACATTTGTAGCTCATGTGCTTCATACGGGTGATGAAATATATGAATTAACCAAAACATTTAAATGGCAAAAAAACATTATCACGCAAAAGGATTTTGAAGACGATGTTCAGTTTGTTTACGCATTTCCACTTGGTGATCTAGGCGTTTTTGCAGTTTACTTGGATAAACCTTTAAGTGATCCTGCAATGTATTATGATTTATTAAAACTGGTGTCTAGTATCTTGTTTACTCATCTCTTGGATGAGAAAAAGATGCTAAAATTTAAAAAAGAAAATCATATGTATCGTCAAGTATTAAATGCACCGATTATAGCCTATAGATTATACAGCGATCTTGGATCGACTTATAATGATATGGCAATATCGTTATTTCAAATTGAAAAACACTATCATCTAGAATTATTTTTAAGAGATGTATCATATGAATATGTACATGAATATCAAGATGCGATCAATACCTGCTTGAGACGTCCTGGTGAGATAAGACAACTTATGTATGTATACCAAAACAAGCACATATTAGAAAAAATGTTTAGTTTTAAAGAAGGGGATGAAACATACGTCATGAGTTTCTTTTATGATCAAAGTGAAGAAGTAGACAAAACTAAAGAATTAATGGAACAAGCAACCGTTGATCAAAGTTCGGGATTGTTTAATAGATATGCTCTTGACTTAGCAATGGAAGAACTTAAAGAAGATAAGGTAAGTTTTTGTTTAATTGAGCTAGACGATCATATGAAGCATATATATGGTACTGAAGAAATGGTTCAATTTTTCAAAGAGTTTGCTCAAGTGACAAAGAAATTCTTTAAGGATGCACAAATTTATCGATTTGATTTTAATCAAATCTTAGTCGCATTACCTTTAAACGATATTAGAACAGTATCTAAAATGTTAAAGGATTATACTAAATATCTTGAACAGTATAAATCGCAAGTTCTTGATTATGAAAGATTTGATGTTGCAATTGGAGTTTTAAGATATCCAGTTGTTACAGTTGAAAAACAAAAGGATAAATTATATCGATTCTTTGATATTTCATTAGAAAAAGCGAAACGTATCAAAGAAGATAAGGTTTATTATTTCGTATATCATGACTATGAAGAGGAACTATTTGAACAACAGGTCATTGATTACTTGAATGTTGCAATTGAGACAAGACAGATTGGACTTGTGTTTAATCAAGTCATTGATATGTCTAAAAACATTGTATGGCAATACGAAAGTGAACTCGTGATGACTGAATTAACAATTGATAGTAAGTATTTATTATCAATTGCAGAAAAGCGAAATAGGCTGATTGATTTAGAGCATTTTCATATCGAAAAAGTTTGTGAATTTTTAGTTGAACTAGAAAAACAAACCGAACGACTTATTAAAATTACAATTCCTATCTCTAAACAAACATTCTTAGATCCTAAGTTTAATTCGTTTTTACTCGGGACGCTCAAAAAATATAAGATTCCATATGAGTTTATTAGACTTAAGTGCGATATGGACCTTCGTCCAAAACACTACATGGGACATATTATGGAATTAATAGATCACGGTATTTCTCTTGATACAACAAGTATGGAAACGGCGATTCATTATCCATTTAACACACTTCATATTGACATTCAAAATGAGAGTGTAAAATTTAACGAATATTTGAAGCGTATGAAAATGATGCTTGATGAGTTTAATATCGCATTCGTTATCAGAGGTGTCAAAGATCGTGAACAAAAAGAGTTATTACAACGTTTAGGTATCAAGTATATTGAAGGTTCTATTTATAAGGAGCTTCCAGCACCTGTATTACTCAGAAAGATTAAGGATAGTTTATGAGTCTAGATCTACTTAAATCATATGTCGAATTACTTGACAAAGATGAACAAAACAGCTATGGATATCGTGCTAAAGCGGCATATGACATGCTCGGTCATATAGATATGATGATCAAAGCTTATCAAAGTGATACTGTCCATAATCAAGGTGAAGTATTACTTGATGTGTTTGGTTTACTACAGGGATTTTTTGTTGGTATAGATAGTCTTTATGATCTCGCGATTGGGTTAACCCATTACAAGTATCATATTAATATTAACCAAAATAAAGTGCTCCACCAATTAAAGTATGTTAGAAATGATATTGTTGGTCATCCGACAAATCGAACATATGATAAGGGAGCCATTGGATTTAGTGTATTAAAACCAGCAAAACTAACAAAACAAAATATGACATATGAAACTTTCATATATCATAGAAATAGGTTAGAAAAAAGAATGCAAACCGTTGTTTTTGAAGATATGATTGCAGAATATCAAAATGAGAAAGATCAGCTGATATCAGATATTTATAAATTTGTAAGCAAACCACCTAAAGATGGTGAAATGGTTAATGACCTACTTGACTTATATGATACCTTAAACTTAGATTTAGCTAATAAAATTAAAAATGATTTCATGCAAAAATATGGCCTCGATGAAAAATCAAAACACAGATTTCTCTGGCGTCTCGATTTAGTGAAAACATTAATCAATTGGCACGATCAGGATGATGATATTGATTCATTTATTATCTACATGGCACAGTTACAAGTTGAAAAGTTGTATGATATGATTTGTGATATGCAAGATGTTAGGGGCAAAGAAATCTATACAGATCTTCCTGAAATACTTATTGATTTTTATAAATTCATTAGAAAACATGAGGTCAAAGCCTATCCACTTTTAATGAATTTACATGATTTTGATCACCCAACACACCATCAAGATTTTGAAAAATTACTTGAACTTAAACCGAAGGGAGATACCCTTAAATTACTGCTATTTTTGCAAGGTCAAAAGAGTGAACAAAAAGTATATTTAATAGGGTCAACACTTAAAAATTATCGGGTTAAAAACGGACGGAATTATAAATAGTATGTTATAATAAATAATGAGGTGTTAATATGGCATGGAGCAATGAAACTTACTTGATTGGTGAAAAAGTGAAAATTGAAGGAGAAAAAGGATTTGGCGTCATTACACGTATTGATAAAGATCGTGGATTGATCTACGTTTTGTTTAAACGCGGACGTGAAGAGGCTTATCCTTATCCAGAAGCAATTGACCAACAAGTATTAAAACCAGAAGTAAATCAAAAGTAAACATCCTTATGTTTACTTTTTTTGGTTAATTTATGAAAATTAAACATTTATGGTTCAAGTTTGAACATTTTTGGATTAAGTTTTTTAAAGTAGTTTGGGCGATTGTCAAATCAATGAACACTTTAAGAGGCTATATTGCTCTTATACTCTCATATTGTATTTATCATGGATGGGCAGTAGCGTTTGTTGTTATTGGTACATGTATGGGTAATGCTTGGATGATTGGTATTGGCACTGGTGTGATTTTATTTTGGTTCGGTCCTGGCACACCATTGATACCTTTGGTTATAGTTACTGCATTATTTATTCAAAGATATATTTTATTTGATAAGTCACATTCTATAAATATTAAAGATAAGTGGAAAGAATTAACTAAAGAAGAAAGAGAAGCAAAAGTAGAAATAGATTAAAAAACATAGTAATAGAGCTCAATGAGCTCTTTTTTGTTAATTAGACAAAAAAAGCACTAAGTGATATAATTTTACTAATAAACATCACGATGAGATACATAAAAATTAAATAATTTGGGAGGTTTGAATTTTGGATTTCAATATGGTTGTAAACAATTTGGCAACTGTGAATGACATCAAAAGAGTAGCAAATGCGTATGTATTTGATTATAGATCTTTAGATAAGGATGAATTAATCGCCGGTTTGATTAAGACCAAAAAGCAGTATTTTGATATTGATAACATTAAGAAAGCATATAACCAGATGATTTTTTGCGATGATAGGAATTACCGAATAATATCTTCAATTATTCTGAAAGATATTTTGATTAATAAGGATAATTATATGTTAGATTGTAAAACACTAAATGAAGAAATCATCAAATATGAGCAAGCAATCATTAATAAAGCTGCAGAGTTTACAATTTCAAAAAATCGTTATAACAAAAATGAATTAGATCTGCTTACGTTCGTATTAGAAGCAGCTTGGGACAATGACGATCAAATCTCGATTGATGAGAAAAAATTATTATATAGAATTCAGCACAAATTGGGTATCACAGATGAAGAGTATAAAATTATTGAGGCACAACTAGGTATGTATCCCCAAAAAAAGAATGCACTTCACAATAATGAACAAATTAACGCTGCAAAAAAGGAACTTCAAAAAATAGGGTTACTTTATAAAATAAGAGATAATGATGGTACTTGTTGTGATGTGTTACCAGATGAAATTGTTAATAGTTTGAGACATTTATTTGGTTATGAAATTAAAATTAAGGGGTACGAGAAATTATTAAGTGATAAACGTTTAAGATCAAAAACATATCTTGAAGGTATTATAGAAAAGAGTAATATTAAGTATCCTAAGTATATGACTTTAAATGATATGAAAGATTTTGTTATCAAAAATATTAAACCTTCTAATATACTAGGTGGATTTTCAGCAAGAGATGGTTTAAGCACTTCTGAACTATCACAATGGTCTAAAGAGTTGAACTTACCTTCAAATAAAGTGAAAGAAGAACTTATTAAACAGTTGATTGATTATTATGATAATTATACTGAAATAGAAATACTAGAAGGTGATCCAAGAGAAATATATTTAAATTATTATGAATTACTTGCAGGAAGGAAATTAACAGAGTTAAGAGATAGAGGCATTATTAAAAAAGATTTAGAATGTGAAAGAAACTTTGAAAAAGCTACACATTATCTTTTTGAGTCACTATTAAATGTACAACCAATTCAGCAGATAAAAGGAAATGAACATCCCGATGGTATTTTAGCTTTTAATGACAAACTGATCATGTGGGATAACAAGTCAAAGGAAACAGATGTTAATTTAAAAGATCACATTAATCAATTTGATCGTTACATAAAATCAAGCGAAAAATCTGTTGCAGTTTTTATTGTAATTGCACCATCATTTACAAGTAATTCAATACAAGAACAAACACAGTACCAATTAACATCAGATACCATTATTACCTTGATTACAGCAAAAGAGTTAAAGGATATGGCTATTAGATGGAACAAAAGTAGGGGTAAAGAACCATTTCCTTTAGGGTATTTTAAACAATCTGGAAGGTTTTTGACAAATATTATAAATTATTAAGTGATAAAGAGTACTCAGCGTGAGTACTCTTTTAAGTATTTTCTATTCCAATTTATTTCTATAGTTATATCTTTTAAGCACTGATTTCTTTCGTTTGTTAGTAACTTCAGTATATATTTGTGTTGTGGATATACTTGAGTGTCCTAGAATTTCTTGAACTGCTCTTAAATCAGCACCATTGGCAAGTAGGTTAGTAGCAAAAGTGTGTCTAAGATAATGAGGTGTCGCTGATTCATTAATGTGACAAGATTGTCTATATTTTTTGAAAATATCTTCAATAGCATATATTGATAACGGTTGAAAATATCTATTAATAAAAACATAATCGTGATCAATTGAAAGTGAATTACGATATTTTAACCATGATTTTAATCTGTCCCATGTGACTTGAGATGAGACATATAACAATCTTTGTTTTCTTCCTTTACCATGTATTAAAATCATATGATCGTATGTGATGATATCTGATAATTTTAGCGAAGAAATTTCGCTGATTCTAACACCGGTTGTTATAAGTAAATCTAATACTGCAGCATCTCTGGTATGCATAAAATTAGAAAATTCAGTATCTCTATGATCCAAATTTTCAGATATTAATGTTAGAATTTTATGAACTTCTTTGACAGTCAATGTCTTAGGAAGTTTCCTTTCTTTTTTAAATTGAATTTTTAATGTGTGAAAGGGATTTGTTTTAATATAGTTACTATCAAAAAGGAATGTATAAAAAGATTTTATAGATATAATCTTACGTTTGATAGAAGTATCTTTTAATTTTTTGTCAATCCTAAGATATTCGATATATTTTAAAATATCCTTATTTTTGTAGGACTTATTATCAAATGATGCGAAGTCTTGAAGATCTGATAAATAAGCTTTAATCGTTAAATTGGATAGATTTTTTTCATTTGATATCTTGGATAAAAATTGCTCAATCAATAGTTGTTGGTTTGGTAGCATGTTGTTCTCCTGGTTGTTATTTGTTAGTGATATTATATCAAATTGAGTATGTATCATATAAACTTAATTGACAAATACATATTATTTGCATATAATTTTAGTATAAAGTTCTTGGGGGATATGATTATTTATAGACAACTTTTGAATAAATACGCTTGATGAAATAGGTATGAGTACATCCTTTGAGATGTGCTTTTTTTGATAAAATTGGCACAAATAATTATATATTATTTAAGGGGTTACTATGAAAGAAATCAAGATTACATATTTAAAAAAATGGTTTAAAGTTTCACTCGTGATTTTTATATTTATTACAGTGTTTTTATTAGTTTATATTATTTCAAATATATTGGATTATTTCATTTCTTCGAATACTATATTTTTAAACATTATTATATCTGTAGTTGGTACAATTGTTTTTGGTGTAACTTTAAAACTCGTGAATTTTGACATTGAATCCATTGTCTATAGAATAATACATAACTCAAATTCATTCAATCCTAAGATTAAATCTTTATTTATTAATCAATACTGGAAAGAAGATTATATTGAAGAAATTGAAAAACAGGTTACAGCAACGAATGAAATAGAACTACTATTAAGCGACTCAATTAATAATTGTCTACTGATTACGGGAGAAAAATATACTGGTAAAACAAGTTCAATTGCTTTAACATTATCAAAATTAGTAGATTATAAATCTAAGCAAAAATTATTCAATAAATATAAAAATAGAATGTATTATTTATCTTTTAGTGGATTAGATGATTCTCTAGATTTTTTTATAGAAAAATATAATAAGCGTAAATATGAGGAGAAGTTTATATTTTTAGATAACATATCTTCTTTATCAGAGGAAAGTATATCAAAATTATATAATAAACTATGGTCTGGAAACGATCTAAGATGTTCAGCTATACTACTAATATTTGATGATGATCATTATGCGAATAAATACAAAAAATTATTTGAAGGAAAAATACGTAAAAGTTCAGGAAAAACTATTGATTTTAATCATGATCAATTATTTAATATTCAAGACAAAAATATCAGTGATATAATCAATAACTTAATACCTACTTATACAAATGATACACGCATGGTTTTAAGACACTTTACTGATATGTTATCACCCAAGTATGAATTCATATTGAAGTTATTATTAATGGGAATTAATGAAGAAAATTTAGATGTTTTTTCTCGTATCATATTATTATCTAAAGTTTCGGGGCATTTTACATATTCGGACCTAAATATAAATGATAATAAGAAAGACATTGATTTTGTAAAACTTCTGATAAGTAATCATTATCTAAAAACTGATATATTTGATAAAAAATTGTTGATATTAGATAGGAAAATAAGTAACTTCTATCACACTATATATATTCAAAATGATATTTATCGTGAAAAATTCGAAGCGAATGCCTCACAACAATATCTATCATCGAAAACGCCAATATTGAAATGGTTATTTTATATTCACACAAACATAGATGATTTATCACTCAAACTTAGTTTGTTTTTCTCTGCTATAAGAAAAGGGCAATATAGATTGATGTTAAACATTTTAGAAGACGTTGTTGAAAAAGATGATACTAAAAAAGAAAAATTAGAAAATGAACTTGCCATATTATATGAGAAAAATGGAAACAATATTGCAGCAAGTCAAATTCTTAATAAGTATTCCAATCAATTGAATACGAATAATAATTGCATGTTGTTTTTTTATTTAGTCGAAAATAATCATGGTCATGTGAATTACGAAGATCAACTTAAATCAATCGTGAATAATCATAATCTATCTGAGTATATCCGATTCACTGCAAACTATTGGCTTGAACACATCAAAATTGAACAAGGAATTTTTCGATATGAAAACTATCATGAGAGTATTGTAATTGAAGCTATAAAGCATGAACAGGAATGGAGTAGACTTCATGAATTTGATTATTATCATTTGTTGCGTAGAATTTTGTCGGATTTTGTCAGATTGTTTTATTTAACTGGCAATAAAAATATGACACAATTCAATGATATTGAACAAGTATTTAAAGATAAACTAATAAATAATCATGTCGAAGGTGATATCTACTATAAAGTTAATTTTGTGGGACAAAAAATCAGGAATTTAATGATTTCCATTGATAATGTCATATTTAATGATCAAACAATAAATGAAATATATGGTGTAATCAATCTTTATAAAGAAGCAGCTGAATTCTATGATAATATAGGGAATAGAAAGTCATTTTATACCGTTAAATCTAGATTGAATGAATGTCAAATTTTATTTCCAAGTTTTAATTATGAAATGATTATTGAAGAGTTAAATGCCTTTAAAGAATTTGCTTTAAATAATCAAATAGATTTACATGTTGGATATATTAATTTAATCATATTTAAAACTCACTTTTTAGATTTTTATGTAAATGCAGGAGCAAAATTCAAAAGAATCTCTACTATGATTGAACTTTGTAGAAGTGCTTTAGATGAATCAAAGATAATATATACAAAACATAATAATAAATATAGCCTTATAAGAATCCAATTATTTGAAACCATCATAGATTTTGCTGAAAATAAAGAGGAAAAAAAGTTTCAAGAGAATTTAAATTATCTTAAGGAAACGATTAATGATACTGATGAATATAATAGAGAATTAGAACTTATTTCTGAAATTCAAAAATCTAAGATAGACATATCGAAAATCGTTGCAACAATAAAATGCTATCCAATATTACTTCAATGATAAAAAATTAAGGAAGTTTCTTGTTTTTTTGATATTATCTATGGAAGTTCCACCTTTTTGGATATCATAGATTAGTTTTGCTAAAACCGATAAATTATCTAAAAGTATGCCTTGTCTGATTGCCGCACCAAAGCCAATTCTTAAACCATATCCTAAGTTATACGGTAAATTTATATAGTTAACAAGTATATCTAAGGATTCTAAATTTTTGAATAATGTATATGCTTCGATTTTAGTTTTAAACAATATCCATACATGATGAGTAGGAATATTGTTTTTCATATTATGTATTACAGTAAATCCATATTCATGTAATTGATTCGTAAATTCAGTTTTAAATTCAATCATTTTTTTTGAATACGTATGCAAATAAGAATGTTCACCCAAGTCAAAGTGAGAGTTGATAATGTCTAAAGGATGCAAATTTGAGACATATAGTTGACTGTTAGAAACAAATTTAGACCAAATATGATCAATGCAATTTGTCGCAATTAAAGCTTTTTGTGGACCTGGGAAATTTTTATGTATTGTTGTAATAATAATATTGAAACCCATATCATAGGGATGTTTATAACTAGTATCATACATAATTTGGGTTAAGTATTGTGACGCATCGAAAATTTTATGTATATGACAGTAAGATGGATCTTTCAACCAACTGAAATCTTCGAAATAAAGTCCGTCACTTCTTCCAACAAAAATATATTTTGGATTAAAATTATTTATGAGATTTTTAGTTTTATTAATATCAATGCAATGGTTCCTATTATCAACAATCATCTCTTTAACATTAAAACCAAGCCTATTTAAAATTGTATGAGTAGTAATATGTCCACCTGCTTTATAAGGAAGAATTAGTATTCTATCATTGAATGAGCCAATTGACATAAATAATAATGTGTGAGCATGTATTCCAGACAAAGCTTGAAAAGATATATCATCAGAGCGTAATTGTTGTTTCCATCGATGTTTGATATTTTCAAGTAATCTTCTATAGGAATCTCTGCCGGCAAAAATCAGAGTGTTATTTTGATCTCTTTTTTGATAATTAACATAATAACCTTCAGTAAAATTTGCTGATACACTTTTTTGTAATGGTATATTTTCTGTAGGATTTAAAATTAATGTCTTTTTAGCTAGATTGAATAAATGATTGATTGAATAAGTAATTCCATGATTTAATAAATTTAAGGATGAATGATCATTTTTATCAAGTTCATTAGCAGTAAATAATTCATCAAGGATAGTGGATTGGACATTTTGCAGGTATATTTTGGAATAACCTTTAGAAATAGATTCAGTAATTAAGTGAAATAAAAGTTTTTGCTCCATCTGTAGATTAATATATTTTTGACTAATGTGAAATAACTCAACACTCCCAACAGTAGTTAAATTTTTAAATAAAGCAATAGTTCCAATGAGTTCAATGTCATTAAATAAACACCAAAATATCTGTGATTCATCATTAAATTTTGAAGATTTAAAAAGAGCAAGATTTGCTTTATTAGAGGTGGATTTAATTAGCAATTTGACTTCATCAAACATATTTGTACTATATTTCTTTATAATTATCATAATTCCCCTTAAATAATATATAATTATTTGAGGCAAATATACTTGTGAAATGCATAAAAAAGTTCTAAGATAATAATATTTCTTAGAACTTTTTAAGTTATTTAATTAATAAAATAAAAACAGCAAATCCAAGGAGTACAGCGATTGTAATTAGCAAGTTTTTGAAATCTTTTACTGTCGTATTTAGTGCCTTTGTTTCGTTAGTTTGAGTAGCTATTACTGAAAAAAGAATTTCATTTTGGTCTTTCTCATGTTTCTCATAATAAGCAAACTCTAATTCGTAATATTCGGCATCATTATAGTCTAAATAGATTTTTCTTGAAATACCATATTCATCTTTTGTAGTTTTATATGTAATACCTTTTGGTAATCTACCATTTTTCTTTGCATAGATTCTAAATGATTCAATATCACTTATATTGGTTACAGTTTTAGGAATAGCTTTAATATAGGGTGGAAGTTTATCCATGCCCCGGTATTTATACTGTGTTTTTGCTTTAACTGAACTTATTTCTCTATATGAAATGTTAGATGGAAGTGGTTCGTCTGCATACATTGCTTCTCTGTATTTAGTTATTACAGTTTCATCAACGATACGTATATAAGTATATAAATCTATATTTAGTTCTTTAAGTATTTCCTCTGTAGTCTTCATTTATGTTGCCCCCTTGGATTGTTTTCTGACACTTAAATTATAGCATGATTTAAAGGATATAAATTATAAATTTATTTGAAATAATAATGAATAGAAATAAGAACGTTTAATAATTAATAAAAAATCTTAGGAATTAGATAATATGTGTTAAAATAAAAATAGTGAAATCATAGAATGGCTTCGCTTGTTTAGGCACTATTTATATAACAACTAAGAAAGACCACTTTAAAACAGATTTCTATGATTAGGAGTCTTGTTTTTAAAGAGTGTGTATGAAAAGAGGTAGGTTTTATATGTTATTTGAACCTTTCAAATTAAAAAATTTAAATCTTAAAAATAGGACTGTTATGCCACCGATGTGTATGTATACAGCCGATGAATATGGGTTCGTTAATGATTTTCATATGGTCCATTACGCAACTAGAGCAATGGGTGGTGTTGGATTAATCATTCAAGAAGCAACTGCAATTGATCCAGATGGCAGAATCACAGAAAATGATTTAGGCATATGGTCTGATGAACATATTGATGGACTTCAAATGCTAGTTGATACAGTGCATGCCTTTGGTGCGCCTATTGGCATCCAATTAAATCATGCAGGACGAAAAGCACAAGTTTCTCATAAGATTGCACCTAGTGAAATTGCTTATGGTGATATGGATATTCCAGAAGCAATGGATTTAGATGATATTAATCGTGTTGTCTATCAGTTTAGGGAGGCAGCGAGACGTTCGCTTGCTGCTGGATATGACATGATTGAAATCCATGCTGCACATGGATATCTATTATTTGAATTCTTATCACCTTTGTCGAACAAACGTGATGATGCATATAATGACGGTATTAAGCTATTAAAAAGAGTGATAGAAGGTATTAGAGAAGTATGGCCTTCAAATAGAGTGCTAGGGATCAGAATTTCTGCATATGAGTATGTTGAAGGTGGCGTAACACCTGAGATGATATCTGATGTGATTAATGAAGTTAAAGATTTAGGTATTGATATTGTTAATGTAAGTTCTGGTGGAAATGTTCCAGCCAAAATTGAATTAAAAGAAGGGTATCAATTAGGCTTTGCTAAAGAGATTAGAAAAAGAACTGGACTACCTGTCATGGGTGGTGGGTTAATTGAAGATTTTGAATTAGCTGAACAAGCACTTGAGAAAGATCAATGTGATTTGGTATATTTTGGAAGATTATTACTAAGAAATCCTTATTATGTGATTAATAACGCTAAAGATTTAGGCGTTGATATTGAATATCCAGTTCAATATAAAAGAGCACAAAAAAAATAAAAGAAGAAGATGAATATAAATGGGTTTATTTTTAAACACTAAAGGTGGACCGGATGCCATTGATGCATCAAAGACACTAGATGTAGCCAAACATGTTAAATTTGAAGTTTTGGAAACTATAGATGATATCGATGTTCCATTTAATTTCTTTATATTAAATGATACAGATAATCTAGAACACTTAACAATGACATTTGATGCATATAGAGTTAATACAGGATTTATTTATGGCCTTCATATGGATGAAGCATATTTTGATGAATATCAAGTGATAGTATTTCATTTGAACTATGCAAGTTCAGATGGTAATCCTAAAGTTGCATTTGTTGATAACTGTGGAAGTCATATTGAATTGATAACAACTTCTAAGAATAGTAAAAATGCTTTTCATTCTTTTGATTTCAATCATCGTATATTTGTTATACGCGTGAAACAAGAAGATGTAAAAGACTTAGATATTTATAGACATAAAGTGAAGTATAGTAAGTAAGAGGTTTTATATGAAAGTATTAATGCATATGTGTTGTGCGCCCTGTGCAGTATATCCTGTAGAAACATTGCAGAGTAGGGGCATTGAGGTGGATGGATTATACTATAATCCAAACATTCATCCAATTGAAGAATTTGAAAAACGGGAAGAAAACGTTGAAAAACTTGCTAAGGATAAAGGATTAAAAATTCATTATTATCCTGATTTTGAGCAAGAGGCGTGGGAAGTTTTTTCTGAAGGTGACGAGACAAGATGTAATATGTGCTATACCAAGAGAATGAAAAAACTCTTTGAAGTAGCAAAAGAAAAAGGCTATAAAGCAGTAACAACAAGTCTTTTGGTAAGTCCTTATCAAGATCATGACTTAATTAAGCAACTTGGAGAAACTTATAGTAAGAAATATGATATAGAGTTTTACTATGAAGATTTTAGAGTTGGATATAGAGAAGGACAAAAGAAAGCGAAAGCATATGGTTTATATTGTCAAAGATATTGTGGATGTATTGTTAGTTTGAAGGAAAGAATAAGTGAAATAAAAAATAAATAAATAATTGGAGGGGAAAATGGCAGGAATTTGTATTAATAATATGAGTAAAATCAGTAAAAGTGGTAGAGTTCATTCACTAGTAAATGCATCTTACCAAGTGTTTGAAAATGGATATAATAAATATATTCAGATTAATACGTATGGAACTAAAGAAAGACAGAACGTTGATAGTCCAAGTTAAATCATTCAATTTGATAAAGAAAGTGCAATTCAATTAATTAAAATTTTAAAAAGAAAATTTGATCTGTAAGTAGGTGAATTATATGAATCTTAAAAGTCAACAATTAACTATTGATGGAAATATAGTTGTTGATCATGATGAAGTGATGAAAATTAAGAAACAAGAAAATATATTACGAGATATTCTTGGAGATGAAAATTGTACTTATGAAACTATTGCAGGCAAAAAAGTATTTATTTATCGAAATATAGATGGTATTAAAAATGTGATTTTGAATCGTTCAGTGACCTATCTTGGTGGAAATGGACAACATCCAATTTTCAAAAAAAGATCACAATTGCCTAATTGGTTTAAAACAGTCAGTAATAATATTAAAGGCAAGACAAACTATAAAATAATTTTTCTTGGTGTATATTGTTATAAAGGAAATTTGATATTCACACGATTTATTGAGGATACATATCTCACAAGAAAAATGAATAATTCTGCAGCTCATGTATATATTAATGATCTATATCAAGCCATGGAAAAAGGTGTGTTTAAAAAGATAGATAAGTTTGGTAATACAATAGTTACAATCAATAAAAGTGTAATTAGACAATATTTGGATTCCCAATTTGATGCTGTGAATAGTATTTTTGATGTTATTACTCAGTTTAATGATGAATTTCCATTTGATAGATGGATAAGTGCAAATGAGGCAATTGACCATATGTATGAATCAGGATTTAGCCAATGGAGACAAACTGAGTGGGCTGGATGGTATGTAGAATGTTTAGTAGATATGTATACTAAAATGCACCGTATTGAGAATCGAATTAAGTATGTTGGTTTATTGGGAAAGGCAGAAACAGATTTGGATTTTGATTTATTGATTGATGAATCCTATTATGGAGACTTAAAAGCAAGTTCAAATTCATCAGGCGCAATATTACTTAATGACCAATCAAATCTCATTAACGCTTTAGAAACATATAAAAAGTTTTGGTATGTTGTGTATTTACATGATACTAGAAAAGATAAGGATTTTGAGGGTTATCCAATGACAAAATATAGATCGTTGAAGATTCATGAAGTGGATAATACGCCTGATGATAAAGTCAATTTATTAAGTTATCACAACAAAATGAAACATAGTGTTTTATTTAATAATATGATAATTATTGAATTAAATAAAGCAAACTATAGATTTGGATTAGAAGATTTCAATCAAGGAGTTCAACCAGATGGAAATCCTAGAAATCCTAAATTTAAAATATCAAAGAAATATATAGATAATTTTATAGTATATAGATATAAGGCAAAATAGAAGAGGTTTTTATGAAACAAGAAGAATTTACATTTATAGATTTATTTTCAGGTATTGGTGGGTTTCACCAAGCTATGGCATCATTTGGAGGAAAGTGTGTTTTTTCTGCAGAAATAGATAAAGATGCTATTGCAGTATATAAATCGAATTACAATATTGATTCAGCCAACGATATTACAACTGTTGAAGAAAAAGATATTCCGAAACATGATGTTCTATGTGCAGGATTTCCATGTCAAGCATTTTCTAAGGCAGGAAAACAAAATGGACTTAACGAAACAAGAGGAACATTGTTTTTTGATATTGAAAGAATATTGAAGTTTCATAAAACTAAGTATATCTTGTTAGAAAATGTTAGAAATTTGACAAGCCATGATCATGGTAGAACATGGGCTATTATTCAAGAAAATTTAAAAAAAATAGGGTATAGGCTGACTGAAAAACCATTATTATTAAGCCCACATCAGTTTGGAATTCCACAGATTAGAGAAAGAGTATTTATAGTAGGAATATACGATCGTGAGCATGTTGATATCCCACTAGATATTAGTTTTGAAAATCTACTACATAAGAAAGATAATACTATATATTCCATTTTGGATAAACATCGAGTATCAAATGAATACTATATTAACGAATATGAAGAAAAAGTTCTTAATATTTGGGATGAATTCTATCAAGGAATTGAAGAAACAATTATTGGATTTCCAATTTGGTTAGATTACTTCAAGATTACTTATGATGAAGATATGCCTGATTGGAAAAAAGAATTTATTAAGAAAAATAATAATTTGTATATTAAGAATAAGGAATTTATTGATGCATGGCTTAATAGACATGATCATCTAATGGATATTAGACCAACACATAGAAAATTTGAATGGCAAGCTGGAGACTCTATTAATTCATTATGGGATGGAGTTATTCAATTTAGACCTTCAGGAATTAGAGTTAAAAAGCCAGATGTATTTCCAGCTTTAGTTGCAATTGTTCAAATTCCTATTATTGGTAAATATAAAAGAAGATTGACTCCTGCAGAATGTGCTAAATTACAAAGTTTTCCAAAAGATTTCAAAATATCAGAATTAAAACAACAAGCATATAAGCAATTTGGTAATAGTGTTAATGTAGAAATTTTAAAACAAATATATATAAAATTAAAGGAAGTAAATTAAGGAGATTTAAAAATGAAAATATCAGTAGGTGGAATGATCGCATCAGGAAAATCAACACTTGTTAAAAGACTAGGGGAAGCATTAGAACTTCCAGTCATGGAAGAATTCGAAAAAGATGATGAAGTATTCAACACACTACTTCGCTGGTTGTATGAACAAAAAGATAATGTAGAAATGCTGCTTCAAATCTATTTCATTCATAACCACTGGTTGAATCAAAAGAAATATGAAGGTAACTTTATCGTGGATAGAGATTTAATTGAGCACTGGTTATTTGCTCAACATAATCTTCAAAGTATGCCAACAATTATGAATATGTATAATGGCGTATTTCATGCATATATGAATCAAATTAAAAAAGCTGATTTATATATTATCTTAGACGTTGATTGGCCAAACTTTAAAGAACGTATCTTATCAAGAGGTAGAGAACAAGAAATTGAAAACTTTGACAAGAATGAATCCTATTTCAAAAGTTTAATATCTGATTACGTTTCAAAAGTAGAAGCACAATGTCGTGTTTATGATGTGCCTTATGTTATCATTAACACTTCAGGCTTATCAGAAGATGAAGTATTTGAGTTATCAATGAATGAAGTATCTAAATTATTCAAATAAAGCAAGAGGAAAGAGTTTTCACATGAGAAAAGAGAAATTAATAGAAATTGATCAATTAGATTTTGAACAAATCATCGATGATGCACGCGCCTTTGATTTAAAAATCATAGGTTATCATATCAAGGATGTATCAATTGAATATGTAAATTTTAAATCTTTTCTATTTGAAAATTGTATATTTGATCATGTGACTTTTATTGATTGTAATTTTGATTTGGCATTATTTAGACACGTTCATTTTGAATATTGTGATTTATCAAATTCTAGAATTGAACAATCATTATTTGATCATGTTGATATGAAGCATACAAAAGCACTTGGATTAAAAGCATTTAGATCAGTTTTTAAGTATTGCACATTTACGGATTCTATATTTAATTATGCAAGTTTTTGTGAATCAAAGATGACTAAAGTCAAGTTTGATTCATGTAAATTAGATTCAGCTGATTTATCACTTTTATCAAAGGTTGGTATAGAATTTAATATATGTTCTTGCATCAGTATTAGTTTTTTTAAAACAAGTCTCTCAGGTATTGATCTATCTGCTTGTAATATTGAAGGAATGATTATCTCTGATAGTTATTTCGAATTAAGAAACGTTATTTTAAACAGAGAACAATCAATTGACTTAGCAACTTCATTATTAAGAGTGAAAATTAAAGAATAGACATAAAAGTTGCTTGTAAGCAACTTTTTTTGTATATTTATTTTTAAAAGAATTTAAGGTATAATTATAATACATATATTTAAGTAACGGGGAGTTAATAATGAAAAAAATATTAATGATATTTACATTTATGATTGCGTCAATCATGCTATTGGGTTGTTCTGATAAGCCATCAGCTCAAGAACTATCTGATGCTGGTTATCTCTTAGATGATGCAATGGATGAATTTAATGATTTAAAAGATAATTATTTATATAAATTGGACAGACGCCAGTTAAATGGCACAGATATATATGATTTTCAATTGATCAAGTTATATCAAGGTAATGTTTATGCTCAAATGGGTTATTATCATACTGATTTAGGATGGAAAAATGAAGATAGGATATTAACGAATTATTCAGATTTAACAGATATTCCATATGATGTGTATGCGATGCACAGTGATGGTAGTAGTAGACATTACTATAAATTTAAATACTTTGATACAGATGATAATTTTCAAAAATTGTATCAGGATATGAATAGCGATCAAACACCTATTTTTGGATATGATTATACTATCTTCAAGACGGATATGTTTAAGAATTATTATGATCATAATGCTGGCATGTCAAATGAATGGCGTGTAAAAGATGATTTATTAATTGATAGTGATTATAAAGGACGATTCTCCGAAGCATTTCATATGGGATTAGATGGTGATGCCTATGTGCTAAACTATGTATATCTATATGTTAATGATAGCCTTATTACACAAATTCAATATGGATATTCATATGATAGCGTTGGTATTCACTACTCTTATTATGTTGTATTAGATATTGAAAGATCTAACTATGAATTTGATCTTGGAAGTGTTACATCAGGATTTGAAGCATATCAAAATCTAGATTAAATGAGAAGTATTAGGTGCAAATGTTTGCACCTTTTTTGTGCATTTTAAAAAAAGGTATAAAATGAAGTTTTAAAAGGGGTGATTCTATGACTCATAAAATTAAAAGAACTTATGTGAAAATTTTTACAGTATTACTTAGTATTTTTCATTTGGTAGCAATTTGCTGTTATCAGTAGATGTTGATACATTTGATTTAAAATCACTTCGGTTTATTTCATATTCTTCCAGTAGTTGCATTAATGATCTTAGATTTAGTAGGTTTGTTGATATTTGATATTTCAACAAGTTTTGCGATTAAAGAAGAACAATCTGAAGGGGTAACAGACTATGAGCGTTTAGAGGAATACAAAGCATCGCTTAATACACTTTTTAAATTTACCTTTGGATTTTGTTTAAGTTGTTTATTATTATGGATGTAGTGAACTCCAAAAGTTGTAGATTTAATTAAATATTTAAATGTAAGGATTGATTTCTATATTGTAGCGGAGTCAATCCTTTTAAATTAGCCTTTATACGTTTTTGATTATAATAGGTCATATACATATGAATCTCATTTTTGAGATCGTCTATATCATTAAACGTTTCTCCATAAAACATCTCCCCTTTCATTCTGCCAAAGAAGTTTTCCATCACTGAATTATCAAGACAGTTACCTTTTCTATTCATTGATTGAATCCCCCCTTTCTTTAAATAGCTACATTTTAATTATTCGCAGTGTCTACTTTAAGGGGATCATATCAAGATGATGACTTTTTTATAAATATAATCCTGGCAACCAGGTCTGGAGACTTCAACCCACGCATCTACGTTATATAACAAAAGGTATATTTGAATAGTGAATATGTTATAATGTAACTAATTAGTAGATTTGGAGGGATGATATGAAAAAAATGATTCTATGTTTATCCATAGTATTGATGACATTATTTCTTGCAGGATGTAGAACAAAAGAAGAAATCGCTGCAATATTCTATCAAGAAGACGTATTTTCATCTTGTTCTAATTATCAATATGTAAACGATCAAGAAATTTATGAATCATCTGGATTGGATTCAGTTTATGGATTTGGTTTATACAATAAGCAGGGCGTGCAATATGATTTTTATGTTGATCATATGAATGGGAAGACAACTGCTTTATTTCAAGATAAAATAGTTGAATTGACAGATGTTAAGAAAGTTTATCAGGAATCTATATTTTTTAGTGATGATAGGATAATTGTAATTGATAACGCTTATGTGTATATTTACGATTTAGACTTTAATTATGTAAATCAAGTATTTATTGATTATCTATATGGAGAAAAAATCGTATATCAAGGACTTGCTAGATTGCATAATGGTATATACGGTATATCCATTACGAATGACTATGGCTTAAAGTCTACAATCTATCTTAGTAAAGTGTTCTCGCTTGATTATGAAATAAATAATGATCAATCTGATGATAAGAGTACTGTTATAGATTTGGAGTATTTCCCTCGAATAAAAAATTATAATCAACAAAGATCTACAAATTTTGATGATATGAGTTATTTTATAATTGATGGTATTTTATTTAAATATGATAGTGAAATTACTTTAATTGGACATAATTATTTAAATGTTTATGCTTATGATGAAAATGGACCATCAGAATACTTGATGATAAATAAAGAGGAAAGACAGATCAAAAGTTATGGCAATGATAAGGTTAATATAGATTTTAATGACATAAGTCTTTATTATAGTTTTTTCACAAATGATGCAAGTTATTTTATATTTAGTAGGCTTGTAAGGTTAGGGTTATCCATGTGGGATGGAAGTACAGCATATCAATTATATGTGATGAAGATTAACGATGATTTTGATGTATCATATCAAATTATTAATGGTGTTGATCTTGAAAATGCTAGACTTAATATGGATCATATTGAACTATATGGTAAATATGATGATGCAACTCCAGGAAACTTTGATTATATAAAAGTTATAGTAGATATATCTTGAAAAAAGTATATTAGTGGGCAATTGCTTTATAAGGGGAAAAGAACGGTTTGTTCTTTTTCCTTTTTTGTTAAATTTTGATATAATATATTGTACATAATAAAAAATGGATGGAAGATATGGAATTATTTGATAAGGCAAAAGACTTTATAATCAAACATAATTTAATAGATTTCAAAACAAGAAATTATAAATTGTCACTTGTCGCTATGACAATGAATTTTGCTACGGCTGCATTTAAGATTATTGCAGCTTTTTATGTATCATCATATTTCTTAATCGTATCTAGTATTTATTCAGTAGGTATTGGATTAACCAAACAAATCTTTTTTAGAGGTGTTATTAAATCTAAGCTAAATCCTAGAAAAGAAAGAAAATATGTTTTACTTATCTATACAGCACTATTCGTAAGTTCATTAGTGTATATGTTTTATATGATCAGATTATTCTATATTGAAACAAGACCATTTAATTATGGTATGTTTATCAGCTTGATTATTGCGATTGTATCAGTATATGAACTTGTAATTGCAATCATTGGACTTATTAAATCACATCACTTGAGAGATTCACTTTTGACTGCTTTAAAAACTGTTACACTAACGAGTGCCTTGGTTGCTATCGTTGTGGCACAAAGTGCCTTGATTATTTTTATTACAGATCAGAATACAATCTTAAATAATAAATATAGTAATGCTATTTTTGGCCTATTGATGGGCTTTATTGCAGCCGTCATATCACTTGCACAATTCATTAGAAATTATAAGAAAAAGTTTAAGCCGCTAAGCGAGATGTCATTAGAGGAATTATGGGAATTGTTTCCAATTTTTCTAGTACCTCACAATGATGCTTGGATTAAGCGATTTAACATAGAAAAAAGATATTTATTAAGCCATATTAGCGATGGTACCATACTAAGAATTGAACATGTTGGTAGTACTGCCATTGAAAGTATTCAAGCAAAAGATATTATTGATATGTTAGTCATCATCGATGATGATATCAACATGATGGATGTTGCATTTAAACTTAAAAAACTTGGATATTTGATTATGAGTAAATCAGATAATCGAGTATCTTTAAATAAGGGATATACCAAATATGGGTTTGCAAGAGATGTGTTTCATCTGCACTTGAGAAGAAAAGAAGATTGTGATGAAATATATTTTAGAGATTATATGAATCAACATCCAGAAGAAGCACGTGATTATGAATCACTAAAAATATTTTTAGCTGAAATGCATAAGAATAATAGAGATGCATATACAGAAGCCAAAACTGACTTTATTATGAGAATAACTGAAAATGCAAAAAAGAAAAAGAATAAAAAACAACGAAATTAAACATTAACTTAAGCATAAAGATATCAGTATCCATCAAGTCACATTTAATAAATGATTAAAAATCATGATAAAATATATATAAATATATTGAAAGTGGGGTTAACACATGGCAATAAAGTCGAATATTGCACGATATGAAAATATTGCTTATCAAATAGCAACCAGAATCTATGAAGGTGACATACCCGTCAATTCAAAATTAAGTGGTCGAACACTTTTATCTTCTGAGTATAATGTGTCAAGTGAAACGATACGTAGGGCTATCCGTTCACTTGTTAATTACGATGTTGTAAAAGTCAAAGAACAAAGCGGTATTTTTGTCATATCAAGAGAACAGGCAAAAATATTTTTAGAGGATTTTGAGCAAAAAAACAAACAGAAAAATATAAAGAGGGAATTAATTGAACTGATTGAAGAAGAAGCAAAGATTCATGCTAAAATGGATCGTGCTGTTAAGGAATTGATCAAGTCAAAAGATTTATTTCCATTTGATTTTTTCTCAATTAAAATTAAAGAGGATATGGAAAATATCAACAACTCTATAAAAGATTTAAAGTTTTTCAGTGAAACTGGTGGATTGATTATTGCTTATGAGAAAGAACAGGTATTATATCAAGTGCCTAAACCTGAAGTGATTATTGAAGAAGACATGGTTTTACACATCATGGGAGATTTAACAATTAAGAAGAGAGTTGAAGAGTTTTTTGGTATAAAATAGAGGTGCTTTAATTTAAGCACCTCTTTTGTTTCCTTTACTATCTGACAACCTTATGATATAATTAGGGTTGTAAAATAGAGGAGGAAAGATGAAGATGAAGCTTTTGAAGAAGTTTTTTTTATTAATGGTTGCAGTAGTTGTTGTTGTATCAATAGCTGCATGTCAATATGAGTCAAATACGATTGTTATTGCAGAAGGAGATTGGGATAGCAATCGTTTCTATAACGATGTAGTTAAATTCATTTTAGAAGAGGGTTATGGAGAAGAAGTTGAGATTACTGAAATTGGTACTCAAAGTATGGTTTTAGGTTTAACTGATGGCTCAATTGACCTAAATGTAGAAACATGGTCAGAAAACATGACAACTTATCAAACTGATATTGCTGCTGGAAATTATTCTGAACTAGGTGTTAATTTTAATGATAATTATCAAGGTATATATATTCCACAATATATTAAAGATGAATATCCAGACTTCAATTCTGTGGAGGATTTAGTTGATTACAAATTTTTGTTTCCAGACCCGGAAATCACAAATTGGGATCCAGATACTGATAAGGGAGTTATCTATGGTGGACCATCATCATGGTCAATTACAAAGTTTTTTGTTAAGAAATTTGAAAATGATGAAGTATATCCTGATTTGGTAGCAAACTTTGAGTTCAGACCACTTGAGAGTACTGCAACACTTAATACCACAATCGTAAGTGCATATGAAAATGAAGAAGGTTGGGCTGGTTATTACTGGGAACCAACAGATATTATGGGTATGTATGATATGTACTTATTGCAAGATAATCATGAGTATAACGCTGAAACAGGTGTTGGATTTGTTCCTACGAATAATGTCACTGTTATTGCGACTTCAGGCTTTGAAGATGAATATCCGGAAGCTGCAGTCTTTTTAAGTAAATTGCATACTTCATCAGCCGTTGTCAATGCTGTATTAGCATATATGGTTGAGAATGATTTAGATTCTGAAGCTGCTGCAGTTTGGTGGTTAGATAATAATGAAGATATGTGGAGTTTATGGGTGACTGAAGCTGCTCGTGCAAAGATTCGTACTGCGTTAGACGCACTTGAATAAAAAGTAAACATTAAATAAATATGCAGCCAGTAAGCTGCATATTTATTTAACTAAAAGAAGAAAAACGGAGGTAAATTATGTTTCAAGTTCCAGAATGGTTAAACTATGGAGATCAAATTGCAAAGGCTATTGATGTATTCTTTGATTGGTTCAAAGATTTCTTTGGATGGCTTTTTGATTTGATAAAGATGATATTCATTTCACTTTTAGATACGGTGGAAAACATATTTACTAATACACCCTGGTGGGTTTGGTTAGTAATGGTAATAGTTTATGCATTATTTAGCATAAGGATTAAAAAAATAAAACAAAAGGAAGTAGAGAAACTAACTGGTTTTGATAAGAGATTACCACTGTTTAAATGGTGTTCGATTTTACTAGTAATCGTACTATGGTTGGTATTTCATAATGCATTTATTGAAAATCCAGCTTTTGATATTAGTGTAGGTAATATTACTACACCTTGGTGGATATTTGTTATCTTTGTTTTCTTTGTGACTAAATATTTATATAACAATTATGTGACAGCAACAGTTTTAGCAATATTGCTTGCTTTGATTGGTGTATTTGGTGTATGGAATGAAATGATTAGTACACTATCGATTATCATTATCGCAGCTACTTTTAGTTTCTTTATTGGTATACCATTTGGTATATTGATGGCGAAATCGCAACATGCGAAAAATATTATGCTTCCAATTTTAGATATGATGCAAACCATTCCATCGTTTGTATATCTAATTCCAGCAATCATGCTTTTTAGTATTGGTAGAGTACCAGCAACGTTTGCAACAATTATTTATGCGGTTCCACCGCTGATAAGATTAACTTATTTAGGTATTGTCAATGTTGATAAAGAAATGATTGAAGCTGGTTTAGCATTCGGTTCTACACCTAGACAATTATTGTTTAAAATTCAAATACCACAAGCTTTAGCAACGATTGCTACAGGTCTGAATCAAACGACGATGATGGCTGTATCTATGGTTGTTATCGCGTCAATGATTGGTGCTGGTGGATTAGGTAGCATTGTACTTACAGCTAATCAACAAATCGATATTGGTGCCGGTTTTGTTGGAGGATTTGCAATTGTATTTTTGGCAATTATCTTGGATAGATTATTGCAGGGCGTTGCATATAAGATTAAGTCGAAAAGAGGTGAGGCATAATGGGATTACCAATATCAGTCAAAAATTTATATATGATTTTCGGTACTGAAAAGCAAAAACAAGAAGCGTTAAAACTTGTTGATTCTGATATGTCAGTTGGGGAGATTAAAAAGAAGACAGGCGCTACTGTAGCAAACAGAAATGTTAGCTTCGAGATTGAAGAAAATGAAATGTTTGTTATTGTTGGGTTATCAGGAAGTGGTAAATCAACGTTTATTAGAACATTAAACCTGTTAAACAATCCAACCAAGGGAGAAGTTATAGTTGGTGGTCAAAACGTTACGAAGATGAAAAAAGATGAATTGCGATCTTTTAGAAGAAATGATGTCTCAATGGTTTTTCAACATTTTGGACTTTTTAGTCATATGACAGTCTTGGATAATGTTAAATATCCACTTACAATTCAAGGGGTTCCTCAAGAGGAAGCGAATAAAAAAGCGATGGAAGAAATTGAGAGCGTTGGATTAAAAGGTTGGCATAATAGCCTTATTAGCGAGTTATCCGGGGGTATGAGACAACGTGTAGGCCTTGCTCGTGCACTTGCAAATAATCCTCAACTCCTGTTGATGGATGAGCCGTACAGTGCGTTAGATCCACTGATTCGTCGTGATATGCAAAATGAATTATTAACATTAGAAGATGATTCACAAAGAACGATTGTGTTTATCACACATGATATGAATGAAGCTTTTAAATTAGGTGACAGAATTGCACTAATGAGGGACGGTGAGGTTGTTCAAATAGGAACTCCGGATCAATTTTTTAAAAACCCTGCGAATGATTATGTTAGAGATTTTATTGCAGATGTTGATAAATCTAGAATTCTTAAAGTAAGAAATGTGATGAGAAAAATCTCAAATGTTGTTATTCATACTGAATCTGTAAAAAATGTTAAAGCATTCCTTAAAGAAAAGAACTTAGATTACTGCTATGTAGTTGATGAAAAGAAAAAACTTATGGGATATGTTGAGAAAGAAGATATCCTAAAAACTAAAAAAACGACAATTGATTCGCTGGTAAGAAATGATGACTATCAAGTTGCTAAACGTAACGAGTATTTAAAAGATATATGGTCAAATCTAAAAGAAACAACTTATGATGTGCCTGTTGTTGATAATAAAGGCGTGTTTAGAGGTGTTATTGGTAGTGATGATGTGTTAGATGTGTTATCTGATTAGAATAAACAAAAAGATGTGATTAAAATACAATCATATCTTTTTTTGATTTTTGGATACAAAAACTTGTATAATAGAAATATATATAGGTGATAATATGAGATATAGACTAGCTATCGTTGAAGATGAGCAACTAAGTAGAGAAGAATTAATGAAATATCTAAATAGATATACAAAAGAAAACAGTGTAGATTTTGATATTAGCACATATGCAGATGGTGATGAAATCACATTTGATTATGAAGCTAAATATGATATTATTTTTCTTGATATTGAAATGAAACGTCAAGATGGCATGACAACAGCAAGGAAAATCAGAAAACTTGATCAAGATGTCATTATTATTTTTATTACAAATATGAGCAATTATGCAATCCATGGTTACGCGGTCGATGCGATGAGTTTCTTATTAAAACCAGTACCTTATTTTGCATTTTCACAAGAATTAGAAAAATCAATTAAACGTGTTAAATCCAATAAGAACGGATATATTTTAGTACCATCTGATCGTGGTTTAATTAAGGTTAACACTAAGGATATTGTGTTTATTGAGAGTGTTAAACATCAATTGTTTATTCATACTGATCAAGAAGAATTCACAATAAGAGACACGATGAAACAAATGGAAAGTAATCTTGCGCAATTTAATTTTTTTAGATGTCATAGTGGTTATCTCGTGAATCTATTATGGGTTAAAAAGATTATAAAGGATGAAGTTATCGTGGGCAATCACACACTGAAAATCAGTAGACCAAGAAAGAAGGAGTTTGTTGAAGCATTTATGACATACATAGGTGATATAAAATGATGGATTTTTTTTTGCAAATACCGCTTATTCAAACTGGCATGGTAGAAAGTCTTCAAGATATCCCAAGAATCTATACTGCAATTGCTGAATGGATAGCATGTTATTTATATATTACATTTGCAAAAAAAAGATTCTATGACTGGAGACATATTGGACTTATGTTATTGACCTTTGTCATTATTGCAACAGTTCAAATTATCGCAGGTATGTTGCCAATTGAACTATGGGTTCCTGGTATGATTTTTGCATTTTCTAGTATGTGGTTAACAGTATATTGGATATCGAAATCTAGCATATTATCCAGTCTCTATTTTACGATTCAAGCTTTTGTATTAGCTGAATTTGTTGCTGCATTTGAATGGCAAATTTACTATTTTTTTGCAACTACAAGTGGAAATTTTTCACGAATTCTAAGCATTGTTTTTATGGCATTTATATATCTAGCAATCTTTATTTTGGTATATTTGCTTGAAAAGAGATATCGTGCAACAAGGTCATTTATTGAAATTAGAAAAAATGATATTTATTCATATCTAGGTATTGCTATTGGTGTATTCTCCATTAGCAACTTTAGTTTTTTAAACTTTAATACACCGATTTCTAGTGGGAATACAGCAGAAATATTCTATATTAGAACTCTAGTTGATTTTGTTGGTGTTGTTCTCTTATACTCACAAAGAGAGCACAAAATGTCAGTGCAATTAAAAGTTGAAGCGAGTGCAATGGAGCAACTTTTACAAAAACAGTACGAACATTTTCAGTTAACTCAAGATACGGTTGATATGGTTAATACGAAGTATCATGATTTAAAGCATCAGATTGCACTTATTCGTTTAGAGGAAGATCATCAAAAACGAGATCAATACCTTGAAGAGTTACAAGAAGGTATTAAACTTTATGAAACAAACTATCAAACTGGTAATAGGGTATTAGATATTTTACTTGCAATTAAGAGTATGAAGTGTGTTAGCAACAATATCACATTAACAGTAGTTGCTGATGGTAAATTATTAAATTTCATCTCAGCAATGGACTTGAGTGCAATTTTAGGAAACGCTTTGGATAATGCGATTGAAAATGTCATGGCAATCAAAGAAAAAGATAAGAAACTTATAAAACTTGCAATCTTTAGTCAACAAGATTATCTAATTATTAGAATTGAGAACTATTATGAACACCGACTCAATGTGACAAATGGACAGTTTGTTTCTACAAAGAAAGATAAACAAATGCATGGTTACGGTATCAAAAGTATTAAAAATATTGCTGAAAAATATGATGGTTCAATCAAGATTAATACCAATAGTCAATGGTTTACTATGATAGTTATCATCCCATTGCAAGAATAAAATCAACAATATATGTTCATAAATTGACAAAATGTGCTTATTTTTGATAAGTGCATTTTTTATTTGTTAAAATGTAATTGTTTTTATGATAACGCTTTTATATCAAGCAACAATTGCAGATCAAATGCAATTTTTTATAATGAAACATCATTTAGTAAATTCAGTTTATGAGGTAATATAATGAAATATAAGAAAATCATTGAACAAATGACTTTAGAGCAAAAGGCATCACTAATGTCAGGCAAAAATTTCTGGCAAACAATGGATATAGAAAAACATGGTATTCCAAGTATCTTCTTAGCTGATGGTCCTAACGGAATGAGAAAACAAGCAGTTGGTGGTGATCATTTAGGATTAAATGAATCAATCAAAGCGACATGTTTTCCTACATCAGCATCTATGGCAAATTCATGGAATCCATTACTTGCAGAAACAATGGCTGCACTGTTAGGGGCTGAAGCAGTTGCACAAAAAGTTAATGTTGTTTTAGGACCTGGTGTCAATATCAAGAGAAATCCGTTATGTGGGCGTAACTTTGAATATTATTCAGAAGATCCATATTTAGCGGGTAAAATGAGTTCAGCTTTCATCAGAGGGGTACAAACTCACGGTATATCTGCTTGTATCAAACACTTTGCAGCAAATAATCAAGAATATCGTCGTATGTCAATCGACAGTGTTGTTGATGAAAGAACACTTAGAGAAATTTATTTAACACCATTTGAAATGGCTGTTAAAGAAGGACATACAAAGACATTAATGTCATCATATAACTTAATCAATGGTGAATTTGCGAATGAAAATCAACATTTATTAAATGATATTCTAAGAAAAGAATGGAAATTTGATGGGGTTGTAGTTTCTGACTGGGGTGGCGATAACGATCGAGTTGAATCACTTCGTGCAACAGCTGAATTGGAAATGCCAACAACTGGTGGGGAAACAAATGCAGAAATCGTTGAAGCGGTTAAAACTGGAAGATTGAATGAACAAATTCTAGATGAGGCTGTTGATCGACTATTAAATTTAGTATTTACAACTCAAAAAGCGCTCGATGAAAGCCCTGCGACATTTGATGTAGAACTACATCATCTAATGGCGAGAAAAGCCGCTGAAGAGTCAATGGTTCTACTTAAGAATGATGAGTTAATATTACCACTTAAACCTCATGATAAAGTTGCAGTTATTGGTGATTTTGCTAAAAAAGCTAAGTATCAAGGTGCGGGTTCATCTGGCGTTAACGTATCTAAATTAGATCACGTAATTGATGTAATTGAAAAAGATGATTTTGAGTTTATAGGTTATGAACAAGGCTTCAAACGTTTCGGTGGTAAGAGTAATAAACTCAAAAAAAGAGCTACTAAATTGGCAGAAGATGCTGAGATAGTGTTACTTTTCCTTGGACTAGATGAAAACTCAGAGATTGAGGGTCTTGATCGGAAACATATGAGGCTTCCACAAAACCAATTAGATTTATTAGAATCTATATCAAGAGTTAATAAAAATATCGTTGTTGTATTATCTGCTGGATCCGTAATTGACATGTCGTGGGATTTAGAGGCTAAAGGTATTCTTCATGCTTACTTGACTGGTCAAGGTGGAGCGAGAGCGATTCTTGACTTATTAACAGGCAAATTCAACCCATCGGGTAAACTGTCAGAAACATATCCTCAAAATTATGATGATATTCCATCATCTAAAAACTTTCCAAGTTTAGAAAATACGGTGGAATATAGAGAAGGTTTATATGTAGGCTATCGATATTTTGATAAGGTTAAAAAAGAAATTAAATATCCATTTGGTTATGGATTATCATATACAACATATGCATACAGTGGTTTAGAAGTTTCAGACAAAGGTGTTTCATTTAAATTGAGCAACACTGGTGAAATGACGGGTAAAGAAATTGCACAAGTCTATATCGGCAAAAAAGATTCTAAAATCTTTAGAGCTGAAAAAGAACTTAAAGGATTCATTAAACAAAAAATACAACCAGGTGAAACTAAGAGAGTATTTGTTCCATTTGATGACTATAGTTTCAGATATTTTAATGTTAAAACAAATCAATTTGAAATTGAACCAGGTCAATATGAAATTTATGTGGGTGCTTCATTAGAAGACATTAGACTTACTGGAACCATTGAAATTGAAGGAACCAATGCGCCATTACCATATGATTTAAAAGAATATCCATCATATGTAAGTGGTGATATTATGGAAGTTTCCGATGAAGAATTTACTAAGGTTTTGGGTCGCGAAATTCCAGATCCACATTTTGTATTCTATAAAAAAAATAGAATGGTTGTTGATTATAACACAACAATTCATCAACTTAGATATTCAAGAGGATGGACAGGGAGATTCTTTGCCTGGGTGATTAGAGTCGCTCCAGGTGTATTAAAATTCTTCGGTCAAAGAGATACTGCAAACATGATCATGATGGGCTTATATCATGAACCAATGCGTGGTATGTCACGTATGACTGGTGGGGCCATCTCATGGAAACAATTAGGTGGACTTATCGATATGTTTAATGGACATTTCTTTAGAGGATTAGGAAGAATTTTTAGTGCGGGTAAAGAAAAGAGAAAATTAGCGAAAGTCAATCATAAAAATTAGCGTAGAAAGTAGGATTAACATGAGTGAAACAAAAATTGACGCAGGAACTATTTTGTCGAAAGAAGAAATAGAAAATCAACTAGCTCCATATAGTGAAAATGGATTTGCTGCATTTTTTCAAAAAATTTGGCGTTGGTGGTTAGGCGTTTGGTCAAACTTTTCTGAAAAGAAACCGAAACTAGCTAAATTTTTATATACATTCGCATTATTTTGGCTAATCAGCAATTTAGTAACAATTCTTCAAGGCGTGTTGTTAAATATTATCCCTAATTGGTTTGGTATGGAGCTTGCTGAGAAAGCATTTGCATGGCCAGGCGTATCTTATGAAGTTTTTGGAGAAGAACTTAAATTTATTATATTTGGTTATGATGCTGTGAAAAATGCAGCAGGAGAAGTAATCATTGGTGGTGGACTAGGATATTTCTATTCATTTTTAATTGCAACATTTATTGCACAATGTATTAATTTTCCAATGCAAAGGAATTTCACATATAGATCAAAGGGTAACATTTGGTATCAAGCGATGTGGTACTTTATTGGTTGGTTAGGAATTAATGTTGTCATTTGGATTATCATTGGTAATTTAGCACAATGGAATCAAGCGTTTATTGGCATATCACCAGCAGTATTAAGTTGGATTAATGTTATTATCCAAGGTGGTGTGGCGATGTTAGTATTCTATTTTATTTTCCTTGTAATATTCCCTGATGTGCACGCGTCTGCTGAAAAAGCTGAAGTACGTGCCAAGAACAAAAAGGCATTTCTTGATGAAATTATGAACTCAGATGATGAAGCTAAAATTGATGTTGCTAGGAAAGATTATCAAGATGCTTTAGATAAAGCGACAAGATTGATAAAACTTAGTAAAGTGAAAAAAGCCGAAAAAGATATGTTATCAATCAAGTCAACTTGTGAAGTGAAAATTATAAAAGTTATTTCTTTGAATAAATTAGTCAATAAGAAAAAAGCAGATAATACAAGTGCTGAAGAAATCAATAAATTAGAAGATCATTTAGAACAAGCTATAGAAAATGCTTCGGAAGCAATTGCTGAGCGTGATAGAATAGTTAAGGAATGTACTTCAATTATTGTTGCAAATTCATAATTTAAAAGAAAAGAATGTATGAATTTTTCGATAAAAATTAAATTAGGTTAACCTAAAAGGTTGATCTTTTTCTATATAGCAACATAAGAAAATAATAGTAAAATATCAAGTGTGTGTGAAAACATTAAAAAATAATGAAAAAAAAACAAATTTGTGGTATTCTTTATGTGCAATAAATTATGAAATTGAAAGTGAAGTAAGTGAAAATTATGAAATTAATGAGTTTTGTTGTACCTTCATATAATTCTGAGGCATATTTGAATCATGCAATTGATTCTCTATTGTTTGATTTAGAACATGTAGAGATTATTATCGTTAATGATGGATCAAAAGATGGCACGATTGATATTGCAAAGGATTATAGAAAACAATATCCAAATGTCGTGAAAGTTATTGATAAAGAAAATGGTGGTCATGGTTCAGGCATTAATGCAGGTCTTGAGATTGCTCAAGGACTTTATTTTAAAGTAATTGATTCTGATGACTGGGCTGATGCAGAAAACGGCAAGTTATTATTAGAAACAATCAAGAAGCACGTAAAAGAGGGTAAAGAACCTGATTTGTATATTATGAATTTTGAGTACGAAAAACCATCACATAATACGAGTTTTGTTAGAACCTACAAAAAAAATCTTCCAACTGATGAAATCAGTGATTGGAATCATATGAAGAAAAAATTTAAGTATTCTAGTACAATGCTTATGCATGCTTTAATTTATAAGACAACAGTGTTAAAAGAGTGTGAACTCAAACTACCTGAGCATACGTTTTATGTAGATAATATTGTTGCATATCATCCAATTCCTCATGTGAAAACATTTTATTATATGGACAAAGTTTTTTATCATTACTTCATTGGACGTGAGGATCAATCTGTTACGATGACAAATATTGTAAAACGTTATGAACAACAAATAAGAGTGTTTAAAGAAATTATGAAATTTTACACATATGATGAGATTCAAAAAATGCCTAAAGGATTAAAGCGTTATGTAAAACATAATTTAACAGATATGATGGTGATTACACAAATGTTTACAACTGGTGAGTGTACTAATCAACGAAAGAAAGACTTGAAAACTTTATGGAGTGAATTAAAAGCATATGATATAAAAATGTATCGTTTCTTAAAGTATCGTTCTTATAATACACTTGTAACTTTCTTACCATTTAGATTAAAAGGTTTTGTAATGACTAAAAGTTATCTATATTTAACAAGAAAGATCAAACTTGGATAATTTTTGAGGAGGATATATGACTTTAGATGAACTGCAAGCACGCATTAAAAAATTTGTAGAAGATAGAGATATTGGTACTTCAGTGGAACATCGAATGCTTGATTTATTATCCGAATCGGGAGAATTAGCAAAAGAAGTATTGAAAGGTTCAGGTTATGGATCTAAACCCTATACTGAGACTGATGCTTTTGAACGTGAGTTCAGCGATGTATTGTTTTCTCTCGTGTGTTTGTCAAATCAAACAGGTATTAGTTTAGAAGAAAATATTATAGAAGCATTAAAAAGATATGACAAGCGATTCAAAGATCATAAGCATATTGGCTCTATTGATAAAAAATAGTAAAAAGCATCTGCTGATGCTTTTTTTTAATATCTTATTATACCAATAGTCAAATAAAAAGTGTACTATTGATATTATTGGTCTATGGATTATATGTATATAACATGATAAAATGACAATGCGAGGTGATTTTTATGGAAATTGGTAAGAGAATTAGAAAGTTGAGATTGAATGCTGGATATAGTCAAGAACGCTTGGCTGAAATGATGGACATCACCACTGGTGCTGTTAGTAAATGGGAAAATGATCTATCATATCCGGATATTAATAAACTTGTTAATCTTGCTTCTATATTTCATGTATCAGTTGATTATATTCTAAACCATCAGATGGAGAATCTAACCAATACCTATTACATTAGCAAATTGAAAAGCTCATATGAGAATCATATTTATGATATTCCCATTGCGGAGATTAATCAAATTATAGAGACTTATCCGAATGATTTTGCAGTGATATATCAAACTGCTACCTATCTACAAACTTATGCAATAGAAAAGCATGATTTTAGCTATTTTGATCAAACCATAGAACTTATTAAAAAAGCAATCTCTCTTTTTTATCAAAATACGGATAAAGATATTTTAAGAGAGAGTTTGGATGATAAAATTATAGGTTTATATATACTTGTAAATAAACCTAAAGAAGCTGTTGAGTATATTAATAAGCAGTGTGAATTAACTTTACTCAACAAGTTGAACTTAGGAATTTGTCATTTTTATCTAGGAGATTATGAAATGGCAAAATTAGAATTATCAGATAGTTTTTTGATGTCAATTATTCAAATAATTAACGGTAATCTCCATCAAATTTCAGTGCTTTTTATGCAAAATCATAAACAGGAATCAATGGATTTATGCAAATGGATGATTGATATACTTTCGCCACTTGATCATAATAGACAAACGTTTTTGGCAAAGATTATATCGCTATTATATGCATATCTAAGTTGTATTAGATTGGAATTTAATCTTGATTACGATGAAACTTTAAAACAATGTCTAGCATATACAACAAATAATGATGAAAGTAATCAAAATAATAATTCAAAAATCAATTTTTTTTATCGAGAAGATCAAAAGTTATATACTAATTTGTCAGGTTCAATAGATTTAGAAAATATGAATATTTTCAATCAATTTGTTGTGGAAGATCAAAAATATAAGATAGTATTAGAGCGATACCTTTGGTTAAAGGAGAGACACAATGGATAAAAAAAATATAAGAAAAAAATATATACATGAGTTCTATCGTGAGAATAAAATACGGTTTATAATAGCACTTATTGTAACTATTATCTTAGCATGTTTCAATCTGATTATTTCATATCTTTTACAGGTGATTATTGATACAGCTGTGACAGGAACGAGTACAGATATCATCAAACTGGGATATTTAGTTTTAATGGTCGTTATTGGATTTGTTATATTCTATGTACTTGAAGCATATATCACACCAAGATATATTTATAAAGCACTAAAACAATATAAGACATACGCATTAAATAAAATATTTAAGAAAAATATTGCATCTTACAAAAATGAAGGAGCATCTGTCTATATTTCTGCACTTACAAATGATTTGCAGGCAATTGAGACCAATTATGTAGCTAATATTTTTATATTAGTTATGCAATTGATCATGTTTGTTGGAGCTTTATCAATGATGTTACTCTATAATAGACAGTTAACGCTAGTCTCCGTTGGATTATCAATCATTCCATTAATTGTAATTTTGTTTTTCGGTAAAAAATTATCCGCTTGTGAACAGGATGTATCGAAAAATAATGAAGCATTCATGCATAGTACGCAAGATACGTTATCAGGATTTTCAGTCGTAAAAACATTTAAAGCAGAGAAACCGATGTTATCACTACTTTTTAGAAAAAATGATGATTTAGAAGTATCAAGAATGAAGCGTAGAAGAACGACTACATATATTGAACTGCTTGCAACAACCGCTAGCTTTATTGCACAATTTGGTGTTTTTTTATATGGAGCATATTTAGCTGTAACAACAAATTCAGTGACTCCTGGTGTAATTGTCATTTTTGTTCAATTAATGAATTTTGTCGTTAACCCAATCAATCAAGTACCTAAAATTATTGCACAACGCAAATCGGTAATTCCACTAATCGATAAATTAGCACTTGCCTCAGTTGAAGACAACGATCAAAACAAAACAGAAAAAGTAGAAGCATTGAATACTGGCATTACACTTAAAAATATGAGTTTTGGATACGATGAAGAGTATGTTTTGAAAGATATTAATCACACGTTTGAGAAAAATAAGAGTTATGCCATAGTCGGAGCATCAGGTTCTGGTAAAACGACATTGTTTAATTTATTAATTGGCAATTATGATCACTATCAAGGAAGTATTTTATATGACAAGACAGAACTATCTAAAATGACAAGTGAATCAGTTTATTCACTAATCTCACTAGTTGAGCAAAATGTTTTTGTGTTTGATAGTTCTATAGAGAAGAATATTACAATGTACAAGGATTTTAAATCTGAACAAATCAAACAAGCGATTGAGCAATCGGGATTAAGCAAACTTATTGAGGAGAAAGGATCAGATTACCTCTGTGGAGAAAGTGGTAAGAACTTATCTGGTGGAGAAAAACAAAGAATCTCTATTGCAAGGGGACTTATTAAAAAATCAAGCGTGTTTTTAATGGATGAAGCTACTAGTTCATTAGACACTGAAACATCAATTAAGGTTTCTAATGCAGTTATCAATATCCCAAATATGATAAAAATAGTGATTACTCATAGGCTTGAAGAATCTGTATTAAGACAATATGATGAGATAATAGTCTTAAATAAAGGTATGATTCATGAGAAGGGATCATTTGAAAAACTTCTTGATAGCAATGATATTTTCGCATCCATGTATAAAATCGCGAATGGATAGGATTAAAGTATTTTAACTATTGACTTAAGATGGTAAAATCTTTATAATTAAACTAAATCAATGATTGGAAGTAGTAGATTGATAGGTTTTATTTTAGAGAGTATGTGCTTGGTGAAAACATATATAAAACAATTGATTGAATGGATCCATGAGAGGGAGTTTGAATATAGTATGACTTCCCGGGTACTCCCGTTATAGAGTTAGGATATGTCTGTATCCGATTGAGGGTTTTTTTCAGGAACTAAAAAAAGGTGGTACCACGATATATTCGTCCTTTATGCATTTGCATAAAGGACTTTTTGTTTTTTAAAAAGGAGGTAGAACAATGGGTCCATGAAGAGATAGTAATATTTTCGATTATCAAAATGAAAAAATAAAACAAAAAAATATGAGGAGAATTTATAAAGATGAAATTACAATTTGGAAGATTCGGTGGACAGTTTGTTCCACCGCAAGTAATAAAAGCATTAAATGAATTAGAAGTAGAGTTTAATAAAGCGAAGAATGATCCTGACTTTATTAAAGAGTTTAAGTACTATTTAAAAGATTATGTGGGTCGTCCTAGTCCACTATACTATGCTGAACAACTTACGAAGAAACTTGGTGGCGCAAAGATATATTTGAAAAGAGAAGATCTAAACCATACGGGAGCACATAAGATCAACAATACAATTGGACAAATCTTACTTGCAAAACGTATGGGAAAGACAAGAGTGATAGCTGAAACAGGCGCAGGACAACATGGTGTAGCATCAGCAACTGCAGCTGCAATGTTTGGTATGGAATGCGAAGTTTTTCAAGGCGAAATTGATATTAAGAGACAAAAACTCAATGTGTTTAGAATGGAAATGTTAGGTGCGAAAGTGACACCTGTTACGCAAGGAACAAGAACATTAGCGGATGCTGTTGATTATGCGATCAACGAATGGGTTAGAAGAATTGATGATACTTTCTATTTGTTAGGAAGCGCTGTGGGACCTCATCCATATCCAACTATTGTTAAGTATTTTCAAAAAATTATTGGAGAAGAAGCAAGGATACAAATATTAGAGAAAGAAAATCGCCTACCTGATTATTTAATTGCATGTGTTGGTGCGGGTTCTAATGCAATAGGATTATTTACGGATTTTATCAAAGATGAAAAAGTATCCATTATCGGGGTTGAAGCAGCGGGTAGAGGACTTCATACCAAAGACCATGCAGCAACCCTTACACTAGGAACTGAAGGTGTGATTCATGGTATGAACACAAAAGCGATATTTGATGACGAAGGAAATCCTCTTCCTGTATATTCTATATCTGCGGGACTTGACTATCCTGGCGTTGGACCAGAACATGCATATCTGCAAGATATCAAACGTGTTGTCTATGAAAGTTGTACAGATGAAGAAGCAGTTGACGCTTTTTTAGAACTTTCTAGAATAGAGGGCATCATTCCAGCAATAGAATCGTCTCATGCCATTGCACACGCGATTAAACTTGCTCCAACACTTGATAAAGATAAGATAATCATTGTTAATCTATCAGGTCGCGGGGACAAAGATGTTGAAGCTATTGAGGCTTATTTGAAAGACAAAAAAACTAAGTAACTCCTATATTCAATAGATTTGAATACAATAGTCATTCGTTGTATAATAAAAGTACAACGAATGATTTTTATTTTATGGATAAAAATCTTTTTATTTTTTGAGGTCAGTCATATGCGTATAAATCAAGAAGAATACATTATAAAAAGAAATCAAAGAATGTCATTAGAAGATTTGTTAAGTGATGAAACAATTTTTTCTCTTGCCAATGGAAGCCTAGGAACAAGAGGCCACTTTGCTGAGGGTTATGGAACGGATGATTTTCCAATTACATTATTAAATGGTTTTTATAACAAGTATCCCCTACGATATGAAGAAAACTATACTGGTTTTCCTCAACGCGGGCAAACCATAGTTACACTACCGGATGCATCATTTATTCAAATTATAACAGATGATGGAAAAATTGATCTTTCCCATGCAAAACTTATATCTTTAGAGCGTTCATTAGATATGAGAAAAGGATATACAAAAAGAGTTGCTACTTACAAGACTAAGAAAAAACACACTTTTATCATAGAAGAATATAAACTTGTAACATCCAATCGCAATGAAGTTGTGACAAAATTGAAAATAACATCTAAGGATTATGATGGACCTTTAGAAATTAGGTCTTATTTAAGAATGCCAATGATTAAATACATGCATAATATTGATCCAAGACTTCCAGATACAAGAAGACATTTAGAATTGATTGAATTAAACGCAATCGATCAAGTAGCATATTTAAAAGCGAGAACAAGTGTCACTAAACAAAGAATTAACTTATCTGTTACACATGATATTGAGGTATCCTATGAAGAGCATCATGAAAGTATGATTGGAATACATAAAACTGAGCTTGAAAAGGGACAATCTTTTGAAATGACGAAGTATGCACTTTATACAACACCTACTATTCAGAAAAAAATCCATGCTAAAGTATTAAAAATTGGAGATTTTGTTTTTCCATTTGAAAAATATATCAAAGAAGAAATATCGAATCGTAAAACCTTTTGGATGAATTCACCTATATACTTGAGCGATCATGATATTGAGATGGCGCTTCGATATAATATTTATCAATTACATTTGAATGCTGGTAAACATACGGAAACATATATTGCAGCTAAGGGTATTACAGGAGAAGGTTATGAAGGCCATTACTTTTGGGATACCGAAAGCTATATGTTGCCATATTTTATTTTAACTAATCCTAAAAAGGCTAGAAGGCTTTTGATGTATCGATATTTAACTTTAGACCAATCAAGAAGAGAAGCAAGAAATTTAGGGGTTAATCGTGGTGCAAAAATCGCATGGCGAACTATCGATGGTGCAGAATCTTCAGCATATTTTTTAGCTGGTAGTGCTCAAATTCATATTAACAGTGATGTCGCATTGGCTTTTAAACATTACTATATCGCAACACAGGATTTAAAATTCATGCTTGAATACGGTATAGAAGTTGTCTTAGAAACAGCACTATTTTTGCTTGATTATGGTTTTTTTGATCACCAAAATAATTATCATATTTATCAGGTTACAGGACCTGATGAATATACAACACTTGTTGATGATAATTACTATACAAATGCAATGGCGAAGAAACATTTTATGTTTGCTCATGATTTTGTTAATGAACACTTCCACGAATTAAAGGATGTTTTAAGAAAAGTGAATATTAATCAGCGAACATTAGAATTATTCCAACAGGCAGCAAAACATATGACATTACTTCTTGATGAATCGCGATATATGATTAAGCAGGACGCTTCATTCTTGGATAAAAAAGATTATGATTTATCAAGAATTCCAAGAGAAAATTTTCCATTGTTATTAAGTTATCATCCAATTACTCTATATAGACATCAAATTATTAAGCAAGCAGATGGTGTACTTGCTTTAGTACTAGATGATGAAAAAGATTTAAAACTCTATGAGAACAGTTTTAATTACTATCTTCAAAGAACAACGCATGATTCAAGCTTATCTAGATGTATCTATGGCATAGCAGCTTATAGATTGGGTTATGAGAGTATAGGTTATGATTATTTTAAAAAGGTTTGTGATTTAGATTTTAGAGACAGCCATAATCGAACACAACATGGTCTGCATATCGCTAATCTCGGTGGTTCATATCTAATGATGATCTATGGGTTATTTGGATTTAGATTTAGTGATATCTTAACAATTAATCCTGTTAAGCAAAAAAAAATAAAAGAGGTAAAAACTAAGATTAAATATCACCAAGTAGACGTCTGGTTAGCACTCACCCCATATAATATTCAAATTAAGGTCAATAAAACCGTGGACATAATTATAAATGGTTGTTTGCACCATATTGATAAAATCAAAACTATCCAATTATAATAAAAAGACATTGAAGATAGGTTGTGATTTTCTGTTAACCAATCAATGTAGGATTAAAAAATATAGAATTGAAATATGAGTTTAAACTCATATAAATTCATTTGTAGATAAAAGGTACTATGGTATAATATCAATGAAATGATAATAAAAAGTGGAGATCAATATGAAAAATTTTCGAGTTGCGATAGTGGAAGATGAAAAAGAATATTCAAACATCTTGAAAAAACATTTAACTAAATATAGCGGATTAAATGATATTAAATTTATTATTGATGAATATGTTGATGGATATAATCTACTTGACGAATATAAATATCAGTATGATATTTTGTTTTTAGATATTGAACTTAAGCAGTTGAATGGTATGAAAACTGCTGAAAAAATAAGAGAATTTGATAAAAAAGTAATAATTGTATTCGTTACAAATTTAATTAATTTTGCTGTTAAAGGTTATGAGGTTGATGCTCAGTCTTTTTTAATTAAGCCTGTATCCTATTTTAAGTTTTCAAGAGAGATACAGAAAATAATGAATAAAATCAATAATAAAATTACACAATTTATTGTTGTTAATACTGATTCTGGTATGAAAAAATTGGAAGCGTCAGAAATTAACTATATTGAGAGTATGAAACATGAATTAATTATTGATACAGATGATAAAAAATACAGAATTTGGGGAACATTAAAAGAATTAGAACGAAAATTAGAAACTTATTATTTCTTTAGATGTAATAATTCTTATATTGTTAATCTTGCAAAAGTTAAAGGTATTGAAGGAGATTTTGTTAATATTGGAAAGGATAAATTGAAAATAAGTAGATCAAGAAAAAAAGAATTTATGAATGTGTTAACCGATTATTTTAAGGGAGGCATATAAAGTGATAGAAGGTACTGCAATATCAAAAATTTTATATGGTATCTTACAATGGGCATTTTGTATTATTGTTGTATTTTTTATTCCTAATAGAATTAAAGGTAAAAAAAGAATATTATTAATTATAGGATTTCTATTCCTAATTATAGGATTTCAGTGGAATTTTAGAACAGTTACTGATAACTATTTGTGGGTATTTTCAATCATTGGTATCTATGCATTAATGTTCTTATTTATTTTGCTATTGGGGAAAGTTACATGGTTTCAATCAATTTATTTAACGACACAGGCTTTTATTTTTGCACAATTTGTGGCTGCATTTGAGTGGCAGATGTACTATGTGATCGGACCAATATTTGAATATCGATTTTTACAGGTCATCGAGTATGTACTATTTATTATCATGTTAGTATCTTCATCTGTAATTATGTATGTTATTTATAAACATTATCATTTAAAAGGGTATAGATTAGATATTAAAAGAAGTGATATGATTACAGTTTTAGCTATTGTTATTATTGTCTTTATTGTTAGCAATTTTTCATTTTTAGGCATTGATTCTTGGATAACAAGCAATTACCCGCATGAAATATTCTACATTAGAACATTAGTAGATTTTTGTGGTGTCGTTGTTATATTAGTTTTGCAAGAGTATCAAATTATTATGTATGCACAAAAAGAAATTACTGTATTAGAAAGTACATTTCATAAGTACTATAATCAATATGTAGAATCAAAAGAAAACATTGAGTTAGCAAATCAAAGATATCATGATATTAAACATCAACTCGCATTTATACGCGCTGAAAATGATCAGCAAAAGAAAAATGAGTATTTGAATAATTTTGAAAAAGAGTTTCAAACTTATACGGTAAAGGCTGAAACAGGTCATGGTGTCATTGATACAATTGTTACATCAAAAAAAGTTTTATGTAATGAGAATAATATTAATTTGACTTATGCAATTGAAGGCGAAAAACTTAAATTTATGTCTACCATGGATTTAACCTCGTTTTTTGGTAATATGTTTGATAACGCTATTGAATCAGTTAAGAATATTGAGGATATAGATAAGCGTATTATTAATTTAAAAGTTTACAAACAGCATCAGTTATTGATTATTAACATGGAAAATTACTATGAACATGATTTGAAATACGAAGATGGGAAATTACTTACGACAAAGGCCGAGGCACAAGCGCATGGCTATGGGATAAAGAGCATTAGAAATATTGTTGATAAATATGAAGGAACTCTTCGCATCAATACAAAAGAAAATTGGTTTACTATAACAGTTTTATTTACACTAGACAAAAATAACGAATAAAAAATCTATAGAAAAATAAAAAGAATACTTTAAGGTTAAACAAAACCCTATAAAACAGACACTCTAAAATAGAGATTTTATGTTTTGTGGGGTTTTTACTTGGCATAGCAAAGAAGAAGTGTTATAAATCTGATTAATTTTGCAAATGTACCAAAAGGTAGATACTGTGGTTATTAAAAGAAAGCAAAGGCAAGAAACTCAAACAATCCCTAATTAGACTCTAGCACTTAAACCAATTTAGTCTAAGGGTATCATTATACATCAAAGATTTTCTTAATACTTGGTTTGGATAAGTCAGGGTTTAGATTTGGAAACTGTCTACATAATACATTTCTAGAACGATTCGTACATATGAAAGATGAACAAAATTTAATTAACCCCAAAATATTTAAGGAACCATTACAAATATTGGAAATTATACAGATTAATTTAATAAATTATAGATATCACCTCTATTCTCTATGAATGATAGCAAAGTAATATAATCATAAGCTAAGAAACAAAAAAAGATGGCTCCGCTTTCAAAAAACAATCATCTTTTGCTACTAATTTAAATATGTAAAGTTTTCTAATCAATTTTTGATATATGTTAAACATTAGGCAGTATTTTTTATTATTGTACAAATGACTGATTATGCAATAAATACGACATATTAGGCAATTTAAAATTTTTGACGAATCTGGTCTTGGTATAATCACGATGACTGAAAACGCTATCACTTGTGTTTTCTTATTTGATTTTTTGGGAATTATGGTGAATGAATATTCGCCGTAAAATATAATAAAAAGAAAGGAAGAGTAAAAATGAAAAAAAATTTTGGCTTAATTATGTTTTTAGTAATTGCATTTGTTTTAGTAGGATGTGGACGAAGCGAAAATAGAGCACCTGCGATTAGTGGGAATGTAGAAAATGACACAATGATTTTAGGTGATTCATTTAATGTGATTTTAGGTGTTCATGCTTCAGATTTAGAAGATGGAGACATTACTGATTCAGTGGTTGTTTCCGTTTCTCCAAACATCACAGTTGTAGATGGTGTTATGACTCCAACTGAGACAGGCGTATTTGCTATTACTTATTCAGTTACTGATTCAGATGGTGTCGAAACAAAAGAAGTTGGGAAGCTAACAGTAACAAAAGTATTATTTGGTCTAAGCAGTAATGGTAGTGTTGAGTACACAATGTTAGAAAATGGTCAGTACATGGACTCAATCGGTATTGCTGGTACATGGACTTATACAAATTCAGTATTTACAATGACTACAAGTTCAGGAAGCGAAATGGTAGGATCTTTTAATGCAGATACAAATGCACTTGAAGTTTCTATTCAGTCAGGTTGGTTTCCGGTAACATATAGCGTTGATGAATCAACATGGCAAACTGCATTAGGTACAGATGGCTCATTTGTTCCACCTGTATATGAGTAAATGATAAGTATTATTTATCACCAAGAAAATTTGTGATAGTTAAATAATTAAGACACTAAAGTTTTAGTGCATATATCAAAGGAGGAAGAAGAAAAGATGTTAGAAAAATTAAAAAACGGGTATAAAAATAGAGCACTTGGCTACTATTTTAATGCAACAGTTACAGCCTTGTCATTAGTTGTGGCTGTCGTATACGCGATTTCTTATGCTGGCACAGCTTACATTAGCTGGTTTGCCTTCGTATTATTACTAGTGATTGTTTTGACCAATTGCGTATTATTATTTTTGGGTAAAAATGAATGGTCACCACTCACAACGATTGTACTAGCAACAATAGCAGTTTGTCTGTTTGCATATGGTATTTATTTCTATGTATCAATTGTAATGGTGGGGATTGACCTACAAACATTTGATTCAACATTTATTATTAATACTATTTTATTTGTAGTGCTACTAGGATTAAGCGTTGCGAATTTATTCTTAAGACAGTCAAAATAATTGATATAAGTAAATATTGAAATATCATTAAGATTCAATCATCGATAAAAACAAATCATAAAATTAGGAGGAGAATCATGATTAAGTTATGGAAAAAAATCGTTTCACTTATACTTGGTATGTTTTTCGCTTTTTTGATAACAACTACGGTTATTGCAAGTGAAAACAGTGGAGCAATTAGTCAATTTTTAAATGCAAAGACATTTGAAGTTATCAATAGTGAGGATAGTGACGAAGATACAAATTACTATCCAACTCGTTATAATAATTTAGCAGAGCTAATTCCAGATACTCAAAAAATGGGAGAATTAGCTGAAGCAGAAGGTGCAGTCTTATTGAAGAATGACAATAATGCTTTACCACTTATGACAGGAAATAGAGAAGTTACTTTATTTGGAGTAACATCTACTGATCCTGTGTATGGTGGTACTGGTTCAGGTGCAGTTAACACATCTACTGCTCCATCATTTAAAACTGCTATGGAAGAATCTGGATTTACTATTAATGAAGATGTTTGGAATTATTATTTAAACTCTGAATATGGTAGATATAGTGAGTCTATTCCTGGCGGCGGTTGGGGAGCTGCATATGGTTACGTTAATGAAGCACCATGGTCAGAAGTCGTGGCAGCTGGATCAGCATCATTTGCAACCTATGGAGATGCTGCAATTGTAATATTTGGTCGTGTTGGTGGTGAAGGTGCTGATATGCTTGCAACTGGTCATCCTGATGAAAATGCTACTGATGGCGATTATTTAAGATTAACTGGTAGAGAAGAAACATTATTAAAAGAAGTAGCTTCACTTAAAGGTACTACTTTCAATAAAGTGATTGTATTATTTAATACTGCAAATCAAATTGAGACATCATTCTTAGATAATCCTGAATATGGTGTGGATGCAGCATTATGGATTGGTGGTGTAGGACAAGTTGGACTTTATGCTGTTGCTGATATTCTTGCAGGTGAAGTAAACCCTTCAGGTCATTTATCAGATACTTTTTGGTATGATCATTCAAAAAATCCAGTTGGAGCTAATTTCGGTGTTTACACATATGGTGACTTAGATAAATTTGATACAGGTTCATTATATGGATCTCAAGCTGCTAATCTTTATTCAAACTATGTAGTATATCAAGAAGGTATTTATTTAGGCTATCGTTATTCTGAAACTAGATATGAAGATGTTGTAATGGATAGAGCTAATGCAGGTTCATTTGACTATGATACTGTGGTATCATATCCGTTTGGCTACGGTTTATCTTATACATCTTTTGAGTATTCAAACTTCTCAGTTACTAAAGATGGTGATGACTACATTGCAGAAGTTACAGTGACAAACACAGGTAGTACTGCTGGTAAAGATGCTGCTCAATTCTATGTTCAAAAACCTTATACTCAATACGATATTGATAATAGTATTGAAAAGGCATCAGTTGAATTAGTACAGTTTGCTAAAACAGATGAATTAACACCTGGTGCAAGTCAAACACTATCAGTTGAAATTGAAGGGAAATATTTTGCTTCATATGATGCTAATGGTGCACAAACATATATTCTTGATAAAGGTACATATTATGTTACAGTTGCTGAAGATTCCCATTCAGCAATTAATAATATTTTAGCTTCTAAAGGTTATAGTGTATCAGATGGTATGACGGCAGAAGGTGAAGCAAAATTTGTTGAATCATTTGATTTAGGATTTAACGATACAAAATATGCTATTTCTGAAGCAACAGGTGACGCTATTTCAAATCTTTTCGATTTAGCTGATGTTAATAGAAATGATCAATTTGATGGACAAAAAGTTCAATATATTTCAAGAAATAATTGGGATGGGACAGTTGATTTAGAAAATTATGTTCAACTAAAACTTACTCAAGATGTATATGATTTATTAGCTGCTCAAAAAGAAAATCCAGCAGGTGATGATATTGAATATCCTGCATTTGGCATTAATAGTGGCTTATCATTAATTGATATGCGCGTTGATAGTAATGGAGATATTATTCCATTTGATGATCCTGCTTGGGATACATTTATGAATCAATTAACTTGGGATGAAATCACTTATTTATTATCAACTGGTTTACGTAAAACTGCTGCTATTGAATCAATTGCTAAGCCAGAAACTAAAGACCATAATGGACCAAGTGGATTAATTCAATCTTATGGTAGTGGTCCTTTAGGATTCGCTGCTAAGACTAACGATCCACTAGGAAATACGACGCCTATGTGTTACCCAAGTAATGGTATTATCGCTGCTACATTTAATCAAGACCTAGCAACTAAGATTGGTGATTCAATTGGTGAAGAAGCATTGTGGGCTGGTTATTCAGGTTTATATGGTACTGGTGCTAATACACACAGAAGTCAATATGAAGGTAGAGCTTTCGAATACTATTCAGAAGATCCAATTCTTGGCGGTATGATTATTGCTAATCAATCAAAAGCAATGCAAGAACATGGTATGTATGTATACTTGAAGCACTATGCTTTAAATGATCAAGAAGCGAATAGAATCGGTATTGCAACTTACTCTAATGAGCAAGCAATGCGTGAAATATACTTACGCCAATTTGAAATTCCAGTAATAGATGGTGGCGTTAAAAATGTTATGTCATCATTTAATCGTGTTGGTCCAGTATATGCCCCACTCTATAAAGAACTTCTAGATGGTTTCTTAAGAGATGAATGTGGTATGGATGGATTTATTGTTACTGACTTCTATAATAATTATGGTGCTTCAATGAATCGTGGACAAACAATCCTAGCTGGTAATGACTTACCAGATGGCGATGTTAACCCATCATTATTAGATATTTATGAATATGATCACGGTAATATGGCTTGGGCAATGAGATTGTCAGCAAAACGTGTTCTATATACAGTTGTTCATAGTAACGCAATGAATGGATTTTCAACTAATACAAAAATTGTTCAATTGACACCTGCGTGGATGATTACATTAATTAGCCTTGACATAGCATTTGGTGTTGCATTTATTGGTATTGCAGCATGGTCAGTTATCGATGTTGTTAATAAAAAATAGATGTAGTTAAATATTAACTAGGAATGAAGGAAAAACACATTTGAGATAAATGTGTTTTTCTTTTAAAACTGCATTTTTAGAGTTTAGTTTTTACAAGATGATTTAGAGTTGACCAATTTTGCGTTGAGATAAACCGATTATGTAACTGAATGATTATTTAGGTTTATTATTGATATAATAAAATAGATGAAAACGCTTTTCAACTTTTCTCATAATGGATGCATTAAACAAAAGGTGTAGCTGTTGTTTTTTGATGTTATTAGAAAGAAAAGATATGTTTCATTATTATGTGATTTGATTACTGATTATTTAAGGGAATTAAGTTGCTTAATTTATTAGAAGTTAGGAGCTATTGTAGAATGAGAAAAGTAATTAATATTAATGACAATTGGTCATTTATCAAAAAAAATATTAGCCTTGAAGAAGCTAACAAAGAAAAAGGCGTAGATTTGAATTTGCCTTTTACATGGAATGGTTTTGATGGGCAAGATGGTGGCAATGATTATGTCAGGGATGCTTTTTGGTTTAAAAAAATATTGAATGAAAAAGATTTTGTGACAGGGAGCCTTTCATTTTTAGAATTTAAAGGTGTTAATTCATCTTGCGATGTATACTTTAATAATCAATTAATTGGACATCATGATGGAGGTTATTCTACATTTAGACTTGAAGTGACTTCTTTAATTAAAGAAACAAATTCACTTATGGTTAAGGTTGATAATTCAGCAAATGATAATGTGTATCCACAAAAAGCTGATTTTACTTTTTATGGAGGCATTTATCGAGATGTTAACATTCTTTCAGTTTCAGAAAACCACTTTGATTTACTCCATTATGGTTCAAAAGGAGCAAAAGTAAACACAGCAGTAATAAAGGATACAGGGTATATTGAAATTGAAAGTTATATCAAAGGTGAAGGCGAAGTACACGCAATTTTAAAAGATATGAATCATAAGGTTGTATCAAAGGGTATCGTTAATGGAAGTATTGAAGTGCATCAACCTCACTTATGGCAGGGCATGGATGATCCTTATCTATATCACTTGGTACTACAACTGAAAAATGATTCTGTTGTTTCTGATGAAGTTGAATTTAATATTGGGTTCAGATCATTTAGTTTTGATTCAAATGACGGTTTTGTTTTAAATGGTAAAAAATACCCATTACGAGGTGTATGTAGACATCAAGATAGACCTAACATTGGTAATGCACTTACTCAAAAAGAACACGAAGAAGATATTGAATTAATCAAATCAGTTGGCGCTAACACAATCCGTTTAGCACACTATCAACATGATGATTATTTTTATGATTTATGTGATAAAGAAGGATTTGTTGTTTGGGCAGAAATACCTTACATATCAAAGCATATGGAAAATGGTAACGATAATGCTAGAGAGCAAATGAAAGAATTAATTATTCAACAATATCATAGACCAAGCATCGTGACTTGGGGTATTTCAAATGAAATTACGATATCACATGCAGGGAAAAATTGCCTTGCGTTCCATAAAGAAATGAATGATTTAGTTCATTTAATGGATCCATCTAGAAAAACTGTGATTGCTGATTACATGCCGACAAGAATTAAAAATAAATTAAATCGTGTTCCTGATGTTGTATCTTATAATCTTTATTTTGGTTGGTATCTACCATTTACATCACTAGCTGGGTGGAAATTGGATAATTACCATAAAAAATTTCCTAATGAAATCATAGGGTTATCTGAATATGGTGCTGAAGGTGTTAATACTGTTTATAATAAGTTTCCACGTAGAGGTGATAATACTGAAGCATATCAGGCAATCTATCACGAACGTATGATAGATATTATCAATAAAAGAGATTATCTATGGGGTACTCATGTATGGAATATGTTTGACTTTGCAGCTGATGCTAGAAATCAGGGTGGAGAGCCTGGCATGAATCATAAAGGGTTAGTTACTTTTGACAGAAAACGTAAGAAAGATGCTTTCTTTATCTACAAGGCGCATTGGTCAAAAGAACCATTTGTTCACCTATGCGATAAGGGATATGAAATGAGAACAGGTAGACACACTAACGTTAAAGTCTATACAAATCAAACTCATGTTCAAATTTATCACAATGATGAAATTGTTTTTGATGGTATAGTTGATAAAATTGCAACTGTAAAAATACGTATGAAAAATGAGAATCGTATTGTAGTTAAATCAAACAATTTAAGTGATGAATCACTCTTTGTTAAAGTTAAGAGAAAACCAAAATCTTACAAAATTAAGAAAACTAAAAATGTAAGTTGGGAAAAATAAAGAACGTAAAAGACTGGAGATTGACATGAATATTGAAGAATTGAACCCTTCTAATGGACACATAAATAGAGGAAAAACATATCAAGTTGCATTATTTCCTTTTAATAATGCAGCAACAAACACTTATTTAACATTAATGACATTTATTACATATTATGGTGGCTATTATTTGAGTGGTGGATTTGTAGGTGGTGTATTAACTGCCACTGCCATGACAGCTTTAACAATTGTATTATCATCAATTGTTACAGGCATGAGAATATTTGATGGTATCACGGATCCTATCATTGGTGCCTTTATGGATAAAACTGATAGTAAAATTGGTAAATTCAGACCATATATGATTTTTGGTAACTTATTGCTTGCAGCTTCAGTATTGGCAATGTTCTTCTTGATTAGACCAATTGAAGCATCTTGGTTGCGATGGGCATTATTTATCATCACATATGTATTTTATGTCTTTGGTTATACTGCACAAACAGCAGTAACCAAGGCAGGGCAAACATGCATTACTAATGATCCAAAACAACGATCACAATTTGTTGTATGGAACATGGTTGGTATGATAGGATCAATCGTATTGGTTAATATGATTGGTAATGGGTTATTACCAATGTTTGTTGAACCATTGGATGTTGCTAATGAATTTGGAGCGCAGTACAATCCAGAATTTTATAATATTTTAGTTCCTATATGTGTTGGATTGTCAATGCTTTATACTGGATTAGCTGTATTTGCAATATGGAAAAAAGATGTACCTGAAAACTGGGGTATTGATAAAGATGCAAAACCAGCAAAATTTAGAGATTTTGTTAATGTATTAAAAAACAACAATCAAATCAGATGGTTAGTATTTTCTGCCGGTGCTAATAAACTAGCATCTACAGTGGCAACATCTGGAGCGGTCGCAGTTCTTATTTACGGTATTATGATGGGAAGCTATAATGGACTATACATCCCAATGTATGTATGTTCATTCCTATTCATGGGTATATTCTTTATAGTTGGTGCTAAATTAGCGGGAAATAAGGGACAAAAACGTGCTGTAACACAATTTACAGTTATTGCTTTTATGTTCTATATTGGTATTGTTATTCTATTGTTACTATGGAAACCAAATAATCCAGACTTTAATTTATCATTATTGCACTGGAGAGCAGATGATTCAATATATTTTGCTACCAATATCTTTACAGTTGTCTGGATTGTTATGTTTGGATTCGGATATGGTGCTTATAATCTTGGGTCTGAAATGGTAATTCCGATGATTGCTGACTGTACAGACTATGAAACATATCGTTCAGGAAATTATATTCCTGGTATGATGGGTACATTGTTCTCACTAATTGATAAGTTTGTATCATCATTTGCAACTGTATTATTATCTGTATTTATTGTTGGGCTGGTACCAGCATTAAATGGTAAATTACCAAGTACGGGTGTTACGATTGATAACTATAATGGTGTATTACTATCAGCAGTAATTACATTTACATTAATTCCAATGGCTGCATGGATCATTACGATGATTTCAATGAGATTCTATAAATTGAATGGTAATAAGTTAAGAGAAATTCAAGCTGTTAATGCCATTAGAAAAAAGGCAATTACTTTGGGAATGCCAAAAGAAGAGGCAATGAGAACTTGGACTTCAATTGCACAAGTTCCAGTAGAATATATTCATGATTATGAAAAGATTTTACAGGAAAAAGATCAAAAACAATCATTTTTTGATAAAATATATAATAAAGTTTGGGGAAAACACGAAATTGTTAATGAAGTTCCTGCTTCTAATGTTGTCGAAATTCCTGAGCAATATACAAACTAATCAGTAACACTGGATTATTATATTAAATGAAAACTCAGTCATAGAGAATTAAATAGTGAAAATATAGAGGTAATTATATGTACAAACATGAAATATTAAAAAGAATGACAGATGTTGGGGTTGTCGCAGTCGTCAGAGCAGATGATGAAGCACAGGCCATCAACATCTCAAAAGCATGTATTGAAGGTGGGATTCCTGCCATTGAAGTTACATTTACTGTACCAGGTGCAGCAGATGTAATCAAAGCATTAGATAAAACATTTAACGATGAAGAACTAATCGTAGGTGCTGGGACAGTACTAGATAGTGAAACAGCAAGAATTGCGATATTAGCAGGTGCTAAATATATCGTGAGCCCAGGATTTGATCTTGAGTCAGCAAAACTATGTAATAGATACCAAATCCCATATATGCCAGGATGCCTAACAATTACAGAGATGCTAACAGCAATGCAAGCAGGCGTTGATATTGTTAAGTTATTTCCAGGAAGCGCATTTGGACCAAGCTATGTCAAAGCGGTTAAAGGACCACTACCGCAAGCAAACATTATGCCAACCGGTGGTGTATCACTTGATAATGTAGATACTTGGATTAAAAACGGAGTTGTCGCAGTGGGTGTTGGAGGACAATTAACAGCACCAGCTAAAAAAGGTGACTATGAAGGCGTTAAACAAAATGCAATCGCATTTGTCGAAGCTGTTAAGAAAGCAAGAGCATAAGAGGTATTAAAATGAGTAAAGTCGTAACATTAGGAGAAATCATGTTGAGATTATCAACATCAGGACAACAAAGATTTATACAATCAGATAATTTTGATGTTGTCTATGGTGGTGGAGAAGCCAACGTATCAGTATCCTTAGCAAATTATGGACATGAAGCATATTTTGTGTCAAAACTACCAACACATGAAATCGGACAAAGTGCGATAAATGCACTTAGAAAATATGGTGTAAACACAAACTATATTGCACGAGGTGGACAAAGAGTAGGAATATACTTTTTAGAAACTGGTGCATCGATGAGACCATCAAAAGTGGTCTATGATAGAGCAGGCAGTTCAATCTCTGAAGCAGAAGTTAAAGATTTTGATTTTGATGCAATATTTGAAGGCAAAGATTGGTTTCACTGGTCAGGGATTACACCGGCGATAAGCCCAAAGGCAGCTTTAATAACTAAAGCGGCATGCGAGGCAGCCAAACGTCATGGTGTTACCGTATCAGTTGATTTGAATTACCGTAAGAAATTATGGACACCAGAGGAAGCTCAAGCAGTGATGAAAGACTTGATGCAATACGTTGATGTATGTATTGGAAATGAAGAAGATGCAGAACTAGTATTAGGATTTAAACCAGCACATACAGATGTTAAATCAGGCAAGTTAGACGCTGAAGGATATAAACAAATATTTAAAGAAATGAAGGAACAATTTGGATTTAAATATGTGACTTCAACATTAAGAGAATCATATTCAGCAACACATAATGGATGGAGTGCATTACTTTATGATGGAAAAGAATTCTATCAATCAAAACGATATGAAATCAATCCAATCATCGACCGTGTCGGTGGCGGTGATTCATTTGCTGGGGGATTAATTCATGGACTATTAACAAGAGGACCACAGGAAGCAATCGATTTTGCAGTAGCAGCAAGCGCATTGAAACATACGATTCCTGGAGATTTTAATTTAGTGTCAGAAAAAGAAGTAGAGACGTTAGCTGGTGGCGATGCCTCAGGTAGAGTACAAAGATAGGAGATTAAGTATGAAATTATCATTTAGATGGTACGGTAGTACCGATCCAATTCCACTTAAATATATCAAGCAAATTCCACACATGGATTCAATTGTTACAGCGATTTATGATATTCCAGTTGGCGAAGTTTGGCCAATGGATAAAATTATGAGTCTAAAAAAAGAAGTAGAGGATGCGAATCTTGCATTTGATGTCATTGAAAGTGTACCAGTACATGAAGATATCAAATTAGGTCTTCCATCAAGAGATAAATATATCGAAAATTATAAACAAAACATTAGAAATTTGGGTAAAGCAGGCGTCAAGGTTATATGTTATAACTTCATGCCAGTATTTGATTGGACAAGAACACAATTAAACAAAGAATTGTCAGATGGATCAAATGCATTAGTTTACTATAAAGAAGATTTAGAAAAAATGGATCCGTTGACAGGTGAATTAACATTGCCAGGTTGGGATTCAAGTTATACAAAAGAATCGTTACGTGAGCTATTTGAACAATATGCAAAAGTTGATGAAGAAAAACTTTGGGCAAACTTATCATATTTTTTGCAAGCAATTATTCCAGTTGCAGAAGAAGCAGGCGTTAAGATGGCAATTCATCCTGATGATCCACCTTATCCGATCTTTGGTTTACCTAGAATCATTACTTGTGAAGAAAATCTTGATCGTTTCTTAAAAATTGTGGATTCACCATATAATGGCTTGACATTTTGTACTGGATCACTTGGAAGTTCTCCAAAGAATAAAGTTGAAGATCTAATTAAAAAATATGCTTTAATGGGACGCATTCACTTTGTTCATGTAAGAAATGTTAAACTTTTAAAAGATGGATTTAGTTTTGAAGAAAGTGCACATCCATCTTCATACGGTTCAATGGATATCGTAAAGATTATGGAAAATTTATATGATGCAGGTTTCGATGGTTATATCAGACCTGATCATGGGCGTATGATATTTGGCGAAACTGGTAAACCAGGATATGGTTTATACGATCGCGCATTAGGTGCTACATATATTGTTGGTATCTATGAAACTTTAAAGAAAGTGAAAGGTGAATAATTATGAAATTACCATTTAATGTAGATTTAAAAGATAAGGTTGCAGTTATTACTGGTGGTGCTGGTGTATTGGGCAGTTACTGGGTTGAAGCATTGCTAAGATGTGGTGCGAAAGTTGCGATATTAGACTTAAGACTAGAAAATGCCAGTAGAAAAGCAGAAGAATTAAAAAGTTTAGGTGAAGTCATCGGTTTAGAAGCCAATGTATTAAATAAAGAAAGTTTAGAAAAAGCACATGAACAAGTTCTTTCTAAATTTGGGAAATGTGATATCTTAATCAACGGTGCTGGAGGAAATCATCCTAAGGGTACAACGACGAAAGAATACTTATTTCCAGAAGATTTGGAATCATCTGAAGATATTAAAACTTTCTATGATTTAGATGATTCAAGTATTAAGTTTGTATTTGACCTTAACTTTATCGGGTCTTTATTACCTTCGCAAGTATTTTCAAAAGATATGATAGGTAAAAAGGGATGTACAATCATTAATGTATCATCAATGAATGCTTTTACACCATTAACCAAGATTCCAGCTTATTCAGGTGCTAAAGCGGCAATTAGCAACTTTACACAATGGCTAGCAGTACACTTCTCTAAAGTTGGTATCAGAGTGAATGCACTTGCTCCAGGTTTCTTTTCAACTGCTCAAAATAAGGCATTATTATTCAATGCAGATGGTACACCAACTGAGCGAACTCATAAGATTTTATCTCAAACACCAATGGATCGTTTTGGTGAACCTGAAGAATTAGTTGGAGCTCTTTTATTCTTAATAAGTGAACAGGCATCAGGCTTTGTTAATGGAATCATTCTACCTATTGATGGTGGATTCTCTGCTTATTCTGGAGTGTAATTATGGCTTTTTTAGATGATGATTTCTTACTTGATTCAGCATTTGCATCTAGACTATACCACGAAGCTGTAGAAAATCTCCCAATCATTGATTATCATTGCCATTTATCTGCTAAAGATATTTATGAGGATAAACCATTTGAATCAATTACTGATGTTTGGTTGAATGGAGATCATTATAAATGGAGATTTTTAAGAAGTTTTGGTGTTGAGGAGTCTTTAATCAGCGGTGGTGCCGATGATTATGAAAGATTTAAGGTATATGCTAAATATATGCCATATGCTATTGGTAATCCTTTGTATCATTGGTCACACTTAGAGTTAAAGAGATTTTTTCAAACCGATTTATTACTCAATGAAAAAAACGCTAAAAAAATATATTCAATAACAAATGAGAAGATAAAAAATACAGTACCTTCTCAATTGCTAAATTTCTTTAAAGTGAAAATAGTAGGAACAACTGATGATCCTACAGATGATTTGAAATATCATATATTACTTAAAGATGGGAATAATCCTTATCAAGTAATACCTACATTTAGGCCTGATAAAGCCATTCATATTGAACACGATGATTTCACAGATTGGATAAAAAAACTGGAAGAAAAGGTAGCTTATTCAATTGATAGTATTTCCTTATTAGAGAAAGCACTAAAAAGCAGAATAGAATTCTTTAATGAGGTTGGCTGCAAATCATCTGATCATTCCTTTGATCACATCATGTACGAAGCAGCTAGTAAGAGACAGGTTAATGCAATCTTTAAGAAAGGTTTAAATAAAGAAAACCTTAAACCTGAAGAGCTTAGAAAGTACAAAGGTTATGTATTATCATTTTTAGGTAAATGTTATAAAGAATTTGATTGGGTTCAACAATATCATATTGGTGCAATGCGTAATGTAAATACTCACAAATATAATCAGTACGGTGTTGATTTTGGATTTGACTCAATGAATGATCAAGGCTTTATCGAACAATTGAGCCAATTATTAAACAACCAAGAGATTAATGAATCATTACCTAAGACAGTGATATATACGCTAAATCCTATGTTTAATGAAGCTATAGCTACATTAATTGGATCATTCAATGAATCTGGTATAAGACAAAAAGTTCAGTTTGGTAGCGGTTGGTGGTTCAATGACCAATATGATGGTATGAAACGTCAACTAGAAGCTTTTTCACAAATGAGTTTTCTATCTGGATTTATTGGTATGACAACAGATTCAAGATCTTTCCTATCTTATGTTAGACACGAATACTTTAGAAGAATCGTAACTAACAAAATTGCTAGACTTGTAGAAAATGGCGAATATCCAAATGATTTTGACATGGTGAGTCAAATTGTAAAAGATATTTGTTACTATAATGCAAAATCTTATTTTAATTTATAAATAGAATTATATTTGTTTTCAATTCCTATTCCTTATTGTCGATTTGTGTATAATTCTATCTTATCCTATATGAATAACCACTGAAAAAAGAACGCTAATTTGCCTAGCGTTCTTTTTGTTTAAAGTTTAATTTCATTAGACTTAATTCTAGTTTTTAATAATTTAATCTTATCTTCTATGATATCAGCAGTTTTGATAAATTCGCTATCAGGAAGACCAGAAGGATCATCTAAACCCCAATCTTCTCGATACTTACAAGGTACAAATGGACAGTCTACATTACAGCCCATTGTAATTAGGATATCAATATCTTCAGGCAATTCCTCAATTAGTTTTGATTTTTGTTTTTGATTCATATCAACATTGATGCGGTTTTTAATAATGCGTACTGCATCTTGATTAATTTGCGGTTTGGTTTCGGTACCTCCACTGTATGCTTCAAAGAAATCGCCATATAATTCCTTAGTAAGAGCTTCAGCCATTTGGCTTCGACAACTGTTATGCACACAGACATAAGCCACTTTAACTTTTTTCATAAATAATCTCCTATAATTTGTCTGAAATTAGTTTTGTAACTTCTTTCAAACTTGGAACTCTACCTTGTGAGACAATTTCGCCATTGATAATGAGTCCTGGCGTTCTAAGTAAGCCACTATTTGTAATGTCTATCATATCTGTAATATATAAGATGTCGGCATCTATTGCAAGTTCTTTGATTGCTTCCTTGCAAAAATTTAATAGTTTTTTACAATTGGAACATCCACCACCTAATACTTTTATTTCCATTTTTTATTTTCCTTTCTATAATAGGGCATTAAATAAATAGCCCATAATGATTATACTTACTGAAACGATACCAGCAAAAGTGATAAGAAGTTTGTTTTTAACTACTTTCTTCAACATGATGATTGATGGAAGTGAAAGTGCAGTTACAGCCATCATAAATGCGAGTACTGTACCCACTTGAACACCTTTACCAACTAAGGCTTCAGCAATTGGTAACGTACCGAAGATGTCAGCATACATCGGCATACCAAGAACGGTCGCGATTAATACTGAGAATGGATTATTGCTACCTAGCATACGTTCAATAAATGCTTGTGGTATAACACCATGAATAACAGCACCGATACCAACACCGATTAAAATGTACATCCAGACGCGTTTTATGATATCTATGACTTGATGCCAACTCTCTTTTAAACGTTCTTTTCTGGTCATAGAAACGATGTCATTGCCATCGATAGCCTGTGCGTTTTTAATGAAATCTTCAACATATCTATCCATCTTAAACCATGAGATCAATGTACCTCCAATAACGGCGATGATTAATCCAACAGCGACATAGAGTAAGGCGATTTTCCAACCGAAGAAACTTGCCAGCAGTAGCACACTAGCTAAATCTACTAGTGGTGATGATATTAGGAATGAGAATGTAACACCAACAGGTAATCCAGCTCTAGTAAATCCAATGAAGATTGGGATTGATGAGCAGCTACAAAAGGGTGTAATAGTTCCTAATAATGCCCCAAATATATGTGATCCAATGCCAGAATGTTTTGCTAAAATCTTTTTTGTTCGCTCTGGTGGAAAGAATGTTTGAATATACGATGACAAGAAGATTAAAACCATTAAAAGGATGAAGATCTTAATAACATCATATATAAAAAATGATAATGATGTGAAAAGTTGCGTTGAATCATCTAGTTTAAACACATCTGATAATAGTAGATTCACTAAATCTTGAAGCCATAACATCTTTAAGAATTGATCATTTAAAAATGAGAAGAGTAATTTTATAAATTGCATGATTGCATATTTTCCTTAAGTTCTGTTAAATATTTGATTAAATCCTCTAATACATCCATGTTGACATGGTGCTTGTGCCAAATACCTTCTTTATGCGATGTGGTCAATCCGGATGTTTTAAGCAAATTGAGATGATAGGATAAGGTTGGTTGAGAAATTGGAAGTTGATCAATTAATCTACATCCACAGGTTTCTCCCTCAATCAATAATCTCAATATTTTTAATCTGTTTTCATCAGATAAGGCTTTAAATAATAAAGCGTATTTATCGTCCATACACAACCTCCTATATATTGATAAATGTAAATATTGATATCTATCTATATAATAACGCCAAAACAATGATATGTCAATTGAAAGCGTAAGAATAAACGATTTTTATATAATAATTAAATCAATGTTATAATATGTATAGAGGTGAGCTAGAATGAGAATACAATTAGCATCAGGAAATTTCTGTGAAGTTCAGTTCAAAGATAATGAAAAAAGGAATCTATTATTAATCTTACCTGGTGGCGGCTATAGTTATACTTCAACACGAGAAGCAGTACCTGTCCAAAATGCATTTGCTGATCTTAATATCCATAGTGCTATTTTTTACTATCGTGAAGAAAGACTTATATATCCTGAGATTTTAGAAGAAGCTGTTTTATTACTAAACAAATTATCTGCCCTTCCGCAAATAGATAAAATCATGATTATAGGCTTTTCTGCTGGTGGGCATTATGCCGGAATGTTATTAACAAGATTCAGTTATTTTTTTTCAAAGGGATTATTGATTTATCCAGTGATTTCAACGCTTCCAGAATATATTCATAAAGAGTCATATGATATGCTTTTAGGTGAAAATTTTAAAAGTGGTGATCTTAGTGAATTATCAGTTGATTTATTGGTTCATGAGAAAGTACCACCGGTATTTCTTATGCACTGCGTGGATGATCCATCGGTACCAGTAGATAATTCAATGATTATGATGCGTGCTTTAAAATCCAAAGGTGTTTATGTAGAAGCACATTTTTATCCAACAGGTGGACATGGTATTTCAGTTGATACAGAAGAAGTTGTCCAAACAAAATATGATACGAGAGCATTTATAAAAGAGTTTGGCTATGTTAGTTCATGGGTTGATTTGGCCAAAGGCTTTATAAATAGGGACATATAAATGATAAATATATTATTGAGTATCAGAAACTTTAATAATAAGGAAATATATGAAGCTGTTAAACCATATATAAATGAAGAAAGTAAGATATGTGTACTAACATATTCTTTTTTTAGTATGTTTTTTCCGGATAGAAAAGCGTATGACTCATACTATCAAAAAGGTGGAAAATACTATGATAAAATATTGAATTCATTATCTATATTTGATATAAAAGAATCTAACTTCATCTGGGTGGATTACTATAGGGATTCAACTGCAAATGCATTAGAAAAAATAGCCCAAGCAGATGTCATTTATCTCCCAGGAGGCGCACCTGATGAAATGATGAACAGAATCATTGAAAAAGGCCTCGTAGAGGCTTTATCAGATAAAAATAAAACATACATCGGAGTTTCTGCTGGAACGATGATTCAGTTTGGTAAATACTATATTTCACCAGATCAAGAATACGCAACATTCAGTGAACAAAACGGACTGAATTTAGTGAGTGATTTTTACGTTGAAGTCCACTATAGACGACGAAAGAAACAAAAGTCTTCAATTAGAAAAGTATGGCGAAAATATCATAAAAATATGTTTGTAATTCCCAATGATGGGTGTATCATAGTAAATAATGGTGAGGTTGAAACAATTTCCACTGCCAAGCAGTTATATGATAAAAAAGGTATTATAAGATAAGGGTTGAAGATTTATGTATGAGATTACTACAAAGATGGCATGCTACATCGTAAAACAGCCGTGCTATCTGATCTAGAGGCTTATGAGTATGTTTGTGATGCTGCCTATGATTTGGCGTAGGGATAAACCCATGAGACTCAAATAACAGTATTTGCTTTCTGTGGGCGGTACTTTGTAGAGAGTGAAGTGTATGAACTTATATTTTTCTAAGTGAGTAATAAAAAAGAGTCATCTGACTCTTTTTTATTACTCAAATATATTTTCTCAATTCTATCGCGATTATTGATGCATACATTTTAGCACCATATGGACTTAAATGGGTATCGTCTTGTTTTCCATCAGGATAATTTTGATTTACTCCAGGTTCTAAGTAGTTATGGAATCTTTTAGATCCCTCTTCACCAAGTTGACGAATTAATTTTTGTGATATTTTGTAGATATCAATGAAAGGATAACCATTTTTTTCACAGAAAACTTTCATCGCTTCAGGATATAAATCAACCGCTTTAGGATCTAACTTACCATCCGCAAATCTACGTCTTGTAATAGAAGATAAGAAAATTGGTGTTGCATGAGCACTCGTAGCAACCGTAGCGAATCTTTGTAAGTTATCAATGTAGTCTTTATCAGGTTCTGTATGTCTTGCCTCATCAGGTTTAGAATCATTATGGCCAAATTGGATTAATAAGAAATCACCTTCTGATATTTCTGTCTCAATTTGAAATAAGCGTCCTTCAGCAATAAAGGACTTCGTTGATCTTCCATTTTCTGCATAATTTCTAATCCTAAGACTAGGAGATACAAAGTCTTTTAAGTATTCTCCCCAACCACTTTCTGGTCTCTTATTTTGTTGTTTGTTTGCTGCAGTAGAGTCTCCAGCTATAAAAATATTCATATAATCACCAACAATATATTATCATGAATCTATCTAAAAATTTAAGAATTAACTAATAATAACACTAAAACTAATAGAGAAGCAATTAATTTGAAATCATTTAGCTGTGAAGTGTAGGGAGACTCAAGAGAAAATATCGAGTAGTATAATAAAGAATAGCGATATCTCACAGTTATCATCGTGCATGATAAGAGACACAAATAGAGACCATCTTAGAGCATTGAGTTTTGAAAAGCATTATTATAGAACAGATGTTGATAATTTGATCACTGTAGATGTTGTTAACCAATACAAAGAAAAGACGCTAGTTAGAGTAGAAATGATATTTAACGTCTTTTACTTAGTTTTGAAGCAAATCATTTGAAATTATAGTAAAATGATATTATTATAATAATGTAATGATTACAATTATATAATTTTTCATAAAGGAGTACTGTATATGGATATTACACAACACTTAAGAGATTTAAATATTAGTCCTTCGACAACAAGAAGAGCAATTTTTGGGTATTTACATGAACATGAAAATCACCCTACAGTAAATCAAATCTACACTGAGTTGCTTGAATCAATTCCAACGCTATCAAAAACAACTGTTTATAATGTTTTGGAGTTATTTATCAAGCATCACATCGTTTATGTTATTGATACTATCGATAATGAAAAAAGATATGATTTAGTTAAAGAACCACATGCTCATTTTTTATGTGAAATATGTAATAACATCTATGATATTCCCAATGTGAAACTTTCTTATGATAAGTCAAAACTTGATGGTTTTGAGATTAAGGAAGAACGTGTAACCTTTATAGGCGTTTGCCCTTCATGTAAACAAAATTAAAATGAAAGAGGAGAATAATAATTATGGAAGATACAAAAGAATTTTTTAGAATGCCACTTATTGGAGACAAAGCACCAAGGTTTGAAGCAAATACAACTCAAGGAAAGATCAAATTTCCAGAAGACTACCAAGGAAAATGGGTAATCCTATTCTCACATCCAGCTGATTTTACACCTGTATGTACAACAGAATTTATTACTTTTGCAACAATGCAGGAAGAGTTTAAAACACTAAACACAGAACTTATCGGTTTAAGTGTAGATGGTCTATATTCACATATTGCATGGTTAAGAACAATTAAAGAAAAAATTAATTGGAATGGACACAAGGGTGTAGAAGTAAAGTTTCCATTAATTGAAGATATTAAAATGGAAGTTGCTAATAAGTTTGGTATGATTCATCCAAATCAATCATCAACTCAAGCCGTTCGCGCTGTGTTTATTATGGATCCAGAATCAACGATTAGAACGATTTTATATTATCCAGCATCAACAGGACGCAACTTTGATGAAATTAAGCGTATTATATTAGCATTACAGAAAGCTGATAAAGAATCAGTTGCGACACCAGCTGATTGGCGACCAGGAGATGATCTAATCGTTCCGCCTGCAGGATCTTGCGGAGTTGCAAATGATCGTATGGAGGGCAAGGAAGAAGATAAAGTATGTCTTGACTGGTTCCTATGCTTGAAGAAAGATAAATAATATATTTAAAGGGCTCAGCCCTTTTTTTTATTGGGATTTTTTCATTTTAAAAAAATGTGCTCTATTTTGTTAGAGTATTTGATAGTATAATAAAAGTATCAAAGCAATATTTTGTGGGGGAGAATTTAATATAACATAGTGAAGTAGCACAATTGATTTGAGTTTAACTCAAACCTTTCACAAGTAATGTTATTGAAAAATAATGGTAAGGAGAAAGTGAAATGAAAAAAATCGTGTCTTTTTTTGTTGTTCTACTATCGTTGATTTGTGTAATAGGTACAAACTATGAAGTAGATGCTAGTATGGATTCATCTGATAATGGAGGCATTGCTCCAATGCAACTTATTAGATATACTGTCCATTTTGATCTGAGTGGTGGTTACTACATTGATAGTTTTGGGAATCAAGTTACTACAATTGCAAATGAAACAATTGAAGAGGGGACCTTGATTGATGAGCCACAAAATTTACAGCGTTTAGGTTATATATTCATGTACTGGGAAACCCAAGATGGAATAATATGGGATTTTGATCAGACCGCTGTTGTTGAAGATACATATTTAAAAGTTATATGGAAATATCATGACAACGTTAAGATCATAGATCCAATAGATCATCTTGGAAAAGTATATGAAAATTCTACGAACTGGACATTAATTAGCAATTTAAGTAAATCTACAGCCGATACATATGGAGGTAATCCTGTAGAAGCTGGTTCAGTAAATAGTGGTTCTAGTTTAATGTATGATGATGAACTTGCAATGGCAATTAATCTATCAGGTGTGGTGAGTTCCTATGGTGGGTGTGGACCAATAGCTTTAATCGGTGTATTAGATTATCTATCACGTGAGGTAGGTTATCGATCAATTCTATCAGATCCTAATGATTTTCATGAAAGAGTAAGACTTGCTAATTTGGTTTTGCAAGAAACTATAACATATGAAATTGGGCCAATTGGTGATAAAAGTACGTTTACATATCCAGGAGATTATGTTGATGCATTTAACACTATGGTTGACAATAGTCATTTAGGCTCCCAACTTACTGCACATTCACATGGACCTAATAAGTCTTTAATCAAAAGTACTATTGACAGTGGCATGCCTGTAACTGTATGGACTTTATTTGGTTCAACAACAAGTGGTACTGAAAATTATAGAAACTATATTTCTCAACATTATATTAATATTTATGGATATGAAGAATATCACGGAATCGATAGTGAGGGCAATGGCTTAACTAAGACATTATATAAGTTTAGAATGAATTGGGGTCATACTGATATAGAATATTTAGATGAAGATATTTTAAGTGGTATATGGGGAGTTATCACCTATGAAGAAGAAAATCATCCACTATCAATAACACCTGAAATTTATGGGTTTCCATGCCAATATAATCATTCAATTATCAATCAAGGTGTCCCAACTCAAGGTGAATTTGCTCTTATCACAAATAGATTAAGAACTGGTTATGTATGGAGTTATGATAGCAGTGGTAATCCGGACAAAGAATACTTAGTTCTTTCAGCAAAGAGGGAAGGTGAAGGTATTGCATTTTTACAGTGCTATGTGCCAGCTATGGTGGAAGCAATTAATTTTGATTTATCTCTATGGAGTGGAACAGAAGGGCTCAACTTTCAAACAGATTCAGTGAGACTAGAGTATTATGATAGTAATGGGAACTGGGTTTTGGCTAGAGAATTCTTATATAACAATTATGGAGAACTGTCTACCGATAGAACAATACCTAAAAACTATTATGTAGCATTTAGTCAACCAACAACTTCATTTAGATTTATTGTAGAATGTGCCAATCCAACTGGCGATAGAAATAAGGGTAGAGTAGTATTAGGCAATATGGTCATATTGTATCAATAGTTTCACAAATTAAAAGTCTTTTTTGTTAAACATGAAACATATTGCCTCATTATGTAAGTATTCTGTTGACATTTTCACTACTTTCATATAAAGTATGAAAGGTGCATAAAATATAATACTGAAGTATTAGTATTTCACATAGCGTCAAAAGAGGTATAATAATGATCGCAGTTTCTAATTTAAGCTTAATTTTTTCAGACAAAAAATTATTTGAAAACGTCAATTTAAAATTTATCCAAGGCAATTGTTACGGTATTATTGGAGCCAATGGAGCAGGTAAATCTACATTTTTAAAGATTTTATCAGGAGATATGGAACCTACTTCAGGTAGTGTTATTATCGATAAAGGTAAAAGACTTGCAGTACTAAATCAAAATCAAAATGCTTTTGATGATTTTACTGTACTTCAAACCGTCATGATGGGACATAAAGAACTATTTGAAATTTCACAACGAAAAGATGCTTTATATGCTAAAACTGATTTTAATGATGAAGATGGATTGGAATTAGCTGAATTAGAAGGCCGGTTTATTGAACTTGATGGATGGAATGCAGAATCAGATGCTGAAAAATTATTAAATGGTTTAAGAGTACCGGGAAGTGACTTTTACAAGAATATGGGCGATATTCTTCCTAAAAACAAAGTAAAAGTCTTACTTGCACAAGCACTATTTGGTAATCCAGATATCCTTATCCTAGATGAACCTACCAATAACTTAGATTTTGAAGCGATTGGATGGTTAGAAAACTTTTTAATGGATTATGATAATACTGTGATTACAGTGTCACATGATAGACATTTTTTAAACAAAGTCTGTACACATACAGTAGATATTGATTATTTTCAAGCAAAACTATATGCTGGAAATTATGATTTTTGGAGAGAGTCATCGGAGTTAATGCAAAAACTGATGGCGGATAAAAACAAGAAAAAAGAAGAACGCATTGCAGAATTGAAGGCATTTATCGCGAGATTTAGTGCTAACTTATCAAAATCTTCTCAAGCAACATCTAGAAAAAAGGCTTTGGATAAAATTGAACTTGATGAGATTATTCCATCAAGCAGAAAATATCCATATATTGGATTTGAAATTAGTAAGCAACTTGGTAAAGATGTTGTTGAAGTAGAAAATTTAAGCTATACTCAAGATGGTCAAAAACTATTTGAAAATGTATCTTTTATCATGAACAATGGTGATAAAGTCGCACTAATTGGTGATAATGATCTTGCTAAAATAGCACTACTAAAAATATTAGCAGGTGAACTAGAACCCGATACAGGAAAGGTAGTATGGGGACAAACTGTAACGACTGCCTATCTTCCAAGTGACAACAATAAATACTTCAATCACAAAGATATCAGTCTTATTGAGTGGTTAAGACAATACTCAGATGATCCAGCAGAATCTTATGTACGTGGTTTCTTAGGACGCATGTTATTTAGTGGAGAGTCAGCATTAAAAGAAGTCAAAGTGTTATCAGGTGGAGAAAAGATGCGCTGTATGTATTCTAAGATGATGCTCGCTAAAGCAAACACATTAATTGTTGATTCGCCAACAATCCACTTAGACCTTGAATCTATTCAAGCCGTGAATAAGGGATTAGAAGAATTCAAAGGCTCATTGATCGTGTCTTCTCATGACCATGACTTATTAGAAACAGTATGTAATAAAGTCATTGAAATTGGTGATTTAGGGGCATTCACTTATGAAGGCGATTTCAATGAGTATATTGAGAATCAAGAAATTAAAGATAGAGTGAAAAGATTAAATAAATAGTTCAAAGGAAAACTCATCAAAATGATGTGTTTGCTTTTATAATGGCTAAATTTAGATATTAAACGGTGATTTTTAAAATAAATTGGGAAAATTTTCAATTTTATGTTGCAATATGTGATTTATGGTGTATACTAATCAAGCAACTAGTGTAACAACTATTGTTAAATTTAAGATTAAGGAGTAATCAAACATGACAGGAACTGTAAAATGGTTTAATTCTGATAAGGGATATGGATTTATCTCAACTTCAGAAGGGAAAGATGTATTTGTACACTTTACAGCTATTCAAACTGATGGTTTTAAATCATTAGAAGAAGGCGATAAAGTAGAATTTGATGTTGCTAAAGGCGATCGCGGCGAAACTGCTGTAAACGTTGTTAAACTATAAAATTTAAATAAATATATAGCAAACAAAATTTTCCGTGAATGGAAAGAATGAAAGAACGAAGAAATTCGTTCTTTTTCTTTTATTTTTCTATTGAGAAAAAATAAAAAAAGACCTCGCTGCAGTCTTTTATTTTATAAATGGTACACCTTGTCCGTTTAAAATCGAACCATTCAAATTTTCTATTTTAAGATCGAAAACATTATCTTCAGACATATTGATGATAATTGATATAACTCCATCATCTTCGTTATAAATGACTTTGCTTACAAAAGTATCCAATAAAAATTCAGTGAAGTCTTTATGATCTTCGTTTCTAACATAGAAATCAAATAAAAATAATACTGTGTCTCTATCCATTTCAGGAGTTTTATTTTTTAGTTCCTCACTCAATTTATTTTCAACAACAGATAATTCTTTCTCTAATTTATCCAGTTCTTCTAAAATGATAGAAGTAGCTAATCCTTTTTTTGCTACCTGAACTAAATTGGATATACTTGTCTTTATTTTAGTTTTATTTTTTTCAAGTGATTTAACACGTGAAGTATCCTTGATTTCTTTATTGTATAGTCTAACAGCATCATTAATTAATGTCATTATCATATCTTCTGTTAATATTTTTTCTATAAGTAAATAACCAACTAAATTTTCGATATAGTCTTTGCCAACAGGTTTAATATGACACACATGTCTTTCTTTTTTATTGCAATTATAGTATTTATATAATGTTTTGTTTCTACCTCTACCAGAATCAGGAATCATTAATCTTCCACAATTACTACAATATAATTTACTAGTTAAATAGTAAGGTACCTTCGCTTTTTTAGCTGCTGGTGCTTTTTTGTTCTTATGTAATTTTTCTTGAACGGAATTGAATACATGGCTTTTTATTATTTGTGGGAAGATATTATAATAAGTATCTTCACCATGTTTATAAATGCCCAGGTAACGTTGGTTTTTTAATATATAATATATTTTATCTTTTCTAAAATCATAACCGTGAAGTTTTAATTCAAAAGATATTTCTTCTTGAGTTTTCCCTTGGTCATACATATTAAATATTATTCTAACTACTTCAGCTTCTGATTCATCAATATAATATTTTTTATCTTTAACTCTAAATCCATATGTTCTTTTACCACCTATAGTATTTCCTTGTAATAAACTCTCACGGATACCACGTTTTACTTTTTGAGCAAGTTCCAATGAATAATACTCTGCAATACCTTCAAGTACAGACTCCATTAATACACCTTCAGGTCCATCCGATATGTTTTCAGTAGCTGATAATCTTCTCACCTTATTCTTTTTAAGTGTGTGATTGTATACGGCAGAATCATATTTATTTCTTGAAAATCTATCAAGTTTATAAACTATTACGTAATCAAATCTATCTTTATATGAGTCTTTAATCATTTTAAGAAATTGAGCACGATCATCACTCCGACCAGAAATGGCACGGTCTATATATGTATTTACTATATCTAAATCATTGTCTATTGCAAATTTTTTACATACACGTAATTGTCCATCAATCGACTGTTCTTGTTGTTTATCATCGCTATATCGCGCATATATGACTGCTCTATTCATCTAAACCTCCTAATATATATATAATAAACGAAAATATAATAATTGAACCAACTATAAAAAAGATGAGTATTTTTATTAATAAATACGCATCAAAAAAACAAGCAAATAATAGTAAGTACAACGAGCAAATAAATATTAATGCAGAAATAAATATAACAGCCCACAATATTTTTTTAGTCATAAATCCCCCAAATTTTATTTTATTTATTTTTTTTTAAATATTTAGCATAAGTAATTAACTCATTTTGTTCACTAATTGTCATAGAATCAAAAATTTCATTTATAACATATGAGTTATTTTGTATTTTTTTATTTTGCACTATATTACCTTTAACTAATTCATCTACACTAATTTCTAAACAATCGCATATTTGAATAATAGATGTTACACTAGCTCTATTTATACTTTTATTTAAAATACTTACAACTGTTGTGTATGGAATATTACATTTATTTGAAAAATCCATTACACTTCTATAATTTCTTAATATATACTTTTTTAATTTTTCCTCTGCTGACATCATCACCACACCCTTTAAAAAGATTTTAACATAACATTATGCAATAAACAATATATAATATATAAAAATGCGTAAGAAATATACGATAATACATATATAAATGAATTAAAACAGTTGACAATCTATGTTAATACATATATAATCAAATTAAATCTACGAAGAAACGTAATATAAGGAGGGAATATGAGATATCCAAATTTAGAGGCAGAATTAAAAAGAAAACAAATTACTCGAGAGCAAATTGCTAAAAGTCTCAACATTGATGTGAATACAGTTTCAAGAAAACTCACAGGCAAATCAAAAATTACTCTTGATGAGGCTTTGGCTATTCGTAAACTAATTGATGAAAATTATGACTTAAAAGATTTGTTTCAATTAACAGATTAAAACTAGAGCAAAGGAATACTACTAATTAAGAAGGTGATTAAGTGTCATTTATAATTTCAGATCATAGAAAGATAAGACTTTGTGAGATTGCGAAAATCACAAGAGATAATCATTCTGAAGAATTTAATAAATGGAAAAAGTCCAAATCCAGAGCAAAGGAAAATAGGAAGGAGACCAAAGATGAAAAAAAACATTGTGTTGTTGCGACCAACACAAACGCACATTGATAGTCTCATTAAACATGCTGAAAAGCAGTTACGTGAGGCTATTTTATTTAATTGTATTTTAAAAGAATGTGAAGAAACATCAGATATGTTAAGAAGAGAGAAAAACAATATTGTGAGTGCATTCATTGATCGTTGTATAAGAGATGGTGTTCCAAAGTATGAGGCACAAGAAATGGGCGTGAAATTAAAACTAAAGATATTTAATGACATGCAAATTCCTAAATATAAGGATTGGTGTCATAAAAATATGAGAAACTATTTTGATGCTGAATCACAATCTCTCTGGATGGAAGAAGGATTTCCTAATGAATCTTAAAAAGTGGAGAAAGAAAAGAGCACTTCGACAATCTGATCTTGCCAAAAAGATTATGGTTACGGAGCCGCTTCTATCATATTTTGAGCAAGGCAAGGCATTGCCTACTAGAGAAACACTTGTTTTACTAGAGAATGCACTTAATTTAAGTAGATATGACTTGTATTCAGATATAGAACTTTCACTTCATGACAAAAGAAAACGACCTAGAAAAGATCACAAGCATTATCATGTACATATTAAATTACCTAAGATGTTCAAGAAAGTACTTAATTTAAAAAACTTTAAGTCTGCAGGGTATAAAGATATGAATGATTGGTTCTTATATAAAGTAAAACAATTCATAGCGCAATTAGCAATCATTGAAAATGAAGAATACTTTAGACAGTTTTACAAAACTAGACAAAAAGAAAAGGCATCATCACTGCGACATGATGTGCCTTCTATAGCAGAAATTCCAGAGCAAAGGAAAACTGCACCTACTATTATACTTGAATCTACGGGAAAGGACAATAGGCTATGAAACAACCTAAAACAAAGAAATATAATGCGTTAGTACTTAGTTTGCACCCTAAATGGTATGACATGATGAATGATAAAACAAAGAAATATGAATTAAGAACATATGATTTCAAGAGCCTTAATTATCCAGCTAGAATATTCATTTATGTATCTAAAAAAACAAAACATGTGTTTAGTGGCATGATAGCAGCATCATTTGTCATGTATGGTCCTGGTAGAACTATAGGATTTGACATGTTGACTTATCATGACATGTATTCAGAACTTGATGATCTATTAGAACAATCAGGATTAAGTTTGTTTCAAATGAAAGAAATCTGCAACGGTAAAGATGTAAGATTCATAAAGGTGAATGAATTCAAGAACTTATTCAATCCAGTATCACTATCTAGTATTGATGTGAGACCACCGCAAGGTATTACTTACTTAACTGATGAACAAGTTACAAAAATAGATGCTCAAGCGAGACTACCATTTTGAAAACGCTAAGAAATGATGAACAACGAAAATTATACTTACAGAATCCAAACAATTGGATATCAATATATGAGCATAATCCAATCAAGATAAGTAAACTCAAAAATACACCGTTTATTAAACTTGAAGTTTGGACAGCTTCAGGTTGGGACACTGTCACTTATTACAAAGATGATGACTGCAAAACCATCAGTCGTGATAAAGTTAGCGATATGCATTTCAGTAGGGTAACTATCAAACACACAGAAATGCTCCATTTTCTAAAGAAACACAAAATCTAATATAAATACTCATAGATTAAATAAAAAAAGTTTAAAACTTAAAAGGAGGCTTTTCATGCCTAGAAGAATTAAATACTTTGTTGGCCAACATCAAACACATCCTTTAAAAGATACTAAAGACATTGAGAGATTTATGTTTTACCTTTTAAGAAAAAGAGAATTGGCCAAGACTGAAGTAAAGAGATATCAAGCAGATCGAAACTGGATGTTATGCCTGGTTGGATTCAATACAGCATTTAGAGCTGAAGATCTATTGCAGCTAAGAGTTGCTGATGTTATTAAAGGTTATGTATCTATCAAAGAAAACAAAACAGGTAAGATGCAAAACTTTAGAATGAGTAAAGAACTACATAATGATATCAAGCAATATGTAGAGAGAAACAATCTAACAATTTATGATTACATGTTCATGGGTCAAAAGAAAATACAAGATGGAAAACCATATTATTATCCAATTACGCGACAGCAAGGTCATCACATCGTATCAAGTGCAGGTGAAGCAGTTGGAATCAAAACAGTATTTGGTATGCACAGTTTAAGAAAAACATTTGGCTATCAATATATAGACAACGGTGGATCATGGCAGACTTTGAAAAAGATGTACAACCATGATGACATTATCGTTACTCAGGCATATGTTATGTGGGATATTAATGATGCTGAAAGTGAAAGATCTGAAGTTTATCTTGGTGGTGTCCATAAAGATGATAAGAAAAAGAAGAAAAAGAAGTAATTGCCATCATGAAATTAATTAATAAAAGGCATGAATTTAAAGTTAAACGATCAAGTTATTTAAGATGCAGTATTTGTGGTAAAAAAATACATGTTTCACAAACCTATCAAGATAGAAAAAAATATAACTCACAAAAATATGCAGTTGTCATATGTAAGGATTGTAGGAGGTAAAGAAAGATGATTAAAACCTTTTTAGAACAACAAAAAAGATCATTCGGTTTATTAATAATGTCAATCATTTTATTAGCATTGATAGTAATGATTATATGTACAAATCAATACTAAAAAATACGTAATTTACGAGTTTTATCGTTACGGTAAAATATTTTATTAAAAATTATTTATAAAGAAACAACTTGAAAGCCTAATAAAGCGGACAAGTAAACAAACATAAAAAAATAGAAAAATCTTACAGTTTCAGTGATTATGTAAGATTTATTAAAGGAGGAAATTACATGGGTTTAAAGAATGAATTACAGCAAATTAAAAGTATAAGCGAAAATGTTACTGTTGTAATTAGTGAACATTATATAACTGTTGATTATCAATATTATTGTGATAAAAATGAAGAAAATGCATTACTTCTTGATGATAGTATCTATTTTGAAAATAATACTCAAAATAAAAAAATAGTTAATGAAATATTTGAGGTGAAAGAAATGAAAGCATTAAGTGATAATTTAATAGAAATAGCAAATGAGTATGTTAAGCAGGATAATATGATGACTGCGTATCCAATAGCTATTGCTCTACAAGTACTTGAAGAAAAGGTAGCTGCAGATGGTTGTGATTATGATGAACTTAGTGTAGAACTTGATGGCGAATACTTTACATGTAGCACTAAAGAAGAAGTTTGGGAACAATATGCTGATGATGAATGTATTGAAGTTGAAGAAGCAAAGCAAAAATATAAAGATGAAATTAACGATTATGACGATTTAGAAGATTTAATAAATTTATTGTGGGACAACCCTCGAATCATTCCAATTAAAAAGGAACATGTTTTCACCGGCAATTTGTTTCTTACTATGTCTGGCTATGAGAAACATATTAAATCTAATGGACATAATTTACGAGGAGCACGCCCCTATCTAGTGCACTTATTTAGAAATCATGAGATGACAGTAATAGCTGAACAATTGATGGATATTGCGACTCTACCAAAAAAAGAATGGTGTGAAGCAGCACTAAGATATTATAAGAAAAATAAAATTCCAGAGCAAATGGAAGGGGAAAGAAATGAAAGCATTAAATAATAAGGAAAAATTGACTTATCTATATAGTAAAAACAATGATTTACATAAATTTAAAAACATAATTGAATCTTATTTTAATAAGAGTGGATATCAGAAAGTTGATTCTATTTTAAAGGATAATTATACATTCGTGTTGTATCTTGAAGAATCAGCAAGACTTACACTTCAGGTATTAAATTTAGACGGAGATTATATTGAAATAGTACGTAGAAGCAAAGGTGGATCCTATATTATATTTTCATTTGCTAAAGCAGGTGAAAAAGCAACGAGAGTCTACGAGTTCAACTATGAAAGTGAATGGCATTATGAGGCTAATGAAGTTAGTCAAATGATGAAATCCTACAAATATTTATTTGAACATATATTTAGTTCCTATGGTATTCCGGATGAAGTTCAGGAAATAAACAAACCTGATTCATATTATTTTAATGTTGTTAACACGATAAATGGGAACCATGTTGATAATTCAAAATACCAGAATGTTATTAATAAATTAGATGAAATCAAATCAATTATTGATAGATAAAAATTAAGGAGAAGTCAATGCAAAAAGAAGTTAATAATGGTGATGTATTTGAGGCATCAATACATTTTCCAAACAGTACAAAATCAAAGAATGATGTTATCGTTCTTGTTAATAAAGCGAGTGGATTGTATAGATCTACAATCAATGGGGAGTACTACAATCATAATCAAATAAACTTTGCTAACATTGCTGCAGTTGATCGAACAAGACATAAAAAGAATATAAGTTTTACATACTTTAGCATTAAAGGAAAATCAACTTATATTATCACTATCACAAATAGAAACAATCAATTTCTAGGTTTTATCAAATGGCATGGATATGCTTATAAAGAAATCAGAGAAGCTAACACAATGTTTGATTATTCATGTAGTAAAGATGTAACAAGTATATTAAGAGATTTGTTAGAAGAAAGAAGGTCAAGAAAATGAAACAATTAAATTGGTTTTTATTAGTTTTCTGGTTACTATTCCTGATTATAATTTGTGCCTTTTATATTGGATTGGTAGCTGCAATCGTAGGAATGGTGAAAATTGCCGTAATTAGCCTTTTGGTAATAATTGGAGCAATTATACTTATGATTATTTCTGTGTTCTTTAAATTTAAAGGTATAGGCACATGAAAGCAATTTTAAAACAACAACCTGTAGAAGTATTTTTCTATGATGGCAGTAATGCAGCTGGTCTTGCACATTTTTTAAACGGAGATGTATGTGACATCAATTCGTATGATGGAAAAAGACATCATAAGGTTTGGATTATCTATGGTGACAACAAAACATTATACGTACATCTAGATGTTGATGAGAATCAAGCTGCAGTAATATTTGATGGTCGAAATGCAGAGACATTTGACATGGGGACATTTGAGATGAGATACGAGGTGATAGATCATGAGTAATGCTAAAAATGAAAATCTTAATGTACTAAGCAAATTAGTTGGACCTGATCCGGTAAAAGTGCGGAATCAACTTAAAGCAATTGAAAAAAGGCAAAATGAGATCATCAAAGAGATGAACGTTATTGCTAAGGTTGAAGAAGTAAATGTTAAACAATCATATTTTATAAAGGATATTAAAGCAATCACGGAAGTACCAGGATGGATAGCATGCAGCTTGTAAACATCAGAATGCGATTATAGCTGTTACTGCAGTTGGTGAGTTATATCCAGTTTCTGTAAGTACAAAGACTAAATTAGACAAGATAAAAAATTACTTAAATTCATTGATTAAAGCCGGACATGTAGAAGTTAGAACAGTAGAAGTGCTACATAACATCTTTATTGATCCAGCTATAAAATTTGAGATTAAGAATTTATTTAGAGGTAGTGAACGATGAATATATATAAATTAAGATCTTTGTTAAAGAGAACAAAAAAATCAGAATTACATGTAATACATTATGAAAAAAATCAGATGATTGCGATGAATACATATTCAGCAATTATTGAATATCAAAAGAAAAGTGTTAAAGATTCTTTTAGCATAAACGTATTTAATGGAACCATTTCAAATGATAAATATCCTGATATATCAAATTTCTTTATCAAAGAAAATTATGTGGAAGTTACAAATATTAAAAAGGGAGTAAATAAGTATAAACAACCTAATTATATTGTAGATGATAAGTATCATTTTGACATAGAACTAGTTGATTTAGTTATTAAAGCAATGGGTCAAAATAAGAATATAGTTCATTTGTTTGATAGTGGGTTATATAAGTTTTACATCAACTCAACTGATGGCAAAATAATTATGCTCGTTGAGCAATTTTATGGAGGTATCAAAGCTATTATTTCAGGGTTGCGAATTGATTAAGAAGTACTGATTTTACGGGAATTAGTACCACGGTAACATTTTTTATAACAAAAAAGGTCCACAAATAGACCTTAATACTACGTATTAACTATATACGAATAAAAGAAGCAAAAAATCTTACAGTTCTAGTAGTTATGTAAGATTAATTAAAAGAAAGAAAAGAGGCGGAAATTATGAAAGTTATTATAGATAAACGAGGCGGTGGATTATTCTTTTCACTTGCAGCACTCAAAACATGGGCTCAAAATAAAGGCATTAATTTATTTGTTTACTATAGATCGAAAAATGAAGCAAATCATCGTGGTTATTCTGAGAAAAATACATATTATCATGAAGATCATATTGATAGCAGTGGCAGTGGTATCACTATAAATGATATTGAATCGGGATATGGTAGAGAAATATTAACAAAATTTTTTGGTGAAAAATTTACTCTTGATACGAGTGAAGATTGTGATTGGTTTTTCAATGCAAGATTTGATAGAACAGATAATATTTCACGTACTGATTCAACAATGATTGATATAGTTGAAACTTTAGGTATTGAAGCATCTGAAAAAAGACTTTCACATTTGGTAATAGTTAGTGTACCAGATCACGTGAATTATTGGATGAACGGTGAAAGTATTATCTATTCTAAAACACCAATCTATACTACAAATGCATTTCAATCTGGTAAATTACTATCAGAGGAAATTAAACATGAATAATACAGATAAAAAACCACATCGGAAAGATCCCATTGATGTCCAAAGAGAAAGGGCAAAAAAACAAATATTACCAATAATACCTGGTAGAAAACTTAAACCAATTGTTCCAAATTGTCATACTGAAAAAATTGGTGGATTAAATACATTTCAAATTATTATTGTTTGTATATTTGTTAGTGCAAGTATATTTGCATCAATATTAGTATTTATTAGTTGGTTCTAGTAGTTATGTAACATTTTTAAGAAGAAAGAAGGAGTCCGAAAATGGTCATAGAAACTAATGAAAAACAAGGTACCTATGTAGTAGTAATTTTCAAAACTAATTTAACTAAAGATTTATATGTAAGCAAGGGATTTGGTATTACTGATGATTTTCGAAAAAGATTAGCAATACCAAAATCAGTAGCTGAAAAATTTAACATTGATTCAGTTAAAAGAATGATTGCTAGAGATTTTAAAGTTGACTTTGAAAAACTAAAAGTAGAACTTGTTCATGAATATGCTGATTTAAATACATTAACAAAAGAATTTATTTATAACAATATTGTTACTTATAGAATTCCTAATGAAAAAATGGATACTATCGAAGATCTCAACGAGAAAATTGAAAAGGCTAAAGAAGATATAGATTATGCAACAAAAAGCATTAATAACATGAAAGAAGCGATATCAGATTTAGAGGACAACATTTATGATTATGAATGTGATTTGAAAAAGTATCAAAAACAACTTGAAGAGGTGAAAAATAATGATTGAATTAATATCATCAAAGATTGTTAAAGCAAAAAAAGAACATCGCTGTATGTTATCACATGCAAGAATACAGGTTGGTCTTGAATACGAAAAACAAACTTTAAAATTTGATGGTAAAATTTATACTTTCATTATTTCACTTACAGCAAAAGAATTAGCAGAAAAACTTGATATGTATTCTAGAGTAGCTGAAACTGGTGAAGGACTGCATGATGAAGAATATGAGGAGTTTTTATTAGAATTCATCAATGAACATGATTTGGATGAAGATGAATCATTTTTAGGGTCAAGAACTGAGTGTGTTAATGACTATTATTCAGGATTTGAAAATGGTTATGAATGGGGTGAAAGAGATTTTATTTTAGGAAATAATTACGATGATTATGATGAGAATGTTGGTGAAAATTTTCAAATAGGATATTCAGATGGTTATAGTCATGGATGGAATAAAATGTCAGAACTACCTGAAGATGTAATTAAAGAACTAAAAGAAAGTTTATTAGAGGAGGCCTAAAATGGGCGATGAAAATATCAATAATGCACAAATAAATAGTTTAAGTGCTAAAGAATTAGTTAAGAACGCACAACAAACTGAAGCTTTTGTAAAAGATCAATTGTTCAAAAAAGCAAAAGAAGCTGAAATATATTTATTCGAAAAATCAGATTTATCCATGGATATAAAAGGTATGAAATTATCATGTGACTTATCAAATTTCATAAAGTATTGCGAAACAAACTTAAGAAAAAATACAGAAGAGAAAGCAGTTAGAACTAAAGATGTATCCACTAATGATAAACATCGTAGAAAGTGTTATGCATATGGTTCACCAGTAACAAAATTTAGTGAAGTAATAAAAGTGATTATGATAATTGCTATCATAGTATGGACATTGTTCGTTACTTATATTGATTTTATTAAATAAAAAATGAAAACTAATATTACTAAAGAAATAGAATTTGCAGTCTATCAATACTTTTATTTAGAACGTGGATATAGGTGTGGATTTGAAGTTAAATCACCTATTAGTATGGGTAGAGTTGATATGTTTGGATTAAATGAAAATAATAAATCAATTTGCGTAGAAATAAAAATATCAAAAAGCGATTTTAAAAGTAAAAACGGTCATAACTTTTTCGCATCACTAAACTATTATGCAGTACCAGCTGAACTAGTTGATTATGCAAGAAGTAACGCACCTGATCATGTTGGAATTCTATCAGTTCATTACAATAGAAGACTTGAACAAATGAAAGAACAATACGAAAATTACAATATAAAAAAGCATAGATTGTTCAATGTTAGAACTGAAAAAAAAGCTAGAACAAAAGAAACTACATATGATTTGAATAGAATGAAATCAATTTTATTTACTGCAATGGCTTCTAATGTTTTATCAAGTAGAAGAAATGAAATTGAATCTCAAGAAACCATTGATTTAGACAAACAATTTGATGGATTACCATTTAAAGAAACAATCATGAATAAAATAAGAAAAGAGGCTAATAATGAAAAAGACAATTGTTGATGAAGCTGTAGGTAAAAAAGTAAAAATAACATTGTATGATGGCACAGTAAAAAAAGGAGTTCTCATAAAAGGATCTAATTTTGAAGCAGGATATTATTCAGTTGAACCTCATCACTGGTTTAGATCATCACACATTAAAAAAATGGTGGTTGAACAAAATGTCTAGAAGAATGTTCAACGATCAAATAGTAAGAAGTGATAGTTTCTTAGATTTGCCAACATCTACAAGAGAACTATATTTCCAGTTAAATATGGATGGTGATGATGATGGTTTTGTTAAAAATCCATATACAATAATGAGAATTGTTGGTGCATCAAAAAATGATATGGATATGCTCATTGCTAAGAGGTTCATTATAGTATTTGAAAATAGTGTGATTGTTATCAAGCACTGGAGAATACATAACTATATCAGAAATGATAGATACAAACCAACAGTTTATCAAAATGAGCTGGCAATGTTAGATATGAAAGAAAATAAAGCTTACAAATTAAAAGAGATTCCATATGATTTATTTACAGCTGAACAACATGAAATTAACGATGGTAAACCGTTGGTATACCAAGTGGATACCCAAGTTAAGTTAAGTGAAGTTAAGTTAAATGAAGTTAAATTAAAAGAGAATAAAGAGTCTCCCACTGACAAAGATAATACAAAACACAAACATGGTAAGTTCAAAAACGTATTATTAACGGATGTTGAATTAGAGAAGCTTAAAGAGAAATTTCCTAAAACGTATCTTAATAAAATTGATGATTTATCATATTACATTGGATCTTCAGGAAAATCATACAAATCTCATTATTTAACAATACTAACGTTTGATAGAAGAGATAATCAAAAGAAGGAGGAAACTCATGGAACCAGTAAAGAAACAGCTGAACCATACAAACCAAGAAGACAACGTAGTACTTAAATCAATTCTTGAAATTGTGTTAGCTGATGAAGAAACAAAAAATGTTAATCCTAAAAATCTATCTGATATCTTAACAGCATCTAATTACTTAGAAATGCGTGGTAAAGAAAAAGATGGGTATGTAGTTAAATTAAATAAGTATCCTTCAGGTTGGGAAATCACATATATACCAACCAAGGATAAAGCAATACTTGATAAGAGATCTTCACTTTTTAAAGTATTAGGTGAAGAAGGTAGAGATTTGAAAGCATCTATTGATAGTTTTCACTTAAAAACCGAAAAACGTAAGAAAGCATTAAATTATGCAAACGCAATGATAAAAGACTTGCTTGATGGTAAGGAAGTTAGAGGTATTTATCTATATTCTGATAGATTTCAAATTGGTAAGACATATTTGGCCAATGCGATTGTTAATGAATTAGCTGATAAAGGCAAAACAGGTGTCATATTATTTGCTCCTTCATGGGCTAGAATAGCAAAAGACTTTGAGAATGAACCAAGGATTAGAGAATTGAAAAAAGCTGATGTTGTAGTCATTGATGACATTGGTGCCGAATATCGATCAGAATGGTTTAGAACTGAAATCTTGGTACCAGTATTAAATGCAAGACTTCAAATGAAGAAACTAACAATCTTTACAAGTAATCATTCAATCATTGGATTAAAAGAACATTATGATGAATTAAGTAAAACTAAAGGCGAGACAAAAGACCTGGAACGTTTAGTATCAAGAATCTATGAACTTGCAGATGAGGTGGAGCTAGATGAGTAATAAAATAGTACTTCATGAAGCAACACTTAGAATTCAATATCATAATGGAATGAAAGTAGATAAGATTGCTGCATTACACAATGTCTCAACTGATGTTGTTAAATCAAATCTAAGAAATTATGGAATTAAAAGACTTAATAAATTATTACAAAAAGTAAATAAGTCTAAATTGAGAAAATTGTACTGCGACAACAATTTATCAATTAATCAAATTTCTAAAAGATACAAAGTTAAATGGGAAACCACTGAAAAAGCATTAATTGGGTGTGGTTTACTCAAATCCAGAGCAAAGGAAAACGGTAATTGATTATGGATGAACTTAAACAAAAACAAATAATGTTCGATGCAATGATGAATGCTGAAAATCAAAAACATGCCATTGAATTATTTATTACAGAGGTTTCTAAAGAAGATACACAAATCAAAGCTTTTTTAAATGATGAGGAAAAAGGTTTAGACAAATGCTGGGGATATATTGAAAGTAAGGCTAGAAAGACATTTAAAAACAATGCTGAAGTAAAACCTGATATTGTTTTTGGATGGGCATTACATTATTATATTGAACCTAAAGAAGTAATTGATGAAGAGTTAGGTAAATCTGATAAACCACAAGAAAATACTAAAAAATCAACCAATAGTAAACCTAAAAAAACAACTAAAGCAAAAGCAGTCGAAAAGACTGAAGGACCTAAAATCACACGATTTGATATCTTTAGTTTGGGTGATGAAGATGATACTTGAAAATAGATTTATACCTGATGATTTCTTTCCCCAACTAGATATAAAAAGAAGACTATGGTTAATTAAATTTTATGAACAGCATAAGAATCTAAAAAGATCACATTTGTATCACTGGAAACAACTCCATTTAAAGACTACTGATTTAATGCTATTCATGAATGAGATTGATTTACTACCACTATATGAAAAAATGGATCTTACAGATGCCAAACAATCAACTATGTATGTGAATCATGAAGGTGTTGATTATATACTAATTGCAACCTATGGCACTGTTACGTTAGTTAACATTGAAACAAATGAAATGCATATGTTTCATGTATCTACTTGGAAATATACGGAATTAAGTTACTATGAAGAAACTAGTACCGGTTATGGATGGGGTGGACATCCTGAACACAATTATTATTCAAGACTTACTTTGAACAATGCTGAAATCATGGAAATGTTTAGTCATTTTACTGAATTTAAATATATTGATTTCTCAAAATTGAAATTTGTGAATATTTATCATATCTTTCATCAAAGAAAAGATAAAGAATACTTATGGCAATTAGAAATGCTTCTAAAATCAGATTTCATTAGATTTGCACAAGATTTTTCAAGTAGTGTATTTAGTAAACTAGATTTTAAAGTATTCATGCAATATCAAGATTTTTTCAGAAAAAAAGGACGTTCTATTTATCACTATGAAAGAATCATGGATTTGAGAGAAAAAGGTTTTGAAGATCCTCAATACATGTATTTGGATAATAATGTTTCTTGGTACAATTTATTTTGGATAAAGTTTCTTGGTAGTCATGATGAGATCAAGAGAAATAGATTCTTAAAATACATCAAGAATAGAAAATCATCTAAAACAAAATTTGGCATGCAGTTTCTTGATGTGTATAAAAAATATTTGGAATTCATGGTAGATATGAAATTTGATTTATCAAAAAACAAGTATGCATTTCCTGATGATTTAATTAAGGAAATTGAAGAGATATGCGAATTTGTTGATATAGAAGCTTACAAATATCGAGAATTCAAAGATATGTATATATATTGGCAAAGTAATCTTCCGCTCAATGAACAAAGCGAAAAGTATGTCATTTATTATAAAAAAACTGTTGATAAGCTTAAAAAAGAAGAAGCTAAAAGAATTGCAGTTGCTAAAAAAGCTGAAGCTGCTAAAAAGCGTAATCTTAAATTACTATGGGATTATAATAAACACATATCTATGAAAATAAGCGATAAATTTGTTTTATTAGCACCTACATCATCTGAAGAACTCATAATTGAAGGAAAAACATTAAATCATTGTGTTGGTAGTTATGTAGATAGGTTAGCTAAACATGAAACAACAATACTTTTCTTGAGAAAGGTTGGATATGAAGATAAACCATTCTTTACAATAGAGGTGAAAAATGGCAAAGTTGTTCAGTGTAGAAGTACTAATAATATTGTTAATCCTGAGATATCAGAATTAATAAGATCATATGTCGAAATTCACAATAATGAATTGGTATTACAAATGTAAATAACAAACAAGAGTCTAATTAGGCTCTTTTTTTATGCAATGAAAATATTTTATATATTACTACGTAATAGATTTCCATTAAAAGTGCTATAGGTAAAAACTGCATTGACACGTATTATTTATTTCAATAATTTTGTAGTGTGAAGAGGCAATATCTTTCTTCCATGGACTATCGCTCCTTCCTAATGCTCTGGTAAGGTTCATAAGTTCATACAAGAATAGTCCATGCAAGAAGGGTCATTGCACATAAAAAACAAGTAATTAAAGGTTCTATCCGTTATCAATGATAAATGAGATAAGCCTTTTAATAATAGGCAACACACGAACTCAACGAACAAAAAACGGGTGGTCAAATGGCAATAGAAAAATGGAAGGACATCGAAAGAAACCTAGATAATATTAAGAAATGGGCTGAAGAAGGTGTCGATGAAAAATTAATATTCCAACGTATTGGTGTATCAAGGACCACTTGGTATAAGTACAAAAAGGAAAGAGGTATTCTTGGTGTCATACTAACTGAAGCTAAGATCAAGCGTAATGAAGCAATCGTTCCAGAAATGATTAACATTATCCTTAAAGATGCAAGAGGTTATACATTAAAGAATGCTGAAGTAGTTGAAGTTATCAAACAAGATGATGACAATCAAACCATTGTACAAATAAAGAAAACTACTAAGAAGGTAGCACCAAATGCCGATAGTGCATTCAAGATTCTTAAGCAATTTACTAAAGATGCACCTAAGAAGGATCGTTGGGTGGATAATCCAGCTGAGTTCAATCTTAAGGAGCAACGCTTAAAGATGGAAAAGGATGCTGCTAAGTTTAGAAGAGAAAGAGAAGAATTCGATTAATGCCAGGTAATAAATTCTATACATCAAAGACATGGAGAGAGTTTAGATCGTACATCATTAGTAAAAATGGTGGTATATGCAATCGTTGTGGAAAGATATTTACTGATACATCAAAGTTAGAAGTGCATCATATTCATTATTTACGTGATGAGGACTATAACAACCCAACAAAGACATTAAGTGAAGATAATGTAGAAGTTATCTGTCATGAGTGCCATAATGCAGAACATGGGCGATTTGTTAAGAATCAAGAAGTCATCTTAGTGTTTGGTCCACCATTATCTGGTAAGACATCATTTGTACAGTCTATAAAGAATAATAATGATCTTGTCGTTGATATGGATAAACTACAAGAAGCAATCACTCTCAATCCAGGATACATGAAGGCAGATGCGATTAGATTAAATCTATTTAGGATTAGAGATACACTCTATGACAATATTAAAACAAGATATGGCAAATGGAAAAGAGCATTCATAATTGCAACTCTCGCATCAACATATGAGAGAGAAGAATTAATCAAACAGTTCAATGTGCGTGAAGTCATCTTAATGGAAACTCCTAAGGAAGAATGCATTGATAGATTAAACAATGTGAAGGACCTTAGAAGCGAGTATAAAGAGGAATGGTTGAGTTATATAAATAAATGGTTTGATACTTATACCCCCCCATCAAATACAGAAATATAACGAAATTTCACAGCCCACAGCCTAGTCAACTTGCATCGCGACTAAAAAAAATCAAAAAAAATGTTTTCAAAAAATTCCCAGAGCAAAAAAAACGCATTAGTTTAAAAAGTCAAGGAAGTGAGTAAAAATGAGTGATATTAAGCAAAAAGACTTAAAAGAATATGAAAATATTTTTAAATCAATGGGAAAGTCAAAAGAATTTGAGATAAATATAGAATTTATTAAATCATTGATAGATACGAAGAAGAAACTAGCAGAACTTGAAACATTTCAACTTATCAGAGTGAATAAATCCAATCCAGCAATACAAAAACCAACTGAAGCTTCTAAATTACTAGTTAAACTTAAAAAAATTGAGATTGAACAAACTAAAATAATTAATAAAATTCTAGGAATCAGTCTTGCATCAAATCAAAAAAAGGCTCCAAATGGTAAAATGGACAACTTCATTGATGAATTTAAAAGTAAATATCCTGATATCTCATGAACAAAGTTAATCTTAAGAACAATACTGTAAATGGAATGCACAGTTATTTCTTAGAATATTACAACAAAATCATGAATGAGGGCTGGATTGCAGGAATATTACTAAAGAAAACATTAAATATGTTGTTAGAAAGTCTCAAATCATGGGATTACGATCAAAGATATGCACAAATGCGCATAGATTTTATGCAACAGCATTGTATTCAATCAAAGCAAAGATTTTCTGGTACACCAATTATCTTGATGAAATGGCAAAAAGCATTAATTGAGGTTATATACAGTTTTAAGTATCCAAATTCAACTCGTAGAAGATTTAATGAAGTATTAGCTGAACTTGCAAGAAAGAACGGAAAATCAACATTTGTTGCAGCTGATATTAATACTGATGTGTTTCTGTCTACCTCTGGTGATGACATTGCATGTGCATCTAATAATGATGAACAAGCTGCATTAGTATTTGATGAAGTAAATAATATGCGTCAGAGAATGGATCCTTATGGCAAGTACACCCATAAAAATAACAAAGGTATATTTAACATCAAGTCAAAGACAAAAGTGTTTAAAATGTCAGCAAAAGCCAAGAGTAACGATGGTAACAACTTAGTTAAAGCGTGTATAGATGAAATCCATGAAATGAAAGATGATTCAATTTACTATGCTGTACAGCAATCAATGTCAATTTGTGAAAATCCGTTAATTTGGGAAATCACAACTGAGGGTACAGTGATTGATGGAAGACTTGATAAAAGAATGAAGTATGCAAGAAAAGTTTTAAATGATGAAATCGAAGATGATAATTTCTTGCCATGGATCTATCAACAAGATGATGAAAATGAAATATTTGTGAATCCACAATCTTGGTGGAAATCAAATCCATCATTAAATGTGATTAAACAATACACAGCTTTAGAGAAAAATGTAAATAAAGCTCGTGTATCAAGAGAGGATCGGCCTTATATATTATGTAAAGATTTCAATATTAAACAAAATGCAGCGCTTTCTTGGTTACTTAGAGAAGAAATATTGAATGAAGAAACCTTTGACATAGAAGATTTTAAAGGAGCTACTTATATAGGTGGCGTTGATTTATCTGAAACTACAGATCTAACAGTAGCTAATGCAATGTTTAAAAAGAATAGTAAATATTATCATTTGACAATGTATTTTATTCCTGAAGCTAAAGCTAGAGGAGATAAAAAAACAAATATGGAACAAAAAGACTATTATTTATGGAGAAATCAAGGACTTGTAGTTATTGTTCCTGGTAATGTTGTTACTTATGAATCTGTAACTGCATGGTTTTGGAGCCTATATAAACAATATGATATGAAACCATTTAAAATTGGTTATGATTTATGGAATGCTAAAGGGTTTGTTAAAGATTGCGAAGGTTTATTTGGAGAAGGAATCACTGAAAAGATAATGATGTCGTTTCAAGTTGTTACTAATCCAATGAAGGCATTGAGTGCAGGACTCAAAGATAAAAAAGAAAATTATCAAAATAATCCTATTACATTTTGGAATCTTTCAAATGTAGCAATTAAATCAAATTCATATGGTCAAATCATGCCTGTTAAAGTTCATGGAACAAAAGACAGAATAGATGGAGCAGTTAGTATGATAATTTGCAAAGCAGTAGAAGAAAGATATGGTAGTCAATTCGAATATTATGAACTGGGCGGTGATGACTAATGGGACTATTTGATCCATTATTAAATCTATTTAAGAAAAAAGATAATAAAACTGATGATAATCTTGGAAATTATCATTGGATAGAAGCATCAAAAGTGCAGGATGTATTCACTTATGACTATGTTATATCTGCAATTAGAGTAATTTGTGAAGAAATATCAAAGATGATTATCAAATCAGTGACTAAAAAAAATAACATCGTAAATATTAATAATGATTCGATAACAAGACTATTTGAAAATAGACCAAACGAATTGATGACAACTAAAGATATGCTTCATTGGACTGCTTATAATCTTGAAACCAGATCAAATGCATATTGGTTACCAGTATTTGAGATTACTAAGTTTGGTGATAGTACAGTAAAGAAAAAACTAGTCAGTATCTACCCAATTAATTCAATTCAAGAACAAATAATTTTTAGCAATAATGAATACTATTTAATATTCACAATGCAATCAGGATCAACATTTAAAGTGAAATATAAAGAAGTGATTCATTTTAGAAAAGACTACGGATCATCTTATCATTTTGGTAAACAAAACAGGGAAACACTGTTAGCAAGACTAAATATCATAACACAAATAGAAGAATTATTACCTAAAGCAGTAAATGCATCGATGCTACTCAAAGGTGTTGTTACAGCAAAATCACAAATGGCTGCAGATAGCTTAGAAAAATTTAAAAATCAGGTTGAAGAATCATTCTCGAGTAGTGAGAATGGATTAGCAGCTATTGGTACTGATGGTGAATTCAAGCAATTATCAGCTAATCCACAAATTATTGATAAAGATACATTATCATACTTGAAGCAATCAGTAAATGAAGATTTTGGAGTATCTGAACAAATTATTAAAGGTGAAGGAACTGAAGATAATTGGAACGCTTTATATCAAAGAAATATTGAACCTTTCAAAATTGCTTTAGAACAAGCAGCTACAACAGTTCTTTTTACCGAAACAGAAATAAGTCATGGTAATAGAATCAAAGTGTATGATAAACTTGTTCAAAATTTACCAATGAAAACAAGACTTGAAATGATTAAACTAATGGGACCATCTGGATATCTTTCAAGATCAGAACAACGTGAATTGTTAGGTTATGAGCCAGATGGTAAAGAAGATAGAGTTTCATTAAATTATGTTAATGAACAAAACTTAGATCAATATCAATTAACTAAAAAAGAAAAATCCAAGGAGGACCAACAATGAAAATTAGTCAAATAGAAAATGCTAATCAAAAGGTTAGTAGAATATTTGAAGTTAGAGATTTAGTATTCAATGAAAAAGAAGAAGATGGAGTTGTTGAAGGATATGCTGCTATATACGATCAAGTAACAAATGTTGGAGGATGGTTTGAAGAAGTAATAGCGCGTGGTGCATTTACACCAGATTCTTTAAAAGATGTAGCCATGTTAATCAATCATGATTTTAATAAATTGGCTATTGCCAGAAGTAGAAACAATAATCATGATTCGACACTTTATTTAGAAGTTGATGAAAAAGGACTAAAATTTAAAACCAAATTAGACATTGAGAACAATACTGATGCAAGAAATACATATTCAGCATTAAAGCGTGGAGATGTTGATGGTATGTCATTCACATTTAGAATAAATAAAGAAAAATGGGATGATATCGATAAAGATTTACCAAAAAGAACAATTTTAGAATTCAGCAAGATCTTCGAGATTTCGCCAGTTAATTGGCCACAATACGAAGGTACTGAAGTATATGCTAGACAAAATAGTGAATCGCTGGAGAGCGACAAAAAGGCATTGGATAATGCTCGTTCACAATTGTTGGAGAACAATGGAGATTTTGAAATAGCAAAAGCAAAAGCACTGTTCGAAATGCAAGATTTATAAAAAAATTAGGAGGATTAATAATGCTATTAGAACAAATTAACAAAGCTGAAAAGCGTATGAATGAAATTAAAGCAGAGGTTGATTCAATCAAGCCTACTGATGATGGAGCGTTAGATAAAATCAAAAATCTAACTGAAGAATATAGAAGTTTATCAAAAGAAAGAGCAGAATTAAGAGCTGCTTTAGATATCACTCCTGTTGAAATAACTACTAGTGCACCTATGACAATTGTCCAAGCTGCAGGTGAAGAAAGAAACGAAGATGCTCGCGGAACTATCGAATATAGAACTGCTTTCATGAAATTCATCAAGACTGGTAAAGTATCAGATGCATTAAAAATTGGTGAATCACGTGCAGATGCAACAACATTAACTAGTGATATTTCATATGCAATTCCATCAACAATTCAAAATAAGGTTATCACGGAATTGATTTCATATGGTGGTATTTATGCAAAGATCACAAAATCAAACATTAAAGGTGGTGTATCAGTTCCTATTGGTTCTTTTGATATTACGGCTACATGGGTTGGTGATGGTCAAACATCAGAAACAAAGAAAGTATCTACTTCAGGATCAGTAAGTTTTAATTATTACTTATTAGAGGCTAGAGTTGGAACATCTCTAATTGCAAGTGTTACACAACTTGATGTATTTGAATCAATTATGGTTGAAAGATTGGTTGCAGCTGTAGTAATTGCGATTGAAAAAGCAGTATTCCTTGGTACAGGTGTAAATCAACCTATAGGTATTTTAACTGATGTGCGTGTTCCTGCAAGCAATAAATTAACAGTTGCATTAGCAGATTTAACATTTGACAAGTGGCAATCAAATCGTAACAAGTTGAAGACTCCGTACAGAAAGAATCCAAAAAACGCATTTTATTGTGCACAAGATACTTTTGACAAGTATATGTTTGGATTGAAAGATAATAATGGTCAACCAATTGCACGTGTGACTTCAGGTATTGATGGTGAACCAAATTATCGTTTCTTGGGTAGAGAAGTTGTCATCGTTGAAGATGATGTCTTACCGTCATTTGATGATGCTGCTGCTTCTGCCCCATTCTTAGTGTATGGGAACTTAGAGCAATGGGTTTTAAATAGCAACATGGCAATGACTTATGACAAGGTCAGAGACAAACTAAAAAATAGAATCGTTGATATGGTTCAAACAATTGCAGATGGTAAATTACTTGATGCGAATGCAGTATTAATTTTCAAAAAACCTGCTGCATAAGATTAATAATTAATAATTGAAATAAAGGGTGATTACTATGACTATTCAAGAATTTATAACAGGCAAAAAAGAAGAAATAACTGCAAAGCTTGGACTCAGTACTGATGATGTAGATTATGTAGAAACATTTATTAAGGCTGGGATTGAAGACCTTCAATCAAATGGTGTAACTGATGCAGTTATCACAGGAAAAAATTTATCGGTAATCACTCTTGTTCAATTTTGTATGGATAATATGCAAGAAACACCAGGATCTTTCAAAACATCTCCAATGTATATCTCCAATGTACAAAAACTGCGATATATGGGAGTTGATACTGATGCGGTTTAATCAATCTATAGTTTTAATTGCTGTCAAGACTGCACTTGATCCAATCAGCGGTGGAAGAACCCCAACTATCACATCACATAAAACACTTATGGCAGGTGTTGCACCTGTAGGAGCATATACTAAATGGAATGCACATTCTCAAGACATTGAGATATCAGCAGTATTTCAAATAAAAGCTAGAGCATACGCAAATCACAAGTATGTTTATGTGAAGCAATCTGATAAGTTATATGAAATCAACGACATTGGAAAAGGCGAACGCGTTGATCTATATCGATTGAACTGCGTTGACAGTAATGAAAACACAGTAAAGGAAGCGATTAAGAATGTCTTATCCAACTGATAAATTATGGATAATATTTAGATATTTAGTAGATTCTAATGACAATCCGATACCTGTATTCATGGGTGAAAAGACTGATTCTGATAATCCAACAAAGTATATTGTTATACAGGAACAGCAGTTTGATGAAGGTGTTTTATTTGGAGATTGTAAATCTTTATTGAGAAATGCAGAGTTCCAAATTTATGTAAATGCCTTTAATCGTGATGATTTAAATGAAGTAAAAACACTTGTGATAGACAAGTTAAAACAAAATGATTTGTATTATAAAATCGTATCCAATATATATGATCAGACATCAAGATACTATACTGTAGTTTTTGAAGGAAGCATTGATTATGGTGAATGATCCCACTAAGGAACTTGAAGAATTAATTAAAAATTACAATAAGCAAAAATTAGATTCATTAATAATTAAAGGATTGGATGAAGCTGAAAAAGTGGTGATTAATAATCTAAAGTCTGATAGTCATGTTAGTGGAGAAGCAGGACCACATTTCAGAGACTGTTGGGAAGCAAAACCTAAATATAGAAGATACGTAAGATATATTCATAATACAAAAAAGGTTCCATACAATGAACCAGGAAGAGGACTACATGATGTTCCTCTTTCAAATATTTTAGAGTACGCTGCTTCATCTCCATATCGTGGTCGAATTAAGAGAACAATGAATAGGACAAAGAAAAGCGTACAACAAGCATTCATTAATAGAGTCAAAGGAGGACTTTAAATTATGTCAGAACAAATTACATTTGGTGTTAAAAATGTTAAGTATGCAATTAAAAATGCAGGTGTATATAGTGCACCAGTTGCATTAGCAAAAGCAGACACAATTTCATTAGAAGGTACTTATGAGTCTAATCCGGTTTATGGTGACGGCATAGTAATTGCTGAAATAACTAAAGATCAAGGATTAACTGGAACATTGTCAATTGTTCAAGAAGCAATCGCATATGAAATTGCAATGAAGCGAAAAGAAGCACTTGCTGATGGTTTAAATGCCGATGTTTCTCAAATAGATTCAGTTGAACATGCAATTTATTTTGAAACCTACAATCAAGAAGATGGTATTCGGAAGGTTAAAAAAGTATGGTTATTAAATGTAACTTCAGGAAAACCAGGAGAAACATATACACAAATTAAAGATAGTGTGGAAGTTACTAAATTTGATATTCCGCTTACAGTTCGAGGTGAATTAAAACTTGCAGCAAATGATGAAGTATATAAAGATGCGAACGGTAATGAAGTATATATTACAAAAATGTCAGCTACAACTGATTATTCAGGGTATACAACATTCGGTGATGCAGTGCCATCACCAAAAGCAGTAGCATAGTCTACTGATATAGGAAGGAGTAAATATGATTCAATTAAAATTACCAGTGCAAAAAGGTAGTATCAATGAAAAAAATGAATTAATTACTAGTAAAGAAAGTATCACAGTATATGTTGATACTTCCTTTGCTACACACGCGAGATGGGAAAAATATTTCCAGAATGAACATGATGGAGACAATCTATCGGTTTATATAGGTAAAGCAGCTATTTGGCTTAAAGATAAAAATGTAGCAACAGCACATTTTCTGGATCTATTAAAGATCATGTATTGTTTTATCAAAAGTGACAGTCTACCAGACTTTGAGTCATTTCTTGAGATGTTAGATGTTGACTCAGCATCTATCTTATTAGATAAAATGACTATTATTTTAAAAGAAGCAGGTAGTTCTGTAGGAAAAAACTAAATGCACGTGCTGCTTATTTACTACAACTATTAAAAGCACTTAAGCAGGATAGGGAATCAGAAGAGCAGTACGTGCCATCAGTACTAGAATGGGTTAGATCTGCAATTGATGCAGGTCTTGACTCAAGTTTAATGTTAATGCTTAATTATGAAGATCTTAAATTGATGGTAATTGAGTATAGAATTCGTGAGAAAGAAATAGAATTAGTGCGCTTTAATCAAGAATTAAGAGGTCGCGGTGGTGTTACTTTCAAGGAAGCAACACAAGAAGATATTGATAATTTGTAGGTGATTATTATGGCAAGTGGAATTTCAATTCCTATTACAGTTGATCGAAAAAATTATGATAAACAGACTAAGCAACTTGTAAAAGATGCTAAGCAACTGCAAAAATCATTAAGTATAGAATATGACAGCAATAAATTTAATCAATCTCAAAGATTAGTTCAAGAGGCATTAGTTAGGACAAATAATAAAGCCAAATCATTAAAAGATGAAATGACTAAGCTTGAAACTGCAGGCAAGACTGATACTGAAGGCTATCAAAAACTACAAAGTCAATTAATTAAAACAGAAACTGATGCAGTCGTTCTTAAAAAACAATTGAGAGAGATTCAGCAATTGAAGGTTGATAATCTTTCTAAAGGGTTCAAGGATACAGGACAAGCAATCACTACAGCAGGACAAGCATTACTAACATTCAGTGCAGCAGCAACTGGATTGATTGCAGGGTTAGCTGCAATTGCTAAAGGATCAGTTATTGCAGGTGATGAAATTGGAACAACTGCACAACAGTTAAACATATCAACAAAAGAATTGCAAAAATGGGCATATATAGCTCAACAAACTGATGTTGATTATTCTTCACTTATTAATGGATTGACAAAAGTACAAGTAGCACTAGGTGATTTGTCTTTAGGAAAGAACAATGACCAATCAAGGGCACTAGAGGAATTAGGATTAACAGCAGAGCAAGCAGCTAAAGGTATGAGCGAAAACTTTGAAAATATTATATTAAAGTTATCTAATCTAACAGATTCTACTAAACAAGCTGCATTAGCTAATGATTTATTTGGTAAAAGAATGGGAGCTCAAATCATTCCATTATTAAACGATGGTGGAGAAGCATTGAATGATATGATGCTAGAATTTGAAAAGTTAGGATACCTATCAGATGGGACTGTAAAACATTTAGATAATTTTGAAGATGTAATGGATAGAATTAAGTATCAATTAAATCTTGTTAAAAATACAATTGGGGCATCGTTTCTTCCACTCATGGAAGCCATGGCTAACTTCGTAGAATCTAAAGTAGTACCGGCGCTTAATAAAGTAGCTGATTGGTTTCAAACACTAGATCTTAATCAACAAAAGTTTTTGGTCGGAACACTTACTTTTATTGCAACCCTTGGGCCGGTGCTATTAATTATAGGCAAAATGACAACTGGCATAGGGTCGATGATACCAAAAATAGTGGGTTTAAAGACAGCAATGACAGGATTAAGTGCATCAATGGGCGTGTTTGCTTTAATAGCAGGGGTATTTGCCTTGTTATACTCTACAAATGAAGATTTTAGAGAAAGTATTAATAATCTGATAGGAACCATATTATCATCATTAAAACCCGTATTAAATACGTTAATGGATACATTAGGTATCTTGTTCGAGGCAATTTCACCAATATTAACATTATTAGCTAATCTATTAGTTCCGATAATCAATGTATTAACAGCATCTTTAAAACCAGTATTATCACTAATTTCAAATTTAGCAAATATAGTACTTACTATGCTAGGGACTAAATTACAGTTTGCAGCGAAGATATTATCAGGATTAGTTGATCTAATAAGCCAATTCTTATTGCCGGTCTTAAATGTTTTATCTGAAACATTCACGATAGTATATGAAGGTATTGCAGAAGGATTTGATAAAGCATTTGATTGGGTATACAAAGGATTAGAAAAAGCCGTTCATTTTATTAATCAAATCATTGGCAAACTCAATTCGTTTGGTGATGCTATGGGCATTGATGCATTAAGTAATCTCAAAGATATCGAAATTAATGTTAAGGCAAAATCAAGTGGATCAGTATCAGCATCACAGGAAGCATCCAAAGCAGCAAATAAAGCAATCACTCAATCAACTGTGACACAAGTATCTGAAACATCAACAATCGATAACAGTACTCAAAATATTACAATTGAGCAAGGTGCTTTCCAGGTTAACAATTATGCAGAAGGACTAGATGCTGAACAATTAGCTGAAGATTTCTATAAACAAATTAATTTGAGATTAAGAAGAAATATGAATTAAAGGAGGATGAACAATATGTCTATAAGAAATTTCAAATTATGGAATGCTGATAAAACATCCTCTTTTGATTTTAATCAGACAGGTCTAACTGTTACAGAACCTAAAGGTTTAGGCAATAGTTTTACGAATACAATCCAATCAGGCAATCGTAGTAGAAACTATTTAACTGATCAGAAAAACAAGTATGATGACATATCATTTAAAATATTTTTGGGGTTAAGAGCTGGCAATGCATATAGTTTATTTAATCAACTTTCAATATTTATTCAATCAAATGGAAGAAATAAACTAGTACTAGAATACGTTAGAAATGATGAAATAAGATATGTAGATGTTGTTATTAAACAAGTAACAAAGACTGAAAAAACGCAATTCAATGTGCTTGAGGAGTCTATTGTATTTGAGAGATTGAGTCCATTTTATGAATATGTGAGAAGTGAGTCAAATGTTGTATTAATTCAAAATGATTATTTTGAGAATATATTACCGAAAATAATACTCAAAGATTACACAAGAGGAGCTCTAACAGAAATAAAAGTAACATCAAAAAATATGTTTGAGTTCTATGATGAACTACCGGAAATATATCAAGGTGTAACATTTAGGATTGAGAATGTTGGTAATGAAAAGTATCTTCATATAAAAGGTACACCAACAGTTAGTTTTACTAAACGTATATCTAAAGTGTATGCACTTGAAAGCAATGACTATATAGTATCAGGAAGAGTAATTAATAATGGTTCGCAATCACTTGGCCAAGGTTCAATATCAAGCAGTCCAAATAATCATTGGGATGCTATTAGTAATATAGCTAATGGTAGCAGTATAAAGTTTAATGATTCAATAACTAATATTAATGTTTATCTTAATACAGGATATTACTTTGATTTTTATGTGGCAATTCAACTTGAAAAAACATCAAGTAATGATATACCTATTAAAGAATTAAATGGCCATTCATTAAATGAAGTCTTTGAATATTATAATTTAGTTATTAATGGAAGTTTTAAAGATGGTATAAATAATTGGGGAATAAGTATGCTAGAAAGTTTCAATGTTATAAATGAAATAGGTAATGTTTTAGCTAATCAACTTTATGGTTCAATTAATCAACAGATTTCTGCTTTAGCTAATCATAAAATGTTTGCAAGAGCTAATGTTAAGAGTGATAGTTCATCAGTATTATTACAGGTATCAGAAAATAATAGTTCTGTTTCAGTTTATAATGTTAAATATCATAGTGGTAGCGATGAATGGGAAGATTTGTATCTTATGTTTTATAACAATTCTGATACTATAATCAATGGTTTTGGTATTCAAGATAACAGAGCATCTGGCTGGACTACTTATTATGTTGATAATGCATTTTTAATTGATTTAACTGCTTTAGGTATTGATAATTTAACAGTTGAACAAATGGAAGAATATTATAATTTATATATACAAAACATACCTACTGATTATAGTAAACCATCATCTTATAAACAAAAGATATCAGTTCAAGAAGATTTAACAACAATTGATGAATTCACTATTGATTCTGAGAACAAAGAAGTAACTCTAAATAGTGAGCAAGCCTATTACTTACTAGACAAAAACAACGATACATTCTTATCAATCACTTCTGGAGACTTCATTATAGAATCAGATCAACCAATCATCGTTGAATACAAGAAATGGGTGATTGATTAATGTACATTTCAGTATACAAAAAAGTATTTAATGTATTAGCATCAACACCACCAACATTAACACCTGATGCCTCAAACCTAGGTGAGATAGTATCGGGTTCAGGTAATTCTTTATGGCAATGTAAATCACAAACTGAAGGTGAATTAGTCTCTTCATGGGATGTTGTATCAGTAGCGACACCTGTTGCTCCAACACGTACACCACTAGCTTCAGATGTTGGCTCAAATGTAACTGCAGCTGATGGATCTATTTGGACAGTTGTACAATCCGGATCATCTCAACAACTTCAATGGACTGACACTGGTGAGAAGGTAGCATTTGAACCACTGGAATGTGATGCGGTTGGACAATTATGCCAAGTTTTAGGTGAAGAAAGTTATGCCTGTCAAGGTGTATTAGATGGTGGGGTAGTTAAATATGCAATTATTGAATGTGCTTACGTTACAGTTTATACATTTGCATGGCAATTAGTTCAGCCAAGAAAAACATGTTCAGCCTGTCCACCGATAACAAGTACTCAAGATGGCGATCAATGTTACTGCAGCAATAACGATAGTGTATATGAGTTTACATATTCAAATACTCAAGTTACTACATATTATTGGCAAAAGGTTCAAGAAGCTACTGAATTAGCATTAAGCATTGCTGATATCATTAAACACGTTTCAGGTTCAATGACTAGAAAAGTGATTGACTTTGATGAAGGATCATTTAAAGGATACTTAGAAACTGATATAGATGATCCATTTATGTATTCATTACATGAAAATACAGGAAAGATTATTTATTCAGGATTTATCAAGAATTGGCATCCAAATGAAGAAACTCATGAAGTTGAGTTTGATAACTTAGATCTAAGAAGCATATTTGATACACAAGTAATCATTGATTATAGTCATGATGAAACATTTGATTCAAGTCTATCTTCAATTTTTAATAAAGTGGCAGAAGCATTAAGCGAAGGTTCAGGCAATGTGAATTATGATTTTTTAATACCTGAAGATTTAAGACCTACAGTTGAAGTAGATAATTATAGTGACCAGTATATCATTGTCAATGCAAAAGAATTTTTAAAGGTATATCTGTTATATTACGGATATTACATCAGTGCTAATCTTGATCCCAATACATTAACAATCCATACAATATTTAATGAAGCTACTGAAGATATATTAGAGATTAAATTAAATGACTTTAAATTTGAAAAATCAAAGAATAACAATCAAGCGAACCATACAATCGCTACAATTAAGTTTCAAACAGTTTATGATGTTGATAGTGAGTGGTCAGCAGCAACGGTGACAGAATTCAATACTGCAGCAATTGAAGATAAAGGTACATTGATCGCCAATGAATTGCCACTACTTAATGGATATACAAAAGATTTTGTTATTAGGTTAATTAAAAATGTTTACTTTGAAGAAATCACTGAAGCTGAATATAATGCCTTAACTATTAAACAGGAAGCAAATATTATAGCCAATTCAGGAGTACCGACACCAGGACAAATTGTGGAGTCACGTGGAACATCATTTAATGGTGAAGCTAGATATATGAATGGTGGAGATGCCCCTTTGATACAAATTGATGGAACACCTATTAATGAAATATTAGTAGTTAATCAAACGTTATTCCCACAAATGATTGCTATGGATAATCCGGCATCGATAGATTTAGTGATATCAACATTAAATGCTTATGAAGTTGGCTCATCTTGTGAGTTTGATAAAAAAATTAATCTTATGTGGAAGATTCAAAATATCTATGGTTATCAAAGTATTTTAATTCAAGCATGTGATGGGTATATTCAATATAGCTGTCCGGTCAATCCGCCAACGATTGCTGCTATCACATCAGAATTTAACCCAACTGATTACTTTTATGGTCAAGGTTTAAAAGTACAATATTTAAACTCTGAAGGTGATGCATGTAGACAATACACATATGTAAAAGTGTCATCAAATGATGTTGAGTATTGGAAGAAGGGTGGAACATTGATTGTTCCAAGGCCAAAAACATTAGCTTCTAAACATTACTTTCTCGGAAATGATAATAATATCTATTCTGAAAGTATTCCAGATGCTATGAAATTATATCCGGTACGTACAAAGATAGTTGAATATGAAACTTTGGCTAAGAGTCAAATTGAAGCTATTTATGAACTACTTAACACAAGATATAACGAGAACATTGTTATTGATGATTTAAAGAAACCAATAGACCTAGATAAGGATTTTCTTCAAATGATTAAAGTCTATGATAAAACAGGCAATACGAAACTATTACCAGTCACTGAAAAATCGTTTGATATCAAAGAAGGTATTACTAATCCAAAAATCAAACTAGGTTTCAAAAAAGATTTGTTTTATGAAATATATAACAGTGACCAGTCAAAAGGGGTCATTAAATAAAAATAGGAGGAAGTAAAAATGGTTGATAATTCACCACCACTTTTATCATCAAGATTTGCAGTCAGATTGGGACAAAGACTGCCTACGCCACTGAAGGTCCTTTATTGGACAGTCCTGACACTCACACTTGTATATTGGCTTGTTAGATTAACATTATGGTTCCTCGAAGCATTTCGAAAACTAGGCGAGTTTGTATTCACTAAGAATAACTATTATGTATTGCTATTAGCTGTATTTATAGTTTTACTAGGTGTCTTACTATTTGCACAATTCTATTTTGATTTAGATCCTGTTGGTAAATTCATTCAATGGTTTCAATCATTATTTGAGTTATGAAGTTAAAACTATCAGAATGGTTACTATATCTTTTAGGGTGGGCTAATTGGGTAATCGCATTCGTATTAGAATGGTTAGATAAATTACAAGTGGATAGGTTACAAAAGATTTTCTTGCTATTATCGATTAATCTCTTGGTGATAGCAACTATTAAGTATTTGTTTGGGTGGAGGTTTGGACCAGCCGAAAGAACTCAATCTGCAGCTAAGACTGTAGCATTGGCCGATGATCCAAATGAGAAAGCCAAGTTTGTGTTAAACACTATTGATAAGTCAAAAGGAGGCTTGAAAAAAATGTTTATTAAATTGTTTGAATCATTACAAAAAATGAAGAAACGACAATGGGTATCTCTTGGATTATTAATTGTTGGTGTTGCATTAGGTATTGGCTCTCAATATTATCCTGATGTGCCTGTGCTTCATTTTATCGATCAAAACCTTGGAGAATGGTTGCTTGCATTAGGTATTACAGCTGCACCAGGCATTATCTCTGCAGGTAAAGCATTAAATGATGCTTATGTCGCAAGGAAAACTGCTAAAGAAAAACTCAAGAAATTGCTTAAGAATAGAAATGTGTGTAATACTGAATTAAGAAATTTAGATATAGAATACGCTGATATTATCAAAGTTAAGTCTAGAGTTGATTCTACAGGTGGTGGACTTACTGCAGATCAGAAAATTATTTATGATACGTATTTAGGAGCTAAAATTGATTTGAATACTAAGCTTGCAGCGATTGATGCTGAAATAAAAGTTCAGGATAAAATCATTGAAGACTCACTGAAGAAAAGTATTGAAGCAGTTCAGGAGGCAATTAATGATGACTAATATATATGGTAATATCACTACTGCAACAGAACTAGGTGAATTACAAAAACAAGCTGGAGAAGGGAATATAGGCATTGGTGTGACAAACGCTGGTGCATGTTATAAACTTGATAATTTCTCTGCGAAAGAAATAAAAGATGATGAAGTTAAAGAGTTGCTATGCATTGATGATAAACAACTTATACTTTTGAAAAATTCAAGGGGAACTATTTCGAGAAATGAATTGTATTCAGTTGAAGAACCTGAAGTAGTTGATCCTGAACCTAAAATTGAAAAAGAAATTTCAGAGCAAACTGAAATTGAGACAAATAATGATAATGTTGAAGTCATTGATGATCCAGTGGCAGAAGATGTATCCAATGAGGTTCATGAACCTGTAGCACCTAAAGTTGTAATCACTGAAGAAGAGTATAATGAATTACTGAAAGTTAAAGAAGATAATAATAAGTTAAATGAAACTTTAGAAAAAGCAAGAAAGTTAAACACTAAATTATTTGATGAACTTTCAGAAATCAAAAAAGCAGCATCAGTGATTGCTAATTTAATCAAGTAATAATAAAAGTCCTTAAATTAGGACTTTTTTTATTTTATATACTTTTTTATATAATAAGTGTTGACAACGTAAACACTATATGATATACTATAAGTGTATTAAGGAAGAGGTGTCAATATGGAAATTAAAAATTGGTTTATATCTAAAAATTTCAATCAACAACAACGACAAGCAATTGAAAACGGATACGAATTAGAAATATTAAAAGAGACAGAAAAAGCTTATCAAATGAAAATAGTTACTGATTTTGGAAACATTTTCTCATGGATACCTAAATCAGTTATAGTAGAAGATCATTTTAAAGCTAATGAAATGGTTAAATCTACTGCATTTGGTATTGGTACAGTAATTAAATGCATCGATGATTTTGTACAAGTTAAGTTTGAAAATTCAATTAAAACTATAATGTTTACATTTTTAGAAAGAGTATAGGTAAAAAAAATGAAATTAAGATGGTTAAATGGTGGATCTGATGATTTTAAAAAATGGGATTATGAATATTGGTTAGAGATTGATGAACTTAAAATACCTGTTAGTAATGAGTTAATGGACAAATTTTTTAAAAAAAATAACTCTCAATTAAACGGTACTGGAACTAATATGTTTAGAGGTGCTAAACAAAAAGAATTAACAAAAGAACTTTATAAATGGCTTCAATATGATTATCTATTAAAAAAAGTTATTTTAGATATACAGTATTCTAAGATAAAAGATAATATTTTAGTATCATTTAAAGAAAATGGTCGAATCATGGGATATCAAATAAATTCAGAAATTATGTTCGATGATAATGAAATACATGAATTAATGAATCCAAAAAAATTATGTTTAATCATACTTAGAGAACTGGAACACCTTCCATTTGAATCTATTGTTTTAAAGTTTAATAGAGAATTAGTTAATATGGATCAAAACACATTAGCTAAAAATATAGGTTTAACTAAACAAGAAATTTCAAGATGGGAAAATGGTGTTGTTCCTAGAAAAGAGAAGCAAGAAATGATAGCAAATTATTTAAACTTTGATAAAAATGAATTTGATATTGATTATTGGAAATTTGATAATTATAATAATTAGTCCTTAACATAGGACTTTTTTTTGTATAATGAAATAAAAAGTGAGTGTACTATGAGTGAATAGATTGAAATAAAACTAACTATATTACAAATGTTAGGCTTAGGATAACTGGCATTGGAGTTAAGAAAAGAGATAAAATAGAAGGTGAAAGATAACAATGAAAAATGAGAAATTTTTTTAGTATATATTAAATCAAGCTATCAAGTATTAAGAAGAAACAAAAAAATAAAAAACCCTAAAAAATAGGGTTTTATTAGCGATCATATTTTAAATTGGAATATAATATATCCTTTGATAATAATAATGTTCGCTTTATTCGCTTTTGGTACCCCCTTACGGGTTCGAACCGTAGGCCCACTGATTAAGAGTTAAAATATCTATTGAAGAAGAAGATAATCATTATAAATTAAAGAATTTTTAATTAAGAATTTTAAACATTTTATTGTTCGGTAATTAAAGAAAAACAGCATTATATTAAAATTTTGATGCATTATTGACAAAAAAGTTCAAAAGATTTAAAATTAATTTAGAAATATAATAAAAACGGAGTTGGGGGACTTTTGTGTGATTTTAAGCCATGCGAGTTTTCTTCCAAGGCTTTTTATTTTATAATTATATTAAAAGGGTGGGAAAGATGATTAAAAAAACCATATTAATTGGTTTAATGGTTTTCATTGTATTCATTATTATCAAATCTCCCATATGCAAATAATGATCAATATTATAGTTATTATAGTAATCTTAGATTTGGGTTGAGAGATAGTAATTACATGAATGAGATTAGTACAGATCCACTGTTATATATGACTTATAGCAGTTATTCTGCAACTTATGAAATGAATGGTATCGATTATGATGAAACTTGGTCACTGAATAGTTCTTCAATAATAGATAGTATACCTCATATGTACATACAGTTAAGGGATGAAGCAATTAATAATTATGGATATGAAAACAATGGGATGAGTCATACATATGCTGATAATATGATTGAAACAGTAACTCATTTAGCAGAATATAACTATCCAAATTTTGATATGGTTTCTACATCCTCAGATGATACAATTATATCTCAAATTGATAGTGGTAAAATAGCATTAATTTCAACTTCCGGTAGTGAAACATATAGTAATCACTCGATGGCTGTTTATGGTTATAGAAAGTATAAATACTATACATATATATTAGGAATTATCAAAAAGACAAATTATGCATATTTTTGGGTAGTAGATAGTGGACATAGAACAAAAGTACATAGTTTAAATTTTAGAAATTCAAATGGTGATTATTTAAATTGGTTTGATGGTAATCAATCAAGTACAGATTTCATGTATATTAGTGCATCTTCATTTATACTTCCTAGTTGTTAAGATTTAATTATGTACTCAGAATATGAAATAAACAACAAGACCATTTATATCAATAAAAAAAAATGGTGATTTTAGTTATTACACTAAAATATTAGACAAAAACAGATTCGAAGTTGATGAAACTCAAATTAACGCAAAAAACATTAATGTCACCTTTTCTATCTTATGCATCAATATTACGAATCAATGCAATTTACGATGTGATTACTGTTTTAATTATAAAAAAGGTAATAACGTACTTGATTTTACTATCTATGTATTTACATCAAGAAATCTTTTATAGTAGCATTGACGATTTTAAAAAAATAAGAGACTTCTGTTTATCCACAGAAATAAGATATAGAAAAGATGAAGAATTATATGAATTTCTTAGTAAGGAAAAAGATTTATCTTTTATTGAAGGTAAACAAAGATTTGATGAATTATATAAGAAATATTGAAAATTAGAAATTATAAATTTAAGGAGATTAATAAAATGAAAATGAATCGATATTTAAAATTATTTGTGGCACTATTCATAGTTTTGTCATTAGCAAGTTGTCAAAATAGTGATAATGAACAACCTGTATCTTGGAAAGTGTATAGTGATTTCAATACCACTTATGAAGATGGTACTAGTGGTAACTATATCGAAATTTTCAGTATACAGTACAATGAGCAATACCTTGATGTCTATGGGAATTTTAACACAGATATTTATGAAGACATGACTTTAATCTGTCAAATTGAAGGCCAAACTTTAAATTATGATTTTAGTTTTGATTTTGCTAAAACAGTTTCGGAAAATGATCTAACTCCAATCGTTTTTGATACTGATAATAATTATCAACTAGCTAGAATAGATCAAATAGGTCATTTGTATTATAATTTTCCACAAGAAGCTTATGAAAGCATTCAAAGCTATCAAGTTATTTCATGCAATATATATTTTGAATACATCGTATTCGCTTTAGATTTGACTAATACTTTAATTTAATTCATCAATAGTATTAAATGTATAATTTGCACCATATGGTAAAAAGACATTGTTGACAACCAATGTCTTTTTTATATTTTCATAGTCTAATACTTCTTTTAGAGATGGAACATTCAGATCATTTTGAGCAGTATCTCTTGAAAAAATATATTTTAATTATGAGCTGTGAATTTATTTAATCCCATTTCTTGTTCTATGTTTTTTCTTGATGACATGATAAGCATCATTGTGATGCTTTTTTTGTGCTTTGCTAAGTGATATAAGGAGTATTTTATGAATAAAACAATTTTAAAAAGTGTGGTTGCTGTTCTGTTCATTGTGTTTATGTTCTTAGGTGCAATCTACTTAATCGGATATTATTACAATCATGATGTACTTGATGAAAGTGAGTTGCGACTTGTCGTCTATTTACCAGGAGGGACTAACTTTGGTAGTGCAGTTATTTATGAAGAAGATGATACACACTATTATGCATTAACCAATGATCATGTGATTTCTGATTATACGCAAATTCAAGCTGTAGATTATGACAATAAAACTTACGCTGTTGAAGTTGTCGATTCAAGTGATTATTATGATTTGGCAGTGATTAAGATAGAAAAAGACGAGCGACTCAAAATGTTAAAGTTTTCAAATGCATTTAGTGTTTATGATGAGGTCATTGCGGTTGGCTATCCCTCATCAATTTACCAGGAGAGCCAAGGTTCTATTACAGGATATGAAACGATTGACTATGACATCGAGTTTGCAGTGATTATTCACTCTGCAGATATACAAAAAGGGTCAAGCGGTGGTGCATTAGTTAACCAGGATAATGAACTCATTGGGATAAACTTTGCTGGATACTTTGATAATAATGAACTTACAGAAGGTTACGCTATACCTATTGAACAGATTAGAACATATCTGGAAGGTGTTACGATTGAGTGATTTAGTGATTAAAGCAAATAATCGAATATACATGATAGAAAGATATGCAGATAAATTAAATAAAGTTGTTCAGTTACATGTTCATCTCTATGAAATTTATGTGCATGTTTTCTTATGGATAGCGTTAAGCATTAAGAAAGTCATTGTATGGTTCATGAAAGGCTATATCTGGGTAGTTATTGGGTTATCACTAGGACATTTAAAACTCAATAAAGCATATAAGAAATGCATGAAATTAATAGAGGACTTCGCACGGATAACTACAACACCATTCAATTATGCTTACTTCTTTTATTTAACGGTACTTAAGTATATACAAAGTGATCCAATAGAACATCATGGTGTTCACTATATAACCGCCTTAATGGGTGGTGGGAAGTCCTCATCTGCTTATGATGTCGTAGAAAAGATACGAAGAACAACAGGTAAAGGTGCGTATATTAACGTATCCATGGAAAAACCACGGTATGACCAATTAAACAATAAATGGTTTAAATACCACCCAGAGTTTGATATTGAGGAGTTTTGGGGCGTTAATAATTACACCGATGACGAAGGAAAAGAACAACAACGTATCGAACAGCTTAAAGCGTTTGATTTAGAGTTTGATAACTTAATCCTTGATGAGTGGTTATCTAAGATGAATCATAGACAAAATAACACAAAACTATATAAAGAAGTTTTTATCGCATTCATTGCAGCTATTGCCCACATGAGACATCAACACATGAAAAGAATCTACGTACTATCTCAACTTGATACAACTGATATTCAACTCATGGCGATGTTTAAATATATCCATGAAGTGGAAGTTGTCTTAAATGTTCCATACAGTGAATGGGTACGTACAGGCTCCCTAGATAAACACATTGTTGGTTGGTGGTTTTGGACCTATAAATATAAACGTAATAGAAAGAAATCATCAACTGATAAAGTTTTATACAAGAAATACTTTAGACCATGTACAGCAAATCTAGAGTACTTTGAATCTATGAACCAAGCACATATTTATGAGAGTTTACCAAAACACAAAATTGATTATACGAAAGGACGTGCACAGTCATGTTAAATGCTTTATTACAAATCCTATTGGCCATGGTAATTATCCTAGGCATCATATTACTTGTTGGACTATGTTATTCATCAATTTGGATTTTCTTATTCTCTCCAATTAAAAGACTTGATAAAAGAAATGAACAACTTGCAGAAGCCAATCGTGAATATAACGAAATCACTGTAGAACACGCTAAGATGCTTGAACTCAATGAAGAGCAGCAAAAGAAATACGATGAATGGGCAATCAAGAAACAAAAACTTAAAGATGATGTTGCAGAAATTGAAAAAGACCTAAAGAGAAAGCAAGGTGTATTGGCAGAAGTTGATCAAAAACTATCCGATGCAAGAACTGGAAAATCTAGTAAAAAGAAAAACACCAAGACAGATAAATAACCTGTAGGTGCTTGCTCGTAATTAAATATTATATAACCACTTTAAAGAGGTTATTACACAGAAAATGGAGGCATTTATGATTAGAAAAAAGAAGGTTACACCAAGAAAAAAGAAGAAAACTGGTAAGAGGAATGTCATTGGCGATGTTCACTATGTGCCTGTTGTGCATGTCGTTCCTAATGAAGATTTAAAAGAATACAGAAAAACTAAAGGTTCCATGAAGAATAGACCAGTAGCAATAGTTAAGAAAAATCGAGATAGTACAGTTGAGGTTGCAAAGATAACAAGCAAGAAACCTTCAAAAAAACAGAAAAAAGAGGGGTATCGCTCGAAACTGACTAATACTAAAATGACAAAAGAAAGTTGGTTAAGTACTGAAAACATTAGTAAAAGTTACCATAACGGAAAGAAGTTTAAGGATGGCCAAGTACCATTAAACAAGAAACGTGCAACTAGAGTGGCACGTGAAGATATGAAAACACGAGAACTTACGAAAAAGCGAAAAGAAAAAAAGTCATCTTCTCGATGACTTTCTTTTTGAATATAATCCCGATTAATAATCGGGTCTTGGGACTTTAACCCACGCACCTACATTTTATATGAGAGTAGTTGTGTTGTCAAGAACTTTATCAACAAATATTGTGGGCTATTTTCTCCTGAAGTGGTGCTACAATGTTCTTTAGACAAAACAGACCGGGGGGGCATAATGCGTTTATTATTTTCTTCTGGGCAAACAACAGGAGGAACATACACTGGTGAAATACCATTGGTTAGATCATTAAAGAGATGTTTAGAGTTTATTGATATTGAAACAACCCAATCACTTACTTATGAAAGTAACAAACAAATAGTATATTATTATAAAACTGAGACTAAATGCAAAAACTCAAGTATTAGCAAACATACAGCATATTTAAAAGCAGTGTTGAGATATCATGGATTCACCAAGCATGAATACTTGCTGACTAAAAAATTAAAAAAATGATGCAGTACATACAAGGCCTATTAGTCATGAAGAATTATTAGACATTATGACTTTTATTGCTAATAGAAATTGCTCAATTAATTCGATTGTTCATAAAGCTGCAGTGTTTTTGTTATATGACACAGGATGCAGAATCAGTGAACTTTTAAGAATAAAGATATCAAACGTAGACTTAAGGACAAAAACAATTTTGTTAGAAAAAACAAAATCAGCAAAACCTCGAGTAGTTTTTTATACTGTTTTATCCGAAAAGTATCTAGAAAAATTAATTAACATTAATCCACAGAGTACCTGGTTATTCTGGAATATTGAGAAAGACAGGAAGTTCAACAGAGATAGCGATATGAGATATATCAATAGAATGATTCAAAAACATCTTGGTTTAAACAAACTACATAATCATCAATATAGGAAAACAATAACAACTGACTTGAGTAACTCTGGTGCTAATATAAAGACCATACAACATATACTAGGGCATGCAACACAAAAGACAACAGAAATTTACATAGAAATTGATCAACTAAAGGCAAAGGAGGATTACTATGAGATTAAGTAAAAAATGCGAAATAATGGAATTATAACTGAAAAAACAAAAAGCAAAAATATTGAAAGCTAATATTAATGCTTGATTTTGAAAAATATATTAAATTATCAGATACAAGTTCGCTTTATTGCTTTCCAATCTACACGATGATTATTTGACTCATCCAAAATTCCATAACCTATTTTATTAAGTCGTCCACATATTACACACAGTACAACTTTATAATCTGTTTTTGGTCTAATATGATCTACATCCCAACCATAATTATAGTAATTACCATCGTTTGCTCTACGTTTTGTTTTATAATCACCATAGTCACTACGAACCATCCAAGAGCCAAAACAATCTTGTGCTTGATTAGTTTTATGACCAAAAGCGTAATCCCATAAAGTTAATGCTTCCTTTTTTGTGATATTCATATATTGATCTCCTTATATAAAAAATAGTTAGGGAATATTTCCTTAACTATGCTGACTTTCAATGATGAATTTATCCCCTACATATAAATTATAATTTAAATACAAAATATATCAATAAAAGTAGTTAAAACACGTAAATATAGAAATATTGTATATAAAATAGCAAAAGCCATAGCATAGAATTGATTTTTTATTAGTACTGCAGTATTATGAATATAAGAAAAAGAATTAATGAGGAGATAAAATGAATACTGAAAGCCACAAAGATAAATACAATTGTCAGATTTTTACTCCTGAAGATAAAGTTCAATACATGTTGAATTTGGCGAATTATAATGAAAATATAGAAAATATGCTTGTATTAGAAAATTCAGCTGGCGATGGTAATTTTTTAATTGAAATTATTAAAAGACTAATTAAAGATTTAAAATCAAAAAACTATTCCAGCATACTGATTAAAAATAAATTAGAAACTAATATTTTCGCATATGAAATTGATAATAATCACTATAATAATTGCATAAAAAGAATGAATGAAGTTGCACATGAATATGGAATATATGATATAAATTGGAATTTTAACAAAACAGATTATCTATTAGATGAAATTGATATCAAGTTTGATTTGATTGTTGGTAATCCTCCATATATTCAATACAGGAATTTAGATAAAAATGATCGGGAATTGATAAAGGGAAAATTTGTTAGTTGTAAAAAAGGGAAACCGGATTACTATTATGCTTTTATTGAAAAATCAATTGAGAATTTAAGTGATAGGGGGAAGTTACTATATTTAATTCCTAGCAACATATTTAAGAATAGATTCGGTAATGAAATTCGAAAAATTATGATTTCAGATATTGATACAATTGTTGATTATAAACATGAAAAAATATTTGATGATGGAAAAAGGAATACCGTTTCGTCAATCATAAAAATAATCAAAAACTCTAATTCGGAAGTTGTTAATTATATTGATTCTCACAATCAAACAAGAAAACAAATAATTAAAAAGGAACTCGATGATAAATGGGTATTTGAAAAAATAAACAAAGATGATAAATTTTTATGTTTTGGAGACTTTTTTAATGTTAATTATTCAATAGCAACACTATATAATACTGCATATTTAGTAGATAAATCTGAGATATCAGAAAAAACATTTAATGTTTTTTTTAACAAACAAATAAGAAAAGCAGCAAGCCCTAGGTTACTTTCTACCAAAAAAGAAAAATACATAATTTTTCCTTATGAATATGTGAATGATAGATTCGAAGTCTATGATGATTTCGAGGAAACTGGTGAGCTGAGGGATTATTTATATAGATATATTGATAGGTTGAAAAATAGAAAAGCTGACATTAACAATAAATGGTTTCAATATGGGCGATCACAAGCACTTGAACACGTGGCAAAAAATAAACTGTTAATTTCAACAGTTATTACTAATAGTGTAAAAGTATTTAAACTGGATGATTCTACTGTTCCATTTTCTGGTATTGTGATAACAGTTAGAAATAATCAAAATCAGATATCACTTGATAAGGCAATTAATATTTTGGAGAGTGATATGTTTATGAAGTATGTAGAGAAAGTTGGATTGAGAACCAGTACAAATTCGTATAGAATAACTTCATTAGAAATAAAGAAATATAGATTTGAGGGGAAATGAAAATGCAAAAATTAAAATATATAATAGAAGATTCTACTATAGCTGAAGTATTAGGTTTGCAAAACTATACATCGAAAGAGTCGGCAATACTAGAATTAGTTAAAAATTCTTATGATGCTGGTGCGTTTAATGTGCAACTGAATTTTAAACAAGAAGAAGAGTATACATCTTTATACATATTTGATGATGGGACTGGAATGAACGAGAATGACTTAAAAACAAAATGGATGCATGTTGGTAAGAGTTATAGATCCTATACCTTTAGAGATATAAAAAACAATACTAGAGTATATTCAGGTTCCAAAGGTATAGGTAGATTTGCTTTGGCTCGCTTAGGGAAAGCAGCAGAAATTTATACGAAGACTGTTATTGATAAAGATGTCCACTGGTATACTGATTGGGATACTATAAAATATGACTATGAAAAAATGGGGCTTAATCATGGAACATTCATTAAAGTTTATAGGCTTCGTGATAAGTGGAATATTGCTCAGATAAAAAAATTACAAAATTACTTATCAAGAACTTGTAATACAAACTTAATGAAAATCATCATAAATTTTGAAGATAAATCATATATGGTTGGCAAATTTTTTATGAATGAAAAAATAGGACTTAACTATACCTCTAAAATTGATTTTTCATACTCATCTAGTAGTCAATCTATGGTGGTGAACGTTGTGATGGATGAGTTTAAACCCATAGCAAAGGAGATTTGTGGAACGCCTATATCAGGATTTCATAAAACATTAGATGTTTATGATTATTTATATTCCAAATATTCTAAGGAGTATGATTCTTTATATTTTAAAAAAATGCTATTAGAGTTAGGAGATTTTTCAGGGGAATTGTATTTTGCACTTAATGCAAGTTCTACTGACACTGAAAGATTTTTATATAAAAGTAGAACTTATGAATTAAAGAATACTGATGTAATCTTATATCGGAATTCTTTTAGCATTTCTGGCTATGATGGAACGAAGGACTGGCTTGCCTTAAACGCTCGATCAAGAAGGTCGCCTGCTGCTGCTACTCATGATACTGGCTCATGGAGAGTTAGAAGCAATCAATTAACAGGTTCTATTTTAATAGATAAGAAAAAAAATCCTGAACTAAAAGATTTGTCAAACCGGCAAGGTCTCGATGAAAATGAATATTTCGACTTGTTTAAATTGATTATAGACAAAACTATAGCTGAATTTGAAAGATATAGACAATCAATTATTAGAAAGATTCATTCTTACAATGAATCAAAAGTAACTAAAGAGATTAAAACAAAGGCGATTGATCATTTGCTTCGAACAAAACAAAATTCAATTACATTTCAAGGTGAAGAGTTAGATAAACTTAAGACAGAAATCAACTCTTTGAAAACTAAAACTATTGCATTGAAAAATGAAGGTAAAGAAACAGAAGAAAAATTAAAGTATGAGGTTCAGATTCTAAATGTTCTAGCAACATTGGGATTAAAAAGCACTTCAATAGCACATCAAATACACAATAAGAAGAATTTTCTGTATTCATATTATGATGATATTGTTAATAGACTTAAAGTGACTGGTATATGGGAACAGATAATTAGAACTACTGACGAAGATCATATTTATAATAATGTTCCTGCAATGCTATCGACCATTAATGAGATTTCAACTTGGATGATAAAATATATGGAGACTGCGCTTGAAGAAGTATCAAAAGATAAATTTATTGCTAAAAAAATGTCACTTCAAGAAATTTTACTTGAGATTAAGAATGTATGGGAAGCGGATTATTCTTGGATAACTATTGACATAGATGATGTAGAAGATATGGAAATGTTATTGTCTTGGGATATATTACATGTTATATTTGATAATTTAATTCTTAATTCTGTTCAACAAAATGAAAGATTTGATTCAATACATATTCATATTTCGGCTGCTTCAAGTGGTCAAAAAATATTATTTTCATATAGAGACGATGGTGTCGGATTGCCAAAACAGTATCAAGATGATCCCTTTAAAATACTTGAAGTACATGAAACCAGTAGATATAAAGGACATGGTTTAGGAATGTGGATTATTCATAATACAATACTTACATGCGATGGAGATATTACTGCAATTATTTCTAATAGAGGATTCAATATTAAATTTAATATAAAATATGTGGGGATAGAAGATGAATAAAATAAAAATTTTGTATGTAGATGATTCTATAGAAAGCCAATTATCTAAGTTTCTAGGCTTAAAATTAAATGGTTTACTTGCAACTGGGGGCTTAGAATCTCAGGTATTAGTTGAATCTAAAGACTTCAAGTATGTAAATATTTCTTATGAGGAATTCTTAAGAAAAGAAGAATTTAAGAAATGTGATATTTTGATTGTGGATTCTCGATTATTTGAAAATGGAAATGCTGGTGGGAAGTTAACAGGCGAAGCCTTGAAGATGATTATAAAAAAAAGTTTCCCATTTAAGGAAACAATAATTGTATCTCAAAATGATGATCTTAGTAAAAATATAGGATACGTATCGAAATTTCAACAAATACGAGGACGAAATGACTATATAGAGCATTATAAGACAGAGTTGTTGCCAAATATAAAAAGTGCAATTAAGGAGACTATTGCCAATCGTGAGGTGTTTAATCAAATTCAAGAAAACGAGATTTTCGATCAAAATTTGATTGATGAAATGGATGCTTTACTTGATGGGGACAATGAATATTCTCAATTAACTAAGCAAGATGTTGATGATATGATTACTAAATTCAACCAAATAATAGAGGACTATAATAATGAGTGATTATAGAGATGGATATATAACAAAAATGCAGTCGAATAATTGTATTTTAACCAAAAAATCGAATTTTAATATAGGAAAATATCAATCTGACAATTATCATTATTTGTTAAGAGAACATTCGGAACTCAAGATAAAATTTAGGAAATTATATCAGTATAAGTGCGTGTATTGTGGAATAACAAATGATGTCATATCAAATGAGATGCTTGAACTGGACCACTATTATCCATATACTAAAAGGAAAGATTATAATGGGAATATTAACGAACTAGCTAATATTGTGTTATCTTGCCATAGCTGCAATAGGAGTAAGAGTTCTTTTCTAACGGAACATTCTGATAAAACGATTTTTCATCCTGATATGGTTGATTTAGGTGTTTATTTTGAAAGAAAAAAAGATTATACTGTTTGTATTCGAAATGATTACAAAACAAATACTCATGTATGCGCATTTTATGAACAATTAAAGATGAAAAATTATCATAGAAGACTTGATCACTTAATTATGATGATGAGTGAGTTTTGTAAGAATTGTACAGATATTACATTAAAGAATAAATTGCAAGATATTAAAGAAGAATTGCGCAAAAAACGAACAGAGATAATATGAATAAAAAGGGTGGGGATCTGATGGTTAAGTTTTATTTTAATTTATATAAAATTGTACATAATAAAAAAATCTGGTTATTAGAAACTGCAGAAATAATAACCTTTGTTTCACTTATTTTAATGTATATATTAGGTAGTAATCAAAATCAAGGTTTTTTGCAATTTATAATTAGCGATTATTTAGTATTCATTTATATATATATTTTCTATTTAATCTATGTTTTATTGTACACTTTTTTCTATTGGAATTTACGAAGAATCAGTGATTTAATTGAAAAGAAAGAATTTGGTATAACCGTTACAATAATTGTACTTAGTTATATCGTGTATATTAATTTAAAAAAGTACAATAGTTTAAGTTTGGAAAGATTGAAAGAAATTAATTCTATGAATTGGATAATTATAACATTATTAATGACTATAGTTTTGGTTGTATACTTTTTGATGTTAGGATATTTCAAAAATATTAAAGATAATTCACATAATTCAAACTTGTTTAATAATAAGGTTAATTTTGAATTTATGAATAGTTGGTTATTTATTGTTAATTTTATAGTATTGAATTCTGTTACTTTAGGAATTCATATAGCTGAAGATACATCAGTACTTATAAGTAGTTTAACAATTATTTCTCTAATATTAACATTAAATTTATTACTTGAAGCAGTTTGTTCATTTTATGGATTGATCAAAAAGACAAGAGAAGATTTATTGTTTGATGAGATTATAAGTACAATGGATAAAGATAAACAATTCGAAAATTACGAAAAGGATAAAGAAGAAATTAAAACAATTTTTGAATTATTCGAAAAAACTAAATTGTTGAACAAATTGTATAGCAAAATAGATAAACTAACCGATGAGTTTCAAAGAAATAACGAAACACTGCAAAGTTTAGAGGAAAAATATAAAGATGACAGTAATAAAGCCCCACGTAAAGATATTAAAAAAATTAATAAAGCATATTTAAGAATGATTGATATTTATAAGGAATTAACAAGTATTCTAAAGTATGTTAATGATAATTTTAAGGAATTTCAAGATGCTAAATCATAAATAAAAGAGCCTACGATTTAGGCTCTTTTACTTTTTGGATTTTCTCTAATAGTTCTTGACCAAGTTGATCATGAATTTTTCTAAACTCAATTAAATCATCAACTGTAGTATCAAGAACGATTGCAATTTTGATTAAGGTTTCAATGTTTGGTTCTCTTACACCTACTTCATAACCTGAAATAGTTTTCTGAGAAATACCAAGAATTTCTGCTAATTCTTGCTGAGAAAGTCCTTTTTCTGTACGTAAAGCCTTAATTTTATGCATAAATTAATCTCCTTTCTTGACTTATACCCCATATTGAGGTAAGGAGATGTCTTGCCGGACATTTGCATTTAATTAAGACATAATATCATTTTGGTACCCCCTTACGGGTTCGAACCGTAGACCCACTGATTAAGAGTCAGTTGCTCTACCAACTGAGCTAAGGAGGCATATTGCTTTACTATTATAACATAAATAAAAAAGATTTCAACTATTTCTGACACTTATTATATGGTATAATATTTCATATTGTTATATCAATAAAATGTTTTTATAGGAAGTGACAACATGTATCAGTATACATTAGCCTTTATCATTAAAAATGATAAGGTATTATTATTAAACAGAAATTTCAATCCATGGATGGGATGCTGGAATGGTGTTGGTGGAAAGATAGAAGCTAACGAAACAATTGAAGCATCGATGCTTAGAGAAATCAAAGAAGAAACTGGATTAGATTTAACTGCTAACCAGATAAAGTATAAAGGTACAGTGACTTGGAATACATTTGATACTGAAGTCTTAGGGCTATATCTTTATATCTGTAGTCTATCAGATGGTCAACATGTCTCAACCCCTTTTGTTTTTGAAGAGGGCATCCTTGATTGGAAAGATTTAACATGGACATTGGATTTGGAAAATCTTGGTGTGGCATCCAATATACCTATCTTCTTATCCCATGCATTAAAATCTTTGAAGCCTCATAACTATCATTGTATTTTCGAAGGTAATCATTTAATTGACGTAAAAATCGAGGAAATCTAGTCATGTATTATTACTTGTTAATTATCCCGGTTATCGCGCTTTTTACCTTTCTTTTGATAAGAAATAAAACAAGAGGAAATATGATTATTGATGAGACAACAGAGATTATGTATAAGTATGGTACATATGATAAAGACAATCAAATACTTGCACTAAAGGATGAGACTTATCATATTATATATTTTAAAGTTCCAAGACAGGCAGAATTAATTATTAACAGTCCCAAGATTTGGGAGGTTAGAAGTTCATTTGGACAAAAACTTTATGACCAAACAAGAATTTTATCTAATCCTGGGAAGAAGATTGTTATTATATATCCAGATGTTCAACCGATTAAGCGTTATATTAATGAAAATGAAATGGTATTTGTTAAAAAAACATTTTTTAATCAAATGTATATCATACCGATTTATGAATTAGAAAATCTATTAGCAGAGGTAGCATAATGAAAAAAGCGATGTTGTTTATAGTTTCATGCTTGATGATTCTAACTTTATCAAGTTGTTCAGAAGAAATCAATATTTATACAGATAATGAAGCAATGACAATTGCATCACAAGATGAAGAAATCAAAATTCTTCAAATAACAGATCTTCATCTAGAACACGGTATCAGTTATTCTGATCGTAAGACATTTAAACTAATTAAAGCATTAAATGCTGTTGATAATTATGATTTAATCGTTATTACAGGTGATTTAACTATGTCACCACTCGCACCTCAACTATATAAAAAACTAATCAACTTTATGGAATCACTTAAGACACCTTGGACATTTGTTTTTGGTAATCATGATAATGATTTTACTAAATATGAAAAACTTATCTATTTATTAGAAGACACAGAGTATCTTTATTTTAAAGTTGGTCCATTGATTACTGATGGTGGTTATGGAAACTTTAAAATAAATTTTACATATCAAAACGAAGTGATTTATCACGCATATTTCCTTGATTCGAAAAATGAACGAGATGAGTATACTGAAGAAGAAGGTGAATATGGATACCTAAGTGTTGGTCAAGTTCAATGGTATGAAGATCTTGTATCACAAGATACAAAAAATTCAGTTGTATTTATGCATATCCCACTTCGACAAATGATGGAACCAGAATCTTATGATGGTATCTTTAATGAAGGAAAAGTATGTGCTCAAGGAAAGGACACAGGATTCTTTGATGCGATGCTTGAAAATGGTAAGTCAAAAGCTGCATTCTTCGGTCATGATCACTTAAATGATTTTACAACAATGGTTGATGGTATCATGTTAGCTTATGGTAGAATCTCTGGCTATAGCGCGTATGGTAATTTGGAACGTGGTGGACGCATTATCAATATTAAGGATAATACTTATAAAACATTTCTAGTATTAGAAAGTGAGGTTTTATCATGAAAAAACGTGATCAAGTGCTCGTCGTATTAGCTTCATATTTCTATGCCGTACTAGGCTTATTTTTTACGGGTTGGTGGATATGGTTTATATTGATACCTATTGCTTTAGCAGTTGCAATTATAGGGGGTAAAAAGCGTGTTTGAGATTATGATTTTTGTTCTCATTATGAGTTTTTGGGTAACGTTCATATTAGGAACAATATTAAATGTTATCTTTAGGATTCTTATCGTATTAAAAGATCAATATGATAAGAAAACACAATGGATGATTTTGTGTATGCCATTTTCATATGGGGTATTAAAATATGCGAACGAGTCAAAATATAAAACAATACATAGAATATTACTAATTGTGTTTTTTATAACAGCATTACTATCAAGTTTTTTATTATTCTATATTAAGTTTGAGATTGGAGTTTATTGATGAAATATAAAGTATTAGCAAAACAAAATAACGCCAGCAAATGTTTCATCTGTGGAATCCATAATGATCATGGATTACATACGATGTATTACGAGTTAGAAAACAAACAGGCACTGGGAGTTTTTAAGGGTGGAGATCTTCACCAATCATTTCCTGGTCGAATGCACGGTGGCATCGTATCTGCGCTTCTTGATGAAACGATTGGACGTGCAATGCAAATTGGCAACCCTGATATTTGGAGTGTAACAGCAGAGTTAACAACAAAATTTCTTAAGCCAATCCCCTTAGATGAAACATTATATTGTGTGGGTTGGATTGAAAATAGTAGACACGGCATATTTTTTGGAGAAGGATATATTTGTGATCAAAAACAAAATATTTTAGCAACCGCTAAGGCGAAATACTTTCAACAAAATATTGATAAAATATTGGAAAGTGCAGACATCGAAAATTTAGGAGACGATTGGATTTATGTGGCAGATGATTTAATGCCAATATCCTTTGATTTACCGAAATGAGTTTATTAGAAGTACAAGATCTAGATTTCAGTTATACTGAACAAAAACTATATATTGGTGCTTCCGTGAGACTATTTGCTGGCGAACATGCTGTATTAGTTGGACCGAATGGAAGTGGGAAATCAACATTGTTGAAATTGTTAAATCATATCATCAAACCTGATAAAGGATCGATTGATTGGTTACCACACGTTAAAGTTGGATATTTAGACCAATATGCTAAATTAGATCCAAACATTAAAGTGAAACAATATTTATATAATGTTTTTTTGCCATTGTTCGAAAAAGAGGAGCAGATGAATAACCTCTATAAACAAATTGCCTATAAACCAGAATCTGAACATGCCAAGTTACTTACTTGGGCTTCTGACTTACAAGATCAGTTGATGGATTCAAACTTTTATGCAATCAAATCATTAGTAGGTAATATCATTCATGGGCTTGGACTAACGATGGATGTTCTAGACCAAAGTATTGATACGCTATCTGGTGGGATGCGTGCCAAGATTATCTTAGGTAAACTTTTATTAGAGGAAAGTGATGTCCTACTACTAGATGAACCAACAAACTTCTTAGATGTTAAACACATTGAATGGCTAACGAAATTCTTAAATAACTATGAAAAAGCATTTATTGTCATTTCTCACCACGAAGGATTCTTAAAAGATATTGCGAAAACTGTTCTAGCCGTCGAAAGTGGCCGAATTTCGCGTTATAAAGGAAATTTCGAATACTATATCAGGGAACGTGAACAGCGCCAAAAAATCCAACAAAAAGCGTTTGATAATCAGCAAGCTTTTATTAAGAAGACTGAATCTTTCATTAAAAAGAATATCGTACGTGCCAGTACGACAAAGCGTGCTCAAAGTAGACGTAAACTACTAAATAAAATTGAACGTGTTCACGAACCACATAAGTCAAAGACATATCATTTCAAGTTTCCTTTTTCCAGTCCAACTGGTAAAAAGGTCCTGACAACTAGAAATTTAGAAATTGGTTATGATAACTCACTTTTAGAGCCACTTGATATCGTGATCAGAAAAGAAGAAAAAGTTGCAATTACTGGTAAAAATGGTGTTGGTAAATCAACATTTATCAAAACGATATTAGAGAAAATATCTGTCATCAATGGCGATTTTGAGTGGATTGATACGGCAAGGATTTCTTATTTTGCTCAAGATGAAATCTATCAATCAGAGATTACTGCATTTCAAGTTGTTCAGGGGAGATATCCCGATTTTACAAATAAAGAGGTCATGAGCCTGCTTGGTTCCCATGGTATAAACTATGAGATGGCCAATCGTCAGATGAAAAGTTTATCCGGTGGTGAGCAAACAAAAGTGCGCCTTGCATTAATGCGCCATGAGAAGAGCAACGTCTTGATTATGGATGAACCGACAAACCATTTAGACCAAATGGCTAAAGATGCATTAGAAGATGCACTTGTAGAATATCCAGGTACGTTGATTTTAGTATCACATGAGACTGATTTTTACAAAGAGATCTGTGATTATGAAATATCACTTTATGAACCTGAAAATTAAGGTTTTGATTAGAAGCTTTTCAAGGCTTCTTTTTTTATACATATGAGTTGATATATGATGACATGTGTCCTATAATAAACATAGACCCCTATATAGGGGGGGGTCATAAGAAATGAAAAGAGGTGCTTTTATGAGAACAGAGGCATACAAGGTCACAGGCATGCACTGCATGGGTTGTGTCGGAAGTGTAAAAAGAGTACTAGAAAGACATATAGGCGTAGAACGCGCAGAGGTCAGTTTAGAACAACAAGTTGCAGAGGTCATCTTTAATGACGATTTGGTATCTTCCAAAGAAATCATTGCGATGATTGAAAAATTAGGATATAAAGTGGAAGTGAAATAAAAATGAGACATGCTAGATTAGATTTATTCGGTATGACATGTGCTTCGTGTGCAAACAGTATTGATAAAGTTTTAAATGGACAAGAAGGCATCAAAAAAGCGAGTGTTAACCTAGCTAACGATACAGTAATGGTTGAGTATGATGAAAAAGTCATTAATATTAATGATATTATTGAAGCTATTGAGGCTATTGGATACGATGCCAGACTACAGGACAATAAGTTAACAAAACTTACGATGCAAGTTGATGGTATGACCTGTGCATCGTGTGCACAAAATGTTGATCGAGCCGTTCGAAAGCTTGAAGGTGTCAATGATGTCAACGTAAACATAGCAAATGATAAAATGACCGTTTCTTTTGATCATGGCCAAGTGAAACTATCCGATATTAAGAAAGCTGTTTACGATGCAGGTTATGATGCATTTTTAAATGAAGAAGTCGATGAAACGGTAAATCCAGATATTGTCAAAATGAATGAAGCTAAGAAAAAAGTCTATATTTCAATGAGCATATCGATTGTCATGATGACTTTAATGATTATTCATATGTTCATCACTTCAATTCCTCTATATACAGTCATTGTTGCTTTACTAGGTTTTCCGGTTGTCTTTATTTTAGGTTTTCCAGTACATAAGGGAAGTTATAAATCATTAAGAAATGGACATCCTAACATGGATGTGCTCGTTACACTTGGTAGCCTGCCACCATATTTAATCGGATTATTAGGATTATTCCTTCCAATTCAAACATTTATTGAAATGGCAACAACCATTGTGACATTCCATCTACTTGGTAAATACTTAGAAGCAAGAGCTAAGGGGAAAGCATCTGAAGCTATCAAAAAACTTCTTGCACTCGGTACTAAAACAGCGAGAATTTTAGTCAATGGTGCTGAAATAAAAGTATTGACATCTGAATTATCTGTTGGTGATATTATGGTTGTTAAACCAGGTGAAAAAATTCCATCTGATGGCGTGATTATTGAAGGTGAGTCTTTGATTGATGAGTCCCTTGCTACTGGTGAATCAATGCCAGTTAAGCGAGTTAAAGAGGATAAAGTCATTGGTGCAACGATCAATAAGCAAGGTTTATTAAAAGTTGAAGTAACTAAAATCGGTAATGATACATTCTTGTCACAAGTCATTAAATTGGTAGAATCATGTCAGGGATCTAAAGTGCCTATTCAAGCGTTTGCCGATAAGGTTACAGGATATTTCGTACCTACAATTATTATCATTACAGCATTGACATTCACCTCATTTTTGGTGTTTCCAAACTTTCACTTGGCAATACTAAAGACATTTGATTTTCTCCCTTGGATCAATACTGATCTCAATCAGTTAACATTAGCATTTATCACTGCAACCGCAGTGTTAGTGATCGCTTGTCCTTGTGCACTAGGACTTGGAACACCAACTGCTTTAATGGTAGGTTCTGGCATTGGTGCCGAAAAAGGTATTCTTATCAGACAGGGTGAAGCTGTTCAAACATTAAAAGATATTAGAGTTGTCGCATTTGATAAAACGGGTACATTAACAATAGGTAGACCTGTTGTTACTAATGTTATAGCTGAAAATGAGAAACGGTTGATTCAGATTGCTGCATCACTTGAACAGGGATCAGAACATCCGCTGGCTCATGCAATTGTTGAAAAAGCCAAGCAAAATCGTTTAAAAATACTAAACATTGAGAATTTTACAGCAGTTCCTGGAATGGGCATTCTTGGATTGGTTGAGGGTAAGACAACATACATTGGTAACCGTAGGTTTATGGATAATGAAAATATTGACTATCATATTTATGATAATGAAATGAAATCACTTGAAGAACAAGCCAAAACAGCAATGATTATAGCTCAAGATAGTAAAGTATTAGGTATCATTGCTGTGGCTGATGAATTAAAACCTGAAGCTAAAAAAGTTATAAACATACTAAATATGCTAAATTATAAAACAGCGATGATTACTGGTGATAACAATCGCACGACTCAGGCTATTGCAAATGAGCTCGGTATGACAGATTTTATCAGTGATGTGCTACCAGAAGGAAAAGTTGACGCGATTGCAAAACTTCAAAATCAATATGGCCTAGTCGCAATGGTCGGTGATGGCATCAACGATGCACCAGCACTTAAACAAGCCAATGTTGGCATTGCCTTAGGTACAGGGACCGATATTGCTATTGAAGCTGCAGATATCACTTTGGTCAACGGTAAACTAGATACCATATTAAAAGCTTTGGAATTATCCAAAGGTATCTTTAATAAGATAAAACAAAATTACTTTTGGGCATGGTTTTATAATGCAATTATGATTCCATTTGCGATGTTAGGACTTCTACATCCTATGATTGGTGCTGCTGCAATGTCTCTATCATCACTCAATGTTATTTATAATTCACTAAGACTTAAAAAAGTCAATTTAAATAAAATATGGGAGGCATACAATGAAGCATGATCGAACGAAAGCAATTAATATATTAAAGACTGCGAGAGGACAGATAGATGCAGTCATCAGAATGGCTGAAGAAGGTAGATATTGCGTCGATGTAGCAAATCAGATTGGTGCAACAGAAGCATTACTAAAAAAAGCAAACCTTCTCATCTTGCAAGATCATATCAACACTTGTGTTAGAGAATCCTTTGAAGATGGTACCAGTGATGAAAAGATTGCAGAAGTTATAAGTCTTCTACATAAGTATCTAATTAAGTAAAATTATCAATTAATCCAAAAAAGAGCGCCCCTACATATCATAGTTGCGCTCTTTCTTTATTTAATGTTATATCGTATGAAATCTAAATATATTATACTGAATTTTTCAGGATTTCTTATATACGGTTGCAGTATTGAATACTTCGAAACCAAGTGCTTTATAAAAATCTTGATTACTACCAACTATGATTTCTTTAGCACCATTCTTTTTAACTGCTTCAATACATTTTGATATCGTTGCAGTGGCTAAACCCTTACGTCTATATTCTGGTATTGTACAGACTGGTTCGATCATCGCAATGTCTGTACCTTGTTCATACCAAATACTTGAATAAGCAACATATTGATTATTATTTTCTATAACATATGCAAATGATTTTTTAAAATGAGGACTTGATATTTGACGTTTTCTAAGGTGAAGGGATTCATCATCATAACTGATTTTATCTTTATTGTTGAAACCTTTCCATAAGCATAAGTGATGCTTTCGTACATCATAGGTCTCACTTAAATCATGTAATATAAAATCATTTGGTAGATCAAAAGTGATATGCGCTTTAGTAAACCTTGCCATATGTTCGATATAGTTTGTTTTTATTAAAGAAGTATCTTTAACCATTTCAAGCATCTCAAAATCATTATCTTCAATCATGAGTTTTGCCATTGGAGTGTCAAGAATATAACTTAAAATATCATCCTTAACTTCAATATCATTGCTAACATAATAATAAACATCTTTCTTATCTTCTAACATCAAAACACCAATGATCTCATCTCTATCATTATAGTAGATGCGGATATTTTCTAAATCAGAAATTGATGCATCAGATCTTGCAATGTACCATTCCCATCTTGACCAATGATAATTAATTGACTGACGGCTCTTGTTTAGTTTTTCAATGAATACTCTAATATTTTCAAAAATATCATGATAAAGATGGTTTAACGGATAGTCTCTAACATACATATATATCACCTCTCACTATATATTATAAAATGAATGCATAAAAAAAACACTGAAATTTTCAGTGCATTTTTTTATTTCCTAGAATCGTCAAAATTATCAATTTCTTCGATTAAAGCATCATATAAATCTTCTTCTTTAACTTTTCTGACAACTTCACCTTTTCTAAAGAGAAGTCCAACACCCTTTCCACCAGCAACACCGATATCAGCGTGTTTAGCTTCACCTGGACCATTGACGATACAACCCATGATAGCGACATTGATGTTTTTATTAACAGTAAGTAGATATGTTTCTACCTTTTTCGCTATATCAATCATATTATATTGAATGCGGCCGCATGTTGGGCAACTGATTAAATTGGGTACTTTATCAATCAATCCTAAATTTTTCAATATTTCTTTAGCAGCTTGAATTTCAATTCTTGGATTATCGGTTAATGACACTCTGATGGTATTACCAATACCTTCGTGTAGAAGAATACCGATACCCATCGCTGATTTGATTGCTCCACTGAATGCTGTCCCAGCTTCAGTTACACCTAAGTGAAGCGGATATGGAAAAGTTTTTGCAGCTAATTGATAGGTTTCAATCATCAAATTCATATCTGTTGCTTTTAAAGATATTGCAATATCGTAAAAATCAAGTGATTCTAAGATGTCAATATGGCGCTTAGCAACTTCAACCATAAGTTCAGGTGTCGGTTTAGCTCTATCAGGAAGCGATCCTGAATTAACACCTACACGAATTGGAATATGTTTTTCCTTACATGCTTTAACAACCGCTTCAACCTGTTCACGTTTTGGAAGGTTTCCAGGGTTTAATCTTATTTTGTCAACGCCTTGATTTATGGCTTCTAAAGCTAGTTCGTAATGATAGTGAATATCCGCGACCAATGGAACATCTATTTGACTCTTAATTTCACCAATAGATTTCGCATCTTCCATATCTAGTACTGCAACTCTTACAATTTCGCAACCAGCATCGGTTAACTGTTTAATCTGTTTTACGGTTGCCTCAATATCCTTAGTATGTGTATTGGTCATACTTTGTATATAAACTTTGTTATTTCCGCCAAAAGGTAAGTCTCCGATTTTGAATTGTCTTGTCTTTTCTCTTTGTAACATTTTATCACCCAAATTTATTATAACAAGATATTAAAAAAAGTATAGATTTTTTACTTTACCTTAGTAGTTTAAATATTATATATTAAAAATATTGAAAAACACATTGAGTAATGTTATAATACATGAGTAATAGTTTGGAGGAATATCATGAGAGATCTTGTCAAATTGGTTTGTACATCATGTGGAGAAGAAAATTATCACACTGATAAAAATAAAAAGACTAAACCAGAACGTTTAGAATTTAAAAAATACTGTCCACGTGAAAAGAAATACACAATCCACAGAGAAAAGAAATAAGCTATTCTAGGAATAGTTTTTTTTCTATCTTTTTTTAGGAGGATTTTATGAAAAAAGGTTATGTTGTTATTTTAAAAGGATTTAATATAGGAAAAGAATTGCTGACTAAAGCACTAGCTAGAACCATCATGGAAGAGAGCGAATATCGTGATTTTGAGGTTGTTTCAACAAGCGGAAACCTTATAGTTTATACCGATTATGAAGAAAATAAAGTATTGCAGGATGTCTTAAATGCTTTTAATGGATACTATGGAAAGAAAAGACCTGCTTATATAAGATCAATTGATGAGTTTATATTGTTTGACCAATACTTGTCTAATTCACATACTAATAATGAACAGTATATTTTATTTAGCAATGCTGATATACAAAAAGAACTTCAAGAATTTTTTATGGATATTGATACAGGATTTGAAAAAGTTGAAACATTTAATCGGTTTATGTATTGGGAAACACCTAAAGGAGGTATGCTTACTGGATTTGGTAGGATTGCTTTAGGACATTTGAAATATAAAAAAGTTGTTACATATCGTGATATGTATACGATAAAGAAAATAATAGAGTGCATATATAATGATTAAAACGATAAAGGGAAATGATTTTCAATCAAATACTTATGTGATTTGTAGATTTGATACATGCGTGGTTATTGATCCTTCACATGATATGGATTTAATTGATACTTATATAACTGATAAGAAGATAGCGGGTATATTAATTACACATGCTCATGCTGATCACTTAGATTTGATTGGACAATTTAATGCACCTATCTACATTCATAAAGAAGATGCGCATCTTCTTTTTGAGGATCAATACAATGGATATGCGCCACAAAAACACCCATATCAAAGAAAACAACTTGATATTAAGATGATTGATGATGGATATAAGATAGGATTAGCTGATCAGTATATCGAAGTACTCCATACACCAGGACATACAAGAGGTAGTATCTCGTTTCTATATTTAACTCACTTATTTACAGGAGATACTTTATTTAATGAAAGTGTTGGTCGTCATGATTTATATTCTGGTTCGCTTAAAATGCTAAAACAAAGTGTACTTAGACTGATGTCACTTCGTAATGAGATTAAGATTTATCCTGGGCATGATGATTTGACAACAATTAGGAATGAAAAGAAAAAAAACCCATTCTATATAAAATGGGTCAAACAGTTTAATAAATAATTATCTCATTACATCTTTTTTAATTAAGTGTAGTTTATTATCAAAGGTGTAAACAACAGGTAAACCAGTAGGGAGTTCCAAGTCTAGAACTTCCTTTTTTGATAGATTTTCTAAAAACATAATCAAAGATCTTAAACTATTTCCGTGAGCAACTATTAAAACGTTATGTCCCTTAACAAGTTCTGGATAAATATCTGAGTACCAATAAGGGAGTACTCTTTGTTGACAAGTCTCTAAACTTTCACCAAGTGGCGGATTTTCTACATCTTTATATAAGGGATCAAATTTAGGGTTTCTAGGATCTTTTTCCTTTAAAAGTGGAGGGAGAATGTCAAAACTACGTCGCCATATATGGACCTGTGCTTGGCCATATTTTTGAGCAGTAGTCGTTTTATTTAATCCTTGAAGTGCACCGTAGTGGCGCTCGTTCAATCTCCAACTCTTATAGGTCGGAATATTGGTTTGACCCAATTCCTTTAACATATAGTCAAGCGTGTCATTTGCACGTTTTAAAACAGAAGTGAAGGCAATATCAATATGAACATTGGTATTCTTAACTAGTCTTCCTGCAGTTTTAGCTTCTTCAATACCTTGGTCACTTAATTGAATATCTGTCCATCCGGTAAATCTATTTTCTAAATTCCATAAACTTTGTCCATGTCTAACCATAATCAATTGAGGCATAGTAACACCTACCTTAAAATCTTAATTCATAATTATTATAGCACTTAAGAAAAACTAGGTAAACTTATTTGACTTTAGCAAAAAACGAATCATGTTAAAAATTGTGATTTTTCTCATAATTAATACAAAAATAGCACATTACCCTTGACAGTGCCAGTGGAATGTCATACAATAATGTTGGCAGAAAGATAAAAAGAGTGCTAAAAGAGGTGAAGACATGCTCACAAGTAGACAGAAGTTAATTCTAAAAGCAATCGTTGAAGCTTATGTTAAAGATGCTCAACCAGTAGGATCTAAATACTTAACTCAACTTCCATTTTTAAATTTTTCTAGCGCAACATTAAGATATGATATGGCATTGTTAGAAGAACTTGGATATTTAGAAAAGACACATACATCAAGTGGTCGTGTCCCATCGGAAAAAGGCTATCGTTACTATGTTGAGCATCTAGTAACAAGAGATAGTGATGTTGCTGATCAATTCCCCTTAATAGACGAAATATTTTATAAACATAAAATGGCTCGCGAGGATGCGATTGAAGAAGCGATATCACTCCTAAGTGATTTAACAAATTACACTGCTATGGCAGTTGGTCCTAAAGGATCTAGAAACAAAATTAAACGCATTGATTTTGTTCCCGTAGGCGATATGGATGCAGTTATCCTAATCGTTACTGATCAAGGCCATGTACAACACCAAAACATTCGAGTACCTGATGCCTCAAAACTCGAAGGCGTTAAGGAAGTCATAAAATCGCTCGATGAATTATTAAGGGATCGTACGATTGAGGAAGCTAGTTCAATTCTAGAAAATGCATTTGCTAGAAAAGAAATTGATGCTTATATGGAATATCAAACACAAATACTTAATTCATTTGTGAGCGCATTTGCTAAATTTGCAGAAGAAAACTTCTATTTATCAGGTGTTACAAATGTGTTTGAACAACCAGAGTTTCATAACGTAAAAAATATTAAAAGTTTTGTCGACATGTTGGATCGAAGAGAAATCTTAAAACTTATTGGTAATGAAGACAGTTTATCAATTAGGTTTGGATCTGATTTAAGATTAATCCCAATGGAGAATTGTACCGTGATCTCAGTACCTTATCGAATAAGTGATGCCGAGCATGGAACGATTGCTGTCGTTGGACCAACGAGAATGGAATACAATAAAGTTATCCCATTAATCGAATACATCGCGAGTAATTTAGGAAAACTGTATAAAAAATAAAGGATGATATTATGGCTGAAGATATAAAAAAAGAACGAGAAGTTCAAGAAGAAACTACTGAGCAAGTAGAAGAAAAAACAGTAAAAAGAGATAAAAAAGCAAATAAGTACAAGGAACAACTAGCAGAACGTGACAAAGAAATTTTCAAACTAAAAGATCAGTTATTGCGTGATCAAGCTGAATTAGAAAATTTTAAGAAGAGGACAAATCAAGAACGTATCAATGAAAGAAAATATGCGTCTAAGAACTTAATTCATGACATTTTAGTTCCACTTGACATGCTAAAGATGATTGTTAATCAACCGACTGATGATGAAAAATTGAAAAATTATTTAATTGGTTTTAAAATGGTGAATGATCAACTTTTCCAAGTTTTAGAAAATGATGGATTAAAAGAAATAGATGCTTTAAATAAACAGTTTGATCCAAATTTCCATCATGCTGTTGAAAAAGTAAGTCAAAAGGAAAAAGCTAACGGCATCAATATTGAAGTCGTTCAAAAAGGTTACACATATAAAGAAAAACTATTAAGACCAGCCATGGTCAAAGTTAACGAATGGAGTGATGAAAATGGCAAAGACTAGTAAAATTATCGGTATCGATTTAGGTACAACAAACTCATGCGTTTCTGTAATGGAAGGTGGAGACGTAAAAGTAATCGCAAATGCTGAAGGTGGAAGAACTACACCATCAGTTGTATCTTTCAAAGGTGATGAGGTAAATGTTGGTGATGTTGCAAAACGTCAAGCAATTACAAATCCTAACACAGTAAGTTCAATTAAACGTCACATGGGCGATGCAAACTATCGCGTAGATATTAATGGTAAAAAATATACACCTCAACAAATCTCTGCAATGATTCTTCAAAATTTAAAGAAAACTGCTGAAGACTATTTAGGTGCAACAGTAACAGAAGCTGTTATTACAGTACCTGCATACTTTAATGATCATCAAAGACAAGCAACTAAAGACGCTGGTAAAATCGCTGGACTAGAAGTTAAACGTATTATCAATGAACCAACGGCTGCTGCATTAGCTTATGGTATTGATAAAACTGATGTTGAACAAACAGTATTAGTGTTTGACCTTGGTGGTGGTACATTTGACGTATCAGTACTACACTTAGCTGATGGTACATTTGAAGTTGTTTCAACTGCTGGTAATAACCATTTAGGTGGAGATGACTTTGATCAAGCAATCATTGATTACTTAGTTCAAGAATTCAAGAAAGAAAATGCCGTAGACTTATCCTTAGATAAGATGGCTGTTCAAAGATTAAAAGATGCCGCTGAAAAAGCTAAAAAAGAATTAAGTGGTGTGACTTCATCACAAATCTCATTACCATTTATTACAATGGGTGTTGCTGGTCCACTTCACTTAGAAATGACATTAACAAGAGCTAAGTTTAATGAATTAACAGCATTCTTAGTAGAAAAATGTCAACAACCAGTTCGTCGTGCATTATCAGATGCTAAGATGACTGCTAAAGATATTCACCAAGTATTATTGGTAGGTGGTTCTACACGTATTCCTGCTGTTCAAGAATTAGTTCAAAGAGAATTAGGTAAAGCACCTAACAAGAGTGTAAACCCTGATGAAGTAGTTGCTATGGGAGCTGCTATTCAAGGTGGCGTTCTTTCTGGTGATGTCAAGGATGTATTATTACTAGATGTAACACCATTATCACTAGGTATTGAAACACTTGGTGGTGTATTTACTAAGTTGATTGAAAGAAATACAACAATTCCAACAACTAAATCACAAGTATTCTCAACTGCTGCTGATAACCAACCAGCTGTTGATATCCATGTATTACAAGGTGAAAGATCAATGGCTGCTGATAATAAGACATTGGGTCGTTTTCAATTAACAGATATTCCTGCTGCACCTCGTGGCGTTCCACAAATTGAAGTATCATTCGATATTGACTCTAATGGTATCGTATCAGTTAAAGCTAAAGATTTAGGGACTAATAAGGAACAAAAAATCACAATTTCTGGAACTGGTACACTATCAGATGACGAAATTGATAAGATGGTTAAAGAAGCTGAAGAAATGGCTGATCAAGACAAGAAACGTCGTGAAGAAGCAGATCTCCGCAATGAGGCTTCAAGTTTAATATTCCAAGCTAATAAGGCCTTAACTGATCTTAAAGACAATGTTGATGAATCAACTAAATCTAAGATTGAAGGCGAAATTAAAGACTTAGAAGAAGCTTTAAAAGGTAATGATTTAGATGATATTAAAGCTAAGAAAGAAGCACTTGAAAAAGATGCTCAAGAAGTTGCAACTAAGGCATACCAACAAGCTCAACAAGCACAACAGCAAGCAGGTCAAGCACAAGGTGAACCTTCTGATGACCAACCAAAAGACGGCAAACAAACAGTAGATGCTGAATTTGAAGAAAAATAATAAGATTAGGGGCAATTGCCCCTTATCCATTATGGAGTTGATTAATTATGGCAGATAAAAGAGATTATTATGAAGTGCTTGGTGTAGCAAAAACCGCTTCAGATGATGAAATAAAAAAAGCATACCGTCAATTAGCGAAAAAATATCATCCTGATATCTCTAAAGAAGAAAATGCTGAAGAAAAATTTAAAGAAGTTCAAGCTGCATATGATACATTAAGTGATAAACAAAAACGTGCAGCATATGATCAGTATGGTCACGAAGGTAGTCCATTTGGTGGACAAGGCTTCGGTGGTGGCTTCTCTGACTTTGGAGGCTTTGGTGATATTTTTAATCAGTTTTTTGGTGGTGGTGGAGGACGTCAACGCCAAAGAAACTATAACGGACCACAACGCGGTGAAGATCTAGAGCGTTCAATGACAATTGATTTTTTAGAAGCTGCATTAGGTACTAAAAAGACAATTGATGTCACAGTTACTGATACATGTCATTTCTGCCATGGAACAGGTGCTGAATCAGCTAAGGATGTTGAGATTTGTCCTCGTTGTCATGGCGATGGTGTCATCAATGTTGAGCAAAGAACAATGCTTGGTACGATGAGAACACAACAGGTATGTCCAGTCTGCGGTGGACGGGGTAAGACAATTAAAAATACCTGTCATGTTTGTCATGGTTCAGGACAAGAAAAGAAAAATAAGACGGTTGATGTAACTATTCCTGCAGGTATAGATACAAATATGAGTCTTAAAGTTGCTGGTTATGGTAACGGTGGTAAAAATGGTGGAGAGCAAGGCGATTTATATCTAAATTTTAGAGTGAGATCACATAAGGTATTCCAACGTCAAGGTGATGATATTATACTTCACGTACCGATTTCTATGACACAGGCAGTGCTTGGTGACAAGATTGATATACCGACGATATATGGGGACGTAAAACTTAAGATTCCAGCAGGTATTGAGAGTGGTACATCACTACGTATGAAAGAAAAAGGTATTGCAAACGTGAGAACAAAACGACCTGGTGATCAACATGTCATTATCGATATTCAGACACCAAAGAATCTTTCAAGCCAAGAAAAGAAACTTTATGAAGAACTTTCTAAGTTGGAAAATAAAGAATCTAGTTGGAAAAAATTTAAAAACCTATTTAAATAAACATAAAAGGACTTCTACTGAAGTCCTTTATTTTTTGGTGGCAATGGGAAGAATTTTGATGTACGTTTCTTATATAACTTGAAGTCTTCGCGATCCTTATATTTACTTTCAAGCAGCGGCACACCACTGACATAAAGCAATAAGTATGTTATAAACAATGGTCCAATAAAACTTATAAAAGCATATGCTTCAAGTGTTGATACTGTGATGATGCCGATCGACCACCACATCAGAGCTTCACCAAAATAATTAGGATGACGGGTCCACGACCATAGACCAATTGTCATGAGCTTGCCTTTATTATCTTTGTTTTTCTTAAAAGCTTTTAATTGTGCATCTCCTAAAGCCTCAAAGATGAAGCCAACAATCCATAGCACTAGACCTATGCTATAAATAGTGTAATCCAGTGTTGAAGTTACCAATACTAACCTGTAAGAAGCAATTTGAATTGGCAATGAGATGATATATAAAAATGAAGCTTGCAACAAAAATACATAGATGAGAGCTTTTAATCTTACATGCGTTTTCCACTTTTGACGCATTGCAACATATCTATAGTCTTCTGGTTTATTCCAATTTCTAATACCGATGTAGAAAAACAATCTTAATCCCCAGATAAGCACCAATGCAGTGATTGTAATTGATATGAGACTAAAGTTTTGAGTATAGAGTATTGAACTTAATGAGATGACTATGAAACCTAGGCCCCATGCCATATCGGCAAGTCCATTATTATTTTTATATTGTGCAATGAAATAAAAGATAACAAAGAAGACTAAGAGCACAATTGCATTTACTAAAAACATCATCTTAATCACCCGTTACTATCGCAACAGCGACAGCCCCTAAACCTGCGTTCATCGCCACAACGCTGGAAATCTCCATCGTATATAAAGGCTTTATACCAGTTATTTTTTCAAGCATATCCGCATAATGTGCCGCTCTTTTCGGCGCATCTGCATGAACAATTGCATAATTACTAATCTTATGACGTACATTGGTTTTTTCAAGGTGTTTTCTAATTTTATGGTCTGCAATCTTTAAGCTAAATGCTTTATCAAAGATGATACCATTACCCTGATTATCGATAGAAATGACTGGTTTTAGATTAACAAGATTTGCAATAATACCAGTCAATTTATTAACACGTCCATTTCTTACCATATATTTAAGCGTTTTAACACTTACGAGAATCTCCGTATTTAATTTTAACTGATTGATATGTAATTCAATTTCATCAATGGATTTTCCCTGATCAACAAGCAAGGCCGCTTCATAGACTAATAATCCTTGGGCAGCTGAGTTTTGTAATGTATCAATGACTCTGATGTCAGTATTATATTTTTTAGTTGCATCTAAAAATGCATTATATGTACCACTCATCTTGCCTGATACAGTCAAAACAATGATTTTTTTATAGTAAGTCGTTAAATGAGAGAAAAAATTATCTAAAGACTTGGGATTTGGTTGACTTGATGCCGGATAATTTTGAGTATTTTTCATCATATCATAAAACATTTTATTATTTAGGGTTAACTTATCAAAGTAAGCAGTACCATCAATTATTAAAGAAATTGGGAATACATGAATTTGATATTGATCAATGAAGGACTTAGGTAAATCAGCAATTGAATCGGTTACAATCGCGATATCATATTTTCTTTCATGTGCCGTTTCATATTGTATTTTCATATCATCCACCTTTTGTTCAATGATATGACTAAATGATCTTAGATAGTCAAAAACTTGATCCGGATGATTGGTATGGATATGAATCCGTCCGGTATCTTCATGATTGGCAACAATCATCGAGTTACCGAATTTTTGTAAATCGTGAGTAAGTTCAATTTTTGTCTTTGAAATATCTTTGATATACGCTTCAGTACAATATCTAGGTCCAGTTGCATCATAAGAACTATGATCAACTTCATGTTCAATTTCAACATGGGGTATCGAACTGATATTCAAAGGTTTACCACTAATCGCATTTAAGATACCACCAATGAAATGAACAAATCCTTTGGCACCAGCATCAACGACATGATTCTCTTTTAAAATAGCAAGTTTGTCAGTAGTTTTAGAAAGTTCTAATTTTAACTTCTCATATGCACTAGAAAAAAACTCCATGGTTGATAGAGATGCAGATTTAAGTGAACTAAGGATATGGACCCAAGCATGCATCAAAGTGATTACAGTACCTTCAACTGGATTTGATATAGAAGATTGAGCAAGTTCAGCAGCAACTTTGGAGATATCAATGTATTCATCAATCGTGATTTCATTATTTTGAACAGCTTGATAAAAACCGTCTATATAAGATGCGAAAATGATACCTGAATTACCTCTGGATCCCTTCATCGCGGCTGATGCTATTGATTCAAGTGTGTCCTTAGTTGAAGATTTTAATTTTGAATAAAAAATAATGGATTGCATTAAAGAGGTTAAGTTTGTTCCAGTATCACCATCTGCAACCGGAAAAACATTAATCTTGTTCAAGTAATCCTTATCAGAGATGACATTTTTAGCGCCCCAGATAAAAGAGTTATAAATCAACTCATTCGTTAATGTGTTCATATTTTCTCCCTAAAATAATAAATTGATTAAATAAGTTATAGTACTAACTGAAAAACCTAAAAAAGTGCCCCAAGTTAAATCTATTAAGGTGATTTTAATAGGCCAATCTTTAAGTGTTGCTAAATTTGTTAAATCATAAGTCGCATAAGCAATAAGTCCAAAAAGTGCACCATATACCATCACGTGATAAATGGAAGTTTTATCAATGCCTGGAATAATAACAAAGAGAACAAGTCCTAAGAGGAATAAAACATAAAATATGAGAGCAGGTATCCACTTTACAGTATCACTTAGAAGATGGCCTAAGTAGTTTTGATATAGTGATTTAGCAATTAGTCCCAACCACAATAGATCAACTGCAAAGAAAATAACAAATGAAATAATAAATAATCTAAGAAATATTAACATTTTATAAACCTCCCTTTTTAACCTAATTATATCATTTTTAAAGTATTTGTGAAATGAAACGCCTGATCTAGTTATAAGTCGTAATGCTTTGAAGGATGAGATATAAATGATATAATTTTGATAGAAAAAGGATGTGAATATATGATTTTAATAAGACATCATAATGAAGGCAAATTAAAACCATATTTTTATTTTGCGCTTGAAGAATATGTGATGAATGAATTGCTAAATGATGATGAAACATATTTTTTTACTTGGGAGATACACGGTGTCGTAATCGGTAAAAATCAAGTGATTGAAAATGAAGTCAATCTAGAATTTCTTAAAGAAAAGCAAATTGATATATATCGAAGACCAACTGGTGGTGGTTGCGTATATGCTGATCATAGAAATACAATGTTCTCAATTGTTACAAAGAGAACAAATCGACAGTTTAGTTTTAAAACATATTTGAAGAAGATTATTGATGCAATGCATATTTTAGGTGTGGAATTAACATTTAGCGGAAGAAATGATCTATTGTTTGATGGTAGAAAAATTTCAGGTAATGCATTTCTTCAAAATAAACATGGCATGTTGATGCATGGCACATTCTTGTATGATTGTGACTTAGAAACAATGGTTAGAGCAATTTCACCAAGTGATGAGAAATTGATTTCAAAAGGTATCGATAGCGTCAAATCTAGAGTGACTAATCTGAAACCATACTTGAATGGTATGACACAGAAACAATTGATCAAACATTTCGAAAATGTATTGACAACGAAAACATACGAACTATCTAATCATGAAGTAGCCATTATCAATGAGATGGCTAAAAAATATGAGGATAAAGCATGGATTTATCAAGTTCAACCGTCTTATACAAAAATGCTCAAAAAACGCATTGGTGGCGGATTATTTGAAATAGCATTGGATTTGAAACATGGTAAGATCAAAGATATGAAGATTAAGGGAGATTTTTTTGATACTAAACCATTGAAACTATTCGAAGATATTTTTATAGATCAATATTTTAATAGGTATTCTCTTGAAAAAATTCTACAAGAACATCATATCTCAGACTATATATTAGATGTAAAAGATGATGAATTTAATGAATTATTATTAAGTGGGACACTTTTATAAACATTTTATATATTATATATTTAATATGTTTGACTACGTTAACACTTATTTGATAAAATGGAGTATGGAGTGAAAGGTGGGTTAGTTATGGGGAAGAAGTTAAAAAAAGAAACGAAAACTGAAAAGATTGATGAATTAGCAACGGAAGAGCAAGCACTTCAAGAAGATATAGTTACTGGTGTGGTCAATGAAAAAGTGGAACCTGTTACTGAATCCGTCGTAGAATCAGTTGATGAAGAACAATTAGAAACTGAAGAAACTCACGTTTCTGAAAGACAAAAAAAGAAGACGGCTAAAAAACTAAAAAGAGATTTAGAAATGGCGATAGAAATTGAAAAGGAAGATGCCGCCAGAGCTAAGAAAAAGGCTAAAAAAGATGCACGTAAAGCTAAGAAAAAAGCCAAAAAAGAATCTAAAATAAATCAAAAAAATGTTGTATTTGAAGCCTCAACTGAGCAACCTGTAGTAGTTGCTGAATCCAAAAAAGAAAAGTCGAAAGCAAGCAAAAAACAAGCTAAAATGTATAAGAGTAGAGCAAACTGGGTCAAAAAATTCTTTAAGAAACACCAAGGTAAAGAAGAAGAACGTATGTTTCAGTTCATTGAAAATGATGATGCTCTTGTTTTAAAACGCGCTTATATGATGTTAGATGTAACCGCAGAAGAAATTGATAAGACATTCATTATTAAAATGCCTGATTCATTTGATAAAAAGAGACGTGTTCACTATCGCCTAAGTATTGCTAAGGATGGTAAGAAAACACTTCTTTATGATCAAGCATACTTGAACATCCTATGTTTTGGCGAAAATTCATTATATAACTATAGTGCAAACGTTGATTATACAACTGGTTTAATTGGACTTGATGGAACTCACACATTCAACTATTTTGATATCGTGAGTATTGAAACAAAATTAACTTATGATTCAGTTGAGAACCCTAAATACTCACAGTTCTATATTGTTCTACATTTATCAAATGGTAATAATTCAACAATTAATTTAAGAAATCATAGATTGAATCCAACTTATCAACTACCTGAATTGCTCACTGCTCAAGAGGAACGTATTGTTAAGTTATTAAAGGAAAAAATTACAAAATAGTAAAAGTGATTTCGAGTCTTAATATTAGGGCTCAAAATCGCTTTTTTAATTGACAATTAAGTCAATATTATGTATAATACATTCGTTGAGGTGAATTTATGAAAATATTAGTGTATGATTTAAAAAATGTACCCTCAATTGATTTTACTTATGATTATAAGGAAGAAATCAAAAACGTTGATGATATTTTGGCGATTAAACCTGCTGAATTTCATTTAGACGCATACTTTAATGATGATGAACTGATTTTATCAGTTAATTGTAAAATTGATTTAACTATGGCTTGTGCAAAAACATTAAAACCAGTTGATCAACATTTAGAATTTGATGCATCTATTGTATTCGGCGAAAGTGAAGAAGCAGATTACATGCTAACTGATGAAATTGATATCTCTGATATCATGTTCGGTTATATCATCTCTGAAAAACCACTCGTGGTTTATCATCCAGATGCATCAGGTGTTTCTTTTGATGAAAAAAAGAGCCCACATCCTGCATTTGCTGATTTAGATAAATTATTTAAGAAGTCGTAGGAGGTGAACAGATGGCTGTTCCATTTCGTAGAACGGGTAAGACTGCTAAGAGAAAAAGACGTACACATTACAAATTAACTGCTCCAGCGTTAGTCGTTTGCCCACAAACTGGTGAATTCACACTACCTCATAGAGTGACACCAAACAGTGGTTATTACAAAGGTCAAAAAGTATTAATCAAAAAAGAATCCAAAGAGGATTAAAGAAAAGGTGCCAAAGGGCACCTTTTTCTTTTGTTCAAATTGACAAAATAACTATTATTATATATAGTTATATTATATGTGATAAGGATGTAAAAATATGCAACATGTAACAGTGCTAAAAAATGAAGCAATAGAAAATTTAGATATAAAACCAGACGGCATATATGTTGATGGTACTTTAGGTGGAGCCGGCCATTCTGAACTCTTGTTATCAAAGCTCGATGAGGGTTTTTTGTATGCATTTGATCAAGATGATTTTGCAATTGAATTTGCTAAAAAAAGATTAGGGCAAAACAACCATTACGAGATTATAAAAAGTAATTTTATGTTCATGAAGGAAGAACTTCAAAAACGGGGTGTTACCAAGATTGACGGATTGTTACTTGATTTAGGATTATCATCATTTCAAATTGATGATGAATCAAGAGGATTTACATATCTTAGAGATACATCACTTGATATGAGAATGAATCAAGATCAAACCTTGACTGCTAAAGAGATATTAAATACATATGAAAAAGATCAACTTGCTAAGATATTCTATGTCTTTGGTGAGGAGAAAAACAGTTATAGGATAGCTGATGAAATCATTAAAAATAGGCCATTAGAATCAACTATGGATTTAGTTAAAATCACTGATAGAGTTAATTATCGCGACAAGGGACATAGTGCAAAAAGAGTGTTCCAAGCACTACGCATTGAAGTGAACAGAGAACTAGAAGCGTTAGAAAAGATACTGGAAGATGTCGTTGATATGCTTAACCCAGGTGGAAGGTTATCAATTATTACTTTCCACTCATTAGAAGATCGAATGGTCAAACACTTCTATAAATCGCAAAGTCAAAATTATACCCCAAAAGGATTACCAGTTATGATTACTGATGATACGAAATTAAAAATCATTACGAGAAAACCAATTTATCCTAGTAATGAAGAGATAGATAATAATTCAAGAAGCCGTTCAGCAAAATTAAGAGTTGCTGAAAGAAAATAAGATAAGAGGAGATTATGATGAGAGTTGCATTAATTGCACATGATAAGAAAAAAACTGACATGGTCAGTTTTGTACAAAAAAATATTGATGTCTTTAAGACTTGTGAACTATATGCTACAGGTACGACAGGGACAATTCTGCACAAGCATACTGGGTTGAACATTAATTTAAAGAAATCAGGTCCTCTGGGTGGAGATCAAGAAATTGGTTCAATGGTCGCAAATCAACAACTGGATATGATTATATTTTTTAGAGATCCACTTACAGCTCAGCCTCACGAGCCAGATGTTTCTGCATTATTAAGATTAAGTGATCACTATGAAGTTCCACTGGCTACAAACATTTCTACAGCCAATTACTTTATTGAAGCAATGAAATATGAAATGCAAAATAAAAAGGTGTAATTTTACACCTTTTTTTGTACAGATTAATTCTTTTTTTTACTTGCTGAGACAATAATTCTAATATAGTCTAAGTCTAGATCTTTAAACGCATCATGTTTTCTGATGAAATCAAAGATATCAGGGCTTGAAATTTCTGTAATTAAATTCGTTTCCTTATTCATAATATGAATATGGCTGTCTGCACTGTGCTTTGGATTATCCATTGCCAAATCATAGTATTTCACATTATCAATATAAATTTCAACAACCATTTTGTTTTCCATCAAAAATTCTAGATTGTTATAAATCGTAGAAACATTATAGAATCCACGACTTGATAATGCTTTTTGAATTTCTTTGAAAGTTAAATGCTTGTTTTCCAAAATTTCGATCATTGCTTGTCGTGATTTTGTCAGTCTTAACTTTTTTGAACGAATTTTTTCGTAATAGCGATCTTTTAAATCCATAGAGCATACTCCTTTTAATAAATAGTTACTAACTATATTATTTTCAAGTAGATTATATCAATATTTATAATATAATTAAAGAAATATGCTTTTTTAAGTTTGCTGAATGAATAAACAATAATATATATCTATTATTATGCTATAATAATGTTGGTGATTTTATGAATTATGTATATGGAGGATCGTTTAATCCGCCAACTAAAGCACATAAAAAAATAATTGAAATATTATCACAATTTAAGTCATGTGAGCATGTTATCATACTTCCAGTTGGTGATGATTATCAAAAACCATATTTAGTAGATTTTAAACATAGATATAAAATGCTAAATATTTTAACAAAATCATTTGATAATGTCATTGTCTCTAATTTAGAAGAACAGCGTGCATATCATGGTACATTAAATAGCTTAAACGAATTATCAAAAACATATGATGATTTGTGTTTTGTTATTGGATCTGATCAACTCGAGACTTTTGATAAATGGATTGAGTTTGAAAAACTTCTAGCAACCTACCCCTTTGTCATTATGCAAAGGGACATAAATTTTAATAAAGAAATTGTCGAAGAAAAATTTCAAAACTATAGACATGAGTTCATATGGATTCCATTTAATGAACCTTACTCTTCAACAAAGGCTAGAATTAATAAAACTCGAAGAGAAGAGATTTTAGAACCTAAAATCATAGAATATATTGACAAACATGGATTATACAAGGAGTAGATGATATGTATCAACACGGATTTATTAAAGTTGCTGCAGCAACACCCAAAATTCTTGTTGGCGATATTTCTCATAATGAAAAAGAAATAGTCAACTTACTGGATCAAACTAAATCGAGCATCGTCGTTTTTCCGGAATTAACTATAACTGGTTATTCTGCAAGCGACCTCTTTTTTCAGGAATCTTTTTTAGAGGATGCTAAAATTGCACTTAAAAATATCATGAAAGGTACAGCTTATCAAGGTGTTTATATTTTAGGGATGCCTTTGGATGTATTAGGTGTTCTATATAACGTTGGCGTAGTTTGTCAAAAGGGTAAAATACTAGGTGTAGTACCTAAACAATATATTCCTAACTTTCATGAATTTTATGAAAAGAGATGGTTTCATTCAGCATTAAATACTAAAATTAAATCTCTCCAGTTATTAGAACAAGATGTTCCCTTCGGTTATTTGTTATTTGAAGATAAAGAAACACAAATTAGATTTGGTGTTGAAGTATGCCAAGACATATGGGCAATTTATACGCCAAGTGATGAATTAAGCTTAATGGGCGCAAATATAATTTTCAATTTGTCAGCCTCAAGCGAATACGTTGGTAAACAAGCAAGTCGAAGACATGTTGTCTTGGATCATTCAAGAAAACAGATTGCAGCATATGTTTACACGACGACAGGGCACTATGAGTCATCATCTGAAGTTGTTTACTCAAATCATAAACTAATCGCTTCAATGGGTGAGTTAGTTGCTGAGAGTATGCCATTTGACATCGAAGAGACAATGTTGGTTGCTGATCTTGATATCACAGCGATTAATTATCAAAAACGTCAGGATAGTACATATCGAGATTCACATATAAAAATATTTCATGATTATCAAACTATTGGATTTAATGTTCTTAGTACCAATGATTTTGAGTTTGAGAAACCACTAAGTAAATTCCCATTTATCGATAGCAATCATGAATTAGAAGATATAAAGGTTGCAAACCATATTCAAATCTATGGTTTAGTCAAAAAGTTGGAATCACTACCTAAATCAGCACATAATATCGTGCTTGGTATTTCTGGTGGACTAGATTCAGCACTTGCACTGATTGTTGCTCATCAAGCAATGAAATTATTAGGTAGAGATCCTAAAGATATTATTGCTGTAACCATGCCAGCTAAAGCAACATCTAAAAATTCTAGATCATTTGCATTAGAACTCATGGATAAATTGGGTGTAACCAGTTTAGAGATTCCGATTAAAGATGCAGTTGATCAACACCTCATCTCAATTCATCATGAAAAATTAGATGTGACATATGAAAATGCTCAAGCCCGTATGAGAACACTTATCTTAATGGATTTAGCTAATAAATATGGTGGTATTGTTTTAGGTACAGGGGATCTATCAGAGATTGCGCTTGGTTGGATGACTTATAATGGGGATCAAATGAGTATGTATGCTGTTAATGCAGGACTTCCTAAAACATGGGTTCAACAGATGATTAAGTATCATTCAGAGACAGACTATAAGTTTGTTCAAAATGTATTAGAAGGTATTTTAAATGCACCTATTACGCCTGAACTTCTTAAAAATCAAGAAACAGAATTAAGTATTGGTAAATATGAGATTAATGATTTCATATTATTTCATCATTTGCAGCGAGGTGCAGATGAAAATAAGATTAAATGGTTACTAGGTAAAGTGTATGATTTATCAGAAAAAGAGATTGTGGTTTATACAAATCGTTTCTATCAACGTTTTTATACACAACAATTCAAACGACAAACCCTGCCTGAGGGACCAAAAATTCTAGGTATTAGTCTTTCTCCAAGAGGAGAATATCGTATGCCTAGCGATGTAAAGAAAGTGATTAAATGAATAAAAAAGAAAAAGTAATTATAGGATTAAGTGGTGGCGTTGACTCTAGTGTAGCTGCTTACTTGCTACTTAAAGACGGCTATGATGTAGAAGCCGTTTTTATGAGAAACTGGGATAGTGCAACCAATTTGGATTTCAAAGGTAATCCGACTGCATTTGATGAAGTTTGTGAACAAGAAAAAGACTATCAAGATGCAGTAAAGGTAGCTGAAAAACTTGGTATTAAATTGCATAAAGTTGACTTTATTGAAGATTATTGGAATCGTGTTTTCACTTATTTCTTGGATGAATACAAGAAAAATAGAACACCAAATCCTGATGTTTTATGTAATAATGAAATTAAATTTAAGGCGTTTATCGACTATGTTGATAGATTTAACCCAGATTATATAGCAATGGGACATTACGCTCAAGTTGATCTAACAGGGGATGAACCTAAACTCTTAAGAGCAGTTGATCAAAATAAGGATCAAACATATTTCTTATCACAACTTAGAACCGATCAATTAAAGCATGTTAAGTTCCCGATTGGAAAACTAAACAAGAAAGAAGTTAGAAAGATTGCATTAGAACAAGATTTAGCTACAGCTGCTAAAAAAGATTCTACAGGAATTTGCTTTATTGGTGAAAGACATTTTAGTCAATTTTTAAGTAATTATTTACCTGCGCAACCTGGAGATATGAAAACACTTGATGGACACTTTGTTAAAAAACATCACGGTTTAATGAATTATACGATTGGACAAAGAAAAGGTCTTGGTATCGGTGGCACAAAAGATACACAAGCTGCATGGTTTGTTGTTGGTAAAGATTTAAAGACTAATACGTTATTTGTTGAACCAGATGGTAACCATTTTCATCTTTATAGTAACCATGCGTATATTACTGAAGTTATTTGGCGTGGACCAAAGATTTCAGGAGAAATGACTGCTAAGTTTAGATATCGTCAACCAGATCAAAAGGTAACAGTTGAATGGGTTGATGACCAAACGATTCATGTTATATACCCACAAGGTATAAAAGCTGTTACTCCAGGCCAAGTATGCGCATTTTATCAAGACAAAGTATGTTTAGGTGCTGGCTTTATAGATGAAGTGTTTATGGATAAAACTAAGCGACAATACAGTTAAAAGGAACATAGTTCCTTTTTTTCTTAATCTATTAGTGCTATAATATTGGTGATAAATAAGTAGGAGGAGACCATGGAAAAAGTTACAGGAAGTATTAAAAATTATGTATACCATAATGATGAAAACAGTTATTCCATTGCACGTCTTGTGACCAGTGATGAAGAACAGGTTACAATCGTTGGTTATTTTCCTAAGATGAGTGAAGATGTTATTTATGAATTTGAGGGTGATTGGGTCATGCACCAAACCTATGGACAACAGTTTAAAGTCCAATCACTCAGAAAGGCTGAAGCGCAATCAATCTCCGGATTGATCAGTTATTTATCAAGCTCATATTTTTCAGGTATTGGACCAAGAACTGCAGAGAAAATTGTTGAGTTGCTTGGCAATGATGCAATCAATAAGATCATTGAGGATCCTGAAGTTTTAAAAGCGGTTGGATTAAATACTGTAAGAATTGCTAAACTTAAGCAACAACTGTTAGAAAATCAAGCAAATGAATATATTTTAGTGACTCTTTATGGATATAATATTTCTGGTAAAATTGCAATGAAATTACTCAATAAATACCAGATGCTAACCATTGAGAAAATTGAGGAAAACCCATATCAATTAATTGAAGATATTGAAGGTATAGGATTTTTAAAGGCAGATGAAATTGCGAGCAAAATCGGCCTTAAAAATGATGACATGAGGAGAATTAAGGCAGCAATCATATATACTTTGGAAACAATCGGATATCAAAATGGTGATGTTTATTTAATAGAAGAACAATTGATTACTTATGCCAAAGATGTACTTAGAATTGAAGTTGAAATCAAGCCAGGTATCGATGCACTAATAGAAGAGAATAAGATTACGTTTGAAGAGGGAAGATACTATCTTCAAGTATCGTATTATACTGAAATTAAACTTGCCAATAAGATGTTGTCAATTAAACAAGAGATTGGTGAATCTTATGATGAACCATATCTTGAAACATTAATTGATATGATTGAAATACAAAAAAATATGAGTTATACAGATGTCCAAAAACAGGCGATCTTAACTGCGATGACACATAAATTTACTGTTATTACAGGTGGCCCTGGTACAGGTAAAACAACCATCATTGATGGTTTATTAGACGTCTATAGAAATTACTATAAACTTGATTTTGAAGATCCCAATATTTATCAACATATTGCCCTGTTAGCGCCAACAGGCCGTGCAGCAAAACGTATGAAGCAACTTTTAGATATGCAAGCATCAACTATTCACCGTCACTTAGGTTTTAATTATGATGGCATGTTCGCATACGATGAATCACATCTATTACCGCAAAAACTAATCATTGTAGATGAGTCATCAATGATTGATATATTTCTTGCATATAAATTAATGCAGGCAATACAAGACGATGCGAAAGTGATTTTTGTTGGAGATGTTGATCAATTACCATCCGTTGGGCCAGGACAAGTCCTTTCGGATATGATTCAATCAAGTCAAATCACAACCGTTAGATTAGATGAGATTCATCGTCAGGCTAAAGATTCCAGCATTGTTGATTTGGCATTTAAAGTGAATCATCAAATCTTAGAAATGAATGATTTAATTAGTGTTGGCGATGTTTATCTTCGCAAGGCACATACCAATCAGATACATTTCTTATTGAAATCACAGATACAAGGTGCACTGGATCAAGGTTACGACATGATTGAAGATATTCAGGTTTTAGCGCCTATGTATAAAGGTGAATTAGGAATTGATAGGTTAAATGAAATCCTTCAAGAAACATTTAATAAAAATAAAGACCAATTTATCAAGTATGGTGATAAAATATATTATGTTGGTGATAAAGTGATTCAATTAGTTAATGACCCTAAAAGATTGATTATGAATGGTGATATTGGACGTATTGAAAATATCTTTTATAATGATCAAAATGAGCAATTGATCAAAGTCAGATTTGATGATAATATTGTCATCTATGATAAGAGCGATATTGATGAGTTGAATTTAGCATACGCAATTAGTATTCATAAATCGCAAGGTAGTGAGTACAAGATTGTTATGATGCCAATTGTTAAGCATTATATGCATATGCTTAAAAAAGAATTAATATATACAGCAATTACTAGAGCTAAGCAATATCTTATCATTTTAGGAGATATGCCATTACTCGTTTATGCTTCTACACACTTAGCAAATAAACGACAAACTACTTTAGCATTGCGATTAAACAAAGAATTTGATAATATAGATAGTAAGGATGACTTAGAAGAAGTGTCGCCTTATGACTTTATGTCATAGAAAAAGAGGAAAACTAGATGTATAAAATTCTCAATGCATTTTTAGATTTCTTAAACCAAGAAATGCCAGAACCTGTAGCTTTCTCTAACCTACAAGAAAGTTGGTTCTATTACCTGTCACTGGTTTTAGTGATTGCCGGCTCAATGTTCTTGACTTTAAGATATAAAAAACTTAATCAAAAAGGAATACAAAGATCAATCTTGATTTTTTCTATAATTATGATTTTACTTGAAGTATATAAACAAGTCATGTTTGCTTATGGCAATGATTGGCATATTGAATGGTATGCTTTTCCATTTCAATTTTGTTCGACTGCAATGTATGCAGGATTGATTGTTGGTCTAACTAAGAATGAAAAGATATATCAAATCGGCATCAGTTTCTTAGCAACATTTAGCCTATTTGCAGGGATTGCTGTAATGTTTTACCCCGGTGATGTGTTTGTTACTAGAATTGGTATAAATATTCAAACAATGATATATCATGGAAGTATGGTTGCTATGGGAGTTGCATTAGTATTCTCTGGTAAGGTTTCAAAGGCATCTGATGCAATATTTAATGCACTTATTCCAATGACAATATTTTGGATGATTGCAATCTTACTTAATGGATTTGCGAACAATTTCTTTCCAAATATTGGGTCATTTAATATGTTCTTAATCAATCCAAGATTCAATTCATCAATTCCTATTCTTAATTTACTTCAACCATTAGTTGAACCACCAATTTACCAATTGGCATACCTATTGGGTATTACATTTGCATCATTTGTTACATTCAGTGTACTTGCTGGTATTAAACAATTGATTCGTGTATTTGACCACAGTGTTATATTCGTTAAAAAAGATGCATAAATTAAATAAAAAAAGACATATTAGAGAAAAAATCTAGTATGTCTTTTTCTATTCGCATTAAATATTAATGTCTATTCGTTATTTTTATCGCTTTTGATGGTTGAACCACTTGGAATGTCTTTATCAGTAATTATACCGCATCTAAAGATTCTACAGTTTCTTCCTATATTTATATTATTGGGAATGACAGTGCCGCGCTCAATAACTGTAATGCCTGATTGTAACAAATCAGGTTTTTCAACATTTGGTGTGTAATCATCACCATAGCCAACAGTCGTATATCTACCAATAACAACTTTTTTATCAATAATGGCTCTATTAATTACCACATGATCACTTAGGATGGTGTGATTTAAAACAACGCTATCTACGACTGTGGTATCTTTACCAATGCGCACACCGGGACTGATAACGGAATTAATAACATTACCTTCAATCACACAACCGTTTGATACCAATGAATTTGTAATATGAGCGTTTGCGCCAATTTTAACTGGAGGCAAATCCTCACTCTTAGTATATACCTTCCATGTTGGATCGTATAAGTCAAGATGAGTATACTCTTTCGTCATTTCAAGATTGGCATCTAAATATGCATCATAGGTGCCAACATCCATCCAGTAATCATCAAATTCATAAGAAATAATCTTTCTTTTTGTGTGTTCAATTAGGTGAGGTATGATGTGCTTACCAAAATCTAGATCATCTTGATCAATGCTAACTAAAATTTCTTTTAATAAATCAAAATTAAATAGGTAAATACCCATTGATGCTAATTTTAAATCTGTTTGTTTAGGCTTTTCTTCAAAACTAACAATTTCGTTATTTTCATTTGTTGCCATCATGCCAAAGCGATGAGTTTCACACGGTTGTACAGGATATGTAGCAATGGTTAACTCAGCTTTTTCAGTTTTATGTTTTTCAATCATTGGTCGATAATCCATCTTATAGATATGATCTCCTGAGAGAATAAGTACATATTTTGGATTTTTTCTAATAATAAATTCAAGATTTTTTTTAACTGCATCAGCTGTACCTAAATACCAGTAGTTATGAGGTTGTAATAATGTAATACCTGAGTCTCGTCTATCCAAGTCCCAAGGTTTTCCACTGCCGATGTGTTCATTTAAAGATAGCGGAAGATATTGTGTAAGGATTCCAATGTCGTATAAATGTGATTGAACACAATTCGATAGTGCAAAATCAATAATTCTAAATTTACCAGCAAAAGGCATTGCTGGTTTGCTACGTCTTCTGGATAACAAATCAAGTCTCGATCCTTTTCCACCTGCTAAAATCAAAGTTAAAACTTCCATATTTCACACCCCTAATATCATTTTATAAATAGTTTCATATGACTGAGCCATACGTTCAACACCAAAGTCTTGACGCATTGCTTGTCGCATTAGATGATTAAAATCTAATTTACTGTTAATATACAAATCTACTGCTGTAAATATTTGTTTTTTTAAATCATAAGTTGTCGGTTGAATAAAACTAAATCCTGTTCCTTCGCGTGTATATTTATTATAAGAAATAACAGTATCTTTTAAACCACCCGTTTCTCGCACTATTGGCAATGTTCCATAACGCATCGCAATCATTTGACCTAATCCACATGGTTCAAATAGACTTGGCATTAGAAATAAGTCAGCAGCAGCATATAGATTATGAGCAACCGCTTCACTAAACCCTATGTAATGTCCGATTCTAGTAGGATTTAAAAAGGATAAATACTTAATGCGGTTTTCATAAACGGCATTTCCTGAACCCATCAATATGAAGTTAGCATCTGAAAAATCGACGCAGTCTTGAACAGTGTTTAAGATAAGTTCGATACCTTTTTGCTCAGCAAGTCTACCAATATAGATGACAAGTGGTACATCGGCATCTGATTTGAGTTGAAATTCCTCTAAAACTTTTTTCTTCATTTTCTTCTTTGTAGAAACAGCATTTTTAATCTGATAATGAAGGTTAATCAATGGATCGCTTCCTGGATCAAAGACAGAAGCATCGATACCATTTAGAATGCCATATAAGTCATCTTTGCGTTTATTAAGTATACCATCCAATGTAAAGCCATATTCATGAGTTAATATTTGAGCCCTATATGTAGGACTAACAGTATTAATCTTCGTAGCTCTTTCAATGCCAGTTTTTAAGAAATTTATACGATCAAAATGAATATATGTATAGTCAAAACATTCAGAGAAGAACTGATACTGATTCTTATCAAATGAACCTTGATACTGTAGGTTGTGAATGGTTAATAGTGTATGAATTTTAAAATAACCAGCACTTTTTTGTCGGTATTGCTCATCTAAAAGATAAGGAATCATACCGGTTTGCCAATCATTGATATGAAGAAGTTCAGGGTAATCATTGATGATTTGGAATAATTCAAGGACTGCATAATCAAAAGCAGTAAACCTGATCAAATCATCATCATAACCATAAAAATTCTCCCTTTCAAAGAACATCATGTTTTGAATAAAATAGTAGGTGATACCTTCGTAATCAAGGCTATAATAGTTAAACATCCATGTTTCATTATTCACCTCAATTGTTTTCTTACCGATAAAGGTCATATTTTTACTGTAAGATTTAATTTGTGTGTAGTAAGGTGTGATGACTTTTACATTGTGTCCGAGTGTTTTTAGCGATTTTGGTAAAAAATAAGCCATATCTGCTAAACCACCTGTTTTACTAAAAGGATAAGCTTCTGAACTGACAAAAAACATATTCATACAAACACCTCTCGCGGTCGTTATACTATTATTATACACAATATAAGTATTATTTAAAGCGGATATTTGATTTTTATGTATCGCTTTTTATGCTATACTAAAGATAGCGGAGGAGCAGCTATGAAACACGAAATATCTTGTGGCATCATCTTAACAAAGTATTATCAGAATAAACGCCATTTTCTATTGGTTAAACAAAGTAATACTGAACACTATGGATTTCCTAAGGGACATGCAGAAGCAGGTGAGAGCAAGCGAGAAACCGCGTTAAGAGAAGTTAAGGAAGAAACAAATATTGATACATTCATTATTGGTAAATATTATCAAAAAGTATCGTACAGTCCAAAGGTAGATGTTTTAAAAGATGTGTATTATTTTCTTGGCAAGCCACTATCAGATGAGCTTATTCACCAAGATGGCGAAATTCTTCACGTTACATGGGTTGAACAAAATGAAGTTGAACAATATTTGCGATTTGACAATGACAAAGAACTATTGAAATATGCAGTTAAAAAGTTTAATGAAATCGAAAGAGGCATTCCAAACAATCTCATTGAATATATTGAAATAAACATTTTACCAATGTATAAATCATTGGATAAAGCACATGGTCTAGATCATGTATATCATGTCATTTTTGAAGCTTTAAAACTAACTAAAACTTTTAAGGATGTTGATCCTAAGTTAGTTTATACGATTGCAGCATTTCATGATTTAGGACTTCTTGATGGTAGGGATAAACACCATATCACTGGGGGGATTCGCTTAAAGCAAGATCAAATGATACAGTCACTATTCAAGCAGCAAGAGATAGAAGTGATGGTAAATGCAGTCTTTGATCATCGTGCATCAAATGACCATGAACCAAGAACTATTTATGGAAAGATAATTGCAGAAGCAGATAGGGACATGAATGCGAATAAGATTATATATCGCACTGCTTTATATGAATCATCAAAACACCCCGATTTAACAATAGATGAAAAAGTTGAGAATTGTTATCAGCATATGTTGGAAAAGTATAGTGAAAAAGGCTATATGAAACTATATTTAGAAATTGGTAAGAATGTTAGTGAATTAAAGAAATTAAGAAAAACAATCTCTAATGAGGCGAAAATAAGATTGATTTTTAAAGACTTAGTAAGCAAAATTCAATAAAACATGAAAATATGTTACAATGTAAAATATAAGTTTTAGGGAGAAATATATGAGAATCGGAACTGTTAAAGAAATTAAACGTTATGAGTTTCGGGTTGGGTTAACTCCTGATAGTTGTTCCCAATATATTAAGCGTGGACACGAAATATTCGTGGAAAAAGATGCAGGAAGCGGTGCAGGTTATAATGATCAAGATTACATAGATGTTGGCGCAGTAATCATTGATCAAGCAAAAGATGTGTGGAAAACTGTTGATATGCTTGTGAAAGTGAAAGAGCCACTTGAAGAAGAATATCAGTATTTAAGAGAAGGTTTAATTCTTTATACTTATCTACATTTAGCTGCAAATAAAGCTTTAACAAATGCTCTATTGGTATCTAAAACAATCGCTATTGCATATGAAACTATTGAGGAAAACCATATTTTGCCATGTTTAAAACCAATGAGTGAAATTGCAGGACGACTTAGTGCTATTGAAGGCGCTAAACTTCTCGAAAAACAAGCAGGCGGACGAGGCATCCTAATATCTGGTGTTCCTGGAGTTACAAAAGGAAACGCGGTGATTATTGGAGCTGGTGTTGTCGGTGAAAATGCATTGAAAATGCTGGTTGGATTAGGAGCAAATGTAACTATATTAGATATTGATTTAAATAAACTTACTTACTTAGATGATATCTATGGTCAGAAAATCCAAACTTTATATAGTAATGAAACACATATTAAATCAGCACTAAAAAATGCTGATCTAGTGATTAGTGCTGTTTTATTGCCAGGGCGTGAAGCACCAAAATTGATTAAGCGAGATTATTATCAATTTATGAAAAAAGGTTGTGTCATCGTTGATGTCGCAATTGATCAAGGCGGATCGACTGAAGTCAGTCATCCAACGTATCATGACAATCCAACATACGTCGTTGAGGGTATTGTTCACTATACAGTTGCAAATATGCCAGGAGCTGTACCGAGAACAGCAACGGAAGCATTAAACCATGCAACATTAAAGTATGGATTGTTGATTGCTGATTTAGGTTTTGATAATGCGCTTAGATTTAAACCTCTTGCATTAGGTTTAAATACAGCTGAAGGACATGTATATTGCCCCGGTGTTGCAGACGCATTTGATCTTGAGCTAAAAAACATTTAATAGGGGGACTATTATTTTTAATAGTACCCTCTTTTTTATAATCATAATTCGATAGGTGAGTACATGAAGCTAATAACAGAAATTGCACGTATAGGATTAAAGGTTGTGTTTAATCATAGACATAAGATTAAGCTTACATATACCGATTTTGATCCTAAAAGAGATGAACCATACATATTAATATTTAATCACGCTCAACTTGATGATGCTTTATATATTGCGTTGAAACTTAAGAAATATCCATATCCTGTAGCGAGTAACTTACTATATACCAATCTTGCGGTGAAGTTTGGGCTAACAAGGATTGTTAAATCTATTCCTAAACGTAAAGGACAATCGGATTCAAAAACGATTAGAATGATTCTTGAAGCATTTAATAAAGATCATAATAGTATTATGATTGCACCTGAAGGTAATGCTTCGTTTTTTGGAAAACAGACAAGAACAGAGTATAAATCAACAGCTAAGTTGGTTAAAAAACTAGATAAGGATTTAGTTATCGCTAAAATCAACGGCGGTTTTTTTGCTAAGCCAAGATGGGGGGAATTGCGTAAAAAATCTATCATTGAAATTGATTTCAAACGATTGATTAAAGCTGGACAATATGATCAATACTCAGTTGATGAAGTTGCCAAAATCATGGAAGATGCAATCGCATTTAATGACTATCAATGGATTTTACAAAGAGATTATGTATATAATGATAAAAACTTAGCAGAAGGCCTTGAACGATATATTTATGCTTGTCCTTCTTGTGGTAGACTACAAACAATATCAACTAAAGGTAATGACATTTTTTGTAGCGATTGCGGTCATATTGGACACATGAATCAAAAGCAATTCATCGATGGTAAATTTTCAACATTGATTGAATGGTCCAATTATCAAAGAAGTGTTTTATATAATCACTTAGATGATGTGTTTCAGTCAACTGGACAAATCTATCAATTGAATTTGATTAAACATAAACGCCATTTCAAAGGTGACTATGATGCAATCTTATCAAAAAATAGTTTAGAATTTAAAAATGAGGCAAATCAATATCAGTTTGATTTGAGTAAAATAGAAGGCGTTGTACTTACTCAACATAATAAAATATCATTTGATTATGGTAATGATACTTATATGATCAGAATGAAGGATTCAATGCTAGTATTAGATTTTATTAATAAGATTAAAGGAGATGCACTATGACAGAATGGGGTTTGATTTTATACTTTATTTTATTTGGTATCTTAATGTTTGTTGCAAAAATAATTAAAACTTGGATTCCTGGATTAAATAAAATTGTTATACCATCTGCCTTATTGGCAGGTATTATTGGTTTAGCCATCAGTATGATTGCTACACCCTTACTTCCAACATCACTATGGAATCATGAGAATTTATACTTTTTCTCAATGTATGAAAGTGATGAAAATGTTTATACAGCATATAATTCGATATATAATATTGATCTTCTTCAAAGTGTCGTTTATCATGCCTTAGCGATTGGTTTTATTGCTCTTGCATTAAAACGCGACTATGGAGATCATAAAAAAGCAAAGAAGAAGATTTGGTCAACAGGTATGTTAATTACTTCAACTTATGCTTTGCAAGCAGTACTAGGAATGGTTTTAGTCTTTATTATATTTTCTGATCGTTTTATAGGATCAGGCATGTTGGTTGCATTAGGATTTGGGCAAGGTCCTGGTCTTGCATCATCTATAGGTAAAATGTGGAATGATTTATTAGGTGGTGGTACATCGGGTATTACACTAGGTGCAGCTTATGCGACGATGGGATTTTTGTTCGGTGGTATTTTTGGTGTGGTAGCAATCAATGTTATTGCTAGAAAAAGAGGGTTTACTAAGCCAGTTCAGTATGATGAACCAGGTTTTTCTAAAAAAACAGTTGAAATTGATACTGTAAAACAAATTAGTTTACTCGATGGTCTTACAACGTCTATCATCATGATTTCAGTGATATATGGACTTACATGGTTAACGATGGTACTGTTCCAATGGTTATTCGGGTTATTCGGTTCTGCTGGTGATATGGCATTCGGTATTTTAAAAGGGTTTAATTTTATAGTAGCTATTCTTTATGCGCTTTTATATAATCAAGTATTAAAAGCAATGGAGAAACATGGAAAAACAGTTCGATTCCTTACTAATAATTATATGTTATCAAATATTGCATCTACGGCATTTAATGTCATGATTACTGCAGGTGTTATGATGATTACATTAGAGTTTTTATCATCATATGGTATTCAATTAGTTGTGACTTCAATAGTAGCCGGTGTCGGTTCAATGATTTATCTTTATATCATGACAAGAAAAGTATATGTTCAGCATAAAGATGAATATTTCATTGGATTATTTGGCATGCTTACAGGTGTTGCGTCTACTGGTCTAGCTTTATTAAAAGGTGTTGATCCTGAACTTGAAACACCAGTGGCAGAAGAGTTGGTGCTTGGTAGTGGGACAGCCATTACGATGGCACTACCACTCTTTGGTATACTGTTTATTCCAACTTTTACGATTAATAGTTCTAACCCGACACTATGGTCATGGATTGCTTTATTAGGTGTACTACTTTATACTGTCATTATGGTCATATTCCTAATTTTTAGGGGTATTAAAGCACGATCTGCTAGATAGTTTAATTGTGAAGGGGATTCTGGGTAAGTAAAAAAGGCACTTTATGTGCCTTTTGTTTATCTTATGCTTGAGGATAAATCCCTAAAATCTTAATTGTATATGTTGTTTTAGTTAACTCAATGAGATTTTCAATGTCTTTATGAATATGATTATCAGCTATAAATTCAATGAAAAAATTATATTTACCCATATAGTTCTTTTGCGGTCTAGACATGATAGATGTAAGATTGATATTTTGTGATTTAAATATTGATAGAATATCATATAATAATCCTGGACGGTCATTGGTAGGAATAACGACTAAAGAAACTTTTAATTGACTGTTAGAACTGATTAGTTGCTTTTTAGATATGACTATGAATCTTGTCTGATTATGAGAACTATCTGTAACATTCATATGATTGAAGTGATCAGATACCAGATGAGATGGAATAATTGCTGCATCAAATGGCTGGCCAACATGAAATCGTTCAAGTGATTGGGTGTTACTTGAAGTGAGTGTTAGGTCAACTGAAGATAATGATTTAATATAATTTTGACATTGACCCTTGGCTGCAAACTGAACAAATATATTACTGATCTGATCTGTAGCACATCTAGAAATCATTTCAAATTGAACATCAACAAATAGTTCTTTTTCAATATAAACTTCATTGGAAATTAAAAAATCTAGTATTTGTTGTACATAACCTTCAAGTGTATTCTCTAATGGCACTATAATTTTATCCATGACAGAAAGTGATTGAGTTGTTTCTTCGAGCGTTTGATAATAGTGTGCAATCACATTTTTATTGTTACTTTCATATAGATAAAATGCGACTTCACTAAAAGTTCCCTTTGGGCCTAGTATACCAATTTTCATGTGATCATCTCATTTCTTTAGTAGTATTGTAGCACACTTATCTTAAAATGAAAACATGACAACGATGACAATAAATGATATAATATAAGTGATAAAGAACTAGACTATAAATTACATAAGGAGCTATTTTAATGAATATTTTATTTTGGTTAACACCTAAAGAAAAGGTGGCTTTCGTTTACGAAGATTCAACATTGCGACAAGTGCTAGAAAAAATGGAAATATATCGTTATAGTTCAATACCTATTCTAGATCGTGAAGGACACTACGTGGGTACGATTAGAGAAGGCGATTTACTTTGGTATTTAAAAGCAAGAAAATTTAATTTAAAAATGACAGAAAAAATCATGATTGATAACGTTCCTAGAAATAAGGATAATCAAAAAGTAACAGTAGATACACAAATGGAAGATATATATTCAGTAGCGACACAACAAAACTTTATTCCTGTCGTTGATGACTACGATTATTTTATTGGGATTATTACGAGAAAATCAATATTCGAGTACATAACGAAAAAGAAAGAGTAATTTCTGCTTTTTCTTTTTATTAAGTTAAGATTTATTGTAAAATATAGTAAAGGGAGAGCAGTCATCACTTCAGTCAGACCTTGAAAAAGATGGAAAGGAAGTGGAACGATGATACATATTTTTAAAAAGGGACAAAACGAGAATACACTATGTTTATTACATAGCGAAGGACAAAATGAAAATGAACTTATGCAAATCGCTAAACAAATTGATCCCAATGCTAATATCTTAGCTATTAGAGGATCTATTGTTGAACATGGTAGTTATCGATTCTTCAAAAGAAAATCAATAGGTGTTTATGATGAAGACAGTTTAAATCATGAAACGCACAAATTGAAATCATTTATAACAGAATCTTCAAGAACTTTTAGATTTGATCCATCAAAAGTCATAGTAATTGGTAATGGACATGGTTCTAATATCGCGATTAATATGATGTTTCACTATGAAAAAACCTTTCATAAAGCGATTTTATTTCATCCGATGGTACCTAAACGTCCTACGAATTTACCAAACTTAAAAGGAGCTCAAATTTTCATTGGTGCAGGTGAAAATGATTATATGACACCAATGCATGAAGTTTTAGAATTGACTCAAATTCTTCAAAGTGCAAATGCGATTGTTGATGTCTATTTTACTAAGTATGGACATCAAATTAGTAAAGATGAAATCGCTGCAGTAATTCAGTGGTATACGGAAGGATCACTTAGTCATGGTTTTTGATATACGAGAAAAAGATATTATACAAACTAAAAATACGCTTCTAATCTCTAAGAAGCCACTTAGACTTAAAGTGTTTCCTAAAAAAGAAAAGCGCAAATATATTTTACTTTGTATGATAGTTCATCTATTTGATGAAGGTGTTGAATATAAAGAGTGTGAAGTTAATGATAAGATTAGACCTGTATATGATGACTTTGTTACAATCAGAAGATATCTAGTAGATTATAAATTATTATCACGTACTGATGACTGTAAGCAATATTGGTTAAATATCAATAAGAAAGATTATATCAAATATTTATAAGCAAGCTTTGATAATTGATTCTGATATTTTTATAGATTTATTTAAAAGTAAGTAGGATTGATTTGTGGCAACTTGAGATTCAATACATACATAACGAATGAAGCTAGCAATTATTTTGCCTGCTTTTTCTTTTATAAAGTATGAAATTTCACATACATTAAATGGTTAGAATAAAATGTATTTATACTGTGTGAAATGACTACAAGCATATCATTGGGTTTTGGAGTACTTAATATTTATTCATAGTAAAAAAGTTTTTATAACAGTTTATCATAATATAGACATGTTATAATTGAACCCATAAATCATTAAAAAATAAAAAAAACTAATTAAAAAAACATAATTAATTAATGAATATTTTGACAAAGAAATTTAAATGGCGTATATTAAAATCGCGGAGGTATGAACATGAACAAAAAAATAGTAATTATTGGAGGCGTAGCTGGTGGTGCGACAACGGCTGCTCGTTTGCGTCGTCTTGATGAATTTGCAGAGATTATATTATTTGAAAAAGGGGAATATATTTCATTTGCAAACTGTGGTTTACCATATCATATAGGCGGAGTGATTCCATCTAGAGATTCACTTGTAGTGACAACGCCAACAGAAATGAAAGAGAAGTTTAATATTGATGTACGTATTTTTTCAGAAGTAATTGATATGGATACTAAGAAAAAAATGGTCACAATCAAAAATGAACAAACTGGGAAAACATATGAAGAATCATATGATAAAGCAGTAATATCAACAGGTGCGCAACCTATTATGCCACCTATTCCTGGTATTAGGGAAGCGAAAAATTTATTTAAACTAAGAAATATTCCTGATATGGATGAAATTATTTCTTACATCAATGAAAAAAAGCCTAAGAAAGCAGTTGTTGTCGGTGGTGGCTTTATTGGCGTTGAAATGATGGAAAATCTAGTACATCGTGGATTAGATGTGACATTGGTTGAAATGGCACCCCAAGTGATGGGAATGTTTGATTATGAAATGGCGCAAATTATCCATCAACACATTGTTCAAAATCAAGTTGATTTGGTATTAAATGATGGTGTTAAATCGTTTGAGCAAGAAGGTAAAAAGATCACCCTTCAATCTGGGACAGTCCTATTAACTGATCTAATTATTTTTGCAATTGGTGTTAGACCAGATAATGCTATTGCTAAAACTGCTGGATTAGAATTAACTAAGCGAGGATCAATTAAGGTTAATGAGTATTTACAAACTTCAAGTGTTGATGTTTATGCCATCGGGGATGTTATTGATGTTAAAAACTTAGTGACTATTAAAGAAATGAGTGCTGCACTAGCAGGACCAGCGAATAAACAAGGACGCTTTGTTGCAAATCATATCTGTGGGATTGATGATAAATATGAAGGTACACTTGCAACTTCTGCAGCTAAGATTTTTGATTTAACTGTAGGTAGTGTAGGTGTTAATGAAAGAACACTTAAACAATTAGAGTTACCATTTAAGACCATTCATATTCATCCCATGAACCATGCTAGTTATTATCCTGATAGCGAAGCTATTAACTTTAAAGTGTTATATAATCCAGATACTCTAGAGATTTATGGTGCACAAGCAGTCGGTGGTAACGGAGTTGATAAACGTATTGATGTCATATCAACTGCTATATATGCGAAGATGAAGGTTACTGATCTTAAGAATCTTGATTTAGCATATGCCCCACCATTCTCATCTGCGAAAGATCCAGTCAATATGATTGGCTTTGTCGCGGATAACATTAAAAAAGGTCTCGTGGAAACAGTTGAATGGAATGAAATTCAAGAGTTAGCTTCTAAAGGTAGTTATGTTCTTGATGTGCGTGAAAAAGCTGAATTTATTCTTGATTATTTACCGGGTGCGATTAATATTCCTTTAACAGAATTACGTCAACGATTAAATGAGATACCAAAAGATCAAGAGATTTATGTATATTGTGCTGTCGGTATTCGTGGATATGCAGCTTCACGTGTGTTAAAACAAAACGGTTTCCACGTTAAGAACTTAGATGGTGGATTTAAATCATATAGTTGTGTATTTGATCATGAAGGAAACGAAATTTGTTTCACACTTACTGATGATTTTGGTGTACCAGTTCTTGACAAGGTTAAAAGTGAAGAAGCAGTACCAGTTGTTGATACATCAAAAGTATCGCTACAAATTGATGCTTGTGGACTTCAATGTCCAGGGCCAATTGTTCAAGTATATAAGAGCATGGAAGGGCTCAAAGATGGCAACATCTTAGAAGTGAAAGCAACTGACCCTGGATTTAAGCGTGATATTCAATCATGGTCTGATAAAACGGGTAATACATTACTAAATATTGAACAAAACGATCGAGTAATCACTGCACTTATTCAAAAAGGTAGACATAAAGGAATGCCTAATACACAAACTCAATCACAAAAAGGATTTGATGTTAAAGAAGGTAAAGATGGAACAACAATTGTCGTATTCTCACAAGATTTGGATAAAGCAATTGCTGCATTCATTATTGCAAGTGGTGCTAAATCAATGGGTAAAAATGTTTCATTGTTCTTCACTTTCTGGGGGTTGAATATTTTAAGAAAACCTAAAAAGGTTAGAGTTAAAAAAACATTCATTGAAAAGATGTTTGGTCGCATGATGCCTCGTGGTGTTAAGAAATTACCAATTTCAAATATGAACATGATGGGTATGGGACCTAAGATGATTAAGAACATTATGAAGAAGAAGAATGTTGATTCACTTCAAACATTGATGACGAATGCAATGGATATGGGTGTTAAGATTATTGCATGTGCTATGTCTATGGATATCATGGGTATTAAGGAAGAAGAACTTATTAATGGCATTGAAGTTGCTGGTGTTGCAACTTATCTGGGAGATACACAGGATGCTAACCACAATCTATTTATTTAATATTTACATAGAGAAAGGATGCCAAATTGGCATCCTTTTTGCTTATATTGCTGGCTGGTCTTTAAAAAATCATGAATTTGTGTTATAAATATTGTAAGTACATGAGAGGACAAGTGAGCATCTATGGACATTGTAGAATTAGATTACAACGAATATTTAGAATATGAAGTTGAAGCTTCATATACTACACGTGCGTATCAAGAAATAAAGATTAAAAAGAAAAATAAATCAGTGCAGATTTCTTTAAAGCGAAAGAAATTAAAGAAAACTAATAAAACATATCAGATCAAACTCTTTGATGATTATATTGACCAACCAATTGCTTACGGTATATTTGATCGTAGAGAACTCGTAGGATTTATTGAAGGCGAGTTTATCAATTGGAATCAAACATTCAAAATTTGGGAATTATATATCAACCCCAAATATCGTAAAAAGGGATGGGGGTCCAAGTTATTTAAACAAATGGAGCGTTATGTATTAGATACAAAAGCAAGAGCAATCATTTTAGAGGTTCAATCATGCAATGACCCAGCAATTAGTTTTTATGAAAAAATGGGTATGCATTTTATAGGACTAAATACTCTTACATATTCTAATTACGATGTACAAAATAAAGAAGTTAAACTTGAATACGGAAAGCGGATGATATAAAAAAAAGCATCATTTGCTTTTTTTGTTGGCTAATTCTTCTTGATAGATTTGAATTACTTTTTCTCTAAAACTAAAACCAAAGTCGTCTTTAATTAAGTATTCAAAGTTTTTCATATTTAGATTTGAATCTAATTCTAATACATTGAAACACTTTTTTAGGGAATCGATAAACTTATCATGATCACCTAATATATGATAGGCAAGCGCTTTGTAATAGTAGAAGAACTCACTGAGATAATAAGAGCGAGTTGCAGTATTTCTCTTTATACCAACATCACAAAAATCAATAACGTTTTGGTAGTCTTCCTCAATACCATAATATTTAGCAAATTTAGCAAGGATAAATAATACAGTTCTATTATTCCAGCCACCGATAATACTATTCTCATGTTTGTAAAAATAGAAAATTCTGTCAATAATCTTTTTTTGTGTTGTTTTTTGACTTACATCAACTAAATTTGATAAAACTAACAATTCGATTTCGGTAATCATTTCATGTTTTAAAATTTTCGGATAATCTAAGATTTCGCATAGTTCAGCATAAATATGTTTTTTACTTCTACGATTTTGATAGTAGTCTTTCAAAATTAAAGCTAATTCATATAGAAGTTTGTTATTTGGATCAACGAAATGATCTAAATTTTTATCTTTAATTAATTTATCAAATTTTTCATATTCATATTTAATTGCATAATTAAACAAACTGTTACTATATTGGTATTCTTCGAATCTAATCGTTTCCATTTCTTTAAGTACTGTGTCTGTTCTTAATCCCATTTTTTCAACCATATTAATGAATATGTCAAATGGTATGTCAGATTCACCATTCAGATATCTTCTATATTGGCGAAGCGAAACTAGGCCATCAGTTAGATATTCTTGAGAAACCTTTCTTGATGATCGAAGTCTTTCAATATAAATACATAAATCTCTTGAGTCCATGTGCAGTCACCTTTTTGTTAAAAATATTGAAAAAAAAAGAAATTTTACTCATTTCGGACAAATGTGCCCTGTTTTTAATATAAAAACCACGTTAAAATAGATGTATAGAAAACATAAATTAAACATTTAAGGAGCATTATATTATGAAAAAAATAATTAAAAGAATTGGTTTTACAGCATTAGTATTAGCAGCAGGTTTTGGTTTATTTTTAGGAAGTAACGCGATTGTATTCCATTTTGAAAATAGTGGTACTCCAGGTTGGATTGCAGATGATAGCAAGTTAGAAGAAGAATTTGTAAATTGTTTTACTATAAGATTTAGATCAAATAGAATCCAAGGATTCAAAAATTCAGGATTACCAGAAAATATTGAAATTGACCGCTTATTTAGATAATTTAATATCATTTCAATTATAACATAATATCATTAAATTTATATGGATGAGGAGCTTAAATCATGGCATTTATAATTACGATATGGGTTTTAATAGCGTTAGCAACTTTGGGACTGATTTTTGCTTTAGTGTTACTACAAAGCTGTTTAAAAAAAGAAAACAATAACGGAAACGTGGATAGAACTAAACAGGTAGTTACTAAATGTATGGCAGTAGTAACCATGGTGATTACATCGTTTTGGTGGATTTCTTTAATGATTTTTCAAATTGTGACTAAAGGTATTCATATGAATCATGATCAATTTATTGTCATGTTACTAACAGTTACTTTGATATTCATTATTGTATATTTAAGTATTTATTTAACACATACTGTTATCGAAAAAACATATCATGTGTCTATTCGTGGAAACAGTGTATTTACATTCATGAAGTGTACAACTTTGATTACATCTATTATTTATGCAGTATTAGTAAATTATGGTGTACAATTGATTTTAATACTTCAAAAATAATCACAGGAGGAATATTGAGATGAGAAGTATGATTAAGACGGCTATTTTTGGACTACTATTAACAGTTATCATGATTGGATGGGACCCTTTAGCAAGCGTTTTTAATGTACAAAATTTTTTTCAAGATGATAGTGACTTGTTGATTAAAATTGGAAGTATGATTGGGTACACATTATTTATTGGTTTTTCATTTTTCGTTCAACAAACACAACTGAAGGATGTGTTACACTCAAATAAGAACAAGGGTGTGATATTATATGGCTTATTTACTATAATAACAACGATCTTCTTATCATATATGGTTATGGATTTTTCATTGCAAGTTGCATTGGTTAATCTCATGCTCTATTTAATTATAGTATCAGTCTTTGATTTTATTGGAGAACGAATCATATTGGTTTCAAAAGCTAGAAAGTCTCATGTAAAATCAATCATATAGCATCTTAATATTGATAGTGGAGCAGCAATTACAACTGCCAGTAGTTTTATGTCCTTAATAATATCAGGTTATATACTAATTGATGAGTAAAACTGGGTAAAATTAAAATTTCTACTAATTATAATACATAGAGGACTACAAGTTCTCTTTTTGTATAAAGTCAATGACATTTAATTTATAAAAATAGAGTGGGAAAAAATGAAACTGATGAGACATATGATCTTTTATTCACTGGTTTATCGACTAGAGAATTTATCGAGTCTGAACTTACCAAAAAATATATAAGAAAACTTAATCTTCAATTGTTGAATAAAGTTCATATTTTTTACATAAGAATTGTCAAGGATACAATGAGTAATAAAATGGTTCAATATATGATAAATACATGTGGATATGTGCTTGATAAGATGAATAAGTATCTTATCAAGAAAAACATTGGACAAGTTATTTCTAAGAACTATTTTGATGAGACAGGCGGAGAAGGTCCATTTGAAGAAGCGTAGATTGATAAAGCAGATCAATGGGCTAATGAAATTAAAAAAATGATAAAATAAATAAGTGCGGGAGCACTTTTATTTTTCTTAAAACAGTAAAAAAATATCGAATAACGATAAAAAATTGTTGACAATAGATAAAATAGTGGTATATTTATATTGAAGAGGTGATGCAAATGGAGCAAACGTTTGACAAAAAGCGTTATGCAGGATTTATTCATGTTGTACAAGTGATTGTAAAAGTATTAATGATCATATTATTTGTTTTATTAGGTGTATTAGCAATAGGATTTCTAGTCATATTATTTATTCCAAAAAACGCATTGAATGTCGATTTATCTCAAATCAATAATTATCAACATGCTATTATAACAGCTATCAATGAGATTGATCCATCAATACTGGATAGAGTTGTTAATATTAAGAGAGTGTTATTGATGGGGTCACTTATGGCGTTACTAAATATGTCATTTGCAGAATTTGTACTTTTTGAGATTAATAAACTTCTAAAAAATGTAAAAGAGGAACCATTTAAACAACAAAATAGTCATATCTTGAAAGTTATGGCGTATGGTTTTTTTGCAGCCAGTATAGTACTTTCTATAGTTAGTACTATATTAGCATCAGTTGTTATCAATACTATTGATATTGTAAATGTAAGAGTTAGTTTTCGTCTTAATTGGCAATTTATATTTATTGGTGTTCTATTATTTATTCTTGGTTATGTTTTCAGTTATGGCTCATATCTACAGGAAGAACACGACACGATATTATAATTATGCCAATTATTACAAGATTAGACCGAATTCTTGCTGATCGCAAGATGCAATTAAGCGAACTAGCTGATCAAGTAGGCATTAGTTTAGCTAATTTATCAAATTTAAAAACCGGCAAAGTGAAGGCCATCAGATTTTCAACTTTAGAGCGTATATGTGAGGTTCTAGATTGTCAGCCTGGTGATATATTAGAATATGAAACTGAGAACTAAGAAGAAAACGAGTATGACATAGTCATACTTTTTCTTTGTCAAACTTATGGTATATTGTTTTAAAACACTTACATAAATAAATTTGTTGACAAAACAACAAAAATAAAGGATAATATTAGAAAAGTAAAAATTATGAGGTGAATTATGTTAAAGATTTTTAAATTTACAAAGTGGTATCATTGGTTGTATATGTTACTAATTGTAGGTTTTGTATATTTACAAGTAAGAATGGATATCTTACTTCCTGAATACATAGGGAATATAACAACAAAGATTCAAACAAGTTTCTTACAACAAATTGATTTAACCAATGATATTATTCATGATGGATTAATCATGTTAGCTGCATCTATCGTTTCAATTATTGGTACAATAGGTGCTAGTTTTTTCGCAACTAGAGTTGGTACACAAATTTCAAGAAGACTAAGACATGAAGTTTATTCACATGTTCAAGATTTCTCACAGGCTGAAATTAATAAGTTTTCTACACCTTCACTAATAACAAGAACAACTAACGATGTTCAACAAGTTCAAATGGCATTGATCATTATGTTGAGATTGCTTGTAACTGCGCCTATTATGGCTGTAACAGCAATATTTAAAGTAGTTAATTTAAGTTTGCCATTGACTATGGTTATTGTTGCTGCAGTGTGTGCAATTATTGTATTAATTATTGTTATCTTCGCATTAGTAGGTAAGAAATTTGCGATGATTCAATATCAAACAGATGACTTAAATCAAATAACAAGAGAAACATTAACTGGTGTTCGTGTGGTTAGAGCATATAATGCTGAAGCAGTTCAAAATGAAAAATTTGGAAAAGTAAATACAAGATTGACTAAGACACAATTGTTTGTTAATACGGTATTTAGTTTCATGAATCCTGGTATGTCAATTATCATGAATGGTGTAAGTTTAGCAGTTGTAGGGTTTTCAGCATTCTTATTAGCTAGAGGTGGACTTGGTGAAACACCTATGGATGGATTTAGTATCATGATGCAGTTTACGAATTACGGTATGATGATTTTGATGAGTTTCATGATGTTAATCATGTTATTTATATTTCTACCTAGAGCAATCGTTGCGGCAAGACGTATTATGGAAGTCATAGAAACTCCTTATTCGATTAATGAAGATAATGCTAATATGTCACTTGTTGATTTTGACAATAATGCAGAAGATATATCAATTGAATTTAAAAACGTATGTTTTAAATATCCACATGCTGATGAATATGTAATCAAAAATGTTAGCTTCAAATCTAAAAAAGGTGAAACTTTAGCATTTATTGGTTCAACTGGATCTGGTAAATCAACAATCATTCAATTATTACTAAGATTTTATGATATTACTGAAGGTCAAATACTAATTAATAATAGAGATATTAAGGAATATCCTTTGCATACTCTATATCAATTGATGGGATATGTACCTCAAAAAGGATTGTTATTCTCAGGAGATATATTATCTAATATGAAAGTCTCTAAGAAAGATGCAACTGATGAAGAAGTATTAGAAGCTCTAGATACTGCACAAATTAAAAACTTTATTGATGAATCCGAAGATGGCATTAATCATCGTATAGATCAGGGTGGTAATAATGTCTCTGGGGGACAAAAACAAAGATTATCAATTGCTAGAGCATTGATTAGAAAACCAAAAATCTATGTTTTTGACGATTCATTTAGTGCACTTGATTACCGTACAGATAAACAGTTAAGAACAGCGCTTAAAGAAAAAACAAAAGATGCATTAAAGATAATTGTAGGTCAACGCATTGGTACAATTATGGATTCAGAGCAAATCATCGTACTTGATCAAGGTGAAATTGTTGGCAAAGGAACTCATAAAGAATTACTAAATAATTGTGGGACATATCAAGAAATTGCTTATGCGCAATTAAGTAAGGAGGAACTTGCTCATGCCTAATCAAAACGAAAAACAAACAAATAAACAACAAAACCAAGATAATGGTTTTCACGGTGGTAGAGTCTCACAAAAACCTAAAAAATTAGGTGCTGCATTTAAACAGCTTTTAAACCATGTTAGACCCTATTATTTAGTCTTAGTAATCGCGATAGCATTTGCGATTGGTTCGTCAATTCTTAATGTATTAGGACCAGATATTTTAAGTGGTATTACAGATATCTTAGAAGAAGATATGAAAGCAGCAGGCCCTAATTTAGGTATTCCAGGAGCTCATATTGATATTCGTTTAGATGAAATTACGGTTATTATCATCAAACTTGCTAGTATATACGTTATAGCTGCATTATGTAATTTGGTGCAAGGTATTATTATCGCAAGAACAACGCAAAGGATTACAAAAGATTTAAGACAAGATATTTTTGATAAAATTGATCATCTGCCTTTAAAATATTTTGATCAAACCAGTTATGGTGATACATTAAGTCGTATGACTAATGATGTTGATTTAATTGGGCAAACAATGAATAATTCAATTACTCAACTCGCAACTGCAGTTACTTTAGTGATTGGTATCACTGTGATGATATTTACGATTAATGTTGCTTTAGCAATTGTTATGCTGTTAATCATTCCCATTAGTATGATTTTCATTCAAATCATCATGAAGAATTCTCAAAAATATTTTAGAGGGCAACAAAAGGCATTAGGTCTACTTAATGGACATATTGAAGAAACATATTCAGGACAACAAGTCTTAAAAGTATATCAAGCTGAAGATGAATTTTTAGAAGCATTCGATAAAACCAATCAAGAGTTATACGGCAATGCTTGGAAGAGTCAATTTTTGTCAGGTTTAATGATGCCTATCACACGTTTTATCGGCAATTTAGGATATGTTGCAATTGCTGTTATAGGTGGTGTATTTGCCGTTGGTGGTACAATGACTTTTGGTAATATTCAAGCGTTATTAATGTACAATAGAAGAATTAGTCAACCAATTAGCACAATAGCTCAGAGCTTAACTCAAATTCAATCTGCATTAGCAGCCAGCGAAAGAGTGTTTACTTTCTTAAATGAGGAAGAAATGAGTTCAGAAGATGCTACGGGACATGTGGCTGATGTCAAGGGTGCAGTAGAATTTAAACACGTGAAATTTGGATATGAACCAAACAAAACGATTATTCACGACTTTAGTTTAAAAGTAAAACCAGGTCAAAAAGTTGCAATCGTTGGACCTACTGGGGCTGGAAAAACTACTTTGGTTAACTTAGTGATGAGATTTTATGATATTGAATCAGGTCAAATCTTGATTGATGGTGTTGATACAAGTAAAATGACTAGACATGATGTACATCAATTATTCGCGATGGTATTACAGGATACTTGGTTATTCCAGGGTACAATTAGGGATAATTTAAAATATGGTAGATTGGATGCAACAGATGAAGAAGTCATCAGTTCTGCTAAGACTGCAAATGTACATCATTTTATTAAGTCACAACCTTATGGATATGACATGGTTCTATCTGAAAACAGTAGTATTTCACAAGGTCAGAAACAATTACTTACAATTGCTCGAGCAATGGTGAGCAATGCACCAATGTTAATTCTTGATGAAGCAACTTCATCAGTTGACGTTAGAACTGAACAACTGATTCAAGATGCGATGGATGAACTAATGAAAGGTCGTACAACATTTGTTATTGCCCATAGATTATCAACTATTAAAAATGCTGATATCATCCTTGTATTAAAAGATGGTAACATTGTTGAAACTGGTAATCATGAATCATTGCTTGCACAAAATGGCTTCTATGCGGATTTATACAATAGTCAGTTTGAAGTGTGATGAATATGGAAAGAGATATTAGTTATTTACCTGTGTTATTTCATTCATTTAATAAACAAATGATGGAAGAACATGAAAAAATACTCGCCAATTCTGAATTGACAAGAAGACATATTCCGTTTCTTATCATGTTATCGAGATTTCCTGAAGGATTAACTCAGCAAGAATTATCTGAAAAACTAAACTTAGATAAGGCACACACATCAAGAACATTAAGAGATTTGGAAGCCAAAGGATACGTTGAAAAACTTGGTGAAACTGCGTATAAAAATAAGTTTAAAGAGACTAAAAAAGCGCATAAAGTGAAGTGCCTAGTTGAAAAAAAAAATCAAGAGATTATTAAAAAAATACTAGGGATACTAAGCAATGAAGAATTAGATACATTTGAAATGTTAGTAAAGAAAATTACTGCATCAGTTAGATAAAAAAAGAGCCATTCTAAAATGAATGGCTCTTTTTTAGATTAATTTAAATGATTTAATAACAACATCTTCAACTGGTTTATCCTGATATCCGGTTTTTGTATTCGCAATTAAATCAACGATTTCAATACCTTTAGTAACTGCACCAAATGCAGCATATCCACCATCCAGATGAGGTGCATCCTTATGCATGATAAAGAATTGAGATGAAGCACTGTTTGGATTTGAAGTTCTTGCCATAGAAAGCACACCACGAGTGTGTAATAATTGATTTTCAAAACCATTTTGCTTAAATTCGCCTTTAATTGGGGTTAAATCTCTACCCCAGCCACCTTGGATCATAAAGTTCTTAATCACTCTATGAAAGATGAGTCCATCAAAGAAATTTTCGTTGACTAATTTCAAGAAATTTTCGACAGTTTTAGGGGCAATCTCAGGGAATAATTCAATATTGATTGTTCCAAAATCTTTAACTACCAATTCTAATTTCGGATTATTTTCATTTAAACATGACTCAAATAGCATCGTTTTTCTCCTTTTTTATGTTCATAAACTGGATATATTATAGTTTAAAAATCAAAAACAGTAAATGTCATATATGATACTATAATAAATTATTGACAATAATAGGTGACATACAGTATAATGGTGGTGAGAGGTGATATTATGTCAGATGAGCAAATTCTTAATAATTTGGTCTTAGAACTAAGAAGAGGTACGCAGATTATTATGGTGTTACATGCATTAAAACATTCTTCATATGGATATAATTTGTTGCAGACGCTTAGTGATATGGGCGTTTTGATTGAAGCGGGAACACTTTATCCGTTACTTCGAAGATTGGAAAAACAGGGCCTTCTTGAAAGTACCTGGGATACGACTGAATCAAGACCAAGAAAGTTCTATCAATTGAGTCGATTCGGCGAATCTATATTAGTTAATTTAAAAAAGGCATGGTTTGATATTAATAAGGAACTTGAGCACGTATTCAAGGAGGAAAATAATGAAGAAATATATTGAAAGATACATTGGTGCAGTAATAAAAAGACTCCCAGAAGATCAAAGGGAAGAAGTGAGAACTGAGTTAGAATCTAATATTTATGATATGCTGGATGATGATTTATCAGATGAACACATCGATGAAGTATTGCATGAACTTGGTAATCCTAGATTAATTGCAAAAAACTATATGGATGAAAAGAAAGTGATTATTGATCCACTGTTTTATAATGACTATATTACGACATTAAAAATTGTCTTAGTCATCTTCGGTTCACTTTCGGTTTTAATTGCTACTTGTGAAGCGGTATTTAATACTAATGATATGATGTTCTGGCAAGCATTAGGGCAAGGCGTTGGAAATGTGATCTCAAGTCTTATTTCAGCCTTACTTGCATGGTTTGCCATTATTACGCTCATCTTTTGGGGTATGAGCCAGCCTAAAGCTAAAGATAAAATCTTAAATTCATGGAAACTTAAAGAACTACCAGATATTGTCAAAGAAGAAAAGATGATAATCGGAAGAATATCAACAATGATTGAATTCATTATCGTTACGATTCTATCATTATTCTTCGTGATTATACTGATATATTTTATCGATATGTTTGGGTGGTATAAAAATGGAGTGTTAGTCGTTCAACTTTTTGATACTAGTATGATTAAACTTTTAATACCGACATTTATTTTTACTATTATTATAAACACAGTAGTCTATCTGATGAAGATTAAAGATCAAAAATACACATTTAGAATAGTATTATTAAACACAATTGGACAAACTGTCTCTATGATTGCAGTTTTAATTATTATTAATTACCCAGGTTTCATTACACAAGATTTCATCAATTATGCAGCAAGTCAAGGAAATACCATTGATTCAATTGAGCTGGCTGAAGGATTAAAACTTGGCATTAGGGTGTTATCAATTATAGTCGTTTTGACCAATGCGATTGATCAGATCAAACATTGGGTTAAACTTAATAAAACTTCAAAGTTAAATCTAGCGAAAGAAATCAATATGAAGTAATACATATAAAAAAAGGAAACTAATTTTTTAGTTTCCTTTTATAATTTTGGAATCTAACAGTACCATAAACACCGATAAGGATCATCATAGCACCGATACAGTGAAAAAGGTATAAATGCTCATGTAATATAAAAACGCCAGCTAACAAGGCAATAACAGTCGAAATATTGGCATATATACTTGAAATATGTGCTGGCATGAACTGTAATGTATAGTTTACCAAGAAAAAAGCTAGAACTGATGCTAGTATACCTAAATAGAATATAGGAACAATTAGTTCAACATGCATTAAATTAGATACATAATTTGATAGTTCGTCTTTTGATAGCAACTGAATCACGTAGATGATATTAAAGGATATTGCCCCCATCGTTGTCATCATGAAAGTAGAAGTTACAGGTTTAACAGCTTTTGAAACATGGCGTGATGATATATTGAATAAGCTAGCTGCAATTACAGCTATGAATAGACATATATACCCGATGATATGATCACTTGATCTACCAATTTGCTTCACTTGTATCAAACCGACTCCAGCGACACTTAGAATGATAAAACCATATTGAATTAAGGTTGCTCTCTCTTTTAATACAAAAGTACTTAAAATGGTTACAAATATAGGGATAAGTGCAATCATTAACCCTGCTTCACCACTACCGATATAGCTAAGTCCATATGTCTCTGCAATAAAATATATGACAGGCTGAAAAATAGCAGTTAAGATTAAGTGTTTAAACATGTGTTTAGGGTATTCAATTTTAATGACTCTAAATAGTAGCAGTCCCATAAATATTAACCAAGCTAGTAAAAATCTATAAGCGATAAGCCCAATTGGAGATACATAGTCTAAAGCCTGTTTAGAAAACAAAAATGATAAGCCGAATATTATTGCAAAACCGATACCAGCCAAATGTTTATATTTCATAATTCACCACATAAAAAAAGCGTCAATGACGCTTTTCTAGAATTTCTATTAATTAACGTAAGGTCTCTTATCTTCTTCAACAGGTTCTTCAATGACTGGCTGTTTTTTAGGCTTATCAACTATAGGTTCTTCAACCTTTTTAGATTTGCCTTCATTTAATTCCAATTGGAATTGACGATACTTCTTGTAGCCACCAAATCCATCATAGCCCAAATATACTGAACCAATAAGTGCGATGATTAAGAAGAAAATACCAACAAGGTTGTAATCGAAATTTGGTAAAACAGCAATGACAGCACCTAAAGTAAGCGATGTGATGTGGAACCAAAACTTAGGAACTTCAGTTTTTTCTCCTAAGAATACAACGCTGTTAAAGAATACCAATCCTCTAGCATAGAAGAAGAATACTAATGAGTAGCGATATACACCGGCCCAGATAGGTTCATTATCTAGATTATCCCCTCTAGAGAATGCGATATAAGTAATTAATGCTCCTATTAATACATCAAAAATAATTTCTATTAGATTGAGCGTTCTAAGAACTTCTTTATTTAAGGATTTAAGTAGAGGTATAACACGTATAAGCGAAAAAATGATAATCGCTATACCTGTAATTGCATATACGACTTGATCAGCAAACGCCATGTAGATACCAACACCCAGTAAAAGTGCTGCTAATATTAATTTTAATAACCAACCATAACCATATTTTGGTTTTTTCATATAAAATACCTCCTGATATATATCATTTGATTATATAATCATTATATAGCATTCATTTATTCAATGCAATGATAAAGGAGATTACTTAATGAAAATTTCTAAATGGTTTGTGATTATGGTCATTTTTACATTCCTAATATGGACTCAATCCTTATTAAATGGAAATATATCCACTGAAGAGTCAAGTTTCATTACAGATATTGCTATGCGTATTGTGGATTTTTTTCTTATTGATATACCATATAATGATCTTCATCACATCATTAGAAAGATCGCACATTTCACTGAATATTTTATATTAGGTATTCTCTGGTATAAATATTTGTTAAGCCAAAAAGAGTCGAAAGAAAATCGTGTCATTGTGATGATTTCGGTCATTATATTTACTGCAGGTATTGATGAATTAATTCAACTAATACATGAAAGTAGAACAGCATCAATCACTGATTTCTTAATAGATATTTGTGGTGCTTTCTCTGGTTTACTTGTTTTCTTGTTATCTAAAATGTTGTATAATAAACATGTGAAAAAAATATAAGAAATAGAGGGTTATGCCAGTGCGTATTGAAGATGATCATAAATTAGATTTTAGCGATGTATTAATTCGTCCAAAAAGATCTACTTTAAAGAGTAGAAGAGATGTAGATTTAAAGAGAACATATACATTTAGACATAGCAAGAAAGTTTGGGAAGGTATTCCTATCATGGGTTCTAATATGGATGGAGTTGGTATGTTAGATGTCGCTGTAGCACTTCAAGAACATGATTTATTTACATGCTTGATTAAAGCATATACAGAAGATGATATTGCTGCATATAAGGATAAATTAGATCCTAATCATTTCGCTATAAGTACGGGTACTAGTCAAAGAGATTATAAGAATTTAGTTAACATTTTAACTATTCACTCAGAAATCGAGTTTATTTGTATAGATATTGCAAATGGATATTCTGAACATTTTGGAGATTTTGTTTCAAAGGTCAGAAAAGAATTCCCTAATCATACAATTATTGCAGGTAACGTTGTTACTGCTGATATGACACAAGAATTAATTCTACGAGGGGCTGATATCGTTAAAGTTGGTATTGGACCAGGTAGTGTATGTACAACACGTATTCAAACAGGTGTTGGATATCCACAGCTATCAGCAATCATTGAATGTGCTGAAGCAGCTCATGGGCTTGGCGCACACATTATTGGTGATGGTGGTTGCACATGTCCAGGTGATGTTGCCAAAGCCTTTGGTGCAGGCGCTGACTTTGTGATGTTAGGCGGGATGTTTGCCGGTCATGACGAAGGTGGTGGGGTTGTCATCACTGAAAAACGTGATACAGGCCTAGTTAATCCTGAAACTAATGAACCTGTATACAAAATCAAGAAATTTATGAAGTTTTACGGCATGAGTTCTGAGACAGCCATGAAGAAAAATTATGGTGAAGTTGCTGAATACAGAAGTTCAGAAGGTAAAACGGTTAAACTTCCTTATAGAGGATCTATTCACAGTTCAGTACTAGATATTTTAGGTGGCATTCGTTCAACATGTACATATGTTGGTGCTAAAAAACTTAAAGAATTATCTAAGAGTACAACTTTTGTTAGAGTTGCCAGACAAGTTAATCAAGTTTTTGGTGAATGGAAAAAAGACGAACACTAAAATAAGGAGTGTAAAATATGGGAGAAAAATTTGCTGTTAAATCAACGAAGGCAATGTTTAATGTTTTAATTGGTTCAATTGCGTTTTTAGTTACTGGTATTTATATGCTTATTGTATATAAAGTATCAAATCAAAATTTATACTTCATTGGTATTGTTTTAATCGCGATTGGTACAAGTATGTTTTTGATCAATATACCTTCAGTATTTTCTCCTACGGATTTAATATGTACATCCGATGAAGGATTTATCATCAATACATTCATTCGAAAGAATTTCGTGATTAAGTATGCTGACATTGAGAGTGTTAGTTCAAGAATAACGATTAGAAAGTATTTAAGACCGCTAAATCAAGTTTATTATACATATGGTACAATCATTATTAGACTTAAAAACAAGCGTATATTTATACTGAATGTTGAAGACTTAAAAGAAATTGAAAACAAGATGAATGAGATTATCCTTAAAAACAATTCATAAAAGCACATTAATTGAAATAATTATAAATATTATTTATAATAACATCATAAAGATATTTAAGAAGGAAGTGTTTGGAAATGAATAAAAAAGGTATAATGAAATTAAATTATTTAGATAAATCACGGAATTTGAACTATGTGACATATGAAGGGAAATTATTGTCGATCACTTCAGGTAAATCAAATAAAATAGCGTATATGAAAGCACATGATGAGGTTGAACTTCAATTCGGTAAAGAGATAGTTAAAGCAACTCCTCTAATCGTAACTGATTCTAATGAGATTAAAAAACTATTTGATTTTATGACAGCAGAGGATAATAATCATTTTAATAAATTTGTGGATATATTTGTTGCAGTTAAATTTGAATTAAAAGCTTAATTAAAGCCTCAATCGAGGCTTTTTCATTGCTTATAAATAAAGATGTTGATATACTTAACACAGGTGATTAAATGAGAGATAAATATATTAAATATTACATTGATGAAATGAATCAGGGAAAAACGATTAGAGCATTTATTGAGGGGTTTTATGTATCACATAAAAAGATTTATAAACTTGATGTAGAAAAAGCTGTATTGCACAATGGAGATCATGTTAGTTTTGATCAAATTCTAAATCAATATGATGTGTTAGAAATTGATGAAACGGTATTAAAAGCAAATCCAGTTACTCCAAATCAAGGTGATATAGAAATAGTTTATGAAGATGAGGATATGCTTATATTGAATAAGCCCTATGGTTGCTTGGTTTATAGTGATGGAAGTGATTATGATACCCTAACCAATCGCGTGGCATATCATTATGATTCGTATTATCCAATCTTACCAGTGCATAGAATTGATTTTGATACATCTGGACTTGTCGTATTTGCGAAACATCCCATGTGTCAAAGTTACCTTTCTAGATTATTTGAACTAAATGAGATTAATAAGACTTATGTATGTTTAGTTGAAAAAATCTTAAGTGAAAAAACAGGTATTATCGATGCACCAATTGCCAAGGATCGTCACGATAATAAGATGCGTGTTTCAAAGGAAGGAAAATATGCGAGAACGTCCTATGAAGTTATTGCTGAATATAAGAATATGAGCAGACTTAGAGTGATGATATCTGGTGGTAGAAAACACCAGATAAGAGTTCATTTAAGAAGTATTGGACATCCGATTGTATCTGATAAGTTATATGGACATGTAACTTCCGATTATCCTCGATTGATGCTTCATTTTGAAACTGTTTCATTTATTCATCCAAGGACACATCAATTATTAACAGTAACTAAAGATGCAGAATTTTAATAGAAAAAAAGAGCATTCATCATGAATTGCTTTTTTTATTACTCAGGTATACGCTATATTCATTTTGATTTGTGAAGACACTGAAAAATCAGAAGTCTCATCAGCTAAATGACCGATTTTTGCGTTTATAAAACTAAGGTCACGATGTTTATTGAGTGCTTCACCAAGGCTTTTTTCGCGTTAACCAATTGAGTTGCTAGTTGCAGTATCAAAAAAGTAATACCCTTATGATAAGCAAAATGCACACTTTAAGAAAATAAAATGAATTATGTTACAATAATTCTAAAGGTGATAACATGAAAAAAATATTTAAAAGAATGGTGATCATCATATCTAGTATCTTTATATTATTGATAGGTACTTTATGGATATATACACTTGATGGATCAAGTCCATCAAATGATATGTATGATGCTATAGATATGCTTGACACTTCAGATTTAACTATCGAGGAAAAGTTTGATCATATTACTTATAAAGTAGATGATCCAATAAAAAACATTGTAATCATACCAGGTGGTAAAGTAGATCCTGAAAGTTATAGTTATCTAGCCATTAGATTAGCATTGGAAGCTTATGATGTTACAATAGTTAAAACATTGTTCGATTTAGCAATATTAACGCCGAATTATGGTTCGCGATTTTTAAGTGATGAAATTGATAATGTAGTTATTGGACACTCTCTAGGTGGCACGGTAGCATCTATGTTTGCATTTGATGATGAACGTGTAACAGATATGATATTTTTAGCAAGTTATCCAATAAAAGATGTTTCTAATAAACGTGTATTAGCTATCAACGCAGAAAATGATTTGGTGCTTGATGAAACATCCTATGAAGAAGCCTTATCTTTAATGGGTAATTCAACTCAAGCATTAGTTCAAGGTGGAAATCATGCTGGGTTTGGTTGGTATGGTGAACAAAAAGGTGATGGCGAAGCAAGTATTACAACAAAAGAACAGCAAGATGTTGTTATTGATATGATCATCATCTTTCTCAATCAATAAATAGCTCGTTTGCTGAGCCATTTTTTACTAATGACTTCAAATTTATCTTTGGGATAGTTTGTTACATAATTATGTTAATATTTATAATAAAAAAGAACCAACTCAATGGTTCTAATTGTACCTTATATGTTTACAATGTTCAAATCAATTAAAATAGGGAAGGAACAATGCTGATTCTTCATACGTTAAATCGAAGCCATAATACTTGAAGTAACCCTCAGTGCTATCGTATTCACGTCTAGTAGCTAGAGAAATTATTTGATCGGTATCTTTGATGATATAATATCTGTGAACATATGCAGTACCATCCAAACTTATCGCGTAAAATTCTATGCTCTGGTTGTATGTTAATAATTTTGAGTCATTTCTACTAGCATATTGATTCAGTACATTAGTAATAGTGTCAGGTATATCAGGATCATCATATGGTGACCAAGTTACATTGCTCCAGTAATAATTTGTTTCATAATAATTTTCAAAGAATGGATAATCATTTTTTCTTACATAAAGATCATAGTCATGATTATATTCATCAAACTTATAATAGATAGGATAGTTCTCAGAGTTATATGTGACAAATACATTATACCAAGATGATCTGTTAAATATACCTTTAGGACAATATGAGAAAACAGGCGTTGAATCAATATCAGAAAAATAAGGGGTTGCATTGTATTCTAATTTGATATATTCATCATCATTGACTATAAATCCATCTTCAGTGTATGTGATTTTTTCACATTTGACAAAGTTTTTTGGAACAACTGTCAGTGTATAGAAATAAATGCCTACAAGTAGTATGACGATGCAAAGAGGTATTAAAGATAATGCTCCAGTGATCAGTGTCACTATTTTTGGTATTCTAAATTTATTATTTGCTTTTGATTTTTTAGAAAAGATAATAAACAAAATGATAGAAGCAATAAGTAAAATGACACTCAAAAACAAAACAAAAATTATTATGTTAATTACGATTAATGGAAAAATGATCATTTATATTTACTCCCTAGTGAAATGTACTAGCACTATTATAGCATTTATTTGGATTCGGTAACAAAGGCTAAAAATAACTTATCAATTGAATCAATTGATAAATCTAAAATTGAATCAAAATCACGCGTTTTACAAATGAACTGAATGAATCTGGCACCTAGATAGTATCCTACATCAGTGTGATTTTGATAAAATACCCAATCACCAAAATATTTTTGATTATCGGATGTCATTATATCTAGATCAAAAAGAAAATCTTTTTTAATCTGAATGATGTGATCATCACACCAATTTTTCCAACCATCTTTATCTTGATGAAAATAATGAAAATCACCAACTAGAGATTGTTCAAAATACATAGCGATACCTTCAGTGAACAGCTGCCACAAGAAGTGATTGCAATTTTGTATGAAATTTCTTTGAAGGGTTCCATACTGTGCCTGATATACATGACCTAGTTCGTGATATATAAGACCATACATGGCATCAATATCAGTCCAGTTGAGCTCCATGATTTTTTCAATCCCTAAAAGGACAACATTTCTATCATTGATCTTTGTTACCCATCCAGCAGCATTGCATAATCCAAGATACAAGATAATATCTACATCTAGTTCTTTATTAAACTTTGATAATATTATATTATTTAAATTATTGGTAACTATATTAAAAGAAGTGATTGCCTTATTTCTTGAAGCGTTATTTTTATACACAAGATTGAGAATGGGTCTTATTCTATTCTCATATGAAACTATATCTTTAACTTGATTGAAATCATTTAGTATGATCTTTTCAATATTAGGATAAGCATTTTGAATGTATGAATTCCAATTTAACATATTGAAATCTTCGTCAACATATATATCAGATATATGCTCTAAGGTATTAAAGATGTTCATATAAATTTCTCCTAAGCATGACATACATACCAGATGTCATCACCTATAAATCCGCATGCCCTATATAGAGCAATTGGATTATATATGCTATCAAGTTTTCCTGATACAGTTACAAAATCAGCAAGTGAAGATAAGCGATATAAAAGTTCGTTAACAATTAAACTCCCATAACCTTTTCTTTGGTACGATGGATCAACTTGAATCCACTCTAATATACCCTCGTGAGTAATGGAGTCATACTCAGCAATACCACTAGCAATTATTTTTTTATCAATCACTATTTTTACCCATAATGACTTATCGTAAACATCACGAAGCATCCAATCATCAATACTATCAGATGAAATTGATATATTTTGATTCCTATAACATACATTGATATGACTGACAAGTTTTAGTTTATCCTTATCAATATCGATATTTTGAACCCTTAAGTTATGTTTTGGTATAGACTTAAGATGATGAATGATACGAAAATATTTATCAACATGAGAAAAAGCACTGACATCATAACTTTCTGAAGCATGAAATATCGAAATATGATTAGGTATCATAAAAGTTTTATGCTCCCATAATGGAAGTGAAGATTTTTGACATGGATTGGTTAGATAATCAAGTAATTTCATAGTACCCCCATTATAAAGAAAACATTAAATTTAGTATAACATGGAGAAGTGTTAATTAAGGTTACAAATAAAAACACCGATAAAATAGATTATCTCAATGTATATTAGTTTAATCAGGCACAACTTTTAAACTATATTTTTCAAGTGTTTCAGTTAAAGAATTTTTGAGTTCTAATTTTAATTTTTCAAGTTCATTTTGATTAGGTTTCATATTTATATTATACATTTCCTCTCTAGGAGTCCACCATACAGGTCCAGGAATAGAAGTGTCGCCACATCTTCTTGGAAAAATATGAAAATGAACATGAGCACCGTTATTTCCTAAAAGTTCAATGTTCATTTTATCTGCTTTATATGCAGTTTGACAGGCTTCAGCAACTATTGAAACTTCCTCTAAATACTTTGTTTTGAAGTCTCTTGGTAATTCATGTAATTCAAAGACATGATGTTTACATAAAAAAAGTGTATAACCATTAAATCTTTGATAATCACCAATGACAACATAGCCTGTTGATAGCTCCATTACAAAATATGGATTATTGTTATTTTTTATCATTTCGATTCTATCACATACTAAACACATAGAAACTCTCCTACAATTAATAAATTATTCATACAAATCACATACTATTTTAGATACAATTATTCACATCTGGATTAATACTCATTACTTATAAGGGAGCTGAATTGGTCTTTTTTGTTCTAAATTTTAAGTATTTTGATTTGAATCTAAATTATTAATCTACGTGTAATATTCTCTTATAATTTATAAGAGCGCTTGATTTTTGTATTAATTATAACATAAAATAAAGGAGTATAAATATCCTTTTGATCTAGTTAATGCATCGCTACTAATTAAACGGAAAAATAAAGATTATCCAAGCGCAGAAAAGAAGACGATTGAGTTATTCCAACAACTTAGAGAAATTAGAGATAAAGTTATTTGTCATTGTGATCCTGATAATTTTGAAGTTAAACCATTTTTAGAATCAATCAATAATAATGTTTCTGAAAATGTGAGATTAACAAAGAATCTTGAACTATACTTAAAGAACTTAAAACATCGGAAGAGCGTGATAGATGAATATTACGAAATATTAAATAAACTTTATGGTATTATGATATCGAATGAGGTGGCAGGAAGCCAGTTCAAAACTAAAGAACCAGTATAACTAGGAGGAACGTATTATGGCAAAAATTACTAAGTTAAATGTTACAAACGAGTTTTATGTAACAAGAAGTGGTGTATCAGAATGTATTGCAGAAGTGAATGTATACAAGCATTTAGGTGAACCCATGGTTCGTTTACAGACTTTTGGAAGTAGTGTCAGACAAGAAAAAGGAAAGCAAAGCCAAGTCTTACATATTGATAAAAAGATAGCAATTGAACTTGTAAAAGTTTTACAAGATACATTTCATATCTGATTAGTATATTTCAATTAACATATATTTAACACGATTAATAATAGGCTAGGTAAGCGAATATGAATTTATGGATAAAAATTAAACTTTGGTTTAGAAAAAATAAGATTAGATTATCTAAAAACAGGAGTAAAAGAATATCCTATGGAGCAGATTAGTCAAGAGTTAGGTAATCGTGGAGCAGAGGAATGGTTTAAGAATCATCCGCGCAATACTGATCCAAACTATAGATGGACAGATGTGAATAGATGGGATAAGGACTAAATATAAATTAATCTTTTTGCTAAAAAAGAAAATTAACTTAATAAATACGATATTTACTATGCACATTGGCGTAACAGTATCTGTAAATATGTTTCTTTGGTTTTTTCGTGATTGTTTGTGTAAACATAAAATATCGTATTTTGATGTTTCTTGAGTACACACGATACCCTATTTTCGAGTAATATGGTGCACTCAACGCAGATTGAATGAGACAACATAAGATTAAAAGTGACGAAAAATGGACAAACCTAATTGGACGACCAATAATGCTGTTTTTATAGTATAATGGTCATCAAAAACAGTGATAAAGTCTTATAAAAACAAGACAAATAAATTAAAGTACAAATCAAATTTCCATAAAAAGTATAATAGGAGCATAATCAAATGAAAAACACACAAACGAGGTTTTCTCAACATGTGAAATTACATTTATTGATTTTAGTAGGATATACCGTTTTATTTCTAGGTAGTTGGGCTACATTTATGATAGGAATATTTTTCCTAGCACCTATATTAATTGGTATAGAATACTCAGTATTTGCTTTATATAGAGAAGAACACATAAAAATTAAAGATGCTTTCAGCTTTATGGATAAAACTAGTAGATCAGCTGCATTGTCACACTATACTCTCTTAAGTCTTATTTATGGTGTATTATTAGCTCTAGTGCCCGCTATACATAACATTTTATTGAATGTTTTTCCTGGAGACGCGTCAGAAAATATACTGATAGGATTATTGGTCACTTTTATAACAATTTTAGTATATATGATATTTCAAACTGTTTTCTCTTTTACTACAATAATTAAAATTGACAGCAATATATCCACTCAACAGGCAATCTTACTAAGCAAAAAAATGGTTTTTAGTAGACCACTTTACTTTATTGGGATGAGGCTAATATTCTTTTTTAGAAATATTGCTATTTTTATCTTATTAGGATTACAACTTATGTATGAATTTGGAATCAGTGAATCTCCTACTAATGTTTCAGGAAGACCTGCTATGATCCTCTTTACAGGTTGGTTTATTCTACTATTGTTAAGCACACCATTTTATGAGAAAATGATGGTGAAGATATATTTAAAAAACAAAATCAAATTATATGATTGAAATGCAAACGAGAATCTTGATTTTATTTTGAAAAATGAATTTAGATGATTTTAGTATAATAAATAAAAAGAAGATATTGATGTATAGCACTATTTTCAAGCAATATGGTGCACTCAACGCAAATTGGGTGTCGCAACATAAAAAAGATTCAGAGCACTAGATTTACTAGTAATCTCTGAATCTTTTTTTGAAATTGCTGGATTTAATCAAAAATAAGTCCAATACACAGCACCTTGGTATAATCAATATGGTGGAGATGAGGGGAATTGAACCCCTGTGCAAGACACTTCGACAAATATTTTCTACATGTTTAGTTCATTTATAATCTCGTTTACACGACTAGATGAACAAAAGTCATATAAACTATCCTATTAGTGTTCGTTTACCAATCTAGGCGTTTGGTAAATATATCTTGCTGATTAGACCGCATTTGAGTCGCAAGTCTCCTCAAAATTGGTGCGTACCTTTTCTTAGGCAGCGTATTGTAATTGTGTGTTTCCGGTTATTAAAAACCTCGGCCTTTTTACATGAGCAACCATGACATGCTTATAGTTGAATCCATGCCGTGACGAATCCAGAACATCCCCAAGCGTAAACATCTTATAACATTTTATTAGTTTTGTAAAGATTTTACGCTTATTTTGATATTATTAAACATAAAAAAAGTCTATAAATAGTATTCATACTATATATGATATAATGTACATAGCGTAACAAGGAGAATTTAACATGATAAAAACAATTATTTTCGACATGGATGGAACGATTTTAAACACACTTGATGATATTACGAACAGTGTTAATGTTTCATTAGAATCACACAATTTACCACTTAAATCAACTGATGAAGTTAGACTTGCTGTTGGTAGAGGTGCAATGAATTTAATTAAAGACATTGTTCCAAAAAACAGCAGTGATGAATTGATTAAGTCAGTATATGATAAATATCAAGCTTATTATGATAAGCATAGTAATGATTTAACAAAGCCTTATGAAGGTATAAAAGATTTACTTAAGACTTTAAAGGGTAAAGGATATCAACTAGCGGTTGTTTCAAATAAGCATGAATATTTGGTTGAAGGATTGAATAAAGATGTATTTGATTCTATTTTTAATGTAGCTATTGGACAAACTGAAGGTATTCCAATCAAACCGGCACCTGATATGCTATACAAAGGATTAAGTCTATTGAATTCAAGAATAGAAGAATCAGTTTTTATCGGTGATTCTGATACCGATATAAAGACAGCCAAGAATGCGAATATTAGAAGTATAGGTGTTACTTGGGGGTTTAGAGACGAAGAAGTACTTGTTAATGAAGGAGCGAAGTACATCGTTTCAAAACCTTTTGAGATATTAGACATTATAGAGAGGGTATAAATATGTCAGCTATTAAATTAGAGAATGTATCAAAGTTTTATAAGTCAACTGAAACAGTATCTGTCGGGATACAAAAGGTTAATCTTGACTTTAAGATGGGGGAATTTGTTGCCGTCACTGGTGAATCAGGATCAGGGAAATCTACACTACTCAATGTCATTAGCGGTCTTGACTCATACGAAGAAGGAGAATTTTTTCTTTTTGGTGAAGAAACATCTCACTATGTTATTTCGGATTGGGAAAAATACCGTTCTGCATATGTAGGATTCGTATTTCAAAATTATAATATTATTGATTCATATAGTATTTTGCAAAATGTTCTTCTAGCTTTGGAAATTCAAGGTTATGACCCAAAGAAAAAATATGCACGTGCTATGGAATTAATCGATAAAGTTGGATTAAAATCACACGCGCATCACAAAGCATCAAAACTATCAGGTGGACAAAAACAAAGAGCGGTTATCGCAAGAGCTTTAGCAAAAGACTGTCCGATTATCGTCGCTGATGAACCAACCGGTAATCTGGATACTAAATCAGCTGAACAGGTTATGAAATTGCTTCATGAGATTGCAAAAGAAAAACTTGTTGTAGTCGTAACACATGATTTTGATGTTGTTGCACCTTACGCGACAAGAAAAATTAAAATGCATGATGGTGAAGTCGTCGAAGATCGCGTATTAAGACAAACTGACGAAGTTAAAAACATCATTGAACCTAAACCTAAAGTTATGAATTTTAAGGGTATCTTTAGGTTTGCACTTAGAAATTTATTCTCAACGCCTAAGCGTACAGTTTTATTACTAACGATGCAACTCGTGATTATGCTAGGATTTACATTACTATACTCAACGATTCAAACGAGTCTTATGGATGAATATACATCAAATACTTCAATGAATATTAATGTACCTGAAACAAGACTACTAGTCGAAAAACGAGATGGATCTGTTATGACACAGTCTGACTATGATTATTTAAATAATCTTAGAGAAGTTGATTATGTCTATGAAAAAGGTATGAATTTCTATAATGATACAAGACTTTATGTATTCAATTTGGATAACTTAATACTCTCTAAGGACTATTATGGAGACTATTATAGAGATGGTTATGATGGAGATGTAGTCGTTGAATCCTCTGTTAGCGTTAATGCAAACTTTTTCGTTTCAGGAACTGATGCTGCAGAGTCTTTATCTTCAAGAGCATTTGATGGCACGATGCCAGTTGCTGAAAATGAAGTGATTATTGATGATGCATATGGCAACTTTTCTATTGGTGATCATATTGCGGTTGCTTCAAATAACTATTTCAATTCAGAAGATATTTTGAAAAATAATCTTATCAATGAATTTATTATTACGGGGATTTCAAAAAACGTTCATGGATCTGATAAATCACGTGGATATATTTTCTTCTCGGATGCCTTTTTGAAAAGTGATGCCGTAGGAGATACTTATGAAGATAGTGAGATTAAGCAAAAAATAGAAAACTCAGCAAACTATAATGCCTACCTATCCTATGGAAATACAAATTTTGGTCTTTACCCATATGAAAATGTTATGAGTAGTGCTCATGATGAAGAGTTAGTATTATCGCTCTATAATGGTGATGCTAGCGATGAAGTGTTTTCAGAAAATTCGCAAACTATACAGGAAGATTTATTGTTTACGACAACATATTATTCATATGATGATTCAACTTTTGAAGAGAAACATATTACTAGAACTATAACAATTGAAAATGTTACAGTATATTTAGATTATGATACTGATTATGAGCAAGTCTTCATGAGTCCTGCACTATTTAATGCAATGCGAGACAGTTTGGTTGATGCATTTAAAGATATATATACATTTAAATCAAGGGATGCATTTTCTCTAACAGTTTCAAGCCAAGCAGCTGGGAATAGGGTATTAAATCGAATTGATTCAAGCGTATATAGAGTCTATTATCCAGCAAATGTTCCTTCACCAACACCAATTGGATACATTATCATCAGTTGGTTTTTAAATGGCATTTTAATCGTGTTTGTACTGTTATTATATGTGTTGCTACAAGCTATAACTAAAAATGTTATGAAATCTAGGAGTAAAGATTTTGCAATCTATCGATCCATAGGCGCACAAAAAGCAGTCATAGCAAGATTGGTTGTTCTTGAACTTTTCCTAATAACAATTGGCAGTATTATAAGTACAGCTATAGTATTATATATAATGGCTACTTTTATACCAACAATTGCAACTTATTTAACATCGCTAACTATAGGCAATTATGTATTTATTGCTATATTATTTATCTTCCTTGGAACTTGGTTAGGACTACGTTTTAATAAACGCGTGTTTAAACAATCAGTCATCCAAAATATTAATGCAAGCAAGGAGGTAGTCTAAGATGATTAAATTAAATCATTTAGAGAAATATTTCTTTAAAAATAAAAGAAATGAAATACATGTTATAAGTGATACATCGTTAGATTTACCAGATTCAGGATTAGTTGTGTTTTTAGGACCTTCAGGTTCAGGTAAGACAACGTTATTAAATATTATTGGTGGTCTTGATAAAGTTGAATCAGGTACAATCACTTTTGATGATGATGTTATCAGAGGATATCATGCTAATAAATGGGATGAAATTAGAAATGAACATATAGGCTACATATTTCAAAATTATAATTTACTATCAGGATTATCAATTTATGAAAATGTTGCTTTCGTATTAAGACTTCAAGGTATCACGGATGAAGAGAAGATAGCACAAAATGTCAATTATATATTAAAAGCTGTTGGCATGTTCAAATTTCGAAAGAAAAAGGCTTCTCAACTATCAGGTGGACAACAACAAAGAGTCGCAATTGCCAGAGCTTTAGTTAAAAACCCTATGGTAGTTATTGCTGATGAGCCTACAGGAAATCTAGATAGTAAGAATACTTATGAAATCATGAAGATTATTAAGGAAATTTCTGCTACTAAACTTGTTGTCTTGGTTACTCATGAAAGAGAACTCGCAAATATCTATGCTGATCGTATTATTGAACTTCAAGATGGTAAAATCATCTCTGATCAAGAAAATGAATCATCTACAGAAAATGAGCACTTGGATGAAAATGTTGTATATTTAAAAGATTTAAATCAAACAATTGATCATGAAGATGATAACTTAACTTTTAAGATGTACTCGGAAAAAGAAACAGAGGAACCGGTTAAAGTTAGATTTCTTGTTAGAAATAAAACACTTTATATCGATGTTGATAGCAATTATAAGAAAGTCAAACTATTGGATAGTAATTCAAGTTTGGTATTGAAAGATGAGCACTATAAAAAGCCTGGAAAGGAAGACTTTACCAGAACATCATTTGATAGTGAATATCTTGACTTAAGTCATACTAAGAAGTCTAAGAAATTGTTTACTTCAGCTAAACAAGTTGTTTCAATGGCTTTTGAAAAAGTGTTAAGAGCCACACTTGGCGGTAAATTGCTTTTAATTAGTTTTATTATTTCAGGTGCAATGATTGCATTAACTATGGGACTTGCTGCAAATTTTTTCGTACCAAACCCAAATTCAATGATTTATAATAATGATTATGTCATTGGCGTGTTAAACGCAAGAACAAATTCTTATACGGCACCAACCTATGATAAGATTAAGGAAATTATGGGTGAAGATGATTTTATTAATTTAGGATCAAAAACTTCTTTTTCAGTTGTTGATAAGCAAAATGATGCAGAGTTCTTTAAATTTCAGTCAAATCTAGATTTATATGAGAATCTAGAGCGACCATCAATTGCTGAGGGCAGACTTGCGACTGAGAAAAATGAGATTATGATTACAACAACTCTTGCAGATTCATTGTTAGATCCAGGGATATTTGGATATTATAATCCAACATATGCTCAACAATATGGGATATGGAATTATAGTGATTTTCTAGAAGAAAAGATACTAAGCAATGGAGTTGAATACGCAATTACAGGTGTTGTGAATTCTGAACAATCACTTATTTATGTATCCAAAGATGCCTATTATTCATTTTTATCAACAGTTGTTAGTTTTTTACATGAAGACGAACAATCACAATTTATAGAAATTTCAATTAATTACAGTTATATTGAAAATATTCTTGGAGAAGACTTACTATATGGTAGTATGCCTTCAGTCGATGGTGGGATTGTTGCTACCGATGGTCTTATCCGTACACTTGGGTTAGCTGATTTACTAGATGATGCAACATCTTGGCCACAAACAATTGATGAAATCGGAAATGTTTATGGTGTTATCGATGATGATAACAGCAAAGTGTGGACGAATGCTACTAGTTTAGAACAAAAAGTTTTTGAAGAGATGAATCGTTATGGAGGAAGTAGTTTCTTTATTCATACAAATGATGCGAAGACCTTAATCAATCGAATTGAAACATCATTTGATAACTATAGTGCATATAAAGAAACAGATTACGCAATAAAATCCGTTATGGAAAATGGGTTAATTGTAATCTTAATCCCAATGGTTTTAATTATCCTAGGTACTAGTGTTTTAGGATTTTACTTCTTGATGCATTCAAGAATGATATCAAGAATTTATGAAATATCCGTTTATCGAAGTTTAGGTATGAAGAAGCGAGATTTATTTGTTTCGCACATCTTAGAAGCAACATTCTTAACGACGATAACATCGTTAATTGGATATTTGATTGCATCTTGGTTTTTGATTTCAATAGCTAATTCACCTTTTGGAGGACAAATATTTATTGTTTCGCCACTGTCGGTTTTTGTAGGTGTAATCGTAGTATATATATGTAATGTAGGATCTGGTGCAATTCCAATGCTTGCATTACTTAGAAAGACACCATCTGAGATTGCATCTAAATATGATATTTAAAAAAAGGCTTAATTAAGCCTTTTTTTTATAGATAAGTTGCTACATCAGAACTGTTAAGTCTAATAGAGTTGTATCCTGAATCATCAGACTTACCAATAGAAATAATTAAAAGTGGTTTATATCTATTTTGATCAAGACCAAATACATTGGCTAGTCTATCGTGGATAAAACCACCGATGGGACATGTGTCATAACCATGGTCTTTAGCAACTAACATCAGTTGCATTGCAATTAAACCGCCATCTAAAATACCGGCACGTTCAATCTGTTTTATATCTAACTCATCAATCATATTATTTATGCTTCTAATCTGACGATCTCTGACTTCTAAGGGCATAATGCCTTGTTCAACAGCCTTATCGTATATTTTTTTGGCATATTGGTATTTATTTAAATCGGTAAACATACAGATCATCGCAGATGACGTTTCTAGTTGCAATTGATTTCCTAGTAAAACACTTTTAAGTTTATCTTTATATAAATCAGACTCCACAATAAAGAATCTCGTTGGTTGCATATTCATTGATGATGGAGCACGCATAGTCTCATTTATGATTAAATCTAGTTCTTCATGTGAAATTTTATAATGTGGATCATATTTTCTAATTGATTTACGCTCAGTAAAAATGCTCATGTTAGACCTCCTTCTATACAATGAAAGTATAACATTTTTATATGATAAATGTCATGAAAACACAACATCTATATGTTATAATTGACATGAAAGGAATGACGATATGAGAACACATTTTATTTTTGTAAGACATGGCGAACCTCGCTATGACGAAGTTGTTAAATTATGGAGTCACTCAGCAGGATTCAATTTTGGAAAACTAACCGATAATGGTGTGGATCAAGCTGAAAAAGTTGCTAAGGATGAACGATTGAAGGATGCTGAGATTATCATCTCATCACCATATACAAGAGCGCTTCAAACAGCAGCAATCATATCGCGAGTGACGGGTATTAAGATTGCAGTTGAAAACGATTTGCATGAATGGAATCCAGATATTAACGAAATTTATGATTATGATGCACAATTATCATTTGAAGAGTATTTAGCAAATAGAGGAGTTCACAAAGTTACTGACAAGTATCGTTGGGAATCCTATGAAGACTTAAAGAAAAGAGTGGAACTTGCTTTAATTAAATATAAGAACTATAAGAAAATCATTGTGGTTTGTCATGGCATTGTGATGTCTACTATGACAAATTTTGATGACGTGATTGAACATTGTGGTATAAGAGAAGTTGATATGTAATGAATATAGATAAATTAGAATCTTGGTATATTGATAATCACCGGAAATTAGTGTTTAGAGAAACCAGAGAACCATATCAAATTTGGGTGAGTGAAATTATGCTTCAACAAACTCAAGTTGAAACAGTAATTCCTTTTTTCAAAAGATTTATTAAACTTTATCCGACTGTTTTTGAACTTGCACATACGGATGAGCAAACGCTACATAAAACAGTCGAAGGTCTAGGCTATTACAGAAGATTTAGATATATGCAACAAGCAGCAAAAATCATTGTTAGTGCGCATGGTGGTGTTTTTCCTAATACATATACGGAAGTATTGAAACTTCCAGGCATTGGAAAATATACAGCTGGTGCAATCATGTCAATTGCTTATGATATGCCATATAGTGCATTAGATGGCAATGTAATTAGAGTTTTATCAAGATATTTAAACATTGATGATGATATGAGACTTGAAAAAAATCGTAGTAAGTTAGATATGATTAATCAAACTTATATTGAAAAGGCAACGCCTTATATCTATACTCAAGCTATGATGGAACTGGGTGCGATGGTTTGCAAACCGAAAAAACCAAAATGTGATACGTGTCCATTAAATGAACACTGTCAAGCATATGAATTAGATATAGTTGACAATCTTCCTGTATTATCAAAGCTTAAAGCTAAAAAAGAGATAAATTATATCACGTTAATCATTCGTGAAGGTAACAGTATATATCTATATAAAAGACATGAAGAACTTCTTAAAAACATGTATCAATACCCCCAGTTTGAATCAGAGAGCATCAATCAGGTATTATCTGATCTAGAACTTGACGGTATGCGTTTAGAGGTTGTTGATAGACTAAAGTCATACAAGCATGTCTTTACCCACCTCATCTGGTATATGGACGTTTATGAAGTAAGAGTTATTGATAAAATAAGTATGTTTGACTGGGAAAAAATCCCGTTTGAAAATATAGAATTTATACCGATGGCAATCGCACATCGGAAAATTAAACTTTAGGGGGGAAAATGAAAAATCGTATTGAGATTAAAGAAATTGATACAGTCGTAGGCAAAGTTAAACTCATTGAATTAAATATGAAAAAAACTAAAGTTGTTTTAACCAATTATGGAGCTGGTATCGTTGATTATATATATCGTGGGATCAATATGGTAGAACGTCCGAAGTATATTGATGATTATCTGATTTCAAACGCATACTATGGGAAAACCATTGGCAGAACAAGTGGAAGACTGTTTCCGCCATCATTTGATATTGATAACAAAACTTATCCAATTGAAAAAACCATTGGTGATGTCGCACATATTCATGGGGGAAACGATGGTTTTTCATTTAAGTTCTTTGAACTTGTAGAATATCAATTTGATGGTAACCAAGTCAGTGTTACATTAAGATATGAAGCAAAGCATGGCTTGAGTGGCTATCCAGGTAATTTAGTGCTTTATGTTATCTACAGCTTAGACAAAACGGGTGCATTAAATATTGAATATCAAGCAACAACTGATCAAGATACGCTTTGCAACATAACAAATCATGTTTATTTTAATCTAAACAAAGATAAGAAAAATTTAGATAATATAAAACTTAGAGTGAATAGTCATAAATATATAAAGATAGATGAGAATTACCATCCGATTGAGATAGTTTCTCTAAAGGATACACCTTTCGATTTGTTTCATCCGGTTTTGGTAACTAAAGGTATTAAAGATTTAGTTGATAAGGGTTATATGGGATATAACAATGCTTATTTACTTAATGAGCATAACTTTTTAGCAGTAAATTTATTTAATACCGACAATTTGATTAATTTGGATATCTATACAAACTATCCAAGTGTTGTTATATATACTCATGATTATCCTGATGACAAGAAGCTCCTAGATAGCCAAACCGATGGTGTTCATGGGTCAATTGCTGTTGAATGCCAATATGAGCCGAGCGGTATTTACCATAAGGATTTAAATTCTGCGATATTGAGAAAAGACGAAGTTTATCAAAAATATGTAAGATTTGTTCCAAGCAAAAAAAAGAGTTCATCATAAGATGAACTTTTTACTCAGTTATTGTTCTAATAATTCTTTAATTGATTTATTATTTACTAATGCATAATATAGTGGAAGACCAATCACAATCATGACAACTGCTTCACCAACACCAACAGTTAAAACATTATACCAAAAAGGTAATTGTAACATTACATATAACAATCCAGCAACATATAATCCATTCAAGATGATTGGAAATATAACTGATAACAATGGTTTTTGTTTTGTTAATATCATTAGATAGATAGCAATTGCAGATGTTAGTGTTCCAAATAGGGCATCAGCAAGCCCGAAAACATCAGGGTTGAACATATTAACAACGAATGTTCCAAGCAATAATCCTATGGCATGCTTCCTATTGAATAAGACCAATACTAGCAAGGCTTCAGCAACCCTAAATTGAATTGCTCCATAACCTAAGTTGTATAGGAATGGTACAAATACTAATATGGCATAAGTTGCTGCAATCAATGCCTCCATAACGAGGTCTTTTAAAGATAATTTATTCATTTGTATTCTCCTTGTTTTGTTTAAGCTGGTTTATCTAGGATACAGCTTCATAAATACTTTATCATTATAATAAACTTATGATATAATTACAAGGGTAAAGGATGATAAAATGAGTATAAAATTTGAAGTATTGCATACATGTAAACAATCAGGAGCTAGACTTGGCCGCTTGACAACGCCTCATGGGGTATTTGAAACGCCTTTTTTTATGCCAGTTGGCACACAAGCAACCGTTAAAACACTAACACCTGAAGAAATAAAAGAAGTCAGTGAAGGATTAATCTTAGGAAATACTTATCACTTATGGCTTCAACCAGGAAATGATATCGTCAAAGAACATGGTGGGATTAGAGGATTCATGCAATGGGATGGTGCACTTTTAACTGATAGTGGTGGATTCCAAGTATTTTCTCTGACCGATATGAGAAAGATTACTGAAGAGGGTGTAACGTTTAAACATCACAAAAATGGGTCTAAATTATTTATGTCTCCTGAAGATTCTATAAAGATTCAAGAAGATTTAGGAGCTGACATCATCATGAGCTTTGATGAATGTCCACCACCTTACGCAACTGATGAATACATGAAGGATTCAGTTGATCGCACACTTCGCTGGGCTAAGCGTGGAAAAAAACAACTATCAACTGATCAAGCGTTATTTGGTATCGTTCAAGGTGGACTTAATAAAGAGTTAAGAAAGTATTCTGCAGAAAAGCTGATGGAGATGGATTTTCCAGGTTATTCAATAGGTGGACTCTCTGTTGGCGAAACCAAGGAAGAAATGTATGAGATTACAAAATTCTTAAATCCAATTCTTCCATTTAATAAACCGCGATACCTGATGGGTGTTGGGGCACCAGATGATTTAATCAATAATGTGATTAATGGCATTGATATGTTTGACTGTGTACTTCCTACAAGAATCGCAAGACATGGAACAGCACTTACAACAGAGGGGAAAGTTGTGATTAAGAATCAAACATATGAACGTGATTTTAGCCCACTTGATTCAAATCTGAACACCCATGTTTCAAAATATACAAGAAGTTATATAAGACATTTATTTAAAGGTAACGAAATCTTAGGTATGAGACTTGTCACATATCAAAATTTGGCATACCTAAAACATTTAATGCAAGAGATTAGACAAGCAATTAAGGAAGATCGATTACTGGACTACAAAGAAGAAATGATGAAAAAAACAAATTATTTCAAAAATAAATAAATACTTTATTTTATTTAATATTTCGTGTAAAATAAAGTTAGTTTATTCAAGGAGGGATACGCATGGTATTCGGCGAAGAAAATAACTTTAATCAAAAACCTGTTATTAAAGTCATCGGTGTTGGTGGTGGTGGAGGAAACGCGATAAATCGTATGATTGAAAACGATGTAAAAGGTGTTTCTTTTGTTGCTGTAAATACAGATGCACAAGTACTTAAGGTTTCAAAGGCTGACACGCGTGTTCAAATCGGTAAATATTTGACTAGAGGTTTAGGTGCTGGCGCTAAAGCAAATGTTGGTAAAGAAGCTGCCATTGAATCAATTGATGAAATTGAAGAAGTTTTAAAAGATGCTGATATGGTCTTTATCACTGCTGGAATGGGTGGGGGCACAGGAACTGGTGCTGCACCAATCATTGCACAAAAAGCAAAAGAGTTAGGTTGTTTAACGATTGGTATCGTTACGAAACCATTCACATTTGAAGGGCCTGCACGTATGCAAGCTGCTGTCTATGGATTAGAAGAGTTGAAACCTCATGTTGATACATTAATCGTTATTCCAAATGAACGATTACTCGCTGTATCAGGGCCTACGACACAATTATTAGATGCGTTTAGAGAATCAGATAACGTATTAAGACAAGGTGTTCAAGGAATTGCAGAAATTATTGCGATTCCAGGTTTAATCAATGTTGACTTTGCAGATGTTAGAACCGTGATGGAAAACAAAGGTACCGCACTTATGGGTATAGGTATCGCATCTGGTGAAGATCGCGCAATTGAAGCTGCGAGAAAAGCAATTCATTCTAAGTTGCTAGAAGTATCAATTGATGGTGCAACCGATGCAATCGTTAATATTACATCTGGTACAAATATTACGCTTTTCGAAACTGAACAAGCATTAAGTGAAATTAGAAATGCAACCGATCGTAGTCTAAATATTATTTATGGTACAACCGTGAATAATGAAATGGATGATGAAATGATTGTTACTGTTATTGCAACAGGTTATGAACTAAAAGCTAAGGGTTCAACAATTGAAAATTTAGCATCTGAAATTTTTAATAAGACATCGGATGAACAATTGACAATTACTCATGATGGATTAAGACTTAATGATGAAGAAGAGGAAGAAGTCTCTGAAGGTCCTAAGTCTAGAAATTTGCCATCATGGTTAAAGAAAAAATCGAAATTTTAAAAAGGCGGAAGCCTTTTTTATTGAAGGAATGATGAATAATGTTAAAAGCTGGAATTGTTGGATTGCCAAATGTTGGTAAATCAACACTATTTAACGCAATTACAAAAACTGAAGCACTTGCTGCAAACTATCCGTTTGCTACTATTGAACCAAATGTTGGTATGGTTTTTGTTAATGATCAAAGATTGGATGAATTAGAAAGAATTTATGTGCCTAAAAAAGTTGTGCCTACGGCATATCAATTCATTGATATCGCTGGATTGGTGAAGGGTGCTTCTCAAGGTGAAGGTCTTGGAAATCAATTCTTATCACATATTCGCGAGGTTGATGCAATCTGTCAAGTTGTACGTTTATTTGAAGATAATCTAATTACACACGTAGAAGGTTCTGTTAATCCTATTAGAGATATTGAAACCATTCAATTGGAATTAAATATTGCGGATTTAGAATCGATTGATAAACGTATTGTAAAACTTGAAAAGAAAGCAAAAGCAAAAATCAAAGAAGCTATTTTTGAATATGAATTACTTCGTAAGATTAAAGATGCTTTAGAAAAAGATGTGAACCCAAGAGATTTAGACTTTGATGAAGAAGAGTTAAAGACGATTAAGAGTTTTAACCTTCTATCGTTAAAACCAATGTTATACATCGCAAATATTAGTGAAGAGGAGGTTAGTGATCCATCACTTAATCCTCACTATGAAGAGATGATGTTATTCGCTAATAAAGCAAACACTAAGGTCGTATTTATATCTGCTCAGGTTGAAATGGAAATTGCATCTTTAGATAAAGAGGAACAGACTTCATTTATGGAAGCCTATGGTTTAAACCGTTCTGGTCTTGATGAAGTGATTGAAAGAAGCTATGAACTACTAGGTTTAAAAACATATTTTACTGCTGGTGTTCAAGAAGTTAGAGCTTGGACATTTATTGATGGTATGAAAGCACCACAATGTGCTGGTATTATTCATACTGATTTTGAACGAGGCTTCATTAAGGCTGAAACGCTTGCCTATGATGATTTAATGACATATGGCACCCCGCAAGCAGCAAAAGAACATGGTAGAGTACGTTTAGAGGGTAAAGACTATGTCGTTAAAGATGGAGACATCATGCTCTTTAGATTTAACGTATGATCAAAACCAATGAAGATTATAAAGTCATCTGTGCGTCTAAATATTTTTCTACAGATGAAATAAGAACAATTTATAACAAGGGTTATCGCGACTTTGGTGAAAACAAAGTACAAGATATGCTTAAAAAAATGGAACAGTTAACAAATTTAGATATCACATGGCATTTTATTGGTCATCTTCAAACCAATAAGGTTAAAGATATGATTAATAAGATTAATATGCTTCACTCACTTGATCGGATTTCACTTGTAAAAGAAGTTAATAAACACGCAAATCATAAAATTGATTGTTTAATTCAAGTCAATATAAGCAAAGAACCCCAAAAAAGTGGTATTTTACTTGAAAATTTGGATGAATTTCTTATCAAAATAAAAAAATATGATAAAATTAATGTAGTCGGTTTTATGACTATGGGTAAACTTGATGACCCAGTTGAAACTAAAAACATCTTTAAAAAGATGAGCGAATTAAAAGAAACTTATAAATTCCCATATTTATCAATGGGAATGACCGATGACTATGAAACTGCGATATTATTTGGAACAACTCATTTAAGAATAGGTAGATTATTTAAGTCATTAGTATGATTGGAGGCAACATGGTATTTGGAAAAAAGAAAAAAGCAAAAAATGCTGTAAATGAACCAGTTGAATCTACATATGATAAGATCGTATTTGAAAAATTATCCTCTGATGATGATCATTATCTAACCCATTTAGCAGATCAAATGATTGAAGGTGCGCCACTAATTTTAAACTTTGATACGTTAGATATTGATCAAGCAAATAAAGTGATCGCATTCTTTTCTGGTGTGGTTTATGCCATTACAGGTGAAATTGTTCACATTCAAGAAAAAGTGTTTTTGTTTGCCAACAAAGATGTTTACAAAGACGGATCAATGGATGATTTTCTAAAAGAAATTGTCGAATAAAAAATTAAATCATGCGATGAAAAGAACAAGTGATGACAGTAAAGGTTTAAAGCGAGTTAGGACATGGTGAAAGCCTAATATACAAACACTGGATTCATATCAACTTTGAGCATATTAAATAAGTAATTGAGGTGCTAGAGATAGGCTCTAGAACTAAGGTGGTACCGCGGAAATTTTCGTCCTTAGATATTTATATCTAGGGATTTTTTATATTTCAAATGAAGGAGAAACAAAAATGGATTTTAAAGACACATTGAACATGCCAAAAACTGAGTTTCCTATGAGAGGAAATTTAGGACAAAGAGAAGAAGAATTCCAAAAAACTTGGGAAGAACTTGATCTTTACAATATAGTATTAGAAAGAAATAAGGATGGAGAACCTTTTGTATTGCACGATGGTCCACCATATGCAAATGGTGATATACATTTGGGACACGCGTTAAACAAAGTGTTGAAAGACTTCGTAATTAGATATCAAAATATGAACGGTCGATATGCGCGATATTTACCAGGTTGGGATACACATGGTCTCCCAATCGAAACTGCGTTAGCTAAAAAGGGTATAAAGCGTAAAGAAATGCCATTATATGAATATCGTAGGTTATGCTATGATTATGCGATGCAACAAGTGGAAAGACAGAAAGAGCAATTCAAACGCTTAGGTGTTTTAGGAGAATGGGATAAGCCATATATCACATTAACTAAAGACTTTGAAGCTAGACAAATCAAAGTTTTCGCTAAAATGGTTGAAAAGGGTCTTATTTATAAGGGCTTAAAGCCAGTTTATTGGTCACCATCTTCAGAATCTGCATTAGCAGAAGCTGAAATTGAATATCATGATCATCAATCTACTTCAATTTATGTTGCATTTCCAGCTGAAACCGAAAACGAAAGATTTAAAGGTGTTAACTATGTTATTTGGACAACGACACCTTGGACAATTCCAGCAAACCTAGCAATTTCTGTGAATCCTCATATGGAATATGTAACAATCCAAGTTGAAGATAAAAAATATGTGGTTGCACAAACGTTGCTTGAAAAATTAACAGGTATGCTTAATTGGTCAAGTTATGAAGTATTAGATCGCTATAAAGGAACTGAACTTGAATTAGAAAAATATGTTCATCCATTATACGGTAGAGTATCACCAATTATTTTAGGCGAACATGTCACTGATGAAGATGGTACTGGGCTAGTTCACACAGCACCAGGTCATGGTGAAGATGATTACCGCGTTGGTCGCCAATATAAGTTAGATATCCTGTGCCCAGTTGATGATCGTGGTGTTATGACAGCTGAAGCTGGAGAACGTTTTGAAGGTATGTTCTATGAAGTTGCTAACGAAGAAGTTTTAAAAGCTCTAGACGAGCTAGGTATCTTACTAAAAGCAGAAAAATTTAATCACTCATATCCACATGACTGGAGGACTAAAAAACCAGTTATTTTTAGAGCGACTTCACAGTGGTTTGCAAGTATTGATAAATTAAGAGTTGAGTTACTTGATGCTGTTAAAGAAATTAATTGGTTACCAGTATGGGGTGAAGTGAGACTATCAAATATGGTTATAAATCGTGAGGACTGGTGTATTTCAAGACAAAGAGCTTGGGGTGTTCCAATTCCTATTTTCTATGCTGAAAATGGTGATGCGATTCTTGATCAAGAAGTGCTTGATCACGTATCTAAATTATTCGGTGAATTTGGTTCAAACGTATGGTATGAAAGAGAAGCAAAAGATTTGTTACCAGAAGGTTTCACACATCCGGGAAGTCCTAATGGATTATTTAAGAAAGAAACTGATATCATGGATGTTTGGTTCGACTCAGGTTCGTCTCATACGCTTTTAGAAACTAACGGTATGCCTTATCCTGCTGACCTTTATTTGGAAGGTTCAGATCAGTATCGTGGATGGTTTAACTCGTCACTTATCACTGGTGTTGCAACGACAGGACATGCGCCTTATAAAGCTGTTGTGTCTCACGGATTTACGCTTGACCCACAAGGTCGTAAGATGAGTAAATCACTTGGAAATACTGTTGATCCAATCAAAGTAATGAAACAACAAGGGGCTGATTTATTACGTCTATGGGTATCATCAGTTGATTATCAATCAGATGTTAAAAACTCTAATGAAATGATGAAGCAAATTGCAGAAAGTTATAGAAAGATCAGAAATACATTTAGATTCGTTTTAGGTAATCTAGGTGATTTTGATCCTAAAAAAGATTATGTTGGCTATTCAATGAGAGGTAACCTAAATCGTGTGATGACACTTAAGTTTATGAACGTATCTGATGAAGTATTGAACGCATACGAAAACTATCAATTTGATAAAGTCTATCGTGTGATTGTACCATTCATGACAAATGAATTAAGTGCTTATTATCTTGATTATACGAAAGATATATTATATATTTTAGGTGAGAAAGACTTTGAAAGATTGAGCGTTCAATCCACGCTATATGATATTTTAACAGGATTATTAAAACTATTAACACCAATTATCCCCCATACAACACATGAAGCTTATGAGTATCTACCAGGTGAAAAACTTGTTGATGTATACTTAGAATATATGCCTGAAAAATATAATGTTGGTGAAGAACCGCTTCTCGTTGCATTTGATAAATTTATGCAAGTTAGAACTGTTGTACTAAAAGCGTTAGAGGAAGCAAGAGCAGCTAAAGTTATCGGCAAATCGCTGCAAGCTGAAGTTGATTTAACAGTTACAAATGATCAAATGGAAGCAATCAAATTATTAGATATGCAAATACATCAAGTATTAATTGTGTCAAAAGTAAATTTAATATCTGGTAATCAATTAAAAGTGGAAGTCAAGCCTGCATCAGGTGAAACTTGTGCACGTTGCTGGAATGTTGTTGATCACGTTCATGAAAATGGCGAATGTGATAGATGTCATGAGATTTTAAATAAATAAGGGAGGTTCATATGAATATTCTAGTTGTTAATGATGATGGGTATCAAGCCGAAGGTCTTAAACTTTTAGTAAGCGCCTTAAGACCATTTGGTAATCTTTATGTTTCTGCACCAAAAAACCATCAAAGTGGAATGAGTCAAGCAATTTCAATTAGAAATCGTATTGAAACATTCTTTGTCGATCCGATTGCTGGATCAAAAGAAACACTTGTTGTTGATGGTACGCCTGCGGATGCTACAAGACTTGGATTAAAACTATTCAATGTAGATTTTGATCTGGTCGTATCAGGTATTAATTATGGATCAAATATGGCTAAGGACATCTTTTATTCAGGTACTGTTGCTGCTGCAATGGAAGCTAAAATTTTAGGTGTTGATGCAATTGCTATCTCGGCACCAACGATAAATCTATCATATCTATATGATGAAACCATCAAATTGATGGACGAAATCATCGAAACTAAAATTTATATTGGTGATGGTATTCTAAATATCAATTATCCAAAATCGACATTTCCAAAACCACTTGGTGTAAGAGTTACTAGACAAGGTCTTCGCCTTCAACATGCAGAGTATGTCAAAAGTGAGAGACCAGATGTATATCACATCAAGGGGAGTATTATTAATTATCAAGAACAAGACGATTCAGATGTTGTTGCTTATGAAGAAGGCTATATTTCAATTACACCACTTCAATTTGATCGCACAAATGATGAGCGTTTAAAAAAGATTCTAAATTCTTAATTCTTTTACATATTGTATATGTATGATAAAATATAAATAAGAACGGTGGTGAATATATGGCTCAATTTAACATTCATTTTTTTAAAGAAAAAAGTCGTAAAATTGACCTTGAACAATTAATAGCTTTTTTCGAAAACATTGAGGGATTCGATGTTGAAATGGATGAGCAAAGTGTGCGCTTTATCTACACACATCCAAGACTTTCATATCGCGCATTATTCATGATTACACCAAAATCTGAAGTGCCTGATATTTACCGGTTGAATCCAAGATTTTTAGATTTGAACTTTCATTTAGAAATGTCAATTTTAACACCGAATTATGTTGCTGAACAAATCTTTGACCTTGCCAGAAAAGTAAGCGAAAGATTTAACTTTGCTATCTATAATGAGATGTTTGAAGATGTTCTATCTTTTAAAATGGATACTGTAATGAAAGTATTTACAATGTTAAAAGATGCATACATGGAAAAAAACCCGATTATTTTAAATGATTATTATTATTTACAAACAGATAAATTAAGACACATCTATAGATATTTAGATGATTATCAAGAACTACAAAAATATTATCAAGAGTTAAATACTTACGTTCCACGTTATCACTTTCTATCTACAGACAATAAGAAGTTAGCGGTAGGTATTGAATGGAAAGAATTATCAATGACGGTATTTCCAATTGATGTAGACTTTATATTTTATCGGATTGATCAAACTATTAAAGTATATGATGCAACTACCGTATATCAACTTATAGATAAATACTTAATTGATGTACCTGGATTCATCAAGGGAACCAAAGTGGTTCCTAAGAAGACGAATAAAAAGATTCATCGAATCATTAAGAAGGCAAAAATAAAAGAATTGAATGATCAATTTAAACGTGCTGAATTAAAGTATATTATTGATTAATAAGGTTTATTATGAAACTGTTTGAACATATTATGGGGTTTATCATATTGTCACTTGGTATTGTATTTGTAATCAATGCTGAGCTTGGTGCTGGAGCGATTGATGCATTTAACTTTTATCTTGCTGAATTATTAAATGACAAATTTTCTTTGGTTACAATCGGCAGAGTTTCAATTGTTAATGGTATTTTCGTTGCCATACTTGGATTTATCATTAGTAGAGATAAAAAAGTATTCATAGGCATCGTTTTCATCTTTATCGTTGGTAATTTTATTGATATGTGGCAATGGTTATTTTCCTATGTGCCTATTATCTGGTATCAAACACTAATTATGAGAATTGTGCTCGCATCATTAGGTGTTGTCGTGATTGCAATCGGTGTGTCATTTACGATGCTTTCCGGTTATCCACCATCGCCATTTGAAAAACTATTGATGATATTGGATAAGAAAATAAATAATATATCGATCACTAAGATATTAATTGATGGATCTTATTTAATAGTCGCAATCATCCTAGGAGTTTTATATGGCAATGTATTTAGTCAAATCGGTTTGTTTACAATTGTATTAACTTGCCTTACGGGATTTTTAGTGAAACATTTTTCATATCATATAAATAGATTAAAATCTAGAAAAGGAGCAATTAAAAATGTTACTCAATAAGCATATTGATCACACCAAATTAGGTGCGAACGTTTCAAAGGAACAAATTGATCAATTATTAGAAGAAGCAAAAGAATACGACTTTAAGAGTGTTTGTATAAATCCAATCTGGGTTAAATATGCAAAGCACAAATTAAGAAAAACAACAGTTTTAACTTGTACGGTGATAGGGTTTCCTCATGGTACTCACCAACCAAATGTCAAGAAATATGAGGCAGAGCAAGCTGTTTTAGATGGTGCAGAGGAACTTGATTTGGTTATCAATTTATATGCGCTTAAGTCTAAAGATTATCAAACAGTTACGGAAGAGATTAAAGGTGTTGTTGCTGCAGCTGATGGTAGAGTGGTTAAAGTTATTATCGAAACTTGCTACCTAACCGATGAAGAAATTAAAGATGCATGTGAACTGGCAGTTACTGCAGGTGCGAATTTTGTTAAAACATCAACAGGATTTGGCACTGGTGGTGCAACAATTGAGCATGTTAAATTAATGAAACAAATTGTGGATGGACGTGCTGAAGTTAAAGCCAGCGGTGGGATTAGAACTTATGACCAAGCGATGGCTATGATTGAAGCAGGTGCAACACGTTTAGGCACATCAAATGGTGTACAAATAATGGAGAAAGTAGGAAAAGATAATGATTCCAACAGCTCATATTGAGTTAGATAACAAGGATCTAATTGCAAAAACGGTATTGATGCCAGGTGATCCTTTAAGAGCTAAATTTATTGCTGATACATATTTGACAGATGTTGTTCAAATTAACGGTGTTAGAAATATGTTTGGTTTTACAGGTTTTTATAAAAAGAAGAAAGTAACAGTCATGGGCTCAGGTATGGGTATGGCAAGTATTGGTATCTACAGTTATGAATTGTTTAAGTTTTATGATGTTGAAAACATCATTCGTATTGGTTCATGTGGCGCGTATAGCCCTGAACTAAATCTTTATGATGTATTACTTGTTGATCAAGCATTTTCAGAATCAACATTTGCAAAAACAATGGGTGTTAGTTCTAGAAAGATTTTGAAGAGCACAAAGACATTAAACAATAAAATTTTAAGAGCAGCAAATAAGTTAGGTATCAAAGTTCGACCATCAATCATTCATTCATCAGATGTATTTTATCGTGTAAATTCAGACGACTATAAAGTGCTTGTAGAAAAATACGGTGTTGAAGCAGTCGAAATGGAGTCATACGCATTATTTGCTAATGCAAAAGCTTTAGGTAAAAAAGCAGCCTGTCTATTGACCGTATCTGATTCATTTGTCACTTCTGAAGCAACCACTGCTCAAGAGCGACAAGAAGCATTTACACATATGATGGAAGTAGCGCTTAACAGCCTATAATGAAATTTATCCAAAGTGATTATAAAACGATACAACTTAGTCTTTACATGATCGAGTGTGATGATGTTTTAAAGCGTGCGTATCGTTTTTTATTACCTAAAGTTTTAGTAGCAAATACGGAAACGATAAAAACAAAACAAAAAATGATTGAGCATTTACAAATGCTTTATGGTGCAGGTTTGGGGGGGAGAACCTCTTTAGTTGGTAATCTAAATGTGATGCAGATTTCCTTTCAAATGGTAAATCCTAAAATCGTAAATGAAGAAGAGTTGGCAGATCACATGATCACATTATTTGAAGATATGATACTTGATCGCAGTTCTTTTAATGATGCGATTTTTGAAATGGAAAAGCGATTGCTTATAGAACAGTGGGAAAGTATCACCGATAACAAACATTTTTACGCGAATGTTGAGTTTGCTAAACACTTTTTTGATAATCATCGATTTGGTTATCCAATCAGTGGATATAAAGAAGATATTGAAAAGATTACATGTGATGATTTATACGCTTATTTTAAAGCATGTTTAAACACTAATAAAATTTATTTTATTGTTAATGGTTATATCAATGGTTATCAAGAAAAGATAGCATCTTCTTTTCGCAAAATTGAGCGCCTAATTGACATACCTTTGAAACTTGAACATTTAGAAGACTATGAACCGAAAGTTATTGAATCAAAGATTGAAATGAATCAGGCGTTGATTAAGATTGGGTATCACTTACCAATATTTAGACATCATCCGTTGTATCACGCGGTGCTTTGTTTTGACTTAATATTAGGTGCGTATGCTGAGAGTATACTTTTTAAAGAAATCAGGGAAAAACAAGGTTTATGTTATGATATTAGGTCAACATTTGATCCAACACAAGGTGTACTTGTTATCAGTAGTGGGGTAGATCAAAAGCGGAAGCAACAAGCTGTTGATGGTATTATGCACATCATGGATAACTTAAGTGATTACGGGTTTAATGAAGAGGCGCTCATGCATGCTAAACAATATATGATTCATCAGATTAAGAGTAGTTATGATGAGCAAATTGCCCTTTCAATTCGTGCTTTTTTTGACGATTTATACGGCGATATCAAAACATTGGAACAACGTATCAAAGCTATAGAAAGTGTTACATATGAGGAAGTTTTAAAGGTTATTGACCATCTTAGCCTTCAAACGACATATGTACTATCAGGTGAGTGATATGATCGTTAAAGAAGACAAAAGATTTAATGAAAAAGTATATATCATGAAACTTAATAATGGTATGGAAGTTCATATGTTACCCAAGGATGATCCATATTTTTCAACATATGTTGAACTAAGTCTACCATTTGGATCAAATCACTTAACCTATGAACAGGATAAAAAGATGATTGAATACCCAGCTGGTAGTGCGCATTTTATGGAACATAAAATATTTGCTATGCCTTATGGGGATGCATTTATGAAGTTTTCAAATCTGGGTGTTGATGCCAATGCAATGACATCATATGAGCAAACCTCATATCTATTTAGCGCAACCAATCATTTAGAAGAAGCATTAACACTATTACTTGAGATGCTTGATACGACATATTTTACAAAAGAAAACATTGAAACTGAAGAACAGATTATTGCTGAAGAGTTAAAGATGTATTTAGATGATATAGAATCTGAGATATATCAAGATTTGATGACATCACTTTATAAACATTATCCTTTTAAATGGGATATTGGTGGCACTTTGGATTCAATTAAAAAAATTGATGAAAAAGTATTATTAGATATTTATGATAAATTTTATCATCCGGCAAATAGACTCATTGTTATCGCTGGCAAAATTGATATTGAGCGTATGGAAGCATACTTTAACGCATATGATAAAGATGAAAAAAAGGAAATGCCTAAAATCATTTATCCTGATGAGCCAAAAGAAGTGTGTTGTCAAGAGGTGATTAAGATAAAAGATGTATCTATACCCAAGTTAGCTTTAGGCTTTAAATTTAGTATGGATAATATAAGTGGAGAAACTCAGACTAAACGCGAAATGGTTTATACCTTATTGTTTAATCTATTGCTTGGCTCTTCATCTGACTTATATCATGACTTATTAGAACAACAACTCATTAATAAAAATTTTAATGTGAGCTCAACTTTTGATGATCAATTTGCGCATTTTGTTATATTTGGTGATACAAAAAATCCTGAGTATCTTAAATCACACATACTTGAGCAGTTTAAACAAGGGTTTGATAAACTGATTACTAAAGAAGCTTTTGATAGATATCTTAAGGTTTATATTGGTCAATTCATATTTGCATTGAACTCAGTAGACCATAAAGCATACCTATACAGTAGATATATTCATAAACATGTGCATCTATTTGATTTGATCGATTTGATTCAATCCATTCAATATGAAGATTTAATCGATGCATATGAGAATATACTAAAAACACCGACCGCTTCAGTTATTTATAAAAAAGACTAAATTTTAGTCTTTTTTTTATACTTTTTAAGTATCGATGATATTATTTAATAAAGAGTAAATAAATTTCAGAAAAATAAAAGAAAACTACGAAATAAAACAGAAAATGGTCATTAGGACAAATGCATCTTCTTACATATAATGCACATAAAAGGAGATGAATTTATGTTGAATCAATTAATACTCATCGGTCGTCTTACTCATGATCCTGAGACAAAAGTTTTATCAGATAGCAGAAAAGTGAGCGAAGTTACACTTGCCGTACAGAGATGTTTTAAAAACATTGATGGTCAGTATGACACAGACTTCATTAAAGTTTCGTTATGGGAAGGTTTAGCCACAGCTGTTGAAAACTACTGTAAGAAAGGTGTAATGATTGCAGTTAAAGCAAGAATTCAGACATACAAACTAGAACTCGATGATGAAAAGAAGATCAATATGTTAGAGGTTATTGGAGAGCGTGTGACATTTTTATCCTCTTCAAACAAACCGGATATTGAAGATATGAATAAAGTTCAGTAAAATGAACTTTTTTATTTTATAAACTACCTTAAATTATGTTAAAATAATACAAGGAGATGATAGCAATGAGTTACGATTTTTCAAAAGAAGTTCATAAAAGAAAAGAACAAATTATTAAGGATTTAGAAGAAATTGTAAAAATTAATTCTGAACTCACAACATATGATCCTAAACGAAAGGGTGCTCCATTTGGTGAAGGCATCAAAGAAGCGCTTGATTTTATGCTTGATTTAGGACAAAGAGATGGATTTAAAACAGAAAATGTAGAAGGTTATGCTGGGCATATTGAATATGGTGATCAAGATGAATATGTCGGCATGATTGGTCATTTAGACGTTGTACCTGCAGGAAATGATTGGACATATCCACCATATGGTGCAGAAATTCATGATGGCATGATGTATGGTCGTGGTACTGAAGATGACAAAGGGCCTACAATTGCAGCATATTATGCATTAAAAATATTAAAAGATTTAGATATTCCACTATCTAAACGAGTTAAAATTGTATTGGGTTGTGATGAGGAAACAGGATGGAGAGGTGTTAACAAATATTTTTCTAAATACCCTGAAATGCCGGTTTCTGGATTTATTCCTGATGCGGATTTCCCATTAATTTATGCTGAAAAAGGTATTTCAAGAATATTGATTAAAGGTGTTTTTGAAGATAGTGATCTCTTATCAGTTAATGGTGGATTTAGAGATAATATGGTTCCTGATTTTGCAGAAGCTACGCTAAAACATACAAAAGATTATACAGGTAAATTTGCTTTATATTTAGAAAATAATGATCTTCAAGGGGAATCAAAAGTTGAAGATGACATTGTTTATATTAAAGTTAACGGTAAATCAGCACATGGTTCAACACCTGAACTTGGTGTTAATGCAATTAATTTATTATTTAAGTTTTTTATTGAAGAAGAAATTGATTCTTCACTCGTAAGACTCGTTAAAGATTTACTTGTTGATGATGCATTAGGTGAAAAACTAGGCGTTGCTTATCACGATGAAGAAATGGGCGATTTAACCAACAACTTTGGTGTGATTAAAACCGGTAATGATGTTTTCCAAATCAGTTTAAACTTAAGATATCCTCATGGTGTCGTATTTGATGAAGTGGTTACTAAGATTCATGACAAGGTGGCACCATATTTTGCTGAAGTAAATGTTGATAATCATCAAAGTATTATGTATCAAGATCCAAATTCGGAACTAGTAACTAAGCTGATGGACGTTTATCGAAAACACACTCATGATAAACATGCAAAACCAATCACTATCGGTGGTGGTACTTTTGCAAGAGCGATGAAAAATACGGTTGCATTTGGACCACATTTCTTAGATAAACCAACATTTATTCATCAAAGAAATGAGTATGTTGAATTAGAAGATTTCTTTAAAGCAATCATTATCTATACAGAAGCATTGTACGAATTAGCAAAATAAGGAGGATTTAGATGAAAGCATATCTAGATTTATGCGAACATGTACTAAATCATGGCACGTTTAAAATGGATCGTACCGGTACTGGGACATATAGTGTATTTGGTTATCAAATGCGATATGATCTCAAAGATGGGTTTCCATTACTAACAACTAAAAAAGTTCACTTAAAATCAATCATTCATGAACTGTTATGGTTTATCAATGGTGATACTAATATTAAATATTTAGTTGATAACGATGTGCGTATTTGGAATGATTGGCCATATGCAATATTTAAAGAGAGTAAAGATTATCAAGGCGAAACGATGAAAGAATTTGTGCAAAAGATTAAAGATGACGATACGTTTGCGGAGGTGCATGGTGACCTTGGACCTGTTTATGGTGCACAATGGCGTAATTTCAACGGCGTTGATCAACTTCAGTATATTTTAGATGAACTTAAAAATAATCCGAATTCAAGAAGAATGATTCTTTCTGCATGGAATCCTGCAGAAATTAAAAACATGGCGTTGCCACCATGTCATACATTAATTCAATTTTACGTAGCAGATAACAAACTATCACTTCAACTCTATCAAAGGAGTGCCGATATATTCTTAGGCGTACCATTTAATATTGCATCATATGCATTACTTCTAATGATGATTGCTCAAGTTACAGGTTATAAAGTTGGTGAGTTTGTTCATACACTTGGGGATGCCCATATTTATCAAAACCATTTAGATCAAGTTAAACTACAGTTATCAAGAGAACCAAAAGAACGTCCAATCATGACGATTAATCCTAATGTTCAATCATTATTTAAGTTTAAATATGAGGATTTTACATTAGAGGGATACAATCCGTATCCTTTGATTAAAGGAAAAGTTGCCGTATGATTTCAATGATCTGGGCAATGGATGAGAATTGGTTAATTGGCAGAGATAACGCATTACCTTGGCATTATAAAGAAGACCTCTTATATTATAAGCGTGTTGTTGAAAATCAAATCGTGTTAATGGGACATGAGACCTATCAATCACTTAAGGGTTACTATAAGACAAAACCTTTACCTTATAAGAAAATATATGTTTGTAATTTAGAAGATAAGGATTATGAAGATGCGATATTGGTTAAAGATATCAATGGGTTTCTAAAAGAGAATAAGGAAGAAATCTATATTGTTGGTGGAAGAACAATTTATAAACTTGCACTTCCATACGCAGATAGACTATATATCACATTTGTGCTAAAAGCACATCGAGGAAATGTATATTTCCCAAAATTTGATTTAAATGAATTTAAAGTGATAAACAAAAAAATGAGTCCTGAACTCATCTTTGCAGTTTATGAAAGGATAGAGGCATGATTACAGCACTATTTATTATATTATATTTAGCATACGTTGTTTGTCTAAGCGTATTTGTTCCAATTCTATATTTAATACCTGTATGGATTATTACCGGATATCCAATTGCGCTATTACTCATACTTCTATTTATTTGGATCAATTTTATTTGGATGAGAAAAGTTAAACCTACGAATAAGCCGATGAACGATATGGCACAAAGTATAGCATTTTTCGTTGATCATTTCGTATGTAGAATAAAACTTGATGTTACTGGTAGAGAAAACATTCCATTGGATGGAAGATTAACGACCTATGTAAATCATAAGTCTTTATTAGATCCAGTTCCAGTTAGAGAATTATTTGATAGACCGACAACCTTTACACCTAAATCTGATGTTATGGGATGGCCTATGGTTGGTCAATTTCTTCGTTACTTAGGGGCTCTATCAATTGATAGATCCAGTGATCGTAATACTGCAAGAGGACTGGTAGAAGCAATTAAAAACGCAAAAGACGGTATGAATTATGTCATCTTTCCTGAAGGCGGTATTAAATCAAGAGAAGATGAACGGATGGTCGCGATGAGACCAGGCGCATATAAGATTCCGATGAAAGCTAAAACTGATATTTTAGTTGTATCGATGAAGAATATGACTAAGGTTCATAAGAGATGGCCATGGCGAAGAACAGTGATAAAAGTTAATGTTCATCCAGTCATCAAATATGATGATTTTAAGGATTTATCAACTGTTGATCTAGCTCAAAAAGTGTTCGATATGGTAAATCGGGATTTTGAAAGATAAAAAAAGGCGAAAATCGCCTTTTTATTTTTGCTATTTATTTAATTCGCCATTTGGATGATGAATATGTTCAATAAATCTTATTGACTTCTCATCAATTTCGAAGAATATAATATCACCATTTGATAAATAGTAATCAGCAAAATTAAATTGTTTCGGATCTGCATAAACCAACAAAGATTTTAATACATGAGAATGAGCAACACATAATAGTTCTTGCCCATCATGATGTTTTAGTAATTCGTAAGCAGCGCGAACGATGCGGTTAATTAAAGCTTCATTATTTTCAAAACCGTTACTGATTGGTTTGCCTTCTCTAATAAGTGCTCTTGAAATATCTACTGATTGTCCATCTAAGAAACTAAAGTCTCTTTCAACAAAATGTTGAACGATTTCTATTGGACCACCGATATTAAGCTCGTTTTTAACGATATATGCAGTTTCTAAAGCTCTAGATAAGGGAGAAGCTAGAATAGCATCAAAGTCTTTATTTTCAGCCTTTAAATGGGTTGCTAATTCATGTGCTTGTTGTCTACCGTTAGCATTTAATGGATTATTGATTCTTCCTTGTACTAAGCCTTGTAAATTGTAATTTGTTTGTCCATGTCTGACCATTGCTAATTTAATCATTTTTATCACCGTTGCTATTATAACATAAGTTATAATTTTGTGGTAAAATGATATCAAGGAGTGATCATATGAGAGTTATAGATTTGATTGCGAAAAAGCGTGATGGACAAGTATTGTCCAAAAATGAAATAGAATATTTAATTAAAAATTATACATCTGGAGATATTCCAGACTATCAGATGAGTGCACTGTTAATGGCGATATACTTTAAGGGCATGAACCATGAAGAAGCAACACATCTTGCCTTGGCAATGAGAGATTCAGGTGATGTGATGAACCTTGATGCAATAAAGGGTATTAAGGTTGATAAGCACTCAACAGGTGGTGTTGGTGACAAGGTGACACTTGTACTTGCACCAATTGTAGCAAGTCTTGGAGCAAAGGTTGCCAAGATGAGTGGACGTGGTTTAGGTCATACAGGTGGAACGATTGATAAGTTAGAAAGTATCAAGGGCTTCCATGTTGAACTTGAACCTAAAGATTTCATTAATCAAGTTAATGATATCGGCATTGCAGTTGTTGGACAAAGTGGTCATATTGCACCAGCAGATAAGAAGTTATATGCATTAAGAGATGTGACAGCGACTGTTGATATTATTCCACTAATTGCATCATCAATTATGTCTAAAAAATTAGCGAGTGGTGCAGATGCTATCGTGTTAGATGTTAAAGTTGGTCACGGTGCATTTATGAAGACGACTGAAGAAGCAAAAGAATTGGCACAACTTATGGTTGACATCGGTAAACTGGCAGGAAAGAAAGTGACTGCTATTTTAACGAATATGAATGAACCATTGGGTAATAGAATTGGTAATGCACTAGAGGTGTATGAAGCCATTGAATCATTAAAGGGTAGGGGACCTGAAGATTTTATGGAAGTTGTGACAACTATTGCAAGTCAATTATTGATTGACGCAAATGTCGCAAAAGATGAAGAAGAAGCAAAAGTACTGATCAATCAAAGCATTGAAAGTGGTATAGCATATAAGAAGTTTGAACAATTTATCAAAGCCCAAGGAGGTGAAATTGAAGTATTAAGTCATTTTGAAGATTACATTTCATCACATAAGGTATTAGTCAAAACCGAAAAATCAGGATATATCATGGATATGGATGCATTATCTATTGGTAAGGCAGCGATGTTACTTGGTGCTGGTAGAGAAACAAAAGCCGATATTATTGATCCAAGTGTTGGTATTGAATTACATAAAAAAATTGGTGATTTTTTAGAGGTTGGTGATGTCATTGCTACATTATACGTTAACAATCGTGGTATTGAAGAAGCTAAGAAGCTTGTTCTAGATTCTATGATCATTGGTCAAGATAAAGTTACCCAAAAATTGATTCGAGGTGTAGTTAAATGAAATTGATGGAACCTGACTATAATAATTCAATTTTAAATGTATCTTATACGATACTAGATTACTACGGGCATAAAACTGATAAGGTTTTAATACCAGAATTAAAAGAGAGATTAGATAAAAATTATAAACATGTATTTCTTATGGTATTAGATGGCATGGGAACTAATATTATTAAAAAATACTTACGTCATAGAGATTTTTTAAAGAAACACATGGTAAAAAAAATTACATCTGTATTTCCACCAACAACTGTCGCTGCTACTAATGCTATTTTAACTGCTAAATCACCTTATGAAAATGGATATTTAGGTTGGACACAGTACTTTAGAAAAGAAGATGTCTACGATATTGTTTTCATGAACGAAGATTATTATGACAGTCAAAGAGAAATTGATATTAACCTACGAGATAAGTATTTAGAAAATGAAACCATATTTGACATGATTAAAAAATCAAGTCCTGATGTCAAGATTCATTCAGTGTTCCCAGATTTTGTTGAACATGGCTTTAAGACATTTGAAGATGAAGTTGATGAAATGATTCGAATTAGTGAATTAGATGAGAAGACTTTTTCATATGTTTACTGGACGAATCCTGATGGTATCGAACATCAGTATGGACCCTTTGGTAGAGAAACTAAAGAAAATTTAAAAACTATTTCAGATAAACTCAATCAGTTGAAGGAGTATTTAGGGGAAGATTCAATTGTTGTGATTATTGCTGACCATGGACAAATCAATGTCAAGCCTGTTGAGTTCACAAAAAATACATTCTTATATGATATGCTTGATAAGAAACCTACGATAGAACCTAGATGCCCTGCATTTTATGTTAAACCAGAAAAGAAATTAGATTTCAGAATGATGTTTAGAAAGATGTATGAGACAAGATATGTCTTATATCAATCAAATGATTTTATCGAAAGTGGCTTGATTGGTAGTGGCGTTAAACATCCGATGCTAGATGATTTTTTAGGAGATTTTGTAGCGATAGCTATATCTGATAGTTATTTAAAATTTAAAGATACTGCTATATATAAAGGACATCATGCTGGACTTACGAAAGGCGAGATGGAAGTGCCATTGATTATTTATGAGAAAAATAAATAACATTTAATCATATATTAAAATAAAAGGATTGATTCTTGTATTGTGGCAGAGTGAATCCTTTTAAATTAGATTTTATTCGTTTTTAATTATACATGTGAATCTCATTTTTGAAACCATCTAAATCCTTAAATATTTCTTAATGAAACTTCTAAATATTTATTCTTTTTAAAGAAATTCTACATCACTGAATTATCAAGAAAAGTTACTTAGCCTAGTCATTTATTTTATCACGACTTGATTTTTAAATAGGTGTTGGATATGTTAACACTGACATTTTGGTGTTAGCATAGTTTAGTAGACACAAAGAGTTAGAATCCAGCTATGATAAAATAGTGAGAGGAGTGTTCCAGAAGATTCAATACCAGATTTGCCATATGATAATATTAATGCTGATGATCTTGAAAATTCAAATCTGGGTGAAGATGGATGGGCTTGGAAAGACGAAAATGTGTGGCTACATGATGAAAAAGGTTCTATAAAAGATCATAAAAAAGATAAAAATCATGAAACTCATGGTGACTATACACCAAGAAGAAAGGCAAAAAAATCTGATAAATGGAGAATAAAAAATGAGCAGAAGACTAAGAGATGATTTTCGCGAATTTATAAATTGTGAGAATTTTAAACAAGTGTTTATGAAGGATTTAAAAAATATTAATAATCGTATATATGATATATATGGATTTAATGTATTAAAAACTGGTTTTGTTCCAGATGATAACCTAAAGTCGTTTTTTAGCAAATATGAACTATATAAAATTGATGATATGGAGTCCATGAGTGAAGTTTACGATAATATAGAAAAATATGATAAAAATCATTTCATTTTCATTACGACTTGTAGCGTGCCAAGAAAGAGTTGGGTAAATCATTGGATAAAAGAATTTGAAGATCTATGCAAAGGATTAATTGTTGAACACAAATATATGTATAATGAAGAAGTTGGAGAATCTTCCGCATATTATCAAATTATTAGAGATGCATATGATGAAGAGAGTTTTAAATCATTTATTGACTACTTTGAAGATGATGGATTATTTTATGGATATTTTGTAGACCCAGATAGAGTATCCGATTTTATAGATTATTTAAAAAATCCATTACCATCTAGAGATGAAATTGAGAAATTCAAAGCATCAGTTGTAGGATTCTACACAGGCTTTTATGAAGTTGATTTAATGATGGTTTTGTTAAGATGACTTGGATTGAATATTCATTTAATGTGCAAGTAAATCATGATATAAATATTTAGGGTCTTTAAAAAAACAGGTGGTAATCTAAAGGCACTCAATTGATATGATTCCCTTAAAGTAGACACTAAAAATAATTAAAATGAAATTGTTTATTAGACATGTGCCCAATTTCTAAGACTTAAAATCCAGCTCATATGGAAAGCAATGCTGCAGTAGATTTCAAAATTTCAGATGAAGATATGAAAGCACTTAAAAAACTTAAACCACATATTTAGGTTACCAAATTCTAAGTATAGATTTCAAAGAAACCTGTAATGTATTTGGACATAAGCGGACACACAGTGACTGATGTAAATCAATAAAGTATCTTTTGATTTTGAGAATGAAGAAAAAGACACTTTGTCTTAATAAAAGGACAGTTATTAAAAAAGAATAGCTAGGACTTGTTTCCGGTAATCTATTACAAAATTAAATATAAATTTATGTATTAAAAAAGGATTACAAAATCAAGAAGCAGTAATTGCTTTAGATTTAATAATCCTTTTTGTTTTATTTAGTTTTTAAATTAACTATTTCTTTTCTACTTTTTTATCTGACTTAGCAAATTCTGCAGCCATCATGATTGAAGAAGCGAGATCAGTGATATTTGTTGGAACAACAAGTTTAGTAGATTGACCATCAGCTACTTTAGCTAATGCTTCGTATGCTTTAATCGTTAAAACATTTTGATCGGCATCAGCTTTTTTAATTAATTCGATACCTAATGCTTCAGCTTCTTTTAACTTACGGATTGCTTCTGCATCACCTTCAGCTTGTAGAATTTTTTCTTGTTTGTAAGCATCTGCTCTAAGGATAACTGATTCCTTTTCACCTTCTGCTCTAAGGATAGCAGCGCGTTTTTCACCTTCAGCAATTAAGATTGTTTGACGTCTTTCACGTTCAGCGCGCATTTGTTTTTCCATTGAGTCTCTAATATCTTTTGGTGGAAGAATGTTCTTAACTTCAACACGGTTAACTTTAATACCCCATGGGTCAGTTGCATCATCTAAGATTTTTCTCATATGAGTGTTAATCAAATCTCTAGATGTAAGTGTTTGGTCAAGGTCAAGATCCCCAATGATGTTACGTAATGTAGTTGCAGAAATCTTTTCAATTGCTAGTAATGGATTTTCTGTCCCATAAGTAAATGCCTTAGGATCTGTAATAGAGAAGAAGACAACTGTATCAATTTGCATTGTTACATTATCTTTTGTAATTACAGGTTGAGGATCAAAGTCTTTAACTTGTTCCTTTAAAGATACAACGCTTGCAACGTGTTCTACGACTGGCCAAATCCAATGAAGACCAACTCCTAAAGTTCTATTGTAACCACCTAAACGTTCAACGACATATTTCTTAGTTTGAGTTACAAGTTTAATACTAGATGCGGCAATAATTAATAATAAAGCAACAATAACTATTAATGCGACAATTCCTGGATTCATAATTTATTCCTTCTTTCTTTTTAGTCGAGTTTTTCGACAATTAATTTGACACCTTCAACATCAAGGATGCGAACGTGTTCTCCAATTTCAATCGTTTCATTGGCAATAGCTGACCATTCTCTAGTTTTAAGTTTCACAGCACCGATAACATCGACTGTTATTCTTTCACTAACTACGGCAATTTGGCCAATAACGGAATCAACATTAGTTTTTATTTCATTCGTTTTAAAGTATTTCATAACAACAGGTCTTGTAAATACAAGAAGAACTGTAGTAACTATAAAGAATACAATAATTTGAACGATTGGATTCACATTAAATAACGCGAGTATGTAACTTGGAATTACCCCTATTACGAACCATATACTAACCATATCGGCTGTTATGAATTCAATAAATAGAGCTAGAACAAAAATCCCCAACCATACCCATTCTAACCATTCCATCTATAATACCTCCTTCAAATCTACAATTAAGATTTCGTTTTTTGAGTCCCATGAAGCTTTAAACTTCATGACGTTATCGATTACATCATGTCCAAACCAATCAACGATCTCGTTTAAAAATGCTTTATTTGTAATTCTACCATATGAAGTACGTATAGTAATTCTATATTTACTGCTATCTGGTATATCATGCATCATGGCGCGTTCTTTATTTAAAGGCTTGATGAAAATAAGCTTTTCTTTTTCATTAACGCCAAGCATAACAGAATATGCATTTTCAAAAAACATGATTGCAGGTTTGTTTAACGTGAGGCTACCGTTACCAATGGTAACTATACAATCCTTTGGTTTATCATTGTACCAAGTAATATTCATATCCATCACTCCTTTGGTTATATTATAGCACCAATTATTAAGAATGTAAAGATATTATGAAAAATTATTATCAATTATTATACTCGATATACAACAGTTCAACACCAAATTGAGTCGCGTAAAGCTTTGCATCTTCGAAGACTTCAGTACGATTCATTTGAGCAATAATCGTTTGTGTTATGTAGTCGTGAATCATTTTAACAGCATCAAGTGAATTATAGGTATAGTTCATTGGATCAATCACTTTGATCTTATAAGTAATTAACATCGGTTCGGGAATACCTTGTTGAACTTTAATTTTTCTACTCACAAAGAATGGGTCAGTTGAATAAGATTCGACAATGCGATCTATCATTGGATAAAGAAAATAGACACCTGGTTTATTAATTAACCGATGAAATTTACCAAATCTTTCAACAACAGCAATCTCATTAGGTTTGTGAATATGAAAGTTTAATAGTAATATAAATAGTAGTAATCCTAAGATAATTAAGAATATCGCTATAGATGGTGGCATAAAATAAGTCTCCTTTATTGAATTATATTTGTTAATGTGTTATATTTGTAATGATCACTACGGGGAGCATTATGCTGAGAGGACTTAGAGTCGACCCGAGAACCTGATCTGGATGATACCAGCGGAGGGATAGTCGATAACATCAATGTTATAATTAACTATCAATTTCTTTGGCGAATCCATAGAAATTTTTTTATTTTCTAAGGAGAGAAGAAATCATGAAAAAAAGTAAGGAAGTCAAAAAGTTAGCTTTGACTGCAGTTCTACTCGCAATTGCAATCGTTGTTGACTTATTTGTCAATGTCACACCTGGATTAAATCTAAGTATGCCATTTGGCGGTAAATTTTTTGGTATTTCAATGTTACCCTTAATACTTATAGGGTTAACATGTGGGCTACAGTATGGTTTGATTGCAGGTTTTGTATTTGGTATATATAATTTTTCTGCAGATTATATGATTTATTTATCAACTTTAAAAGATACACTTGAGAGTTGGACAGGAACATCCTGGAATGCTGGTCAAATTACACTTTTGGTCTTATTGGATTATGTAATTCCATTTATGGCTTTCGGTCTATCTGGTTTGTTTAATAAAACATTTAGCAAATTATCAAGTGTAATTCAATCAGTTACTATCGTTAGCGTAGTAAGATTAATTTCAAGTACATTAAGTGGTGTTATTTTGTGGAGTAGTAGTATTGATTATGCGGTATCTGCTGTTCAAGCAGGAGAAGCTGATCCTGATATAGCGACTAGAATATTTAGTGCTGTCGGAGGTAATATATGGGTTTATAGTTTAGGCTATAACTTTACATACATATTTACAACAGGCATCATTGTTACAATTTTCTTTTCATTAATACACAAAAGATTATTTACAGCTTTAGAAAAACAAATTATAGCAGTTTAGATTCAATGACCTTCAAATAGTCAAGTCGTGGTTGAAACCCAAAAGAAATTGGATATGCTTGATCTTTAAATACTTGATACGGGATGGATTTTCGTCCCGTATTATTATTTTGGGAATCCCAAAATTTAGTGAGTACGTCAAGAGGTAATAAGTAGTATTCATTATATTGCTTAAAGTGAACAATTAAGAAAGCTATACCACCATGAGATTGAACAGCCCTTAAATGATCAATTTGATGAGGGTGTACGTTCTTTAAAGGCATCGATGTTTTAGAATTTGTTTCTTTGGCATCAAAATCTATATATCTACCCTTATATATGCCATTAAAGTCAGTTGTTGATGGTGTTTTATAGTATGCCTCTATAATTTTCGCTTTATTTCTCGCAGGATAGGATACATCGACTACTTGAACAGGTGTAGGTTTTTTATGAATAACAGCAATATTATTACTTAAATAATATTGATTCGTAATTTCTATATCTGCTTCAAGCGTCATACCTAAATTTGCATAATTGGTTGTTTTTACTTGTGGTTTACGTTTTATTGGGTATTTTACCATATGTGATCACCTATTTTTATGATACCACACGTCAAAACAAAATCGTTGTTTAATTTTCAAAACATGATATAATGTTAATGAGTAAAAAGACGTTTCAGTAAGAAGGAAGTGTTAAATTGAGCGAAATTCGATTTTTTTCGTTAGGCGGACTAGGCGAAAACGGTAAAAACATGTATGTGGTCGAAGTTGACCGCAGTCTATTTATATTGGATGCTGGGATTAAATATCCTAGTTCAGAACTATACGGTGTTGATGAAATTATTCCCGATTATCGTGTATTAATTAGAGCAAAAGATAGAATCAAAGGTATTTTCTTATCCCATGCTCATGAGGATCACGTTGCTGCAATACCACATTTAATCAACGACTTAAATGTACCTGTTTATGCAACCAATTTTACAATGCAAATTGTAAAAGATATGTTAAAAGATGCTGATTTCAAGTTAGAGGATTATACTTTAAATACAATCAGTCAAAATAGTATTATTAAATTTGGCAATGTTAAAGTATCATTTTTTAACACAACCCATTCAATTCCAGAATCAGTGGGTATTGCCATTCATACAATGGACGGTGTTATCGTATATACGAGTGATTTCACATTTGATCAAAGTGGTGATAACAAATATCAAACAGATTTTCAAAAAATTAATGAAATAGCTGAAAAGAAAGTATTGTTGTTACTTACAGAATCACTTGGTTCAACACTGGTATTAAGCGGTGGAGTTAACCAAGCATTAGATCATAAACTAAATAGTATTTTTGCCAATGCTCAAGGTAGAATTATTATTTCACTTTTCTCCTCTGACTTACGTAAGATTCAACATGCTGTAAACATCAGTTTAAAACATAATAAAAAGATTGCGATTATCGGACGTAGAGCACAAAGAATTGTGGATATTGCGATTGCTAATGGCTATTTAGAAATACCTAAAGAGTCACTTATAAAACTACGGTTCATCGATGAAAAGAACAAGAACAATGATCCTGACATTGTTGCATTAGTCACTGGTAATAGACATGAACCATTCTTTATGCTACAACGTATGTGTAAAAAAGTGGATCGACTTATTCAAATTGATGAAAATGATACAGTCATCTTAATGACAGCACCAGTACCTGGTACTGAAAAAATGGCAGCAAGAACACTTGATATCTTGTATCGAAGTGATACGAATGTTGAAGTCATTAATAAACGCAATTTAACTGCTGCACACGCAACTGCTGAAGAATTAAAAATGATGATTAATTTATTAAAACCTAAATACATTATTCCAACGATTGGTGAATATCGCCATCAATATGGTGTAAGAACGTTAACACGAGAGCTTAACTATTCGGATGATGATGTGTTCTTACTTGATAATGGTGATGTATTTAATTATAAAAACAATGATGTTTTTGTTAGCAGAAAGGACATTAATGTTGGTGAAATCTTAATTGATGGTACTGCAGTTGGAGATGTTAATGATTATGTGATGAAAGACCGCGAATTGTTAGCCGAAGATGGAGCTTTGCTAATTGTTGCACATGTTAGTCCTAAGAATAAAAAAATTCTTGGCGATGTTGAGATTGTTACTAAAGGATTTGTATATGTTAAAGAATCAGAAGAATTATTAGACAAGATTAAAAATATATTCTATAAAACAAGTGATAAACATTTGAAGGGGAAATACATCAATTGGAATGAGTATAAGAGAGATGTTAGAAATGATATCAATCGCTTCATTTATCAAGAAATCAAAAGAAGTCCAATCACGATTCCTGTGATTATTTCAACAGAAATTTAATAATTTAGTATTTAAGCCTAGAGAAATTGACTGCATCAACATTTCTCTAGGCTTTTCTTTTTCTAAAATTACCAAGAAAGGAGAATATGAAATGTCTAAAGGGTCAAGTAAATCTTCATCAAATAACAGATCAAATTCTATGAATCCTAATAATTCTGCATTTAGAGCATCTACAAACAATAGATCTAACACGTTCAATCCAAATAGCAGCACGCATAAGTCAACTCAGGACAATAGATCAAATCAGATGAATCCTAACCACAGTAAAACAAAAGGGTAATTCAAGAAAAAATGAAAGAGGTTGACGTTATTGAGTCAACCTCTTTTTTTATGTTTTATCTTATCTAATTGTTCTAATCTTTGTGCAAGTGCTTTTTCATATGATGATTCTTTTTTGGGTAAGTAATAAACCCTATCTTTAATTTTATCTGGTAGATATGTTTGGTCATTTACGCTTTTTTCATCATCATGGGGATAATGATATAGATCAGGACTCTTTTTAATCTCACAGTTACTTGCCTGTGGTGCGACTGATCCTGTATCAGTGTTTTCATAATCTTCTATTGCTCTAGCAAGTGCCGTATATGCAGTATTTGATTTTGGTGATAATGCCATATCAACTACAATCGTACTAAAGATGATTCTCGCCTCTGGAAGACCTACTTTTAATGCACTTTCACAAGCTGTAGCAACTTTAACACCCATCATAGGATTAGCAAGTCCTATATCTTCATATGCAATCACTAGTAACCTTCTAATTAGAGACTGTAAATCTTCTAGAATTAATAATCTAGCAAGATAATGAACTGATGCGTCCACATCTGAACCTCTAATCGATTTTTGTAGTGCACTTAGTAAATCGTAATAATTATCTTGATTCTTATCTAAATCATGATTGATTTTACCAGCAACGCGGTAAACGATATCAGCAGTTAACATATCACCGTCTTCTAGAAGAAGTGATGAACTTTCTAAAACGTTTAATGCGGATCTAATTTCATGATTTGATAACCTGATGATAGCATCTAGTGCTTGCTGATCAATCCTAATATCAACTTCAAGTTCCCTTAAGCCTTTTTTTACAGCTTCTCCAATCGCATCATCTTCAAGTTTCTTAACTTGGTATAGATGACATCTTGATCTGATGGCTAGATTGATGCTTTGATATGGATTTAAAGTGGTTAATCCAATGATTGTCACATGCCCATTTTCAACATATGGTAAAAGGTAGTCTTGAATATCTGTTTTCATGCGATGTATTTCATCGATAATTAACAACACATCATGATATGCAGTCATATCAATAATATCTTTTAACTTGGCTTTGTTATCCGTTGATGCATTAAAGAAATATGTGTCAAGTTTTGCATGTTCTGCAAATATTTGAGCAATCGTTGTTTTCCCAGTCCCCGGAGGGCCATATAGAATAAAAGACATAATCTTATGCTTTTTAAGCATAACGTTCAAAACACCATCTTTTCCAATTAAATGGTCTTGACCAAAAACGTCTTCAAATTTAGTTGGTCTCATTCGATAAGCTAAGGGTATCATTTTTATCACCTACACCCATTATAGCATACTTGCTATAAGTTAAAATAATGTGGTAGAATATTAAAGTATTACGAATATTATGAATATAATTTGGAGGCTTTAAAATGGACTTAAAAAAATATATTGCTGAGGTGCCTGATTTTCCTAAAGAAGGTATATTATTTAGAGATATTACACCTTTAATGTTAAATGGGAAAGCATATAAATTTGCTGCTGATAAATTTACTGAATTTGCAGTTAAACATCATGCTAATGTTATCGTTGGACCTGAAGCAAGGGGATTTATTTTTGGTTGTCCTGTTGCAGCTAATTTAAGCATAGGATTTGCACCAGTGAGAAAACCTGGTAAATTACCAAGAGATATCGTAACAGAAAAATACGATTTAGAATATGGTTCTAATGAATTATCAATTCATGCAGATGCGATTAAACCTGGTGATAAAGTACTTATCATCGATGACTTACTTGCAACTGGCGGTACAATGGATGCAACTGTTAAACTAGTTGAAAAACTAGGTGGTGAAGTTGTTGGGCTTGCATTCTTAATTGAACTTGCTGAGCTTGAAGGTAGAGCAAAACTTGGAGATTATGATATACTAACTTTAATTACTTATTAGGAAGAAGTGTTTTAATGAAGGATCTACTATATGAGTCTTTAGTTGAGAGCTTTTCGAACTATATCCATAATGAAGAGGATATTGAAAGAGTTCATAAAGCTTATTTAATTGCTAAAGAAAAACATACCGGTCAGATGCGTAAAAGCGGAGACCCATATATTACACATCCTATTGCTGTTGCAAAGATTTTGACAGAATTGGCTGTTGGACCTGCAACGATCATTGCAGCATTATTGCATGACACAGTTGAAGATACTGACTACACATTACAAGATGTTAAGAATGCATTTGGTGATGATGTAGCAGCAATGGTCGATGGTGTGACTAAGATTGGTAAGCTTTCGTTTAACACAGTCGCATCCCAAGCTGATAATCATCAAAAGATGTTGCTTGCTATGGCAAAAGATATCCGTGTCGTTTTAATTAAGATTGCAGATAGATTGCATAATATTAGGACGTTACAATCCATGGCACCAGAAAAGCAATATAGGATTGCAAGTGAAACATTAGAGATCTACGCACCCTTGGCGCATCGCCTAGGGATTTTTAGAATTAAGGCAGAACTTGAGGATAAGAGTTTAAGATATACAGATCCACCGATGTACTATCGTGTATCAAATATGATTCAAGCGAAGAAGGCTGAACGTGAAGAATCAATTGATCACATCATTGTACACGTTAAGGAATTATTTAATAGAAATGATTTAGATGAGTTTGAAATCAAAGGACGCATTAAGAATATATATAGTATTTATAAGAAGATGGTAAGGGATAATCGTGCTTTTGAAGATATCTATGATTTACTTGCTGTCCGCATCATTGTTGATAGGGTTGAACAATGTTATCAAGCACTTGGTATTATTCATGCTAACTTTACACCAATTCCAAGACGGTTTAAAGATTATATAGCAGTCCCTAAACCAAATATGTATCAATCCCTTCATACAACGGTATTATCTGAAGATGGTACTTTATTTGAGGTTCAGATTAGAACGCATGAAATGGATCAAATCGCTGAATATGGGATTGCTGCACACTGGGCGTATAAAGAAAATAAGACCTATTCAAAAGAAAAGGAACAATTTGAAATTGCTCAAAAATTAAAATGGTATGGCGATTTACTTAAGATGAGTGAAGATACTGACGAAACTGAAGGTGGTGCGAAGGAATTTGTTAGTACCATCAAAGGCGACATTCTAGATGCTAATGTTTATGTATTTACACCAAAAGGCGAAGTGATTGAACTTCCAAAAGGTGCAACACCTATTGATTTCGCATATCGTATACATACTGCTGTCGGTGACAAGATGGTTGGTGCGATTGTCAACAATCGTATTGTGACTCTTGATTATGAATTAGCAACTGGCGATATCGTCAGTGTTAAAACAAATAAGAATTCTTCTGGTCCGAGTGAAGACTGGATTAAAATTGCAAAATCACAGCATGCTAAACATAAGATTAAGAGTTTTTTAAATAAACAAAATAGAGACCAGTTAATTGCCAATGGAGAGAAAGATTTAAATAAAGAATTGGTTGCTCAAAAAGCTGATCATACAAAACTTGATGATGAGTTTGTTAAAAAGAATTTTGAAAAGAATGCAATTCAAACAGTAACGGAACTATATTTAGAGATTGGTAAGGGACTTATCAGTCCAAAGACGGTATGTCAAAAACTTATTGGTAAGGAAATTGATCGTGATTTATTGCTTCAAAAACAAATGGAGAAAGCAGTACGTCAATTAACTACTCACCACGAAACAGGTGTTGTTATCGAAGGTTTATCAAGCCCTCAGATTAAACTTGCTAATTGTTGTCTACCGATTCCAGGAGATAAGATTGTAGGGTTCGTCTCTAAAACCAGTGGCATTGTAATTCATAATACTGAATGTCCCAACTATAAGCAGTTTGATCAAAATCGATTAATTGATGCTTTTTGGTCTAATCAAATTGATAGAAAATATCCAACTAGAATGAAAATTGTAGGTACGGCTAGACCAACTTTATTAACTGAAGTTGTCACAGCGGTAAATGCGATGAGTATCTCTATTGCAGAGGTTAATGCCACGACGTCTTCAACTTTAGAAATGACGATTAAACTTAAGGTGTTAGTTTCTAGTGATGAAGTATTATTAAACGTTATGATCAATATTAAAAAAGTAGCAGATATATCATCTGTGGAAAGACTATTTCAATGAGAGTCGTATGCCAACGCGTAAAAAGTGCGCACGTTAAAGTTAATCAGGAAGTCGTTGGAAAGATTGGTAAAGGATACTTGTTATATATCGGTTTTCATCATGAAGACGATAATGAACATATAAAAAAAATGGCAAACAAGATTGCTAAACTCCGAGTGTTTGAAGATGAACAAGGAAAACTCAACTTAAACTTATCACAAGTTCATGGAGAAATTCTTGCCATCTCACAATTCACTTTATATGGCGATGTTTCAAACGGGCATAGACCTTCGTTTACAGAAGCTTGTAGACCTGAAAAAGCCAATCTATTATATGAAACATTTATAGATTTATTAAAAAAAGAATTTAATGTAGAAAAAGGTGTATTTCAAACCCATATGGACGTTGAATCGATTAATGATGGACCTGTGACCATTTTGATTGAATATTGATTGACAAAAATATATAAACAAGTTAAAATGAATTTATAATTTAATCGCCTATGAAAAAGGATTTTGACGGTTGTTAGAAATGTGACACCTTTGGAGGCAAGCAATCAATGAGGGCTAGTATTTTATACTAGAACTAAGGTGGTACCGCGATTTTTCGTCCTTAGATTTTTTTAAGGACGATTTTTTTAGAGGTAAATATGAATTATAAGAAAATGCCCCTCGTTAAGTTTGATCACTTTATACTCAGAAGCATCAAAAAAAGTGATTACAAAGATTTATTTGAGTATGGATCAAATCCAGAGGTTGTAAAAACTCTATCATGGGGACCTATGGTTTTCAGGAAAGAAGCGAAACGCGCTATTAGAGAGATATTTTTTACTCGCCCTAAGCGAGGCATTCCAGTCGGTTATGCAATTGTTGATCTTGATAAAAATAAAATGATTGGTACGATTGATTTCCATACTAGAGTTTCAAAACATAACGCTGTTGAGATTGGGTATGTGATTCACCATGATTACTGGAATAAAGGTATTATGACAAAAGCATTGTGTGAGGTTGTTAAAATCGGTTTTGAGTATTATCATTATGAAATGTTAATTATTAAGCATTTAAAAAACAATCCAGCAAGCGGAAGAGTAATTAAAAAAAACGGGTTTATATTTGTTAAATCCTACCCATATAGATATGAAAAAGTCATTGGCATATTAGAATCGGACATGATGGTTTATGAGATGACAAAGGAGAGATATAATGAGATTAAATCGAGTTAAAGGTACATATGATGTACTACCTTCAGAAAGTCCTAAATGGCAAAAATTAGAATCCGAAATAAGAACAATCATGAAGAAGTATTATTATCATGAGATGAGAACGCCAGTGATGGAGTATTCTGAAATATTTCATAGAGATAATGATCTATCGGATATGGTTACTAAAGAGACATATGATTTTGAAGATCGCAGTCAAAGAAAATTAACACTGAGACCCGAAGGTACAGCAGGTGTGATCAGAAGTTTTGTTGAAAATAAACTATATGCTGATCAGTCACAACAAAAACTATATTATATTGGTCCTAACTTTAGATATGAAAGACCACAGAAGGGTCGTTACCGTCAATTCTCACAATTTGGTGTTGAAGCGGTTGGTTCAATAGATCCTGCAATAGATGCGGAAGTGATTATTCTTGCGTATGATTTTATCAAGCAATTGGGTTTAAATGGCGTTAGAGTGCGTTTAAATTCACTTGGTGACATGGAGTCAAGGGAAGCATATCAAATAGCGCTAAAGCGTTATTTTGAACCTCACAGAGAAACATTATGTAGTGATTGTAAGATTAGAATTGATAAAAACCCACTTAGAATTCTTGATTGTAAGATTGATCATAAACATCAAGCAATTATTGATGCACCAACACCAGTAGAGTATTTAAATGAGTTTTCTAATAATTATTTTGAACAAGTTATATCTTTCTTAGATCATGCAGGTATTGATTATGAATTAGCTCCAAGACTTGTTAGAGGGCTAGATTACTATAGCCATACCGTATTTGAAATTGAAGCAAACATTGAAGGCTTCGGTGCACAAAACGTACTCGGTGGTGGTGGTAGATACCAAAACTTAGTTAAGGAACTAGGTGGTCCTGATCTTCCAGGTATAGGTTTCGCATTTGGTATGGAACGACTTTTGATGGCCATAGATGCTGAAAATCCTGATCTATATGATCGCGATGATTTGGATGTTTATATAGTAAATTTTAATGAAGCTTTGAAGAGTGAAGCTGTTAAACTATTACACGATATGAGATCTACTGGTCTAAAAGCTGATATGAACTATACTGGAAAATCATTTAAAGGACAATTGAAAGAAGCTTTACGTTATAAAAGTAAATATATTATTTTCTTAGGTGAAGATGAATATAAAGAAGGATTTATAGCTGTTAAAAATACAAAGAGCGAGACACAAGAAAACGTTAATGTGGAATTGATTGTCTCTTATCTAAATAAGCGATTAATGGAGTAGAAAGATGAAATATACACATAACAATAATGAATTAGCATTAAAAAATGTAGGTGAAAATGTATCATTAAGAGGTTGGGTACAAAAATCTCGTAATCTAGGTGGCATGATTTTTGTTGATTTAAGAGATAAAAAAGGTATTACTCAACTAGTTGTTAAACCAGAGAATAAGAACTATGAAGTTGCGATGAAACTAAGAAGTGAATTCGTTATTGAAGTAAGTGGTGTCGTAGTTGAAAGAGAAAGTAAAAATTTATACATTCCTACTGGTGAAATTGAAATTGAAGTTAACTATTTAAATATTTTGAGTCAAGCTTTAACACCACCAATTAGCGTGTTAAATGATAGTGATGTATCAGAAGAGGCTAGATTGAAGTATCGTTATTTAGATTTACGTCGGCCAGTGATGCAAAACTATTTGATTCAAAGACATAATATTGTTCAAGCGATCAGATCTGTTTTAGTTGATGAGGGATATCTAGAAATTGAAACACCAATTTTAGGCAAGTCAACACCTGAAGGCGCGAGAGATTACTTGGTACCATCAAGATTATATGAAGGTCAATTTTACGCACTTCCACAATCACCACAGTTGTATAAACAACTGTTTATGGTTGCTGGGTTTGAACGATATTTTCAAATCGCTAAATGTTTTAGAGATGAGGACTTAAGAGCGGATAGACAACCTGAGTTTACCCAAGTCGATATTGAAGCATCTTTTATTGAACCAGAAGATATTCAAGGTTTGGTTGAGCGTATTTTAACACATACGTATAAAAAAGTATTAGATATTGATATTAAGACACCATTTAGACGTATTACTTATAAAGATGCGATGGAAACATATGGTAGTGATAAACCGGATGCTAGATATGAATTATTCATTGAAGATTTTAAACCTTTGTTTGAAGGCTTAGATATTCCACTTTTCAACGGTAGAGAAGTTCGTGGTATCAGAGTACCAAAGGCAGCATCATTATCAAGAAAACAAGTTGATGCATTAACTGCACTAGTTAAGAAAAATCATGGGGAAGCTCTTGCATTTATGAAGAAACAAAATAGTGAAGTTAAGGGTAGTATCCTAAAGTTTATTGATGAAGAAGTGATTGAAACACTTAATTTAAAAGACGAAGAAATGATTTTCTTTGTTCCTGGTAAGTATGATAACGTTTTAAGCGGTTTAGGCGCATTACGTATTGAATTAGCTGAAATGTTTGGGTTAGTTGATCCAAATGTATATGAATTTTTATGGGTTGTTGATTGGCCATTATTAGAGTATGATGAAGAAGAAGGTAGATTCTATGCTAAACACCATCCATTTACTGCACCATCTGATGTTGAAACATTTAAAAATAACCCAAAAGAAGCAATGGCGGATGCATATGATATCGTATTAAATGGATACGAAATTGGTGGCGGATCAATAAGAATTCATGATCAAGAAGTTCAAAACTTAATGTTTGATACATTAGGGATTAGTGCTGAAGAAGTCAAAGAACGTTTTGGTTTCTTCGTTGATGCGTTAAAATATGGCACACCGCCTCATGGTGGACTTGCTTTAGGGTTAGACCGTATTGTTATGTTAATGACACATACGAATAATATCAAAGATGTTATAGCGTTCCCTAAAACACAGAGTGCGAAAGACCAAATGATGCAAGCACCATCAAAAGTTGAAGAACTTCAGTTAGAGGAATTAAATATAAGGGTTGGTAAGTGATGAATAAATTAGTGCTAGCTGGGGGATGTTTTTGGGGCGTTGAAGCTTATTTTAAAATGCTTAAAGGTGTAATTGAAACATCGACTGGTTATGTAGATGGTAACTTCAGAAATCCTTCATATGAACAGGTATGCAGCGGTCTTGCAACACACGCTGAAGCTGTTGAAGTCATATATGATGAAGGTTTGATTACACTTGAAGTACTATTAGAACACTATCTAAGATTTGTTGATCCTTTTAGTATTAATCAACAAGGACATGATCGAGGTATCCAGTATCGTACTGGTATCTATGTTGAATCAGTTGAAGATGAGATTAAGGTAAATGAATTTTTAAAATCTTATTTTAAGAAAGATATTGATCGCGTTCAGATTAGAGTCAAAATAGATGAAGATTATGATCGTGCAGATGAGTATCATCAAAAATATTTAGATAAAAATCCAGGTGGTTATTGCCATGTGGATTTAAGTCTAGTCAAAGAGAGTGAAAAGAAATGAAACGTGAGAATTATATATCTTGGGATGCCTATTTCATGGGAGTTGCTAAACTTTCTGCGATGAGAAGTAAGGATCCTGGTACTCAAGTGGGTGCTTGTATCATAAACAGTGATAAACGCATAATAGGCATTGGTTATAATGGATTTCCTAAGGGGTGTGACGACAGTGTTTTTCCATGGAAAAAGGAAGGCGATATCTGTGGTACCAAATACCCTTATGTGGTTCATGCTGAAGCTAATGCTATTTTAAATGCAACAACATCGCTTAAGGATTCTAAGATTTATGTGACTTTATTTCCGTGCAATGAATGTGCAAAACTAATCATTCAAAGTGGCATCACAGAAATTATTTATGAATCTAATAAATATAAAGATACTGAAACACATCAAGCAGCTATTAAAATGCTGGATGCTGCAGGTGTTAAGTATCATCAAGTGCAAACTGGTAACATTAAATATGAAGAAATTATTGATTGATCACTTAAGAAAAGTAGTTATTTTTAGTATTCTCTATGTCTTTTTTATGGGTTGTCTTGTTGTGCCACTTAACTATGCGATTGTGGCACCTGGTGGATTGACCAATCTTGAAACATCATTTGAGATTGAGGGCTATGAAATGGATGATCATTTTTACTCAATTCATGTATATACTCAAGATCCAATCACCGTATTTCAGTATTTGATGTTTAAAAATAATGATAACTATGAGATTTCTAGAATAACAAAACGACAAGAGGATACGTCATATATTGATTCGTTTAATCAAGGCAATATATCAAAAGAAGCATCCTATAAAACAGCGATTGTTAAAGCATATGAGATGGCATCATCACGAGATGATAGCATTTCAATTAATTACACTTTTAAGGGTTTAACTATATATGATTTTCCGCGTAGAATTGAGGAATTACATATAGGTGATAAGATCGTTGCCATTAATTCCCAAAGTTTAGTAAATCTAAACTTTGAAGACGCCGAGGATTTAGCGTATAAGCGTGATGTTATATACACAATTAAACGGGAGGATGGAAAAACATTTGATTATCATTATACATATGATGCTGAGGATGTTCTATTTTGGTTTTTTCCGAATTACGAGATTACTGATGCCAATCCAGCCTACAACTATGATAGTATAAGTCTAATTGGTGGTTCCAGTGGCGGTCTTATGCAAACACTTAGTATTTATTCAAGTTTACTAAAATTAAACATTGATGACTTGAAAATTGCGGGTACAGGTACCATAGAAATGACTGGTAAGGTGGGAAGAATTGGTGGAATTAGAGAAAAAATAATAACTGCTAAACGGGAAAGAGTCAATATTTTCTTTATTCCAGAATACCATTTAAATGACATAAAAGGCATGGAATATGACTATACTTTAGTCCCCGTGAGTAATATTGAAGAGGCGGTAGAATGGCTTTATGAAAACGTTGTTAAATAAAATCAGCATGATTTTTAAAAGATATAGAACTGTCAGTCGTAGATTCAACCAAAATATTACAACATGGACTTCTGTCAAATCGTTTCTATTTAGTTCGTTAATTTCACTTTTGATTGTAGCCTTACCACTCGCGCTTGTTATCAATATGTTTATATATACTAAACTTATGATTTTTCTATCTGTTATTATTTTAGGCTTAGTAATAAGTTTTATCTATTTGTATTATAAGTTTTATTTTGTTTTAATATCTAACTATCATGAGAAAGTTAAAGAAATTAACACCAAATACATTTATTGGGTAGAAACGTCGATAATCAATATCATCATTTTGGTGATTGGTGTCACGATACTATTTAGTATTTTTTAAAGGAGAAAAAAATGAATTTCAAAAAGGTTATTAAATCTAAATATTTTATAGGCACTATTTTGATTATTTTATTTATTTTACTTGATCAAGTAACTAAGCAGATTGCGTTTGTGAACAGAGCAAGTTTAATGGCTAATGAACCGGTAATCATACCTGGATTACTGGAGTTTGGGTATCATGAAAATCCTGATGCTTCACTTGGTTTTTTAGGTGGGGTTGCACATAAGGAATTAATATTTTTCTTAGTAACTATCATCGCATTATCGGCATTCGGTTATTTCTTTAAAGATATTGATTTTAAACATCGTAAGGCATATTCTATTTCGATCGTGTTCTTTATCGCTGGTACTTTAGGTAATGCATTAGATCGCTTGTTTAGAGGCTTTGTGATTGACTTTATATTCTATCCATTCTTTAATTTTTTAAACTATGTTGGTTTAAGTAACTTCTATAATAATATTGCTGATGATCTATTATCATTCGCGATTGTATTATTCGCTATAGATATATTTTTCTTAGAGAACAAATATAAGAAAAAAATGAAGGAGTACGCAACTGATGAGTCAATTAATCAGGGTTGATGAAACCATTGAAAAACAACGACTAGATAATTATATGAGTGAGTATATCTATAAAGATAAATCAAGAAGTTTTTCGCAAAATTTAATTAAAAAAGGTCTTGTATTGGTTAATAATCAGCATGTTAAAACTGGGTATATGTTGAGAAACGGAGATACAATCTCAATTGAAGAACATGAACCAGTAGGATTGGACTTAGCTCCTGTTGATCTGAATTTAGATATCGTATACGAAGATGAGGATCTGGCAGTCATAAATAAACCACAAGGTTTGGTTGTACATCCAGCTTCAAGTTATAAAGATACAACTTTAGTACATGGATTGCTATATCAAATGGAGCAATTAAGTGATATTAATGGTGTAATAAGACCAGGTATTGTTCACAGAATTGATAAAGACACAAGTGGTCTATTGGTTGTTGCTAAAAACGATAAATCACATCAAGTCTTAAGCAACATGCTTAAAGGCCATCAAATTAGGAGAACATACATCGCGATCGTTTATGGATCTTTTAATGAGTCTAAGGCAAAAATAGATGCACCTATCGGAAGAAATCCAAAGAACAGATTAAAGATGGCTGTTGTAGCAGATGGTAGACCTGCTGTGACACATTTTGAAGTGCTTAAACAGTTTGATAAGTATGCCATTATTAAATGTGAATTAGAAACTGGTAGAACACATCAAATTAGAGTACATTTAGCTTATATTAATCATCCTATTTTAGGAGATCCTATTTACGGGCCTAAAAAAGTATATGGACATACAGGTCAATTTTTACATGCATATCAGTTAGAATTTGATCATCCAATAAAAAAAGAGCATATGACCTTTAAGGTCGATATGCCCAATGAATTTTATGAATTCTTCAAAAAATTTAAAATAGATTTTGTTTTGTAATATTCTTGAAGTTCATTTTAGCAATCAAAGGTAGTTGCTTTAATCCGATTTTACTGTAAATATTTAAAATTTGATTATCAACATCTTTACTTGCACCTTTCAACAACGTAACACCTAATTTTTTACTGTATTGATCCATTTTCACTAAGAATGCGTATCTAGAGATGATTGACCCAGCTGCTACACTTAAGTGTACTTGTTCAGCCTTTGTGTGGAAATCAATATCACGATATATTTCGGTTTCATCTTTTAAGTAATTAAAATAAAGTTGTGGCGTACAAAACTGATCTACGATCACTGGCACTTGGTGGCCGATCTTTTCGAATGTCTTGATAATAGCTTGATTGTGCAACAATGCTTTAATTTTGTTTAAATTATAGCCTTTAGATACCAACTTATTATACTTTTGTGGTGATAAAATGATTAATGAGTGCTTTAATTGCTTAGCAATTTTAGGTCCAATTTCGATAATCTTCTTATCACTGATATTCTTAGAATCACGAACACCTAGCTGTTCTAGATAAGGAATATCATCTTTAGAAGCATAAGCAGCACAAACAACGATAGGTCCAAAGACATCACCTGTACCTACTTCGTCAGAGCCAATTGCCTCGTAATCTTCTCGATTAATCAGTTTTTTAATCAAAATGATTTCATGGGTAATTTCCTTACCTTGGAGTACGATCTTACCTGTCTGATAGCCAAAAATATTTGTTTCTCGATGAACTGCATGAAATAATAAATATGGATTGTCAGTTGTGATACAATAGTTGTGATAGGTTTTATGTAGTTTTTGTAACTCTTCATCGGTTACTGATAATGTATAGTGTTTCATAACTAACTCCTCTTCAAGATTTATTATACCATATTTTATAGAAAAAAGGTGGGTCATTATGCGCTTTATGACTAAAACATTAGAATTTGGGGATATTCTAAAACGTGTTAGCAAGTATGCTCACACGGATTCTTCTAGAGCCTTAATTGAAGATTTAGAACCCAATATTGATATAGATTTTATAGAAAAATCACTTGTTGAAACAAGTGATTTTCTCATACTTATTCAAAGACTTGGACACAGTCCATTTATTGATGATTTTGATATTGTTAAACTTTTTCAATATGGAAAAAAAGGATTGAGTTATTCGATTTATGAATTACTGCAAATCCGTCTATTCCTTAGTATGGAGAAAGATGTTATTAAATATATTAAGGAATTAAGAAAGTTAAACATAAATACTAGATCTATAGGAAATTATTTTGAAAAAATACAAAGTCATTATCATTTATATGAAAGATTAAATGAGATGTTAGATCCGGAGGGCCTATTTTATGACCAGGCATCGCCAAAACTTTCGCAAATTAGAAAAGATTTAAGAAGATTTGATGGTCAATTACAGGAAAAACTTAATAAACTGGTATCAGATTACCATAGCTATCTTTCAGATAGTGTTATCGTAATTAGAAATGATCGTTTTTGTTTATGTGTGAAGGAAACCTTTAAGAACAAGATTAAGGGGGTAACACACGATATTTCAGCTAGTGGGCAGACAATTTATATTGAGCCGGAACAATCTAGACAGATTACAGCACGTATCGAAACATTACATGCTGAAGAAAAAAACGAGATAGATCACATATTACGAGAGATAAGTAAAGAGATTCATGCAGAAGAAGATGGTCTAAAAGGAAACCTTGAAATATTTGTATATCTTGATTTTGTTCAAGCAAAAGCACTATATGCTAAAGAGATTGATGGACATATACCGAATCTAAATACCGAAGGAAGAACAAGTCTCGTTAAGGCAAAACACCCATTATTGGATCAAAAAATAGCTGTTCCAATCAGTTTGAAAATTGATAATCAGTATAAAATACTGCTAATCACAGGCCCTAATACCGGTGGTAAAACAGTCGCGCTAAAAACGCTTGGATTACTAACTGTTATGACACAATCCGGATTATTAATTCCTGCATCTGAACAGACTGAGATTGCGATATTTAAACAAGTTTTTGCAGATATTGGTGATGAACAGTCAATTGAACAATCTTTATCAACATTTTCATCGCATTTAACTAAAATTATTAACATGTTAAAAGAAGTTGATGACCAAACGCTAATCATCCTAGATGAAATTGGAAGTGGTACTGATCCAAATGAAGGTGTTTCACTTGCAATTGCAATCCTTAACGCGTTTAAAAAATATGATGTAAGAATGCTTGTTACAACGCATTATTCAGAACTAAAACATTATGCATTTGAACAACCAGATATCCAAACAGCTAGTGTCGCATTTGATCAAGAATCACTTAAACCGCTATATTATATCCAAATGGGTATGACTGGTTCATCACAAGCTTTCTTGATTGCACAACGTTTAGGATTAAGTAATGAAATCATTGCTCAAGCAAAAGATAATTTTGCTAATAAGCAGTCAGATGTTGCTAAGATAATGGATAAACTTAATACGATGATGCAATCATATGAAAAAGAAGAACAAAAATTAGAAGAACAAAATGAGTCATTAATCAATAAAATAAAACAATATGATGATATGAGACATGATTTTATTAAAAAACAAGATAAAATCATTGAAGATATCAAACGAAATGAAACTGCTAAGTGGGAACTTCTAAGAGACGATGCGTTAAGCGTGATTAAATCGCTTGAAGGTAAACAGTCAATATCCAAGCCAGAATCTGCAGTACTTAAGCATAGACTGCGAGAAACTGCGACTGAGAAACATCAACTCATCACTGAGGAGTCACTTAAGAAAGGTGATTCGGTATATATTAAATCTTACCAGCAATACGGTAAGGTAACAGATGTAAAAAATGATATTTATACAGTTAAGTTTGGTATGTTTGAACTAAAATTTGATATTACTGATTTAGTTAAAGATCAGACACGAAAAAAAAGTAATCAATCAACAAACATCAGAAAAGTTAAAAAAACTGAATCATCTCAGGGACAATCTTCAAAACGAACTTCAATGCGACTTGATTTGAGGGGCTTTAGATTTGAAGAGGTATATCAAGCGATTGATCAAGCTGTTGATCAAGCTTTGCTCAATGGACTACACGAATTAACTGTGATTCATGGATTTGGTACTGGTGCAGTTAAAAAAGCAGTATACGATTATATTAGACAGTCATCTCTTATAAAGGACCATCGTTTTGGTGGTGAGGGTGAGGGTTTAAACGGTGTAACCATTTTAACTTTAAAGTAAGCAACTTGCTTGTAATATGTATAAAATAGTATATAATTAAGGTAGAAAATTTATTAAGAAATGAGGAAAATTTAATGGCAATGACAGATTATCAAGGGCAACCATACGAACAAGTGGTTGGACGTCAAGGTTTAGTAGTAGTTCAATATTTTGCAACATGGTGTGGACCATGTAAAATGTTAAAACCAGTTCTAGAAGCATTAAGTTCAGAATTGACTGACGTAGCCTTCTTTAGAGTTGACATTGATTTATATAGAAATCAAGCGATTGAAGCTGGTATTAGAAGCGTTCCAACTGTTGTACTTTACAAAGATGGTGTCGAAGTAGATCGCTCAAGCGGCTACCAACCTAAAGTTAAAGTAGCTGAATGGTTAGGACAATATCAATAATAAGAAGCACGAAAGTGCTTTTTTTATACAATAATTTTATGTATAATGATTATGGTGATTAAATGGACGGATTTTTATTAGTTGATAAACCGGTAGGCATGACTAGTCATGATGTCGTGTTTAAAGTGAAAAAGCAACTACATGTGAAAAAAGTTGGACATACTGGTACATTGGATCCATTTGCTAGCGGTCTTTTAATTTTATGTGTTGGTAAGGCAACTAAATTAGCATCGTTATTCAATGGTTTGGACAAATCATATGATGGCACTATTTTATTTAATAAACACTATGACACATATGATGTTACTGGTACTGTTTTAGAAGAAAAACAAATGGTATTGGACAATGGAGATGTTCATTTGAAAGCAGCTGAAATGATTGGAACATATATGCAAAAACCCCCGATGTATTCAGCGATTAAGATCAATGGTCAAAAACTGTATGACTTAGCTAGAAAAGGTGTGGAAATTGATGTACCGAAACGAGAAGTAACAATTTATGATTTTAAGTTAGATTCATTAAAAAATAATGAAATCAACTTTTCTTGTCATGTATCAAAAGGTACATATATTCGTAGTCTAGCAGTTGATTTGGCTGAAAAATTGGGCACGCTTGCATCTTTGAAGGCACTGAGACGAACCTCTGTGGGGCAATACGATATAAAGCAAGCAAGTCTACTTGAGGAGATTTCACCTGATGATGTTTTATCACTTGATCAATATTTTAAAAATTTTCCTAAACTAGTACTTGGTGATTATCTGATTCATCTGGTTAAAAATGGCATTTATTTAGATGAACGACAAATCAAAACATATCAACCCTTTGTCGTATATGATAAAAATGGCAAAATGGTTGCATACTACGAGGTTGTAGAGGAAAATAAGTATAAACCGGTATTAATTTTTTAAGGAGCAATTATGAAGGTTATTTATGACGATTACAAGAAAATTCATAATAAGGAGCAGTTAACATTAACATTGGGTAATTTTGATGGTATACATATTGGGCATCAAAGACTCATTGAACGCGTGTTAAGTTACTCAGATACAAAGCATGGATTACTAACATTTGATCCGCATCCATCCGAGGTCTTAAGAAGACAAAATTTCTCTACACTTACACAGCGAGAAGATAAGGTGGAAGCTTTTAGCAAATATCCACTAGATTATATCTTTGTTGCTAAGTTTACTGAAGAATTTTCTAAGCTATCCATTTATGACTTTGTCATGTTTCTTAAACAGTTAAATGTAAAACGAATTGTTATGGGGCGCGATGCGAGATTCGCATATCGAGGTCAAGGTTCAGTAAATGATTTAAAGAAGTATTTCTTCGTTGATGTTCTTGATGATCTTTTATACAATCAAACGCGTGTTTCTACAACATATATAAAGGATTTTTTGAGACAAGGTCAACTAGAAGATGCAAAAAAATTATTGAATAGAGATTATGAGATATCTGGTCACGTTGTTCATGGAAATCAAATTGGGAAACAATTAGGGTTTCCAACGGCAAATATTGATTATGGTAATTATTTACTCCCGAAAAATGGTGTTTACTTTGTAAAGATTATGATTGATCACGAGGAGTATTTAGGTATCGCTAATATTGGATATAATCCGACACTTAATTATTCTCAAACCAAAAAACTGGAGATATTTATTTTAGATTTCTTTGGGAATATCTATAAAAAAGACGTTAAAGTCACTTTTGTTAATTATCTAAGAGAAGAGAAGAAATTTGGAAATCGGGATGAATTGATTAATCAAATCAAAGCGGATGAAGAACAGGTTAGATTATTATTGAATTCATAAATTTGTGTTATAATGATGATATAAGGGGTGAGGCTATGAAACTTGTTGTGGCTATAGTATCAAGTGATGATGCAAACAAAGTTCAAAAAGCGTTAGTCAAGGAAAAATTCTTTTCAACACGCCTTTCAACAACAGGCGGATTTTTAAGAGCGGGAAATGTTACATTTATGATAGGTATCAATGATGAAAAAATTCCTAAAGCGCTTGAAATCATTGAAAAGTATAGTAAGAAACGTTCTAAACTAGTTCCTAACACAATTGTTAACGAATTTGGATCATTTACAGCTCTACCGATTGAGGTTGAAGTAGGTGGTGCAACCGTATTTGTTCTTAACGTTGAACAGTTTATAAAAATATAATAGAAAATGATTGCATTTTTGCAAAAAAATGTTAAAATAAAAAAGGCGATAACAAGGTATTCGGAAAGCCGACCAGTACTTTAGTTACTCGAGAAAGGATATACAAAATGGCAATTTCAAAAGCAAGAAAACAAGAAATCATCAAAGAATATGCGCTTAAAGAAGGAGATACAGGATCTCCAGAAGTTCAAATCGCTGTATTAACTGCAGAAATTAATACGCTAAATGAGCATTTACAAGTTCATATTCATGACTTTCACTCAAGACGTGGGTTATACAAGATGATTGGGCAAAGACGTCGTTTGCTAAAATATTTGCGTGAAAATGATGTAAATAGATATCAAACATTAATTGCAAGATTAGGTTTACGTCGATAAAAGATTGCTTAGCAATCTTTTTTTTTGGATTTTACCCACAAAAAGGCCTTTTTATGGTATTATAATTAAGGCTATAATAATAAAAAAAATATATATAGATATAAAATGAAGGAGATTTTATATGAGTGAAAAAAAAGTTTTTGAAACAACGCTAGGTGGCAGACCACTTATCGTTGAAATTGGAGAAGTTGCGAAACAAGCTAATGGCGCAGCTTTAGTTAGATATGGCGATTCAGTTGTATTAAGTGCTGTTACAGCAAAAACATATCCATCTGGTGGAGATTTCTTTCCATTAATGGTTATTTATCAAGAAAAAATGTATGCAGCTGGTAAAATTCCTGGAGGTTTCTTAAGAAGGGAAGGTAGACCTTCAGAACACGAAACACTGACATCAAGATTAATCGATAGACCGCTTCGTCCTTTATTCCCAGCTGGGTTTAAAAATGAAGTGCAAGTTATTAATACTGTATTAAGTAGTGATCCAAATTGCACACCAGAAATGGCGGCTATGTTTGGTTCATCATTAGTATTAGGTATTTCAAATATTCCATTTGATGGACCTATTGCTGGTGTTATCGTTGGTAGAGTCGATGGTGAATATGTATTAAACCCGACACCTGAACAAATGGAATTAAGTGATATTGATTTAACAGTATCAGGAACAAAGAAAGCGATTAACATGGTTGAAGCTGGTGCTAAACAAGTATCAGAAGAAGATATGTTAGGCGCAATTTTATTTGGACATAACGCAATTAAAACTTTAATTGCATTCCAAGAAAAAATTATTGAAGAAATTAAACCTGAAAAAATGGATTACGAAGTACTTATTATTCCAGAAGAACTTAAAAAAGCAGTATATGCTGATACATATGATGAATTAGTTGCTGCTGTATCAATTTTTGATAAATTGGAGAGATATAGAAAAATTGATGAAATCATCGAAGCTACTAAAGAAAAATTTGGTGATAAAGCATTCTTTAAATTAATCGAAGGTAAGGAAGTATTTGATCAAAAAGAATATGGCAACTATCAAGCACAATTAGATGCTATCTTAAACGGTATTGTTACCGGTGAAGTTAGAAGATTGATCACTGAAGATAAAGTGAGACCTGATGGACGTAAAGTTGATGAAATCAGACCATTATCTTCAAGAGTTGACCTATTACCAAGAGCACATGGTTCTGCATTATTTACAAGAGGTCAAACACAAGCTTTAGGTTCAGTGACATTAGGTGCTTTAGGAGAAAACCAAATCATCGATGGTTTAGGTGAAGAAGATACTAAACGCTTTATGCTACATTATAATTTCCCGCCATTCTCAGTTGGGGAAACAGGTCGTTATGGTTCACCAGGACGTCGTGAAATCGGACATGGTGCATTGGGACAAAGAGCATTAGCTCAAGTATTACCTAGTGAGGAAGAATTTCCATATGCGATCCGTGTTGTATCTGAAATTTTGGAATCCAACGGATCAAGTTCACAAGCAACAATCTGTGCTGGTTCTATGGCTTTAATGGCTGCCGGTGTTCCAATTTTAGCACCAGTTGCTGGTATCGCAATGGGCTTAATTATGGAAGGTGAACACTATACAATCCTAAGTGATATTCAAGGTATGGAAGATCATGAAGGTGACATGGATTTTAAAGTTGCTGGTACTACTGAAGGTATTACTGCATTACAAATGGATATTAAGATCTCTGGTATCACTGAGGAAATTTTGAGAGAAGCATTGGCACAGGCTAAAGAATCAAGATTATTCATCTTAGACCACATGAATACAACAATTAGCGAAGTAAGACCTGAATTATCAGCTTACGCACCTAAAGTTAAGATGATAAGAATAAATCCTGATAAAATTAGAGACGTTATTGGTGCTGGTGGTAAAATCATAACTCAAATTATCGAAGACAATGATCAAGTTAAGATTGATATTGAACAAGATGGACGCGTATTCATTATGCACTCAGATTCGAAAGTTATTGATAAAGTATCTAAACAAATTGCTGATTTAGTAAGAGAAGCAGAAGTCGGTAAAATCTACGAAGGAACTGTTGTAAGAATTGAAAAATTTGGTTGTTTTGTTGAATTATGGGCAGGTGCTCAAGGTTTAGTACATATCTCAAGACTTGCTAAAGAAAGAGTAGAAAAGACTGAAGATGTTGTTTCAGTTGGTGATCAAATTTTAGTTAAATGTATCGGTATTGATGATAAAGGAAGAATTGATTTATCAAGAAAAGATGCTCTAAATAAATAATTTGATTGTAAAAAAATAAAAAAGTGATAAAATATTAATGCGTTAGTGGAAGGTGATCGAGCCCGCAAGGGTTAGGAAAGTCCATGCTAGCACATTCTGAGATGAATGTAGTGTTTGTGCCTAAGGAAGTCATAACTTAGGGTATGTCATTCATGACATAACGGCATCTGATGACCTAAGGGTAACTATGGTCTAAGATATAACGTGCCACAGAGACGAATTGTTTAGAAATAAACGAATGAAACGCGGTAAACCCCTCAAGCTAGCAACCCAAATTTGGTAGGGGCACGTACACGAATGAAATGAAAATAGTGTACGCTACTTGTAGAGATAAATGGTCACAACCTATCTATGATAGGATACAGAACATGGCTTATGCACACTAACCAATTTAAGGCTCCATTTTTGGAGCCTTTTTTGTTTGTGTGATATAATATAGTGACGGGTGAAAACGATGAATTTACGAGTGAATGAAGTTGATTTATATTATGAAATTATCGGTACAGGAAAGCCATTTATAATGGTCCATGGAAATGGTGAAGATCATCATACATTTGATGAATTAGCAGATATATTAAAGATACGATATCAAGTATATTTAATTGATTCTAGAATGCATGGAAAAAGCCAGAAAAATGTTGATATTTCGTTTGATTTAATGGCACATGATATAATTAATTTTTGTGAAAAATTGGACTTAAAAGATGTGAGATTTTTAGGCTTTTCAGACGGTGGTATCATAGGTTTAAAGATAGCGATAGAAAAACCAAAACTTATCTCTGATATGATTTTATGCGGTGCCAACTACCATCCTAAGGGTGTAGATAGAAATGTGATAAAGCATTTAAGGGATGCCTATAAAATAAATAAAAGTCCACTTATCAAATTAATGTTAAGTGAACCTAAGTTTAAGATTAAAGATTTAAAAAAAATAAGCACTAAAACAATGATTTTAGCGGGTGAACATGATGTAATCATAAAAAAACATACAATGAAATTACATCAATTCATAAAAAATAGTACATGCCACATATTGCCAGAAGAAAATCATGAGAGTTACGTCATGCATTCTATTAAACTGTTGACATATATTGATTAGAAAACACCAAATGTTCGTAATATGATATAGATAATATATGAGAAGTAGATGGCAAGTAGAAGATAACCGGCACTACGATTGATCTTGTTGTGGATATGAGCGATGATGAAGACAATAAATGTGACACCTAGCACGATAAATAAATCAATACCAACACCTGAAGAAATGCCAAGAGGTGTAACCATACCGGCTAGACCAACAACTAATAATGTATTAAATACATTAGATCCAATGACATTACCAAGCGCAATGTCACTTTCACCTTTTTTAGCTGCGACAACTGAAGTTACGAGTTCAGGAAGGGATGTTCCAAGTGCTACGATACTCAAGCCAACGAAGGCATGGGCATCGGTTAGCCCTACATTAAACACTTCAGATAATACTTTAACAGCTAAATATTCTGCTGAATTAGTAACTAAAATACCACCAATTGTGACACCGGCAAGTCCCAGTATAAGTAGTATAACTGCTTTTTTTGTACTCATTAAATGAATTTCTTCAATTAAAATATCTTCTTTATCAGTTTTAATCATCATGAAGATGAAGCCAATAAATAAGATGAATAAGATAGCAGCTTCCCATTGAGATATCTCTTTATTTGATTGAAAAAAAATACCAAACATAGCAATGATTAAAGTGATACCAATTAAAAATGGAAATTCTTTATTGATTAGTGATTTCTTAACGACAATCGGCATCATCACAGCGCTTGCTCCTAAGATGAGTGTTAAATTTGCAATATTTGAACCTATGATATTACCCATGGCAATATCAGCGGTTGTACCAGCAACTCTAGCAGATAGTGAAGATGTAAAACTAACGGCTAACTCGGGTAGTGATGTTCCAAATGCAACTAATGTTAAACCAATAATAAGGGTTGGAACTTTTAATTTTTTAGCAATTGAGCTAGAAGAATCTACAAAAAAATCTGCGCCTTTAATCAGTAATACAAAGCCAGCGATTAAACCTAAAATGTTAATAAATATTTGCATAATAATTATCCTTTTTAAACGTCTTTTATAAAGAAAACACTATGTTCTATTTTAGCATATAACAGTATTTATCACAAGATAAAACTCAGACATAGTTAATCTATAAAATGACTAATTATTGACTTTTTGTCTAAAAAATAGTAATATATTCACATACAAGATTCATGGAGGAATCAATCTATTAATGGACGAATGCAGTAGTAGGATCGAAGATCCGATATATCAGATTAACAAAGACATTGAACAAACATCTTTTTTTGGTGTCTTTTTTTGTAGTGTAAGGAGTGATTGCCATGGTAGTATCTAGCATTTTGGTGATTATCTTTATTTTTATTACAGCTGTTTTAAGCAGCGCACAGGTGGCGCTTGCTGCAGTTAGTAATCTTCAGGTTGAAGAAGATGCTGAACACAAAAGCATAGCAGCAAAAAGAGTTTTAAGAATTATTGATCAACCGAATCAGTACTTGGTTACCATTCAAACTCATATTTCGCTTTTAACAATGGTTTCAAGCGCATTAACCTTTACATACATCTATCAGAGTATTATAGGAATGTTTAGCAATCAAGCAATCTATATGCATGTGACTGTGATTGTTATGATTGGATTTATATTTCTATTATTACAAGTTGTATTTGGACGTATGATTCCAAAGAGACTTGCCAATAAATATCCAAGAAGAATTGCCTATGGCGTTGCAGGTTATGTTATTTTTTTATCATACTTAACTAAACCACTTGAATTTTTATTCAGTAAGTTTTCAATTCTATTTGGACATTTATTTGGGTTAACAGCAAACGATGGTGAGCGTCTGATGACTGAAGAAGAAATTAGAAATATCGTTGAAGAGAGTTCAAAGAGCGGTAATATCTTAGAAACTGAAAGTGAAATGATTCAAAATATCTTTGATTTTAATGACACTGTCGTAGAAGAAATCATGACACACAGAACAGAGATAGCTGCATTAAATATTAGATCTACGAAAAAACAAGTACTTCAATATATGCAAGAAGAGCACTATACAAGATATCCTGTTTTTGAAAAGGATATTGATCATATTATTGGTACAGTTCATGTTAAAGATTTGTTGAAATATGTTGAAACAGATCAAAAATTCTCTTTAAAAGATATTTTAAGAGATCCTGCTTTTATTCCAGATTCAAAGAAAACAAGCGAATTATTTAAAGATATGCAAAAACGTAAAAATCATATCGCGATTGTTTTAGATGAATATGGTGGAACGGCCGGACTAGTTACGATTGAGGATCTAGTTGAGGAAATTGTTGGTAATATTTTCGATGAATATGATGAAATTGAAGAAGATGTTGAAAAGCTCGATGAACGTACATTTATTGTTAATGGATTATCAAATATTGATGATGTTGAAGATGATTTAGATATAGATTTGCCCGTTGATGATTTTGATACTTTGAGCGGATTTATATTAGGTCAGTTAGGAAGATTACCAAAAACAGATGAGAAGATTGACTTTTTCTATGAAGGGCATCATTTTATCGTATTGGAAATTGAGGATAATATTATTAAAAAAGTTAAAATAATTAAAAAAGAAATTAAAGAGGATGATGAGGACTAATGGGACCGCAGGATTGGATACAAATTGCAGTACTCGTAGTTTTAGTGATGTTATCAGCGTTTTTCTCATCCACTGAAACTGCATTTTCATCAGTTAATAATATAAAATTAAAGAATATGGTTCAAAATGGCAATAAGAGGGCTGAGCAAACGCTTCTATTGTCAGAGAAATTCGAATCGGTTTTAACAACAATTTTAATAGGTAATAATATTGTTAACATCTTGTCTGCATCACTTGCAACTATATTTTTTGTTAATCATATCAATGATCAAGCAGGACCCGCAGTAGCAACTATAGTGATGACAATTGTTGTATTAATATTTGGAGAAATCACTCCTAAATCATTTGCTAAACGGATTCCTGAAAAGTATGCGATGGCGATTACACCATTTGTTAGACTATTTATGTTTGTGCTAAAACCATTAGAAATAGTTTTTGGATCATTCCAAAGATTGATGATGAAATCAATTAAAGCTGAAGATGATGGTATCACTGAAGATGAATTGTTAACCTACGTAAGTGAAGTTCATAGTGATGGTGGTATCAATGAGAATGAAGAAGAACTCATTGGTCGAGTAATAGATTTTGATGATTTACTTGTTAAAGACATATTGACACCTAGAATGCACATTATCGCGATTAAAGAAAGTGATGATAACGATACAATCGTTGATGCATTCAAACATTCTGGATATTCACGTCTTCCAGTTTATGATACAGGAATTGACCATATCACTGGCGTAATTAATCATAAGGATTTCTATAATCGTGTGTTACTAGATCGGCAACCTTTAAAAGACAGTATAGTTACACCAGTATTCGTTACTGAATATATGAAGATAGTTAACCTTTTAGATGTATTTAGAGCCCAAAAAGCGCACATGGCTATTGTTAAAGATGAGTTTGGTGGCACGATTGGTATTGTAACGTTAGAGGATATTTTAGAAGAACTCGTTGGCGATATTTGGGATGAACACGATGAAATCGTAGAACAAATCACAAAAATCAATGATTATGAATATAGGGTTAAAGGACATACTGAAATTGATCGGTTATTTGAAGTGTTAGGATATGAAGAAGATGATTTTGATTATACCACTGTAAATGGCTGGGTCGTTGATACAATTGGACACATTCCATTTATTGGTGAGTCGTTTCAATATGAAAATTTAAATGTTACAATTACTTCAGCTGATACTAAAAAAGTATTAGAAATATTAATTAAATTACAAGATATTAAAGAAGAACTATTAGAGGATATAGAAGAATAGGGATGAGTAATCTCTATTCCTTTTTTTATACAAAAAAAAAGAACACCGAAATGTTCTTTTAGTTTTTAATAAAATAATTATTTAACTGAATCTCCAGCAGCACCAAATAATTGACCTAATACTATATAGAAATCACCAGTGTGAATAGTAGCAGATGATAATGCATCAACAGCAGCACCATCAAGAACACCGGCTCTACCTTCAGCATTTGCTGATAATCCATCATTCCATCCATTAGCTAATACATAATCAGTAATAACTTTAGATTGAGCATCCCATTCTAATGTAGCAGCACTATTAGCGACCATACCGTATTTATCACCAAGTTCTAATTTAGTTTGTTCATTCCAAACCATTGCGTTACCATTCATTTTACTTTGTCTAACATCTACAGAAAGTGCAGACACTTCACCTTTAGCGCTAACTGTCATTGAAGCAACATAATATTCAGGCGCATGTTCTCCATCAACACAAAGAACTTCTTGGAATTTTCCAGCTTTAGCATTGGCAACAGCTTCAGCAGCTAAATCAAAGTAATTGTTAACAGTAATAGTAACACCAGCAACTTCATCAGTATGACCTTCTTTGTCGAATGTAACTGGGTCAATACCATTTTCTAACCAATAAGCTTCTAACATTTCAGCTTGTTCGAACCATTCTTTAGTAGCCTTGCTATAAGCAACCATGCCATAATCGAATTTTAATTCTTTCTTAGTTTTTTCGTTCCATACAGCTACAAAAGCATCATCAGAAGCATCATCAGCAGTGTCCGCACCAGCAGTTTGATTAACTTTACCTTGACGAGCATCAACATTATAACTTGAAATTTTACCATCTTTAACAGTAACTGTTACCATATCAATTGCTGGACCACCATCATGAGTACTATAAGCAAAAGCTGTGAAATCTCCATCAACTGCATATTCACTTGAACTACAAGCAGCAAGTGAGAATACAGCAACTACTCCTAGAAGTAGTACTAACATTTTTTTCATTTTATTAAATTCCTCCTATGTAATGAATTTTTACACCTCAATTATACAAAAATTACTAAGATTATGCAATCAAATTTATAAAATAGAAAAAATAAAAACGTTTTCTAAAACTTTATTTTTATCAGAATTCTAATTAATATTTTGTATGCTTCCAATAGTATGAAATAAATGTTAAAATATTGTAGAAGAAAGGTTTATGATAAATATATGAATAAAGATACTTTAAATGAAAGACAAAAGAAAATAAGGAATTTTTCTATCATTGCTCATATTGATCATGGTAAATCTACACTTGCTGATAGAATACTAGAACAGACAAATACTGTTAGCCAAAGAGAGATGAAAGCTCAACTTTTGGACTCAATGGATCTAGAACGCGAACGTGGTATTACCATTAAATTAAATGCAGTTGAACTAGCATATACTGCAAAAGATGGACAAACATACATTATGCATCTTATCGACACTCCAGGTCATGTCGATTTCACTTATGAAGTCTCAAGATCTCTTGCTGCCTGTGAAGGTGCTATTTTAGTCGTTGACGCTGCTCAAGGAATTGAAGCACAGACATTAGCAAATGTATATTTAGCAATTGATAATGATTTAGAAATTATTCCAGTCATTAATAAAATAGATTTACCAAGTGCGGAACCCAAGAAGGTGATTACTGAGATTGAGGATGTTATCGGTATCCCTGCGCAGGATGCTATTTTAGCGTCTGCTAAATCAGGTATCGGTATTGGTGACATACTTGAGAGAATTATTACGGATATTCCTGCACCTGAAGGTGATGCAAATGCACCACTTCAGGCATTGGTGTTTGATTCTGTTTTTGATGCTTATAAAGGTGTAATTCCTTCAATTAGAGTCGTAAATGGAACAATCAAAAAAGGCGATACGATTGAGTTTATGGCATCGAAAGCAAAATATGAGGTTGTAGAAGTTGGTGTACATACACCTAAAATTGAGCCAAGAAGTATACTTGGACCTGGCGATGTTGGCTATTTAACGGCAGCGATTAAGGATATTAATACAGTTCATGTTGGGGATACTATAACACTTGCTAGTGATAAAGCGGATAAGCCATTACCGGGTTATCGAAAAATGAACTCAGTCGTGTTCTGCGGATTATATCCAATTGATTCGGATCAATATAATGATCTAAAAGACGCATTAGAAAAATTGAAATTAAACGATGCATCTCTTTTATATGAACCGGAAACATCGCAAGCCTTAGGCTTTGGATTTAGAACTGGGTTCCTTGGATTATTACATATGGAAATTGTTCAAGAGCGTATTAGAAGAGAGTTTGGTATTGAATTGATTGCGACTGCACCATCAGTTGTTTATAAAGTCTATCTGACTGATGGTACATCAATTGAGATTGATAATCCATCAAGATTACCAGAACCACAAGTTATCGATTTTATCGAAGAACCTTTTGTAAAAGCATCTATTATGGCACCTAAAGAATATGTCGGTGCAGTTATGGATATCTGTCAAAAGAAACGTGGAATCTTTGGCGACATGAAATATATTGATGAAAACCGTGTAACAATTACTTATGATCTACCACTATCAGAGATTGTATATGATTTCTTTGATAAATTGAAATCTTCAACAAAAGGCTATGCCTCATTTGATTATGAAATGTCAGGTTATAAACAATCAAGACTTCAAAAAATGGATATCTTATTAAATGGTGATGTTGTTGATGCACTATCTTTAATCGTTCACAGAGATTTTGCATACCAACGAGGTAAAAAAATTTGTGATCAAATGGTGAATTTGATTCCAAGACAAATGTTTGAAATTCCAATTCAAGCGGCTTTAGGCAATAAAATTATTGCTAGAACTACGATTAGAGCGATGCGTAAGGATGTATTAGCTAAGTGTTATGGCGGAGATATCACACGTAAGAAGAAACTTCTTGAAAAACAAAAACAAGGTAAAAAGAAGATGAAATCAATTGGTCGTGTTGATGTTCCACAAGAAGCATTTATGGCAATTTTATCAAATAGTGATGATTGATTATATCATCACTTTTTTTATGGCTTGTTAAAAGGTATAATAGAAGTAAGGATGTGATCTCATGAAAGGACTTTATGTCCATATTCCATTTTGCGAATATATTTGTTATTACTGTGATTTTGTAAAAAGTGTTCCTAAAAATAATGATGTAATTGATACATATATAGATGCTTTGATCAAAGAAATCAGTCAATATAAAAATCATTTTTCTTCAATTGATACAATCTATATTGGTGGTGGAACACCAAGTATGTTAAGGCTATATCAACTTGAAAAGATTCTGAAGTCACTTGCTGATGTTCATCCAATTGAATATACGATTGAAGTCAATCCTGAAAGTTATACAAAAGAAAAGGGATTGTTATTTAAAAAATATGGTATTAATAGGGTGAGCCTAGGCGTACAGACATTTAATCAGAAACTTCTTCACTATGTCAATCGAAAACATAAAAATGAGGATGTATTTGATACGGTTAAGCATTTAAAAGAGATTGGTATTCCACTCATTAGTGTCGATTTGATTTTTGCAATTCCCGGTCAATCTCTAGATGATTTAAAAGATGATTTAAATGAAATCAAATCTTTAGACATTACTCATGTTTCATGTTATTCTTTAATATTAGAGGAAAAAACTTACTTTTATAACGAGTATCTTAAAGGTAATTTTGAACAGATGGATGAAGACATTGAAGCTATAATGTATGAGGAAGTTACAAAATCGTTGAAGCGTCAAGGTTTTCATCAATATGAAATATCTAATTTTGCCAAGGATGATCATGAATCAAAACACAATACGATTTATTGGACATTAGATCCGTATATCGGTGTTGGATTAGGTGCGCATGGATTTGTAGACGGATATAGAACATATAATGAGCGCGTGATGCCTAAGTATTTAGATCACTATCAACGTGATAAAACATTTCAGACGAAAGCGATGCTGATTCAAGATGATTTAATATTTGGTCTTAGAAAAACTAAGGGCGTAGATGTTAAAAAGATAGAAGATAAATATGATATGAGTCTATTTGAAACATATCCAAAATTAAAAGAACAAATGGACTTGGGTTTATTAACATTAGAAAATGGATATTTAAAACTTACAGAGAAAGGGATGCTTTTAGGTAATCAAGTCTTCATGGTGTTTATATGAAATACATTTTAAAAGATTATGAATATTATTTAAAACAAGAAAAAGGCAGGAGTGAAAATACAGTGTCTGCTTACATGAGAGATTTGAAACAATATCAGGATTTCTTTGAGAAATATTACCATATAACTGATGTGAGAGATATTCAAAAAAAACATATTGAAGGTTATTTGAAAAGTATTTCAAAGAAGTTGTCTTCTAAAAGTGTTGCTAGAAAACTTACAGCAATTAAAAGTTTCCATCATTTCTTATATATAGAAAAAGAAGTAAAGAGTGATATATCAGTTAAGTTTTCAACACCTAAAATTGCTAAAACTTTACCAAAAGTTTTATCTATTGATGAAGTTGTTAAGATATTAGAACAGGTTGATAAGACAGATGCATTAGGTCTTAGAAATAAGGCATTGCTTGAATTAGTTTATGGTTCAGGTTTAAGAGTATCTGAATTATTAGGTATCAAAATTGAGGATATACATTTAAATCAATCGTATATATTAGTTCATGGAAAGGGCCAAAAAGAACGAATTGTTCCTATCTCAGATATGTCGGTTATTGCTATTCGTAAATATATGATCGATGGTAGAGAAACTTTATTAAAAGATCATAATTCTAGTTATTTGTTTATTAATAATCAAGGCAATTCTCTATCAAGGCAGGGTTTTTTTAAACTGTTAAAGAAGTTTGCAAAAGATGCAGGTGTGGAAACTGAGTGTTCACCACATACCTTGAGACATTCCTTTGCTACACATTTATTAGAAAACGGCATGGACCTGAGAACGCTACAGACACTCTTGGGACATGAAGATATTTCTACAACACAAATTTATACACATATTAGTCAAAAGCGAATAAAAGAAGTTTATTTAAGTGCACATCCTCGTGCACAAAAGGAGGAAATAAAAGATGATTTTTAAAAGAATATTTATTATTGTCATGGATAGTTTAGGTATTGGAGAAGCACCTGATGCAGCTGACTATAATGATGAAGGTGCGAATACAATCGGTCATATTGCAGAACATATGAAGTTAGAAATACCTCATTTGCAATCACTTGGATATGGTAATATCATTCCAATCAAACATGTTCCACCAGTGAGAAAGCCGCTTGCATATTATACAAAAATGCAAGAAGCTTCACTTGGCAAGGACACATTAACTGGTCACTGGGAAATGATGGGTATGTACATCACTAAACCATTTAAAACATTCACAGATACAGGATTTCCAAAAGAGCTCATTGATGAATTGGAAAGTAAAACGGGACGAAAAGTTGTTGGAAATATATCAGCATCTGGTACTGAAATCATTAAAGATTTAGGTGAACATCATATGAAAACGGGTGACCTAATCGTTTATACTTCAGCGGATTCAGTCTTGCAAATTGCTATGCATGAAGATATTATTCCGATTGAAGAGCAATATCACATTTGTGAGATTGCTAGAGAGATTATGATGAAGCCTGAATGGAAGGTTGGTCGCGTTATTGCCAGACCATTTGTTGGTACAAATAAGGATAATTTTAAGCGTACTTCAAACCGTCATGATTACGCATTGAAACCTGACACAAAAACAACTTTGAACCATTTAAGTGAAGCTGGCTATGATGTGATTGCTTTAGGTAAAATCAATGATATTTTCGATGGTTATGGTATTACTGATTATAGTAAAACTAAATCAAATAGTGATGGTATGGTTAAACTTACTGAGACTGCAAAAAAAGATTTTACAGGTCTTTGCTTTTTAAATCTTGTTGACTTTGATGCACTATATGGACATCGAAGAAATCCTCAAGGATATGGTGAAGCTATTGAAGCATTTGATAGTCAATTGCCTGAATTCTTTGAACAATTGACAGAAGAGGACTTAGTCTTAATTACTGCTGATCATGGTAACGATCCAGTTCATCATGGTACTGATCACACGAGAGAATATGTACCTCTTCTTGCTTATTCTAAAAAATTTAAAGCAGGGAAAAAGTTACCTGTGCTTAAGACTTTTGCGGATATTGGATATACAATTAATGATAATTTCAAGACTGAATTACCTAAATATGGGGCTTCATTCTTAAGACAATTAAAATAGAAAAAGAGAGTAATTAATATAATAAAAGCGCATGAATCAAATATGATCATGCGTTTTTTTGTTGCCATAAATTTTTGATAATAAGGGACTTGATTTTTAACAGTATAATACCTGATAGACAAATTGGCGGAAATATAATGAGATGCGAAAGAGTAATGAGACCTAGAAAAAACATTAGTATAATTATCTGGATTTAAAAATGGGTACATATGGGTTACATCGGATTCTCCTGAATAATATCACAATATTAAATCACCAATTGAAGGATGGACTATTATATATATGAATATAAAATTTTAAAACATACGAGAAGTAATGCAATCAGAATAAATTCTTAATCTCTTCTACATCTTGAGTAATCCCAAGAGCAACCATTAATTGGATACGTGCTTTTTGACCATTCAAATTTTTTGTAAATATGACGCCAAGTGATTGAAGATGATGGCCACCACCCTCATACCCATAGTTATCTAGAACGCGGCCTATTGGACATCTAGAAGTAAGTAATACAGGAATATTATTTTCGATTGCTCTACTGATACCAGGTATCATTTGAGGAGGGACGTTGCCTCTACCCAATGCTTCAATAACAAAACCTTTAACACCGGAATCAATGAGTAAGTTTAGTATATGTGAACCCATACCTGAAGCAACCTTAATAAGTGCAACTTTAGATTCAATAGATTCAGGTCTAAGCGCAGTTGAACGCAATGAAGGATTTCTAGTGTATATGACATTATCATGTTCGACAATTCCAATGGGTCCAAACTCCAAAGACTTGAAAGTGTCAAGTGCAAGTGTATGTGATTTGGTTACCTCGCGAGCTGTGTTAATCTCATCGTTTAGACAGACAAGCACACCCTTACCAATTGAGTCTTCATGCGCGGCAACAAGAATTGATGACAGTAAATTAGATAAACCATCGAATCCCAAATCTGAATAACTGCGCATTGAACCAGTGAATACAACAGGTTTTTTGTGCAGTAGAAAGAGATCAAGAAAGTAAGCAGACTCCTCAAGTGTATCAGTCCCATGAGTAATTACAACACCATCAATATCAGGATCATCAAGATATGATTGCGTAATTTTAGCGAGTTCATGCATATCATTAGGGCTCATAGAAGGCGATGGCTTTAAGGAATACTGGTAAGTTCGAATCTCGATTTGCGAGAGTTCATTACGTATATCATCAATTAAATTAGTGCCATTATCAACTATATTAGTTTTATTGCTTTGTGGGTGGCGTTGCATTGATATTGTGCCACCAGTAAAGATTATTTGTATTGTTTTATTCATTTTATCACCATATTTATTGTATCATGAAAGATTGACAAATTAACTGCCTTAAAACACTAAATTTCGATAGTTTATATGAAAAGTAGCAACACAACAAAGAAATTTATAGTTATCAACAATACCAACATATCCACACAAAACCATTTAACCGCACAGTTACCATGTTAGTAAATGGTTAACATAATATATATTATACGAACATATATAGAATAAAAAAAATAAATTGATTTGGATTTATTACACTAATGGTTTACTAATTAAGATAATTATATGCATATAATAGTCTTCTACTACTGTTTAATATACTCAATAATATTATTTGAGTATGATAAATAAATGTGAGAGTGGTTTCTGAACGTTTTTTGTCCTCTTGTTCGTGTAATTGTATGCATGGCCTTCTTAAATGATGTTAGAGTGCATTTTAGGGTGTTTTTTTGTCTTTTTATCAATTTGTGCATAAGCTCTTTTTATAGTTGCTCCTACTTCTACTTTCATTGACATATCTAAAATTATCATGCGCTAAAATTATGACATCTAATGGTCACTTACTTAATATTGGAATCCTTTTAACTATTGGATTGATTAATAACGTGCAAAACGATTTTTGGATTGCTTAAAACGCGTTTGTTATTTTCTTAGTCAATATTATATGAAATATAAATAAAAAAAGTAATTGTAGAAGTAGTCGATTCCAAGTCTCCTGGCAATTGATAATTAATATATACGAAATTCTATAGATTTAAATTCTGATATAATTAATTTTTATTAAAGTGCAAGTCGCTTTTTTACAATGCTAATAATCAAACCATATTGTCACTTTTAATAAAATGTGCAGGGGTACCTTAATCATAGTTAATAAAGGAGTTAGTATAAAATTCCCATAACCAGCCATGAATCAATATAGTTAATTTTAAGTCTTTCATATTATCTTCTACTGTTACTAGTCATAATTGGATTAGTCTCAGTTAGAATTTATTTTGCTATTTTTTAAACGTTGATCATGTAAACTTTTTTAATATGTTTATACTTAATAAATATATTAAATATAAATATTATAAAAAGAATAAAAATATCTAAAAGTTTATAAATACTAAACTTACAAAAAATAAAAATTTGCGTAAGGATTTTAGTATACTACTTCTTATATATAGTATTGATATATAGAAAAAAATTAAAATAAAAAAAGGGCCTTAGTTTCAAGGAGGAAAGCAAGGCCCAGGAGAGTCATAAAATGTCTTTATAGATTTAAAAATTTAATAATGTCTTCTGCGAGTTTATCTGGTGCATCAACAAGAGGTGAATGCCCACATTGATCATAGACAACAAGTGTTGAATGTTCTTTTAAAGCGTTGAAGTTATCAAGTACCATGTACTCTGGAACTGTGATATCTTGTTTACCCCAGGTATGGAGAATTTTTGCTTTAATCTTAGAAATTGAATTGGTACCAGCGTTGTAGAAATTATGAACTGATGACATATTTTGATTTGCTAGTGCCCAATCTGCATCAATTAGATTCTTTTGTTTTAACGATTCATTAATCCATAATTTATTATCTTCTTCAGATGGTTTATTAACAGTATAGATAGTCATATCAAATATTAATTTAATAAAGTCAAAATTGCCGTTTTTTTGTGCTTCTAGCAAAGGTTTGACTTGTATGGTATCTTCACCCATTTCCTCTGGAGAAATGTATGTTTGACCCACTTGTGGAAGTCCTTTTTCATTTTTTTTAAATATTGGATATCCCTTGTGTGTCGATGAATTAATTAATACGACCCTTTCAGTTTTAGTAGGGTATGCTGCAGCAAACTCTAATGCTACACCTCCACCTAATGACCAACCAATAATATGTGCTTTGTCAATCTCTTTTGCTCTCATGAAAAGATGAATATCTTCAGCAAAGTCTGACAGATTCTTGATGCGTCTATAATATGAAGAATCTCCATATCCTCTTAAATCAGGTGCTAAGACTCTAACGTTTTTTGGTAGTCTTTCTAACAGTGGCGTATAAAATAAGCTTGATGAAAAGTTACCGTGTATCAAGATGATTACCTGATCACCTTGTCCTTGTTCTAAGTAATGATATACTTCACCATTCTTTAATACGATTTGTCTTTTTTCCATATTTTTGACAGCCCCCATTATATTGTATATTTTGTTTCTAACGCATTGATGAAACCAAGGATGAATGTTACAAACAATAATGGTTTTTCATACATTGATGCATGACCAGTGCCTGGGATGATGACTAGTTCAGAACCCCTGATATGCTCATGTAAATATTTCTGATTTTGAATTGGTGTTAAATAATCTTCATCAGCGGCAATGATTAATGTAGGTGCACTAATCTTGTCAAGCTCAGTTCTCACATCGTGGCCTTCAGCACTGTTGGTTAAACGTTCCATTGCTTCTAGAAAATCAGGATTAGAGAATAGCGGGATAAGTACAGCTTCACGCTTCTTCATCCATTCAAGTTTATCTTCATAGTAACTTGGTGAATAAATAACAGGAATAGCTGCTTGATAATAATTTTGACCATTTCTTGTTCTACCAATTGCATTCCATGAATGACCAATTTCAGCAAGCCAAGGTGATGTGTATGGTGTTGTATTAAAAAGTACTAGACGTTCAACTTTATCAGGATGCTGAATTGCGAATTGTAAGGCAACTTCACCACCATAAGAAATACCAACAACATTGACACTCTTAAGTTTTAATTCTTTCAGTAAATAAATAATAACGTCAACTTGAATTGCTTGTGTATAAGCACTGTTTTTAAATTTTTCACTCTGTCCTTGATCGATGAAATCGAGACGAATAAACATGTTATTTTGAGACAGCGATTTTACAAAAGGTTCCCATGATTTTGTAGACATCATAATACCGTTTAAAATCAATATGGGTTTGCCCTCACCTTTAACGTCATAATAGATGGAACGTCCTTTAAAATCTAAATAAGCCATGTTAAAAAATCAACTCCAGTTTCTTTGCTTGTTCTGTTAACTCATCTCTAAATTTTGGATGAGCTATACTGATTAATAATTTGGTTCTCTCAGCGATTGTCGTACCTCTTAAGCATACACAACCATATTCAGTCACAACATAATCAACATCATTTCTAGATAATGATACAGCAGCACCTGGTTTTAGTAAAGGCACGATCTTAGAGATTTCTTCTCTCTCACCAGTCTCTGGATTTTTAACCATAGCTGTTGAGTATAGGGTAATGAAACTTTTCCCACCTTTGCTATTTTGAGCACCAATAGCTGTATCTGCTTGGCCACCAGTTCCCGAGAACTGTTTTACACCAATTGATTCAGATGCACATTGACCAGTTAAGTCAATTTCGATTGTTGTGTTGATTGATATTTGTTTATCATTAAGTCCGATGACAGCAGGGTCATTGACATAGTGACCATTAAGAATTTGTACACTTGGATTGTTATCGATGAAATCGTATAACTCCAGTGTACCTAATGCGAAACAGCAAACATGTTTACCAACATGTGTTTTCTTCTTACTTCCGTTAATGACACCAGCTTTTACTAAGTGCATTAAACCAGATGTAAACATTTCAGTATGAATACCTAAATCCTTTTTATTCATCAGTGCATGAGCAACTGCATTTGGAATACCACCAATACCTAATTGTAGTGTTGATCCATCTTCAATTAACTCAGCGATTGCGTTTCCTATTTTGATATCTTTCTCATTTGGTTCTGCATCAGGCAAAACTGGTGCAGGATAATCAGTCTCGACTAAATAGTCAACATCATTGATATGTAATTCTACATCACCAAATGTTCGTGGGAAGTTAGGATTGATTTCTAGGATTACGATATCAGCTTGTGCGATTGCCTCTTTTTCATATACGTTGCATAGTGATAAAGAAACAAATCCATGCTTATCAGGAGGTGTTGCAGTACCTACGAATAGATTTGGTTTTACATGTTGAAATCTTTTACGACCAGCTAAGTGTAAATGGTTTGGTATAAATGATACGTTCCCAGTTTTATGCGCTTTTCTTAATGAGCCCGAATAAAACCAGCTGTCAACTGAAAATGATGATTTATAAGTAGGGTTTACAAAAAATTCAGCATTTTCAAATGGTAAACAATTTGTGACATGTACACCTTTGACATCATCAGCAATTTCATGTAGTTTACTTAAAAATAATTTTGGTTCTGCACCTGCCATACCTGAAACTATTGTATCGCCATTTTTTACAAGTTTCAAGGCCTCTTCGACTTTTATAATTTTATGTTCTTTCATTATAACCCTTCCTTCATATAAATATGACTTAACACAAGGGGAGTTAATAGGAAAAAACTCCCCATTGCTAAAGTCATGTAAAAATCGTATCTGTTAGTTCTATTATATGATATTTTAATTATTTTGCTCTTACAGTGTCCAAAGATTCAAGATCTCTAATTTTACCGAATGCAATACTTGGTGCATAATTTAATTGATTAAGTGCTAGTTGTGATAAACCAGTTCTTTTACCATTGCCCCAATCAATTGTACCTGCCATTGGAAGATCTACAGGAGATTGTTCAGCTGCAGCGATAAATGATTCCCAAGTTACAGTATCAAGATCAACTCTTTCTAATAGCGTAACGAATGCTTTAGCGGCAATGTAACCAGCGATTGCATATGCATCAGCCCATAATGATTTAGCTGTAATGATACCATCAGCTAAGTCAGATGAGTTCATATCATGAACAAATTCTTCCCAATATTCAGCACTAAAACCAGCAAGATATGCGAAGTCTAATTCCCAACCATCTAATGTACCATCACCACCGATTTGATCAGCAGTTGGAGCAGCACCGGCAGCATCTGAGATATCTACCCATGCATTTGCATAAACTTTATAAGGAAGTGGTGTCGTTGCATCAACCATTGCAGGTGTGAATACTCTAGCACCATTTACATAACTTGATAATACAGGAACTGTACTTTTAGCAACGCGAAGTGCAGTAGCCATTGCAGTTGCTGGCTCTTGGTTAGCTGATAATAAAATAACATCAGGATCTTGAGCAAGTGCTACGGATGCAACAGCAGCAGCTGTTGATGAACCAAATGGTAGGTAAGTTACTTGTTCAGCAATACCTTCATTTGCAACACCATCTTCAATACCAACTTTAATGGATTGACCAGCGTCATCATCTGAATATAGTACAACAATCTTATCAGTAGAAGCTAATTTGGCATCGCCATTTTCGCCAAATAAACTTTCATGTACCGCTCTAGCAACCATCATTCTACCTTCTGTACGGTAAATTGGTTGAATTGATAAAATGTTATTACCAGGTGTGTTTTCAAAGAATAATGAATTTACACCAGTAACACCATAAACCATAGGAACACCTGATTCTAATAGGTAGTCCATCGTTGCGTTAACTGTGTTAGTACCGAAGTGACCAACTAATGCAAATACGTTATCTTCTTCTACAAGTTTTTTAGTATACGCTAAACCTTGTTCGCCATCAAATGCATCATCGTAATGAATGAATTTAATGTCACGGCCTTCGTGAGTTTCATTATATTCATCAAAAACAACTTGCATTGCAAGGTTGAAGGGTACACCAACACCTGCGAATACGCCAGTTGTAGCTGCTGTATTACCAATGATGATTTCATCTTCAGTAATACCAGGAGTTCCATCAGTTGTTTCACAAGCCATTAAACCAAAGCCTGCCACTAAAAGAACTAATACCATCAATAATTTTTTCATTCTTTTTCTCCTTTATTTTATGTGCTTTATGCACGATTGTCATTTCTTATTCCGCTGAGCCTAGATATGCACTGATTAATGCTTTATCATTTAATAGATCAGCAGCCTTCCCTTCTGCCTTAATCTTACCGATTTCAAGTACGTAAGCATAATCGGCAATCTTTAGGGTTTGACGCGCGTTTTGTTCAACGATGAGAATAGTTCTTCCATCCTCCTTGATTTTTTTGATAATGTTGAATATATCGCGGATAATGAGTGGTGCTAAACCAAGTGATGGTTCATCTAATAATAGAATTTCAGGTGCACCCATCAATGCTCTACCAATCGCTAGCATTTGTTGCTCACCACCGGAGAGTGTTGAAGCCTGCTGTTTTCTTCGCTCCTGTAAAATAGGAAAATATCCATATACCTCAGATAGAAGATTTTTTACACGTTTATTTCGTGAAATAGCAACCCCGTTTTGATCTACACTGGCTTTAATTGTATAAGCACCAACGAGTAAATTTTCTTCAACGGTTAGATCGTTTAGAATCATTCGTCCCTCAGGTGATTGCATAATTCCTTTTTGAACAATTTTAAAGGCATGTTGATTTTGAATTTCATCACCGTTGTAAATTATTTGTCCTGATTTAATTTTTGTGAGTCCTGAGATTGAACGAATGGTTGAGGTTTTACCTGCTCCATTTGCTCCAAGGATTGCGACAATAGAACCTTTGGGTACGTTCATTGATATACCTTTTACTGCTTTTACAATCCCATAGTCAATTTCTAAATTTTTGATTTCTAAGATATTATTCATCATCATCATCTCCTAGGTAAGCTTTACGCACTTCAGGATTGTTTTGTATTTCTTTTGGTGTACCTAATCCGATACGTTTACCAAAAGAGATTGCACAGATTGTATCGCATATTGACATAACTAATCCCATATCGTGTTCAACAAGGAAAATAGTAATGCCATAGTTTTGATTAATTTTTTTAATGACTTTGGCTAAATCTTCTGTTTCTGCATCATTTAAACCTGCAGCAGGTTCATCAAGAATAATGAGTGAAGGGTCTGTCATTAACGTTCTGGCAAGTTCTACTTTCTTTAAGACACCATATGGAAGTCCATAAGGTGATCTAAAAGCATATTCTTCAATACCAAGATCAACAAGGATTTGATAGCCTTTAGAACGAATGACTTTATCTTCTCTTAATAATTTTGGTGTGTGTGCCATATGGTCAAAAAAAGTTGTGATTAAAAGAGAGTGGGCTGCAACCATTAAATTATCTAATACGGTAAGTTCCCAAATTAATTCGACATTTTGAAAACTTCTTGCGATACCTTCACTAATCATGTTATGTGTCTTATATTTATATAGATTTATGACATGATTTTCTTTATTTCTAAAGATCATTTGACCATCAGTCGCTTTATAAAATTGGGTAATACAGTTAAAAACTGTTGTTTTACCAGCACCATTAGGTCCAATGAGTCCAAAAACTTCACCTTTTTTAACATCAAATGATAAATCATTTACAGCTTTTACACCACCGAAATACATTTTTAGATTTCGAATTGATAAATGTATACTTTGATCAGTCAGCATATTTTTGTAAAGCTGAATGCGATCAATTTCTTTTTGAATATGATCCATTTGTTTCGATGATACATTACTACCCTTAATATCTTGAGTCTTTAGGTTTTCAAGTGTAGATTTGAGCGCCTTAATCTTTTGCTCATCACGTTTGTCACGCGCTACATTAAATGCAGCTATTTTTTGTTCAACAATAGCTTTACGCTTTGTTAAGGATTCGATTTTCTTTAAGTTTGATTTGTTTTTTTGTTCAACTTGATGTTTTATGCGTTCACCTTTATCATGCATTTTAATGAGTGCTTTTTGCTTATCATCTTCGGTTTTTTTGATCTTTAATTTTAAGTTTTCAAGCGCTTCATCAGATAATTTTTCATGTGGAAATTTTTTATTAAGTTGATTGATAAAATCCAATCTATTATCTTTAGCTTTTTCATCAAAGATGATTAAATTAGCATCAACATCTTGTTTACTTCTTATAAGTGATGTTCTATATTTTCTTCTATTCCAATAAGCTTTCTTATCAAATCGGGTAATTGCTTTTTCTCGTTTTTGATCAATGATTGTGTTACCATTTAGCAATTCTGTTAATGGTTTCATATCTTCTTGATAATAACTTTCGATAAGTTCATTTTCTTTTTTAATGAAAGCGTCATATTTCTTGTTATATTCAAGGATAAGGCCTTTAAAATAATTAATCTTTAATACAAGATTTCTATGTGTTTTACTCTTTGCCATATATGTACTCCTTTATAGATAATCTTGTTTTGATAAATAATTTCTTAAGATCGCCAAACAATTGGATTAATCCACCAGGGTAGAACATAACGACAATAATAATTAATACACCATTTATGATCACTGAATAGTTACCAAGATTTAATGGCTGTAATACTGCAAGATTCAGACCAAAAATCATAAATGTTCCAAGTAGAATACCCCAAATTGATTTGGTACCACCAATGACGACTGCTGCCAATATGTTTAATGCAAAAGTTAATCCGATTTTCCCAGTTTCAGCATTGCGAGAATACATCATTGATAAAATCCCTGCGATTGTTCCAAAGATTCCAGATATCGTAAATGCAAATAATCTATATTTAATCAAATTGATACCCATAGTTTGGGCTGCAGTCTCACTATTTTTTATTGATAGTAAGGCACGACCAGTCGGAGAATTAATCAGATTATAAACGATTGTCATACATAATACGAGGAAGAATGCTATGAAGAACAAGGTCGAGACATCTTTGAATTTTGCACCCATAAACATCAATGGCCGAATTGGTCCTTCACCTGATAGGAATCCACCAGTTGTCCCAGATGCGTATACACTGATATTTTTAATAACTTCAACGACTATTTGTGATAAACCCATAGTTACAATCGCGAGATATAATCCAGCGATTCTAAGTGAAACAAATCCGAAGATCATTGAAACGATTAAAGAAAGGATGATTGCTCCAACGATTGCAATGACTAGTGGCATTTCCATATGACGGTATAAAAAGTGCAGTGTGAATGCCCCGATACCAACGAATGCGCCGGTTCCTAGCGATGCAAGTCCACCATAACCAAGGAGTAGTGCAAATCCTAATCCAGCAATGTAATAATAGGATGTTGTAACGATTGCTCCAAATAAATCAGGCGGAATAACACCTGATAAAAATCTCATAATAACTAATACTAAACCTACAATGACGAATGCAAATTTAGGATTCTTAACAAATGGCTTAAGTTTTTCTCTATATAATCTTCTCATCATCTATACCTTCTTAACCACTTTTTTACCGAATAGTCCAAAAGGTTTAATCAGTACAGCAATCATTATCGCTAAATATAGAAATGTATTGTTCCATTGAGCCATATTAAAGTTAACAAGTAATCTTGGAAATAATGCTTGTCCTGTCGTCAATAGGAAAGCACCGGCAAGTGGTCCACCAAATGAACTAAAGCCACCAAGAATTGATGCATAGAATGCATTGACTTGCATATCAATCATCGTTGTCGATGACAATGCATTAATTGAAGCTGTATAGGTGATAGCTGATAACGCTCCAAGTGCACCGGCAATTGCCCAACTTAAAGCATTAACAAAATCGGTGTTTATGCCCATTAGTCCGGCTACGCGTTCGTTAGATGCAACAGATCTTACACCCAAACCCCATTTTGTAAATTTTAACAATAAGAAAATACTAATAATGATAACTGCTGCAACGATGAGCGTAATGATACCGTGCAACGGTAATGATATATTCCCTATTGCAATTGATTCTCTCGTGAATGGAAAACTCACACGAGTGACTGTGCTACCATAAAGTAACGGAATGATACCTGTAATAACGATGACTAGCCCCATTGTGATGATTTGTTTAGTAGCTACATTGGTGTACTTGGCATTCTTGAATATCACTGCATGGATTAAAAATCCAAATATAAATGATACCAAAATACCAGCTAACATCGGTAAAATCAATTGTAATGGACTTGAAATGACAACATCTGAAGCACCTGTTAAGGTGTTAGTTCCAGCTCTATCAATCAAGTAACTTGTTGTGAAAGCACCGATGATACCAAGTGATCCTTGAGCAAAATTTGTTGTTGAGCTTGTCTTAAAGATTAAGACTATACCAAATGTTGCTAAGGATAGAAAACTAAACGCAATCAATGAGTGCATAATCACCTCAAATAAATCTGAAAGTGACATAATATACCTCTCATTCAAAAGTTTACCCGTCTTTTTTTTATTGTAATTATGTATGAAGAAAATGCCTTAGACGAGAAATATAATTAACACTTACTCTCCATACTTATATATTTAGTTAATTATCCCCATTTAATAATATTTGCTGCCCAAACATAACCAATACCAGCGGCGAGCATACAAACAACTGTGCCATCTTTAACTTGACCTGATTCTAATGCAAGATGTAATGATAAGATTTGATCAATCTGACCGATATGACCATAATCTTCAAGATAAATGGATTGTTCTTCTGATAAGCCTAATTCTTTTAACATACCCAAATGACCGCTGCGTTTCATATGTAGGATATCTAAAAATCCAATATCCTTTCTCTCTAGACCAGCTTTTCTAAGCGACTCATCAATACATTTATACCAATTGTTCATTGATACTTGATTTAATCTATTTTTCATTTTCTGAGCATCCATAAGTCTTAGTGATTTCTTAGATGCTTCCAGGTTATCTAAAGTTAAAGGATTGCACTGTCCACCAATTTCAACACCAGCAGTTCTTGCAAGTGATCCATCACCAATCATATGTGAGCCTAGCAGTAAGTTCTTGCCATAATTCTTTTTAAGAATAATTGCACCACCACCTGCACCTAAGTCATACATCATTGACATGCTTTTATCTGCATAATCCACAAAATCGCCATTGCGATAACCACCGACAACCATGACAACGTTAATTTCGTCATCAGCAACGAGCATATCTCTTGCCATCTTCATTGCGGAAACAGTCGTACAGCAACGGTTTTGTACATCAATACCCCAAGCATTTACTGCGCCAATTCGATCTTGAATGTATAATGCTGAAGTTGTTAATGGATATTCTTTCCATTCTTCAGTTACACTTAAGATCACATCAATTTCCTTTGGATCAAGACCTGTGTTATTTAACGCATTTAATGCTGCTAAAGCACCCATTTCTTGAGATCCATCTTCTGGTAGTTTTGTAGGAATGACTTTTTCTTTTATACCTAGTTTTGCAATCACTGCTTCTTCAGCCCATAGGCCGTTTGTCTTTTCACTGATTTCTCTCGCAGTCATTCTTCCCTCAGGTAGATAAATACCAGTACCTACGATACCAACATTCACATTCTTCATGTGGGACCTTCTTTCTTTATGTTGTTTTATATATATTTCTTAAAAGCTTTAATGAATAAGTCTAAATCATCAGTGATGACTGAATGTCCAGCATTTTCAAATATAACAAGTAAAGCCTGTTCTTTAAATAATGCTTCCATCTGTTTAGCATAATCAATTGGAACGACTAGGTCTTTTGCACCATGCATGATAATGATTGGTGCCAAGACGTTATCCATTCTACCTGATCCCTCTTCAACACCATTTGATTCATGGGTCATATTGAAATGGACTAAACTGTAATCAACATCAACTAGATTTCTTTGTTTGAAGATTGCATCTAGATATAATTCGTAATCTTCTATATTAGGTTGATTTAGATTGTATATAGCAGCATTCCATACCGCTTTTAGCAAATCTCTATCATTTGTTTTATAAGCTTGAAGAATTGGTGCAACCTGTACTGGATCAGCAGCTATATCTTTTCTTGATGATAACTGTTTTGAAAGGATAGGTTGCCCCTTAGCATCTTTTTTAAACATTGGGTAACCCTGAAGTCCCACTGAATCAAGTAGGAATACTTTTTTAATCTTATGAGGTATATCGGCAGCAACTTCTAAAATAATGCCACCACCGGTTGACCATCCCAGCATATAAATATCATCCAAGTTCAAAGCGTTGATGAATAATTTAACGTCATCAGCAAAATCGTGAAGAGTGTTAAGTGGCTTATGATAGCTTGAGTCACCGAATCCTCTTAAATCAAGTGCATAGACTTGATAACTATCTTCTAGTTGCTCTAAAACCACTTGAAAATGTACGGAGGAGCTCATATTACCATGAACTAAAAGAACTGTTTTTCCCATAGAACCAGCATGTCTATAAGCGATTGTTTCCCCGTTTTCAAGATTTATAAATTGAACTGGATAATGCTTCATAGTCTCATGCCGCCATCAACAGATAGGGTTTGACCAGTAACATATGAAGCGTCTTCTGATGCAAGGAATAGCGCAGCAGCCGCGATTTCATGTGGTTGTCCTAAACGTTTAAGCATGGTTAATGCAGCAAATTTATCTAATAAATCTTGAGGAACTGTTTTTAACATATCAGTCATTGTGTAGCCTGGGGCGATTGCGTTACATCTAACGTTTGCACCTTTTCTAGCAAATTCTTTAGCCCATGTTTTTGTTAAACCAATGACACCGGCCTTTGTTGCTGAATAGTTTGCTTGACCAATATTTCCATAAACACCAACAACTGAGCTGATGTTAATAATTGAACCGTAATTGTTTACTTCCATGAGAGGTCCGAATAGTCTTGTTAAGTTAAAGACACCTTTTAAGTTAACATCAATAACTAAATTCCATTGATCATCTGTCATTTTACGTGTCATAGAATCTCTTGTAATACCGGCATTGTTTACTAAAATATCAACTTTACCATAGTTTTCAACCATAAAATCATAAAATTCTTGTACTGCTTTGACGTCTGTGATGTTTAATTTATATCCTTCAACGTTTTTTGCTTCGTAAGATAATTCCATCATATCAACAGCAACGACTTTTGCACCTTCTTTAGCAAATAATTCTGCCATTGCTTGACCTAAACCTCTTGCGCCACCTGTAACGACAGCGACTTTGTTTTGTAATCTTCCCATGATTTTCTCCCTTTATTAAATTAGTTTACTTTTTTTAAGATAACTGCTGTTCCCATACCGCCACCGATACATAGACTTGCCAAGCCTAAATTGGAACCACGTTTCATCATTTCATGAATCAATGTAACAATAATTCTGTTACCACTCGCACCCACTGGATGCCCTAATGCGATTGCACCACCATTAACATTACATTTTTCTAATATGTCTTCTTTTGTAATATCAAAAGCATCTGTTAACTCTTTAATGACTCCGAGTGATTGTGCGGCAAATGCTTCATTTAATTCAAATAACTCAATGTCTTCAATGTCAACATCAGCATGGCTTAATGCTTGTTTAATTGCTGGTGTAGGTCCAAGTCCCATTACTGATGGATCTACGCCACCTTGACCAATACCAACCAATTCAAACATAGGTGTTAAATGATATTTTTTAACGGCATCTTCACTAGCCAATATAACAAAACTTGCGCCATCATTAATACCTGAAGAACTACCAGCAGTAACAGTGCCATCTTTTTTAAAAACTGTTTTAAGTGTCGCTAGTTTTTCAAGTGTTGATTTTCTATTGATATATTCATCTGCATCAAAGATAACATCGCCTTTTCTAGTCTTAATTGTTATTGGCGCAATTTCTTCTCTAAATTTACCAGCGTCTTGTGCTTCTGCAGCTCGACGTTGAGATTCAAATGAGAAAGCGTCTTGTTCCTCACGAGTAATACCATAGCGCTCAGCTATGTTTTCAGCTGTAACGCCCATATGATAACCATTAAAAACATCTGTTAGTGCATCATAAATCATGTGATCTACTAATTTTTGATCACCCATCTTAACACCGCTTCTTGACTTGCTAGGAACTAAGAATGGTGCATTACTCATGGATTCAACACCACCAGCAACAACAACATGATGAATACCTAATTGTATATTTGCATATGCATTCATTACTGTTTTCATACCACTACCACATACCATGTTTACGCCATATGCAGGTACAGATGATGGAATGCCTGAATGAATTGATACTTGTCTAGCCACACCTTGTCCTAGACCTGCAGGTAATATATTACCTATTAATACTTCGTCAATAGTGTCAACTGACACATTGGATTCTTTTAGTAATTGTTTTAATACTTGTGAACCAAAATCGCTTGGATGTACTCCCTCAAGTGAACCCAAGAATGAACCGATAGCGCTTCTTTTAGCGCCTACTACAAAAACCTTTTCCATTTCTAATCTCCTTATTATAAAAGCGGTTACAAAATATTTTTAAAAAATATTGCTCACATTAATATAAACCTTAAAACACGACAATAAGGCCAAATTAGGAAAAATTTGTTATTAATTAGAGCATGAACATTTATTCATAGTTACATTTTCATATTAACATATAAGAAATAGGTTGTCAATTATGATTGTCTAAAATATCACACAAAATGTAAAGCGTTTACAAAAAAAGCCATACATGATGGCTTTTTCGGGAAAAAGAATAGATTATGATTCTAACGATGTAAATCTTTAATAGCCTTTACTTCGTCCCTAAGGAGGGGTAAAACTTTATTAGCATCTGCAATAATTGAAACATCTGCAATGTTAAAAATTAAAGCATCAGGGTCTGTATTAACTGCGATAATTAATTCTGATTTATCCATACCTGCGATATGCTGAATAGCACCACTGATTCCAGATGCAACATATACACTTGGTCTTACTGTAGATCCAGTTTGACCAACCAATCTATCTTTTGGTTGAATTGATGAGTCTACGACTGCTCTTGATGCAGCGACTTCTCCACCTGTGATCTCTGCAATTTCTTTAAGTGTTTTAAACATTGTTGCTACACCACGTCCACCGGAAATGATTAATTTAGCTTTTGTTAAATCGACATGTTTACTTTCAGCAATACTTATATCCAGTATTTTTACCTTTGACTCACGCTTGAATTCAGGTTTAAATGAAACTACTTTTGCCTTATTTTTTTCATCAACAGCAATCGAAAATACACCAGGTCGTATGGTTGCCATCTGTGGTCTCGTATTTGGACATATAATTGTTGCAAATAAATTGCCGCCTAATGCAGGGCGTGTTGCGAACAGTTGAAGGTTATCTTTAGATTCTTCAAACTCTAATACTGTTGCATCTGCAGTTAAACCAGTATTAAGTCTTGCTGATAGTCTAGGACCTAAGTCTCTTCCTAATAGGGTGGATCCGATTAAGAATACATCAAAATCGTTAGATTTAATGACCTGTGTAAGTGCATCAGCATAATAAGTTGTATCATAGATTTCAAGCTTTTTATCTTCAATGGTAATGATTTCATGAGCTCCGCAGCTTTCAATACTCTTTATATCTTCATCAGTTACTTTACCAGAAGCGAGAATTGCTGTAATCGTTACTCTATGATCTAGTAATCTTTTAGCTTCGCTAAGTAATTCTAGACCAACTGAACAAATCTTTTTGTTTCGTTGCTCAATAAATACGGCACATGTTCTCATGAATTTGATACCTCCATGTATGGATAGATCAGTTGTGCAATCTTTTTCGCTGCAGCTTCTGGCTCCATCACTTCTTTAGGTGCTTTTTGCATCACTGGTTTTGTATATGTTTTTTTAACCCTTGTTGGTGATCCATGAAGTCCGATCGTACTTTGATCAATACCTAAGTCATCAAATGTAACCAAATCATATGATTTATCAAAACATGTCCAAATATAATTTGCAATCATATAACGAGGTTGATTCATTGTTCTAATGGTTGTAATGAGTGCTGGAAGTTCTACTTGTAATTTGTATGTCTCATGTTCAAATGATTTTTCCACAATAATATTTGCTTTATTTGCTTCAATAATTTTAGAGATATGGGTAACTTGTGGTAAATCTAAAAACTCAGCAACCTGTGGCCCAACTTGAGCTGTATCGCCATCAATCGCTTGATAGCCAGCAATAATCAGATCATAATCTACTTTCTTCAAGAAAGTAGATAATATTCTTGATGTTGCCCAAGTATCAGATCCAGCAAATTTACGATCTGATAATAAGTATGCATGGTCAACACCACGAGCATATAATTCTCTAATCATTTTTTCAACTTGAGGAGGTCCCATCGTTACGGTTGTAACAGTACCACCATAAAGTTCTTTTAATTTTAATGCTTCTTCTACGCCAGCAAGATCATCAGGATTAATGATTGATTTTACGCCAGCGCGAATCAATGTGTTTGTCACTTTATCTATTTTTATTTCTGTTGTATCAGGAACTTGTTTAACTAAAACGATAATATGCATTATTTAAGCTCCTTTCCTGCGATAACCATGCGTTGTACTTCTGATGTACCTTCATAGATTTCAGTGATTTTAGCATCTCTATAAAATCTTTCCATTTCGTAGTCTCGAATAAATCCATAACCACCCATTAGCTGAATGGCATCATCAGTTACTTCAACAGCTACTCTTGAACAGTAAAGTTTAGCCATAGCTGCGGATACCGTATAATTTCTATCGTTGTCTTTATCATCAACTGCTTGATCAAGCAATAGAGAAGCGGCTGTTATTTTTGTTTTCATATCGGCAATTTTAAACTGCGTATTTTGAAATTTTGCAATTGAACGTCCAAATTGTTTACGTGTTTTGATATAATCAACAACGCGTTCATATGCGCCTTCAGCAATACCTTGGGCTTGTGCAGCAATACCAATACGCCCGCCATCAAGTGTCATCATGGCGATCTTAAAACCTTCGTTTAATTTACCAAGTAAATTTTCTTTAGGAACTTTTACTTTTTGTAAGATTAATTCACAAGTTGCAGATGCGTGGATTCCCATCTTCTTTTCTTTTGGTCCAACAGTAAATCCTTCCATACCTTTTTCTACAATGAATGCTGAGATGCCCTTTAATCCAAGTTCTGGATTAGTCATTGCAAAAACCACATAGACATCTGCATATCCAGCATTAGTAATAAATATTTTATTACCAGTTATTTCATAGTAATCGCCAAAGTCAATAGCTCGTGTTTGTTGACCTGCAGCATCCGTACCAGCAGCTGGTTCTGTTAACCCAAATGCTCCCAAAAACTCACCTGTAGTTAACTTTCTTAAATATTTATCTTTCTGATAGTCGTTACCAAATTTATAAATTGGCCAAGCACATAATGAAGTATGTGCGGAGACAATAACACCAGTGGTAGCACAATACTTAGATAATGTCTTTACAGTATCAATATATGCCTTAGTATCGGCACCAACACCGTTATATTCAACAGGAAATGGAATACCAAGTAATCCATTTCTTCCCATTTTTTCTACGGTCTCTATAGGAAATCTTTCTTCTTCATCGATTTCTCTAGCGAGTGGTTTAACAACCTCTAGGCTAAAGTGTTCCACCATTTGATGTAAAAGTTCGTGTTTCATCGTGGTGGCATCACCGTTGCTGTACCAATAACAACTGCTTCATCATTTTGATTATAAGCAGTTGTATCTAGGATTACGCGGTGTTTTTCTCCTATAATTTCTTTGACTGTTACGACAGCTTTAACTGTATCACCTAGAAATACAGGTTTAATAAATTTTGAATCTTGTCGCATGTAAATCGTACCATACCCTGGTAATTGAGTGCCAAGTACCGTTGAGAATAAAGCATTAATTAATCCGCCATGTGCTACTCGTTGCTTGAAGATAGAATCTTTAGCATAGGCATCGTTTATGTGTATAGGGTTTAAGTCTCCTGATACACCGGCAAATAGTTTTACGTCTGCATCAGTGATAGTCTTTTGGAAAAAGGCTGTGTCACCGACTTTGAGTTCATCAATAGTTTTGCCAATCATCTTGCATCCTTCTTTCTGATTTAATTTTTGTAACATGAATAAACGTTCACTTTAGTTTAATAATAGCCTCATTTGAGATGATTGTCAATAGGTAATTATTTTTTTATTGTTTTTTATGAATAATTGCGTTACACTTAATATAGGTGATTATATGAGTGAAGTAAGTTATCGTTTACCAAAACGAAAAGATGGTCAAAAAACATTTGATCAAATCATTGAAGCAGCTAAAAAGCTTTTTTCTAAAAAGGGATATTTAGCTACATCTATTAATGAAATTATTGAAAAATCTAATATTGCAACAGGAACTTTTTATTTGTATTTTGATGATAAGTTTGCACTGTATTCATATATATTAGACAAGTATCGTAAAAGCATTAGAAAAAATATTAGTGATGCGATTAAAGATGCGACAACACGTTATGAAAAAGAGCGACTCGGATTAAAGGCGTTCCTAAAATTTGCATGGGACGATCCATTAGCATATCGTATTATTTGGGAATCTATGTTTGTAGATCAAAACCTATTTAAAGAATATTATCAAACATTTAGCGAGCATTACGTTAGACAGTTGAAACTCTCAGTCGAAACAGGTGAGGTCAGAGAGGATATTGATCTAGAAACAATGAGCTATGTTTTAATGGGTATCTCTAATTTTGTTGGTATTCAAGTCATGTTTAGAGATACGCTAACAGAGTCAAACTTGGATTTTATTGTAGATCAAGCGATGAAGATTATTAAGGATGGTATGTTTATTAATAACAAATAAAGGATAAAAATAGAGGCTTTATGCATTGTGCATAGAGCCTTTTATTAATATACCGGCATAACCGTAATCTCTGATCCATCGCACGGAATATCTAGTCTACAGTTAAGTTTATTATCAATACCCTGACCAAGTTCGAACCTGTAAAAATCAATAACGTGAATACCCTGATTTTTCAAATATAACTGAACGTTTTGATCTGGTATAAGATAGAATGGTTGATCAAGTAAGGATATTGATTTCATTTGTCTAACAAATGTTTCTTCATCAAGTGAACCGTTGATTTTTTCATACATGAATTTCTCATAATTGATTGTATCTTGATCGATTGATTCATATGATAGGTATTGTGCTTGATTAGCAACTACTTGAAGGGCTAGTTGATTAGCAACGGCTTGATTACTTTCATTGATAACAACCAAAGAAGTTATTCTTCCCTGATTATGTGTATATGTTCCAAATGATTGCTTATTTGCTTTTCGAACACGATAAAATCTTCGTAATGAGATGTTTTCTTTTGTTATTGCAGCTGTATAATCAAGTAGTTGTTTAACTGTTCTTTGATCATCTAAAATCACATCCAATGCTGCCTTTGGATTTGTTGCATTAGATTTTAATAAGGGGTATTTAATTGTATCAATAAGTGTTTTAAAATATTCGTTTTTAGTAATAAAGTCAGTTTCAGCATTCACTTCAAAAAAGATTGCTTCATTGTCTTTGCTAGTCACAACAACAACACCTTTGGAAGCGACTCTATCGTTTCCTTTTTCTTTAACTTGATGCGTTTCTATATATTTTAATGCTTCATCATATTGATTATTAGTATGTTCAAGAGCTTGTTTACATAATAGAAAACTTGCACCAGTTTCAGTTCTTAATTTTTTTAATAGTATTTGGTTCATCTATACCACCTCGTATTAATATATCTTAACATAATATCACTTTTTTAGTTAAAAATACGCATTTTCTAAATAAAAAAGGCATATTAGCCTTTTTAATCTTCATCATCAAATAGCGATAGTTGTGCAGTTGAAAGTTTGTGATTTCCTAAAACAATACGTTGCCATTTAGAACTTCTACCTTTTCCTAAAGGACGAATCTTATCTTCATCTTTCAAACGTTTTAAGGTACGATCAATTGTTGCATCACTAACATTTGGATGACGTTTTCTCAAATCATTTTTTGTGAAAATATCCGGCATTTTTAGAATACTGTTTTCTAAATTATCAGATTTATTTAATCCACGTTCAAAATCATATTCATGAGCAAAGTGATCAACTTCTTTGTAACTATCAATCAATATGCCCACTAAAAGGCGATGAATCATATCGGTTTGAGCAAACCCTTGTTGCCAATAATAACTTGCGGTAACTGTACCTTGTTGCCATGCCTCATGAATTTTATAAAAGTATTTAAAGAAACTAACATACTTAAATACTGAGAAATCCTTAATGAGTAATGCATATAAAATAATCATTGATACAAGTTCGTTGTGTTTATTAACGATACCACTATTGATTAAATCAACATAGAGATTAATCATAAGTTGTGTTAACTCGGATTTGTTGGTTTTAAGCGTTCTTGTATATAGATTAAATAGTTTTTCTAGATCTTCGCGTTTGTTATGCTTCTTTATTTTAAGAAGTCCGTCATCCATCGCTTCGTAAGTGTTAAAAACGATTGGCTCATACTGATTAGACAAAAGTTTAATTAAGCTGCCCACTTCATTAAAAAGCAATTCAAATTCTGTAGGATTCTTCTTTAATTGAATATAAGCTGTTTTAAGATTATTTAACAAATGCTCATCTTTAGTTCTTGCTGACATTTTCTTTTTAGCAAATAACTTAAGTCTAGCATCCGTCATCTGAAGATCTAACCATTTACCTAAATAATATAGATCAGTCTCCTGTGTCTTTCTATAAAATACAGTTTGATCGCGACTAAAAAGATCATCATAATAAAATGATTTACCTTTATTTTCATAAAGTGATAATAATAACATAATCACTTCGTTAGTCATTTGAATACGATCTATATTTTTTAGTGCGTTCATGATTCTCCTATCTGAAACAACTATCTCCGATAAATTCTCGTAACAATGAGTGGTTAGGAACTAGATTATCATCAATGTCTACGATATATTTTAAGAATTTTAATAGTCTGTTTGCTGTAATGAAGTGACGACTATCCCTATGGATACCTTGTAATTGAGATACAGCATGTTTTTTGAGTACAGCTAATTCATATGTAAGTTCTGAGTTAAATACATAATCTGCCTCGTTTTGGAATGGATATATCCACTTAAACTCACCTTTTCTAACATTGGCCCACATATCCATTGTCATGGTTGCATCAGTATTACGATATTTTTGATCTCTAACAATGCGTCTTAACATTCTAAGTTCAGTTATACTGATTGGATTGTGATCATCAATGTGTAGTTGTGTTTGTGGTGAAATATAAATTTTGTATTTTTGGTGTTTTGGAATACTGTAAGTTAAGCGTTCATTTAATGCATGAATACCTTCGATAATGATTGGGGTGTCATCGCCTAAACTAACTTTCCTGCCTTCTTCTCTTAACCCAGTTTGAAAATTAAAATGTGGAAGTGTTACTTCTTCACCTTGAATAAGTTTTAACATGTCGTGATTAAATAACTCTAAATCTAGAGCTTCAACATGTTCTAAATCAGGATTACCAAATTCATCTTTAGGGGCCTGAGTTTTACCTAAGTAATAATCATCTATGGAAATCATGACTGGATGAATGCCTCGCGACATAAGTTCAATTCTTAGTCTATTTGAAAAAGTTGTCTTACCACTTGATGAAGGGCCTGCAATACCAATTAATTTTATACTGTCAATATTAAATTCAATGGCATCACCTAGTTCATGTAACATGTGAGAGTGTTTTGATTCACACATGTAAACAAAATCTCTTGCTGTTTTGTGGTCTGATGCATACTGATTAATCTTAGCAATCGTATTGCCATTAATAATATTCCCCCATTTAGCAACATCCTTTAAAGCTTTACCAAAATTAGGCTCATCGATGAACTTAGGAATATGTCCATCTAATTCTGCTCTTGGATACTGAATGATAAATCCTGGATAGTATAAGAACATACTAAATTCCTTTAAATATCCTGTTGAAGGCAACATGTATCCAAACATATAGTTAATATAATCGTTACATGCATAGTAATTAACGTCTTTTTCATCTCGATACTTTAAAATGTCTACTTTGTCTTGCATATCAAATGAATCGTATAAAGCGATAGCTTTGTCTAAATCCATTTTATGACGTTCAATTTTGTAATCCTCAGCGACGATACGTTCTACTTCGTTTTTAATTTTTGTTACAATTGAAGGTGACAATAAGTGTTTAAAGTTTTCAAAAGTAGCTAGAATCGCTCTTGAAATACTATAACTAAATTTTAATTTAACCGTTGGAAATAAGTTATGGACAGCCATTGCTGTAACATATCTTAATGTTGATTCATAAATTTTTATTGCATCAGGTTCAGTAACATCTAAATAGATGATTGTTGAATCATTACCAACACAATATGATAATTCCCTTAAACGTCCATTAACTGTAGCAGCTAACACGTCTTTTAGTTCTAGTGATTTGGCGATGTCTTCTAAAGTCATCGGTTTATCAAATGTAAAATTTCTTTCATTAATTGTTAATTTCATATATTACTCCCATTTAATTAATCTATTATTCTTCATCCTCAAATAAATCAAATCTTGAAATATGGATTTTCTTATGATCTTTTGTTTCAATTGCCTCTTCTTTTACAGCTTTTAATATATCTTGTACTTCCTTTGATTGAGAATTTCTTTTTTGAGGTTTAGCTGGTGCAGGTTTATCATTTTCTGCCTCTTCTATAAATATGCGTTCAGCTTCTCCTACTTTAGAGATGTCAATCATTTTTTTACCAAACTTATTGTAGCTTCCTTTAAGATCACTCGCAGTTGTTACTAATGAATCATTCTTACTTACGAATAATACTTTTACATCCTCTTTGATTTGAGCACGTGATAAACGTGATAAATCTACGCCATAATGAGGGTTAGTCTTTAAGTGGTCAATGATTAGGATACCTCTTCTGTTTCTATTGTATAGAGGAAGTTCAGCAACTACATCTATTATCACATGACCTCGTGATGATAAAATGACAAGCTCATCGCTCGCATATGCATATCTAGCAGCAACAAGACTATCAGTTTCAGCAATACTCATTCCTTTGACACCTCCGGCTTGTAAGCCATAAGATGGTAGATCATCTTGGCGCATACGCAATAGGTACCCATGCTTAGACAGTGCAATGATATTTTCTTTCTCACTTAGATCAACTGATATCAATTCATCGCCTTTTTGAACTTTCATCGCGCGAATTGTCTTATTAAATCTTGAAACTTGAAAATCTTTAAGAGATGATTGTTTCATCATACCACTTTTTGTTGCCAGTAAGAAGTATTTATCGACCTCAAATGATGAGATACTAAAAACATCAATAATTTTTTCATCTGAATCAACCGGTGTGATATTTCCAATATAGACACCAAGATCTTTCCATTTTTGATCATCAATCTTATATACAGGTAAATAGATATAGTTACCTTTATTGGTAAACATCAATAATGTATCGAGTGTACTTGTCTCTTTTTCATAGATTAGCACATCATCTTGTTTCATACCAGCTTCGCTTGTTGCCTGATAACTTCTAGCGCTGGCACGTTTGACGTAACCACCTTTAGAAACACCCACGTAAACCATTTCTTCAGATATCAAGTCTTTTTCATCAATCTTGATTGTTTCAATCTCATCTTCTATGACAGTTCTTCTAGTATCACCAATGAGATTTGATACTTCCCTTAGTTCTTTTTTAATGACTTTCTTTAATACGGATTCACTGCTTAGAATCTTATTTAGCTCATCAATTTTAGAACTGAGTTCTTCACTTTCATTTTGAAGTGCTAAAATATCGGTATTAGATAGTCTATATAATTGTAAAGTAACGATTGCTTCAGCTTGTAAATCAGTAAATCCAAATGCAGTTATAATATTTTCTTTAGCATCTTTTTTATTACTCGACTTACGGATGATTGCAATAATCTCAGTAACAACTGAAACCATCTTAATTAAACCTTCAACAATGTGTTGACGTTTAGTTGCTTTTTCAAGCTCATAATTAGAGCGATTTGTAATCACATCTTTTTGGTGATCAACATAAGCCTTAATGATAGGAAGTGCACCAACTAATACTGGTCGATGATGCATGATAGCGACCATATTATAACTATAACTTACCTGTAAATCTGTCGATTTATAAAGTAGGTTCAGCATCAGTTGAGGATCAGCTCCTTTTTTAAGGTCAATCGCTATACGAAGACCTTCTTGATCACTTTCATCTCTGATTTCAATGATGTCATCGATGTGTTTATCAATGCGAAGCATATCCATTGCTTTAACACATTCAGCCTTATTGACTTCATAAGGAATTTCTGTAATGACAATTCTTTGTTGATTTTTAGTAATTTCTTCATACTCAGCTTTTGCTCTAATAATCATTTTGCCAGCACCTGTTGTGAGCGCATCTCTAATACCATCTTTACCTTGTACTATACCTCCTGTTGGAAAGTCTGGTCCATGGATGATATTTAAGATTTCATCAACAGTAATCTTTTCGTTGTCAAGATATGCGATTGTCGCATCTACTACTTCAACTAAGTTATGCGGTGGAATTCTAGTTGCGTAACCAGCACTAATACCCATAGCCCCATTAACCAATAGGTTAGGAAATTTAGCTGGTAGGACAGTTGGTTCTAACTCTTCATCATCGAAGTTAGGAATAAATGGAACAGTTCTCTTATCAATGTCTCTTAACATCAACTCAGCAGGTAGTGATAATCTTGCTTCTGTATAACGCATTGCAGCAGCAGAGTCACCATCGATTGAACCATTATTACCATGCATATCAATTAATATTTTGCGCATTTTAAAATCTTGTGATAAACGAACCATTGCTTCATAGATGCTTGAATCACCGTGAGGGTGATATTTACCCATAACTTCACCAGCAATTCTAGCTGATTTTTTATGTGGTTTATTATGAAACATACCCAATTGTTGCATCGCATATAAAATACGACGTTGAACAGGCTTTAACCCATCTCTTGCATCTGGCAATGCCCTTTCTTGAATGATATATTTAGAATAATTACCAAATCTCTCAGAAACAATATCTTCAAGTGGAGTGGCTATGACTTTTTCGACAAATTTTTCAATCTTTTTAGAAACAGACATTATTCAACACCTCTTTCTAAATCAAAATCATCAATCATTTCAAAATCAACATTTTCTTCAATCCATTCTCTTCTTGGTTCAACCTTATCTCCCATAAGCGTTGATATACGCTTATCAGATGCACTAAAGTCGTCGATTTTCACTTGGATTAAAGAACGCTGATGTGGATCCATTGTTGTTTCCCATAGTTGTGATGCATTCATTTCACCAAGACCTTTATATCTTTGAATTGTATAAGGATTACCATCCATGTATGAACGCAGTTCATCATCACTCCACGCATAATAGGACTCATTTTTACGGCCCTTCTTAAGATTAATTTTATAAAGTGGAGGTTGTGCAATATATAGTCTTCCATCTTCAATAAGTGGACGCATATATCTAAAGAAGAATGTTAATAACAATACTTGAATATGTGCACCATCAGTATCCGCATCGGTCATAATGATTACTTTGTTATAATTACATTTCTTAATGTTGAATTCATGACCAAAATCCGCACCAATCGTGTAGATCATGGTTGCAATTTCTTCATTTTTTAGAATTTGTTCAAGACTTGCTTTTTCAGTATTAATAACCTTACCACGAAGTGGTAGGATTGCTTGGAATTTTCTATTTCTTCCTTGTTTAGCAGATCCTCCGGCTGAATCCCCTTCGACTAAGAATAATTCATTAATGGTTTTATCTTTACCTTGAGCAGGTGATAATTTACCAGATAGAGATATCTCTTTCTTATCGCGTTTCTTACCGTTACGTGCTTCATCTCTTGCTTTTCTTGCTGCTTCCCTAGCTTTTTGAGCATTTTGAGCACGAGTGATTAGCGTTTCAGCGACTTTTTTATTTTCTTCTAGATAAGTAGTCATGTTTTCATAGATAACATTATCCGTAGCATTTCTAGCTTCAGGTGTACCTAATTTACCCTTAGTTTGCCCTTCAAATTCCAATACTTCTTCAGGAATCCTTAAAGAGATAATTGCAGTTAACCCCTCACGGATATCTGAGCCATCTAAATTTGAGTCACGCTTGTTAATCACATTATACTTTCTTGCATAATCATTAATAGCTCGTGTCAAAGCAGATTTAAATCCAGTTTCATGAGTGCCACCATCTTTTGTACGAACATTATTTACAAAAGAAATGATGTTTTCAGAATATGAACCGCTGAATTGGAATGCAGCATCTACTTCAATACTCTTCTTTTTATTGTGTTCCAAAGGAAAGGTTTGCTCAATTAGAATGACATCATTAAGATTCTTTTTATTCTCATTGAGCAAATCAATGTATGCTTTAATCCCCTCATCATATTGAAAAACTTCTTTTTTCTTATGTCGTAAATCACTTAAATTCATCTTTAATCCCTTGATTAAAAATGCTGATTCTCTAAGTCTTTCCATAATCATGTCATAAGAAAAAAGTGTTGTTGAAAATATTTTAGGATCTGGTTTGAATAAGACTGTTGTACCAGTCTTCTTTGTTTCACCAATCTTTTTTAATGGTCCAATCTTTTTACCACCATCAGAGAATCTTTGTTGCCAAATACCGTTATCTCGATATACGGTAACCTCTAGAAACTGTGAAAGTGCATTAACAACACTTGATCCAACTCCATGTAATCCCCCTGAAACTTTATATCCGCTTGCATCAGAGAATTTACCTCCAGCATGTAAAACGGTAAAAATCACTTCTGTAGTTGATTTACCAGAAGCGTGTTTTTTATAAGGCATGCCTCGACCATTATCGCTTACTTCAACACTGTTATCAGGTTTGATAGTAACCGTAATCTCATTTGCGTAACCGCCTAATGCTTCATCAATTGCATTATCAACGATTTCCCAAACCAAATGGTGCAATCCGCGATGATCGGTAGAACCGATATACATCCCTGGACGTTTTCGTACTGCCTCTAATCCTTCAAGAATTTGAATGGATTTTTCATCATAGTTTTTTATTGTATTATTCACGTGATCACCAACTTATATTTATGTATATATTATACCAAAAAACATACTCATCTACAATCTTTGATTATGTTTTATATGTGATGTTTTTTTATTGAAACAATGTTATAATAGGACGTAATGAGGTGAAATTATGAATTACGTATTTATTGTCTTACTATTTATTGCATCTTATTTAATAGGATCAATTCAAAGTGGGCTTTATATTGGAAAGATTTTTAAAAAAATTGATATTAGAGAGCATGGTTCACATAATACAGGATCAACCAACGCTATTCGTGTTCTTGGATTTAAATATGGTATTTGGGCATTTGTTTTTGATACTTTTAAAGGCGCTATTGTCATCTTGATTTTAAGACTCAATCACGCCACTAATTTATATATGTTAAATGATTCTTTTAATTTTATTGTTTTATATGGATTTTTTGCAGTTTTAGGTCATGTGTTCTCAGTATTCAACAATTTCAAAGGCGGGAAAGCAGTTGCTACATCACTTGGTGTTATATTTGCGATTGAACCGATTATCGCAATCCTTACTTTGTCGGGTTTCTTGATTACATTTATAAAATCAAGATATGTGTCACTTGGTTCGACTGTTGCAGTTGCTGTAACGATGCTTGGATTTATTTCAAGAATCTTCATTCCAGTTGCCACATTTGGTGATATCACCCAAATCAGCAAAGTTTTTGAGCTTGGTATTTTTATTCTCTTTGGTTTAACAATTGTTTTAAAACATAAAACGAATTATCAAAGATTAAAGAGTGGTACTGAAAATAAAATGTAAAAAAAAGACATTTATCAAAATGTCTTATTTATATTGATTCATAGAACTTAAAATTTGTCTTACTTGTTTTTCTGAAGGTGTACGACCCATTTGACGCATCATTTCTCTAATCATTTGTTCGTTCACTGGTGGATTTTTCTTTAAATATCTTTGGAACCATGCTCTTGCACCGAAAAATCCTGCGACTGCACCTACAAGTAATACTCCTACTACGATTAATATAAAACCCCATATTGGTAGCCCTGGCATACTCTTCACACTCCTGTCACTTCTATTCTACTTGAATAGCTAGAAAAACACAAGAAAAAAGTGTATGTCACATAATATTTGAAAGAAGGTTTCACACTTATGGATTTCATGCTGTTTGTCTTACATTTCTTATCCTATACAATGCTTGCTTATTTCGTTTTTCAAATATTTGGAAGGAAGCGTCAAATCTCAATTGTTGTTCTAACAGTATTGCTGATTATGTCTTTCTTAGGACTTTTTAGTAGCATCAAATCAGGTGAGCAAACGGTTTCTATCATTTACTATTTCATTAATGATACGTTGCCAATTCTATTAGCAGGTGTGTTATTTTTATATCTCACAAGAGCTTATCGAACTAGAATTAGTTTTGCTAAGAATAAGCAACTGAAACTTAAAAAAATATATAGCACCATATATCCTAAAAAGTATGTTAAACAATTGTCGATTTCTGGCAGTATTCTATCTTTTTCAGTACTGGTTATGGCAGTAGTTATTTATATGCTTGATCTCACAACGATGAATCAAATCATATTTATTCTTACCGTAATACTATCAAGTTTAGTTTTTATCTTTAGTATCTATCAAATGTTCATGTCATGTTCTATTGAAAAGGAGAAAATTGTTGTTTATGTTGGTAAACAAAAAGAACAGTGCTATGTTTATGATCTTTTGCAAAGCTATCGACCATTAACGATTCAAGATGTCTACTTAGATAATGCATTCATCATTGATGAGATTGGTTCTATAAAAGTCTTTGATGGTATCAAAGTGATTGAAAAATATCACTTATATTGGATTGCTACTTCTCAGGAAATATCAATTAAAGAGGATGGTTTTGATGGTAGTAAAATATTATTTAAAAAGTGGATTTCAGACGTTTCTAAATATGAGAATGTTAGGCTTAGATTTAGGATTGAGAAAAATGAGTATATAGAAATTAAAAAATAACTATATAAGCAAAAGAGATGGTTTGATCTAAACTATCTCTTTTTTTTACTTATTCTTTTAATTGAAGAATCGTAATCTAATACAAACTACTGCTAAAAATATAAAAGAGATGAGAATAATAATTGCGATTATGATGAAAATTGACTTAATTTATTGTTGTAGTAGTTATAATTTCTAAAGGCATAAAAGATATTGTCTAGATAGTAAATAAGTAATTGATATAAGTCATTTTCTCATTTATAATCTCTTCAATATGTGATGACTCAATTTTAACGCAAACTAATTTGATTAAAATCTCATAAAACTGCTAAATACTTTTCAATCTCATAAGCAGTTACTTTGGTTTTATATTCGTTCCACTCAGCTGTTTTAGCTTCAATGAGTTTATCGTATAATATCGGTCCAATTGCTTCCTTCATAAGTGCTGAATTACTGAACACTTCGATTGCTTCTTTTAAGTTTTCAGGAAGATTCGTAATACCATGACGTTTTAACTCAACTGTAGACATTCTAAATAAGTTTTTCTTAATTGAATCTACTTCTTTTAGGTCTGATCTAATACCATCTAAACCTGATGCAAGAATTCCACTGATTGCTAGATATGGATTGGATGACGAATCAACAGATCTTACTTCAATACGTGTTGCTTTACCACGCGCTGCGGGAATTCTAATCATTGTTGAACGATTTGCATCACTCCATGAGATATAACAAGGTGCCTCAAATCCCGGTATCAAACGTTTGTATGAGTTTACAGTAGGATTAGCGACTAAACCAAATTCTCTCGCATGTTTCATAACACCAGCAATAAACTTTCTAGCAACTGATGATAATTGCTTTTCATCATCAGGATCGTAGAAAACATTATTGCCATCCTTATCTGATAAAGAACAGTTTGTGTGCATGCCTGAACCGTTGATACCTTCAACTGGTTTAGGCATGAATGTTGCATGATATCCATGACGTCTTGCAACGTTTTTAACAACTAACTTAAAAGTTTGAATATTATCGCATGCTTCTAACGCATTATCATAAGTAAAGTTTACCTCATGTTGTCCAAAAGCAACCTCATGGTGTGATACTTCCATATTAAATCCCATCTTTTCTAATTCTAAAATGATGTTTCTTCTTATATCTTCTGATCCATCGATTGGTGATAAATCAAAATATCCGCCTAAATCGGAAAATTGATTTGTTGGTCTTCCGTTTTCATCAAGTTTAAATAAGAAAAACTCAGGTTCCACACCAACATTAAATTTATCAAACCCCAATGCTTTCATCTCTTTGAGATTTCTTTTTAAAATATATCTTGGATCACCCTCAAATGGTACGTGATCTGTTGTATAGACATCGCAGATTAGACGTGCAACCCTACCATTTGGAATAACTTCCCATTCCTGGATTAGCCATGTAGATAAATCTGGGTATAAATACATATCTGCCTCATCAATTCTTACAAAACCCTGGATTGATGAACCATCAAACATAATTTCATTGGCTAAAGCTTTTTCTAAGTTAGATACAGGTATTTCAACATTTTTTAGCATACCTAGCATATCTGTAAATTGAAGTCTTACATATTTAACTTCATTTTCTTTTGCCAATTTTAAAATATCAACTCTTGTGTAATTTTTCATAACAAATCCCTCTTTTCTATTAAAAATTTACATTAACATTAAAATTATATACTAAAATTATTTGTATTCAATAAAAATTTACATTTAAATAAAAAAATAGTCATTTATTGACTATTTTGTGTAAATTGATATTTTTTTTATACCGTAAGTTTTTTCTTTAAGTAGACGCAACTCGTTATAATGATCCTTAAGTACTGTTTTTTTTTCGGTTTCAACAATGATATAACCACCTTTAAGTGTTATATCAGATAATGCATGAATGAGCCAATCATAGGATTCATATGCATAAGGTGGATCGATAAAAATCACATTAAATGCTAAATCGCTCACTTTTTTAAGCATTTTTCTATCATCTCTAAGTAAGACATCCACTTGTTTTTCACACCCCAATGATTGAGTATTTTTATGGATGGTTTTAACGGCATCTCTATCATGGTCTGATAGATATGCATGTTTTGCACCACGAGAAATTGCTTCAAGCGCATATGATCCAGATCCAGCAAATAAATCAAGTACGGTATCGTCTGGATGAATCTCAATCATTTGAAATACTGCCTCTCTTACCATGTCTGCGGTTTCTCTTGTTGTTTTTTTACAAACACGTTCTATTTTTCTGCCTTTATATAGGCCTGATATAATTCTCATAACTAATCACCATATCCATTATAACAAAGAAAGCATTCATAGTGAATGCTTCTTATTAGTTATAAATTATTTTATTAAAAATTTCTTGATTAAATGATTTTAAGAACTCACAAACAAGTTCAACACAGTTTTCAAAATCATCGGTATGAATGATTGAGGTATGTGAGTGAAGATACCTTGTTGGAATACAGATTGATAACCCTAGGGCACCATCTTGAGATAGGTGCATCATGGCTGCATCCGTTCTACCGACTGTGATTGCTCCCTGTTGATATGAAATCTTGTTGTTATTTGCTATATCAAGTACAAATGATCTTAATCCACGATGTGGTAATAATCCCTTATCATAGACTAAAATTTGGGGGCCCGCACCTAAAGTTTGTTCTTCAGGATCACCATTGGGAACGTCGCTTCCAATGCCTGAATCAATAGCAATGGCAACATCTGGATTCACAACATAACTAGCCGTTTTAGCACCTCTTACACCGACTTCTTCCTGAACGGTAAACGATGCGTAGAAATCAACGTTTAACTCAGTATTCTTAAGTCGTTTTAATACTTCAATTAACACTGCACTACCAATTCTATTATCCCAAGCTTTACTGACTAAATACTTAGGATTAGCAAGTTCGATAAATTGAACAGATGGTGTAATCATTTGTCCTGGTAGAATACCAAAAGATTCAGCTTCTGCTTTAGAACTGGCCCCAACATCTAAATATATATCATCAATGTTAATGGTTTCTTTTTTCTTATCGGCAGGAATTAGATGGAGCGGTTTAGATCCAGAAATGGCTTTAATCACACCTTTTGGTGTGTGAATATCCCATACCTGTGCAAGCATCACTTGTGAGAACCAACCACCAAGTGCAGTAAACTTCACAAATCCCTCTTTTGTGATTTGTGTGACGAGAAGTCCTACTTCGTCCATATGGCCCGAAATCATTACTTTTGGCCCATTACCTTTTTTATGCCCAATGATAGATCCAATCTTATCATATAATAATTCGTCTACATCATCTTTAATTTGTAATTCAACGTATTGTCTTACCTGCTTTTCTCGACCAGATGCACCTGGTACTAAACTTATATCTTTTAAAAGTTTTTTTGTCGTATCTGTCATTAATTTTGCCTCTTCTAAGTTTATATATAAAAAACCCTAGAAAGCTGTGAGAACGGATTATTTAAAAGTGGGAACTACCTTTTCAATATTTCGGGATACCAAGTGATGGTTTTCAACGCCCATATTGTTTTAATTCCCTATCCGATGATTTGGGTTCCACGGCTGCTTCCTAGGTTACCTTCAATTTAACACTGTTAATATAATTTGTCAAGATATTAGCGCGCTCAATAGAAAACATTTAGTCTAACAAATTTGCCTTTATAAATCATCAAACTTAATAGAATATCGCGCAGTTTAGTCTCGATGACATAACTGTTATTAACACAAACCAAATCAACTTTTGCTGATATATAATCTTCAATTGTAATATCATCAAGTATAACCGATGGATGCACCATATTAAATTCTTCATACTGTTTCTTGTTGTCAAAGTATACAACGAGTGAAATGATTACTTTCGATTTTATATGTAAATCCTTAAGAAGACTTGCGAGATGTTGTGCTCTCGCTATTATATATGCATCTTTATGAAAGAATTGTTCTTCATAAGATGTTTTGTTGAAATCACTAAATGAGTTAACTTCTACCGTTCTTTGAAATTTAGTTTCCAAATAGGTTTTAAAATGATCTAATCGTTTTTGATCCTTATAATAAAAATGTGCAAATAGTGTGATTTCATCATTTCCATAAGTATATGCCACTATCATAAAATGAAAGAAATTTGCATATATAAGAATGGAATGAAATTGGTCATCAAATTCTTTTTGTGATACTTTAATCTTTAATTCAGAACACAGTGTATATGTTTCATTATAAACAAGTGGTTCAAACAATGCATTTGCATGGACTTCTTTTTGTAAATCAACATCATAATAATATAGATCATCATAAATGACACGCTGATATAGTCTAATGAGTTCGATACCTGCAATAACAAGTGAGAATACAGCAAAACCTGAAATAATAAATACTTTGATTAAAAAATCAAAATCTGTGATGATAATCACATAGATAATCGGTGGGATCAAACTGATTGCAAATGTTCTAAATGTAGACGTAAAACCTTTGAGATGGATAAAGTATGCCAATAAGAATATGATGACAATCACATAGAATGTTAAAAAGTTAGTCCAGTTAAAGTTTTCTAATGTATTTGCAATATGGTTTATTTCATGGATGAATAAGTATATACCAATAGCAATTAATCCAATCATTGATACTTGGCGTAAATGTTTATAGTTCTTATTTAAGAAAAGTTTTCTTGATTGTGGTAGATGATAGTAATTCTTCATTTCTTTACGGTATGCGAAGAATGGCCAACGTTTACCTCTGAAACTGATATGAATGGGTTGTGTATTCTCATCCGCCATACTTTTTCTCAGCCAAGCTTCAAATGTAGAAAGGGGATTTAATAAGAAAAGTAGTGTGGAAACGACAATAATTGGTACTTGGTAACTGGTTCCTACAATGTATAATGCAAGTGTGGTCAAGATACCATATATACCATAAACAATAAGTTCAGGAAGGCCACCAAAGATAAAAATGCCTACATACACTAGTAGAACTATTGCCGTTATCAAAAAAATGCCACGACCTTCAATCCCCAAGAACGCCATTGCAAACGGTGAGGTGATAATGATTATTCCTGCTATAATAATCGAAATGATGATTCTTCTCTTCATAGTTTGCCCTCTCTATATCTATTATACAAAAAAATGGCATTTAATTAAATGGGTTTATTGAAATGTGTGAAATAAAAAAGAAAAGCATCATTTCAATGCTCTTCTAATTGTAGTCTTAATGATTAACTTGTCCAAAAGTAATAATATCACCGGCAAGAAAAACATCGTAAAGATGAGTGATATAAGTGTGCCTTTACCGAGAAGAAAACCAATGTCTTGAATAGTCGAAATGTTTGAAAATAGACCTTCAGAGAAACCTGCAACGGATAAAATGATTGCGGATATGATAACAGTAATTAGTGATTTCTGATAAGAAGTTTCTAAAGCCATAAATTTGTTATTTCGTTTCCGATTTTCTAGATACCTTGATGTAAGGAGGACTGAATAATCTATGGTGGCACCTAATTGGATAGACATGACGACTAGGTAACCAATATAAATAGTATGGATATTTGCAAAATACAAAATACTGACATTTATCCATATAGCTGACTCAATTAGTAAAATTAAAAAGACTGGAATAATTGGATTTCTAAAAGTAAACGCTAGTATCACGAATATTGCAATCATTGATATCAACATGACTTTAAGATGATCCGCTGTAACAATACTTTCTATTTCAGCAGCAGTCGATGCGAGTCCTACAATGTAATACTCATCATATATTTGATGAACAAGATTATTTATGTTATCTGAAAACTCATACATCATATCATTTTCTTCTAAGATATCAGTTTTCAATATGATTCTTGTGTACTGATTTCCAACATATTGTTTAACAGGTAAAGGATCTAATAGACTTCTATCAATGGTTGGACTGACATGAGTGATCAGTGTATCAACTGCTAGGATATGTTCATTTGAACTGAGTGCTTGAACTAATGCAATCTCATTAGATAACTGATTGTTCGGAATCAATATAATCATTTGTTGATATGCACCAAATACCTCGGCTATTTCCACATTATCTATAGCGACTTCACTCGTATCATCAAGCGATTGATTGGTCCCGTATGTATATGTTGTTTTCGATTGAAAATATATACCACCAGCAATCAGGATAATAAATAAAACTATGATTGGTATACGCAACTTAAAGACTGTCTTAAGTATATGGGATGGAGGTTTGACGATAGACTTATGTCTTCCGTTAATAAGAATTTTATCAAAATATAGTATTATGATAGGAACTAGTACTAAAGTCGTGATATAGCTGAGTAGAATACCTTTAGAAAGCACAATGCCTATATCGTAACCAATCTTATACTTCATGAATAATAATGCGAGGAATCCCGAAAACGTTGTGAGTGCTGAAGCTGTAATCGCTGGTAATGTCTTTTTATATGCTCTTCTCATTGATTGGTGTTTATCAAAAGTTAAACGTTCTTCATGATATCGATGAAGATAGAATAGCGTATAATCAATGGATAGTGCTAATTGAAGTGCTAGTGCCATTGTTTTTGTGATAAATGAAATGTTGGGAAGGAATGCATTCGTACCCAAATTTAAAAGAACGGCAACACCTAATGAAATGATTGCTATCATTGGATCAAACCATGATTTTGATGTTAATAACAATAAAAGGATAACAATTGGAACAATGATTGCTAAAATTTTGATTGTTTCGTGAGAAGCAATCTCACGATTTTCCATTTCGATGATTCCATCACCACGAAGGGCAAATGTATTTCCATCCAAAACAGTTTTGATATCCGATACGACACCATCAATATCAGTGCTAAACGAATCAATATCCAATACGACAGTAATCAAGGCATATCCCTCAACATAAAAGTTTGACAAAACTTCATTGGGTATATAGTCAAGTGGAACAGTCGTCAGATCCACATAATCATCTAACCATAAAACATTTTCGACATGATTAATGCTATAGAATTGTTGCTTGAGTTCCATGATATCATTAACTTGCATGTTATCAATCATGACCTCTATGACTGTGTGCTCACCAAACTCATCTTTTAATATATTCAATCCTTCGCTTGTCTTTGAATCATCAGGAAGATATATTGTTAAATCATAATTTGTATTAACTTGAAAAATTAAAAATATAGAGATGATTGACAATATACCAAAAACAATCATTACAGAAATATGTTTTTTCATTAAATCACCTCTTTAAAATAGATTTTAAATATTTATTTTAATAATGATTTTAAATATCTATTTTAATTTTACTGCTTTTATGATATAAATAAGATATGAAATAGTGTTTTAATTAATGTTTCAAAAGCAGTTTAAGGGGTGACTATTGTGGCAAAAGATCCAGAAATAAAACGATTAATGATCGATGAGACAAGAAAGTTAATCGAAGAAAAAGGACATGTCACAATTAAGGACATATCCGAAAGATGTTATGTTAATATCGCTTCAGTTAATTACTATTTTGGTAGTAAAGATAATTTGATGTTTATTGTATTGACTGAAGTTTTAACTGAAATAAAAGTTAAAATCATAAGACTGGTTAATGAAAATGAAGAAAAGAATATTGAAAAATTCTTAGAAAATGTCATTGGCTATATCTATAATTTCGCAATTGAAAATGTAGGACTTTTAAGATATTTCTTCCTATCAGCTGGTATGAAGGAGGGACAACTCTATGAATTTGTTCGATCATTCTTCTTAGATCCCGAATTTGTTGAAATCGTTTATAAGAGCTTGGGTGAGTACCTTCAAACCGATGATATGAAATTATTACAGGTTAAATATTTAATCATCTTCTCATCATTCTTTATGCCACTGTTTATTCAAATCATTCAACCTAAACAGGATGAAAGAAATCATATGGCCACATTTAAAGATCCTGATTTCAAGAAATACTTTATTGAACAAATATTAAAAATGATTAAATAAGAAGATGTTTCATTGGAAACATCTTCTTATTATTATTATTATTATTTAGATAATAATTCGATTAATTCAGCTTTTTTAAGTGTACTGTATCCTGATAACTCTTTTTCTTTAGCTAAAGCTTTTAATTCAGCAACTGTTAATTTAGATAAATCAACTGAAGTTGGTTCTTCAATAATTGCTTCTTTAACGATTTCTGGTTGAACTGTATCTTTAACTTCAACTTTTTTAGCAGTTGGTTTTTTAGCTGCAGCTTTAGGTGCAGTTTTTAGTTCGTTTTGCGTAACTGCTGGGATATTACCATCTAATGCATCTTGTGCTACTTTGCAATAATTTGCAAAGTCTTCAGGTTGATTTACAGCTAAATCAGCTAAAACTTTTCTATTTACTTCAACATGAGCTAATGATAAACCGTGAATTAATTTAGAATATTTCATTCCGTTTAATTTAGCAGCAGCGTTAATTCTTGAAATCCATAATTTTCTGAATTCGCTCTTTCTTTTCTTACGATCACGATAAGCATAAGCTAATGAACGCATAACTTGTTCGTTAGCAGTTCTATATAAAGCATGTTTTGATCCAAAGTAACCTTTGGCTAATTTTAATATTTTTTTACGACGTTTTCTTGTAGTCGTACCACCTTTAACTCTTGGCATCTTCTACTCCTCCTACTTCATGTTCGAAATAAGTGATTTAATTCTCTTTTCATCTGATGGATGAACACTTGTTTCGCCTCTTAATTGTCTGTTTTGTTTTGTTGTTTTATGAGCAGCTAAATGACCTTTGTAGGCTTGCCCACGTTTTAATTTACCTGAACCAGTAACTTTGATTCTTTTCTTTAATCCACTATGTGTCTTTTGTTTTGGCATAGCTATTACCTCTTTCTGTTATTTCTTTTCTGTAGGTGCAACTACTGCAATCATTGAACGGCCTTCCATTTTTGGTCTTGCCTCAACTACGACAGTATCACCTAATGCTTCGATAAATTGTTGTATAACGTCACCGCCCACATTTTTGTGAGTAATCATACGACCTCTAAATCTGATTGACAATTTGACTTTATTGCCTTTTTCTAAAAACTTAGTTGCTTGTTTTAATTTTGTTTCAAAGTCGTGTTTATCAATCGTTGGACTCAATCTGATTTCTTTAAGTTCAACTATTTTTTGATTTTTCTTGATTTCACGTAGTTTTCGTTGTTGTTCATAACGATACTTAGAGTAATCCATAAGTTTAGCAACCATTGGTTTTGAATTAGGAGAAACGACTACTAAGTCTAATTCCTTTTCATCCGCATACTTCATGGCTTCTGCACGTGAAATGACACCGATTTTGTTTCCTTCATCATCTATAAATAATAATTTGACGTTTGGAATGTCTTCATTTACAAGATCAACATTTTGGTTTCGATTTTGTTTAATACTATTCACCTCTTTATTGTTTTTTAGGAAAAGAAAAAGTGCGTACATATTGTACCCACTTTAAGTCAACGTAATGTTTGTGACTGTTTTGCCCATGAATGAGATCATCAGGCGAGAGGGTACCTCTTCTTTTCACTACGTATAAATTATACATATATTGAATATGAATGTCAAGGATAAAATCTAAGTAATTTCCTTTTTAGTCATTTTCATATAAGATATAACTAAACATAACCCCAAATATAGTAATTGATATATAATTGAGTACTTATATAATAACACATTTTCATTAAAAATGGGATATATATAATATATATAGGTATTAAAATTATCTTGAACGAGCATATGGAAGATGACTGTAAATATTGAAATAAATATGGCAAAACTCCGATGTTTTTGACTAATCATAATAAAAACAGCACACAAAATAATCAGATTCTCAATCATGAGCATCATTAAAGAAATCAAGAATTCTACATTTGGTCTATAATATATTGTTAGCCAAGTGGGTAGACAATAAATAATGACCGTAGCAATAACGGAAGTCCATATCGTAAAGCATAAATATGATAACATTTTATAGATGGTTACACGACTTCTACTAAAATATGCATATAGCATCTGAAGTGGCTTTGATTCGTGGTGCATTGCCATCATAACAATCATTAGCGGATAAATAAAACTTAAATATTCAAGGGTCATATGCTCATAGTAAGACTGATAATCCTCACGATATAGTATTTGTGCATATGGCGATTCATCCCTTTGCATAAACGAGATGGATAAAGCAGAAATGATAACCATAGAAATAATGTAAATAGCCATTTTTTGTTTTGTCATCCAATATGAGAAAATTAAAGATATCATAGCTTTATGTGTTTATTACATAAAAATATCAAATCATTTGGATAATGTGAGATAATCATCATAGTTTTTCCTTTATCCTTAAGATTTTTTATCATCTCATAGAACTCATCTCGACCCGGTTCATCAAGTGCGGTTAGTGGCTCATCTAATATGATAAGATCTGGTTCACCTAAACATGCTGATATGATACCTAATTTTTGTTTATTACCATTTGAGAGTTCATACATACTTTTAAAAATTGGAATTTTAAAATGGTATATCATATCTTCATATGCGTTTACTTTTTTTATCCTAGATAAGATATCTAAGTACTTACTCACCTTCATAAAAAGTGGAAACTCAATATGTTCGGGTAAATAACCGATCTTCATATTTCGTTTTTCAATAAATCCGCGATCAGGATTAACATATCCCATGATCAGTCTAGTCAGAGTAGATTTTCCAGCACCATTTTCTCCACTTATCAAAATGCAATCTCCTTCATGAATTTCAAGATCATAAGACTTCTTAACATCATATTTATATACGCCATTTAGTTTAACTAAGCAAGTATCCATTTAACATCATCCCTGATTCCTTCAAGATTTGCAGATCATTAATGTATAAAAAATAATCAATGATCTGAATGTCTCCTGTCTCATAGACTATAATCACTGGACACGCGTAAAATAACTGATTTTCATCATTTATCATAAGCGTGAGCAAATTGTCATCCAAATCATAATTAACGCTAAAATCAACGCCTAAATCAATATGACTAATGGTTTTGTCCAATCGATTATATTCAATATCAATCTCACTTAACCTACTCTTGAGAATGCCTTGTTCTTTCTTTGCTGAGAGGCTGGTCCAATCAAGTGAGGAGACAACTGTTTTTTCACTAGTAAATAGACTCACTGTTCCAATATAGAATATAAATGAGTTATTATTTACAAGCGTTATATCAATATAGGCTTCATCAATATAAAAAGATTGATTAATTGATGGTAGATCTAATGAGAGCATATATTTATTATATGCCTCACCTAAATATACTTCTTCACCCACAGTTTTCAAACTGTTTGGCTGCATCGATAACATCATTGATCTTGTTTCATTTTCAATATCAACATCCAAATACTGATCAATATCAGACAACGGATGTGTTTGATTGATATAAAAGATTACATCTAAAGTTTCATTTGTATCAACAATATAGGAATAATATGTATCTACGGTATAAAGTTTGGTAGGGTTAACCTCATCATTGATCTTGATTATCCATACCATGAGACATGCAATGCATAGCATCGTCATGTATATGATGATATTTTTCATATCTTAGTTTTCTCTAATCGCTGATATTGAGTGGTTACTAAAAACAGTTCAAACCCACCGCGTTGCGATCTAATCCAAAAGAAATATCTCGCTGCGACACCATTTGTTATTTTACCTTCTCCGTAAATATAGAGATCGACTTGTGTACCAGGATCAACTTTGAAATCAATTTCAACTTTTGATTTTTCATCTGTGATTTTAGTATAATCAGCAGATAATTTTAACGCACCTTCTAAGTTATTCTTAAACTTAGTCGATGTACTCGATGATTTCATTGATATTGAACCGGATGCAGATAATGCAAGTTTACTTGATGCACTTTCCTCTAACTCATAATGATAATCGATAGATGTATAGCCATCGTTATAATATGAAAACTTTGTTTCAGTAATATAATTGACATCAATATTATTATTGACAATATTGGTACGCCAGCCCATAAACTTTCGTTTATCTACTTTTTTATAATATTTTTTATATTCGCTATCCGTATAATCTTCTAATAATTTCCCGCTGCTGACTTCAATCTCTTCAAACGAATGATAGTTGGAGTCTGCCTTGACACTTGGTGTGATGATAAACAAAATCGACACACATAAACAAAAGAATACTATTTTTTTCATATTTCTACCTCCAGTTTATATTAGTCGTATGTTCATGAAATTGCTTATAAAAAAAACACTTAAAATCTCATGATCATAAGTGTTTATCTTTTATTTTGCCATAAATGCTTCGATATCTTTAATCTCTTTAATGATATCTTTACTTAAGTTGATACATCCATCATCAGTGACTAATAAGTCATCTTCGATACGAATACCAATACCTTCCTCAGCAATATATAATCCTGGTTCGATAGTAATAACCGCACCGACTGGGATTGGTTCACTATATCTTCCAACATCGTGAATATCTAATCCTAAGTAGTGTCCCAAACTATGATAATAATATCTCACAATTTCTTCATCAGTTTTTATTAATCCTAACTTCTTAGCGCCTTCGATTAATATCTTTTTACCAAATTCATTATATTCTTTTAAAGTAATGCCAGGCTTCAACCATTCAATAGTTTTCTTATTAGCTGCTAAAACCACTTCATATACTGCTTTTTGACGCTCAGTAAACTTGCCATTAGCAGGAATTGTTCTAGTGATATCAGCGCTGTATAAGTCTCTACCAGCACCTAAATCAAATAAAACTAATTCACCATCGTTAATCTTACATTTATTATCGATGTAGTGAAGAATGGTTGCATTCTTACCAGATGCAGCAATGGTAGTAAACCCAGGGATTGCCCTATTCTTGTTTAATACATAATTAAACTCTGCCTCCATACCATATTCAGTTTCTCCAGGTTTCATGTTTCTCATGATACCTTCGATACCTTTTTTGGTAATACCAATAGCAGTTTTGATCTTTTCAATCTCAAAATCATTTTTAACCGTACGAAGTCTTGCTAAGAATGATTGATTTGGTTTAATTTGTAAAAATGGATATAAGTTAACTAATTTCTTAGCATAGACTTGTCCAGCTGAATCAGGTAGATTTGGTGTTAGTCTATCTAAATCAAAATAGGCAACTCGTAAATCACCAAATACTGCTCTTCTTGATATTGATAAAATATTAGCAATAAATGTATCTAACTCATTGATATCTTTTACATTCTTTAGCTCAACGCCTGATTTATCACTTGCTTCTTCAAATGATAGACCTGCACCAACCCATAATGCTCTGATTGGATCAATTGGTTCAATAAATATAAACGTTTCACAAGTCTCGATACCTTTGACCATGACTAATGCGACATTTTCTTGATTGATGCCTGTCAAGTAATAGAAATTATTATTAACAGCAAAAGGATAAAAAGCATCTTGTGATCTTTGTGGTGCAACACCAGAAAAAAGGATTGAGATGGATTCATGATCAACATATTTCAAATATTGTTCTCTTCTTAAATTATACATATTACTTCTCCTTTAATTCTTACATATTAGACTTTTAATCATTGCTTTATCAGGATGTTTTGGATTGATTAAGCATACAACAGGTTGGCCATTTGCAAATTGTTGAACTAGCCTAGTTGTATATGTGGACTGACTAAAAGTATATGTTTCTTCTTCATAATTAAATTTAATATTTATTCTAGCAAGACTACTAGAGGTAAAGACTTGAATAATCGTTGCTTTCACTTCAACGGCATGACTAACAAAATACTTAATCGTTGAGTAACGATAACTATACCATATGATTGAGATTATGGTTAACACAATTGATAATGTCATAAAAAACATATTGGTATAAATAATAAAACAACCAGTGGCAAATAGAGATGCAAAGACAGCAAATATGCTAAATTTAATTTGGTTATCATGCATAAACAATAGCGCAAAGTCTAATTTAATCATAGTTTAGCAATCTGATCAGCAATCATTTGATTGACTAATTCAACATATGCTTTCGCTTTTTCTACTGAACTAGATTTAACACCAAAATAAACTTTGATCTTAGGTTCTGTGCCACTAGGTCTAAATACAACCCAAGTATTATCACTATAATAATATTTTAATACATTTGATTTAGGGAGTGATAGCGGTGTTTTAACACCATTTTCAACATGAACACCTAAAAATACATCATCAAATGCTAAAAGTTCTTTATTTGGAAGCATTGGTGGATTTTTGCGATAGTGTGACATGATGCGTTCAATTTTATCGGCACCTTCAATCCCATCAAATTTCATTGGATTTGTATATTCAAAATAGGTTCCGTAACTATCATAGATGACATCTAAATAGTCAAGTATTGTCATACTTTGAAGTTTTAAATGATTTGATATTTCAGCAAGCATATAAATTGCTTGAACAGCATCTTTATCTCTGACAAAGTCAGCGATTAAGCTACCATATGATTCCTCACATCCAAAGACATAAGGATTTTTACCTTCATAGATATATGCTTGTTCACCAATAAATTTAAAACCTGTTAAAGTCGTAATCACTTTCAAACCAAATGATTTACCAATCACTTTGATTAAGTCAGTTGTCACATTTGTTGTATAGACGTGGCCATGATCAGGAAGCTTATGCATCTTTTGTTTTTCTGATAGTAAATAATAGAGTTCAACGGATGCGGTTTGGTTGCCAGAAACTAGGACATACTCGTTGTTGTGTTTAACCGCGATACCTAGTCTATCAGCATCTGGATCTGTTAGCATAACGATGTCAGCATCGATTTCTTTAGCGTAAGAAATCGCACCTTCATAAGCAGCTTTCTCTTCAGGATTTGAAGATTTAGTTGCTGAAAAATTAGGATCAGCAACCATTTGAGGCTGGTATGGATTCACATCATAACCCTTACTCTTTAGGAAGTCAGGAATGATAGGACCACCAGTACCATGAAGTGGAGAATAAACGATTTTAACGCGTTTTTCTTCGGCGTAGACTTCAATTTTACTTACTTCATCTAAATATATTTGATCGAAAGATGAATCAATATATGTAATATGATCATCTAATGTTTCAATATCAAAAGGATTTTTAATCTCGTTAATCTTATTGATTAACTCATTTGCTTCTTCAAGATTTATTTGAGCACCGGTTTTATTATAAACTTTGTAGCCATTATATTCTTTTGGATTATGTGAAGCAGTAATCATTATACCAGCATCACAATTAAAATGACGTACAGCAAAACTTAACATGGGTGTTGGTCTTAAATCTTCGAATAGATATGAAGCTATACCTTGTTTAGCAAGTACCATTGCTGAATGTTTAGCAAAAACTTTTGAGTCTTTTCTATTATCATAAGAGATTGCAACACCTCTTGTCAGTCCCTTTTCGTTTAAATAGTTCGCCAATCCTAAAGTCACTTTTGAAATAACATAAATATTGATGCGATTTGTTCCAACACCCATCACACCGCGGAGCCCGCCAGTTCCAAAGTTAAGGTTTTGGTAAAATGCATCTTCAATTTCTTTTTGATTTAATTGTTTTAATTCTTCTTTAAGTTCTGGAATTAAGTTTTGAGATTTCCAGAATTCATAATTGTTTATATAATTCATTTCATCACCTAAAACCATTATAACTCAATTGCTCAAATATTTTAAGCATATGGCAAAAATCTATATTTTGTATATAAAAAACCCATGTTTTAACACAGGTTTCAATCATTTATACAATGTTTCTTGTAAATATATCATAGAGCCCTTTTAGTACAAGGTCTGGATCACGTTCAAGTTTGTGTTTACAAAGTGGTGCAATCGTTGATGAAAGACCACCGGTAAGGATGACATAAAAGTCTTCTCCAGTCTCTTCAGCAATACGCTCGATTAAACCATCGACCTGAGCAGCAACACCATAAGTAACACCTGATTGCATACAGTGAACCGTATTTGTTCCAAGAACTTTTTTAGGAACGATAATATCAATATCTGGTAGCAATGCTGTATTTCCAACAAGCGCTTTAATTGATACAGATACACCCGGTGTGATAATAACACCTTTAATTGTCTTGTTTTTGACGTAGATATATTTGCTAGCTGTACCTAAATCAACAATTAATGTAGGTTTGTCATTATTGATAACACCTGCTGCATCACAGATTAAATCAGCCCCTACCTCTCTTGGATGATCGGTTTTAATATTAATGCCTGTCTTAACACCAGGACCAATGACAAGTGGTGTGATATCAAGGTGGTGTTCACTGATTTCAATTAATTTTTCAGTAATTCGAGGGACAACTGATGCAATCGCAACTTCCTTAATTTCTGATAAATCAACCAAGTTTTTTAATTGTATATAGTATTCGTCAGCAGCTTTAGTCACAATCGTATTTAAGCGATATGTATCAATAAGTTTAAAGCCATCTGATACCCCTATACTAATATTTGTATTTCCAACATCAAATAATAATATCATAAAGACACCTTCTTAGTATTTTTTATCCACGTTCTTTAAACCAATAATGATGGGTACACCTATAATGGTTGCTACCAAGGCTTCTATTAAGCCATTTGCAGCTGCAATACTATATAGAATTGTAACCACTGATTGGCTTGTACCAAATGTATCATAGAATAGTCCTGGTCTAAAAAGTGCAACTGTACCAAGTACTAAAACAGTATGAACTAGTGTTGATAATATGATTGCAGATGGGTAGATGTTATACTCTTCTCTATCCTTAACGATGAAATTAAAATATAGTCCAATAAAAATAGTTGCGAGCACTAGTGATAAAGGCAGTGTGATACTGCTGATATCAGTTGAACTATTAGCAGTAACTGCTTTGATACCATAAACAAATGCAAATATTGTAATCAAAGCAATAATGCTAAATGATACAACACGAGCATCTTTAAATTTAGTAAATAACCATTTGAAACCATCATAGATATATGCTGCAGCAACTGCAAACACTATTCTAGGTAAAATAGAAATCCATGGATATATAAATGCATAATCAAAAGGTGTGGCACCATACATCGCGGATGCGATTAAGGAACCTAACCCAAAGAATAGCCCAAGGAACCAACTGTATCTCTTAGGTAACAAAAAAACGCCTATTAATACCGGAACATGGACTAAAGTTACACTAACCCCAGGAAATACAGTGATAAATCCAATTTGTGGTATTAACGACATCAACATAACGACTGCAGCAAAAACTGCAGTAAGCGTTAGACTTCGAATATCATTTTTCTTCATTTTTCTTCTCCTTTTTAAGCCCTATAAGGGTCTCATAAGTACAATTTTATTATACAATATTTGTTTTTTTTTGCAAGAAAAAAAGACCCACAGTTCTTTTATTTCACAAAATATCCCCATGGACTGTTATCAGGATCAGTGTACACGCGATTTCCTCGATTAAGTCCATTGATTGCATTAATCTCTTCGTCTGATAATTTAATAAATTGTGCATCGAAATTTTGCTTGATTCTAGATGGAGTTTGACTCTTAGGGATCATTATGATGCCTTGGTGAAGGCCCCAAGCAATAACAATTTGAGCAATTGACGCATCATGTTTATTTGCGATTGCACTAAGAACATCAGCATAGTGATCTTTAAATACGCCACCTTTCATGAAAGGCCCATAGGATTCGATGCGAATACTATGATTATCTAAAAAAACTTTTAAAGGTTTTTGTGATAGACCAGGATGACATTCAACTTGATTCACCATAGGCACAATTTCTGCAATTTCTAATAAATCGTTAATCATATGAATTTGAAAATTAGAAATACCGATTGCTCTAACTTTACCTTCTTTGTATATTTTTTCAAAGAATTTCCAAGTGTCTTGATTAACTTTTTTATCACTGTTTGGCCAGTGAATTAAATATAGGTCTATATAATCTGTTTGAAGTGCTTCAAGTGAAGATTTAAGTTGTTTTTCCATGTATTGAATATTACCAGTTCTAGCCTGTTTAGTTGTAATGAAAATTTCACGACGTTCGATATTTGAATCCTTAATCGCTTGTCCAACACTGGCTTCATTTTGATACATTTGAGCAGTATCAATATGACGATAACCGACCGCTAGTGCCGATTTAACTGTATCATAGGCAATCTGCCCATTTTCCACTAAAAATGTGCCAATACCTAACTGGGGCATTTTAACGCCATTGTTTAAAGTAATATAATGCATATTACGCTCCTTTCAAAGCTTCTATTCTATCATTATCTAGATCTTCTAAAATAGCAAATAACATGCTTCTGGCAGCATCGATATCATCGGTATCGCACATGCCTGCTGTTGAGTGAATATATCTAGCTGGTAGACCAATCGTTGTTGCTAATACGCCATCTAGTGAGTCAAGCGCTTTAGCAGCATCCGTTCCACCTTTTGATGTGAAATACTGATAGTTTATGTGTTTTTCTTTTGCAAGATTAGTGATGTAGTTTAATAGACCCTGATGCATAACGTTTCTAGGGTCATGAATTCTGACTAAGAATCCACCGCCCAATCGTCCCATTGTATCACTTGCGGCATGATCGTTAACAGGAGATGAATCGAGTGCTAAGAATACATCAGGTGCAAATTTATTAACAGCTGTTTCAGCACCACGTAATCCGACTTCTTCTTGAACTGTAGCTCCAATAACGAGATTATAAGGTAGTTCCTTATCTGAGAAATATTCAATTGCTTCTAAGCTTAATGCGCATCCAAAACGATTATCTATTGCTTTAGAGATGATGCGTTTTGGATTTTTAGTAAATGCTAATGGATTACTAAATAATACCATGTTACCAATTTCAACACCAAAAGACTTAGCTTCCTCCTTTGATGATGCACCAATATCTAATAATAAATCTGATATCTGTGTTGATTGCTGTGTTTTTAAATGTGGTGGTACTGCACCAATCACACCTTTAATGATACCAACTTTGGTATATACATTAAATACTTGTGAAACGAGTACTTCGCCGTTGATACCACCGATGCTTTGTAGTTTTAGCATCCCCAGTTTGGTAATACCGGTAACCAGTAGTCCTATTTCATCCATATGACCACCGACCATGACTGTAGGAGCATTTTCTACTTTTGATTTTTTAAATGCGAAAATAGATCCCAGTTTATCTCTTTTAATTTCATAATTAGGAAATTTACTCATCCATACTTCCATATATTTAGCTACACGGCCTTCAAAACTTGAAGCGGCTTCGATGTTAAATAGATCAATATATATTTGATTAAGCATTTTTTATACGTCCTTTTAACTGATTGATCTTGCTCGTGCTACGCTTCTTTTCTTCATATTCTGTCATATAAAGACTTTCTGGAAAATCAAATGAAATATCAAATATATCAAAAAAAGTTTGAACATATTCTACACTATCTTCAAAAAAAGGTAAAACATCTGTTCTAAACTGTAAGATACCCTCGGGTCTTAAAACCCTTTTGTATAATGCTAGAAAAGATGAAGCAGTAAGTCTTCTCTTGTGGTGTTTTTTCTTAGGCCATGGATCAGAAAAATTTAGATACAATTGGTTAATTGTATTTTGATCAAAATATGTTTCTAAATCTTTAGCATCGCCTAAGATGATTAAGATATTTGTTAAGTTGAGGGCTTCTTGTTTTTCTACGATTCGATAAATGACTGACATATTAAGTTCAAAAGCAATAAAAAACTCATCTTTAAAATCACGAGCAAGGCTTGTGATAAATTGTCCTTTACCACTACCTACTTCAAGATGAATCTTTCTATCTTTTGGTAAATCAATATGTTTTGGTTCTACAATAACGCCCTTTGACTCTAATAATTCAGTTGTTACAAATTTTAATTTTTTCTGTCTCATAATTGTTTTACTATATAACAAAGTGGTAGAAAATCTACCACTCTATGCAAGTCTACCTAATCCTTCTGCAATAATAAAGTCACCTAATGCCTGAATGGCTTGCTCTGCATCATTACCCTCAGCATGGATAACAATTTCTTCTCCTTTATAAATACCAAGTGACATTAGCCCCATGATAGATTTAAGGTTTACTGATTTTCCCATAGCATGTAATTCAACTTCTGCCTCAAAACTCATCGCTAGATTGACAAGTCTTGTCGCCGGTCTAGCATGAATACCATATTCAGAAGTAACTAAAAAAGATTTTTTCATAATTAAGCTCCTTTACTCGCTAAAAATTGAAATATTTCTTTTGCGTGTTCTTTAAATAGAACAGTTATTTTAGTACCAGATATAAAAGCTGGTATTTTTTCATTTTTGAAAAATTCAGCATGAATAAGTTTAGTATTATTTACTTTTATTTGTAGCCTTTGTTGTTCTAAGTTAGTATTGACGATATTATCAAAACCACCCAGTGCTTCAACCAGTTGATTTTTAAACGTTTGATCTAGAGCAGGTACTTTTTGCTTTTTTGAACGAACGCTAATCCATATTATAATACCAATCAATATGAGGATAGCAACTGAAATTGCTACAATAATCGTTGTTGTGTCTATTACAAATATAATTGAATTCATTATTTCACCTAATTAGATTATACATATTTTTTCTTGTTATTTCAATTACTTGATAAACATGGAATCACCAAATGAGAAAAATCGGTATTTCATTTCAACAGCTACACTGTATGCTTTTTTCATAAGGTCAGTTGTTGAAAGCGCACTAACGAGCATTAGCAACGTCGATTTTGGTAAATGGAAATTCGTGATTAAAGCATTACAAACTTTAAACTTATACCCTGGATAGATAAATATACCAGTTTCAAATGTGCCTGAATGAAAACCATCGTTATAGTTTGATTCTACTGTTCTAAGCGATGTCGTTCCAACACAGATCATGCGTTTTCCTGAATTTTTCGCATAATTTAATCGCATTGCGCTTTCTTCCGTAATGGTATAAGTTTCCTTATGCATGTGATGATCCTTGATGTCATCGACCTGCACTGGTCTAAACGTACCTAATCCAACATTAAGGGTAACAGGAATGATCTCAACACCTTTAGCCTTAATTTGATCTAATAAATCTAATGTAAAGTGAAGACCAGCTGTTGGTGCAGCTGAACTACCTGGATCTTTCGCATAAACGGTCTGATATCTATTTTGTTCTTTTAATTTTTCATGAATGTATGGAGGTAGTGGCATTGTACCTAGTTTTTCTAATGTTTCTATGAATATACCACTATATGATAATTTATATACTCTAATACCTTCATCTTTTACTTCAATACACTTTGCAAGTAACAAGTCACTGAACTCTACGACTGTACCAATTTTAACTCTTTTGGCAGGTTTGGTTAAGGCTTCCCATGTGTCTTTTTCTAATTCCTTTAGTAAAAGTATCTCAATCACGGCTTTTGTGTCTTCTTTAGATCCAATGATACGTGCCGGAAGTACTTTTGTATTATTTAATATCAAGACATCATTAGATGATAATTCATCTAAAATATCATAGAAATGATGATGTGATATATTCCCATCTTCTCGATTAACTACCATTAGTCTTGAATGATCGCGTTTATCAGCAGGATGCTGTGCAATCAATTCTTCTGGTAAGTTAAAATCAAAATCACTTACTTTCATTGTCGAATAATCCTTTATAGTATTTAATGCCTAATGCATTATAAGTTTTTTCTGTAGCAACTCGACCTCTAGGGGTTCTCTTAATATAACCTTCCATTAGTAGATATGGTTCATATACATCTTCAACAGTTGTTATCTCTTCACCAATTGAGGCAGAAATGGTTTCAATACCAACAGGTCCACCATTGAACTTTTCAATGATTGCTCTTAAATAGCGGTAATCGGTATGATCTAAACCGTTTTGATCAATGCCTAATTTAGATAGGGCATGATTTGTGATTTCATTCGTAATGATGCCATCACCAATGATTTCTGCAAAGTCTCTAACTCTTCTAAATAATCTATTGGCAATTCTTGGTGTACCACGACTTCTTCTAGCAAGGGAGTCAATCGCATTAGTTTCAATTGCATTTTGATATACATTAGATGTTCTTTCAACAATTTGCCTTAATTCTGGCAACTTGTAATAAGATAATCTAAAAACAACCCCAAAACGATCTCTTAATGGCGCAGATAAATCCCCAAAACGAGTAGTTGCACCAATCAATGTAAAAGGTGGCAAATCAATCCTAATTGATCTTGTGCTGGAATCTTTGCCAATCACGATATCTAAAACATAATCTTCCATTGCCCCGTATAATACTTCTTCAACGAATCTAGGCAAACGATGAATTTCATCAATGAATAAGACATCTCCTGGGTTTAGACTACTAAGGACTGCAGCTAGATCACCACTTCGTTCAATCGCAGGTCCACTTGTCACTTTAATGTTTACACCTAATTCATTAGCAACGATTTGTGCTAATGTAGTCTTACCAAGTCCTGGAGGACCATAGAGCAAGATGTGATCCAAAGCTTCCTCACGTTTTAAGGCAGCTTTAATGTACACATCAAGCATTTCTTTAATGTCGGGTTGACCAACGTATTGATCAAGCATCTGTGGTCTCAATGTTTGATCTTCATCTTCTTTAATTGACATCGCTGTGACGATTCGCTCTCTATCCATAAAAACCCCTACTTAATTAATAGTTGTAATGCTTTTTTAATAATCTCTTCAACACTTAGGTCAAGATCTACCTTCTTCATCACTTTTTTGATTTCAGTCTTACTATAGCCAAGGGCTGATAACGCCTGTGACACATCATTTTCTGATGATGGAATGAGTGAGTCAACCTCTGTGACTAACTTACCTTTTAAATCAAGGATAATTTGCTGAGCACTTTTTGATCCGATACCCGGAAACTTCGTTAAAAACTTAACGTCAGCGTTTTCAATTGCAAGTATTGTTTCATCCACTTGATTAGATGCCAACATAGATAGTGCACTTTTAGGACCAATGCCTGATACACTAATTAGTTTTATAAATAAATCAAGTGCTTCTACAGAATCAAATCCATATAATAAAATAGCATCTTCTCTGACATAATGATATGTGTAAACAGTCACTATTTCTTTTAAATGGTACTGATATGGATATGGTGATAAAATCTGATATCCAATATCACGATTTTCAATAACGATGTGTGTTGGTTTAATTGCTGTAACTAGGCCTTTTATATAAGCATACATAGATTTTTCACCACTTTCGCAAATCTAGAATTATTATATCATTTTTTAGAACTTTTTTCTATCATAACATTCGAATATGATATAATAAATTTAGGATGTGATGTTCACGTGGATAAAGACAAAATTAAACACTTCCAAACTGAATTTAAGGCTATAGTTTCTAATGATAAACTCTATAATTCTATTTATAGAATGTTTTCAAAAGAATTAAAGTCATTCGAGCCTTTCAACAAAATGCAAAGTGATTTAGAAAAGCAATATAAATCGCTTTTTTTAGAACGCTTAAACACTATTGAATCCGAATATCAAGTATTGGATGACCAATATACAAAAGCCTATGATACAGTCATTGAAAAAAACTCAAGAGAGATTAAACTTCAGCATCGTATACTTCTTCAAAAAAACCGTGATATCAATGCGAAATATCAACATGTATCAGATCAAATTGAAAGCGATCGAATCAAATTGAGAGCTACGATAGAGTCACAGATTAGCGATGCTTCTAAAAAAATGCAAAGAGATTTATTTGATATTCAACAATTATACAAACAAAATCGAGAAGATAATTTAAATATGATTGATGAGATTGAGAGAGAGCACAAACTCGCCGAAGAAAGTCTTGCTCAGAACTACGAACGTCAAAAACAGGCACTCACAAAACAATTTGAACAAATCAATCAGGTTAAAATAGATGCAATTGAGAATAATAAGAATTCTCAAAAATTAGTCATAGAACAAAACAATGATAAATATCTTGATATCAAGAAAACATTTAACGATGTTAATGTAATGATCAATCAGAAGATCAGTGAATTAAATAAATCACACCATCAAGCAGTAACAAAACTTGATAAATCATTGATTAAATTAAATGAACCAATCTACAAAACGATTGAAGAACTTAAAGCTGATTTTCAACAAAAAGTGGATGCTTTAAAAATTAAGTATGCACAGGATTTAGAAGCTGCTGATCAAGCGTTTGAAATCGTAGGTCAAAAATATGCAGAAAAACGTGAGCGCATGATCAAAGAATCTGGTGAAGCTATCAGTATTTTCAACTCTAAACTCACTAATAATAGAGAACAGTTTGAAACTGATAAACTTGAAGTAATCAGATCACACCGCAATGAGATGAAAGATCTTGATGAAAAAGCAAAATCTAAGATCAATAGCAACATGAAGAAAAAAACAAATCAGATGGATCGCGATTTAAATCGTTTAATCATTCAAACGACGAGTGATGTCGTTAAAATGAAACGTGATTTCCAAAACAATCTGACCAATGAAGAAAACAGATTCATAAATAAACGTTATGAGTGGCGCTTAAATAAGCTTCTTCTAACAAATCAGTACCACCAGAGTTTAAAAAAACTAGAGTTAAATTATCAATATAACATAGAGTTTGCTAATCAAAAAATTAAACTGAATAATAATCAAAAAGAGTCTAAGAAGGATATCTTAGGACATACGTTAAATCAGGATGTACTGCCACTTGAAACACAGATTATACTTCAAAATCTAGTTCAAGAACGCGAACTAAATCTATTAAATAACGATCAGCAAATCTCACTTAACGAGTTTAAGATTGAACTTCTTAATATTGAACACGCCTATGATATCGCAAATCAAGATATTAATTATTTGGAACAAAAAAATAAACAAGATCTGGATTCTGAAATGCTTGTATTAAACTCTAATGTCCAATTAGAGTTAGAGAAAGCGAAAATTCGACGTGAAGAGTTCCAAAAAGACTATAATCTTAGATCTATTCTTGCTCAAAGTATTTTTGAACGTCAATCAGAAAACTATGATTATAAATATGAACAACAAAACATTGATTGGCAGTATCAAGAAGAAGTTGCGCAACTCAATATGGAAGATCATAAATTTGTTGCAACACGTCAAGAGATTATGATCTATCAAAAACGCTCTACATTCATGCGAATAGCTGACTTGAAGACTAAGTCGCGTATCCAACAAAATGAGGCTCTAAAAGAAATAAAACGCTATGAGATTGATGTTGAGCTACAACAACATCATATTGGACTACTCGTCGAGAGTCTAATCTTCGCATATGACAAAATGATTGCAACCAATGATATCATTGATAAAGTTTATCATTTACCCGCACATCCTGATGTATTCAAAGCACTGATTAGATTATTGAAACTATATGTTGATGAAATCAATGAATTGGTTACAGATAGCATTAATCAGATGAAGACTAATCTTTTTACTTATTTTGAACAACAAGCCAGTGATGTTAAACACTATAAACATGCATTAAGACATGAAACTTTCCAATTTTTCTATCAAAATAATATTGATCAATTTGATATAGATATTAGACACTTTGAAGATGAGATCAAGTCACTGGAAAGTACAATACTATCTGAACAGGCAATCTTAGAAAAACAACACAATTTCGTAAGTCAACTTGTTAAGATTAACGATAGGTATGATAAGAATGATCCTGAATCAAAAAACTTGATTAAAGATAATGATCATTTAATTAAACGACATGAGTATATCATTAAGAATGTAGAATATAAGATTAAAATTTTTGAAGATCAGATTACAAAGTACCATAGATCAATTAATCAATTATCATTTAGGAAACAAAAAATGATGAGATTGATGCGGTTTGAAGACTTTAAGTTTAATCGTCAACTTAAAAGAAATGTTAAAATCTATGCTAAGTATGAATTATACTTTAAAAAGATATTCAAACAAATCAATTCAAACTTTAGTATATTCATTGAAGCCTTTTCTAAATTAGATAGTTTTACTAAACAAAACATGTACATCACAGAGAATCAAATGCGAGATGCACAAAATAATTTTATGAAAAAAGCGAATACCTTTTCTAATTATATTATGGTAGAACAGCAAAAACAATTAAAACTTATTAAAGATTACTATGAAACTCATTTAGACAAAGAAGCGCTTATCATCCAAGACATTAAAAAGCATGAAGAAACGTCTCTTCAACTACTAAGAGATAGTTCAAATCTATTTGACAAACAGATTAAAATATTTTTACACAAACAGCAAATGCTTATGCAAAATACATTGCAATCTGCTAGAAAAAATTTCAAAGTACAGTCCTTAATAGCTTCTACTACTTATATTGAAAAAAATAAACAGTTAAATATTCTTATTAAGCAACAGGAAGAAAGTATCACAAAACTCTCTAAAGAAATTGATGAAGAAATTCAAACAATCAACCAAAATCAACATGAGATTGCGACTCAGTATATGCGAGATTCTGAAGATAAGAATAAAGCACTCCGTGATCAGCATGAAAAAATGTTAAAATTTATTGCTAGTCAAAATCAAAAAAGAGTTGATGATATCGTTAATTTAAATGACCACTTAGATAAAAAAAATCAAGCACTTCTTGCTAAGTTTAATGATCAAGAAAAACAAACGATTCAGCAGCATTACCAAAAGTTGAATCATATTAAAGCTAAGATTAGCGCGTCACATCAAATGATTAATCAATATCTCGATGACTATAAGCATAATCAAAAGATTTCTATGAGGAGACGTGATCAGCAATTTAGAACCGCAAACAGCGAGTTGAAGAGTACGAATAGTCTGACGACTAAAAAAGAACAAAAACAGTTAAAAGCTGATCTTAAAGAAGAGCGACAAAGTTATAAATTTAAAATTAAATCATTACATTTAAACAAATAGAGGCCTGATAATTTCACAGGCTTTTATTTTTGTCATATACTCAATCCAGTTATAATTTTAATGATGATATCAGTTTAACATTAAATTATGTCCATGAATTTAAATCAATAGATAAAGTTGATTATAAAAGGATTCTATGGTGATATGTAAAGAAATAAAAACAACAAAAAAGATGGCAGTCATTTTAAAGAACAACCATCTCTTATTACTGAGCTATATTATTAAGGTCCCTTACTCTATAAACTCAAACTCATATTTCAAAATACGCACAGTATCATGATTTTTACAACCCTTTTCACGGAGTGCATCGTCTACACCTAGTGATCTCAACTGTCTCGCGAAACGTTTAATACCATCTTCTCGTGCAAAGTCAGTTCTTGCAAATAGTAATTCAATCTTAGAACCTGTGACAACATAAACACCATCTTCAATATTAATATCAAATCCTTCATCTTCACTGTCAGCTTCGAATTGATATAATACTTCATCATTCTCATCTTGTTCTTCGATAAGTTCAGGTGCATTTTTAAGTGCATCAAGGGTTAGATATAATAGTTCATCGATGTTTTTGTGTTCAATTGCTGATATAGCAATTATCGGGAATGCAATCTTACCAATAAGTGCATCAAATTTTTCTTGTGCTCCTGGCATCTCAATCTTATTACACACAACGATTTGTGGACGACTGACTAATTTTTCATCATACATTTCTAATTCATGGTTAATTTTAATATATGAATCATATGGATCATCTGTTGTTAAATCGACAACATGCAAGAATACTCTACATCGTTCGATATGCTTTAAAAAACGGATACCTAAACCATGACCTTGATGTGCATCTTCAATTAAACCTGGAAGATCAGCCAATACAAATGAGTCATCTCCAACATATACCATACCTAAATTAGGTTGTAATGTTGTAAATGGATAAGCTGCGATTTTAGGTCTTGAATTAGACACGACTGATAACAATGTTGATTTACCAACACTAGGATAACCAATCATGCCAACATCAGCTAGTACTTTTAGTTCAACATGAATCTTACGATAAACACCAGGATCGCCATTTTCAGCATAATCCGGTGCTGGGTTTCTGCTTGTAGCAAACGCGATATTGCCTCTACCACCTTTACCGCCTTCAGCAACCACCAATTCTTGCCCCTGATGTGTCACTTCACCGATTTTAACAGTTTTATCTTCATTGTAGACAACTGTGCCCAGTGGTACTTTAACGTAGATATGCTCAGCGTTTGCACCGTGCATACCTTTACTCATACCATTGGTGCCATTTTTGGCTTTAATATGTCTTCTATACTGTAAATTGATTAGTGTGGATTCTCCTTCTTCCCCTAGAAAAATAACAGAACCACCACGTCCTCCGTTACCGCCCCAAGGACCACCAAACTCCACATATTTTTCACGGCGATATGATGCCATGCCGTTACCACCGTTGCCACCATATACTTCTACTGTGACTTCATCTATGAACATAAAATCCCTTCCTTTCTTATTTGCGAAAAAAAAGGATAACGTAGGTTATCCTTCGTAAACTGAAACTTGTTTTCTATTCTTTCCTAGTCTTTCGTACTTAACAACACCACTTACTTTAGCAAATAATGTATCATCGCCACCGCGACCTACGTTTTTACCTGGATGAATTTTAGTACCTCTTTGACGGAAGATAATAGCGCCAGCTTTTGCATATTGGCCATCTGATAATTTTAAGCCAAGGCGTTTAGATTCAGAGTCACGTCCATTCTTAGTGGAACCTACACCTTTTTTAGATGCGAATAACTGTATATTTAACTTTAACATGTTATCCCTCCTTCTTGATTTTTATATATTTAGGATATTGATTACTTAGATCATTAAGGCTATATGATAAGTTGTCTAATAGTGCATCTAAGATTTCACTATGCTTATGAACAACTGCTAAGAAATAGCCTTCTTCAATGTCGTACTTGATACCATCAAGTACATTTAATTTTTCAAGTGCATTGACTGTCACAATGATTGCTGTTGATACAGATGCACAGACAATGTCTTTTCCTGATTTTGCATAATATGCATGGCCGGAAATTTCCATCTGAACGATTTGATTATCGTCGTTGCATATGATGATAGCCTTAATCATATTATAATACGATTGATTCAATAACTAACTTAGTATATGGTTGACGATGACCTTGTTTTTTATGATAGTCTTTTCTTCTCTTATACTTGTAAACGATAATTTTTTTATCTTTACCTTGTTTAAGAACTTTAGCAACTACTTTTGCACCAGATACTACAGGTGTACCAATTTGTGGATTTTCACCACCAATTGCTAATACTTCAGTGAATTCGAAAGTGTCGCCAGCTTCAACGTCTAATTTTTCAACGAATACTTCTTGACCTTCAACAACTTTGAATTGTTTTCCACCAGTTTTAATGATTGCATACATAATTTTGTTACCTCCTTTTTAGATTCGAAGACTCACTATTGAGGTAGCCTCTTTGACATTTAAACCTCTTCTATGTGGTACAACATAGATATTTTAACGTAGTTGGGAGGAAAAGTCAACAAAAAATTGCTTTTAATAAAGACTTTTACCGGATATATTCTACCATAAAAAAACCAACATGTATTATTATTGACTCAAACCATACTTCAAGTAGTAAAATGACGGTGGAATTTAAATATTACAAATAAAAAACGTCGATAGATAAACTAATAGTTTTAAATGGAAATTTTAAACTTAATAATGGTGTTGAGCTACTAAAAAATCTTTTAAGAGCATGGGTGATTATTAGCAGAGATGCCGAAAAACTTTTATTGAGGCCGTTAAGTTTGGATATCTTCATATTGCTACAGTACAACGTTATGCTAATCTTACAATAGAGAAAATGCTTAAATATTAGATGTAGAATATATCAATCCAATGATTATTCATGCACAGCAACTAGGGATATATAGCGTGCTAAGCAAAGCTTTTTCAAAGGTAGGAAAAAGTTTATATGAATGGTAGAGTTATAACCAGAAGCGTAATATCTAATTAGATTTTGAGATTTTAAAAAGGATATGATCATATTAGTTGAACTAAATGATATTGATTATACTACCAGTAGTATGTTCTTGGTATTTAACGGTAAATAAAAGATAACTACCATCTATATATAGCATGACTTATATTGCTGTGAACTTAAAATGCTTTGGATAAAAAAACTCAGTTTGCCGTGCAGACTGAGTTTTAATTTATTGACATATCTATCGAAGTGCTTTATCGTATGGAATACCTTCAGCTTTTGGTGCTCTTGAATGTTTAGATGTAAATATTAATACGATCAATGTAATTAGATAAGGTAAAATATTGTAGAAAACGTTTGGAATATCCAAATCATTTAAGAATGGAATCAAAGTCACTGAATAAGCAACAGTTCTAAGGAAGGCGAATAGTATTGCTGCAAGAAATATTCTTATTGGTTTCCATTGGCCAAAAATCATAACTGCTAACGCTAAGAAACCAAACCCTTGAACTCCACTGTGACCATTCACATTAGCATTCGTAATACCAACAGAATAGAAGTAACCACCTATCCCTGCAAGCAAGCCTGATATAATAACTCCAAAGTATCTCATTTTATAAACACTAACACCGACTGAATCAGCAGCATGTGGATGTTCACCACAAGCTCTAAGCCTTAAACCAAATCTTGTTCTATAAAGTAGAATTGTTAAGAACACTAGTAAGATAATACCAATGTATACCGTTAAATAGGTGTTTTTAAAAAATAGATCACCAATAATTGGTATTTGACTTAGCCCTGGAACTTCCTTAATAAACAAACTCACATGGGTTGTAATACCGTCACTATTAAAAAACATTTTAGAAAATAATAAAACAATAGCTGGTATAAACATATTTAAGGCTGTACCCACAATAACCTGATTGGCTTTCATATTGATTGAAGCAAATGCAAGTAACAATGAATAAAGACCACCTGCAAGCATAGCAACAATCATTCCAATCAAGAAAATAAGTTGATGATTCATCGATGAATCTTCAATAAAAGAAATAAACAAGATCCCAAAAAAAGCGCCAAATAACATGATACCTTCCAGTGCGATGTTGATAACACCACTTCTTTCGCTAAACATACCACCTAAGGCAACTAACAATAATGGGATTGCTACAGGAAGCATTCTTTGAATTAAATAATAAAACGTATCCATTATTCTACCTCCCTAGTATCAAGTTCCAATTTATGGTTTTTTCGATTTTTTAAATATTTACCAATTGATTGATTCATGAGCAAAGCAAACGCAGAGAAATAGATGATAATTGATATTACAACATCAACAATTTCAGGCTTAAAACCAAATATTGCAGTTTGCGTACCACCTCGCTGAATTAATGAAATAAACAATGCTGATAAAATCACACCAATTGGATTGGAACTTGCTAAAAGTGCTACTGCAATTCCATTAAAACCATTAGCAGCAATAATATTAACTGGTTCGTAAGTCACTGAGGCACCAGCAATTTTTGAAGGAGCTAAAATTGCAAAAGCACCACCAAGACCTGCAAGTGCTCCAGCAATTGCCATTGTAATAATGGTATTTTTTTTATAATTAATACCTGCATATTTACTTGCATTTTTATTCATACCAGTAGCAATTAACTCATAACCAAAAGTGGTTTTATTAAGCAAAACGTAAATAACAACAGCTATCAAGATAGCAAGTATAAATGCAATACTTGCTTGTGATCCCGGAATTCCCAAAGACATTGATTGTACCGATTCTGGTACATATCTTGTACGAGTTTCATTACTTAAATAAATAGCATTATTGCTTTTAACCATGAAATCTACAAGAAAAACACCAATATAATTTAGCATGATAGATGTTATAACTTCGTTAACATTCAAAAACGCCTTTAATATACCCGGAACCACACCCCAAATAATACCACCGAGTGCACCTGCAAGAATAGCAGCAAACCAGTGTACACCACTTGGCAAATCAGTCATAAAAGCAACATATAGAGCAAAGAACATACCCATAGTATATTGTCCTGATGCTCCAATATTGAAAAGTCCCATTTTAAACGCAAATGCAACTGCTAAACCGGTCATAATAATTGGTGTAGCAAAATATAATACATCACCAAATTTAGAAAACCCACCAAAAAGCATTCTAAAGAAACCTGGTACAGCATTAACTGGATTGGCAATGATCATAACAAACAAACCAAAGAACATACCAATAAAGATTGCAACTAGAGTTGCAAATAAAGGCGTTTCTGATATTTTTTTATTCACTAAATATCTTTTGATTTTAGTAAATAATTTAGTAAAAATATTATTATGCTCCATTTGCTACCTCCTCATTGAATTGTTTTTTAGCACCAGACATGTACAGACCTAACTCGCCAACTGTAATATCCTTAGGATTAAACTCGCCAACTATTTCGCCTTCGTACATGACAATGATACGATCGCTTAGTGACATAACTTCATCCAATTCAAGTGACATTAGGAGTACAGCTTTGCCTTCGTCTCTTGCAGAGACGATCTCTTTATGAATGTATTCAATAGCACCAACATCAAGTCCACGTGTAGGTTGGGCTGAGATCAATAGCTTACAATCTTTTTCTAATTCCCTTGCGATAATCGCTTTTTGTTGATTACCACCAGACATTGAGCGTGTTATTGAAATTGGTCCCTGACCACTTCTGACATCATATTTTTCGATAAGTTTATTGGCATATGATCTAATCTCATCACGTTTTAAGAATCCATTTTTTTGGAATGGCTTTTGCCAATATCTTTGCAAAACCATGTTATTTTCTAAAGAAAAATCTAGTACGAGACCATATTTGTGTCTGTCTTCTGGAATGTGGGACATACCTGCAATTGTACGTTGTCTTATTGAACTATGCGTAATCACTTTTCCATCCAATTCAATTGTTCCACGATGAGGTTTGACTAATCCTGTAATCGTAGAAATAACTTCTGATTGTCCATTACCTTCGATACCGGCGATGCACAAAATCTCACCACTCTTAACTTCAAATGAGACATTGTCAACCAATTTATGATGTCCTGTTTCTGATAAAACATCTAAATTTTTGACTTTTAAAACAACATCTTTAGGATTGGCTACTGTTTTATTAACATTAAAATTGACATCTCTACCAACCATCATTTTAGATAATTCTTCCTTGCTTATGTTTTTTACATCAACAGTTCCGATGTACTTGCCTTTTCTAAGCACAGTACAACGATCTGCTACAGCTAAAATTTCATTAAGCTTATGTGAAATAAATAAAATTGATTTACCTTCTTTAGCAAAGCCTTTCATAATAGATATAAGTTCATCAATCTCTTGAGGTGTCAGTACAGCTGTAGGTTCATCAAATATTAATATATCATTATCACGGTATAACATCTTAAGAATCTCAACCCGTTGTTGTTGTCCAACACTTATTCTCTCAATTAAAGCATCTGGATTTATTGATAAACCGTATCTTTCACTGAGTTCGATCACTTTTTGTCTAGCTAATTTAGTATTTAAAAAACCATTATTAGTAGGTTCAACTCCTAAAATAATGTTTTCTAATACAGTAAAGACTTCAACAAGTTTAAAATGCTGATGTACCATACCGATACCTAACGCATTAGCATCATTAGGATTATTGATTTCAACGACTTGACCATTCTTTTTGATTTCACCTTTTTCAGCTTGATAAAGACCAAAAAGAACACTCATCAATGTTGACTTACCTGCACCATTTTCACCTAATAAAGCATGAATTTCACCTTTTTTAAGTTGCAATGTAATATCATCGTTAGCGATAATTCCAGGAAACTCCTTAGTTATGTGCAACATTTCAATAACATAGTCTTTCAATTTTTCCACCTTCGTTCCCTAATAAAGTTAAAAATAAGAGGAGAAAGGTATTAGCCAATCTCCTCTAATAGCCTTCAATTACTTATTATAAAGTCAATAGACGGCAAATAATTGTGTAAATATTAACGAGTTGTTACAGTAACTAGTGATAAACTTAATCCGCTAGTCAATTCTGCAGCTGTTGCACTACCATTAGCATCAGCAACGGTAATTGTTCTAACTGGAGTAACTGTACCAGCAACTAATAATGCATAAGCAGCTTCATAATCAGATAAACTAAATGATTCAAATCTATCAAATGCATTCGCAGTATCATCACCAATAACAGATGTTGGAAGACCTACACCGTCATTAGTAGCATTAAAGTATGTTGTGATACCAAAATATTCATTTGATGTACCTGTCTTATAAATTGATTCTAAAACTGCAATAACTGATTTAGCTAAGCCCTTCATTGCAGAAGTGATTACAGTATCACTATCATATCTTTGGTCAACATCGACACCAATAACTTTGGCATCAGCTTCGGAAGCAGCAGCCATAACTGATTTACCAACTGAGCCACCGCAAGCAAATATAACTTCTACACCTTCTTGGTACATAGTTGCAGCAGTTGATTTGTTATTATCATTTTCATCAAAGTTGCCAGTGTAATGATATACAGCAGTAACATCACCAGCAGATAAACTTAGTTCATTTGCTGCATATTCAGCACCTTGTAAGAATCCATAGCCAAATGCCTGTACTGCAGGAACAGACATACCACCCATGAATCCAAGATCTCTTAAACCATCTTTAACAGCTGCATAACCAGCTAACCATCCTGATTCTTGTTCGGCATACATAATACTTGCAACATTATCTCTAGTTTCAAAAGTTGCATAATCTGCTGTATGAGGAGAACCATCTAATAAGATAAACTGAACTGTAGGATATTTAACTTGTGCTTGATAAATAGGCACTTCAAATAAATAACCTGGTGTAACGATTACTTGAGCTCCACCTTCAACTGCAAGATCAATCGCTGCTAAATAAGCATCAGGTGTACCTTCTTCAGGTTTGTAATATTGATGAGAAATTTCATTTTCTTCAGCAAATGCTACAACACCTTCCCATGCACCTTGGTTAAAAGACTTATCATCGATATTACCCTTATCAGTAATAAGCGCGATTTCATAAGTTTTACCTGCACAAGCAACTAATGTAAATGCTAGTGCTACTAATGCAAAAATACCTAAAATTTTTTTCATTATATTCTCTATCCTCCTATTTTTTTGGACATCTTACTGCCCAATTACTTCCATTATACATATTTTTTACATACCGTACAACTTTAAAATAGTTTTTTTACAATAGATTATAAACTTTATTAATATGTAATATTAAGTTATGTTGTTTCTGCTTGTTTCTTATCGGATTTTTTGAATATATTCATAAATTTCTTAGGAATTGACATTGCGGCATCACCAATTACTGACGGCAACATACCAGCTGCTTCTAGTAAAGCATCTCTTCTTACCTTTTCTTTTGTAACTTCTTCTGCATCTGTAAAAAGATACTTACGGGTTACAATACCAATTCTTAATGTCAATAACGCATTTGATATACCTTGAGTTACACTAGACATAAGTGGTTTGACTAGAGGTAACTCGGAAATAGTGGAAAGTGTTGATTGAGGAAGTACTTCACTTAAATCAAGATCTTCTAATCCCTCTGCGATAAGGGCAGTTGAGAATACGTTAATTGTTAACTTGGCAAGTTTTCTAAATGAAGGTCTAAACCCACATAATTGGACAATTTCTTTAATCATTTTTATATTTACTACAATTACAGTAAAAAAATCAAGTCTCCCATTTTGTGAGATGGCAGTTGATATCATCACTGTTCTTGCATTTTTTTGAATGGTTTTGTTAATCGTTTTCTTTATATCGTTATTAAGTACTTGATGAAGTGCTTCTTTTAATTTATCATGGTCTTTCATAGTGTTGTTAAGTTTTTCGACTGAAGCTTCTTTTAATTGCCCAGTCTTTAATAACCTTTTAGCAACCCTTTTGTATAAAACGAAGTTCTTATGTTCACGATTATCAAGTGTGGTTTCAATTGAAAAAGATGGGGAAAACACGATAATATTTACTGGTCTAATGATTAAAAAATATATCAATACAACGACCAAAACATAAAAAGTGTATTCTAAATAAGGAATCCCTGAAATCTGAATAGATCTTAGTCTTTCCCCTACATCCAATACACTACTTAATAACATTAATATAAATAATATGATAAAACCAATAGCAGTTAAATACCAAAAGATTTTTGTGTTGTCTCTTTTTTTCATATGTGTCACACCTCAACTTTATTATAACACTATCATTTATTTTTTTAAGCAATAAATGTTCTTTTACTTGATTTCATACTGAAAAATTCGCCTTTTCCAATAATGATGTGATCAATGATATCAATCCCCATAATCTCTGATGTGTCAAACAGTTTCTTTGTTGCCATCACATCTGATTTTGATGGTATTGAATCTCCGGAAGGATGATTATGGATAAAAAGCATCGCTGAAGTTGAGTAGGATATGGCATTTCTATAGATATCTCTTGGATGTATAACCATCTGATTAATTGTACCTATGTATAATGTTTCCTTTTTAATGACTTCACTTTTAACATTTAAGTATAATACAATGAAATGTTCTTGTTTCAAATGGGATAATTCATCAATCATCATATGATAAACATCATGTGGTGATGTAATTCTTTGTTTATCGATATGTTTGATCATAGATAGTCTTCGACCGAGTTCAATAGCGGCTAGAAGCGTCGTTGCTTTGGCACTTTTAATACCTGGAATATGAATAAAACTTTCATAGGATAATGATTTTAAGTCAATTATACTATCTAAGTGATAAATTACTGTTTTAGCAAGTTCAGTTACCGTCTGTTGCCTTGTACCTGTTCTTAGTAATATTGCGATTAATTCATAATTTGACAGTGCTTTTGCCCCATTAGCAATCAATCGCTCTCTCGGTCTTTCTTCAATTGGCGTTTCTTTTAATTTATATTCATACATAAAAAATCATCCCTCCTAAAACATATTAGAAGAGATGTATATATATTTACTTATTAAAATGCTTGTTAACAAACTTTAATGCTTCTATCACAACATCATCCATATCGAAATATTTATACCAACCTAAACGGCCAGCAAAGATAACCTTATCCTGTGCTTCCGCTAGTTCTAAATATTTTTTATATAGTGCATTGTTTTTCTCATCGTTAATTGGATAATAAGGTTCATCACCTTTTTTCCAATCACTAGGATATTCAAAGGTGACAACAGAAGGTTTAATTTGTTTAAATTCAAAATGTTCATGTTCAATCACTCTAGTATATGGAATATCTCGTTCTGTATAGTTAATAACAGCATTTCCTTGATAGTTATCTGTATCAACTTCTTTTGTTTCAAACTTTAAAGAACGATATTCTAGTTCACCAAACTTGTAATCAAAGTATTGATCAATCGTACCTGTGTAAATCACATGATTTGCCATATCTAAATAACCTGCTTTATCCAAATAGAAATCAGTATTTAGTCTAACTTCAACACCTTCTAATAACTTCTCAATCATCTTTGTATATCCACCTTTAGGAATACCTTGATATTGATCATTAAAATAATTGTTATCATAAGTGAATCTAACAGGTAAACGTTTGATAATGAATGCTGGTAAATCTTTTGTCGATCTTCCCCATTGTTTTTCAGTATAACCTTTGATCAATTTTTCGTAGATATCAGGTCCAACTAGATTGATTGCTTGTTCCTCTAAGTTTTTAGGCTCTAAAACTTTAAAATCTGCTTTTTGCTTTTCAATAATTGCTCTTGCCTCATCAGGTGTTTTTGCACCCCACATCTTATAAAATGTATTCATGTTAAATGGTAAATGATATAATTCATTTTTGTATTTTGCGATTGGTGCATTGGTGAATCGATTGAACTCTACTAAATCATTAACGTAATCCCATGCTTCTTTACTATCGGTATGAAAGATATGTGCACCGTAGACATGAACGTTAATGCCATGCTCATTTTTAGTGTAGATATTACCTGCGATATGATCTCTTTTTTCAATCACTAAACACGATTTACCACGTTTTGTAGCCTCATGTGCAAAGATTGATCCAAATAAACCTGCTCCGACAATTAAATAATCATATTTTTTCATTTAAAATTCTCCTTCGTTATCATGTATATAATTCGTCTCTATTGTATTCATCTTTTCACGATAATGTCGCTCATCTAGACACGTTTTTTTGATTGTTTGATACATGTAACTTACAAAGTGTAGTGATCCAGTGATTAGAATAAGTTGATGCTGATTAGTATCTCGTTCTAGTTCTAACTGTTTTAACGCATCGATTGGATTTTCATTATAGGACATACCTTCTTTTAAAAAACCACGAAGTGATGTAAATCTAACATCCGGAAACGCTGTTAATACTATGCGATTAGATGCTTCTTGCAAGATGTTTAGCATACCGTTGATATCCTTATCAGCCAAAGCACTGTATAAAATTAGAAATTCACGGTTAATAGTTTTTAAGTAATCAACGAGTGCACGCATACCTGAAATATTATGAGCACCATCGATATATACCGTTGGAAGTACCATTGAAAATCGTCCATGAAGCTTTGTTCTAAGTATTAGATAATGAAGGTCTGCAGGTTCTAAATTGCCAAACATGAGTCTTCCAGCACGAATAGCTAGCATTGCGTTTTTAATCTGATAATCTCCATGTAATCCAAAGACATATTCATGACCTTCAAAATCAATTCTTACTGGATGCGATGATTTGCGTTTAGGAAATGATTTGATAATTTCAATTGATGCATCTACACGTTTTGCATAATCTTCGAAGAATAGCCATAGTGGTTGATCAACGGTCGTTATCAAGTGACCACTCTTTTTTAAGATGCCTAACTTATTTTTTGCAATACTTTCCAAAGTATTGCCGAGTTGCTTCATATGATCCCAACCAATATTAGTGATTAAAGATAGATCATATGAAATGATATTAGTTGCATCTAACAAGCCACCAATACCAACTTCCATAATAATTGCATCAACCTTTTCGTCATAAAAATATTTAAAAGCAATCAAAGTGATCAGTTCAAAAAAAGTAAGCGATTCACCATAATCTTTTGAAAAAGCCTCATTAAAATCATATATATAATTAATATATGTGAATAATACTTCATCTGAGATAAACATATTATTAATTTTAATGCGTTCATTAAATATAATCACATATGGTGAAGTAAATGTTCCTACCCTTATATTCTTAAGATGTGCATAATTTGTCAAATACTGACATACCGATCCTTTACCGTTCGTTCCCGCAACATGGATTTTTTTCGTATCATTAAAGTTAATCCCTAATAACGCGTATGCTTGTTTAATTTTTGACAAGTCTGCCTTTGGTCTAAATCTTATACGTGTTTCAATCCAATGGATTGCATCACTTAATGTATTAAACATATTGTTTTAGCTTCTCCTGAAGAAGTGCATACTGCTTTAAGTAGTCATTATATTTATCTTTTTCAACTTGGATCTTATCAGCGGGTGCTTTACTCATAAATTTTTCATTATTTAAAAGTGATTCACTACGCTTAATTTCAGACTCAAGTGATTTCTTTTGTTTTAAAAGTGATTCTAATTCTTTTTGTGGATCGATAACATCTGATTTAACAACGTTAACCAAAATCTTTGAACCAACTAATAATATAGTCTCTTGATCCGTCGATAGACTTGATTCCATGACTAATGATCCGGCATTTAGGAATTTAGCAAAATATTGTTCCTGAGTTTTAAACAGATTTAAATCATCAATGTTTTCAATTACCAAGTGAATTGATAATGGCTTAGATGGAATAATACCATTTTCTGCTCTTAAATTTCTAACTTTAACAATGGTATCTTGAATTTCTTTAAATAGATCAATTGATAAGCTATCAACAAATTCCGCTTTTGGCCATTCACTGATCACAATTGACTCTTCATTTGATATTTCTAAGAATAATTTTTCTGTAACAAATGGAATAAATGGATGCATTAATTTAAGTATTGTACGAAGTACTTTAATTAAGATAGCTTGTGTTGTTTGTTTGTGTTTAGGCTCATTAAGTGATACTTTAGCAAACTCTAAATACCAATTTGCAAACTCTTCCCAAATAAAATTATATAGTGTTCTTGACACTTCACCAAACTCATATTTTTCATAGTTTTGATCAGCTTCAGTAATAACTTCTGATAGACGGGATAAAATCCATTTATCCTGTAATTGTAATTCATCGTTTATTTCAACATTAAAGTCTTCAATGTTCATTGTAATAAATCTAGTGATATTCCATAGTTTATTAATAAAATTCCATGAAGATTCAATCTTTTCTTCCTCATAACGAAGGTCAGCACCAGGTGCTGAATTAGTTGTTAAGAAGTAACGAAGGGCATCCACACCATAATTGGCAATAACATCCATAGGATCTACACCATTGCCAAGTGATTTACTCATTTTACGACCTTCGCTATCTCTGATTAGACCATGGATTAGTACATCCTTAAATGGATCTTCATTTGTAAATTCTAAGCCTTGGAAAATCATTCTAGCAACCCAGAAGAAAATAATATCATATCCAGTAACTAACACATCGGTTGGGTAAAAACGTTTAAAGTCTTCAGTAATCTCTGGCCAACCAAGTGTTGAAAATGGCCATAACGCTGAACTAAACCATGTATCAAGTACATCCTCATCTTGTTTCCAACCACTACCAGGGGATTCTACTTGTACTTTAACCTCACCATCTTTATACCATGCTGGAATACGATGTCCCCACCATAACTGGCGTGAAATACACCAGTCAAGTGTATCAGTCATCCAGTTAACAAAAATCTTTTTGAAGCGATCAGGTACAAATTGTGTGCCTGATTTTGTAAGGGCATTATGAGATAACTCATCCATCTTAACAAACCATTGTTCAGATAGTCTAGGTTCTACAACAACCCCAGTACGTTCACTGTATCCGACATTATTGGTATAATCTTCAATTTTTTCAACTAAATCAAGTTCAGATAATCTTTTAATTAATGCTTCTCTACATTCGAATCTTTCCATACCTTCATATTCAAATGCCATATGATTCATCGTACCATCTTCATGCATACATAAAGGCATATCTAAATGATGTCTAATGCCTACTTCATAGTCATTAGGATCATGGGCAGGTGTTACTTTAACAACCCCAGTACCAAATGCCATATCTACATAATCATCAGCAATGACTTGAAACTTCACTTTAGTTCCTGGAATATATACTTCTTTTCCAATAACATTTGTGTATCTTTGATCATCAGGATGAACCATCAATGCTTGATCGGCAAACATTGTCTCTGGACGGGTTGTCGCGATGACTAAGTATCCAGATCCATCAACAAATGGATATCTAAAATAGTATAGCTTACCTTGAGATTCCCTATGTTCAACCTCAATATTGGATAATGCAGTTTTTGCTTCAACATCCCAGTTAATGATTCTATTTCCACGATAGATTAAACCTTTATTATATAATGTGATAAAGACATGATTTACCGCATCGTTTAATCCGCTATCTAAGGTGAATCTTTCTCTTGAGTAATCTACTGAATTACCAAGTGCAGCCCATTGTTTCTTAATATGGTCGGCATATTCATCTTTCCAAGCCCAAGCTTGTTCCAAAAACTTTTCACGCCCTATATCATAACGTGAAATTCCTTGTGCTTTTAATCTCGCATCAACTTTTGCTTGTGTGGCAATACCAGCATGGTCCATGCCTGGTAAAAATAGCGCATCAAAACCTTGCATACGTTTACGTCTTATAATAATATCTTGTAACGTGTTATCCCAAGCGTGACCCAAATGCAGTTTACCTGTTACATTTGGTGGTGGAATAACAATGGTATAAGGGATTTTTTTCTTATCTCCAGCTTTAAAGTATCCGTTCTTGACCCAAGTTTCGTATCGTCCTTGTTCAACAGATTTAAAATCATACTTTTTGTCTAGTGTTGTCATCTTGAAACCTCTTTTCCAAATAATCTTTTCTTATTATCTTATACATTAAGACATCAATTGGATTATTTTTATAATCCTTTTTCTGCTCGGTATGTGTATATATAAATCCTAATTTTTCAATCACTCTTTGCGATTGTTTGTTATGTGGATAATGTCCACATAATATCTCGCTTAGTTCAATTTCCATGAAGCCATAATTTAATATGGCTTCAGCTGCTTCTCTAACTATACCTTGACCCCAATAGATGTCATCTATTGCGTAACCTAACTCTTTTTTATTTTCCAATGCTTGAAAAATACTAGATGCATGTAATTCAATCGTACCAATTAAGACATCATCTTCTTTTAAAGTGATGGCCCATGTATCTTCTTCTCTAATCATCATCTTTAAAATTTTATAGGTTTGCTCCAAATTCTTATGTGGTGGCCAACCTGCCATTGGACCAATGTCAGGCTTCTTGGCATATGCATAAAAATCTTCAATATCAGTTAGTTTAAGTTGTCTCAATATAAGACGTTTTGTTACCAAAGTTTTCATATATCTCCATAAAAAAATCGCCCATAGATAAATATCTAAGGACGAAATATATCGCGGTACCACCTTAGTTCTAGGATTATCCTAGCACTCAATTATCTTTAACGCAGATCTACGTAAATAGTTACTTCATTTCACCATTTATGCTCGCTAGCTACCTTCTTGTATATCACTTAAGTCTTTCCACCATATAGACTCTCTCTTTAAAGAATGTTTATACAATACTCCTCTAGTTCTTCGCTTGTTAAATATATATTAACACAATTTTGTAACAATTTGTTACGATTATCATGTTTTTTTATTTTTATTCACTAAATCTATTAAGTTATTCAATAAGTGTAATCCAATTGTCTGGGTCAGGCATATCCCCAACTTGAATTTTAGTTAATGTTTCATACAATTTCAAGATGGTTGGTCCCATTTTATCATATGCAGGAAAATCATGTCTATAATCACCATTAGTAATTGATCTAATCGGTGTAATAATCGCAGCTGTACCACAAGCACCAGCCTCAGCAATATCATCTAATTTATCGATAAAGATATTGCCCTCTAAAACGTCCATTTTTAAGATATGTTTAGCAATATATTTTAATGCTCTATTGGTAATACTATCTAGAATAGATGATGATTTTGGTGTAATATATTTCCCATCTTTAGTAATACCAAAGAAATTAGATGTTCCAGCTTCTTCAATCATTGTATGCGTCTTAGGATCTAAGAATATACAATCTGCATATCCTAAATATTTCGCATGCTCTTTTGATAAAAGCGATGAACCATAGTTGCCACCTGCTTTGATGTGACCTGTGCCTGCAGGTGCAGCTCTATCAAAATCTGATACCAACATATCAACAGGCTTAGCTGGTCCATCAAAATATGTGCCAACTGGTGTGACAAATATAATAAACATGTAGGCATGTGATGGGTTGACACCTACATTATCACCAATACCAATCATAAATGGTCTGATGTATAACGATTTTCCATTACCGTAATCAGGCACAAATTTTTCATTAGCTAATACCGTTTTTTTAACAGCATCGACAAACTCATCAACTGGAACCTTTGGCATTGCCAAACGTTCACATGATTCTTGAAATCTTTTCGCATTATCAGTTGGTCTAAATAACTGAATATGGCCATCCTTTGTTTTATATGCCTTCATACCCTCAAAGCATGTTTGACCATAATGAAGTGCAGTTGATGAAATCGGAATTGAAATTCGATCTGAATCTTGGAAGTAACCTTCTTCCCAACGTCCATTATTCCAAACTCTAATATATGTTTTATCTGTCTTGATGTATGAAAATTTATTGTATTGATTTCCACTCATAATGTTCACTTCTTTTCATAAAATATAATAAAACAATTATATCATTATTTTTTAATCAGAAAATATTTATGATAACTGAAAACATTATCATATAATTATAAATTATTATACTCTTTATACCACTTTACAAATGCTGAAATACCATCTTTAAATGCAGTATGAGGATGATATCCTAACATTGATTTTGCTTTATCAATATTTGCATAAGTTTGGTTAACATCACCCAATTGCATAGGTAATTCATTTATTTTAGCTTTTTTGCCAATGACATCTTCAATAGTCGCTACCATTTCATTTAATGTAATTGGTGTATTTTCACCTAAATTAAATATTTCATATACGTTTTCATTATTTTCCACATAAGAAATTGATCTAATAACACCATCAATGATATCTTCTATAAAAGTATAATCTCTTGCAGTCAATCCATCTCCAAAAAAAAGGTATCGGTTCATCATTTAAGATTAATTTCGTGAATTTATTTATTGCAAGATCTGGTTTTTGTCCTGGGCCATAAACTGTGAAAAATCTCAAAAATACACTATTGATATTATATAGTTTATGATATACATGTCCCATAACTTCATTCGCTTTTTTGTAGCTGCATATGGACTAATTGCATAATCAACTATATCAGTCTCTTTAAATGGCACTTCTTTATTATTCCCATAAACGCTTGAAGATGAGGCGGCAACAATTTTATTTACATTGTATAATCTTGACAATTCTAAAATATTTTGAGCTCCTCTATTATTTACTTCTTTGATATAATATAGGCTCTTCAATTGATGGTCTCACACCTGCTCTAGCAGCTAAGTGAACTACAACATCAATATTGTTGCTTTTAAAAATTGATTCTAACAATGGATAATCACATATATCACCACGAACTAATTCATAATGATCATATTTAAAGTGTTTCTTAACATTTTCTTCCTTTATATTTGGATCATAATGATCATTAAAATTATCTATGTCAATTACAGAAATCCCTTCTTCTAATAAATGGTTAACTAAATGATTTCCTGTAAAGCCTGCTCCACCTGTTACTAAAATTTTTTCATAATTTCCTCCTTAGTCTCTACTAAATATATCTCTAGTGTAAACTTTACCTAATACATCTTTCACATCATCAGTAATTCTATTTACAATGATGATGTCTGAAATTTGTTTAAATTCTTCTAAATCTTTAATTACTCTTGAATGGAAGAATAATTCTTCGTTTAATTCTGGTTCATAAACAACAACTTCAATACCTTTTGCTTTAATTCTCTTCATGACACCTTGAATTGCAGATTGTCTAAAGTTATCTGAATCCGATTTCATTGTTAGTCTATAAACTCCCACAATTTTTGGTGCTCTTTTAATAATCTGATCAGCAATATGATCTTTTCTTGTTCTATTTGCATCAACGATTGCACTCATAATATTTTGAGGTACATCTTGATAGTTGGCAAGTAGTTGTTTTGTGTCTTTTGGAAGGCAGTATCCACCATATCCGAATGATGGATTATTGTAGTGAGATCCAATTCTTGGATCCAAGCCTACGCCATCAATGATTTGTTTAGCATTAAGCCCTCTAATTTCAGCATAGGAATCAAGTTCATTAAAATATGCAACTCTTAATGCCAAATATGTATTTGAGAATAGTTTAATCGCCTCAGCCTCCGTTGAATCAGTAAACAATAAAGGTATATCTTTCTTAATTGCACCCTCAATAAGTAAATCAGCAAAGATTTTTGCTCTTTCTGATTTTTCCCCAATAACGATTCTTGAAGGGTATAAATTATCATATAGTGCTTTACTCTCTCTTAAAAATTCAGGAGAAAATATTATATTTTCAGTGTCAAGACGTTCTTTTGCATCACTAATGAATCCGACTGGAACTGTTGATTTAATAATCATTACTGCCTCTGGATTGATAGATTTAACGTCTTTGATTACAGCTTCGACTGATCTTGTATCAAAATAATTTAACTCTGTATCATAATTAGTAGGTGTTGCAATGATAACGTATTTTGCATCTTTGTATGCAATATTCTTATCGGTTGTTGCTAATAAATTTAATTCTTTAGTAGCCAGATATTCTTCAATTTCTTTATCTACTATAGGACTTTTTTTACTATTGACTAAGTCTACTTTTTCTTTCACTAAATCGATTGATACAACTTCATGATGTTGGGCTAGTAATACTGAATTAGCTAAACCAACATACCCTAAACCTGCGATTGCTATTTTCATGGTCGTTCTCCTTTTACTATATATAAAATTCCGATTGTTCCTTGACCACAATGACTTGATATGACACATCCAGCATGTGATTCAATAAGATGCTTTGGTTTAACTCTTTCCAACACTTTATCTATCATGTATACACAACTCTTATCAGCGATGCTATGCGTAATCATAACATAGTCTAAGTATACATTATCTTTATCACATTCATTAAGAAAATCTTCCAACATGATATCAAGCGCTCTAGACATCTTTCCTACTGGTTTCTTATATACATGCAAGTTACCATTTCTAACTTGAATAATAGGCTTTAAATGAATGATTGTGCCAATTAATTTAGCTGTTCCACTCGCTCTACCACCCTTGTGAAGGTAATCAAGTGTTCTAATCGCGAATTGCGATCTTACAAGTGGTACTAACCTATCAATTTCTTCTTTTATCTCAAAAACCGATTTTCCTTGATCTCTTAGGTCACACGCATTTAATACTAATAGCGCAATCCCTGATGAAAGATTAAGCGAATCAACAAGTTGAATGCTTTCTGTCCCAAATGACTCTTTAGCGATTACTGCTGATTGATAAGTCGAAGATATTTTTGACCCAATTGAAATATATAAAACATCATATCCATTGGTTAAATATGATTCAAACTTAGAAATGAATTCACCGGGTGATATAGCTGCTGTCTTAGGTAAACTACCAGTTTCAGCTACTCTTTTGTATAACTCTGGTGTTGTAATGGTAATGCCATCATCGAAACTCACTTCATTAAATTCCACATGTAGTGGAATAACATCAATATCCCTTGACTCAAGTAAGTCTTTTGACAAATCTGCTGTTGAATCTGTAATAATTTTAATTTTTCTCATTTATTGCAATCCCCACTTTTTGGTAAAAATAGGTTCTAACCATATCTAAATTAATCTTATTTGTATTGCTGACTTTAATATAGTGTTTTGGATTTCCCAGTTTTTCTCGAATTGCTTTATCTTGTTTACCACGCTTTGTCGTGGGTATCTTATCAAGTTTAGTTGCACAAACTAAGACATTTAATCCAAGGTCATGAAGATATTCATACATATCAATATCCTCATCTGTTGGTCCTACCTTAAAATCAATGAGTAGACAAACGAGTTTTAAGTTCACACTTTCGTGTAAAAACTGATCAATCATATTGACGAATCTTTCTTGCATCATCTTCGATCTTCTTGCATATCCATAACCAGGCGCATCTACCATATAGAATAACTCATCGATTAAATAGAAATTCATCAGTAATGTCTTTCCTGGTGTATTTGAAATTCTTGCCAATTTTTTTCTGTTATTGATTGCATTGATAAAAGAACTCTTACCTACATTGCTGCGACCTAGTAATAATACTTGTGGACGATCATCAGGTTGATCAATGACAAACTCTAAACTTTTAATATATTCCGATTTATTAAACATATTGATATCTCCATAATAAAAAAGTAGCCTTTCGACTACTTTTATTATAACTTATTTTAGCGCCAATGAAAAGACTTGATTAACACTTTCAACAGGTATGATCTTTAACGTTTCCCTTACTTCTTTTGGCACATCATCAATATCTTTCTCATTTTCCTTAGGAATCAAGATGGTCTTTAGACCACTTCTATGAGCAGCTATTGACTTTTCTTTTAATCCACCAATTGGAAGTACATAACCACGAAGCGTGATTTCTCCTGTCATACCAAGATTCTTTTTCACCAAGCGATTGCTTGCTGCTGAAGCAATGGCAGTCGCCATTGTGATACCAGCAGATGGTCCATCTTTAGGTGTTGCACCTTCTGGAACGTGAATATGGAAATCATTTTCAATAAATACCTTTGGATCAATACCCAATTCTTTAGCATTTGATTTAACAAATGATAACGCAGTTTGAGCACTTTCTTTCATCACATCGCCAAGTTTACCAGTAAGTACTAAACCGCCATTACCCTTATAGTAAGTCACTTCAATGGACAATGTATCTCCACCGAATTGTGTGTATGCAAGACCAGTAACAACACCGATTTGTTCTTTTTCTTCTGCAATGTTATGTGTAAATCTAGGCTTTCCAATATATTTTTCAACATTTTCAGCAGTGATATCTACACGATCTGATTTTTCAAGTAGAATTTCTTTAATCGCTTTTCTAATTAAAGCACCAATGTATCTATTTAATTCACGAACACCAGCTTCTCTTGTATAGTATTGAATAATCTTAAAGATTGCATCATCAGTCACTGAGAATTGCGCTTCTTTTAATCCATGAGCTTTTAATTGTTTTTTGATTAAGTGACGTCTAGCAATTTGGAATTTTTCTTGTTCAGTGTAACTGCTTAATTCTACGATTTCCATTCTATCTCTTAAAGGCGCAGGAACATTTTCTAAGTAGTTCGCAGTTGTGATAAACATAACTTGTGATAAATCATATGGTTCTTCTAGATAGTGATCGCTAAAGTTTGCGTTTTGTTCAGGATCCAATACCTCAAGCATTGCTGATGCAGGATCACCCTTATAATCAGAAGACATCTTATCAATTTCATCCAATAAGAATACAGGGTTAACTGTTCCAGCATCCTTCATACCTTTAATGATACGACCTGGCATCGCACCAATATATGTACGTCTGTGACCACGAATCTCAGATTCATCTCTAACACCACCAAGTGATTGTTTAACAAACTTTCTGTTTAATGCTTCAGCAATTGAGATTGCTAAAGATGTTTTACCAACCCCTGGAGGCCCTGCCAAACATAGAATTGTTTGTGGATTACGTTTAGTCATAATCTTAACCGCTAGATACTCAATAATTCTTTCTTTGACATTATCAAGTGCATAGTGGTTTTCATCTAATTTTTCTTTAACTTTATCCAACTTATAATTATCTCTTGATGCTTTCTTCCAAGGAAGATCAACAAGTAAATCTAAATAAGTCTTAATAATTGAGGACTCAGCCATAGCTTGAGGTGTAGATTGATATCTAGCAAGTTCTTGCAATGCTTTTTCTTCAGTTGATTTAGGCATCTTAGCTGCTAAGATCTTTTGTCTCAACTCATCGATTTCATCTTCTTTTTTAGCCTTATCGCCTAATTCGTTTTGAATTGCACGCATTTTTTCGCGTAAATAATATTCCTTTTGATTTTCATCAATAGATTGCTTAATATCATCATTGATCTTTTGCTCAAGATCTACGATCATTTTAAGTTTATTCATATCTTCTAATAAGAAACGAAGTCTTTTATTCAGATCAAGTTCTTTAATATACTTTAATTTATCAAGTTCATCAATCTTTAATCCATTCGCGATTATATCTACGATCTTTTCAGTTGTTGAACTTTGCCCAATACGATCAAGGACTTGTCTGTTTGAATGAAGAATTAAAGATTCACTCTTAGTAACTTCATCCATTACCATCTTAATCAATGTTTGCTCTTCTGCAGCATCACCTGCAATTGTTTCTAATTCCTTATATTCAACTACATAGTATGGTTCAGTAACAAAATAATCAGTGACTTCAACACGACTTAATATTTGTAATTTCGTCTTATATGAACCATTTGGAAGTTTAATTTTCATTTGAATCTTAACTAAAAGTCCATATTGTTCCATATCTTCTACAGTTGGATTTTCGATGAGTGGATTTTTTTGTATTAAAACAATCGCAAAAGAACCAAAGTTACGTTCGGCTTCTTCCATTGCTTTAAGTGATATATTTCTGCCAACTTCAATTCTAATATCGTTATTAGGAATTGGTACAACACCACGTACTGCTAATGCAGGTAAGCTTTTAGATAATTCCATAGTTTCACATCCTTTTTCTTTATCATTTCATTATATATTATAGCACGAAAGATTGAATTTGCAATCTTTAAGCAAGAGTGCCAATACAAAATTTAAAAACAAGGGAAATTATGTGTTTTTCCCTTGTTAAATACTATAATTTATTACATTATACTCTTTTTAATTTAAATTAAACTCTTTTTGCTGATTCCAAAATGAAATTATATGCTTTTTCGTTTTGAATATCTAATACTAACATATCATCAGTTAAGTAATTATTAATATCCTCAACTTTCAAGTTGTACATAGCAGCTAATTTTTCTTTTCTATCTTTAATATCATCATCTGATACTTCGAAGTTTTCTGCTTTTGCGATTGCTTCAATGACTAAATTAACTTTCAATCTGGCTTCGGCATCCTTTCTAGCTTGTTCCTCGAAAGCTTCTGGAGTTAATCCTGAAAATTGTAAATACATTTCAAAATCAAGACCATATTGTTTAGCTTGTTCCTTTAATTGTTCTCTATATTGAGCAAATTCTTGATCAACCATAGTTTTAGGAACATCTACTGAAGCTGCGCCAACAACTGCAGTTAATATTGCTTCGTTTTCTTTAGCTTTAGCTTGTTCTTTTTTAGAAGTTTCTAATTTAACTCTTTCGGCCTTATTTAATTCTTCAACAGTCTTAGCATCTTCTCTTTCAAGTGAGGCAACAAATTCATCATTTAATTTAGGTGCTTCTGCTACTTTAACCTCATGAACTAACACTTTGAATACTGCATCTTTACCGGCTAAGTTTTCAGCTTGATACTGTTCAGGGAATTGAACGTTAAGATCTTTTGCATCACCAGCTTTTAAACCCAACATTTGTTCTTCAAAACCTGGGATGAATTGACCAGATCCGATTTCTAATTGATAGTTTTCGGCTTTTCCGCCTTCGAATACTTCGCCATTAACGAATCCTTCAAAATCAAAGATTGCTGTATCGCCATTTTCAATTGCCTTATCAGCGACTACTAGTGAACCTTTACTTGTTAAGATTGAATTAATTGCATCTTCAACTTCTTTGTCAGAAACTGTAATTTCTTCTTTTTTTACTTCAATACCTTTATATTCGCCTAAAGTAACTTCAGGTTTCAATTCAAAGATTAAATGTACATTAAAGGCTTCAGTTGTACTTACTTTTGTAAAGTCAACATCGACTTGAGGCTCACCAATTACACCATATTCTGGGTGCATTTGTACTTCTTGATACTTATGATTTAATGCATGATTAATTGCATCTTCGTAAAGTGATTCAACACCATATTTGTTTTCAAATACATTTCTAGGTACATGACCTTTTCTAAATCCCTTCATTTCTAGGTCTTGTTGAACATGTGCAAATGCATGATCTAATGCATGTGCAAATTCTTGTGGTGTTACTTCAAATGTGAACTTACCACGATTATTTTCAATTTTTTCAAATTTCATTGGTATTTACTCCTTATCCGTTTTATTATAACCTTGATTATTATACCATATCTAAATAAAAAATAAAGACTAATCCGCTTTGTAAATATTTTCCACTACTTACAGTGTGATTCCAAAGTTTAAATTGAGATATGTTTCGACATATATTCTTAAATTATTGTCCTGATCATAGTAGTGTTCTACCGATAGAAAACCACCTGATTTTGGTTCCTGTGTCAATAAAATATTTATCTCTTTTGGAAACTGAACAGCCTTAACATGCCTATTGAATGGTAGTTCCTCAACATCCTTTTTAGTTAAAACAAGATATTCCGGGTGTTCTTTATTCAACTTATCCTTATGAAGTTCATATATTTCTTGTGTATAAAATACATAGGCGAACGCTTTCGGTACGTCATTACCGTAATATATTCTATGATCACATACAACTTTGGTACCTATTGGAAAAGATGTTCTCTGTGCTAATTTTTCATCAATTGTATGATGCTCAGTATTACTAATTTTTAAAGTTGGCTTTTGATTCATCTTTAAAATAACATTTAATAACGATGAGAATTTTTGGTTTTTAATCATCGCAAGTTCAAGATATTTATAATAATACTTGTATTCATATTTGCGATAATCAAGATAGTCATGTCCAACGAGACGATCAAGTGCTTGTTTGATAATATTAGCATCTAATTCGAATTTTTCTTGCAAAAGTTTCATATCAATCAATCGTTCATCTTCTTTATGCATGGTAATGATATGTTTGATTTGCTCTGATAGTTGAATATATTCAGGGACAGTAGATCTTTTATCAATAATTATTTCATCTAATATGTCTTTCATAGATCTACCGCCTTTAATTCTGTATAAGGTGCTGGATAGATTGATTTCACATATCCAACTTTCCTACCATTCTTTTTGATAATTGATTTGACAACAATAACAAAATCTTCTTTCTCAATTTCTAATATTTCTGATAACAACTTACTTGTTTTGGATGCGTTGATATTCGTTTTGACATCAAAATCTTCATAAAATCTGTTGTATCCTAAAAATTCAGGATTTTCTATATATCTCATCCAATACTCATAATCAAAATGAATCTCTTTTGCCATGTAGATAACCATATAAGCAATTGGAAGACCATCTTTGGTCATGATAACTCTAATAAAGTCATAAGGTCCACGTACTTCATTTTGAAAAACATTTTTAATTTCATCATTGGTATTAATTATTTCTTGATAAAGAAGTGTAGGATTAAGCCCTTTACCAGTAGGTAGTACTAAAGTTATAGGATGCTCCATAATACCTACATATGTAAATCGACTATTAACATAGGTACCTTTACCTTTGATACGCTTGATGAGATTTTCATCTTCTAGCATCGCATAAGAACGTTTAACGACAAAGCTACTGATATTATAGATTTTACTAAATTGCACTTCCGATGGTAAAAGTTCTAAATGTTTCGCTTCCTTCGTTAAAATTTTATATTTAATTTGTTGGTAAATTTGCTGATATAACGGCACAGAACTTGTGCGATCTATTTCTAAATATAGCATTTTTATCTCCCTTAAGTAATGGTTAATTATGACAGTTTTTTAAAGAAAAGATAATAATTAATCACTAATATATAATGTTTAGTATAAATATGTGTTCTATATAATCATCTTACAATTATTGGTAATTGTCAATCGTAAGCGCTTATTTTGAAATCATAATTTTGATATTTGTAAACTAACTTTTATTTTGTTTTTATCTTTCTTTTGTTGCAGTTTTACATGAATTAGTATACAATTGGTTTAACAATGGAGGAATTCTATATGATTATAATTAAAGAAGTAAAATCCAAACTGGATGGATGGCGTTTTACCGAATTTCCTAATAAACTTTATAAAAAAGTGGATGCATTTGTTCCAGCATTATCACTTGATGAAAGAACCGTATTTAACAAAAAGAAAAATCCTGTTCACGATTATTGTGAAAGTATTCGTTTTCTAGCATATAAAGATGGTGAATTAGTTGGTCGTATTGCTGGTATCGTTAATTATGATTGGAACAAGGCCTATGGTCGTGAAACCGGACGATTTACAAGAATAGATATGATTGATGATATTGAGGTAACTAAAGCTTTAATCGGTGCTGTAACTGATTGGGTAAAAGCAAAAGGTATGAACGAATTAATTGGACCTATCGGCTTTACTGATCTTGATCGTGAAGGTATGTTGGTTGATGGTTTTGATCAATTCAATATGTTCATTACAATTTATAACCACCCATACTATCACAAACACCTTGAGCAATTGGGTTTCGTTAAGGATGTTGATTGGGTTGAAAAACTTATAACTTGGCCTACTGAAGTACCTGATAAAGTTGTACGAGGTGCAAGAATTGCTAGAGAACGTTATGGATATAAAGTTGTTAAAGTAAATAAAAAGAAAGATGTATATAAATATATCTATGAAGCATTTGATGTTTATAATCAAGCATTTATGGTATTATATGGCTTCTTTCCTATTACAAATAAAGTTATGGACTACTATATTAATCAAGTGATTGCTCTTGTTCAATTTGATTGGATATGGTTTGTTCTTGATAAAGAGGATAAGGTCGCCGGCTTTGCAGTATTAATGCCAAGCTTAGCCAAAGCGAATAAAAAGAGTAACGGTAAAGTTTTACCATTTGGAATCTTTAGAATACTGAAGAGTCTTAAAAAACAAGAAGTCATGGACTTCTACTTTATTGCAGTCGATCCTAGACATCAAAATCATGGCATGATGGCCTTATTTATGGAGGACGCAATTAAGACTGGTATTAAACACGGGGTTAAGTTTGCTGAAACTGGTCCAGAACTTGAAGAAAACCTTGCAATTCAAAATCAATGGAAGGGCTTTGATTTTGTAGAACATAAACGCAGACGTTGTTATAAAAAAGATATTTAATAGAGAGCTTTTGCTCTCTTTTTTTTATTCTATGATAAAATAAACATACATATGTTTAAAAGGAAGTAACTAGATGAGAAAATTTCACTTAACTGATAAATACTGTATCATTAACTTTGGAACAACCGTATGTGATACAAAGACAAAAATCTTATCATCAAAAGGTTTTGTTTATGTTTTAAGTCAATATCTTAAAGTACTAAAAGAAAAGGATGATATTTCAATCCAACTATTTAAATCAGTGAAAACTTCTACTTTTGTTGAAATATATAAATTATTAATTATATGGGATTATGAATATATCATTAATCACTATAAACAATTACGTCCAATATTGAAATATAGAGATGAACTCTATCGTTTTACTGAGGATTTTTATAACTATTGGAGAAACTTAGAACGTATTGGTATCATGAATGGGGATAAGAGAGCTGAACGTGGTTATCTTGCAAAATCATTAATCAATACAGCTGATGATTTTAATTATCAGGTACTTCTTTTATATAGAGCAATTGCCCAGAACTTACTTGGTGATGATTTCTTAGTTTATCGTCAGTTGCCTGCAGGTATTAATGCCAACCTCATGTTAACACCACATAAGTTTAGTACATCAAAGGCATATGAAAACCTTCAAGGTATAGGATTTATTCAAGAGATTTTGATTAGACCTCCATTTATGATCTACTCTAAATCTAATAAACGGCAAGGATTATTTAGAGAGGTAGATCAAAATCCTCTCGATAAGATTAATATAAACAAAAATGATTTTATTGCCTACCCTGTTTATGTTGGTAATCTACTTGCATTTGTGTATGTGCATGTCGATTTTCTTCATCACGCAATAGCACTAAGCAATCTATTTGAAACAGCAAGCTATGATGCACAAACAAATAGACAACCAGACTTAATCTATGTTTATGGTATTAGTGAAGAAGACTATGATTGTACATATTTTAAAGACATAAAAGAAGAATATTATGTAGGTTTCGTATCACGTGCCGATAAGAATGATTATTTTGGATATATGAAAAAAATGCTATTAACACTTCATAACCTCTATATGATTGATCATGGCAATCTTCCAATCCATGGATCCATGGTTAGGATTCTTCTTAAGAATGGTACATCAAAGAATATCGCAATCATTGGTGATAGTGGCGCTGGTAAATCGGAAACACTTGAAGCATTACGTCAAATTGGTAATGAATACATCAAGGATATGAATGTTATTTTTGATGATATGGGTACCTTCTTCATTAAAGATAGACAAGTATTTGCTCATGGTACTGAAATCGGTGCATTTGTGCGACTTGATGATTTAGATGCTGGATATGCATATAGAGAGTTTGATAGAGCGATATTTCTAAATCCAGAGCAAAGCAATGCTAGACTTATTCTACCGGTTGCTTCATATAACTTTATTATGAAGGATCATCATGTTGATATGCTGTTCTATGCAAACAATTATGAAAAGACTGATTTGGGGCTTAAATTGTTTGATGATATTAATCTTGCTAAGCAAACATTTAAAGAAGGTCAAAGAAAAGCAAAAGGTACAACATCGGAAATCGGATTGGTCAAAAGTTACTTTGCAAATCCTTTTGGTCCCGTTCAACAACAGGCAAAAACCGATGAATTGTTAGATTTATTTTTCAATCAATTACATACAAATAGCATACCAGTTGGTGTTATTTATACACAGCTTGCAGTTGATGAAGTTCTAGCTGAAGGACCAAAAATCGCTTCTATAAAATTACTTCAAAAAATCACATAATACTACATAAGTATTTACTTATGTAGCATTTTTGATATACTAGTAATGTCACAATCTAAAAATTCGGGAGGGTTTTATGGACAATCAGTATGAAGAGTCATCAATAAGTATAGCAGAAATATGGGACAAATTATGGTTTCACAAGATATTGGTTTTAGTCATTACAGGTGTGATAACAATACTTCTTACACTTTGCTTATACTTTGTATTTAAAGGACAACAAGTCACAGTTACAAATTTTGAATATAACTTTGTAAACGTTGAGGCAAATAAGTTTGCTGATGGCAGCACGTTCGAATTTAGAGATTTGGTTTCGTATGATAAATTACTAAAGGTGAAACAATCTAAAGCATTATATAATGATATAAATGTTGAAGAAATGTACCAAGATAAAAATACACAAATCGTGAGACAGTTATCGCCTTACACAACAGCTAGTGAAGTCATTTATACAGATAATCAATTCTCATTATCTATTCCCTTTAAATATTTTGGACATGATCAAAAAATTGCTCTGTCCTTTATTAAAGATTTGTTAAATTCAGTCATATTAGAAGCAATTCAAAAAGATATTAACTTGAGAATTTATAATTATGTTGATTTAGTTGATAATTCTGTTGAATATTTAGATGCAGTTGATTATTATTTGGAACAATACAATTTACTATTAGGTTCAATCAATAGTTTTATTGAATCATATGGTGATGTCACATTTAATGGGTTAAATATCACTGACATGAGAGAAAAGATTGAATCTGCTTATGCAAATACTTACACATATGATGAAATTACCACACTCATCAAAAAAGAAGCTTACTACAAAAACGTTGCAACTCTTACTGATAAACTTGAATTAAGAATATCAAATATTGAAAGATCAATCGAACTAAATGTTCTTAGAATTAATGAATTAGAGACAATGTATAAAGACTTAGTTGAAGCATCAAATCTTCAACAGGCCGAGGTATTACTTACCAGAATTGCTGATTATCGTATCGAAAATGTCAACTTTCAATTTGAGATTGATGAATATCAAAAGATTATTGATCAAGCTGATGCGAGTGGATTAGCTTACTATAACTCTAGAAATTTCCTTGATATCATTAATGATATTGAGACATTCTTAAATGATAATACCGATGATTTCAATGACTTTTATGTAGCTTTTATGGATAATAATACTGAAATCATCTATGAAAACGGTTCAGTTTTCATTATTGATGGAGGACAAAATATGATTGTCTTAGCAATCCTTTCTGGTATGATTGGATTAGTATCTTCATTTGTGGTTGTATTCATCAAGGAATCAGCTTATTCCATTAAGAAAAAACAAGAAATGAAATAATAAATTTATATAAAAAAACCTCATTAGTTGCTACTAATGAGGTTTTTTCTATTAAAAAGTATATCTAATTCTTTTGTTTCCTTATAATATCTCTGTAATTTATCATAAGCATCTTTTAGTCTTGGTGGTCTTCTATCCATGCTATGACAGTCACTTGACACGATATCAATTAAATGGTTTTTGATTAAATATTTAACAACTCTTTTATTTGCATACTTATCTAATCCAAGAATTGATGATGCATTCATCTGAAGTAGTGCACCAGTTCTTTTTATTTTATAATAGTCTTCAGTTTCTAGATAAGGATATCTCTCAACATGAGCGATGATAACCTGATATCCTGAGACTTGAAGGCTATAAGCAACTTCTTCAATTGGCATTTCATACATCATAGAAAACTCTATTAAAATCGTTTTTGATGATCCTAATGTTAAGTTTTTAATATCTAAATCAATATGAGAATGATAATAGATTTCAGCCCCTAAAATTAGATTGATTGGCAAATCTTTGCTTATTTCTACTAACTTATTAAACTGTTCAATATGAAAATCTCGATTTTTTAATTGCTCTTTTGAATACATGTGAGGTGTTATAACAATATCTGTAACACCATCAGCTATTTCTTTTTCAATCATTTGAAGGGATTCTTCAAATGACCTGGATCCATCATCTACCTCTGGTAGAATATGAGTATGAAAATCTATCATTTTTTATCTGAGTAATAACTATAGTTCTTACTATAACCATAACCAGCTTGATCCATTTTGACCTGATTAAAAATCATACCAAGGATAGTTACATCATAGCGTTTTAAAGTGCTAATAGCCTCTTTTACTAAAGTTTTCTTAGCTTTACCTTGAGCAACAATAAACAATACCCCATCAGCATATTTAGAGATTATAATTGAATCTGATACAGCAATAACTGGAGGTGTATCAAGCAAAACATAATCATAGAGTTCTCGCAAGTTTTCGATAAGCTCTTTCATCTTATTAGATTCTAATACATTAGTCACTAAATTTGTAGACTCACCCGCAACCATAAAATCGACGCCGATTTCATCAGAGTGTTTAATCGCATCATTCAAAGTTATCTTACCAGCAACATAATCCGTAATACCATTCTCATTTGGTACACTAAACGCACGGTTGATTTTTGGTCTTCTCAAGTCAAGATCAAGCAAAATGACTTTCTTATTTTTAGTACCTAATAAGTATGCGATATTAGAAACGAATGTTGATTTACCTTCTGAAGGAAGTGTAGATGTAAATTGTAGTACTTTATGATCATTATCAACATTGAAATAATCTAAATCAATAACAATTTTTTGAAATGATTCTGCAACAAATGATAGTGGATCGTTTTTCGTTACCAAATAATCATATTTTTCAACTCTTGAATTACCCGTAATAAAGTTTTCAAGATTTATTTTTTTATTCTTTTTAGCCATCTTTAGAAATCCTCCTTAATTTCAAATTCAGGAATAATTCCTAGTACTTGAATATCAAAAGCATTTTCCAATTGTTCTTTTGTTTTAAATGAGTTATTAAGCAATTCCATAATAAACGCAATCGCTAAACCAATAACGCCACCAATAAATAGACCAATAATAATAAGTAAAGGTTTATTTGGAGATGCATAAGTGCCATCTTCAGTAGCATATACACCTACAATTGAAATATTGTCTGGTAAAAATTTCTCTGAAGATTCTTCATCCTTTTGCATATCTATAGCAGTTTTAACAAGTTCATTAACAACATTTTTAGTCTTGCCTGGATCTGTATCTTCATAGGCTACATTAATTCGATATGAATCTGTACTAGCAGTAACAGTAAGTTTTGATTTAAATGAACCACTAGTTTCATTTAATCCAACTTTTTCAATAACAGATTCAACAACTGAATTTGATTCCATATATTCAGCAATTGTAACTATTAAATATCTGGCCATTGCATAATCATTGGTCGTAGAGCCATCCGAAGATGTAATAGGTGTAATATAGACATCTATATTTGATTCATAAGTCTCATCAGCAATCGAGAATGCATATACACCAAATAGTATGCCAAAAAGCAAAGTTACTATTATTATTGGTCTAAAACCATTTTTAATAATGTAGAATAAATCTGCTAAACTAAACTCGTTTTGAGTCAAATTATCATTTTGATTCATTGATAACCTCCATAGTTAATAATCATTATTATTATATCATATTCGTACTTTTTATTTATTGCTTATTTTAGATTTTCTAGTAAATATTTTGTAGTATCTTCTTGAGGCATCGGTCTTCTAAAGTAATATCCTTGAGCATATTTTGATCTATACTGTGCCATGAGATCACATACTTCTTTATCCTCAACGCCTTCTACAGTAACGTCTAAATTTAAATCATTAGCGAGTTTAATTGTTGATTTAACGATTTTTTGATTTGCTTGATTTGTTAGGATATCTCTAGCAAATGCTTGATCAATCTTAATACCTGTAAATGGGAAACTTGATAAGTAAGATAGTGATGAATATCCTTGGCCAAAATCATCTATTGAAATCTTAAAACCCTTATCATAGAATCTTTGTAAGTTTGCTCTTATTTGTTCATAATCAGAAACAAGAACTGTTTCGGTAACTTCAAATTCTATTGCCTTAGGCTTGATGTCGTAATGTTCAAATATGCTCATCATGTTCGTGTAAAAACTTGTATCATATAAGTTTTTAGCAGAAATATTAATCGCTATTGGTATAAATAAACCTAATTTTCTTAATTCTATATGGTATTCTATCGCCCATTTAAACACAGACTCGGTTAATTGCTGAATTAAAGAAGTTTTTTCAATAACTGGAATAAAATCACCTGGTGGTACCAAAACCCCGTGTCTTTGCCATCTAATGAGTGCTTCTAGCGATTCTGGTTTACCATTTGCCAAATTTATTTTTGGTTGATAATATAAGAATACTTGGTGTTTTTCAAGACCATCAACAAAATCATATGATAGTTCATATTCTTGTCTAGAATCTGATTTTAGATTTGAATATCTTAAATATAAGATATGTCTTTTGACTGCTTCTCTAGCAGTCATATCTGTTGAAATAAAATATTGAGCAATGTCATCTTTATCATGATGAATTCTTGTGTCAAACCCCAACCCAAAGTTAACAAATAATCTTTGTTCAATATTATCCTTAATGTGTTGCATGATATTGACAATATTTTGAATTTCATCACGGTAATCATTTGATTCTTTTAATATCCATAATCTTCTTTCCTCTGGAAAGATAATATATGAATCTTTGTAGACAGTCTGAATTCTGGTTTTAATGAGATTAAGAAAATCATAATATGCTTTATATCCTAAAACTTCGGTGATCATTTCATAATTTTCAATTAATACTGTACAGAACATATAAACTTTATCATCTTCTAATTTAATATGCTTAAGTGCATTGAGATTATATAAATTACTTTCAGGATGCTGAATTAAATAATTTTCCATTTTTTTATTTAACTTTTGATAATCAGCAGAAAGCATTCCACTAAGCAAACCTACCATAGAAAAAATAAATAGTCTAAAGAACCAATCGGGTAACGCTTGATCAGTGCCTGATGCTAAATCAAGTGGTAACATAGGACCAGCAAGTATACCAGCAAATAGTCCTGCAGAAAGCCCTGCATAAGGCCCTACTAAACTACCTACTAAAACGATTGATAAATAGAATATATGTGTATAAGATAAGTGATTTAATTGTGAGTCAATATTACTAATATAGAAGTAAAATCCTACCATCAAAGCAAAATTAAGAACGATCAGTTCTATTTTATAGTACTTTCTAATTAATTTTACAATTGGCATATCCTTAAAGGATTTTTTCACGTCCTTGCCTCCTAATATCAATAATCTAGATGATTTTCCCCAAAAAAATTTTAAAAGATATATCTTTATGTACTCAATCTATTATAGCATAATAATCTATGTAATAATTTCATTTTATCTATATATTAATACATTATTAAGTTAACTTAAATTAAACATTCTTGTACATTTTTTGATAATACTTTTCATAATCTCCAGATTGAATATTTCTAATCCATTCTTTATGATTTAAATACCATTCAATTGTTTCTTTAATACCCTGTTCAAATGAATATGAAGGTGACCATCCAAGCTGAGTTGTAATTTTAGTGTTATCAATAGCATATCGTCTATCATGTCCTGGTCTGTCTTTGACATATTTGATTAATGATTTTGGTTTACCTAACGTATCAATAATTAAGTTAACAATTTCTATATTAGCTTTCTCATTATTTCCACCAACATTATAGATTTCACCAATAACACCTTTATGAAGTACAGTATCTATTGCTGCACAATGATCATATACATGTAACCAATCTCTAATTTGCATACCATCACCATAAACTGGTAATTCTTTATTATTTAAACAGTTATTAATCATTAATGGAATTAATTTTTCTGGAAATTGATATGGACCATAATTATTACTACATCTCGTGATGTTTACAGGCATATTGAATGTTTCGTGATAAGCTCTAACAACTAGATCAGCACTAGCTTTAGATGCAGAATATGGGCTATTTGGGACAACTGACATCGTTTCAACAAACATGCCTTCCATGTCCAGTGTTCCATAGACCTCATCAGTTGAGACTTGAAGATACTTGACACCTTCTCTATATGATTTATCATATTTATCATTAACTAATTTCCAATGTTTTTTAGCTACATCAAGCAATACTTGTGTACCTATAACATTAGTTTTTAAAAATATTTCTGGATCTTCAATACTTCTATCAACATGAGATTCTGCAGCAAAATTTACGACAGTATCAAATTCATATTTATCAAATATTTCTTCAACTGAAGTTCTATCAGTAATATCTATTTTTGAAAAAACGTAGTTTTTATTATCGCTAATATCATCTAGATTTTCTAAATTCCCAGCATATGTCAAAGAATCAATGTTAACAATCAAATAATCTTTATGATGATCTAACATATATTTAACAAAGTTACTACCAATAAAACCAGCACCACCTGTAACTAATACTTTTATCATATATTTATTCCCCTTTTTTTAGTTCCACAAAATATCGATCTAACGCATCTTCCCAATCTGGGAATAGTTCAAAACCGTTTTCTGTATTTACCTTTTTTGATAATCTTGAGTTAAGTGGTCTTTTTGCATCTGTAGGATAATTCTTAGTTTCAATCTCATGAACAATAACTTCGCTATTGTTTAATTTAAAGATCCTTTTAGCAAACTCAGCCCATGAACAATAACCTGAATTAACACCATGATAAATACCATATTTTTTAGTTTGAATAACATCAACAATGAAATTTGCTAAATCCACTGTATAGGTTGGAACCCCAATTTGATCACCAACAACAGATATTTCCTTTTTAGTTTCAGCTAATCTTAGCATTGTTTTAACAAAATTATGTCCATTAATACCATAGACCCAAGAAGTTCTAATAATATAGTGATGATCAACTAATTGTGAAACAATTTTTTCACCTTCAGCTTTAGTAAATCCATAATAGTTAATTGGATCTATAGCCTCATTAATTTCATGAGGCTCACTACCTTGCCCATTAAAGATATAATCAGTACTAATATAGACCAATTTAGCTTCAACTCTTTTCGCAGCCTCAGCAATATTTCTAGTGCCATCAACATTAATCTTATAACATAATTCTTTATTTGATTCTGCTTTATCAACAGCTGTATAAGCAGCACAATGAACAATGACATCAGGTTGATATTGATTTATAAATTTATTAACTGCATCTATATCTGTTAAATCAAAATCACTTATATCAACACCCAAAGTTTGAATATTTAGTGACTTTAATTTCTTAACAACATCATATCCTAATTGACCATTATATCCTGTGACTAATACCTTGATACTAAAGTCAGCATCGGAATCCTTTAATAACGGAGCGTTTTGGTCTTTTTTAGATAAAACCGGATTTTTAATTGGCCAATCAATATTTAATTTGGGATCAGCAAAGTTTAGACTTCTATCACACTCTTTGGAATAGTATTGATCCACCTTATATTGAACTTCAACATCATCTGATATCGTAACAAATGAGTGTCCAAATCCTTTAGGAATTAAAAATTGTTTTTTGTTTTCATCGGATAATTCAATACTATATGATTCAAGGTAAGTATCTGACCCTTTCCTAAGATCAACCACAACATCAATGATTTTCCCCCTAGTACATCTTATCAGCTTAGTTTGTGCCATTGGATTCTTTTGAAAATGTATACCTCTTAAAGTTCCTTTTTCACTTGAATAAGATTGATTATCTTGAATAAAATCATAATTGATTCCATATTTTTCAAATTTATTTTTTGTATATGTTTCTGTAAACCATCCACGATGGTCGCCATAAACATCAGTTTCAATTATTTTAAGGCCTTTTAAGCCTGTTTCCATAACTTTCATTAATACTTGACCTTTCCTTCTGCCACATGTTTCAAATGTTCACCATATGGTGATTTACCATAAGCATTGGCTGAGTTAAGTAATTCCTCTTTATTAATCCAACCATTGATATATGCGATTTCTTCTGGCGCTGATATTTTAATGCCTTGTCGTTTTTCGATTGTATGAACAAAGTTCGCAGCATCTAACAAACTATCCATTGTACCAGTATCAAGCCAAGCGTGACCTCTACCTAGTAGATTAACCTTAAGATTATCATGTTCTAAATAAATTCTATTTAAATCTGTAATCTCAAGTTCTCCACGTTTGGATGGTTTAACTTTTTTGGCATAGTTAACAACATTTTTATCATAGAAGTAAAGTCCAGTAATCGCATAATTTGATTTTGGATTTTCAGGCTTTTCTTCAACAGAAAGTACTTTTTTATCATCATCAAATTCAACGATACCAAATCGTTCTGGATCATTGACATAATAACCAAAAATGGTTGATACCCCATTTTCTGCATCATCTACGGCTGATTTAAGCATTTTTCTGAATCCATTACCATAGAATATATTATCACCTAAAATCATTGCACAAGAATCATCTCCAATAAATTCTTCTCCAATGATAAATGCTTGAGCAAGACCATCTGGTGAAGGTTGCTCAGCGTAAGATAGGGAAATACCAAATTGAGATCCATCGCCTAATAAACTAGTAAAATTAGGTAGGTCTCTTGGGGTTGATATTAACAATATTTCCTTAATTCCTGCTAGCATTAAAACAGACAATGGATAGAAAACCATTGGTTTGTCATAAACCGGTAATAATTGTTTACTTGTTGTAGAAGTAAGTGGATAAAGTCTTGTCCCACTACCTCCTGCTAATATTATTCCTTTCATATGCCCTCCTGTCTTAATCATATTTAAATACGCTATCTATATATTTATCTTTAAATATGTAAATTATTAGTCCTGAAAGAACTAAATAATAAATAGATCCTATCATAATAGAAACTGCTAAGTTGACATATTCATTAGTTATATTAAAGTCTAAATATCGTATCAAAAGCATCATAGAATATCCAATAATTATAAATGGAATAAATTTAACTATATTTTTACCTATAGGTAGTCTTTTTCTAACATATATTGTTTGAACTACTGCAACAATAATTTCTGCAACTAAAGTAGCAATTACTGCCCCTAATGCCTCATATTTAGGTATTAAAATAAAATTAAAAAGCAAATTAAAACATGCACCTAGAATTACTGCAACTACATAGGGTTTGTCATATCGGTATGGTAATAAATAATGTGTTCTAATTACATTAGCCCATGAGGTAAAGACTAAAGTGACACTAAATACCTTAATCAAGTTGGATGCGGGTAAAAAATCCATTCCAAAAAACATCACTGTAAATTCATCTGAGACAGCAGAAATACCAAACATCAACGCAGTAGAAATAAACGCTATATACGAAATTGAATTATTTATATATTTAATAATTAAATCATGCTTTCCATTTTGTCTTAAGTTTGATATTCTAGACAACATAACTATACCCAAAGCTGTTATAATACCTGATGGAATTTGAATAATTTTCTCTGCACTCTCATAATAACCTGTTTGCGTCATATTAGTGAAAGAACCAAGCATAACTTTATCCATATATTTATAGATACTCACAGCAACAACAGGAATAAATAATATTAGAAGTTCCTTTAGATGTCTAGTCGGTTTTAACTCATAGAATTTGAATATTAAATAATCTTTAGGAAGTTGTATAACTAGTATTAAATTACTTATTAGTACGGATAAAGACATGATTAATGTATAAATCAGTAAATCATTCTCATCTTTTACAAAAAGGAATATTGCAGCTAGTGCAAGCAATTTTATGACAATATTTCTTATAACTAATAGTTTATGATTTTCTTTACCAAAATAATACCAAGAGATATCAACTATAGTCGCAAAAAGAAATATTGACTGTACAGCATATAATACTATATTCTCTTTAAATGCGATTACACTTATAACATAAAAAACTACTAATAATATTATTGTAACAATTCCATGAATCAATACCAATTCCTGGAATGTTTTTTTTGTCTCATCATAATCATGAAGTATTGATGAAATTGTTCTACTTCCATAATTTGTGATTCCTAATAAGGAAAAAATAACAAACAAATTTACAATTGAATAACTATACGAATATAATCCTATTCCATCTGGTCCAAAAACTCTAGAAATATATGGAGTAGTTATTAAGGCTATAGAAATTAGCAATACTTGATATATTGCCTGAAGAAAATAGTTTTTCTTAATTGAGTTCATTTTTTTTACCAATCTTTGTATTAAAAATATAGACACTTGGGATTAACAATAAATAATTATATGCAATATTGATTTGCATTGATTCTGTTAAACCATAAACAACAAAAATTATATATGGTATCAAATATAATAACCTTTCCATTTTTACTATTTTTTTCACTATAATAAAATTATATAAAATAAAAAATAATGATCCAAAAAAACCAGTAGTAACTAATACATAAAGATATGAATTATCAAGAATAAAAGATCTAGTATTATTAACCAATGCATCATGTGTGCCAATAATCTCAATATTACTACCAAAAAAATTTACACCATATGTAGTTATAAAATAGTACGCACTTCTTATTCTACCTGATATGTAAAAATCAAAGTTAACTATGAAATAATTGCCATATTGATATAAAAATACAGAGACAACAGACATAATAAATAGAACTAAAAAAGAAATACTAACAAATTTCACAAATATCCGTTTTGAAGTGAAATGAAATATTCTATCAGAAATAGTAAGTATAATATACATAAATAACAATATAAATCCTGTTCTACTGAATGATATAAAAAGTACTATGACTGAAAGCAATATAATTGAAACATAACCAGTAATTCGAATACGGTTATTCTTAATCACTGAATAGTCAACAACTAATAGAAAAAAGTTTAAATAAAGAGTGTTTGGGTGAAAAAATCCAATTGAATGTCTCACGATATTTGAACCAAAAAGAGGTGTTGTTGCCGTATTATCATCTAGAATACCAAACATGAATAATATAATTGTCATAGAGAAGCCAATAAATCTAAAAACAAAATCAAATTTAACAATTTTATCCATACTAATATCTTTGCAGCCAAAGATAAACACCGCTAAATATATATAATTATAGTCTCTTGAAAAATATGTCATTATCGACAATGCCACTAGAATCAAAATAAGCTTTGTAAAACTTCTTACTGTAATTTTTGAAAAGAAAAAAACTAACATAGCAAGAAATAATACAATAACTCTAGTAATAATATTTGCTGTCGTATTAAAATTTGAGATTAATGTTATATTGAGAATCATTAATCCATAAGCATAATATATCAAATTCTTAATCTTCATTTGTTCTCCAAATTAATCACTTTTAAAATTTTTTGAGAAATTTTCTCCCAAGTATAATCACTTTTAATTGTTTCGTATGCATTTTCCCCTATGTTGATTCTATGAGTTTTATTTGTTATCATTTCCCATACAATATTTTCATATTTTTCAACACAAAATTCATTTAAAATAAATCCATTGTAATTGTTTTTTATCAAAGTCGAACTCCCTCCATTGTAGCTGGTTACGACAGGAACTTTACAGTACATCGCTTCTAATATTACCATACCAAAAATTTCTTTAATAGATGGTAAAATTAAGACATCACTTATAGAATATATGTATTTTAATTGTTCATTAGCAATTCTTTTAATATGAATTACTTGATCTGAATTATTAGACTTAGACAAATAATTTGTCAAAATTTGCTCGTTACCCTTCCCAATGACAAGAAGTACACTTTCTTTATCACGGCTTAAAACTCTATCTGCAATTTGAAATACAAAATCCACATTTTTCCTCTTAATTATTTGCCCAACATATAAAAGAACATGTTTACGATGTAATAAGTTCATTAATGATGCAACATCAGAATCAATTTGCGCATTATCATATTTAGTATAATCAAATCCAACACCAACTACAGATAATTTTCTCAACCCTTTATTTTTTAAATAATTCATGGCTAAAATAGATTTATTAAATATATGGTTTACATTTTTATTTAATATACGAATAAAAATAAAATCGTATATTCTCTCAACAAACTTCACCTTAAAAAGATTATAATATATCCCATTATATATATATAGATTTTTTGTTCTATACGATAATAAAATAGACATTATTTGGCTGTATTCTGAAGCAATAACAATGTCATAATTCTTTAAAAAATTTTTTTTTAATATACTAAAATATATACCAGTCCTGAAAATTTTTAACCCTTTTCGCCAAAGGATCGAGATTTCATTAGAAATTTTTTCATTATGGTTTTTTTTATCATAATAGACAATATCAATAGCATAACCCAATTTTTCAAATTCTTTTGCCAATCCAATTTCCTGAGAATTATATTCACTAATATTGAGTTTATATGGTCCTGATCTAACGTACAATATTTTTTTCATTATTGTTCATTCCTTCTAGTCACCACATCGACTTTTTTATTATAAATAACTGAATTAGATGGAACATCCTTATTTATAAGACTGCCAGCACCTATTATGCTCCCAGTCCCTATCCTTACACCATCTAATATAATAACACCACTTCCAATCCAGCAATTATCTTCAATAATAATACCTTTTTGAATAACACCCTGTGTCTTTATATCCATTAAACTATTGTTGAAAACATGATTTTCAGCAAAAAGACTAACTCTTGGTCCAAGCATAACATTTTTACCTATAACTATCTCCCCAGAACAACCAATATAACTATAGGGCCCAATAGAACTATTATCGCCAATAGTAATTCCAACCCCTAGCTCGCCTGAGCCATAATAACTAGTAGGTCTAATCATTGTATATGGGCCGATAGAAATGTTATTACCAAAAACCATTTTTTTCTGTGCTAGACCTTGAATTTCAGCATGATGTTCAATTCTATTTTTTTTCCCCATTATTATGTTTTTCTTATGAGAAATGACTGCTTTTCTCCCCATAAATAATGGGAACTTAACCTTGTGTATAAACGGAATGTTCAAAGACCCCCTCAACAATTTAATAAAAGTATGCACATAAATTGATACTTTACTTGTAAATCCTATTTCCTTATTCATCTTTAACACTCCACATAGTATAAACATCTTCATATTGAGAAACATAATTTTGCATAGAGAAATTTTTTCTAACTCTTGAAACTGAATTTTGTCCAAAATTAATTAATTTCTTTTTATCATTAATTAGTATCTCACATTTTTCAGCTAATTCATTATAGTTTTTAGGCTCAGCTAGTAACCCGTTGAAATCTTCAATCACCATTTCCATAATTCCGCCATGTTTATATCCAACTATAGGTTTTCCACAAGCCATTGCTTCCAGTACAACAGTAGGCAATGGATCTGGGTTAGAACTAGGTAAAACAAAAATATCCATAAGATTATACAAAGCTGGAGTATCCTCTCTGAATTTCAATAATCTCATATGTGCATCCATATTTAGGGAATTAATTAATTGAATCATGTCTAAATAATATTTTTCTTCGCCTACATAATTGTCTCCAACAATTAAAAAATATACTCTATCAAACTTATCTGCAATAATTTTTGCGGCTCTAATAAAATCAGTCTGTCCCTTCCAAGCATTTACCCTTCCAATCATACCAATTACTATCGAATTACTTTCTATGCTCAACTCTTCAATTAAATAATTGTATGCGACGTGACTATTATATTTATCAAAATCCAATCCATTATGTATCACTTGAATTTCTTTATTTACAAAATATCCTGTTTTCTCTAGATGAATTTTTACAGCATTGGATACAACTACTACCTTAGTTGCATACTTTGAAATAACTTTACTCGTATATTTGTATACAAATTTAGGACTAACAATAATCTCGTGAATAACCCATAAATGAGGAAGGTGATTCCATTTTGCTAAATAACAACCAATAGTCACTGCAGAAGTATTAGAATGTATTATCTTCACTTTCTCTTGTTTAATTATATTATTAATTTTTATAAAACTAATAATAAACAGCAATATCAAATAAATAATTCCAATTGGGTTAAAATACTTCCTACGGAGAATAGGAGATTTTAATGTATAAACAAGAATAGATTGTTCCTCTAATTTCTCTTTTAAAATACCATCAGATGGAAGAATAACAATTGGTCTATATTTCTTCTTATTTAGATTAGTGATAAGATCGAGCATCACCTTATCTGCACCATACATCTCTGCACCTGCATGAATAAATAAAACTGTTTCCATTATTTCAAAAACACCTTTTCATAATTATTAACTACACTATTCCAGTTATATTGGTTAACTATTCTTCCCTTAGCTTTTTTACTGTATTTATCTATATTATCATAATCTATTTTATCGCAATAATTGAGTTTATCGGCTAAATCATTACTATCGCTACTGAAATAAATTGCTGAATCCAGACCAACTTCCTTATTAAATTCAACATCAAATAAAAGATTTAATTTTGTAGTAGCCAAAGATTCTAACAAACTTGGATTCGTTCCACCAACAGAATGACCATGTAAATAACAATATGCATTATGTCTAATTTTATTTAAAAGCTGCTGATTAAAGATAGTTCCAACAAAAACTACTCTATTATCATTACCAATTATTTTTAATAATTTTTGATACATCTTATTATTACTGGAATAATCGCTAACTATTACCAATTTTTTTGAAGTATTAGATTTAATAAATCCCGTAATCATTAATTCAAAATTATTTTCTGGAACAAATCTACCAACTATTAGATAATAGTTATCACGAACTAGGCTGTACCGATTTAACCAATTATCATAATATTCATTTTCCTCTAAATTTGAGTGAACATCTGCACCATATGGAATAAACACCGTAATTGGATGATATTTAGAATACTCATCAATAATATATTTCTCAATATTTTGTGAATCACATACCACCAAATCTGCATGCTTTATCATTAATTTTTCTGAATATTTCCAATACATTTTAACTAATTTATTCCACTTAGAACGCTTCCACTCATGTCCGTCCGGATTGACTATAATAGGTATATTATATTTTCTAATTTTTCTTTTGAAAAAATATAAAAATGGTCCAATCCTACAAGCTAAAATAAGTATTTTGCTATCTGTTAAAGAATGTTTTTTAATATATTTAATCGTCTTAGATAAAGCAATTAAATCATATATTATCGCCTTAATTGAACTTTTAAAAATTGGATTAACATAAAATAATTTTTCATTTTTGTACATTTTTTGTTTTTTATTTCCTATACAGGCAACTGTATAACTAATATCATTACTTTTTTTATAGTCTATTAGTTTTTGGACAAAAGTTTCAAATCCACCATACTGTGCTGGAATCCCTTTTGACCCCAATATAAATACATTCATTTTAATCCTCCAGGCTCTTCTATGAAAACATAATCATGTTTTCACTGACTTCTTCTATTATAATGTCCATTTTATCAAGTAAAACTGTTAAATCTTCATTATCTCTTCCAAGTCCAGCTTCCTTATCAAACATTACTCTTACAGTTAATAAAATCATTTTTATATCTAACCAAAAACTATATCTTCTAATATAATACAAATCATATCTTAAACGTTCAACACCCATTGTATCATATCTGCTATAAACCTGTGACATACCAGTAACACCAGGTTTAACATTGGATCTATACATAAACATTGGATAATCGGAAAGCGTATCTTCTATTTCAGATGGAATAAGCGGTCTCGGTCCAACAATACTCATCTCACCTCTTAAGACGTTAATCAACTGAGGTAGTTCATCCAATCGACTTGCTCTAATAAATCTACCAAACCTTGTGATTCTTGGATCTCTAGTTCCTGCATGAACAGGACCAGTCATTTTGTCACAATCAACATGCATTGATCTAAATTTATAAATTTGAAATTCTTCATTTCCTCTTTTAATTCTTGTCTGCTTATAAAATATAGGACCGCCATCTTGCAATTTAACAGTTAAGGCAATGATTAACATTGGGATGCACGCAATAATCAAACCAATAGTTGAAACAAATAAATCAAAGCTTCTCTTGAAGAATCTTTGCTCAAATGTCAATCTCATGCTCTTAGCTCTTAAAACTAATGTGTCATCTATCTGATCTTTTTGAGCATGAAGTAATCCTAGCTCATAAGTTTTAGGTACAACGTATAATTCTTTTGTTGTATTTAATAAGATATAGTTAACCAACATATTTTTATTTTTTACGCTTAAATCATCAAGCAAATATACATGTCTCACTTCTTCAATATATTTAAATACATCTTCATTAATTCTATCTTTATTATCCTCAAATAAAATATACTTTAAAACTTTATAATGACTTTTATCCAAATAGAACTCTTTTGCAAGTTCCAAGGCTTGCTCTTTTGGTCCAATGATTGCAACTGTAACTTTTTTTCTATATTTGTTAAAAAGTATATATTCAAAATATTTTACTAGAGTAAATACAATTTCTTGTACGATAAATATATATAAAACATCTAATGGTGATCCGATAATAAATTCAGATTTGATAAATGCAATGATAATAAGCACAACATTTGTAAATACTAAAGAAATGGTTAGAGAAGTGTAAACTTTATAAAATTTACTTCTACTAATAGATACTTGATATACCATAAAAAAGAATGCCGCTACTAGTAAATATAATGCAGTCACTAGCACATCATTCTGGTGTATAATAAATAAATCATAAATGTCTATAAAAGTATTTTTATCTCTAAAATAATTAAATTCTGCGATTGCTAAAAATGTAAGTCCCAAAATGAAAACATCTATGGCGTGTTCTAAAAATCTTATGATATTCCCACTCCATAGGTCTTGTTTACCTTTTTTAAATTTTCCCATGATATAACCCCATCCGTTAATTCAATGAATCATAAACAGCACTAAATAGTGCTACTCGTGTATATAAATCATATTCACTGTAGTCAAACTCAAATGATTGGTTCTCATATATCAATTCAATCAAGCTGTTTAATTCTTCTTCATTAATAAACATATTTATATATTTTACATCGATATTTGTAATCTCATGATTTTCTATGTAGATATCAATTTCTATATATACAGGAGAAACATTTGACTCTCCATGATATTTCCCATCATTTACATTAGATAAATCAATTTCTTCAATTACTACATTTTGTACATCATCAAGTCTAGAACTGACTGACACAAAGATGATAAATGCTCCAAATACTGCAATAATCAAAGTTACTGTAACAAGTGCAAATTTACTACTTCTTAACATATTGTCACAACTCCAATAACTTTTCTAAGGATTAAGAGTATTTTATCATATTTTCGCATAGTTATGCAAAATTATTTATCCTTTTGACAAATAATCTAATTATAAATATAATTATAGTAATCAAATAATTGATTTGGAGCGTATATATTAATGACACAAATTAAAAAACTTATACATAGCACATATTTTATGATTGCTATTTACATATTTACATTTATATCCTGGTTTCTTGGTGGGGATACTTTTGGGATTGATTCTTTTAGTCCTTTTAATATCTACGGATTGTTTTTATTAATCATCATTCTATCTTTGGTATTGATCATTGAAAAAAACACATTATACGCTATTCCTGTCTTATCCTCATTCCTTTTTATTATTAGCAATAGCAGTATTACTTTTGATACACTAGGATCATCTACATTACCTTATATTGGTGTAGGATTGATATTTTTAAGTTTTATAATTCACTTAATTAGATTTAAACCGAAATTTAGAATGGGTGGTTTATTTATTGGACTGCTACTGATTACTTTAGCTTATTTAATTCCGCTATTATACACTGATCACTCATTATCATCTATTGCTGTATCTGGTGTCTCAATCATTTATTTCATATTCTACATTTTTTTATTTTCAACCGCAAAAGGAAATAAAGATTATTTATTTAAATTAATGATTATCATTAGTTTGTTATTAGTTATGCAATTAGGCACAAAAATCACTAGAGGATTTATAGATCACCCAGAGATGAATGTCTTTGAGGTAATTGAGTGGGGATTCAATCATAATTGGGGCCCTAATTTTGGGTGGGCTAATATTAATGATGTTGCATTTTATTTAACATTGACTTTCCCTGCATACCTATATTTCATTTTCAAAAAGCCTAAGCACATTGGCTTTTGGCTACTAATCTTAGTTCCAATTCTTGCTGTTGCGATATCTGGTTCAAGAGGTGGTGTAATAGGTTTTATTATTGCGTTATTACTATCATTGGTAACATTAATATCAAGAGGGCATAAACCTCACTATATTGGATTATCAATTGCGTTAATTTGCGCATTCGTGGTTTTTATAATTGGATTTAATGTGTTCAAGCAAACATGGATTGTTTTTAGAGAAACCTTGGAGAGAGGCTCAATAGATTCTTTTTCTTCAAATAGAATATTCATCTATAAAAAAGGACTTGAAATTTTTCAAATGCATCCGGTGTTTGGCTCTGGATGGACATCTATTAATTTGGTGATTTTAGATAAACCTTGGTGGCGTTTATTCATGTATCATTCAACAATTATTCATGTATTAGCAACGATGGGTCTATTCGGATTGTTCGCCCTAATAGTCCATTATTTCCAAGTATTTAAAATTTTGTACAACAATTTTACATTAGAAAAGCAACTTATCTTCATTGGTTATGTAGCAACTCAAATGCATGGTCTAATTGACAATGTCCAATTTGCAGTTCCTTATTCATTCTTAATCGTGTTTATATTTGTTATTATAGAAACAGATACTAATCCAACGATATTTAGGAAAGTTGGAAGAAAATATTTTCCAGATTCGGTACTTATTAATAAAACATTGGAGCAATAAACTAAAGGCAAGCCTCATAAGGCTTGCCTCTTTTTTATCACATTGTTTAATTGATATAATATTTACATTTTGATTTACTATTCCATAAAAAATGCACTTGTAATAACCGCATGATGAAAAGTAAGAATGTTATATATCAAAGAGAGATTTTATCATAGTTAGTGAATAAATCGAGAGCAAAATTTACAATACTGTTGCTACACAAATCAGTGCTCATTCGGTTATAACTAGTGGCTGGAAACTAAGACTGATCTAGTAAGTTTAATAGTTTCATAATATGACTGTACAAGGAGTAATAAAAAAGACTGATTAAGATAATCAGTCAAATTTCATTCAATAAAGTTCTATATTTCACTATGTTGTTCTGCTGTTTGTTTCTTTATATGTAGCACACCTTTGACAAAATCAATGGTGTTTTCTTTATCATAAATAAAGTTAACTGTAATGGCTAAAATATTACCATAAACAATGACAGGAATTAACATCCAGACAACTGGCCAAAAGAATGGTTCACCCGTAAAAGGATTTACTGTTAAAAACCTTGGGACTAAGAATTTAATAAAGTTACCAATACCAACCATTGAATCTAAATTCTTTACACCGAAGATCAAGCTTGGATTTCTTCCATCTGGCGCATACATTTGACTGCCTTGTGGCACTAAACCAAAGGCGCTTAACAATAATTCGTTACCATATATGATGAATAATACACCCAAAAGGATAAAAGGCATCCATTTTGCTCTTTTTATTGATAACTCATGTATTTTATAGTGCAACATCAAAAACGTCGATAAGAACAAAGTAAAGTGCGTAATATAAAACCTAATTGTTTCAATTGAAAAGGCTGTTTTAGTATAAATACCTTCAATTGGGACCGCATTAAATGTTTCAGAAAATGTATCTACTGGATATAATAGTGTGAGTAATCCAGATAACAATCCAACAAGTACCATGTATTCTTTTAAGACTTTATTCTTAACAAAATATAGAAATGGAAATATCACTACACTAACTGCACAAATATTTTCTAATGAAACCTTAACGATTCTACTAGGTACGAAATAAGGATCTGTATATGGAAATATAAATATTTTCAAAAAGTGAATACTGAAATTCATAAAAATAAGTCCAAAGATAAACCAAAATCTAAACTTATCAGACTTATTTTTTAATAATCTCACACTTAAAACTGTGATACATAATGCAATTGCTAAATATAAGAAATAATAGAAATTAAACATCTCTACACTAGCCACATCAATCACCTCATTTGTTTAACATTATACCACATTGCATTGATAGTGGAATTTATTTTACTTGCTAATTTTTATCTCTAAAAGAGATACTATGGCTTCTATATCATAATTTCCTACAACAATTATGTACGACATATCTGCTTCTTTTATGGTGACTTGATAGTATGTGTTAATACTATAAGTTAAATCATCATACCTAAAAATATCATATTTGACAAACTGGGAGTCATCAGCGTCATCTTTTTTGTGCCAATCAGTAAAGCAAAGTGTATCGTTTATTTCTCTAATACTTTTAATCTTTGATAGTGGAATTTCCCAAAGATCATGTAAATTTGATAGATACAACGAATCTTTTTTTATGTATGCTCTAACTTCCATGCTAAATTCATTTTTATGTTCAGGATCAACAGCAAAACTAGCAAACACATCAAATTTCGCTGCCTTATTTGGGATGCTTAAACTTCTTTTAATATCATAAATATAGTTTTCATATGCATCAAATGCATCTGATTTTTGTTTTTTTTGGGTCTCTTGATCAGTTTGATGCATCCTTTTATACACATATAAACTAGCCTCAGAAAAGAAAAGAATTAAAATACCTAATAATAAATACCATGCTTCATGTAAAACATAGTTAAATGTAAAAAAAATAATACAAATCACCGTACCAGTAATCGTACAAAGCATTAATACGAATATCGCAAACATCATATCTGATATTATAGAATAAGCTCCTGGATGATTTACTGCAGTTAAGATTTGGTTTGCTTCTTCTAACTGTACTTCCAATTGATCATCAATTGATTTTTTCTTGTATTGATCTATCAGTTGCACATTATCAACATTGACATTAAATAAATTATTCAAGAGTATCACTTAATTCCATATCAATAAGCGATTTAAACGCATCTAAATCATAAGGTGCAATCATTAATTCAAAGCATTCATTACCATCATCTACTGTGGCTTCAAAATAAGAGTTTAAGAGATATGTACTTTCTTTTTTTCTTATCTTATACGCTTTTAATGATTCATCATTGTATGCTACATTTTTATTCCATGAAAAAAAACTTATTTTTTCATCAATTTTATGAATTTTCTTAATATCCTTCAAAGGTATCTTCCATATATACAATAAATCAGATACACACAAAAATCCATCTTCTTCATAAAAAGTTACATCTATATTTAGTACACTCTTATAGCGTAGACTTCCAATATTCTTAGATAAAATATTAGAATGATTAGCGATATATGATATATATACATCCAATTGAACTGCATCATAAGGAATGCCTAATTCATTTTTTGCAATTTGTTTTTTTTCTTCAATAAAGTGATCCCATTTATCTATTTCACCAGATTTAACAGCTCTTTTATGGAAGGATTGATGATATATAAGTACACATAATATTGCGATAAATAAAATACCTTCACCATAATAAAATATGGAAAAACGGTCAGCTGCTTCAATATAAGAGTCGTCACCTATCTGAAGTGAGATATAAAGCAATATACCAATCATTGCCAAACCCAAAGCAGACATAATAAAAATTAGGTACACTGGGGCACCTAATTTTTTCATGCCCTCCATATAGGTCATATGCGCATCATCAAGCCTATCACTTTCTTCTTTACTTAATTTTTTTACACGGTACTTATCAATATACATACGATCACTATCATCTTCAGTTTCTTCGTATCGTTCATCACTTTGAAATAGATTCATTTAAGTTCCCTCCATTATTAATTTTATCATTATCATTATAATCAAAAGTGCACATATTTACAATATAGAAATGTTTTCCTTGCCAATAATACCCGTTATTTTATCTATTTCATAATTAGGCACATAAATTTCAAATGTATCTTCATCATCACCAATCATCATTTTATAATAAAACCTTACTGGATCAGATATTTGTTCATTTCTTCGGTGTATCTTTAAATATTTATAAAAATCTTGGTTTTCCTCATCATTTATTTCAACGATTTTTTTACATTTATTTATAGGCACTTCCCATAGTTGATAAAGATTAGAAAAACAAATACACCCTTTTTTTTCGAAAATATACATGGGTTGAAGTTCACAATATACATGGTTATTTGCTAGTCTTCTTTTCTTAAGATTTGAATATTGAATAAGAATGTCAATTCTTTGAACACCAAAAGGTATATCTAAATACTCCAAAACCTCATGTATCTCATAACGAAAAGAAGTAATGACTTGTTCAACAGCAATTTTATCAAGTACATTTTTGTGTTCTCTTTTCCGAAAATAAGGAATGATATAGATGCTAACTACTAGTACAACAGCTCCATAAATCAGTAAATTTTCATAAAACTGATGGCAATCAAACTTTAGCCAGTTATAAAATAAAATATTAGCAGGAAGCATTAATATTAAAACAAACTTTAATACACTAACAATCACATTTGGCTTTATGATTTTATTTATCATTTTGATTTTGGCACACGTTGTTGTGTCAATGATATTATATAGTTGATCAGGAACAATTTTAGTTAAATATTTATTGATTGTATAAAGTTGGTTTGGTCTATCTTTAAATTCATCAAATTCTGCTCGAAATAAATTATTCATCAAATACCTCTTATAAAATGCCTATCAATAGTTTTTTACTATCTAGTCTGCAAAATAACTAAAAACACCCCTATACTTTATGAGTCCAATTCTTTTGTCAATAAGGGTGTTTCATTCATTATGTTGCTTTAATTTTTTCTGTTTCTTCAACTATTTTTTCATCGATTTCATGAATGCGTTCTTTCAAGTTTTCAACATGTTTTAAATGTTTACTTTTCTCACTTTCAAGTTTTTTAAGCATATCTGCATCAATTCTTGCTTGTTGAGTTTTGATTAAAGCTTCAGATTTTACCCGTTCTCCAATGATTCTTACTTTTTGCTTATCGCGCAATTCTTTCTTTTTATTCTTTAACCTAAGCTCTAATCTTTCGATTTGAGCGCTTTGTTTTTCTTGCATTAGTCTAAGTTTTTCTTCCTGTTTAGCAATCACTTTTGCCTTTTTAGCCGATAATATCCTTCTTTCATTTTCCCTTAATTTACTGATCTCATTATCATATTGATTCTTAAGGTGTTTAGAAAGATTTGTTACTTCTTGTTTAGAGTTAGAAACCATCGTCTCCTTTTTCTTTAAGAAGTCGCGTTCTCTCGCTTCTTTTAATAATTGGTATTCATCATTTAATTCTTGAATCTTATCTTTCGTACGTTGCGTTGCTAATTTAGTTTCAAAGTTTAATGATTCCTTTTGCTTTCTTCGCATTTCAGAAAGCCATTTTTTTTCTAATTTAATTGATTCCTTGAAATCTTTTTGTTTAACTTCACGAACAGTTCTCGCAATTCTGTGTTTTTGAATCACATCATCAAGTTCCTTAACGGGATCATCGCCTTTGATTAAAAGTGAGAATACATCCTTATCCTGATCAAGTTCAAAAAATTTTGTGTATAGATCATTAGTAATTTTTAGATTTTGTATGAGTGCATTCTTAAGTCCAATCGTGTATATCTTACTATCCTGAACATTTTCTCTGACCACTTTATCAAAGATTTTCTCCTGCATGTTTAAAAAATATTCATTAGCAACATATGGTTCCACTTCCATCGCTTGTGGATCCACAATGATCTCATCAGCGATTCTTCTTCTGTATATAGCCTTTTTAGAACGATACTTAGGTTTCTCATCAGACTCACCATCTAAATCCTTATGATCGCTATAGAAGAACGCTGAAAACAGGCTCATCATATTTTGATCAAGTAATTTTTGGTATTCATCCGTAAATCTTTTATTAACCTTCTTAGTATCAAGTTCATATTCAAGCATGTAATATTTATCTAAAAACAACCATAACAGATAAGCATTTTTAAAATCAGCATTTTTTAAAATGATTTGTGTTTTCATAATTGGTGAAGATACCGGTTTGTATTTTTTCATCAACCTCATGAACTCACCATGATTTAGTCTTGAGACTAATTTATGAAGCACTTGGGCACGTTCAAACACAATTTGATTGTGCTCATTTGCTTTCCGTTTATTAACAGTTTCCATTTGTTTAACTTCAACACTCATTTGATAAGTTGCTTCATTAAACTCAAATTCACTATTATATTTCAGTTGTGTATCTCTGAATCCACGCATTTCTGCTTCAATAATTTTTAATCTATCGCCAATAAATGATTCCAATCGCTTAATCAAAGTCATAACAAATCTATTTTCATAGATTCCATACTCAATCTCAGATTGTGCCGTTAAGAGTTTTTGAGGGATGACTTCGTCATCTTCAGTAATATCAATGACTAACTCTGAGTGAGAGGAAAGATGACGAATTGCACTGGGACCAATCTTCTTCGTTTTTTCAATTGGAAGAATTTCTTCAATATGTGATAATGATGATTTTAGGCGCTTAGTGATTTGCACTAAACTTGGGTAATATGTTTCAATCGCCCGAATCCAATCTTCATCAAACTGCTTAGTCTGAGAAAATTCAGTTTGATAAACCTCCCTAGTCCCATCAAAAAATGATTGATAAAAATATGCAGGAAAATCATTTACATCTTCAACATGATTCATGGCTTGGTTGATTTCTTCAGTTGTTTTACCAATATCAAATTTTGTTTTCATGTATCATCATCCTTTACAGTTGCTTCATATGCTTAGCAATGAGTTGTTTAGAATCATTAAATGCATTTTTCCCAAATAACTTATTAATAATAGTTACTAATTCTTCCATTTCCTTTTGCAAGAATGGTAAATTAAGTGTTTCTAACTTACGAATAATCTTTCTGGCAACGATATAGTCTAGACCATCAACTTCGCTACCACCGCATGCAACATATGTGGGAAGGAATGTCATGATTTGTTTCATGATACGGTTACCAAATGTAATTTCAAACTTATTCGTAATAAAAACATCAAGTTTTTCAAGACTATCTAGGATTTCTGCTGAAACTGGATATTCATCTTGAGCCTTTTTGAATAAACCGTCTAAATACTCGTATGTCACATGAAGACCTTCGGTCATCGGTGCATCGATATATTCAGCTTTCTCATTCATTTCAATAGATGCAGAACGGTCATAAACCTTATCTGTAATTGTAAATGTTGAATCATCCCTATTGGCGGTACCAACAAACCAAATGTTTTGTGGGACTAAGAACTTACCCTCTTCTAAGTGAAGTGGATCGCCCACTTTTTTATCAGGAACAATATCTAATAACCATTCATCAGCACTTGGCATTTCCAAAAGAGATAAGAAATCAGCAAAATAATATTCAATACGCGCTAAGTTCATTTCATCAAGAACAACAAATACGATATCATTACGATAACTCGCTTCATAGATTGCTCTTAAGAAGTCAGTTTCATTAAATCGTTTTGTAAACTCATTTAAATACCCAATCATTTCAAAACGATCTCGCCATGAAGGTTGTACAGATATGATATTCGCATCATTCATAAAGAATTTACCCATTGCATAGGGAAGTGATGTTTTCCCTGTCCCAGAAATACCTTCTAAGATCATTGTCTTAGATACTGCCATGCCAGCGATATATCTAGCAATAGTACGATCTGTATAATAAAGGTTTAACTGTGATGCGGAGAAGTCTCTAAATCTAGCTACAATTTCTTTAAGTGATAACTTATCTTCTGGTTTCATCTTAATGTTAAGTTGAGCATATTTATATTTCTCATCAACTTGGATCAACTTGACAAAACGACCCATGCTCTTTTTAATATGTTTACCATTTTTTACTTCAGTTGCGATACCAACATTATCCTTCTTTGTTGCCGATAGTGCTGTTATCGTATTCTTTTCATCTACTAATGTCGTAACCTTAGTATTTAGAACACCTACTTCATAGAGTAACTCAGATTTTTGTCTTTCTGTTTTAACAAATCTGAAATATCTCCTAAGTAATAAAAATAACAATACAAGAATTGAACCAAATAGCATAAGTACAATGATTAATGCAAGAATTGATACAATCCAGTCAAAAAATCCAAACGTTCTTGAAGCTACAACAAAATCATTAAAGTATGAGACTGGGTTACCAATCACTAAATTATATAATCCTGTGAAGAATCCTACAATTAAATCAGTGACATCTCTTAACAAATTTTGAAAAAATTCAATGAACCATGTTGAGAATTGCTCCATTTATTTCACCCTCTCTCATATTTCTTCTAATCGCTTATTTAGACGTGTTAAGATTTGACTTCTATCCAAGTCTACACCACATAGTTGACCTTGGATATGTACAATATTATCGTCTAAATTGGCGATTTGTCTAGCATCGTTTACATAAGTAGCAACCATTGAAATATCATTTGCTTTTGCAAACTTAACCAATTCATCTACTTCCAATCCTTTTCCATGTTCTCTCATCAGCAGTACTTGATCGATTAATAAAACCTCAATCTTGTATTCAGTAATTAAATAATATAAATTATCATCAATCTTCTTAACATCCAATGCTAGTCTTACACCATAGCCTTGAAGGTCTAGAAGTGATTTAATAAATTGTGTTTCATGATTAACCTGTAGTGGATTGATAATCTTTAAAATAAGTTGTTCAGGATGAAGCATATACTTATCTAGAATATGAATTAAATCATCTGCAATCATCCCGTTTTCAAACTGTCTTACGCCAACAGGTACAACCACATGATATTTTTGATGCGTGTTAATACCAATCATCGACACGTGACTTAGAAGTGCATTTTCTAACATCCATAATGCAAACCAGTAACTATCATTGGTCGCTTCAAGATTAGGCATAAAATCACGATAACGAAGTATATGTTCACCATTATCCCATAGACAATCGACTTCAACACCTGACATAAAACTTGTGAGTGGATCATAATAAGGAATATATACTGTTTTTAACTGTTTTGTTTTAATCGCTGTTTTTAATTCCTTGTAAGATTTAAAATTTTTCTTTTCTTCGATCATATCGACATTATATAGTCTAATGTCGTTTCCCCCTTGTTTTTTAATGGCATAAGTCGCTGTTTCTAAGTGGTTATATAATTGTTCAAATGTATGACCTTGCTCTGGATATTGTATCATGGCAATGCTTACTGATTTTTCTATTCTTGAGCCATCAGCCATTTCCACTCTACGTTCAGCCATCATCTTAAATCTTTTTGCTGCTTCTAACAAATGGCTTTGATCATAAGCATCATATAGAAATATCAGAAATGAATCCCTATCTTCTGTTTGACAAAGTTTACCACCAAGTGGTAATGAGATTTCTAATAATCTCCCAACATGCTGTAAATACTCTGATGTTGTTCTACTGTTAGCAAAATCCATGATTTGATCAAACTGATCAATCGTAATCATCAGTAAGGAGAAACGACGCATTTCTCCTTGACCGATCGTATAATTAATCAATTTTTTCATTCTCTTCAAACTAATAATACTATCCATTGATAAGTATTGAGCTTCTTTTGAACGTTTGACTTCTTTTTTAATCAAATTCCAAAAAATGTAGATGGATATGGAGAAAACGATTATCATTGCCAACGTTATTATGCCTCTTTGAATATTTGTTAATAAAATTATCATTATATTTCCTCCTATTATCTGATTAATTTTTCTTCTTTGCGTTTCTTATCTCTTGTTGATTTAATCAATATCATCAAGATCGTAATAATCCAAACTAGCAATGAGATGATGAGTAGCACAGTTAAGAAATTATCTGTTCCAAAATCTCTATCAACACTTAATTGATAGTAAGTTTGTGAGCCATCTTCAGCACTTACCTTAATGGTAATGATGTTATGTCCTTCATCCAAACGCTCTGCGCCAATAATTTCAACAGTTGCATTTTCATCTTCAGCAATTGCTTGAACATCAAGTGCACTCGTATTATTACCAACACTTAATTCATAAGTAGTTGTGTCAGGATTAAATGTAAGTGGATAACCGCTAACAGTTAAATCGCTTAATCTAGAGTTACTAGATGGTAATTCCTCTCTGATGATATTAATCGTATAAGTTAACATTGTCTTATTATCAGATGCAATGACATGGATGACTGCAGTTGAACCGTGTTCAGATACCGTATATCTACCTAAACCGATGATTGCAGCATCTTCTTGATCCTGTGCTTGACCAGCAACGATAACTGAAGCTGTATTCTTACCAATATCTACAGTATATACAAATGTTTCAGGATTAAACGTAAACGGATAAGTCTCTTCAGTATCTGAATTAATTACTGACAATGAGCTTAAGTAAGCATTAGCATCTAAGTAATTAACCTTAATTGTATAAGTCTTGACCTCACCGTTTTCAGCAACAACATTGATCGTATAAAGATTTGTACCTTCAACAAGTTCGAAATTACCCAAGTCACCAGTGACCTGTGATGTTGGATCATTGGCATCTGCATCAATTAAGAAATCATTCATTGTTAAGTAAGGAATATCTATTTCGTAATATGTAACATCTGGATCAAATCCATCAATTTCTTCACCATTTAGAGTGATTGTATCAAGTGTGTTATCCTCAACCGCAGATTCTCTATGAATATTAATCACATAGTCTTGAGTTTGGTTAACACCACTTTGTGAAACAATATAAGCAGTAAAGATGATTTCATCATCTACAAATACTTTTGTACCAGTACCATAAGCGTTTGCTGTTTGTGTATCAATAGATAATGTCATTGATTCAACGCTAAATGGAACTGTGATGTCATATGTATAAGTACTTGGTATAAATTTCATTTGTGCATTTTCTGTGCCCAAATAGTTAACACCATCGCTTCCGACTAATAATAGACTATCCATAGATGTACTATCAGATAGATCAACATTTCTATATACGCTAACCGTATAAGTTGTTGTTGAATCATCTTGAGCTCTAACTGTAACTTCGAAGATATTGTTATATTCTCCATCGGTTTCAGCTTTTAATACTTTATATCCATTACCACCAACACTCGCATATAAATCATTTGCGACGCCTTGTATGATTAATGAATCAACAGTTGATGCATCATCTAGGATGATGATGTAATCAAGCGTATCAGGTCTAAATACTGGATTATAAGGAATCACGTCATTAGAAACTGCATCCCTAATTGTTAACCCTTGAAGTGATGAGTCAGTACTTACTTCTTCTCTAACAACATGAACTTCATATACTTGGCCAGTTGTACCATCTTCAGCGACTGCATAAACTTCATAAACATTGTCACCAACATCTAGATACTTAATACCATCACCTTGAACGGCTGCTTTTTGATTAGTTACACCAATGATTTCCACAAATGTAGTCGTATAAACGACATTCACATAATATGTATGTCTAGTTGTATCAAATGGATAATTCATCAATTGATTTAAAACACTTAAATCTAACAATGTTGCATCTGAAGACAGACGACTAACGATAAGTTGATATGTATTGGTTGTGCCATCTTCCGCTAAAACTGTAACATTTATAATGTTTGTTCCAGCAACGAGATTAACCGTGCCTAATTGGCCACTAACTGTTGCATATTGATCTTGAGCAGTTGCTTGAATTTCAATAGATGAAACAGTTTCATAAGATACTTCTAAATTGTAAGTATTTGTCAAAGGATTAAATCCTGTTACTAACTGACCATTAACAAGAAGAGTTGCTAACAATGCATTAGAACTTGCTACTTCTTTTGTAATTGTAACTGTATACGTATCAGACACAACGTTTCCACTCTTGGATACTAAATAGAAACTGATTGTTGTAACATCATCTGTCAGTGTATAAGAACCAGCACCGATAACTGCAGCACCATTTAAATTTGTAACTGATAAATAAACGGATGTTAATGAATGAGGTACTGTTACATTATAAGTCAGACTACTCATTGTAAATTGAGTTTCTGCATTTAAGTTTGTGCCAAGATAGTTTACTGTATCGCCATATAGTGATAATGAATTAATTGTTACATCATCATTAGGATCAACTTGTCTTGTCACGTGTATTTCATAATTTCTAACTGTGCCATCTTCGGCAACAACTTTAATTGTAAATATTTCTGTTGTTTGTGCTGATGCAGCTTGAAGTGTAAATATACCTTCGCCATCAATACTTTGAATATATGGGTTGCGAGCACTGGCATCGATTAAGATTTCTGATACGCTATCAGTTAATGTTAATGCAATTGTATACTTAAGTGTTTCTGGATTAAATACTGGTGAATACATTAGTTCATTACCAGTTTGATTATCATTAACAACTAAAGCACTTAGTGCAGCATCATTAGATGCGTTATATCTTGTAATCTCAATTTGATAGATTAGGCCTTGCGTTCCAAGTTCAGAAGTTGCATAAACTTCAATAACGTTTGTACCCACAGTTAATTGGTGAACACCATTGCCAGTGATAACCGCATCTTGTTGTGAAGCAGTTGCCAAGATAGAAATTGCTTCAGTGTCAAACATCACGTCAGATAGTACTAATATGTTATTAACAAAATTACCGAATTGTTCAACACCGTTAACCATAATAGATTTAAGTGTTGCATCATCGCTTTTTCTGTCAACTTCAATTGTGTAAACATTTGGTGTACCATCTTCAGCTGTAACAACTACATAGAATTTTTGATTATCAGATGTGATTGTCTTGTTACCAGTACCAATGATTGATTGTGTATCAGTGGTAACCGCACTGATACCAATTGTACCGATTGTATCAGGTACATCGATTACATGGTATGTTTGGCTAACATCTAATTGTACTTCTTCACCATCAACTAAAACCGTTAGACTTACTGGCATATTATCACTATCTGGAAGTAAACGTGTAACATCAATAGAATAGACGTCAGATTGAACTCCACTTTCAGATGTTACGTAGAACGTTATCGTCTTTGTTTCACCTGGAAGAAGTTTATACATATCATTACCAGTGATGATTGCGCGTTCATCTGCTTGAATATCAACATAGAATGATGATTCTGTATAACTTAACTCAATTGGATTTTGGACAAGTTTTGTATCATCAAAATTAATATCGTAATCAGCTTCTGCTGTTGAAATAATCACACCATAAATATGATTATCAGTATTCAAATCACCAGAATCTTGCTTAACAACTGTAATTGTGTAAGTTCTTGTATCACCATTATCAGCTGTAACAACAATATCAAAATCATTTTGGATAACGCCAGCAACCTCAGTTAATAAGAAACGACCAGTACCACTAGGTGTTGATCCATTTTCTGCTGTTGCATAAATCTCAACAGCATCAATTTGTGATGTCTTATCTAATACAATTTGATATGTTTGCAAATCTTTATTAAATACTGCACCATCAAATGCCAGACGGAATGTACCATCTGTTACATATAAATCAGATAGGAAATTATTTGCATCAGCAGCTAACTTAACCACTTGAATGGTATAAGAAATTGAATTAGTTTCATCCTCAGATGTCGCAGTCACAGTGAAATAATTAAACCCTTCAACTAGATTGACGATGCCTGTACCTTCTAATGTACCAAAACTATTTGATGGAATTGCAGCTCTAATTGTAAGTGTATCAACAGATGATGAAACCTCACCCAGATCATATGATAATACAGTTGGATCAAATCCAATTGTATAATTATCAACGCTTAGTGAAATGATTTCAATATCACTATTGATCACTTCAACATTTACTGTATATGTTTTTTGAGAGCCATCCTCAGCTCTTACAAATATTCTTAACGTTTGGATACCAGGTTCAATTGATACTTGACCAATATCACCAGTGATGATTGCGTTGCTATTTGATGCAATCGCATTAATTTCAAGTACTGTAATACTTCTATCAACTTTTAATGTATATGTATATTTAGTAGTGTTGAATGCATTATTGTCAACAAGTAGATCATCACCATTTGCAAAAACCTCAAGTGCTGCTAATGAATTATCATTGCTTGGTGCTTGTCTTGTTACATTGACTGAGTAATGTTGAGATTCTGTCACACCATCTTGAGCAACCACATAGAATGTAAGCGTTACGGTTTGTCCCGCTGTTAAATTGACTGAACCATTACCAATCACTGTAGCATTTTGATCATTTGGAACCACGTTAAGCGTAACAAATGTCACATCATATGGAACAACTACAGCTGTTTGAATTGGATTTAATACATTAAATGTTAAATATTGATTATTTGAAATATCGGTTAATTTAGCGCTGCCAATAGATGCATCTGTACTGTAATTTGTACCCTTGAGTACTGTAATAGAATAACTCTTTTGTGCCCCCGATTCAGCTGTCACAGTAAATGAGAATGTATCATTGATTGTTCCATCACCATTTACTGTAAGTGTTTGAATACCTGTTTCCCCAGAAATACTTTGTTTAGTACCATCAAGAAGTGTCGCTTGGATATCAATACCCGTTACAGTTGATGCATCAGGTAGAGCAATTGTATAACCTGTCTTTGTGATTACATAAGCACCTTCGTTAAATGAAAGCGGATTGCCTTGATCATCATAAACAAGTAGACTATTTAAATTTGTATTTGTATAAGCTGGAATTCTTTCTAGCTCAATTGAATAAATCGTACCTTGAGTGCCATAGTCTGACGTTGCATAAATTTGAATCGTTTTTATACCATCAACTAAGGCAATCGTACCAGTTCCCGATACTGTTGCGTATGAATCTTCTAAAACAGCTGTAACTTCCACAGAACTTATATTATATTGATAGGGCAATATCTGATAAGATGTAACACCTTGATTAAATCCAATACCAATACCATTGATTAAAATGTCAGTAATACCCGCATTATCATTATTTCGGTAAACTTGAATAATGTAATGTTTATTTGTTGTACCATCTTCTGCTGTAACATAGATATCAAATGTATTAACACCAATTGTTAGCGGCTGACTTCCTGTATCACTCGTAAGTGATATGGTTGAGTGATTATTAGGATCGACAGATGCATTGATCACAATCGTACTCACTGCTCGATCTACTCTTACGACATAACTTTGAGAATTTGGGTCAAATGTTTGATCACCAATAAGTAAATCAGTACCACCTGCCAATACTTCTAAATCAAGAAGATCAGCATTAGATAGAGCTGCTTGTCTTGTTACCGTATAAGTATATTCAGGCCCAAATTCACCAAATTCAGATTCTACTTGAACAACGAACGTATTTAATCCTTCAACAAGTGTTAAAGATGATGATGATGGTTTAGCCACACCATTAATTCGCAAGGTTGCATGTGAGTCTTCTAATGTAATCGTGAAGTCAAGTGTATTTTGACTACCTGGTACGTTACCAAGTGGGTATTCATAAATTGAATCATCAAAGACTGTAGTTGCAAACCCTGCAACTTTAATATCAGTGATGTTATAGTTATTATTTGCACTACTAATATTAATTTGGTAAATGTTTTGCGTACCATCTTCTGCAGTTACTGTCACGTTAAATGAATTGTTTGTGCCACTGATTAAAGTTTTTGTGCCTAATTGAGATGAATTAAGTGTTGAACGATCAAGTGGATCAACGGATGCATTAATGGTTATAGAAACAATATCACTATCCACTCGTAAATTGTAAACATTTGTATTTGAATCAAATGCATCATCTCCAGTAAGTAAATCAACACCTTCTGCTATTACTGCCAGTGAATTTAATAGATTATCTGAATTAGCAGCATATTTTTCGACATTAATTGTATAAATCGTACCTTGCGTACCATACTCTGATGTTGCATAAACTTCAAATTGATTTGCACCTGTTTGTAAAGTTTTAGCACCTGTACCTGTTAAAGTCGCATAATTATCTGCTAATGTTGCCGCAATGGTTATACTTGAAATATTAAATGTCACAGCAGGTAGTGTATAAACACTTTGGCCAGTTGAAAATGATATGCTTTGTCCATTAACTGTTATATTTGTAATATCAGCATTGTCATTTGCTCTTACAACTTCAATTAAATATGTATTTTTAGTCACACCATCTTCTGCTGTAACTGTAACTCTAAATGTATTGGTACCATATACCAATGGATTAGAACCAGTATCACCACTAAATGTTGCATGAATCAAAGGATCGACAGTCGCATTAATCATTACACTTGAAATAGAACGATCAACTCTTACATGATATGATACATTTGCAGGATTAAACGCTTGATCATCAATGAGTAAATCACTACCATCAGCTAGCACTTGTAACGAAGCCAATACAGCATTCGTCATCGCAACATTTCTTGATACCGTATAAGTATAATGTGTACCTTCTGTACCGTATTCAGAAACAGCATAAATTGTGATTATATTTGAACCTTCAACTAAAGAAACTGTTGAATTTGCACCAACTAAAGAACCATTGACATATATATCAGCTGAAGTATCAGCAAGAGTTATACTCAACGATAGTGATGTCGTACTGTTGGATACATTACCCAAAGCATAATTTGTTTGACTTTCATTATAAACAACTGATTCAAATCCAGTAAATTTAATATCATTAATCGTATTGATATCATTAGATCTAATCACTCGAAGCGTATATGTATTAGTTACTCCATTTTCTGCGGTAACAACAACATTAAATGTTTGATCAGATGTTGTCAATATCTTAACACCTGTACCAGTAATAGTTGAACGATCAAGCGGATCAACCGATGCAATAATTTCAACTTGTGTTATATTATTATCAATTCTGACTTCATAATTATTCTTGTCATAAGCAAATGCTTGAGTACCTGTTAAAACATCACTTCCTTCAACCATAAGCTTAAGATCACTAAGATAATTTGCTGTATTTGCAATTTGTTTAAATACAGTGATTGTATAAGTAGTTCCTTTTGTCCCCGCTTCAGATGTGGCATAGATAGTAAACGTATTTGTTCCAGGTACTAATGTTTTTATACCATCACCAGTAACAACTGCATATGAATCTGCTGTGGTTACCCTAATTTCAATACTTGATACTGTATAAGGTGCTGGAGACAATGTATATGAAGTTTGGGTAGAGTTAAAAGAGATGCTTTGACTATTCACTGTAATATTAGTGATAGTATTATCATCATTTGCTCTTAGAATTTCAATTAAATATGTGCTCTTAGTTACACCATCTTCTGCTGTAACAACTACTCTAAATGTATTCGTACCGAGCACTAGTGGATTATTACCAGTATCGCTTGTTGGAGATATTGTTGCATGAATTAAAGGATCTGTTGATGCATTAATCGTAACTGCAGTAACTGAGTGATTCACTCTTATTAAATAAGTTAGTGTTGCTGGATCAAATGCTTTATCTCCAGTAAGTTGATTTACAGAATTGGCAAGGACAGTTAAACTTGAAAGCTCAGCAGTTGTTTGCGCTGAATTCCTTGTAATCGTATAAGTATAATGTGTACCCTCTGTCCCATATTCAGATACAGCATAAATAATAATTGTATTTAAACCTTCAGTTAACGACACAGTCGAACTCGCATTTGTAACTGAGCCATTAACATATAATTCTGCTGTTGAATCAGCAAGTGTCACTGTTAAATCTATAGATGATGTACTATAAGCAACATTTCCTAAAGCATAGTTAGTTGTTGTTGATTGAAAAATTATAGAACTATAACCGTTAAACTCTATATTATTTATTACATTATTATCATTTTGTCTTGTAATAGTAATTTCATAAATGTTTTCTACACCTGATTCAGCAGTTACAACAACATTAAATGTTTGAACAGTTTGCGTCAACGTCTTAACACCCGTACCACTTATTGTTGAATTATTAGTTGGATCTGCAGTCGCATTTATTGTTGCAGATGTTACTGAACTATCAAGTCTAATACTATAAGTATTCTTGTTTGGGTCAAATTGATTATCACCTGTTAATTGATCTGTACCACTTACCAATAATTCTAAATCTGTCAGTAAGTTTTCACTGCTCGCTGCCAATTTCTCAATATTGATTGTATATGTAGAACCTTTGGTGCCATATTCAGATGTTGCATAAATTTCAAATGAGTTCATACCAGTCGAAAGTGTTTGAACGCCTGAAAGATTGACTGTAGCATATTGTGAATCAACTAAAACAACACCAATGTTAATACTGCTAACATCAAATGTTACAGGATCAAGATTATATACAAATGTCCCAGTATCATAACCAATACTTCCCCCATTGACAACAATATCGCTAATACCATATTCATCGTTTGCTCGCGTAACTTCAATCAAATATGTATTTTTAGTTACACCGTCTTCTGCTGTAACAACCACTCTAAACGTGTTTGTTCCAACAACAAGTGGGTTAGATCCTGTATCACTTGTTGGTCCAATAACAGCGTGAATTAGAGGATCAAGTGTTGCATTAATTGTAATGCTAGTAACGCTGTGGTCAACACGTAGATCATAAGCAAATTCATTAGGTCCAAATGATTGATCACCAACCAACTGATCAGTTGTGCTAACAAGAACTTTTAAATCTTGTAAAACAGCTGATGTCTGAGCTGCATTTCTTACAATTGTATATGTATATGTAGAGCCTTTAGTCCCAAATTCTGACACAGCATAGATAGTAATTGTATTACTACCTTGAGTAAGATTAACAGTTGAGTTTTGTCCTACTAAAGTACCTTTAACATAGATATCAGCTGTTGAATCAGCTAAAATAACTGATAAATCAAGTGATGAAGTACTATATGCAACATTACCCAAATCATAATTAAACGTGCTAGGCGCATAAATGACATCTGCATGGTCAGTGAATACAATATCACTAATCGTATTATTATCATTTGCTCTTACCACTTCAATATTATAATTTTTTGTTGATCCATCTTCAGCGTGTACAGTAACTGTAAACACTTGTGTTTGAAATGAAAGTGTGATTGTTCCAGTATCACCAGTAATTGTAGAGCGATCTGCAGGATTAACTGCAGCAATAATCTCAATACTTAATGTATCACTGTCCACACGTAGAGAATAATTTGTCGTATTTGCATTAAATACATTATCACCAGTTAAAAGATTAACAGCACCATCTAAAACTTCTAAACTTGCTAAATTTTTAACAGTATTTGCAGCATTTCTTGTCACATAGACTTTATATGTATCTCCACGAGTTCCTGCCTGAGATGTGATGTAGAATGTAAAAACATTAACCCCCTCAGATATCATCCAATTACCGCTAACCAATACTGGATTAGTTGTTAATGAAGATAAATCATCAGTTTTATTGATTGCTACCGCAATCTCAGCATCACTAAAGGGAACATTCGTTAATGTGAGCTCTTTTGATGCATTAAAATCGCTAGGTATATATTCAATGCCATCAAGTGTAATTGAATCAAATGTATTTACATCATTTGCTCTTAAAATGTCAATTGCATATGTTTGTTGTGAACCATCTTCAGCTTCAACAACAACATTTACAGTTCTTGTCTGTCCACTCGTCAATGCATATGTGCCTAAACCGGAAACAATTGATGAACCATTGTCAGGAACACTACCAGAAACAACAACTTGTGTCACATCATTATCAACTCTAACACTATAAGCATATGTTGTTGATAAAAAATCCGGTGTTAATGGATGTACACCTACAGCTAATGTTTCTAAAAACTTATCTGTTCTAGCAGCACTTCTTGTGATATTAAATGTATATGTATCACCTTTAATACCGGCTTCCGAAGTTACATAGACTGTAAATGTATTTAAACCTTCATTTAATACTTTAGCACCAGCGCCTGTAACAGTTGCATAACTATCACTTGGAGTGGCTGAAATCACAGTGCTTGATTGTGTATATGGCACTGTTAAATTATATGTTAATGTTGAAGGATTATAAGTATATACTATATTATTAAACGTTATATCTGACATAACACTATTATTGTTTGCTGCAACAATTTCAATTGTGTAGGTACTAGTAGAACCATCTTGTGCAGTAACAACAATATTTACAGTTTTAACATCACCACGCGTTAACGTGATTTGACTTGATGAAGAACCATTATATGTAATTGTTGATGGTGGTTGTGGATCATTAAAACCACCTTCAACATAAACACTTGTCGTAGACCCAGGTAAAATAATGCGATCATAACCACTAAATTTAGTTGATGAAAATCCATTGACTGAAACGCCATCAACTTCTAATGTATCTAGTAATTTCGTACTATCTGCAGGTGTTTTTCTAAATGTGATTGAATACTGTTTTGTTGATCCATCTTCCGCTTCTATTGTCAAAGTAATGGTTTGTGAACTATCAGATAATGTTGAATCAACATAACCAATATTATCGCCAGATGTTTTAATAAAACCCGTACCTGTAATTACTGATAAAGGTGATGATTCAACAACAAATCTTACATGACTATATTCATAATTAAATACATATGAATATGTATTTGTTGTCCCATTAAAAGAATATGTACCATCATCAGGGAACGTAAATGCTGTATATGAATTATCTCTATCCTGTGCTTCGAGACTAATAATATCTTTTGCAGATGATTGCTTAACAACATTTAATGTATAGGACTGTTGTGTGATACCATCTTGCGCAGTAACAACAATATAAAATACAGATGTACCCTCAGGTAGACTTGAAAGTGTAATAATACCACCAGATACTTCTGCATTTGATGCATCTTGAACAACATAGCTTGACAATGCATCTACTGTCGGATTCACAGTAATTTGAGTTGCTCCTGAATTGGATAGATAATAATTATATTGTCCTCCACTAGGTGATACTGTAGTTGTACTTGCACCTTCAATGATGTCTAACTTATCCAGTGCCACATCAGTTGATGGACTTCTTTGAATAGATAATACATAATCAGTATATGACCCATCTTGTGCAGTTACACGAATATCATATGACACTGTTTGACCATTATTAATAGTAAAAGTAGGTGTGTTTGTATTATTTGCAAGCGCTGAATATGATCCTGAACTTGTTAATTTATACTGAATAGTTGAAAAAGTACTTGTTGTTAAAACCTTGAAATTATAATTTGTATCCGCTTCAAGAATCGTCGTACTAAAAGAACCATTATCCTCTTCAATTAGAACACCATCAACATATAATTCATTAATTGTGGAATCATTTGAAGCTGCTGCTCTAACAACATTTACTGTATAAGTTTTTGTAGTCCCATCTTCTGCAGTAACAACAAAAGTTCTAACCGTTGTACCAACAGGAAATGTTTCATCATAACTTGTTGTATTAAGTGATGATAAATCAAGTGGATCTACCGATGCAGTCAATGTTAAATCTGACTGAGCATATGGGAGATTTACCGTATAAGTTGTTGTTGCAGGATTAAAAGCAGGCGTCATCTGCCCTGTATCAATAGTTAATGTCGCCAGATCTTTCTCGGTACTGGCTGGCGTGACGTTAACCGTTATATTATAAGTTGCCGATATTGGCCCCGTATCGCTAACTGTGATTGCCACAACATCTCCATCGTCATATGTTCCACCGGCACCAGAATAACTTACTGATGCAGTCGCACTTGTTGTGTCTGGTGTAAAAACAAGTGGATGTCTTGAATCTGCATAAGAAATTGTAATTTCATTTAGTGCAGGTGATGCAGAAACTGTAGAATCGTAATATGTAGTACCAGAATAACCTGTGATTTGAAGATTATCTAAATCTGTACTTGGATCGGCACCAGCATCACCAATTTCTAATGGTGTGAATAAGAAATCACTAGGAGCATACTGGATAACACTCCCACTTACATCGTAAGCTGCGTCATCATATGTTGCTGAAAAATCAAAAATTTGTTCAGCATTACCTGTTGTATAACTCACAACTAAAGTGAATAAATGTGTGCCAGATGTCGATATAGAGGCGTTACTCCAGTATGTACCATCAATTACGTATGCAACCAATGAACTATTGAATGTACCTGTTTTCCATAAATCAGCAGTAGCAGGCCATGGTGAGCCTGTCGGTGCCTGTGCGGATATAAAACCAATAATATTATTTAATGGTCCAATCCCACCAATGTCCTTAAACTGAAAACTTGATAGAGAAAAATCTGAACCAGTTAATGATTTACCATATACTTGAATAAATGCATAACCATTGGTAACTGCGCCAGATGCACTTTCAAAAGCTGCTCTATCAGCAAAAGTAGCTTGTTGAGAGTTTTGTTCAACCATGTAAATTTCCACAGATTCTCCTGCTGCGTTAACAGTGTTCAAATCGCCATAATTCATATTAACCATGAATATTGATAAAGACATCACCAATAATGTCAATGTTGATATAATTATTTTTCTCATTAAGCACCGCCTCCTAGTGTTGATTCTTGTGTAGGATCATACAATAAACTAGTTCCTTTAACATGATTTAATATTGAGTTAACATCTGTTGCGGTGATACGACCATCACCAGTTAACTCAGCTGCAAATACTCTTGATGCTACCAATTGTCCTGAACCATTAATATGATTTAAGAATAAGTTAACATCTGTTGCGGTGATACGACCATCACCGTTCGTGTCCCCTTTAAGAACAATATGAACTCTATCTTTTACCATAGTTTCATCTACCTCATCTCTAATAATGATTTGATAACCTGTAGCGACCACCATATCATCTGTTAATTCATTTCCGTCTTCATCAACAAACACAATGTTCTCATTGATAAAATTTTCTCTTAAATTGCCTAGCGTTTGTCCTAAGAATAGACCCATTAAGTAAACAGGGTTTTCATCATCAAAATTTTCTCTTTCAAATACTGGAATTGTTGTCTCAATATCACCATTGTACATACCTAATGTGGATTCATCTTTGAGTTGAATAAATCCATCATATTGATATATAGCTTTTAAGGTGATATTACCAATATTACCTGTTTCAATTACTGCAATCATTGCACCTTCTTCAACAGTACCATATGTAGTTGTAATTGAACCATCTTCATTAACAATGACTTCTAAAACTTGCCAACCTACAAATTTATAATCCGTCTTTGCTGCTTCTTGAAGCATGATTTCATCTTCAATCGTATACTGTGTTGGATTCACAGCTTCACCGCCATCTAATTCATAGGAAATACCATAAATGATAGGAATCCAATCGGCATATAATGTCATACCTTCTTGAGTAAGTGTAAATGACTCTTGATCAGAATATAGAACTGTTTGATCATCCGGATTTTCTTTCCAGCCACTGAAATAGTAACCAACTCTTTGGTATCCATTTTTTGGAATAACTACTGTTCCATCATATTCCACAATAAGTTGACTCATCGATCCTGCATCAGCATCATCTGCAATAAATTCAACAGCATAACTATTTGGTGCATAAACTGCATTAGTCGTTAAATCTGAAACGATATGCGTGATATCTTGATCCCATTGAACAAAGCGATATCCAGGTTTATAAGGTGTTACTATTTTACCAACAGCACTCATACCATATTCAACTTCAACAACCGTATCTTCACCCTGTCCTGTAACAAAGGTAACTTCATACTTTCTAAGTTGCATATCAAAGTTTGGATGAACTTCTAAATTATTAGTAATATTGGAGTAATCTTCAACCCAGCCAGTAAATACAAATTCATGAATTGTTGTTGGATTCTTTATCGGATCTGTATCTGGAGTTATTGCACTACGTCCATACATTACTTCCTGTACTTCAAAGACTGCATTATTACCATCCATAAAGACTACAACATAAGTTCTTCCAAATTCATCATATTGTGCAAAATATGAAATATCTTGTGTCAATGTTTCAGCAACTACTTTATCCCAACCAACAAACTCATAATTCATGTACTCGGTACTTGGTCTAGTCGGTACTGCTGGTTCAATAATAGGCGAACCATAAGTAGCGCGTACTTGTTTCAATATTGTTGTTTGATCGTAATCATAGAATGTATATACATATGTTCTAAGCACACCGATATATACCGTTTGAACGACCATGTCCTCTGTGACATTACCAAATGGTCTTGACCATCCAGCAAAAGTATATGTATATGTGTTTGTACTTGGTTTTTCTGGAATCAATTCTTCTTCTGGTTCAGTGGCTCCAGTACCATATTCAACCATTTGTTGTTTCAAGATATTACCATCTTCATCAATAAAAGTAACCTTGTATTCTTGTAAATAACGATTAAATAATGCAGGAATTGTCATATCACGTTTCACGTTAATAGGTTCAACTTGCCAGAATGTAAATACATAATAGTATTGTACAGTTGATTCTTTTGTTGGAATTTCTACAGGTACTTGCCCTGTACCACCATATGGTACTTTAATTTCGGCAAAGAAATCGCCATTACCATCAATAAATGTAACCGTATATTGTCTTAATGATTCTTCAAAATTTGGATAGTAATCTTTATTTCCATCCAAGAAAAAATCATCTTCTGGAGTCCAACCCTTAAATGTGTAAACATATTTTTCAGTCATCTCTTTTTCTGGCGCAATCGGTGGCGTAACAATTGTACCATATTCGGCACTTACAGCCTTAATAACTTCACCAAATTCATCATAGAATGTATATGTATAGACTCTAAGTTGTTCTTCAAACAATAAGACAACTTCAATATCCTCAGTAATAGAACTGAAATCACGACTCCAATAAGGAATATAATCATATACATCTGTCGAATCAGGTATTGAATAATTATCAGGTGCAATTGCAGCTGTACCATAAGTCACATATTGATCCTTTAATAGATGACCTTCACCATCAACAAATCTTACATAATAAGTTCTAGCTTCTTCTGTGAAAAGCGCATGAACATCTAAATGATTTGTAATATAATCATATGCAACATCCCAACCATCAAAGGTATACATTACCGCTTGTGTCGCAGTCTTTGTAGGAATACCATCAGGTGTTTGGGCTGCTTCTTCATAGTATACTAATTGCACATCAAATACTTCCCCGTCACCATCATAGAAAGTAACTGTATATTGAGTATATAAAACCTCTTCAAATTGAGCGTAAATATTTAAATCACTTGTCACATAATCAAATTCTTTATCCCAACCAATAAAAATGTAGCGATAAGTATCAGTTTTAGGTTTTGTTGGATCAGCAGGCGCTACTGCAGCTTGTTCATAACCAACTTCCTGTGCTGATATCAGTGTACCGTCTTCATGATAGAAATTGACACTATAAAACAATTTAATTTGATCATAGATAGGATAGATATCTAAATTGCTTGTAATGAAGCTAAATTCATCATCCCATCCTAGAAAATCATATCTGTATGTGGCATCATCAGGTTTTACTGGATCAGCAGGCGCTGTAGCACTGCTACCATATTCTAAGATATCAGATATAATTACTGTTCCATCTTCTTCATGGAATGTAACAGTATACCAACGATCAATAACATCATAGATTGCATAAACATCTAAATCGCTTGTCACATAAGTATAATCTTTATCCCATCCTGTAATTGTATAGACATGATCTGCATCGACAACCTCAAATGGTACAGAAGGTGTTGGATCTAGAGCTGATTGTAAGTATTCAATAGTTTGTAAAGATAACACATTATTATGTTCATCAAAGAATCTAACCGTATACCAACGCTGTACTTCATCAAATAGCGCATTTACGGTTAAATCACTTGTAATGTAGTCAAATGCTTGACTCCATCCGTTAAAAATATAATAGATATCATCAGTGTTAGTTTTGCTTGCTTCAAGCGGAGCAACAGCGCTACCTTCATAGGCAATTGATTGTGTATCAACAACTTGTCCATCACCATCAACAAATGTTACAGTATAATGTCTAATAGATTCAGTAAATGATGGATAAATATCTAAATCAGTCGTAACTTCTTCATAATTTCCTAACCACCCATCAAATGTATATTCAATAGAAATCGTAGGTGCTTTTACTGGTGTTTCTGAAGGGTTTAAAGCATTTTGCATATACTCAATTGATTGAATCGATAATACTGATCCGTCACCATCATAGAAAATAACGTCATACCAACGGTCTACTTCAGTAAATACTGCATTAATTGTTAAATCTGTCTTAACTGATGAGAATGTTTGATCCCATCCACTAAAAATATAATAAATATCATTAGTCTTAGTTTTAGTTACTTCTACACTTGGTGAAACTGCACTGCGTCCATATTCAATCTTTTGAACATCAACAACCTCACCATCACCATCAACAAATGTAACATCAAAGAATCGAATATTTTCACTGAATACTGGATATAAATCTAGATCACTTGTTACACCAAAATATGTTTCTGACCAACCGATAAATGCATACTCAAATTTTTCGGTTGCCTCTTTAGTTGGAGTTATTGGTTCAATCGCATCATCCATGTATTCAATCGTCTGAGTTGAAATCACAGTACCATCTTCATTATGAAAAACAACTTGATAGTAACGATCTACTTCAGTAAATAATGGGTGAATATCAAGATTTGAATTAACATCAGCAAACACTCTATCCCAGCCAACAAAAACATACACCTTGTCTAACGTTTGTACTTTTGTAGGTACATCAATTGGCTCAACTGCAGTGTTGCCTGGTACAACTTGTTGAGTTGATATTAAACTACCTTCACCATCATAAAAATTAACCGTGAAATATGTATAAATTTCATCAAAAATGGCTGTTACTGTTAAATCTTGTGTCACATTACTAAAATCAGTATCCCAATTAACAAATACATAAGATATCTGCCCTGTACTAGCCTTACTTGGTTCTGGTGCAACAGCGGAAGTTCCATATTGAACTTCTTGTGTTGTCGTTTCATCCCCATTTACAAATGTGACAGTATAAGTTTTTAAACGTAGTTCATACTGTGCATAAGTAGAGAAACTACTTTCTACAAAATCAATTGGAACACTCCATCCTGTAAAGACATATTCATATCTATTATCAGCATATGTTCTAACTGGTGGTTCTGGTGCAACTGCACTAAATCCATATTCAACTTTTACTGATGATAATACTAAAGAACCATCAAAATTATAGAAGGTTACAATATAATATCTGTCTACAGGCGTATAGTTAGCTGTTACTTCTCTATCACCAGTAATATTTGTATAATCATTCCATGATGTAAATTTATAAGCGATTAAATCTACGCCAGCTTTGGTAGGTATGCCAGTTGGTTCAGTTGCATCACTACCATATAAGACTTCTTGCGTATCAAAAACATCACCATTTCCATCAATGAAAGTAACTGTATATGATCTTAATGATTCATCAAATATTGGATAAATATCAGTATTTGATGAAATTTGATCGAAACTTTGATCCCATCCATTAAATACAAATGTATGAGATTGAGTATCTGCCTTAACAGGTACTTCAACAGGCGCTAAAGCTTCATGTAAATATTCAATAACTTCTTTGCTCATCACTGAGCCATCGCCATTATAGAATGTTACATCATACCAGCGTGGAACTTCACTAAATTGAGCAACTATAATCATATCTGATTCAACAGCTTCATAAGTTAAATTCCAACCAGTAAATTTATATGCGATATCGCCTTGTGAAGCTTTAGTTGGAATACCCACTGGTTCAGCTGCTGCTTCTCCATATGGCACTTCCTGTGTATTAAATATTGCGCTATTGCCATCCATGAATGTAATCGTATAAACTCTAACTGCTTCTTCAAATAGTGGATAGACATCAACATCACTTTCAATGACTCTATACGTATCTTCAAATCCAATAAATGTATATGTTGTTGAAACCGTAGAGGCCTTGGTGATTTTATCTTCAGGAAGCATTGCATGTCCTAAATACTCAACAATTTGAGTGCTAATAACTTGATTTTCTGCATTAAAGAATCTTACTGTATAATAACGATCAACATCCTCAAATATTGGATAAATATCAGTACTTTCAGTAATTAATGTATTGAAATCAAAATCCCATCCGATAAATTTATAAGCAACATCTCCAACATAGGTCTTTCTTGGATCAGTCTCAGGAATTATTGCTGGGTTCCCATATTCAATCTTTTCTTCTTGGAAAAATTCATTATCACCATTATAATATGTAACCTTATAATAACGATCTAATTCTATATAATTAGCCTCAATAATTGTATCTCCAATGATTCTTGAGCTAAAATCAAAATCCCAAGCATCAAATATATATATCTTCGTTGCACTAGGAGACTTTTCAGGAGTTGTTGCAGGTGGATTAACATAATCACCATGAGTAACTACTAATTGTTCAATAACACGCCCATCACCATCAATAAACTTAACTGCATGCTCTGCAATTTTCCATGTTGCATACATAACAACATCTTCAGCCAAATCAAACGGTCTAATACTTGCTCCAGAACTGTCTGTATATTGATAAGTATTTAACGCTTCGTCTTCATAGTACCATCCAGTAAATTCATAACCAAACTTAAATCCTACTGGTGTATCAAAATAATAACCATCTAAAACATACGTGCTTACAATATCATTATCATCAGTTGCACCACGATAATCATAGGTAATCGTATGTAGTAATGTTTGAACACTTTCTTTAGATAGTGCTTTCACTTCAGCATCAATAGATCTTGAAAAAGATGTTAATTGAGGATAGAAACTATTATCATCAATATTATATGTTGTTGTCCATGCATCACTTTCAGCCATAAAGTTCATGTTGAAAGAACCAGTACCAATCGCACTAGTACCAGTCATAAACCCTTTATCTAAACCCTTAACTGTTTCACTGTTAAATGAGTTACCTACACCAACTGTTGGTTTAAGTAAATTACTATAATCATTGTATGCACCTAAAATTCTCGTATCATAATAACTATATGTCACTAAGTCTCTATTTAAAAGGCCTACGAGTGCACCAATATTTTCTCCAGTACCATAAATTACACCAGTATTATAAGTATATGATGCTGGTCCATCGACATAACCACCAATACCACCAACATAGTCATAACCAGTAATTTCACCACGATTATAAGCATTTTTTAATGTACTATCAAACTGTTGAATACCAACAATGCCTGCTGTGTAATCCTTACCTTTAATTGTTGCTTGATTATATACATTTTCAATCGTACCTAAATTACTTCCAGCAATACCAGCTGTATAATTACCACCTGTAATCGCACCTGATACAGAAACACCCGATACATATCCAAGTGGACCAATACAACCAAATAAACCTTGGTAATCTTCATTGTTATTAATGAAAACTCTAAAATTTGTTCCCTGACCATCGAAGTGTCCATTAAATGGATGATCCACATCACCAATCGCAATATATTGATAAACGCCAGTATCCGTAAAATCTAATACTTTCACATCAGGTGATACTGTAAAATACGAACCTTGATAGTCATTACCTGATATCGTTGTTTCAGCAAGTGCAATCATATCCGCTTCATTCATAATCATAAATGGATTAGCTTCTGTACCACTACCAACCATAAATGTTAATGATCTTACACTTTCAAGTGAATCAGTAACAACTGTTTCGTCTTCTGAATTCTTAAAACCTACCAATTGTGGATAGAATGACCATTGATCTTCAGAAGGCGTCATTGTAAATTGACTACTATTATAAATATTCATTTGATTTGACGATGTACCAATACTATTTACACCAGCCATTTGACCATGGAATAAACCTTTGACAGTTGACGTATTTTCCTGGTTTCCTATTGCTTTTTCTGGTTTAATAAGTGATACTTCACTATATTCTAGTATAGTTAAATCATAATATGATCGAGAGATTGTCCCAAATATATTTTGTCCAACCAATGTCCCTAAATCAGAACTTGCTTGAACCCCACCACCATTATAGGTATCCATAATTGTTCCATACTCAAAGTGACCTACAATACCACCTGCAAGTCTTGTTTGACTATAAATATTTCCAGTATTATAAGAAATTTCTGTTCTTGCTGAATCAGTCATGAATCCTACAAGACCACCAGCAGTTGAAATTGTTGATGTTACATTACCATGGTTAAAACTATGGTCTAACTGACTTGAATTTTGACCAATAATACCGCCTGTGACATTGTCAGCTGAAATATTTGCCATATTATATGTATATCTCACAGTACCAAAGTTTCTACCTACAACACCACCAATAATTGTATTACCATAGACTAATGCATGATTATAACTATACTCAACATTGCCAGTATTTTGCCCTGTAATACCACCAGCATATGTCCCATTCATTGAAACAGTACCGAAGTTTGTTGCATTACGTATAGTACCTTCATTGAAACCTACTATACCACCAATATCATTACCATCAACTGAACTTACTGTTGCATAGTTGGTAACATTATCAACCGTACCAAAATTTCTACCTGCAACCGAGCCTACATATGATTGTCCTACCAATTGTCCAGATACTTCAATATTTTTAATGACTGCAGTAGAACCTAATGTATGGAACAATCCAACATACTCATCTAATGGTTGATTAATATTTAATAAAATATTTACGCCTTGTCCATCAAATGAACCGCCAAAATGGAATTGCTCTGTTCCTATCGGTGTAAATGCTTCACCTAAATTTTGAGACAAATCTAATAAAGTTACGCCATCAGCAACCTTAAAATACTTACCTGCAAACGTATGTTCTAACTCAACAAACTGTTTCAAAATAAGCATATCTTGTTCATCATAAATAATATATGGATCTTCAGTTGTACCTTCGCCCTCAATCTTTCTACTTGTAACAGCAAACAATGCATCTTCAACAATTACAGAATTATCTAAATCCATAAATGCTAAAATTTCTGGATAGTATGTAACAAAATCATAGCCATCTCGTTCTAGCCATAAATCCATTTCAAAATGCATTTGATGTTCATAAGTACCGATTGAATATGTTCCTGTCATTTCATCATGTGACAAGCCTTTCAACCCATCGATGTCAGAAATAGCGAAAATTGCTTGTGTTGGTTTATAGTAACCAGCGATTGCCTTGCTATCTTCAATTAGATCTAAGTCATAATAAGCATCCTGGATGATATTTGTGTTTTCTACAGCAATACCGGCAACTGAACCTGTGCTATAGAAAGCTCCAGCTGTATATACATCATAAATTTGACCAGTATTGTAAGCTGTAATACCGCCAACATAGTTACCAGCAGATCTGATATCTCCTTGATGATGTGCCATTTCAATATATGCGCTGTTATAACCAACAAGTCCACCTACATATATATATTCTGCCATAATATCACCATGGCTGAAACTAGATAAGATTTGACCAGAACTATAATTATATCCGACAAGCCCACCAGTCATTTCACCAGTTGAATGTATTTCACCTTGATGATAGCTTAATTCTATAACGCCTGTATTTTCAGATGAAATACCACCAACTGAATCATGACCTGAAACTAAACCTTTATGACCAGAACCATAAATAGTACCTTCATTGATACCTACTAATCCACCGACTTGATCTGCGCCATTCACATCAACATTTGAAATGACATTTGTAATCAAACCCTCGTTAATGGCAGCAACTGATCCAACAAGTGAATGTACATCTATGGAACCTGTTAATACTAAATCCTGTACAATTGCATTCACCGCGATTGTTCCAAACAGACCTTGATTATCTAAATTGTTTTCAATACCAAGATTTATTACAGCACTGTTACCTAAGAAAATACCTTCAAACGGATACGGGTTCTTACCAATTGATTCATAATATAAGTCTTCATCAGATAAGTCTATTTCCTTACCTTCTTCATAAACTTTAAAATATATACCATCGGTTGAAACACCTTGTTGCGTTAAAACAGACAAAGCCTTCATATCAAAACGATCAATAATATAATATGGATTTTCTTCTGTACCTTCTCCAGCAAACAACGAAGTTTCAACATAATCCTTAGATTCCATCTTTATGCGCATGATATCGCTTAAATTAAAGACTTGTAATTGCGGATAATAAGCAGTATAACCTTCATTTGGTTTTAAAATAAAATAGTCAAAATCTAGGGATATATCATATAAGTCATCACCGGTAAGCTGTGTAGTATTAACACCAAATACGATGTCAGTATCCGTTTGATTACCAACTGCTCTTGTTGCTTTTCCTGCAACTTCACTAAATATTAATTTACTCTTATCATAGTAGCTATTTGTTGTTACTGCATTACCAGTGTTTGCGCCAATGATTGCACCGGCATACCCACCATAAATAACACCTGCATTATATGTTTGATATACATTACCATCATTATATCCAATGATACCACCATTGTAGCTGCCATTAGATCCTACAAGTCCAACATTATAACTATTCTGAACAGTTGTATTTCTAATTTGTCTTGCAACAATACCACCTGAATAACCACTGCCACTTGAAATTGTACCAGCATTATAAGTTGTATCCACAAAACCTTCATTATAACCTACGATACCAGCTGCATAGTAAACTGAAGCATTTACAGTTGCTAAATTGTAAACATTGTAAATATGACCTGCACTACGTCCAGCAACTCCACCAGCAAATCTGCTAGCATGTACATAACCATCAACGGATAAATCATGAACAACACCTTGACTACCAATGTATCCAAATAATCCTTGATAATATGCTTCAACTGAAACGTCAACAATGAAACGACATCCATTACCATCAAAGTTTCCACTAAATGGATAAGATGCATTACCAATAGCGATATATCCTAATTCTGGATCTGATAAATCTATCGTAGTCACATCATCGGCAACTTTAAAATATGTATCCAATAATGTGTTTTTATCTAAAATTAAATCAGATAATCCCTTCATATCAGATGCTGTACGTATAATATATGGATGTTCCTCAGAACCGTCCCCATCAGTAAATCTACTCGTTCTAATAGACTCCACTGATTGATATTGTATATCTAAATTATCATTATTAGCAAATACTGCTAGTTGCGGATAATATAAATTAAAGCCACGAGGTGCAGTCGTTAACCAATATGTTTGATCATCAAAATAAACACCTGTCTCACTTAGTACACCGGATGTCATAATCTCCTTAGGAAGTCCTCTCAGATAGTCGCCTTCTAGTTTATTTGAAATAGCCAATGCTGGTTCTGCATATCCATCTTTACTATAGACGTCAACTAAACTTTTATCGTAATATGCAAACGATGTATATCCTGCATCGGTTTCATAACCAACAACTCCACCTAAGTCGGATTGTGCGTATACTTGTGAAACAGCAAACGCATTTGATAAGTTCCCTGCATTATGCCCAATGATGCCACCAACATATTGTTCACCTTGAACATAACCATGATGATATATTAATGAAACGTTCCCATTATTCTTACCAATAATACCACCAACATAATTCTGACCTATAACGCTTGCTGTTGAATAAACTTCAGAAATCGTTCCATCATTATATCCAACAATAGCACCAGTGTATGACAAACCTGTAATATTTCCGGATACAGATAAGTTTGTAATCGTCGCATTCTCAGATATATATCCAAATAATCCAGTTTCATCACTATTTGTATTCATATCCATGATGAAATTTGTTCCACTACCATCAAAATGGCCGTCAAACGGATGAGTTTGAGATCCTATTGGGTTAAAATTCAACCCAGTTAATCCCATATCAAGGGCATTTATATTTTTTCTTACTCTAAAATAAGTATTAATAAATGATGCACCATTATTTACAAGTGATGATAATAAATTCATATCTTGTTCATCAACAATAATATATGGTGATGACTCAATACCTTCACCAACAAAAATATAGGATCTAACTGATAACAATGAATCTTGTTTAACATCATTATCATCATACGAAGTAAAATATGTTAATTGTGGGTAATATGCATTAACGCCATCGTTATTTGTAAATGTCCATACACTGCCATCCAACGATAATTTAGATGAACCTGTTAGAGATGTTTTTCCAACGCCTTTAACATCATCAGCTTCTAATTTATTACTAATTGCAGTTGTAGGTCTAGCAGAAGTTGTTGCATCATCGGCTTCAATAATTGTTTCATCATAATAACTATTCGTTTCAAGCGTAATGCCATTAACACGTCCAACAATACCCCCAGTGTATGCTGGATCAGAACCTCTAACAACACTTGCGCTATAACTTTGATCTAATGTACTGCCATCTAAATATCCGACAATACCACCGACATATGTGTACTTAGCTACAACGCTACCACGATTATATACTTTGCTAATATTTGAATCAGATACACTATGCCCCACAATACCACCGACATAATATGTACCATTAATATCACCGCTATTATAGGCGGTATCTATTGAGGTTGCTTCAGCATAAGCAACAATACCACCAACATTATTTCTTGTATTTGTTATATCTCCGGTATTATAAACATTAGTTATGACTACATTCTTAGCATATCCACCAATACCACCAATGTTATCTAAGCCTGATACTTCTGCATGATTAATCACATTTTCAATAATTGCACCATCAGCATAACCAAAAATACCACCGTTATAAGAACCACCGATTACAGTCCCTGATATTTCTAAATTTCTAATTTCAGAACCATCACCTAAAACACCAAATAAACCTTGGTAGTTCGCACCAGAAGCTAGATTTAATATGAAGTTTGTGTAATTACCATCAAGTCCACCTCTAAATTTGTGTGTAGTTGTTCCTATTGGTTTGTAATCAAGCTCAACAGCTGATAAATCAATTGATTCAATACCATCATCTACTTTAAAATAAATATTGTATAAATCTTCTAATAAAGAAATGTCCGAAATGGCCTTCATATCTTCTGCTGTACGAATGATATAAGGATCAGTCTTACTACCATTACCAGTAGCAAATCTAATCGTTCTTGCAGACATTTGAGATGCTTGTTGAATCACTGAATCTAAGTGATTTCTAAATCCTTTTAATTGTGGATAAAAATCATATAATCCTGATGTGTCTTGTTCCATCCAATAATCAGTTGATAATTGTAACTGATTTTCACCGGTGCCTAAAATATCTAGACCCTTCATATAAGTCTTATCTAATCCTAATACTCTGATTAAATCATTGGTATTACCAAATGCCCCTGTTGGCTTTTCACTCGTAACATGTTCATGATATTCAATAATTGTCTTGTCATAATATCCATTATCAATTGAGCCTGCTTGATAGCCAACAATTGCTCCTAAATTTGCAGTACCAACAATTCTAGCACCTACATATATATTATTAATTGTACCGTCATTTCTACCTGCAATTCCACCAACATAAGACGTACCTGTAACATCATTAGTTTGATATGCATATGACAGTTCTCCAGTGTTACGACCAACAATACCACCTGTATAATTTGCACCATTTAAGATAACTGTACTGTAGACTTCAAATATAGTCGCATCAGAATCTCCTGCAACTGCACCAATGTAATTGCTACCAGATATCATACCAGTTACACCTAATCTATAGACTTCGGAATCTTCACCTAATGCACCAAATAAGCCAAGATAATCTTCGCCTTCTAATGAAATATTAAATGTTGCATAATTACCATCAAAATGTCCTTTAAATGGTATGTCTTTATTACCAATAGGTATAAACCCAGTATCAGCTAATTCAAAATAATTTGATCCCTCTGCTACTAAGTAGTAAGTATCTGTAGCATCAAATTCTGATGAAATTGAATTTGTCAAATTCAGCATATCTCCAACACTAACAATTAAGAATGGACTTTCTTCAGTTCCATTTCCCATAAATGGATTTGTTCTAACTGATAGTACTGATTGATTCACTACTCTTTCCACTTCTGATTCAGAAAACACCTTTAATTGTGGGTAATATGCATAATTGCCTTCAATATCTCTAAATGTCCAGTCAATTAAACCAAAACCATAATCCTCCATACCAGAAGCAATCATGTCAGTTTTAGCAATTGCAAATCCACCAACTTCAATTGATGGTTTTATTGATTTTGGAGGTGTATATGGAATCAATGGCGATACATCATAATATATATTAACTCGATAACCAGATGAAGCAGTATAATACCCAATCACACCACCTGCATATGAATTTGCAGAAACAAGTCCTGCACTATAACTATAACTAATGGTTGACCAATCATATGATCTATTATTATATTGTCTACCAACAAGTCCACCTGCGTATGAAGCTGCGATAATTTCCCCACGATTATAAGCATTTGTTAATGTTGCATGCGCTGTTGAAGTTCCAGCAACATAACCTGCGATACCTCCAGCATATGATGTTGAAGCTGTAATATTTCCAATATTATATACTGTATCTAGTCTACCAGTTTGTAAGTTCCCAACGATACCTCCGGCAAATGAACCTAACGCTTTTATATCAGCTAAATTATAGACATTTTCAATAATACCAGAGAGTTGATAACCAGAAACCCCACCAACATATGAACGTCCAATGACACTACCTGTGATTGATAGATTCTTTATGGTACCAATACCTGTGTACCCAAATAGGCCAATATAATCAGTTGTACTCTTATTAATCTCTAAATCAAACTCAGCATCATTTCCATCAAATGATCCATAGAATGGTTTTGATGGTGTTCCAATAGGTACGAAATCGCCCAAATCAAATGATGTTGTATCATCGTCAACCTTAAAGAAGAAACCTTGATAAGTGGTTCCTGCATTTACTTTTGTTCTGAGTTCAATAAGATCATCAATGTCATAGATTAAGAAAGGAATATCTTCCGTCCCTAAACCACCTGCAATATTTATTGTAACGGACGTTTCTGAAAGCCCACTTACTATATTACCGTCTTCATCATCATATGTAGCAAAATATGTTAATTGTGGATAATATCCATAATCTTCAGTTTTTTCCTTTAATGTCCAACCATCAACCAATTTATCTGCCATATAATCTTGGATTAATTGTCCACTTGTTAATCCATAAATACCATATGCTGCCACTGGTTCTGTTGAAGGTTTTTGTGTCGCAGGTGCTACATCATTAACTATTTGTGTTATATCATAATACAAATTATTTCTATTACCACTATTTGCTGCGTAATAACCAACCACACCACCAACATAAGTCGCACTAGTTCCAACAACTTGTCCAGCACTATAGCTATAACTAATTGTTGAATATTTATATGATCCAGATGCCCATTGGAAACCAACGATTCCACCCACATATCCATAAGCATAAATTCTACCCATATTAAATGTATTGGTTACTTTTGCATGCTCTGCAGCAATCCCTTTGACATACCCAACAATGCCACCAACATTATTATTTCCTGCATTTATATCTACTGTACTATAGATATTGCTTACTGTACCACTGTATAGATATCCAACTGCCGATCCCACATATGCATTCCCTTTAATTGTTCCTGAAATAGAGAAGTTTTTAACCACTGCATTTTTGTTTCTTACATATCCAAAAATACCTTGATAATTAGATGCTAATTGATTAATAGCTACTTTAAAATTAACACCATTACCATCAAATGATCCTGAAAATGGATAAGTTGTATTTCCGATTGCTGTGAAATCTCCTAAATCAAGTTCTGTCACACCATCCTTAACTTGGAAATAATAACCAACATAAGTATTACCAATAGATACTTTATGTGATAGATCATCCATATCTGCCGCTGTCTCAATTAAAAACGGCATATCCGCTGTCCCCGTACCACCACTAATATCAATGACAACTGATGCGAGCGAGTGAGAACTAATACGGCTAATTGAGCTTGTCGAAAATTGTTTCAACTGTGGATAATATCCTGTTTCATCAGTTTTTTCTATAAATACCCAATCCGTTTCACTAAAATTTGTCATCGGAGCATCTTGTCCGATTAAAATGCTCGTTGATACACCATATTCATTTGTAATATAATCCGGTTTAATTGATTTATCTGGTTCATACATGGCGATGACTGACATATCATAATAAATATAGTTTCTATATCCTGATCCAGCAGTGTAATAACCAACCACACCACCTGCATATGAATTTGCTGAAACAACACCACGACTATAACTATAACTAATGGTTGACCAATCATATGTTCTATTATCATATTGTCTACCAACAAGTCCACCTGCATATGAATCTGCGATGATTTTACCTGTATTATATGTATTTGTTAGTGTTGCATGCGCTGTTGAAGTTCCAGCAACATAACCTGCGATACCTCCAGCATATGATGTTGAAGCTGTAATATTTCCAATATTATATGCTGTATCTAGTCTACCAGTTTGTAAGTTCCCAACGATACCTCCGGCAAATGAACCTAACGCTTTTATATCAGCTAAATTATAGACATTTTCAATAATACCAGAGAGTTGATAACCAGAAACCCCACCAACATATGAACGTCCAATGACACTACCTGTGATTGATAGATTCTTTATCGTACCTATACCTGTATACCCAAATAAGCCAATATAATCAGTTGCACTCTTATCAATCGCTAAGTTAAAAACAGCATCATTTCCATCAAATGATCCATAGAATGGTTTTGATGGTGTTCCAATAGGTACGAAATCGCCCAAATCAAATGATGTTGTATCATCGTCAACCTTAAAAAAGAAACCTTTAAAAGTATTTCCTGCATTCAAACTTACTTTAATTGCATTTAAATCATCAATGTCATAGATTAAGAAAGGAATATCTTCCGTCCCTAAACCACCTGCAATATTTATTGTAACGGACGTTTCTGAAAGCCCACTTACTATATTACCGTCTTCATCATCATATGTAGCAAAATATGTTAATTGTGGATAATATCCATAATCTTCAGTTTTTTCCTTTAATGTCCAACCATCAACCAATTTATCTGCCATATAATCTTGGATTAATTGTCCACTTGTTAATCCATAAATACCATATGCTGCCACTGGTTCTGTTGAAGGTTTTTGTGTCGCAGGTGCTACATCATTAACTATTTGTGTTATATCATAATACAAATTATTTCTATTACCACTATTTGCTGCGTAATAACCAACCACACCACCAACATAAGTCGCACTAGTTCCAACAACTTGTCCAGCACTATAGCTATAACTAATTGTTGAATATTTATATGATCCAGATGCCCATTGGAAACCAACGATTCCACCCACATATCCATAAGCATAAATTCTACCCATATTAAATGTATTGGTTACTTTTGCATGCTCTGCAGCAATCCCTTTGACATACCCAACAATGCCACCAACATTATTATTTCCTGCATTTATATCTACTGTACTATAGATATTGCTTACTGTCCCACTGTATAGATATCCAACTGCAGATCCTACATATGCATTCCCTTTGATTGTTCCTGAAATAGAGAAGTTTTTAACCACTGCATTTTTGTTTCTTACATATCCAAAAATACCTTGATAATTAGATGCTAATCGATTAATAGCAACTTTAAAATTAACACCATTACCATCAAATGATCCTGAAAATGGATAAGTTGTATTTCCGATTGCTGTGAAATCTCCTAAATCAAGTTCTGTCACACCATCCTTAACTTGGAAATAATAACCAACATAAGTATTACCAATAGATACTTTATGTGATAGATCATCCATATCTGCCGCTGTCTCAATTAAAAACGGCATATCCGCTGTCCCCGTACCACCACTAATATCAATGACAACTGATGCGAGCGAGTGAGAACTAATACGGCTAATTGAGCTTGTCGAAAATTGTTTCAACTGTGGATAATATCCTGTTTCATCAGTTTTTTCTATAAATACCCAATCCGTTTCACTAAAATTTGTCATCGGAACATCTTGTCCGATTAAAATGCTCGTTGATACACCATATTCATTTGTAATATAATCCGGTTTAATTGATTTATCTGGTTCATACATGGCGATGACTGACATATCATAATAAATATAGTTTCTATATCCTGATCCAGCAGTGTAATAACCAACCACACCACCTGCATATGAATTTGCTGAAACAACACCACGACTATAACTATAACTAATGGTTGACCAATCATATGTTCTATTATCATATTGTCTACCAACAAGTCCACCTGCATATGAATCTGCGATGATTTTACCTGTATTATATGTATTTGTTAGTGTTGCATGCGCTGTTGAAGTTCCAGCAACATAACCTGCGATACCTCCAGCATATGATGTTGAAGCTGTAATATTTCCAATATTATATGCTGTATCTAATCTACCAGTTTGTAAGTTCCCAACTATACCTCCGGCAAATGAACCTGCAGCTGAAATTGTTGCTTCATTATAAACATTCTCAATAATACCAGAGAGTTGATAACCAGAAACCCCACCAACATATGAACGTCCAATGACACTACCTGTGATTGATAGATTCTTTATCGTACCTATACCTGTATACCCAAATAAGCCAATATAATCAGTTGCACTCTTATCAATCGCTAAGTTAAAAACAGCATCATTTCCATCAAATGATCCATAGAATGGTTTTGATGGTGTTCCAATAGGTGCGAAATCGCCCAAATCAAATGATGTTGTATCATCGTCAACCTTAAAGAAGAAACCTTTAAAAGTATTTCCTGCATTCAAACTTACTTTAATTGCATTTAAATCATCAATGTCATAGATTAAGAAAGGAATATCTTCCGTCCCTAAACCATCACCGATGAATAACTTAACACTAGCTTCAGATAATGCTGTAATTGCGCTATTTGCATATGTAGCAAAATATGTTAATTGTGGATAATATCCATAGCTAGATGAAGCATCTTCAAATGTCCACCCTTCTATTAATCTTGTTTCCACATAGTCAGAAACAAGTTGTCCACTTGTTAATCCATAAATACCATATGCTGCCACTGGTTCTGTTGAAGGTTTTTGTGTCGCAGGTGCTACATCATTAACTATTTGTGTTATATCATAATACAAATTATTTCTATTACCACTATTTGCTGCGTAATAACCAACCACACCACCAACATAAGTCGCACTAGTTCCAACAACTTGTCCAGCACTATAGCTATAACTAATTGTTGAATATTTATATGATCCAGATGCCCATTGGTAACCAACGATTCCACCCACATACCCATAAGCATAAATTCTACCCATATTAAATGTATTGGTTACTTTTGCATGCTCTGCAGCAATCCCTTTGACATACCCAACAATGCCACCAACATTATTATTTCCTGCATTTATATCTACTGTACTATAGATATTGCTTACTGTCCCACTGTATAGATATCCAACTGCCGATCCCACATATGCATTCCCTTTAATTGTTCCTGAAATAGAGAAGTTTTTAACCACTGCATTTTTGTTTCTTACATATCCAAAAATACCTTGATAATTAGATGCTAATTGATTAATAGCTACTTTAAAATTAACACCATTACCATCAAATGATCCTGAAAATGGATAAGTTGTATTTCCGATTGCTGTGAAATCTCCTAAATCAAGTTCTGTCACACCATCCTTAACTTGGAAATAATAACCAACATAAGTATTACCAATAGATACTTTATGTGATAGATCATCCATATCTGCCGCTGTCTCAATTAAAAACGGCATATCCGCTGTCCCCGTACCACCACTAATATCAATGACAACTGATGCGAGCGAGTGGGAACTAATACGGCTAATTGAACTTGTCGAAAACTGCTTTAATTGAGGATAAAAACCAACTGTAGAAGTTTTTGTTATGAACACCCAATCTCCTGTAGAAAAATTAGTCATTGGCGTAGCAGTGCCAATCAATGTATCCGTGTAAACACCATATTCATTTGTAATATAATCCGGTTTAATTGATTTATCTGGTTCATACATGGCGATGACTGACATATCATAATAAATATAGTTTCTATATCCTGATCCAGCAGTGTAATAACCAACCACACCACCTGCATGTGAATTTGCTGAAACAACACCACGACTATAACTATAACTAATGGTTGACCAATCATATGTTCTATTATCATATTGTCTACCAACAAGTCCACCTGCATATGAATCTGCGATGATTTTACCTGTATTATATGTATTTGTTAGTGTTGCATGCGCTGTTGAAGTTCCAGCAACATAACCTGCGATACCTCCAGCATATGATGTTGAAGCTGTAATATTTCCAATATTATATGCTGTATCTAGTCTACCAGTTTGTAAGTTCCCAACGATACCTCCGGCAAATGAACCTGCAGCTGAAATTGTTGCTTCATTATAAACATTCTCAATAATACCAGAGAGTTGATAACCAGAAACCCCACCTACATATGAACGTCCAATGACGCTACCTGTGATTGATAGATTCTTTATCGTACCTATACCTGTATACCCAAATAAGCCAATATAATCAGTTGTGCTTTTACTAATTGCAAGGTTAAAAACAGCATCATTTCCATCAAATGATCCGTAGAAAGGTTTTTCAGGTGTTCCAATAGGGACGAAATTACTTAAACTAAATAATGAGCCTTTTGTTTCCACTTTATAAGAAAAGCCTTGAAGCGTTTCTCCATAGGTGACGAGTTTCGTCTTAATTCTTTCCAAATCAGAATTAGTTCTTATCAGGAAGGGATAATTCTCCGTTCCCAATCCATTAGCAATCGATATATCAACTGAGTTGGTTGATGCTGTTTTTATTGTTGAATTGGAATGATTTGAGAAAATAGCAAGTTGTGGATAATACCCTGTAGTACCTGATATTGAAACATACGTGAAAGCTGAACCCAAATTTGATGACATTGAACTTAATATCATGTCCTCGGTATATAAGCCTGTTATGCCATAGGCAGTTTGCTGAATTGAAGAAGGCTTTTGATTTACTGGTTTATCATAATTGACGTTTGTCGTAATATCGTAATACAAATTATTTCTATAACCACTAGTTGCTCTATAATAACCAATCACACCACCAACATAACTTGCACTAGTTCCAGCGACTTGTCCTGCACTATAACTATAACTGATTGTTGAATATTTATATGAAGAAGATCCCCATTGGTAACCAACGATTCCACCAACATATCCACTAGCATAGATTCTACCCATATTAAACGTGTTTGTTACCGTTGCATGCTCTGCAGCAATCCCTTGTACATAGCCAACAATTCCACCAACATATCCATCTGAATTTATATCTACAGTACTATAAATATTAGTTACTGTTCCGCTGTATAGATATCCGACTGCAGATCCTGCGTACCCATTTCCTTCACCTTCAATTGTTCCTGAAATAGAGAAGTTCTTAACAACAGCATGCGCACCTCTCACATAGCCAAAAAGACCAAGATAACTTGGACTTGATCTGTTTATTGCTAATATGAAATTAGCACCATTCCCATCGAAATGCCCCATAAATGGGTAGGTTGTATTTCCTATAGGTGTAAAATCGCCAAGATTTATCGATGTCACACCGTTTGCGACTTTAAAATATACATTTGAAACAGATTCACCAGAATTAACTGCAGTCGCTAAATTTGACATATCTGTTGCATTATAAATAATATAAGGACTAGTCTCTGATCCTGTACCAGAAAAATGATCAGATAACGCCATGTTTTTACTGTAATCCGGAATCTCTAAAGATACTTCTTTAATGTAGGTGTCTGTGTGCGATTCTTTTACTTCAGTATAATTACTAGGTATATCGACATAGCAAAATGACATTAATGCAACAAACATTAATGTTATTGTAAATATGAAAATATGAGACTTTTTCATTTTACTTTTCATAATTTTTCCTCTAAACCATTAAAATAATGGACAATTCAAACGATTTACCTCTTTTTCTAAGTTCATGCTCATAAAATTTTTATTTTTCTTTAATCAAGTATTTGATACTTAAATAAATTAGATAAATTCCAAATATCGAGAGTATAAAATATCCTAGTGTCTGATCCATAAGTGTGTTCTCAACGATATGTAAAATCAGAGCAAATGGTATATCGATCAAAATTGATAAAATCAATAATAGTGCCGCTATTGGAGATCCAAAAGCGATTGCTACAAATATTGCAGCCATGTGATAATATGAACCACTTGGGTATAGCCCATAACTACTACCAAGATAAAAACAAATAAATGTAAGTATTGCTAAAGCTACTGTTTGTCCTTTTTGTGATTTTCCTCCGACTTGTTTATTTGAAAACAAGTATGAGAATATCATCAAGAGTAGGTAAATGAAAATAATGATATATATAACTGAGATAAAGACTTCTCCAAAAGTTAGGGAAGCATAATTGAATGCAAACAATCTTTTAATCTCATCCATACCTTTTGACATGTACCAAACAATCAGTAATACTGCATGTGCAGCAAATAATTGGTTCCGAAAAGCCATGATTAATACTGCTACAAATAGAAGTAATATAGGAAGTAAATTTCTAAAATAATTTAGAAAATCTACTGACCATCGTAAATTACCGTGTGCCACTAAGTAGTAAACTGCCAAGACTACAATGATTAAAATTTGTAAGAATCTTGGAATTTTGTTGCTGAATGTCTTAATCATAATAATCTCCTTTTATAACATATAGTACCAAATAGGTTTTTTATACTATTTATTTTACTTATATTACATATAAGAAAAATTCTTTAATAATTTAATAAATTATTGTTATATTATAACCTTAATGTAAAATATTAGCAATATTTCAATTATAAATTCATTTATAATATAGCTTTTATTTAACTTTTTTTTAAATCTCCCATATATATTCGTACAAATATAGTATTATTTTTTTCATTAGAGACAAGTGTCTCTAATAATGAACACTTGATTTAGATTACCTGAAAAATAATTTTTTTTTAATGTTTTCTTAACTTTCATGTCAGTTTTTAGCTATATTAAATATTGAAAATTCCAAGAAAGAATATAGAGTTATTGGCTTAACAAGTAAAAAAAAGCCAAAGAGTTATCCATGACTTTTTAATATTTTTTTAAACATCTATAAAAATTAATTGATAAAATAAAACAAGTGTATCTTCAAATTCACAGTAGTTTTCAGCTTGATAAAATATCATATCAAGCACATGCTTAAAAAACATTATTTTAAGATAGCTTTTGACATAAAACACATTTTCGTAAGTCTCGGGCACCTCAAGCGTTTGCCCTTTTTTAAAATTAAAATAAATTTCAAAAGCCATAAGTTAACTCCCTTCAACTTTAATTTAATTATATACCTAAAATATAGTTAATGTAAAGTTATACGTAATAAGTGAACCCGTGGCTTTTTATTTTATCTGTATAATGTAGTCTTATTTAAGGAATCAATAACTACTATTAAATTTGTATTTATATCATATGCTTTTTGTGTTTCTTGTCTATACTGAGGTGCATTTCCATAAATGGTTGTGATCCATTCAGGATGGTCTACATATGGATTTCTATTATGTTGGTAAGTCTCAATAACATCGTTACGGTGCATTTCAAACTCATCAACTGGATCTAATTCATTCCATAATAAGAATGTATCTAGGGACCCAATAACACTGCTACTAATTGATAGTCCCCATCTTGTATTCATATATAATACTGCTCTTGCAATATCACCACGATCATCATCACCTGGATACCAGTAGCCACCATAATAACCATATCCCTGACTATTGTTTGAACGCTTATCTCCATAAGGATAATTACTTCTACTACTATTTATTGAGATATTCGATGGTCGTAAATTAAACATATCAGATTTAGATGCGCTACCTAATTTAGATTGTGGCCAGATATGTTCTCTATTCCAAGATGAACCATCATAAGGTCCATAGATTGATGCACGATTATATACAAGTAAGATGTTACTTGGATTGTTAGGATCTTCATCACTATGTGCTAAAACTGTCTTTGCATAATCGTATCCACGATCATCCATATTAGAGATTAATGCTCTTAGTTCAGCTTTTAGATTATCACCTGAAAGGTTAGTATTAATGCTATTGTAATAAGTACCTGTATAGCTAGTATTTGCAGCTAAAGCATTAACTTCAAATTGACCAGAACTAATACTTACGCCTTCCTTATTATATATAATATATGAAAGAACAACTTGACTATCTTCTTCTATTGCTTGAATTTCACCATTATTATTAATCACACTAGGTTGATTACTAACCCACGAAATTGAGGCACCAAATAATAAATTTGAACCATCAGGTAGAACAATATCACTAGATGTTGATTGAGGTAAGTTAAATGAACTAACATTGGCAAGTGTAATCTCATCTAATTCACTTTGGACAATTTCATCACTTAATACGATACCATCAAGAGAAATTAAGTACACACCATAAGAATCACCATCTTTATATACAATAGACGTTAATTCAACTTTTGTTCCTGCAGTTTTACCTGATAATAATGTTTGAATGCTAGTATTGCTATATCCTTTTGGTAATCCAATAATGATATCACCATTTAATGTTTTAAGTACATATGATGTATAAGATGAAGGGTATGATAGTTCTAAATATCCACTTACTTCAACTAATTTATTCATATATGCTGATAGTTGGTTAGCAGTTACTTGTGTACCATTAATAATTCCTACACTTACAAATTCAACATTAGAAACGTTGTAGATTTCATGGTTATTAATATAACCTTCAACTTTCACTTTATTTCCAACTACAATACTAGATGTGAATTTACTATCTAAAGATATTCTAATTGCTTGATTGCCATCTTGTAAGAAAGCTACTAAGCCTTGATTAGTTTCATAACACGCAGAAATCACACCTTGTGTATAAACATACTCATCTTGTGATAAAGTCAATGCTTGTGCAATTGTCATCATTTCAGTTTTACCAATTGAAATAACAAATGATTTAGCAATTGAAGCTGTACCATTAGTAAGTAAAGCTTTTAAAACAATCTGAATTTGTCCTTCAGTAGGTACAGTTACTTGACCAGATGATAAATCAATATATGCTTTTGCAGCATCGTTAACACTCCATGTAATTAAACTTCCTTCAGCACCTGAGGATACCAAATTTAATTGAGTATTTGTATAAATCGTTTTAGGTAATGTTAGGCCTTTAAAATCTTTAACAAGTGTTGATAATCCTTGATCATCACTACCACCAAAACCAGTCCAAGTTAAATCATCAATTGTGCATTGTTTTCTACCATCTTCAGCAGCTTGTGGCTTAATACTTAATTCAAATTGTCCAGTTATATTAATACTATCTAAAGAAAAATTTCCACTTCCGTTAGAGTTATCAAATGAACCAATAACATTTCCATTGATATAAACATCATAGGTTTGACCGTTGGTAAAAGGCTTATCAAAATTTAATGATAATGATGAGATACCACCATCAATAGTCGCAGATAGGAAAGAATCATCAGTAATTTTACCACCGAATGCAAGTGCTGCACCATTAAGCATTAAATCGCCTCTAGCACCGCTAAAAGTCCATTTTACACCGTTAACGCCAGTGAATTCACCAGAAGTATAACTGCTACCAGATAAACCTAATTGATCAAATGTTTCAGTATAACTATCACCTGAACTGGCTTCCATCACGATAACTGTCATTTTAATGTTTGTTTGATTGTTAGCTGAATCTTTTGCAGTATAAGTGATATCATAACTTCCCGCTTTAGATAAATCAACTTGTGAGTCATCACAAGTTACTACAACGGATTCATTAACATTGTCAACTGCAGATACATTTGCTAACCAGTCTGGTTTGCTATCATCTACATATAATACATAATTATCTAATCCAAAGATAAGTGGTGCTTTTCCATCAGGATCAGGATTTTGTTGTTCTTCAACTTTCGAAACAACTAAATCAAACGTCTTTACCTTTACGACATCATTTAATGTGAGTGTTGCTGTCAGTGTTACAGTAACGTCACTGCCAGTTCTTGTAACTATCCCAACACTTCCATCAATTTTAATTGAGTCATCGTTATTACTAGTCCATACAAGTGTTGCTCCTTGTAAATCACCATTAACCAGTGAAACGTTTTGTGTCACTTGATTTTGTGCATCACCAGTCGCATATCCAATACTTAATGTAGCTAATGCTTTGTCTACTAATGCATCATCTGTATTTTCTTCTGGTTGCTTATCTTTTTTGATAACTATAAGTTCAAAAGACTTAGTTTTTTCTTTTTCATTATATGTTAGTGTCGCTGTCAGTGTTACAGTAACATCACTGTCAGCTCTTGTAACTATCCCAACACTTCCATCAATTTTAATTGAATCTTCATTATTGCTACTCCAAGAAAGCGTAGCACCTTGTAACTCACCAGTAACAAATGATACATTTTGTGTCACATGATCTTTAGAATCGCCTGGTTCATAATTAACATCAACTAAACCAATGACTGCGTTAAGTAATGTTTCGTCATTCACAGGTGTACCACCATCACATGATGCTAAAAATAACATCATTGCAAAAATACTTAATACAAATAATAATTTTTTTCTCATAAATGCCCCTAATTCTGTGATTTATAGATAATAATCATTTTTATCTATGTTTTTTTGTTCTTTCTTCTTTATTAATGAAAAGACTTTTCCAAATGATATGCGTGCATTAACAATCAGCAACCTTATAATTCTTATCACCCAATAAAATGGTAGTAAGATTGGAATATATTTAATCACGTCATATTTTCTTGAAACTTTCCTGTAAGAAGGAAATGAAGTTCTCATTAAATACTTCACTTTATCTTTAAATGAATTAATATCCATTGCTGATAGCATTCGCTCATATGTATCATTAGCTGCTTTTCCATGCATACCAGTGTGAATCACATCTTCTAAAATTCTTATAAAATCTTCTTCGCTATACTGGTTAAAATTAAAGTTTTTCATATCAAACTTATCATCCAGATAGAATTGATGTAATCCAATGATTAATTCATAGAATTTTTTTAATTGTGTTTTAATTAATAAATCACTTAGTACTTGCTCATTCAAATCAAATGTTTTTGTATATAGATAAATGTCTAGTAAGCTTCTTATTCCAATACCACTTGACTGGACATGTTTTGCTAAATGATATAGCAAATATACAAGTTCATACTCATGAGTAAATTGTTTTTCATTATCATCAGTTTCTAAAACATTCTCAAATGGTGATTTAAACAGACCATCATATTTATGATCAAAGTCATGTTGTATAAAAGGATGCAATTCTAAATGTTCGTTCTCATTTTTATATACATATGTATTATGAAAATAATACTTTTCTATACATTTAAAATCATGCTTCTTTAGAATCTTATTAGCTTTTTTATAGTGTTTTTGATATATTAAAACATCTACATCTGTCATACCTCGGTAATATGTTTTAGGATATATGCTCTTTAAATGTGCGCCTTTAAGAAATATATAATCTATATCTTGATTTTTATAAATATCTTTAATACGTTTGATCAACAACTGCTGAGTTGTATCTCTCTTAATGAAATGATAATAGGTTTGAGTAAGTATTTTTTTATATTTTTCTTCAAACTTTGAAAGATCTAAATACTCATAGATAAAACCCACCATGCCACTACCAACTACTGTTTTCGTAAATAATTTTGTATCACTTATTTCTCCGGTATATTGAGTTTTTCTTAATGAAGCACTAATTGCCCCATATACTTCACCAATTAAGTTATTCATATAAAACCTCAAAGCGTATAGAAAGGGATTAAAAAATCCCTTTTCATGCGTAATATATCATACTAACAAAATCTGGATAATCAATAAATGGATTACGATTATTTTGTATGCCGTAAATCAAATTATTTCTACTTGTCTCAAAATCGTCAACTTCATCTTGATAATTCCAAACTAATAAGTTTGATAATAATCCCATATATACACCTTCAGATGTATAGTTAAGCGTATCATCATTTAGTTTTGAAACATCGTCAGTCAAGATTAGATTGTCATATCTTACTGCCATATAGAAACAGATTCTTGCAACATCACCAGCATGTTCATCACCAGGGAAAAATCCTCCATCTGAGGTATCTCCTGACCATGAGCCACTACCACTTGTATAAAATCTATTACTTCTCGTTGAATTCGTTCTAGGATCTGATGCTCTTAGATTGTGTAAATCAGAATCAATACCGATATCTCCATTATCTACACTTCCGCTTAATCCCATGCGTGAATTACACCACACATGTTCTCTATTCCAAGTTGATCCACTATCCCATGTTGCATTAATTGAATAACCATCATAAATTGTCCAAATATTTGAACTATTAGATAGATCAGCATCAACATCCTCAAGATAGTATCTATCGTCTCCATAGGAAACTCCTTGATAGTTTGTACTAATTATTGTTCTTAGTGCACTTGTTAATTCATCACCGTATAGGCCTACTGCATCATCATAGTAAGCAGAAAGCACTAAGACTTTTATTTCAACCGTTTCATTGTTACCTAAATCGTCTTCTATGTAACAAGATTGTGTATAAGTACCAGGAACTGCAGTATTTACTACGCCTGATACATCGGTAAGCGCTACTGTGTCAAAAGATGAGTAAATATCATAGCCAGATTCATCAATTTGAGCCCCTACAGAAACTGAATAGATAGGAAGAGTGGCATCATATGTTGTGCCGCCATTTCCATTATTCTCATCTGGGTTATCTATAGGGGTTGTTACTCCCCCAAAGTTGTCCAAGAAATATTGTCAATAATAGTTTGTTTGCTTCCATTCACATCAATTCTAAGTGTGTAATTACCTTGAACATTGATATCATTAATCTCAAAGGTTTCAATTGTTCCCATTGCAGTCAACTTATAAGAACCAATTAAAATATCATTTACATATACCGAAACTCCTCTATCACTAGCGCTACCACTTGTGTAACCAGAAATAATATCAACTGAAAATGATGATATACCACCTGTCAAATTTGCTGATACTGATCCAGTACTAGATCTAAACATCATTCCTTCACCATCAATCTTATCAGCATTTGAATCACCACGACAATCAACATAATTCCATGTAATATTATTATCACCAACATAAGATCCATCTTCATAACTTGAGCTAGTTTCTGGGAATTGAGTCATTGTTTCAACAAATGTTTCAGAAACAACAACACTACTATCCACCCACTTAGCATAAACTACTGTATTTTCAGTAACAGCATTATCAAGATCAAACTGATTTTCAAAAATTACATCATCAAGATACCAGCCAGCAAAATTATAACCATCTCTAACTGGATCGCTATCAGGACCAAACGCAAGATTACCATCATATACATTTTCAGAATAAAATGCTGATTCATCTGATGATAAACTATAATAATCAACGCTAAATTGTTCAAGTACATTCCAGTTCGCATACATTATAGTATCTGATAAAATTTCATCATTATCAAAATCAACTGGTGAAGTAAATGCTTCATCATAATACCAGCCAGCAAATTCATATCCTTCTCTTTCAGCTACAACAGGTGCACTTGCATAATTACCATTTGAAACCATTTCAAAAGATGTATTGCTATCATCGATAAATGAAACTCTATAAACAGGTGTCATAGAACCACCAGAAGCTATCATTAAATCATCAATGTTTACTCTTCGTCCAAAACCACTTGGATTAAAAATCCTAACATACAAATCTTCATGTCCTAATCCTGAACTTTTAAAACTTGGTGAATTATCTAAATCCATTGCGTATGCCACATATTCACTGCCACAAAGTATACCACCTTCAACAGCATCAGATACTAAAACCCAGTTAGTTGCATCGCTAGATACATATACTTCAATTTCGTTATTTCCATCACTACTATAGTATTTAGCACTAAAACTGATTAAACTAATATAATCAAATGAACTTTGTGATTCCATATAGCCTGGATCATCATCTAATCTAATAGCTTTAGTACCAGAATTTGATTCACTTGAACTAGTTGAAACTAACGCTTCATTTAAATTCCAATCCACACCAGCGATAGTAATAACACCCGCCCCATAACTAGTTTTAGATGGGCTATCTTCAAAGTCTGTAGAATACCCGCTTGCTACAGCTTCATATCTGTCAATATGATCACTCATCATTGATGATATATTACCTTCAGCATCTTCATAAGTCATATATGCACTAATTGCACCAAAGCTGCCTACAGGAAAACTCATAACATATTCATTACTAGCCTCGTTATGTTGATTAGCTCTAGCCATTGTAGAACTTTCATCCATCAAATCTGAAGTATTATCTTCTGAATATTTAAATCCGTATTCAATAATTTCATAAGATGCTGGTAAATAGAATTGACCCATATATGTTTGATATCCATCACGGATCTCTAAGTCACTACTCATCATAAGTATTGGTTCACTTGTAGCTGCTGAATCATATACTTTTTCTAAATTCAAATCACCAACCATTGTAAATGAATATTCTAAATCACAGCTAACAGGCTTACCATCAATTGCCCAATAAGCAAAGTCAGCACCGTTGGCTTGTGCATCAGCAACAACAGTTACTAATTCATTAAATGAATATAAAACACCTTCTCCACCATCGATAGTTAATGTATATTCAGCTGAACTTGCATTTTCATACTGAAGCTCATAAACTCTATCTTCTTGGATATTTTCTAAAGATGTAATGCCGTCAGCAGTTTTCCATGCACCTTCAGATTTAATAACTAGACCTGGTTTTGATGGTAATCCTTCAGCAGGAGCGGTGACGTTATCACCTGCACCAACAAATTTAGAGCTGATTACTTGTCCATTTGAATCAATAAATAAAACACCATAGTGATCAACTGGTTTATATAAGGCAACTAAATGCATATTTGATGTTACTTTAACTTGCATATTCTCAGGTAGATCCGGTCTAGCAACACCATTTACAACCCACATTGCAAACTCATATCCAGAACTTTCTTGAGCCGAAAATGATTGGTATCTACCATATGCCTTGCCATTTTCGCTGTGTCCGGGATGATTTGCATCATCATAATAATACTCTACACTAACATCTACTGTTCCAAATCCTTGACCTTCAGCAGCACTAACTTGTTGAATAAGCATTGGAACACATAGTGTTACTAAAATTAATATCCCCATTAATTTCTTCATTGCTTATAGACCCCAAACTTCTTCATTGAAGATTGAACCACTTGTTGAAGTAGTAGTGATACTATCTTCAATTTCGAATTCAACAAATTCAATTTCTGGGCAAACGTAAACTTCTTTTTTTGTTTCTTTCATCATGAACCCTCCTATTTTTTTTTACAAATCAACAATATTATATCACGCTAAATGTAAATTTTAGTAAGTTTTCCACTATTAATTAAAATTTATATAATCTACTTAATTTTTGATTAAATTTTAACTTTTAAGATTAATAAATATAGATATATAGTAGTTGTTTGACTGCTCATCTGTAAAAGTTGCTAATACAATCAAATATGATTGATTAGGATATTGTTCAATGAACTTATCAACATAACTGGCTTTTAGAGTTAGCGTGCTATCCTCATATTTATAATCTTCTGACGTTAGATTATTTGCCGAAAAACTTACCTCTATATATGAACCCTCATAAACATGAATAATTAAATCACTATGTTGATAGATAATATCATTACTATGTTCAATGAAGGGAACATCCCCATCATCTCTTATAAAAAAAACTGTCTCTTTATTTGATTCATATAGGATACCTTGAAAATATACGCCGACATGAATCTTATAGTTCATACCGCTTTCTAATTCATTAATATCGCTTAAATCAAATGTTTTTTTACTGGTTGTACCAACCTGTTCATCATCAACAAAAATCAAAAAGCTTGATACATCCTCATCCATTGTAATCAAAATTTTTTGATCAATAATTTCAATTTGTGGATTTTTATGCTGAATTTCTTCTTTATTTAGACAACCAATAAGCAGCAAAGATATACAAATTGCCGATATCAAAAATATTGTTTTCTTCATATTAAATACCCCTTATTTTTTTAATGATTCTCCTAAATGGTTTTAGCATTTGCCATAACCAAACATTAATTAAATATAAAGTAGATCTATGGTGTATAAGTTTGTTGCTATTATTATGTTTTATGACAATTCCAAATACTTGATTATATGGAATATATTCATAGCAAAGATTATTGTCTCCCCTAATCCATAATACATCTTTCTTTTTTATCAACCTATGAAGCTTATATTGACCTTCAAATTCATAAAGCAAAACATCATATTTTCGGATATGTTTTGGTTCTTCCAGCGTAACAACAGTACGTCTATTTTTATAAAATGGCCACATGCTATTTCCTGTTATCTTAATTTTTACTTGATGACCATCATTAAGTAACGATTTAATGACAGGCATAATATCATGACTTTGAACAAGTTCTTTCATACTTCAAGCAATTTTTTTTCTTTTAATAGGTCAATGAACATATTAATATCAGCTTCGATTAATGTTTGTGGTGCATCATAAGTATTCAACATCATTTGTACTAAATCTTCATAAGAGGCTCCGCTTTGCAATTCTTCAAACAATAATTTAGCTGACTTATTTAATGTGATAACACCATTAAAATCAATTGCTCTTTCTCCTACTGGAACAACGATATCGTGATCCCCGATATTTTTCACTATAAATCCCTCTTTAATTCTCATGCAATTCCCCTTTAAATAATGTATGATATAACAGGTCAAATGTCTCTTTTTCCCTTGTTGCTTCTAAGAAATATATATCACTTTGTCTCTGAATACTCATCAGATGATCAAGTAACGTTTTATATAAATCTTTATTAGTTGGTCGGTATGTGTTTTCTAGCATATACCTCATAGCTGTAACCGACTTAAGCTTAGTTATTTTTGGTTTGTTTGCTTGTTTTAAAAAAACGATAGCCCTTAGTGGTACAGTGATATTCTTGCTCATTTTTGATTTTCCACTGCATGGAAAACTTGCAACTACCCACTTATTATCCTTCTCATAAAACATTGGTTTATCATCATTGATAACTTCGATACCTTCTAAATTATTTTGCCATAATTCACGTTGAGTTGACTTTCCAGTACCACTAGGTGCAGAAAAAACAATCGCTTGATTGTTATAGCTAATAGCAGATGCGTGAAAAGGTACGCGGCCTTCTAACTCAGCGATTTGCATAAAAGCAATCCCTGATAACACGTACTCTTGTACTGATATATTTTCAACATATAATGGATTGATATATATCTTAATGATTTTATTCACTAAATCAATATGCAGTTGCTCTTTAATCTTTTCATGTAGCTCAGATACATAATGCGTTAAAACTTCTACATTTTTATCAAAATAAAAAGTTTCTTTACCTCGCTTAATTGGATTAATCACTTTTGGAGTAATTTCATGTTCTATCATCACCTTAACTTCATAATCATGAACTTCATCGGTAATATATTGATCAAGCGTATCTCCATAATGCGACTCATCAAAATAAGTGTACTTGCATACAATATCCCCAAATTTTAAATTTTTCGTCATAACTCTCAACTTCCCCAAAATTAACCTTATTATATCATTATTTGGATAATATATAAGAATATTTATATATTTTTTACTAACAATGTTACAATGAATTTGGTGATATCATGAAAAAAGTAAAAAAAATCGATTTTTTTAAGAAAATGCTACAAAAGTATAAAGGAAAAATCATTATATTATCAATAATTAGTACATTCGCAAGCATCTTAGCGCTCATTTTTGCCTTCTTTTCAAAAGACTTGATTGATGGTATAACTGCTGGACATACTGATCGTTTTATTTTCTTTGCGATTCTTTTATCCACATTATTGATACTAAATACAATCTCACAAGCTTTATCCAACTGGTTTCAAACAAAATTTGGACAACTGGTGATTAAATCACTAAAATCAGATGTTTATGAGCACATTATCAAATCTACACATGAATCAAGAGCATCTTACCACTCCGGTAAACTGATGACACTTCTCGAAAATGATATAGATATTGCTGGTTCTGGTATCGTCACAATTTTACCAAAAGCCATTTTCTATATCGTAAGATTCACTGGAGCATTCATCTTATTAATCATTATTGATCCAATTTTTTCTTCAGTATTTCTCGCATTGGGAATTGTTCTATTCATTGCAAGCAGAGTTCTTGCGCCTCATATGAAAAAACGTCATATGATCTTACAGCAAGCCAAGGATATGGAACGTAGTTTCACTCAAGAATCAATTGAAAATATTGATGTGATCCAAGGCTTTCAAGCTGAGCACAAGATGGCATCATCACAGCTTGATAGACAAAATCAAATTTATGAAAAAACATTATCAAAAACACAGTTAAACATACTGACATCTAGTGGTATTAATCTCTTTTTCGCATTTGGATATGCATTCGCATTAATCTATGGTGGATATCAACTACAATTTGGACTATCAGTTGGTTACTTAATCGCGATTATCCAACTAATCCAACACCTTCAATCCCCATTTAGCGGATTATCAATTTTATATCCACAATATCAATCAGCACTCGCATCACTTGAACGAATCAATTTGGTTAAAACATTACCTTTTGAAACATATACTAAAAATCAACCAACTGATTTCAAAGCGATGACTAGTGACAATATTTCTTTTTCGTATAATAATCATAAAGTGATTGATAATTTATCTTTTACGATTAAAAAAAATCAATCTATCCTCGTCAAAGGGCCATCTGGAGCTGGAAAATCAACGTTATTAAAGCTCATGTTATCTTTCATAAAACCTGATGAAGGCGAATTATCAATCATTGATCAAAATAATAAGAAAAGCATCATCTCACATAATTCGAGATCACTTTATAGTTATGTCCCACAAGATAATTTAATTTTGTCTGGAACGATTAGAGATAATCTAAATTTATTTCATCAGTTCAGTGATCAAGAGATAGAAAAAGTACTAAAGGATGTTTCATTATATGATGATATCTATCAACATCCGCTTAATATCGATAATACTTTACAAGAAAAGGGGAAAGGTTTATCAGAAGGCCAAATCCAAAGACTTGCCATTGCTCGCGCGCTTTTAAAAAATGCACCAATTCTCCTTCTCGATGAAATTACATCATCTCTAGATAGAGATACTGAAATGAAATTAATTAATCATTTGAAAACATTAGAAAATAAAACAATTATTATGATCACACATCACCACTTACCAGATAATATGTTTGATCAAGTTATTGAAATTATTCCAAACAAAAACAGTTTCGACTATGAACAGCTCCCTGTCAAGTAGACAGTGGGAATAATTAAATATTTAATTGACTTAAGGCTTGATTTCGATATTCAATCGGAGTTAAGCCTTTTAGTTTAGCTTGAAATCTTTGTTCGTTATAAAATTTAATATACTTAACAATCCTTGATTTTAATGCTTTGATATCATGAAATTGATGTAGATAATACATCTCTGCTTTAAGTGTCCCCCAGAAACCTTCCATCGGCCCATTATCTATACATCTACCAACTCTTGACATGCTTTGAGTCATACCTTGTTGTTGAATTTTGTTTCTAAATATTTTACTTGTATATTGAAATCCACGATCACTATGAAATATTGGTTTAGCATTCGGATTTAACTTAATCGCTAAATCAAATGTTTTAAAGACTAAATGATTATTATTGGAAGTTCCCATATAATAACTAACTATACGCTTGTCATATAAATCTATAATTGCACTTAAATATAGTTTTGTTTGTGTGCCTTTAATCTTGAATTCAGTCACGTCTGTTAACCATTTCTCATTTGAGCTTTCTGCGCTAAATTCTCGATTTAATACATTCTTTGCTGTAACTTCAGGTGTTGATTTCTTATATCCTTTACGTTTTCTTCTAATCACTGCTGATATACCCATCATACGCATAAGTCTTCTAATACGTTTTTGGTTATACTGTCTTTGATTAAGCTTATTAATCCAATAGGTCATTCTTCTATAACCTAGAATTCCTTCAAAAAGTTCATGATACTCTAGAATAATTTGTGCAATCTCATGGTTTTCTTTTTCTTGCTCTGTTTCTACTCTATTTAACCATTTATAATAACTACTACGTGTAATTTTTAAAATCTCACATAACACGAAAATTGGATAGTTCTTGGCTTTGTGAAGTTCTTTTATCGTTTTGTATTTGGCTTCTTGGCGAATTTTGTTGAAATAGCCCTCCTTTCGTTCGCCTGGTATTTTTTTATCACTTCAGCTTCCATTTCTAATCGTTGATTCTTTTGTTTTAGTAATTTGATTTCTCTTTGTAATTTCTCAACCTCAGATAGTGATTCGATAGCTTTACGCTTGCCTCTAGTATCTAATAAGCCTTCTTCACCATCTTGTCTATATTTCTTTACCCAATTATAGACTTGTGCATATGAGGTATTATATTTCTCTGCTGCCAGTTTATATGCATCATTATGTGCAATTGTCCATTTGATAATTCCTAGTTTTTCTTCATAACTTACTTTTCTCGTTTTAGCCATATAGACATACCCCTTTGGATTATATGTTTTAATCTCGTTATGTCTATTATACTTCATGATCCAACTTCGAACTAGTGATGGCGTCGTTATCTTATATTGTTTTGCAATATCTTGGTGTGATCCTTCTTCATTCAAATACGCTTTGATCACTTTCTCTTTAAATTGTTTTGTGTATGTCTTATTTCTAGGCTTATCATCTAATGCTTTTTCTCCCATGGATTCATAATTATAAATCCATTGTCGTATGACTGTAGGATGTAAATCTAAATCATATGCTTTCTTTTTTATTGATATGTTGCCTGCTAAATAGTCTTTGACTATCTTAAGTTTTTCTTCTTTACTAAATTTTGACTGTCTCCCCATAAAAGAAAAGACCCCCTTTCTTATAAACACCTACATTTTAATTATTTGTAGTGTCTACTTAAAGGGGATCATATCACTAGAAACTGTTTTTTTATTATGCACACATTAACTTCATCTTCCTTAAAAAATAACAGTTATCAAAATACTGGTAGCAATCTCTATGACAATAAGCATAATAATTTCCCATGGTAACTTAATCGTTCTTAAGATAAATAACATATCTAGCATATGTCAAAATTATAATCTCTTGGTCACGTATTATAATTTTATATCAATCAAATCTGAAGCACAATCATAAAGAAAAAGTGCCAAATTGACACTTTTAATTAGTTTAAATTAACATTTCTAAATAATCACATATCAAACAAGATGGTATCGCACTTGTTACAGTGCTTCCTCGTGACTTCCTTGATGCAAAATTTATACCAACAATGTTAAGATCATAATTGATAAGCATACCACCACTCGAGCCAGGTTTGGTTTCTGCGGTATGCTGCAAAGCCTCGAAATCGTGAATCTTGATTGTTCCATCATCACTAATTGAATTAACCTGCTCATAATTAGTGATAGCACCTAAAGTAATAACATTAATTACTCGTTCAGGATTCCCTATAGCGATGACATCTTCACCAATTGGTGCTTTAGCATCCACAATCGTCATCACGTGAAGTTCATTTTCTCTTTTTTGAAACACTAAAATAGATAAATCTAGATTTGCATCATTACTTCCTTCATATTCAAATGCTCGATATGTATCTCCATAATAATCGGTTACTCTATAAATCTGAAAAAGATAGTCACTTGAATCTTCAACAACATGACTGTTGGTGAGTAAGTAATAGAAACGTTCCGTTTCATAGAATATAACACCACTTCCATACCATGTCTTTGATAATATAAACATGGTTGTCACACTACTAAAATTAATATTGCTAATGAGAACATTTGATGTCATAACAGAATCATCAATTTCATCTTGAATCATCTCGTAGGTTGTAGATGAGGCATCATTATCATTTGTAAATATGATATCTTCAATCTTATATTCATCAAAACCAGGTGGGTCTTGATTGATTTGAACATATAATTTTTGTATTACTAAGATAGCAGCTATGGCGACTAAAACCACGAAAATGATGAATAATTTTTTCATGTTAAACACCTCCCGTTTCTATTTTAGAACAAGTAAAGAAACACTTTCTACTAACGACGTTTGTGGAAACATATCTAAGGGCACTGTTTCTACCAATTGATATGATTTCATTAAGAGGTTCAAATCTTTTGCAAGTGTTGATGGATTGCATGATCCATATACGATTTTTTTAGGTTTGCTTTCTAAAATTAGATCAATTGTCGGTTTTCCCAAACCCACTCTTGGTGGATCAAAGAACATCACATCAATTTTCTTCATTTTTAAGCCACTCAATGCACGCTTAAAATCGCTTTGAAGCACAGTGACGTTACTGATACCATTTTGTTTTAAACTTGCCTTAGCACTGTCGCAAGACTGTTTATCAATCTCAATCGCGTAAACTTGATGGCATTTATCTGCAATATAGTGACTCACTGGTGCAGTTCCTGCAAATGCATCAATTGCTACCATGTATTTTTTTAAATCTGCAAGTCTTACCATCTCTTGATAAAACTTATCTGCTTGACTTGGATTTAATTGAAAAAATGCATCTGGTTTAAGTTCGAATTTAAATCCGCCGAGTTCTTCACCAATCATATCTTTACCATATAGTTTGGCTAGTGTTTTATTGAAGAAACCTACGTTTTGATATTTCTTTTCATAAACTTTAAACACTGAAACAATACGCGAATCTTTTTCAACAATCTCTTCTACCAAAGCTTTTATTTTCTTGTGATCTCTTAACAAAACAAATGTCACTTGCACTTCATCAAGTGATGATACTCTTACAACTACTGATGATACATCACCGGATTTATATTTATCATCATATCCTTTAATCTTGTAAATGTTCATAAGGTGTAAAATTTCACCAATCACCTCATTAACAACTGGGTGCTGAATTGGACATGCGTCCATTTGAACAAATTTTCTTGAATTTGCTTGAAACATACCGACATGGTTTTTACCATTAAATCTAACGGGAAGACTTGCTTTAAATCGATATCCTATTTCTTGATCTGCAATGACTGTATCCTTAACGATATCGCTTGGTAGATTTCTGTATGTATAACGATTTATTGATTCCATAATGATTTGTCTTTTTGTTAAAGCGACTTCACTGCTTTCTAAGTGCTGCAACTGACAGCCGCCGCACTGTTCATAGATTGGACAAAACGGTTTAATTCGGTGCGGGCTTTCATTGTTTAGTTTAATCAATTTTCCAACTAATCTTTTATCATAAACTTCTACGAGTTCAACATCAACGTTTTCCAAAGGTAGTACATGATTAACGAATACAGCCATTTTGTTATAATAGCCTATGCCTTCTCCATTAATACCAATTTTTTTTATATCTAAATTTATTTTTTGACCTACTTCATATTGTGCATTCATATGCTCACCTACTTCTTTCTATTATATTCTATGTGAGATTACATCAATTGTAAAGTAATAAAACTAAAAAGAGAATCTAATGATTCCCTTTTTAGTTATTATGAATTTCTTCTAATCGATTTATTAATGCTCTAACATACTGATAGATTCCTGCACCATGAAGTTAAATATAAGTATGAATGAAAATCCATATTCTTTACCGATATGAAGCCAATCCCCTGAAGTAGTCAAATATTCTCTTGGAGTGAATTTAACGATTGTATCATCACCTTCAGCTAATTGTCTATTGGTACTTAATTAAATATAAATATCCATTATAAAACATAGAGTTAACCCTAATAATAATTAAGCTATTTTCCTTATTTTCAATCATCTTTTAGTTATTATTATTTAGAGAAAAAAACACTGCCTTTTTTTGCATGTATGCATAGTTAAAATTTATCACCCATTTTTATTTATAAGTAGGGCTTTTAATTATTAATCTTATTAATAATCATTGGTATGACTTCATCACCATATAATCTAATACTCTCTAAAGTCGTGTCATGAGGCATGTGAGAACCTGGCATTTGAAAAATAAAACGATTGATGCCAAGTCCAGTTACAATGTCATATATTCGATTGATTACCGTCTCAACATCCCCTATGATAAGTGGACCGTGCTTTGCATTTGCAATAAAGCTATGATAGCTAATCTCATTTTGCCAGCCGCGCTCTCTACCTATTTTTTCAAAATGATCCCGATAGGATGGATAATACACTTCTAGTAACCGATTTGGATTATTTGAAATCATACCATGAAGCGCCACGCTTATCTCCATATCTTTTTCATCATGGCCTTGATCGATATATGTCTTTTTATAAAGATCAATCAATGGTTTAAAATTCATTGGATTTCCCCCAATGATTGCGAAAACAATCGGTAAGCCAAGTGTTGCAGATCTGACGACTGATTGTAGCGTTCCACCAACACCGATAGAAATCTTTAATTTGTGCGTATCTCTAGGATATACGGTTTTATTAACAATCGGTTTTCTAAACTTACCACTCCAATTTAAAACTTTTTCATCTCTTGTTTTTAAAAGTAAGTCCAGTTTTTCTGTAAAAAGTTCATTATAATCATCAAGATCATATCCGAATAGATCAAATGATTCTATAAATGATCCTCTACCTACCATCAGTTCAGCTCTACCGTTTGAAATGATGTCAAGTGTTGAAAACTGTTCATATAATCTAATCGGATCATCCGATGATAATACAGTTACAGCAGTTCCTAATTTAATTTGCTTAGTTATGCTTGCTGCCGCAGATAGAATAATCTGAGGTGAGGTTGCAGCATAATCATTTCTATGGTGTTCACCCACACCATAAAAATCTATACCAACTTGATCAGCAAGTTTTATTTCTTCTAATGCATATCTAATTCTACTTTCGAAGTCAATTTTACCTGATGTTTCATTAACACCAGTCTCTAAAAAAGACATCATACCAAATGTATATTTTTTCATCACATCACCTACATAAATCATTTTATTTTATTTTCTTATAAACAACAAACGATTTGCCTTAATGATAATGACTAGCTATTAAGTATTCATATGCCCCGACTCTTCTATGTTTTATTATACCAAAAAAAGATACAGCAACCTGTATCTTTAAATAATAATTGAAAACCTTGTTAAATTGTCGTTGCTTTCAACTTCAATTCGATAGTCAAGTTTCTTTATTATCTTATCAACAATGGATAAACCGACACCATGACCATCAGCATCTTTTGTCATTTCACTTCTATAAAATAAATCAAAGATTTTTGATATATCCTTATCTTTGATCACTGGTCCTTGATTTATGATATCTATTTTAATATGTTCATTAGAAGATATTTTAATATGCAATGAAGAATTATCATATGCGTACTTAATTGCATTATCAATTAAATTTCTAAGCATGATATTCACTAATTCCTTATTACTATTAATCTCTATATCAACAAAATTCAAATCAAGTTCTAATTTTTTTTCTTCCCACTTAGGTTGAAGGGATTGAATAATATTACGACATGCTTCACTGATATTAAAAACATCTTTTTTCTCAACGATAATATTACTATTTAAAAGCGATAGTTCTAAAATATTTTGAGCCAGTGCAGATAGCCCCCTACTTTCACTAACAATAATCTTTGCATAGTGATTAATCTCATCTATATCATTTGATTGTCCAATCAACTCACCATAACCTTTAATTATGCTAATTGGTGTTTTAAACTCATGTGCATAGTCCTTCATAAATGACTGATTTAAATATTGATTATTTTGAAGTTCATCAGACATCACATTAAAATGATGTGTTAACTGTGATATTTCATCATGACCAAACTCATCCAAATGCTGATTATATTTCCCTTGCGAGATATTTTTAGTCGCACTAGTCAAATTTGCTAGTCTTCTAATAAACATAAAATTAAACCAAATATTATTGATAATCATTATTACTGAAGCAATCACAATCATACTAATCAATACAATTTGATAGTTTGAATAGTGACTAAGAATTTGCTCTTGAAACAACATGAACACAAATCTATATATTGCTAAAACTATAATAGAGATACAAAATGTTGATAGTAACATTTTTGTATATAATTTTTTCATTTGATTACCGCCTTATAACCCAAACCTCGAACAGTGATAATTTCAAAATCAATCATATCTATTGAATCTCTTAATCTTTTGATATGTGTATCAATCGTACGATCGTAAGATTCTGAATCATATCCCCATATCTCATTCATGAGTTGTTCCCTTGTGAAAATTTTATTTGGATAGGATAATAGTTTAAATAGTAACTGAAATTCTTTTGTTGTCAGATTGATATGATTTCCATCAATTGCACAAGTTTGATTCTCTTCATTTAAGACAGTATGGTCAAATCTAATTTCTTTCTTTTGTGATATTTCATATCTTCTTAAAAGTGCATGTACTCTTAATAACATCTCGTTTAAATCAACAGGTTTAACCATATAATCATCAACGCCTGAAAGAAATCCCTTTTCTTTTTCATCATATGAACTAAGTGCAGTGAGCATTAAAATAGGTAATGTTTTATATATCTGTCTTACACGATTTGTGAGTCGATGTCCGTCAACACCTGGCATCATGATATCGGTAATCATTAAGTCGATATGAGTATGGTCAAAAACGGCAAGAGCTTCCTCACCGTTTTTTGCTTGTATAACATCAAAATTGTTATTTATTAAGAACTTGGATAACAATGTTCGAATATGTAATTCATCTTCTACTATCAGAATTTTTAGCATAAGATCAGCTCCCATACTTATTTTATCACAGCTTACTCTGTTCTAAGCGCCGTAACTGGGTCTTTCTTCGCTGCAATTCGACTAGGAATAAGACCAGCGATCAATGTTAATCCGGTTGATAAAATGACTAAGATAACTGCACTAGGCAATAACAATTTTGCGAAACCACTCACTTCAATAAAGTGCTCTAAGATCAAATTAATTGGAATTGTTAATAATGCTGCTATCACGACGCCCAATAAGCCTGAAGTAAAACCAATCAATACTGTTTCAGCATTAAAAATTCTTGAGATATCTTTCTTTCTAGCACCTAAAGATCTCATAATACCAATTTCTTTAGTACGTTCAACAACAGATACATAGGTAATGATACCAATCATGATTGATGAAACAACTAATGAAATTCCTGCAAATGCTGAGAGAATGATTGTAATTGTATTGATTAATGATCCAACAGCTGTTGTAACAATTTCTGCTAAATCGGTATATATAATCGTATCATCCTCTTCTAAGTCTGAATTGTAATCATCAATATATGATTTAATTGAATCTTTTGCTTCAAAAGACTTAGGATAAATTTGAATGGCTACAGGTGTCGTATTTCCGCCTAGAACAAGCATTGCTTGATTATAGGTTAAATCGTCACTAAATGGAATCCCACCAATAACAAAATTCGTAGTATTTACTTGTTGTGCTTGAACGATTGCTGAGTCTTTAGCTGTTTGTAACATAAGATCTGTTAAGTCTGTTGTATATGCGATACCTGGGCTCACTAATTCACTTGTTGTATCTTCATTTGCGCGAATAATTCCTGTAATTGTTAATGTGATTGCATCTTCGCTATTATACATATCATTATCAATGGGTGCAGGTACATATATACCGCCTGCTTGTTGATAAAAATTATCATTTGAAATCACTTTGAACTCTTGCCCAATAAAATCACTGAAATTATAACTTTCACGACCACTAAATCCAAATGAAGATAATACATTCACATTAACTCTGTTTCTTTCATCAACAACCAAAACTACTTCATCATAATCATTTGGGTATGTGCCTACTAAAACATCGTATTGTGATTGAATGAATTCAGGATTGTCAGGAAGTTCGCTAAAACTGTCACTTACGTTATTATAAGAGTTAAATGATTTAGCAATTATGTTCATTTGTAATGCTCTTGAATATGATATTGAATTATATAATGACTCATCTAATCCATCTAAATAGGTTAAAAAATCATCTGTAATAACATTCACATGAGAAACATATGCCGTATCTGGATCAAAGCTATAAACAACAGTTTCATCAGGAAATTCACCTTCAGTTGACATCATAGTTTGACCTTGTGATAAATAATCAGTGTATGTCGGAAGTATCGCAAGTGGGAATCCAGCAAGTGTATCACTTTGCATTTCATCAACATATGCAGTCATTCCAGAAGAGACTGATAAAACCAATGCAATTCCAATAATACCGATACTACCTGCCAAAGCGGTAATCAATGTTCTACCCTTTTTAGTAAGTAGGTTTTTAAAACTTGTTAAAAGTGCTGTCCAATAAGGCATTGATGTCTTTTTGTTGATAAGTTTTTCTACTTTATCTCTGGTCTCAATATTTTCATTCGGATTTGAATCATCAATAACCAGTCCATCTCTAAGCTGAACAACTCTATCACTATAAGTTTCTGCAATATCAGAGTTGTGTGTAACCATGATAACCAAACGATTTTTTGAAATCTCTTTAATAAGTTTCATGATTTGATCACTTGTCTTAGAATCTAATGCCCCAGTAGGTTCATCAGCTAATAGTATTTTAGGATTATTAACTAGAGCACGAGCAATTGCTACCCTTTGCATTTGACCACCAGATAATTGATTAGGTCGCTTTGTTAAATGATCCTTCAATCCTACTTCTGTTAAAACTTTAGTTGCTCTTTCTTTACGTTCTTTCGCATTAACACCCGAAAGTCTTAAAGCCATTTCAACATTGTCAAGTACTGATAAATGTGAAATTAGATTATATGATTGAAATACAAAGCCAATCGTAGCGTTGCGATAAGCATCCCAATCTTGATCCCTATAATCCCTAGTGGATTTACCATCAATTAATAAATCACCACTTGTATATCTATCCAGGCCTCCGATAATATTTAATGTTGTTGTTTTACCACAACCAGAAGGTCCTAATATAGACACAAACTCTTGGTCTTTAAATGTTAAGTTAATGCCTTTTAATGCTGGTACTGGTTTACCAGCTACATAATAATCTTTTTTGATATTTTTTAATTCTAACATGCCCTCATCTCCTTTGCACATGTCACATTATATATATGTTTTGTGAACTGAATGTGAAATTTTCATAATTTTTCATTTTTATTACATTTTGTTTTTTTATAAAATAGTACTGTAATATAGCAATGATATAAAACCACTAATTTATGGTAGTGCAATCAATTATTCAGACTACCGAGAAACCCAATCTCCTAGAGATGCTGAATATCCATCAAAAGCAGAAATATTTTAAAATTTATAACTCTTACAAGATGATTATAAAAATAAGGCTACTTGACTGTTCCAAACACACGAAGACGACACTAGAACTTAATGATAACAATATTCTGGATTACAAAATGATGTTTAGATTATCTTTATTCGCAGAAATCAGTCATGAGAATCATCCGTTTTTTCCACTTTATCATGAAGAGGATTTTATTGCTAATAAAACGAAAAATTATTTACTCATAGATGAAATCACTAATCTAGAAAAGCATAAAACCATATTGTATATGCAATCTCAATTGGCAGCATAATTAGAAGTATATGGAATAATAGCAGAATATCTATTGAAAGACTGTTGATTTTATCAGCACGCTCCCAATATTCATTACGACAAGCTGATATCGACCAAGGGTTAGAAAGCCTTCAAAAAATTATCAAGAAGTCAAAGATAGTTATACAAATAAGGAAATTGCCATTATTGAAACGGATAATCTACTTCTATTTATGGCTCACGTATAAAAAAGATGCCTATACAATAGGCATCAATTTTTCAATCAATTTATTTAAGTCTTACAACATCTCTAGCAATCATCACTTCTTCATTTGTAGGAATAATAAATGCTCTAATTTTAGAGTTTTCAGTAGTGACTTCTCTTTCACCACGTTTTTCGTTTTCAACTTCATCAAGTTCAACACCTAAGATTTTTAATCCTTCTAATACATCTTTTCTTAGGATGCTTGAGTTTTCACCAATACCTGCAGTGAAGCAAATCGCATCAATACCACCCATTTTGAGATAGTAAGAACCAATATAATCTAAGATTCTCTTAATTTGAACTTTGTGAGCCAAATATGCTCTATGATTTCCTTCTTCCATACCTTTAACAATATCTCTTGAATCATTTGATATACCAGATACACCTAGGTAACCTGAAGCTTTATTTAAATCATTTAAGACTGATTCATAACTTCTATTTTCTTTATCAGCGATTAACTTAATCACTGATGGATCCACGTTGCCACTTCTTGTACCCATAGGAATACCTTCAAGTGGTGTTAAACCCATTGATGTATCAACTGACTTACCAGCATCTACAGCACATAATGATGCACCATTACCAATGTGACATACAACGATTTTAGCATCTTTATTACCTAATTTTTCATAACATTTTTCTGATACATATTGATGTGATGTACCATGTGCTCCATATTTTCTAACACCATATTTTTCATACCATTCATACGGTGTAGCATATAGATAAGTCTCTTCATCCATCGTACCATGAAATGATGTATCAAATACAGCAACCTGTACTACATTTGGTAATGCTTTTCTAAATGAGTTAATACCTATAATGTGTGCTGGATTGTGAAGTGGTGCCAAATCGTTAAGACTTGCAATTTTTACTACAACTTCATCATCAATGACAGTTGATGTCTTAAACAATTCTCCGCCTTGTACAACTCTGTGCCCAACGCCTTCAATTTCATCTAATGAATTAATAATGTTATATTTGATTAATCCTTCAAGAAGTAATTCAACAGCAACGCTGTGATCTAAGATTGGTTGTTCAACAGATACTTTTTTGTCATTCACTTTAATTTGGAATACAGCATTTTCATATCCAATTCTTTCTACTAACCCAGAAGTAATAACTTTTTCTTCTGGCATTTCTAATAACTGGAATTTTAGTGATGAGCTTCCAGCATTTACAGCCATAATTTTCATATTGTAATCTCCTTATCATATATATGATACTAAATTTATCTTCATTATTCAAGGCGTGAATATTTATTCATGTTAATAAAGATAATTGTAATATGCAAAAAACATAAATACGGTACCTAAGATACAAAATATATGCCAGATGAAATGGAAATATTTCACTTTAGGAAGTGCGAAGAATATAACACCTAAACTATATGCTATACCACCGCTAAGCAGCAACCAAAAAGCTGTTGATGAAAATAAAAATAATTGATGAATAAATACTAAAGAACTCCATCCTAAAATTAGAAATACTATGGTATGCAGTGCAACATATTTATTAACCCAAATCGACTTTAATACAACTCCAATAATAATTAGTATCCATTGGATGATGAAAATAAATAATCCAAGTCCAATTTGTCCAATAAATGGTTTTTGTAATTCAGGAAGCAATAATAGTGGTGGAGCAAAACTACCACCTATTAATAAATAGATTGATAAGTGATCAAATCTTCTAAAAACATTCTTTGCAACAGGATGAAACATCGCATGATAAATCGTACTCATCGTGTATAAATTAATCATCCCAAATCCAAAAAGAATAGCTGCTACGATACCAAGTGTCGTATCAGCTTTAATAATTAATAAAATCATCGCTACAATCCCAAATAGTGCCATCACACCATGACTAACTGCATTTGCGATTTCTTCTCCTAGTGTTTGTTTCTTATTCTCTTTCATTTGCCAACCTCATCATCTATAAACCGATCAAGAAAATCTTTTCCCTTGTGCGATTCTGGTTCAACTTTATATAAATCAGGATAATCTAATTGTCTTAAAACTTCATATCCAACCAAAGCAACACAGTTGCTTAAATTAATTGATCTCACCTTATCTGTTGTTGGAATTCTAAAACAACGATCTAAGTGATTCGCAAGTATATGCTTTTCAATACCCGTAGATTCTTTACCAAATACTAGATAAATATCTTGTTTAATTTTTTTATAATCAAAATCAGAATATGTCTTTTTGCCATATCGTGTCAAAAAGAAAAATTCACCTTTATTTTTTTCTAAAAAACTCTCATAATTGGGATATACTTCATAATCTATGAATTCATAGTAATCGAGCGCACTTCTTCTAAGTCTTTTCTCATCAAGTCTAAACCCAAGTGGTTCAATCAAGTGAAGTTTAGCACTGATTGCGACACATGTTCTCATGATGTTCCCTGTATTTTGAGGGATTTCTGGTTCATATAATACAATGTGTAACATGATTAACCTCTATTTAATTTAATTAGTTCTTGTTTTAATTCCCATAAGGGTTTAGATAAATCAACATAGTAACCATGTGGGTTTTCTAGTCTTAGAACTTCTGGCCAAAGTGTTTCGCATTGTGCTTTACAATAACGTTTAACATCTTCCAATTGAGGTCTATCATAGACTAACCTACCATCCTTAAATATTTCGACCATAAGTGGTACCGCTCTATATTTTTCAACAACTTTGGTCTTCCAAGGAAAATTTGGATGGAATAGTTCATATGGCTTATTTGAATCAATGACTTCCTCACGAAGTGTGATAACATCAGCTTCTGCCATACCATTTTCATCATAGAAGCGGTATACCTGTTTAAATGCAGGCGTTGTTGTCTTTTGGACATTCTCACTGATTTTAATCTTTGGTACTAAAATACCCTCTTTTTCAATTGCGGCAAGCTTGAATACACCACCAAATACTGCTTCTGATCTAGCTGTGACAAGTCTTTCACCGACACCAAAACTATCAATTTGTGCACCCTGTGCTAACAATTCTTTAATTAAATACTCATCTAATGAATTAGATACCGTAATTTTGGTATCTTTCAAACCTGCTTCATCAAGCATTTGACGTGCTTTTTTAGTTAAGTACGTTAAGTCCCCACTGTCGAGTCTAATACCTTTTAAATAATGACCGCGTGGTTCCAATATATCTTTATGAATCCTAATTGCATTAGGAATGCCTTGTTTCAACGTATTATAAGTATCAACTAATAATACTGTATTATCTGGATAAGTATTTGCATAAGCTTGAAAAGCTTCATACTCTGAATCATAGGATTGTACATAACTATGCGCCATCGTGCCTAGTGCAGGAATATTATATACGTAATCCGCATAAGTGTTTGATGTACCAATAGCACCTGCGATATAGGCTGATCTCGCACCATAGATTGAAGCATCATAACCATGTGCACGACGTGCACCAAATTCCAATATTGCTCTACCTTGTGCTGCTCTAACAATACGAGCAGCTTTAGTTGCAATCAAGGATTGATGATTGATTGTCAATAACAACATTGTTTCAACCAACTGACATTCAATGATTGGGCCTTTTATTGTTAAAATAGGCTCTTGCGGAAATATTGGTGTTCCCTCTCTCATTGCATATACATCACTAGTAAATTTAAAAGTTTCTAAATATTTCAAGAAATCCTTGTCAAAAATTTTTTTGGATTCTAAATAATCAATCTCAGATTTTGAAAATGTTAAATCACTTAAATATTCAATGACTAAGTCAAGTCCAGCAAAGATCGCATAACCACCTTTGTCAGGCACATCTCTAAAAAAAACATCAAATACTGCGACTTGATCTTGCTTATGGTCCTTATAATAACCATTGGCCATTGTTAATTCATAGAAATCCATTAATAATGTAAGTTTTCGATTATCCATAAGACTTCCTCCTTTATAACAATACTATTCTAACACTTTTTACCGATTTTTGATATAATTATAGACATAAAAGAGAGGTATTTTCTCATGATTGTAATGATATCACCCGCTAAAACATTTAAAACCAGATTCTATACAACGGATAAAAACCCTTATTTCAATAAGGGTGCACAAAACTTCATCGCCAAATTAACTCAGTTAGATAAAGATACAATCATCAAAAGGATGAAGGTTTCTTCTAGTTTAGCTGAGAAAATCATATACGACTATAATCATTTTGGTGAGAAAAAAAATCCTGCCATTTTTTCATATTATGGCCATCAATATAAATATTTTGATATTGACTCTATAGATTCGATACACTATCCATACATCCATGAACACCTGTTTATTCTATCTGGTTTATACGGTCTTTTAAAGGCATTTGATAATATCAGTACATATCGTCTAGAAATGCAAGATAAAACATTGATGAATCTAGTTGATTATTGGAAGCCTAAAATAACGTGTTATATAAAAAAATTTTATAAGGATGAAATGATTATTAATCTCTGTTCACATGAATACGGTCAATTGATTAGTGATTTGGATCAAACCATTAATATATCATTTAAGCAAAACCCAGATAATCTGCTACACAGCATGGAAGTTAAAAAACTCAGAGGTTTGTTTGCTAGAGAGATAATGCTAAATCCAGATAAAAATATTAAATCAATTGGTATCGAAGGCTATATATATCAGCAATCACTATCTGATAAGAATAACTACACCTATATAAAGGAGTTTTCCTCATGAAAAGACTCGCAAGAATGATTCTCAGTAGAACATCGCTTATACTTCTTTTATTATTGCTGCAGATTGCATTATTCTTATACATTCTTCTATACGTTTCTAAGTTTACTTATGTTCATACTTTCTTATATATTATATCAGTTATTATCGTTATGTATCTTATCTATAAAGAAGAAAATCCAGTCTATAAGTTATCATGGATTGTTCCAATATTGATTTTTCCTCTATTCGGTGGCATATTCTATTTGCTTTACCGAAATAGAAATATTGGTAAACGTGTTTTAAAAAGATTCAGTGACGCTGATCAAGAACGCATCAAAGAACTTAAATTATATGACCACACTGAACCTGATAATCACAAAATATCGAAATATTTGAGCACCTATGGCTGGTATTCATACCATAATACAGAAACAACATTTCTTGGTTCAGGTCAAGAAATGTTTGAAGCTTTAAAAGATTCTTTAATTCATGCTAAAAAATACATTTTTATGGAGTTTTTCATCATTAAAAATGGTAGGATGTGGCAGGATATTTTAGAGATTCTAAAGCTTAAAGCAACTGAGGGGGTTGAAATACACTTAATCTATGATGACTTTGGTTCATCTACTCTACCATACAACTTTGTTAAAAAAATGAAGGCATATAATATCCACGCCTACCAATTTAATCCAATGCGTATTCACCTAAACTTCGCAATGAATTATCGAGATCATAAGAAAATAGTTGTTATTGATGGCAAAATTGGATTTACTGGTGGTATTAATATCGGTGATGAATATATAAATTTAGAACATCCATTTGGCAAATGGCAAGATGCTGGTATAAAACTCGAGGGTAATGCACTTTACTCAATTGTAACAAACTTTGTTTATACACTTAGATTCATGCGTCAAGAACGGCTTGATGTAGAAGATTATATCAATAAAGATTGCACAGTGACTAATAATCAATCACTGGTTATTCCATTTTTCGATGTTCCAATAGATAAAGATTTAACAAATAAAAATGTATACTTTTCCATGATTATGCGAGCACAAAGAGAAATATTGATTACGACGCCTTATCTAATCATTGATAATGAATTATCAACAGCTTTGAAACTTGCTGTTAAAACTGGTGTTAAGGTCAAAATTATTATTCCATATATCCCTGATAAAAAGCTTGTTTTTATGGTAACCGAGTCCTACGCTGAAGAACTATCAACTACAGGTGTTGAGATTTACCGCTTCACACCAGGATTTATCCATTCAAAAATGATGATTGTTGATGGTGAAATTGCAATGATTGGAACTGCCAATCTTGATTTTAGAAGTCTATATCTTCACTTTGAGAACAGTGTTTATCTAGAAGATCACAAAACAATCGGTGATATGATTGACTATTTCAACGAGACATGTGAAGCATCTGAACTTATTGATAAGTTTCAAAATAAAAATATTTTCACTAAAATTCTAAAAATCATTTTAAAAGGTTTTGCATCACTAATGTAAAAAAGAAAAATGGTCAAGTGCGAACTTGACCATTTTAATTATTAATACAATTTAAAATTAACTTCTAGCAAATCCTAAAATACCTAAAACAGAGCCAATGATGAACAATACATAAGCTAATACATATAGTGCTGTTTCAATAGTTATAAACCAAACAGCTGTGAAAACACCTGAACTAACAATAGCTGGAAGTGCTGCAACCAATACAGCTAACAATAAGAAGATTGATCCAGCTCTGACAACTTGAACAGACATTCTTTTTGGTTTCTTATTTGCAAATAAGAACCATAAGAATAGAGCTAATAAAACTGATGCTCCAGGCACTACATATGGTGATGCACTCACCACTTGATCAATATAAGATGATACAGAACTAATTGCACTGTTTAAAAAACTTGCATTATCTAATGCTACACCAGTAAATAAGATTGTTCCATTAGCAATTGATTCTCCAAATACAAATACTAGTAAAATTGAAATTAACAATCTTAAAATAATTCCCTTTCTTAGTGACCACACTAAAAATAGGAGACCAACAACTAAACCTAGATATGCAAAATTCCAAATTACAGCTGTTGAACTTGGTATATTATCAGGAACCATTTGTGCATATGATTTTAAACTTGCAAATATACTATCATCACTTGTTGCAATCACCAATTGACTAAGAATCAATACAGATGCTGCTAATAATAAAATGAATCCTAGCGTTCTTACGATTTTTCCGAAAACCCCATTACTCACCCGGTTATTCATAGATTCACCACTTTCCCTTAATTAAATTTATACTACTTATATTTTATCATAAATTATTCGTGCTAATCAATTGTTTTTAGTTGATATCATTATTTACTGTCAAATCACCTTTATTAATTAGATTAAAACGTCTGAATAACACATCTATAAAAAACACTAAAACGGCTCCACTAACCAACATTAAGATAACTGATAACCAACCATCAAAACTATAATTCATAGCTGCCAACATCTCCAATTGACCAACTAAAGCTGAGCTACCCATACCAGCACCATAAGATGATGTTGTTGATTGTAATGGTAATACAATAATTGGTGCTAAAATTGCCGATGCAATAATTGTCGGAAGCCAGATGATTGGTTTTTTCAAAATGTTTTTAAACTGCAACATTGAAGTTCCAAATGCAATAGATAATATCATACCAATATTGTTATCTTTTCTTGATTGGACAGCAAACCCAATCATTTGAACAGTACAACCAACTGCTGCTGCTGCACCTGGCACGCCAGTTAGCTTTATTGCGATTGCAATTGCAGCACTAGATAATGGTGATGTCAATAGCATACCCATGGCAACTGATACAACAATTGCCATAGGTAATGGTGCAAATTCTGCGGCAATCTGAATACCATTTGAAATAGTTAATAACAGCCATCCTACTGGACCACTAATCAATAAAGTTAATACTAGTGCTACTAGTGATCCTAAAATTGGAACGAGGACTATATCAATTGGCGTTTTCTTAACCAAAACATATTTTAAGAACATAATACCAAATACTACAACTAGATAAGTTGTAACAGGATCATTATTTACTGCTAATATGAGTCCTGTGCCGAATACGTAACTAAAACTTGTTGCAATACCACCCATGATAGATGCTACAACCATTTTAAGACCATCCAACTTCAAACTTAATGCAATACCAATACCGATACCTACACCCATTAATCCTTTTAAAGCAGTTGATAGTGTATCAGCAATTAATGGAACATGAATTAATATTCCTATACGTCCAACAATAACCCCAATGATGAGCGTCGCAAATAGTCCATAAACCATACCATTCATTGTTGTCATTACAAATTTCTTAAAACTCATCTTTTCCACTTTTGTTTAATCCTTCCTTTGAAGCGATATTTTTAATCAGTTACTATTTTATCATTATTTTTGATATATTCATACTATTTATGAATGTTTTCATATATAATATCAAGGGTAGGAGTGATAATATGAGCAAAAACAATACTAATTATTTAAAGCAGCTTTATAGATTCGATGACAGTGATAAAACATATATGATTGATATTTCTTTAGACTCTTATGAAGAGATTTTTAATGATTGGGATGCTGCACCATTAAGAAAAAAAGCAATGAATCCAGAGCTTGAATCATTTCTTGAGGAAACCGCTTATGAATTATCGTTAAAAAATAAAGTCAAGGTTGTTTTTGTCGTACCAGAATCAATTAGAAATGAACAAAAGGAAGCTTTGGTTGTTGAAGGATTTAAGAATTACTATTTTTCATTGAATCATTTCATCAATAGAGATATGAGAACTAACTATCGGAAGATCCTCACTTATTTAGGATTAGGTTTCATCTTTATTATCATTTCATATCTTTACACGTTTGCTGATAATCCTAATTTCTTCCTTGAAATCCTATCACAAGGTATTTTCGTTGGTGGATGGGTATTATTTTGGGAAGCTTTCTCGCTCTTCTTCTTCGATATGTATGAAATTAGGGATAAGAAAAAAAGATATAGTAGATTTATAAAATGCAAAAAAGTTTTCAGATATATAGAAAAATAAAATAAAAACACTCTTTCGCTTAAAGAGTGTTATTTTTTTATTTGGTCCCCGCGGCCGGGCTCGAACCAGCACGGATTATTCATCCACCAGATTTTGAGTCTGGCACGTCTACCAATTTCATCACGCGGGGATTAAATTGCTTCTATATTGTAACACAATAACTATGGAGTTTCAATCTCTTGTTGCTTAAAATATAAAAAAAGTGGTAACAGGAGTTACCACGTTTATCACTACATTTCTTTTAAAATCTTAATACCCAGTAAATCCAGGCAACAATTAATGATTGATTGAATAGTTTTAATGAAATATAAATTTGAGTTTAAAACCGCTTCATCTTCTACAATGACTCTTTGCTTACCATAGAAACTATTAAATGCTTGGGCAAGACTGATCGCGTATTTAGCAATCACACTTGGAAGATTTGTGTCTTTTGCTCTTGTGACCATTGAAGTGTATTGATCCATAAGCTTTATCAATTCAAAATAGTCTTCATTTTCATACACACTATAATCAACTTTACTTAAATCAATGTGTTGATTTCTTAAGATGGATTCAATTCTAACACTGCTATATTGCAAATATGGGCCAGTTTGACCTTCAAATTTAAGCATGTTTGATAAGTTAAAGTCAACATTCAAATGTCTTTCGTTCTTTAAATCATTAAAAATAATTGCACCAACACCAACAGCTTCAGCAACTTCCTCTTTATTTTGTATTCCAGGATTCTTTTCAGTGATTGCAACTTTAGCATCTTCAATAGCCTGTTTGATAACGTCTTCTAATCGTTTAGTTTTACCGCCACGAGTACTCATCTTCTTGCCATCCAACATCACAAGTCCAAAATTAATATGTTCAATTTCAACTGGATATCCAAGTAAATCTTTAACTGCTGTCAATTGCTTAAAATGTAATTGTTGTTCATTGCCAACAACATATAATATTTTCTTCGCATTATATGTCTCATAACGATACTTAACCGCTGCTAAATCTCTTGTGATATAAAGCGTTGCTCCATCTGATCTCTTAATCAATGCTGGCGGCATATCTTCGCCTAAATCAACAATGGTAGCACCATCATCAACCTTAAGTAATCCCTTTTTATCTAATTCTTCAACAATGGTATCCATTTTATCATTATAGAAAGCTTCACCATCATAAGAGTCAAAGTCAACACTTAAAATTTCATACATCTGCATAAATTCTTTTAGCGATAATTCTCTAAATACTCGCCATAAACTTAGGTATTTGGCATTGCCATTTTCCAAAGCTTTAAATACAGCGCGTGCCTGATCTTCAAGTGATGTATCTAGCTTAGCATCGTCATGAAATTTTACATATAAATCTTGCAGTTTTTTAATTGGATCAACTGTTAGATCAAGTGGTTCGTCCAATCTTTCATATGCAACAATCATTTTACCGAACTGTGTACCCCAATCGCCCAAGTGATTGACGCCTACAACATGGTAACCAGACTTTGTATATATATTCTTTAATGCATTCCCAATCATTGTTGATCTTAGATGTCCTACGGAAAAACTTTTTGCAATATTTGGAGATGAATAATCGATAACAATTGTTTCACCCTTATCATCTTCCTTGACATACTTAGCTAATTTATCCATAACTGCTTTCGCATATGTTTTCTTAACTAAGAATACATTAAGAAATCCGTTAGTAAATTCAACAGAATCTATTTCATCATATGATAAATCTTTCTTGATTTGATCAAAGATCATTACTGGTGATTTTTTCCATGATTTAGCAAGTCCAAATAATGGTATAGCTAAATCCGCATGTCCGTGTTTAGGTGATTCAACAATAAATGTTTCACCTTTATATTTTGATTCTAGATCATTTTTAATTTTGTTTTTAATAAAATCAATCATGATGACTCCTTTTTGTTAAAAAAAAGCACAAAGTGCTTTTTATGATTTTCTATGCTGTTGCTTCAATTGCTTCAACTGCCTCTTTATAAAAGTCGCTAACTGCTCTATTCATCAATTTCGCATCACTAACACCATTGCTATAAAACTTAGTTGTATATTCACCATTAATGAATAATGCTGCTTGGAATTTAGATGTTGTGAATTCCTCATATGACTCTTGCAAAGCAGCAAAATTGTCATCATCCTCAGTTGGATTGTAATAATAGATATAATCTACATACTGTTCAACATCATATGATTCAAAATATTTTTGGAAGGCACCAATATAAGCAACTGCTGCTTCTGAATCTGGTGCACCAATAAATACGAACACAAATTTTTCTGAACTAATTTTCTTTGTTAATTGTTTATAACTTAATTCATAAAAAGGATGATCTTCAGTAAAATCTGAAGTTACTTTAGTTGTACGATAAGCTGAATAGATTTTTTCTGGATTTGTTGGTGTAATGATTATGAATAGTGCAATGATAATCACTACAAACCCAATAAGTGAATATAAAACCTCTTTAGGAACTTTAGGTTCTAATTTATTATATTTATCTGCCATGATAAACCTCCTCGATAGATTCTTATAGATTATAGCACAAATCTAGTTGTTTTTCAATTAAATCTATGCATTTATTAAATCAAATAACTAAAATATTTTTTCATATATATTATCGACATATCGTAAATAATATTTTAGACTTAATTTTTCTTTTATGATATGCTTACCGAAGACTTCATTTTCGGTAATTAAATCAACAAATTGCTTATTTTCCTGTTGCGCAATCAATGCGATTTTTTGAATTTTTGGATATATTTCATCTCGATCGAATCCTTGATCAATCAACATGTGAAGAACATTTTGCGTAAAGAAAATACCGTGTGACAATTGAATATTTTCTAACAATTTTTCTTCATAAACGACCAAACCATCAATTGTTTTAGCATATCTTGTTAACATATAATCAATTAACGTTGTCGAATCTATCAATGTGATTCTCTCAACTGATGAGTGAGAGATATCACGTTCATGCCATAATGCAATTGATTCAAATTCAGCAATCATATACCCTCTTAGAATTCTTGATAACCCCGATATGTTTTCGCTACTAATAGGATTTTTCTTATGAGGCATTGCTGATGAGCCTCGTTGTTTCTTACTAAAGGGTTCACTGACTTCCTTAACTTCAGTTCTTGATAAATGTCTAATCTCAACTGCAATCTTCTCAAGTTCTGAACCGATTTGAGCAATGACTGAAATATAGTTTGCATGGCGATCGCGTTGTAAGACTTGAGTGGAAATGTTTGCTGAATTAAGTTCAATTCTTTTAGCTACAATTTCCTCTAAATCAGGCGTGTTTGCACTATAGTTTCCGACAGCACCACTAATTTTACATACCTCAACATCTTTACACGCTTGGTCGAAACGATCAAGCAATCGTTTAAAATCTTCGTACCAAAGTGCAAACTTTAACCCAAAACTTGTTACTTCAGCATGCATGCCATGCGTTCTTCCCATAGTTGGTGTATCTTTGTGTAATAAAGCCTTACACTTCAGTACATCCATAAATTGAAGTATATCTTCTCTAATCATATAATTGGCTTCTTTAAGCAATAAACCATACGCACTATCGACAACATCCGTTGATGTTAAGCCATAGTGAATGTATTTTTTTTCATCACCTAACGAATCCATCACCGACTTAGTAAATGCAATTACATCGTGTTTTGTTTCAACTTCATACTTTAAAATATCATCTAATTTAAAAGATGCTTTCTCAATTTTTAGAAATTCCTTTTCGGAAAATAATCCAAGTTGATACCATGCATAAGATGCAGCGATTTCAATCTCTAAATACTTTTGGAATTTATTTTGATCACTCCAAAGTTTTTTCATATTTTCACGTTGATAACGTTCAATCATGATATCACCCCTTCAAATTAGAATACCTGTTTTACTTCTACTGTTTGTGTTCTATCAGGTCCGACCGAGAATATTGCAATTTCAACACCAACAAGTTCACTTAATTTATTTAAATAATTTTGAGCGTTTTTTGGTAATTCCTCAAAACTTGTCACATGTGTGATATCATCATCCCATCCTTCAAGTTCTAAGTATACCGGTTTACATCTATTGTATGTTTCAATTTCAGATGGTACGTAATCAATGATTTCACCATCTAATTCATAATGTGTAACAATCTTTAAAGTCCTAACAGTAGATAAAACATCTAATAGGGTAACGGCTAAATAGCTTAATCCACTAACTCGCTTTGCATGTCTTAATACAACTGTATCCAACCAACCAATACGTCTTGGACGTTTTGTAGTTGTTCCATATTCATGACCACGTTCACGAATTTCATGTGCTAATTCATCAAATATCTCACTTGGAAATACACCTTCACCAACCCTTGTTGTGTAAGCTTTAGTGACTCCAATTGAACCTTGCAACAACCATGGTGCTATACCTGCATTAAGTGGTACTGAAGCTGCTGTTGGGCTGCTTGAAGTGACATATGGGAATGTACCATGTTCAATACATAGCATAATACCTTGTGCGCCTTCAAATAAAATCTTATCACCTTGTTCAATCCAAGTGTTTAAAAGTAAACTTGAATCAACAACTAATTCCTTGATTTGTTCAGCATAACCATTATACTCATTAAACAATACTTCTAAATCGTATGTTGGAAAACCAGCATATTCTAAAACAGTATTTTTATCGGCTAATTCTCTTTCTAAGTATGCTCTAAATAAGCCTGGGTTAACAAATTCACCAACGCGTAGCCCAACTCTAGCATATTTATCAGTATAAGCGGGGCCTATGCCTTTATGAGTAGTACCTATCTTTTGATTTTTTTTCTTATTCTCATTGATTTGATCTAGCACTTTATGAAAAGGTAGTACAATATGTGCCCTATCTGAAATGAATAATTGATATTCTGTTTCAACTTTACCAAGTTCTTCAAGCAATCCTTTTGGATCAATGACCATACCATTGGCCATTAAATTCTTGATATTAGGATTAAGTATACCTGATGGTAATAAATGTAGACTATGCTTGTGTCCACCGAAAATTACAGTATGTCCAGCATTGTTTCCACCTTGATATCTAACAACAACATCTGCTCTTTGGGCTAGATAATCAGTAATTTTCCCTTTACCTTCATCTCCCCATTGACTTCCTACTATGACTATTCTCTTCATAATTGCTCCTTTGAAATGTTTTTATTTATAAAAACAAAAATGGCATCAGCCAAGTAGATTTTAGCACAGTTAATTCTATTAGTCAATGTTCCCTAAAAGCAGTAATATGAATCATTATTCATATTATTAGAATTAGTGCTTGTTAAACGCTTACAAGTTTTGTATAATGATGTTAGGTGATCAAATTGAAAATATATTATTGTAGTTCCGAAGCTTACCCTTTTAGTAAAACAGGTGGCTTAGCTGATGTTGCTGCAGCCCTACCAAAAACATTGCTTAACCATGGGCATGAGATAAAAGTTGTTATCCCATTTTATGCACATAACATTGATATGCTAACAGATATGGAGCATTTGGGTTCCTCTACTTTTGTAATGGATAATAACTCTTACAAAGCGGATTATTATCGAACATATTATAATGATGTTGATTATATTCTTGTTAGAAACGATGATATTTTTGCAAGACGAAAATTCTATGGATATGAAGACGATCCGATTCGATTCACTTTTTTTAATTACGCTATTTTAGAATTTATGGCTTTTAGTAAGTTTATTCCTGAAGTGATCCATATCAATGACTGGCAAACTTCACTTGTTCCATTCCTATTGGATACACATTATCGCAGGAAAATTCCTGAATATAGACATATTAAAACTCTATTAACCATTCATAACCTTGAAAAACAAGGTTCTTTTCCTATCGAGTCAGAACGTCTATTGGGACATAAAAATTTTACATATATCCATATGGATAGACTCAATTTTCTAAAGACAGGAATTATGAGGGCACATGCTATTAATACCGTAAGTGAATCTTATAAAAATGAGATTTTAACAAGATTTTATGGGTTTGATTTACAAGGTCCATTAAAAGCCAGACAATATCAACTATTCGGCATACTGAATGGTTTTGATGAAACATTGTATAATCCCATTGACAGTCCTTATCTAGTTCAAACATATGATGAGCATACCCATGAAATTGGTAAAAAATATAATAAGCGTGCACTATTACAATCATTGGGATTTGAAGTTGATACGAATAAACCAATAATTTCATTTATCAATCGATTTGCGCGCCAAAAAGGTATTGATGTTCTCATGCACGAAATTGATTCTTATTTGATTAACGATGCCTTTTATTTCATCGTTTTAGGTAAAGGTGAAATCATTTACGAATCATATTTCGAGCAACTTCAAAAAAAATATCCAAATCTAGTCTATTATCAAAACTCATTTGATATTAATCTTTCACATAAAGTATACGCGGCTAGCGATTTATTCCTTCTACCAAGCTTATTTGAACCATGTGGTCTTAATCATATGATTGCAATGAAGTTTGGTACACTACCTATCGTAAGAGATACGGGAGGACTAAAAGATACTGTGACACCTTATAATAAATTTACAGGTGTAGGTGTTGGTTTCTCATTTAAAAATAATGATTCTGAGGAATTGAGACAAACCATTGATCAAGCTCTTAATCTTTACCATAACGATAAGGCTAGTTTTAACGATATGATCAATCAAGCAATGCACGTTCATCACAGTATGGATAAAATGGCGAGTCAATACGAGAGTTTATACAAAAAACTTATTGCTAATGAAATATAAAAAAGAACTTTTAGAAGTTCTTTTTTATAACATTTTAATGCTATAATATACATATACACTGGGGGTTTTTATGACACTAATTAAGGATTATAAAACAATTATTTTTATCACAATTGAGTTTGTATTATGGTTACTTATATTATTTATTAACTTATCTATTCCTGGAAGAATTCTACCGTTTATTTCCATCGTCATATGCTTTATTTATGTGTTATCCTTAAATAAATCATTATTTGGATATAAATGGATGTTGTTATCTTTTATCTTCTCGATCATAGCAGATTACTTTTTAACGCTAACTGATACTTTTCCTTTGATTGGAACCATTTTTTTCTTGCTTGCTCAAATAATGTACATGCGAAGAATTTTTTTCGTAAGCAAGCACATAAAAACCACTCTAATCGCTTGGGCTATTTCGACCATTTTAATATGTGGGTTAGTGTGGTTCATTATTGGTGATATTGAGTTACTCATTATCATCAGTGCTGCTTATTACTCTTTGCTTATAATCAATACAATCATGAGTTGGAAATATGCTAAACATTTTTTACTCTTTGCAATAGCGTTAACTTGTTATTTATGTGCTGATACACTCGTTGGCTTAGAAGAGGGAAATCATTATATAACTTATGCTAACCCTGGATTTCTAAACTGGATTACATCAATTGATTTCAACTTGATTTGGTTCTTCTATCTACCAACTCAGACGTTATTTGCACTATCTATTAAATATAATCATATGAAAGTAGGTGAGTCTCTTGTTTGAAAAACTAAGAGCATATCATCCTGTCAATGAACAGGAATCTGTTGATTTAAAGGCGATGATAGATTTTATCGACCACTATGACAACACATTGTTAAGAGAAAATCTAATTGCCCATTTTACCGCTTCAGCAATTGTCTTAAATGAAACGATGGATAAGATTTTATTTTCTTATCATAAAATCTATGACTCATGGGGATGGGTAGGTGGGCATAACGATGGCGACAAGGATTTCTTACATGTCTCAATTAAAGAAGCTAAAGAAGAGACTGGTATCATTGCTGTTAAGCCATTTGATGATGACATCTTGGGTATTGATATCATCATGGTCCCAAATCATATTAAACATGGCAAATATGTATCAGACCACCTTCATTTAAACATTACTTATCTCTTGATCGCTAGTGAAAATCAAGAAATTAAACATAAGCCAGACGAAAACTTAGATGTTCGCTGGTTCTCACTTGATGAATATGAAACCTATGTCACAGAAGATAGAATGAAACCTGTCTATAAAAAATTAATTGAGAAAGCATTAAAAAAGGTCACCACGAGATGACCTATTTTTTTGCTATTTTTTCCTGTAGTTTTGAATCAAACACTCTATTTCTAATCATTTCAATCTCTTCTAAATAAGGTGCTTTCTTTTCAATATAGGGCGTTTCTAATATTTTTGGAATATTCATGAAATCTTTATGATAGACCACTTTTAATAGAGCATCAAAACCAATATATCCGAATCCGAAATTTTCATGTCTATCCTTAGCTGCACCCTGTGGATTCTTCGAATCATTAATATGGAAGACTGAAATTCTTTCTTTTCCAACGACTTCATCAAAATGATTGATTACTTTTTGAAAATCATCTTTAATGTCATATCCAGCATCATGCGTGTGACAGGTATCAAAGCATACACTCAAGCGATGATTATCTTCAACAAGATCAATTATCTCACGTAGTTCTTCGAAAGTCTTTCCAACTTCATTACCTTTACCAGCCATTGTCTCTAGTGCAATCTTAACTTTTAGATCTTTCGTATTGGCAATCACTTGATTTAAACCCTCAGCAATCCACTTAATCGCTTGCGGTCTATCCTTACCAACAGCACTTCCTGGGTGAAGCACAATTTGTGTAGCGTGCATCATGTTTGTTCTAACTATTTCCCTTGTTAGAAAATCAACAGCAAAAGCTCTTTTCTCAGGGTCTGGATTGGCCAAATTCATAATATATGGTGCATGAACAATAACATCTGTTATAGGATTTATGCCATGGCTTGCCATATAATCCAGTGCCTCTTCAATTTTCATTTTAGAAACATCGACACGTCTCGTATTTTGAGGTGCGCCTGTATAAATCATAAATACATTAGCTTTATAATTCAATGCTTCTTTCACAGAACCTAAAAACATATCTTTTCCGCCAATTGAAACGTGACTACCTATTTTTACCATAGTATTGTTTTCTCCTAGCATCTTTTCTCGCTTTATCAACTGCTTTGTTATAATTTTTCTTATAATTTGGCTTCACCTTTTTAGGTTTTTTAACTGAATTAACAGCTTGCTTTTCTTCTTCACTCATAATTTTAACTTTTTTAGGTTTATGAATTAATGCACCATTTGGTTGTAAAATATAACGTTCAAATCTAACTTGTTTCATCAATTTTTCAATCTTACGATGATCTTTTAATTGCATCAACGTAAGTACGACACCAGCTGCATTCATTCTTCCTGTTCTACCACTTCTATGAATGAAGAATTCTAAGTGATGAGGTAAATCATAATGAATGACATGTGAAACATCAAAGTCAAGACCACGTGCAGCAACATCACTTGTTACCACATATTGGAATTTTAACGCTCTAATATCATCAATCATTTGTTTTCTACGCTTCATCGGTAGATCTGATGAATAATTGCATACTTGATAATTCATATCAAGTAATTTTTGATATATCAATAATTGATCTACTTTTTTACTGACAAATATAAAACATAGATACGGCTGAAGACCACCTAATAAATGTTCTAGAGCAACCAATCTATCCATCTCTTTAATCTCAATCAATTTATAATCAATGTTTAAATCATGAAGTTTAGTCGTATCAATAAAATCATATAACCCAAAATACGTTTTAATAAACGGTTCCATACGCTTGGTAATACTTGCACTAAATAACAAGAACTTCGTATTGTTCATTCTTGAAACGATTGGATCAATCAACTCTAAAAATGCTTCATCAAACATCATATCAGCTTCATCAAATACCATGTATTTTGTCGTAAATAATTTCAAAACACCTTCATCGTTAGCATAGTTTGCTAAACGATAAGGCGTTGATATAACAACTTGAGGTTGTCGCTTTTCTAACCATTCAATATCAGTTTGTTTATCTCTACCACCGATATATGCTTTGGCTAAAATCTCATCATCAGTGGCTTTTAACATATCATAAACCTGAAGTACTAGTTCATTTGTAGGTACACAAATAACAGCCTGTACTTGGTTTACCGACTTGTTTATTTTTGATAAGATTGGAAGTAGATAAGCATGGGTTTTCCCTGTTCCAGTCGGCGCTAGTCCCACTAAATGTTTAGGATTACTAAATAATTCAAATACCTTAGATTGGATTGGACTTATTTCATCAAACCCTAGTTTTGTTAATTTTTCTTTAATATACATAAAATCACCAAACGTATTATACCATTTTATATGAATTAAAGTAAAAATATCGGCGTATACCTAAATATTTAGTATAATAAAAGAAGGTGATGCTATGGAAGTTATAAAATTAACACCTAGAGGATACTGCCACGGCGTAGTCAATGCTCTAGTGCTTGTAAAAAAAATCATAGGTGATAGTTCATATCCAAGACCTATCTACGTTTTAGGGCAAATCGTTCACAACCGTCAGATCACTGACTTTTTTTCAACTTACGATATCATCAGTTTAGATATACCTGGGAAATCACGTTTAGAGATGCTTGAAACAATTGACTCAGGTACAGTGATATTCACTGCTCATGGCGTTAGTGATCAAGTCATCACACGCGCTAAAGAAAAAGGTTTAACTTATGTGAATGCTACATGTAGCGATGTCACTAAAGTTCACGATGCAGTTAAGAAAAAAATAAGTACAGGCTACAAAGTCATCTATATCGGTAAAAAAGATCATCCCGAATCAGAGGCTGTATTAGAACTTGATCAAAATATTTATTTTGTTGAAAAGGATAAAGATGTCCTTTTACTACCAAAAATTTTGGATAACCAAAAGATATTTGTAACTAATCAAACCACGCTTAGTATGTATGATATAAAATCTGCGTTAAGTCTTATTGAAGCGAGATTTTCAAATTATGAGTTTGATAATGAGATTTGTAAGGCAACGACCATTAGACAAAATGCAGTGATGAATCAAGATAATGTTGACTTAATGCTTGTCGTGGGTGATAAAAAATCATCCAATTCAAAGAAACTTGTTGAAGTTGGATTGAAAACTAAAGCAAAACGCGCATTTCTAATTCAAAACGTTTCAGAAATTAATTTAGAATGGTTGATGAATGCGCATACCGTAAGTGTAACAAGCGGTGCTTCTACACCAACATCTGTAACAAATGAAGTTATAAATTTTTTGAACCAATACAAAAATGATGATCCTCAAACTTGGGATCATCAATCTAAATTAACTGTCAAAGACATTTTATAATGTCTTTTTTTTATATTTTATTAAACAACCGTTCTTCGCGCTTTGTAAACTTTTGATAATTAAATAGATTAATATCAATTTTAACATCTTTTTTTAGCATCACCTGCTGAAAAGTAACACCAATTAAGCGCACTGGCTTACCATCGTAATACTTATCAAACAACTCATGAATTTGTTCTCTGATAATGGAGATATCTTCTTCATAATCATTAAATGAATAACTTCTAGTCATCAGTTTGAAATCTTGATATTTAAGTTTGATGCCAACCGTTTTAACAACGTACTCTTCATGGATTAATCGACGATGTGTCATATCAATAAGGTCATCTATTATCTTAAGTAATGGCTCTGGTAGATCCATAACATAATTTAGTGTTGTCTCATTACTCATTGATTGATGAATGCTATATTTATTTGGATCAACTATATCATTACTTCTGCCTAATATGTGATCCAAATATGATTCATAAGACTGCTCAGACATTATATCTAATATCTGTGATTTAACTGAATTTCTTGTAAAATCACCGATTGTTTTTATACCGATATCTTCTAATCTCGGATATGTCTTTTTACCAATACCATGCATTTCTTTAATCGGTAACGGAAAAAGTTTTTTAACAATTTCTTTTCTACGAATCACTGTAATACCCATCGGCTTTTTCATATCAGACGCCATTTTTGCTAAGAAAAGCGTCGGTGCTATGCCAATTGAACACCGCAATCCATGTTTCTCTAATAATTTATTTTGAATGTCTTTGGCAATCTCCAGTGGATGCTTGATTTCAGCAAGTTCTGTCACATCAACATAAGCCTCATCAATGGAAGCTGGTAAGACCAGATTAGAATACTCTCTCAAATGAGCAAAAAATAATTTTGAATACTTTCTATAAAGTTTAAAATCAGCAGGAACAACCATCAATTTAGGATATCTTTCAAACGCATCATTTAAACTCATACCACTACCAATACCATACTTTCTGGCTTTATAGCTCGCAGTAGAAATAACACCTCTTCTAGTTACTCCACTGCCACCAACAACGAATACCTTATCTTTTAGATAAGGCTCTTTGAGCATGGCACAACTACAAAAGAAAGCATTCAAATCTATATGAAAAATGATTTTTATATTGTTTTTCAAAATATCGCTTCCTTTCATATGTTTTTTAGTGTATAATAACAATGATATTAAGGACGAGGTGATGACATTGGCTAAGAAAAAGCAAAACTCCAAAATTGAAGTAGAAGCATCAAACCATCCACACAGACACTTTCAAGACCCAACTGAAACATGGTGGGGAAAAATCGTAGTTTGGATTCTTCTATTCGGTATGGTTGGACTAATCATCCTATCATTTGTACTTGCTATCATAGCGGGAACTGCTTAATTTTTTAACTAAGAAATATAAGGTGCACAAGCACCTTTTTTCTTTTTATTCTAAACCTAATAATATCTTTGCTTGTCCTATTGCATAATGTGATAATTTCTCATCTGATAACATCATAGCGATATTAGAGATTCTATCCTCCATAGTCAATAAATTGATTCTAGTGACCATACGGTCATTTTCTTTATGTTTGGATATACCATAGTGATGATTTGCTTTCGCTGCAACTTGTGGCAGATGCGTAATCACAATCAGTTGCATCTCTTTAGACAATAGAGACATTTTTAGTGCAACTTTTGCTGCAGTTTTCCCAGAGATACCAATGTCTATTTCATCAAGAATTAAAAGTGAAAGTCGATTTGCTTTTGCATAAATACTCTTTAACGCAAACATAAATCTCGCGCGTTCACCACCACTAGCAACCCTTGCTAACGGTTTAACAGGTTCACCTTCATTAAGTGAAATCATAAATTCAACCTGCTCAATACCGGTTTCTAGAAAATGAACATCTTCTTTTTTAGGTATCTCAAATTTAATATTAAAGCTTGCTTTTGGTAGGTCTAAATCCCTTAGTTCTAAAAGGATTTGGTCACTTAAATTCTTAGCAAGTTTTTTTCTTAATTCAATAAGTTTTGATGCCTTACTGTAAACATCATCAAATGCTTTATCCAACTTCTTCTTTGATTCAATTACGTATTGGTCATAGTTTGTGATTCTTAATAGCTCATCTTTAATTTCTTCTAAATAAATAATGAGTTTATCAATCGATTTTTGATATTTTTGTTCGATTTTTTGTAATTCATATAATCTCTCTTGCATCTGATTAAATTTATCTTGATCAAAATCGAGTGATTCAATCAGGTCAAAAACTTTTGATTTGACATCATCTATCTCATAATAACTATTTTCTAATCGACTGTGCATATCATTATATTGTTCATCAATTTCTGATATCCTTGAGAGCGATTTTGAAGCCTCGTATAAATCATCAAGAGAGAAGGTTTGTCCTTCTAGTAATTGATGCGCATTTTGTAGTTGAGCCATTGTTTTGTCATAGTTTTCCAACTTATGAATTTCATACTCAAGCTCTTCTTTTTCATGTTTTTTTAATTGATATCCTTCAAGTTCCTTAACTTGAAAGGATAGATAATCTGCACGTTCCAAACTTTCCTGTTTCTTATTTTTTAATTGATCAAAAGTTTGCTTCTTTTCTATATAATTAGATCTAGCAAGCATATATGATTGATGAATCTCATTAATACCATCTTCATCAACCTGATCAATAAACTGTAAATACATATTTTTATCTAGTAATTGCATCGTTTCATCTTGTGCATGAATACTAGCAAACATCTTTGTTACTTCTCTTAATTTTGTTAGAGTTACAGCATCATGATTAATCCGCATTTGATGTCTACCTTGAGCATCTATTTCACGTTCAATCTCAATATTGCAATCTAATCCATAAAAATCCGATACACGCTTTGGCAATCTAAAAAGACCACGAACAATGGCTTTTGACTCTCCATATCTAATCATTTGCGCATCACTTCGTTTACCAAAAAGGAGTTGAAGTGACTCTAAAATAATTGACTTACCAGCACCGGTTTCTCCAGTCAAAGCAGTAAGACCATCTTCAAATTTAATTTCTAAATCGTCAATTAAAGCAAAGTTTTGAACCTTTAACAATTGAATCATATGATTGCCTCGATTAATGTTTTATTATTTTTGTCTCCATTTTTAGTGCTATCTATATATATAATATATTCCTGATTGCCTTTTTTCCCTTTTATTTTTGATTTTTCTAAATCAATAATATGAAATCCCAGTAAATTAATAGTTGTCATTACTTCATCAAGAATCTTTTTATGAAGTTTAACATCCTTAACAACGCCTTGTTTTATCGTTCTTTTTCCGACTTCAAATTGCGGTTTAATGAGTGCAACCACTTCACCTTGAAATCCTTGTATATGTTTAAAGATCTTCGTAATCGATATAAAAGATACATCGACTAAAATCATATCTGCATCCGGTATTTTGACATCTAATATATTTGTCTGTTCGTGGCATATGACGCGTGGATCATATCTTAGCGTGTCTGCAAGCTGATTCCTACCAACATCAAATGTATATACTTTTTTAGCACCATGCTCTAAGGCACATTCTGTAAATCCACCGGTAGATGCTCCGATATCTATGACTGTCTTATCCGTAAAATTTAAATCAAATCTATCTACTGCATGATATAGTTTTTCACCAGCACGACCGACAAACTCCAAGTGCTCCATCAATTCAATTTCTTGATTAACAATTTCGATACCAGCCTTATTCGCTTTATCGCCATTGACTAAAACATAACCACGTTTGATGAGATCGGTTGCTTTACTTCGTGTAGCTACATACCCCTTTTCAACCAAGTATTTGTCTAATCTCATTTAAAAGACTCCAATGCCTTAACGACAGCTTTTAAATCAATATCGTATTTTTCTAATATATCTTGATACTTACCAAAAGTTACAACTTCATCTTCTAATGACATATGTCTAACTTCATGTTTATAACTGTGTTTTGACATAAAATCTAGCACTTCTGTATAAAGACCTGCATTTGTAGCAATTTCTTCATAAATGAAGACTTTATCCACACTATTTAATACTTCATATAACATCTTTTCATCTAACGGCTTAATAAATCTCGCATTTATAATTGTAGCGTCTAAATCAAGCGTTTTGTTCGCCTCAACAAGTAAATCAAGACTTCTACCGTAACTAATAAGTAATGGTCCTTTGCCTTTAGTTATATATTTCCAATAACCATCTAATGGTTTTAATTCAATATCTTTAATTTCATCATCAAAACAAGCAATACCTCTAGGGTATCTAATGACAAATGGATGTTTTTGTTCTAGGAATCCAAAGTGTAATAATTCTTCTAGATCACTTTGATCATAAGGCATAGTAACAACTATATTTGGCATCATCGTAAACATTGATATATCATACAAACCTTGATGAGTTGAACCATCTTCTCCAACAATTCCAGCACGATCAATACCAAATACAACGTGAAGATCCGATCTTGCAATATCATTTAAGATTTGATCAAATGCTCTTTGACTAAAAGTTGCATATAACGGGTAGTAGACAAGTACGCCTTGACGCGCAAGACTTGCAGCCATGGTTGCACCATGTTCCTCAGCAATACCGATGTCTAAAAAACGATCAGGAAACTTGTTCTGAAAAAGTTGCATCTTAGTACCAACAGTCATTGCTGGCATAATCACAAACGTATTCGCTTTATCTTGCAAAGCAATCATCGCTTTTGTCACAAGTTCACTCCAACCAATGCCCAATGCAGGTTTATTAGTCTTCTTTGAAATGCCGTGATAAGAACCAATCTTATCTACTTCAGCCTGTGGATGACCTTTACCCTTATCAGTTAAGATATGAATGATCACTGATTTTTTCATATCTTTAATTCGATCTAAAGTTTTAATTAATAATTTAATATCATGTCCATCAATTGGACCAACATACATATAACCTAAATCTTCAAAAATATTTTGTCTTTGAAAAAGTGTGCGCAATGCACGTTTGCAGCGACCACATATTTTAAGCATAAACGATGGTGTGATTCTCGCCCAAAACTTCTTCATCGCGATAACCATTTTCATACTTCTAATCTTTGTGAGTGCTCCAGAAAGCGCACCGACACTTTTTGAAATTCCCATCTCATTATCATTCAAAATGATAATACCATGGTGATTTTGATCACTGCCAAGCATATTTAAGGCTTCAAATGACATACCATTAACAATGGATGAATCACCCACAATTGCAATACCTTTCCCATCTTTATGCTGAATTTTTTGACCATATAAATAACCAACAAGTGCAGAGATTGCTGTGCCAGCATGACCGCTTTCCCATTGATCATGTTCTGATTCATCATAACTGATATAACCTGATAATCCATCAGTTTGTCTTAGTGTATCAAACTGATTAATTCTGCCTGTTAATATTTTATGCGTATAAGCTTGATGCCCCACATCGAAAATAAATGCATCTTTAGGACTGTCAAACACGTAATGTAATGCTATAATAAGCTCAACCGTACCTAAATTCGAACTTAAATGACCCCCCGTTTTTGGAATTGAATCAAGCAAAAAAGCGCGTATTTCTACGGCTAATTGCTCCAACTCCTTAGTTGATAATTTCTTTAAAAATATTGGATCTTTGATGCTTCTAATATCCATTATCCATTAATTTCCTTTACGACAAGTTTTTCGGCTTCTTCAAGCATTTGATAACAAGTCTTTGATAATTCAATCCCTCTTTGATATTTCTTAACCGCTTCATCTAAAGTGATTTCTTTATTTTCTAAGTCTTTAACGACTTGTTCCAATTCTTTGAGCAGTGCTTCAAATGATTGATTTTCCATTAGCTTTCCTCCTTGTGTATAACTTTTGTTTTCAATTGGCCATCCTTTAGTGTGACCTTAATCACATCATCCATTTCAATGTGTTCTATAGATGAAATAACATGATTATCTTTTTCAATATAAGCAAATCCTTTATCCATATACGATAGCGGATTTAAATTCTTAAGTTCACTTTGTGATACTCTAAATTGATTAATCTTTCGGTCAAGAATTGTTTTCATGTACTGTTTTAATTTTTGATCATGATATTGTTGTTTATCCTTCAACATCTCAATATGATCAACCGGTGAACGCATCAATTTCTTTAATTGTGTAACATCACTCTTTGATTTTTCCAATTTAAGTTGATAATTTCTAATTAGCTGTTCATTAAATCTTCTTAATTCTTTTTTTGATTGCTCAACCTGATTGATAGGTGACAACACATCAAGTCTTCGATCAATATGCAATATATGCGTCTTATACTGATCTATATATCTCAGTAAAAGTTTTTCTACTTGGCTCTTTTGATTATTGATTAAATCAATTAAATCATTCTTATTTGGTGTAGCAAGTTCTGCTGCAGCTGTTGGTGTTGGTGCTCTCAAATCAGATACAAAATCACATAGTGTAAAATCTGTCTCATGGCCGATAGCAGTAATTACTGGAATCTTTGATTCATAGATTGCCTTAATGGCAGGAAGCTCATTAAATCCCCATAAGTCTTCAATTGATCCTCCACCTCGACCAACGATTAAAACATCAACTTCATTTTTTAGATTGGCATAAACGATTTGATTTCTAATTGACTCAGATGAGTCAGGGCCTTGTACCAATGCTGCATATAAATAAATCTCAGTTAATAAATATCTTCTACCAACAGTGTTCTTAATATCTTCAATAACCGCTCCAGTTGAAGATGTCACAACACCAATTCGCTTTGGAAACTTAGGAATTGGTTTCTTATGACTTTGGTCAAAATATCCCTTTTCCTCTAAATCCTTCTTCAATGCTTCATACTTTAAATAGAGTTCGCCAATGCCATCAAGTTTCATTTGCTGAGCTTGAATACTGTACGAACCTCCTGCTTCATAAACACTCATTCTTCCAGAAATCAAGACATGATCCCCATCTTTAGGAGTAAATGTAACCTGTTTAACATAACTAGAAAACATAATACAACTAATCTGTGCTTTTTCATCTTTTAGCGTAAAGTAAAAGTGTCCTCTGCTATGATGTTTAAAGTTAGAAATCTCACCTTTTAACAAAATAGAAACAAGGTGTTTATCACCTTCAAGTTTCGCTTTAATATATTTAGTTAATGCTGTGACGGTTAAGTAGTTTTCCAAACGAATCAATCCCTCATTGATTTTGCAATATTATCTAAAAGTTTATTATTGAATTTATGTTGTTTTTCATCATCTAAATTTGCAAACTCTTTTGTAATTTCGATAGCTTCATTCACGATGACTTGAGTGGGTGTTTCAGTATGAACAATTTCATATGTTGCAAACCTAATAATCGCACGATCGACAAAAGATAATCTATTTAATGTGTAATTAAATAAATTTGCCGAAATAACATCATCGACATCATCTAGAACTGCTAAAACACTATTAAATAGTGCTAAAACTTCTCCATCCTCTATATCTGGAATAAACTCTTGATTGATAGATTCAAATATATCTCTTTGATATAAGTTAAATATAATAGTTTCTCTTTGCGTTCTCAATTCATTTTTCATAATATACCTCGTTAATATTTTAGCATATATTTACTACATTAGAAATAATAAAACTACTTTTAAATAGCATTAAACAAGATACTAAGTATATATGTTATAATAAACATATACAAAGGGGGAAAAGTATATGGGCATTGAGCAGTTTAATAAAGTTCATAAACTTTATATTTTCAAAGTATTTATATCTGTGCTTATGGCTTTATTAGTCATTTATTTTATTATTGCCATGACTCTAAATTACCAGACGAGACAAGAAACTATCGACATTGTTTCTCATCAAGAAAACTTAATTCTTGATGGTGTTCGTGAACGCATTACTGATCACCTCACTTTTATTACCTCTGATTTATTGTATGTAAAAAGCGAATTCAAATCTACCTATACTGATACAAATGATTATGATAAAATTGCCGATGATTGGTTAATTTATTCTTCAGAGCGTAAATTATATCGTCAAATAAGATTTATTGATTCCAGTGGTATGGAAAAAATCCGAATTAATAAAAATGATGATACATTTTACAAGGTTGATGTATCCGAACTACAAGATAAAAGTGATCGCTATTATTTTTTAGAATCTATTAATTTGCCCAATCACACAATTTATTATTCAAAAATAGATTTAAATATTGAAAATGGGGTTTATACTGAACCTTACACGCTGGAATTTAGATTAGCTACACCTGTCTATGATAATGGTGTATCTATTGGCATTATCATTTTAAACTTTGATATCGATTATACACTAGATAAAATGTCTTATTATAATGAAACTTCTAATGGTGAATTCTATATAAGTAATAGTGATGGACATTTTATCTATCATCCCAACCATGACTATGAATGGGGTTTTGATTTAATAGATCGTTCTAATTATTCAATGAATGTTATGTATAATGATGTCTGGAGTCAGATGTCTGAAAATAATGGCCAATATCTAACAGTTGATGGATTATTTTCATGCTATCGACTTATCGCTGATGATATCATTAATATCCATGATTATAATTTTTCACTATCTAGTGATGCATTATATCTTATAACCTTCGTTTCTAGAGAAGATAATCCCTATCTGTTCTCTTCTCATTTATTTTTCAATATGTTAGGTATTACGATTGTTGATAGTTTGTTATTCATTTTAACACTTGTACTATTGTCATGTGTTATCACACTTATAATCTATATACGATTACAATTCTTATATGAACAAAGGTATTTTGCATCAATTGATCAATTAACCAAAGTGTTCAACCGTGAATACGGTATTGATGCACTTGAAGAGACTATGAAAAAATCTCAGAACGTATCGGTCTGCTTTATTGATTTAAATGGACTAAAACACATCAACGATACCTATGGACATCAAACCGGTGATGATTTCATCAAACAGGCAATCAATGTAATTAAGGATCATATCAGTTTCCCAGATTATGTGTTTAGACTTGGTGGTGATGAATTTATTATCGTATCACAAATGGAACCTCAGTTGTTAGAACTTCTTTGGCAAGATATCCTCAATACCTACAAGATAATCAATGAATCACAAAAAAATGAATTTATCATATCGGTAAGTCATGGAATTGTTAAATTAAAAAACAAGTTTAAGGATGTTAATGAACTCATTGCTGAAGCTGATAAACTCATGTACAAAGAAAAACAAGTTTACTATAAAGAAAATGGACAAAATTAATTGTCCATTTTTTATTTATACTTAAAATAATGTTTATCTAGCTAACCAGCCACCATCAACAGCTACTGTATAACCATTGATATAATTTGCATTTTCACTTGCTAAGAACACGACAGTACCTGCTACATCAGCTGGAGTACCCCAACGCCCTGCTGGAATCCTATCAAGAATTGCTGCAGATCTATCTTCATCTTGACGAAGTGCTGTCGTATTGTCAGTTGCCATATAACCAGGCGCAATCGCATTTGCATTGATACCATACTTAGCCCATTCATTAGCCATAAGCATTGTAATACCTTTAACGCCTGATTTAGAAGCTGTATATGAAGGTACTCTAATACCACCTTGAAACGATAACATAGAAGCTATAGAAATGATTTTACCACCATTGCCTTGCTTAACAAATTGTCTAGCAACTGCTTGTGATAAGAAAAAAACTGTTCTAATATTAATGTTCATCACATCATCCCAATCTTTTTCTGAAAAATCTAATGCATCTTCACGACGGATAATACCTGCATTATTAACTAAGATATCTACATGATCAAAGTTGTCAACCACTTCTTTTACAAGTTCATTTAAAGTTGCTTGATCTGCCTTAATTAAATCTGTCTTAATTTGATAAAACTTACGTCCTAGCGATTCTACTTTATCTTTTGTATCTTCACTACCAACATAATCTACACCAACAATATCGGCACCAGCTTCTGCCAGTCCAAGCGCCATGCCTTGACCTAATCCTCTTGAAGAACCTGTGACCATAGCAACTTTGCCTTTTAAACTAAATTTATCTAAAATTGACATTTCTATATCCCCTTTTCTATTTTAAGTCCTCAGGACTCACAAAGTCCATATCATCAAATGTTATGTTTTCACCACACATGCCCCAAATAAATGTATAATTTGAAGTTGCTACACCAGAGTGAATTGACCAACTTGGGGAGATCACTGCTTGTTCGTTAGATATAACAATATGTCTAGTTTCTTGAGGCTGTCCCATTAAATGAAATACTCTAGTATTTGCCTCCATATCAAAATAGAAATAAACTTCCATACGTCTTTCATGAGTATGGCAAGGCATCGTGTTCCACACACTACCTGGTTCAAGCACTGTCATTCCCATCACTAATTGACAAGATTTACATACAGCTGGATGAACATATTGGTAAATTGTTCTAACATTAAGTGATTTCACATCACCTAATTTATCGATTTTTTTTAACTTTTTAAGACCATATTCATATATCCATGAATAAATAATTTATGTTTAAATATCAAATAAAACACTATGCCCATACCCATTGTTAGTAAGTTAGAATAGAACATGATATAGCCTAGAGCAATATAATTTACACCGATTTTTTGTAAAACAAACAAGAGTGGAAGTCTAAATAAGAAAAGTCTAGTTACATTTAATACAAATGTAATCTTAGTGAATTTAAATCCAATGAATAGTCCCCCAATAATCGCTATTGCTGTTGATGTGACTGACGACCATCTCTCATACATATATATGTTTTTAATCATTTGAAAATATTCCAAATCGCTCTCATTTGTAAAAAGCGGAATAAATTTATCTATATATATCGACGTTAGTATCATACCTATAGAGGCTATCAAAACACTTGATATCATAGCTACCCTATGAGCATCTAAACTTCTCTTTAATTTTTGTTGTCCAAGATTTTGAGATATTACTGATGCCTCAGATTCTTCAAATACGATGGCAATTGATCCGGCTGCCCCACCAATCTTAGTTGCAATCCCTAGTGCAGCAACTGCTGATGAACCATAGAATGCAGCCATACTATTAACGAGTACTTTTCCCATACTAAATAAAAACTTACCTGTTATTACAGGAAATGATATCAAAATAATCTCTTTAAAGTATCTAAATGGTAGTTTCATTGAACTTATTTCCAATCTCAAAGAGTTGTTCTTATTAAACAGAACAAACAATGCAACAATCATTAAAATGATTTGTCCAATCATTGTTGCTAACGCAACATACATTGTTCCCAAATTATAAACAAATACAAATACAGCGGATAATATAAGCTTAATGACCATTGCTATAAGATTTAAAATCAGAATTAATTTTGTATTTCCCTTAGCCTTTTCTAATCCCATATAGACGCTGTTGATTGCCATCACACCAGTCGTCAACATTTGGATGACATAATAACTATAACCCGCATGAATCATCTCTGGTGACGCATTTAATAACTGCAACAATTCTCTTCCAAAAATAATCGAAAAAAAGACTGCGATAAAACTAAAGATTACCGCAATCAAAAATGAAGCATTCGCATGCTTTCTCGCTTCTAATATTTCATTGGAGCCATAGTGTCTAGCAACGATTACAGATCCCCCAGCTGCAATACCAGCACCAAAAGCGGTCATCGCTAGTTTAATCTAATCAATAAATACAACAGATGCTACCTCATTATCACCAATATGTGAAACCATAAGTAGATCGAAAAAACCATAGAGATAATTAAAAAAAACATACACAGCAAGCGGTATTGTCAGTTGAATCATCACTTTCCAAATATTACCTTCTAAAATGAATTTTCTTCGGTTATTTTCTTTTTCAGATAACTGCAATTCTTCTTTCATAACGTTCCTACAACTACCATCTTATCTATTATATAAGACACTTTTTTAACTAATACACGTCATGATATACTAAAACAATTTCCAAGTCAATAAAAAAGGACAACCCCTGTCCTTTTCCATTTATAATCTAGATTGTTTTTTTCTTTTTCTTGATAATCGAAAATGCTGTAGAACCTAATACAACAACAACAGCTGCAACAATTGCAATAATTGTTCCAACACCAACTCCTTCACCTTCAAAACCTTTGTTAGCCAGAAGTTCTTGCCATTTGTTATCAATTTCTACCTTTAATTCTTCATTATATCTGTATACTGAATCTTTATTGTTAAAACGTACATCAAATGATGCCGCATAATCCGAGTACCCATCAGCTAGCAATGCTGTGACAACATCACCTCTTGGAGAAGTATAGCCTACTTCATCCGTATTTTGATATACAGAGTCATAACTCATCATAAAGCTGATGAATTCATATGCATAAGTAAGATTAGCGCCTCTAGGTGTAACAAATCCATCAACCCATACATTAGTGCCTTCTTCAGGAACATAAAAACTTAAATCTTCATTTTCCATCATTAGATAGTTAGCATCACCTGAGTAACTTACAACTAAATCATAGATTGCAGTAGGTGCCATTGCTTCAAAAATATCATCAGTGATGACATATGTATCTTGTGTCAACGCATTATCTAACCATGTAGTTGCTGCTGTTAATTCTGCTTCTGAAGGATTATTGATATCTTTAGTACCTGTTGCAAACATTGCAATCATATAAGAATCTCTTGAACTATTATAAAACGCTAAATCGTATTTATCAGATTTTTCTAAGATATCCCAACCAGTTAAGTCAGCTTCTGCAACAGTATTTATATCATATAGAATACCAACATTACCCCAAAAATATGGAACAGCATATTGAAGTAGATCAAAGCCTTCATCACCTTCTGCTAGTTTGTTTAGTGCTGCTTGTAATCCAGTTGCAATATCTGCTTTAGCGAAAGTAGTTACTTTTGACCAGTCAATTGGATCAATTAATTTTTCTTCAGCTAATTGTTCAATCGCATAATCACTTGGAATGACTAAATCATATTGATTTCCTGCTTTAATTTGAGTAATTGCTACTTCATTTGAATCAAAAGCGATTTGTTGAACGCTAATTCCGGATTCTTCCTCAAAGGCTTCAACTAGTGAATCATCAATATATTCACCCCAGTTATATAATCTAAGTGTAGGCCCACTTGAGCAACTCATTAATCCTAGAGTTGCAAGTATAAGAGTCACTACAAAAAACATTTTCTTCATTTATTCTATTTCCTCAACTTTCTTCTCTGTTTTAAAATAATCATATAATATCTTAGAGCCAACAATGACTAAAATAATTGTGGATAAGGCATTAATAAATGGTTTAGGACTTAACTTATTGGTATATAAATATATAGAAATATTCATATCCCCACTTGCTCCTGCAACAAAATAAGAAATGATAAAATCATCGAATGACATGGTAAACGCAAGTGCTGCACCAGCAATAATCGCTACTTTTATCTGTGGCAATATAACTTTCCATAGTGTTGTTACAGGTGATGCACCTAAGTCGTAGGCAGCATCAGCTAAATTTGGGTCTAAACTCTTGACTTTCGGATAGACCGTAATCAACACATAAGGTGTACAAAATGCGATATGTGCAAGTAACATCGTATTATAAGATGGTTCAATTTGCATTGCACCAAATAATACCAATAATGAAACTGCAATAATGATATCAGGGCTAACAATAGGAATATTATTAACCATCATTGCTGCATCCCTCAATGTTTTCTTGCTTTTAGCAAGAGATATAGCAGCTAGTGTACCAAATATTGTTGATATAAATGTTGATAATATAGCAATCCATATCGTCATAAAGACGATACTTTCTCTTGGATTCGTATAATTGAATAATTGTCTATCTGTAAACAATTCAACATATCGATTAAATGTGAAACCAGACCATCTAGTCAAAGAATCACCTGAATTAAATGAGAATACGGCGATGCTTATAATCGGTGCATAGATGAAAACAAACACTAATATAAGGAATGCAGTTCTACCAAACTTATTGCTCTTCACGTTCATTTTGGTTTACCCCCTTATATTTATCTAATTTTCTAATATAATAGACCATACCTAAAATAATTAGTGATAATACAATGGCCACAGCAGATCCATAGCTTATTTTTCCACCAAGCATAACTTTTTTCTCAATCAATGTACCAATCATATAAATATTTTGCTTCGGCGCAATATATTGTGGAACAATGATTGTTGTAGCTGCTGGTAATAATACCATTAAAACACCTGATATAACACCAGATAAAGATAGTGGAACAATGACTTTAACAAAAGTTTGTCTTTTGCTTGCCCCAAGATCTGAAGAAGATTCTAATAAATTTTTATCTATTTTCGATAAAACGGTATAAATTGGTAGTACCATAAACGGCAAGTAAAGATATATTAGACCAGTAATGATCCCTATTGCAGAGTCCATTAGAAATGGAAACATCAAATCAAATATGGTTTGAAGTGCTCTAATACGCAATAATGTATTAATCCACATTGGTGCATTAATTAATATAAGCATAGTCGCAGCCGTCTTCGGCTTCATTTGTGTAAGAAAATAAGCTAGTGGATATCCAATTAATAGTGCGCCAATCGTGGTCCCTACAGATATCCAGATACTTGTTGTCATAGATCTTACAAATTCAGCCTGCGCTAAAAATGATTGATAGTGTTCTAAAGTAAAATGAAAAGGAAAAATACCACTTTGATAACCTTCTGATTGGAAAGATGCCAACACTAATAAAAATATTGGAATAACGACTAATATCAAGAGTACTAGATAGTATGGTATACCTAAGTAATGATCAAAGGTTAACTTAGATTTTCGGCTTTTAGATGAAATGTTTTGTTGCATTACCATTGCTCCATAACATGCAAGTCCTCAGGACCAAACGTCAAATCCACTTCACTGTCCATTTTATGAAAATCAGTTGTGTGAATCGTATAGATTCTATCCTTTGTCTTAACATCAATTTCATAGTGTACACCTTTAAATGCGACACTATCGACGATACCTGTTAATTTACCTTTTCCTTTATCAACAATATCTATATCTTCAGGTCTAATGACAATATCAACAACCTCATTTTTTGAAAACCCTTTATCAACACATTCATAATTATTTCCATCAAAAGACACTTTATAATCATCAAGCATGATGCCTTCAATTATGTTTGATTCACCGATGAAATTCGCAACAAAGCGATTAATTGGTTCATTGTAGATGTCTTCAGGCGATCCTATTTGATAGATTTCGCCTTGGTTCATGACTACAATCTTATCACTCATTGTCAATGCTTCTTCTTGATCATGCGTCACAAATATAAATGTAATACCAGATGATCTTTGAATCTCTTTTAATTCATATTGCATCTCTTGTCTTAATTTTAAATCAAGTGCAGCAAGTGGTTCGTCAAGAAGTAATACCTTAGGCTCATTAATCAAAGCTCTTGCGATTGCAACCCTTTGTTGTTGACCTCCAGATAACTTATGAACAGATCTATTTTCATATCCTTCTAGACCAACCATTTTTAAGTATTTTTTTACTTTTGAAGTAATATCTTTTTCTTTAGATTTTTTTGTTGTAAATTGTGCATAAAGTTCTTCAATTCGCTTTTCAACATCATCTTTATTCATATCATTTACTGTTACTTTCAAAGCATCAATTTGTTTTTTTAATTCACTATTTGGATCTTTTAATTCCTTAATTTTGTCCTTAAGTTCCTTTTTTAGCGCTTTAATCTCAGCACTATCTCTCGTGCCTTTAGTTTTTTCTTGGTACTGTCTTTGAATTGTTCTGATATCTTCCATTGTTTTTAACGATTCATTTTTAACACGTAAACCAAAAGCTACGTTTTCAAAAACGTCTAAATGAGGAAATAGTGCATATCTTTGAAAAACTGTATTTGTAGGTCTTCTATGCGCTGGAGTTTCTAATATTGAATTTCCATCAAACAACACTTCTCCAGCACTTGGCTCAATAAATCCACCAATGATTCTTAAGGTTGTCGTCTTTCCGCAGCCTGAAGGCCCCAGTAGCGTAACAAACTCATTTTGATTAATCTCTAAATCAATACCTCTTAATACGACTTGACCATTAAACTCTTTAGTTACATCTTTTAATTCGATTAGTGTTGCCATGCCTACCTCCAATGTGTTTACTGTAGTTAAACGATTTATAAATATTCCTGTTCATTTGTTTAGCATATATAAACAATAAGTTAAACTATCGTAAACTAAACCACATTCATTATATTACATATAATTCATATGTCAATAAAAAAGTTATAAAAATAGTATTAGCTAGAAATTAAGTATTTTTCCATATTGTGATATAATTAAATTATAGCGATATTTTAACTATTTTCAACGGGGTGAATATATGTATAACGAAGCACTTTTACTGATAAAGAAAAAAAAGTATTTCATTCAATCAATCGCATTCTTAATAATATTTTTATTGATATACTTTATCATTGATTATCTTAACATGAGCTATGCTGAGATGAGCACATCATATGGTCTCTATCTAGTCTTAATTAATGTTTTTTTAAACATTGTCATGTCTGTCTTAAGCGCCGTTCTCATGCACTTATCGACTGCGATGGTTGAACTTAATGGTAAAGAAGGAAAGGGATCTTCATTGGGATTCATATCTATCTTATTTGGTATTTTGACCTATGGTTGTACATCTTGCGTCATCGCTTTTTTTGCAAGCATCGGTATTGCCTTTTCAGTAATTGCTCTACCACTTGCTGGGTTACCATATAAGTTTGTTTCACTTCTTCTAATTCTTTTAGGTTTATGGTTTATAAGATATCAACTCAATCACAGTAAATGTAAAATCAATATAAAATGAGGGCTTAGGCCCTTTTTTTATTGACATTCTTAATAAAAAGTCATAAAATATGAATATATGACAAGGTTGTCATGTGAGGTGATGCCAATGGCAAAAGAAACATTCAATCGGTTACCCGAAGATAAAAAACAAATAATTATTGATGCTTCAATTTTGGAATTTTCGAGAACCATTCCAGATCACATAAATATTCAAAACATTATTAAATCAGCGCATATTCCTAGAGGTAGTTTTTACCAATATTTCGAAAATAAGGAAGATTTATATTTATATATCCTTGACTATATAGGACTTCAAAAACAAGTTTTTTTTAGTAATCACAACCTTGACTTAAACCTTCCATTCTTCGATTATATACACAAAGTTTATATGTTAGGATATGAATTCATGTTAACTTATCCACTGCTGTACCAAGCAGGAAAAAATATGATGAGTTTTCAGTATTTTAAAAGATTTGATGTTTTAAACAACGCTCAAAATCAAGCAATTCAATTTTATCAATCACTTATTAAAAGAGATCAAGATAAGGGACTAATAAAACTGGAAATTGATTCATACACTCTTGCTGAACTTCTCTTAAACTTTATTGATTCTCCTAAATTAGATGATTATTATGAACAGGGTATGACATTAAAACAATTCAATATAAAAATGACTCAAATTATATATATATTAAAGAAAGGAATTGAGGCTTATGTTTAAAGTTGAGGATTTACATTATATTTATCCGAAAAATAAAAAAGAAACGATTCAAGGTATCTCATTTGAAATAAAAAAGGGGGAAATTTTTGGTTTTCTAGGACCCTCTGGTGCTGGAAAATCAACAACCCAAAAAATTTTAATCAAATTGTTAGATGATTATCAAGGCATGATCTCATATGATGGCAACAATATCCAAGAACTAAGTCATGAGTTCTATGAAGACATTGGTGTAAGTTTTGAGATGCCTATTCATTTTTCAAAAATGACTGCAATGGAAAATATTGAATTTTTCTTAAATCTTTATAAAAAACACGCCAATGTTGAGGAAATCATGAAGCGAGTAGGTTTATGGGAAGATCGAAATAAACTCGTTAGTGAGTACTCAAAAGGGATGAAGATTAGACTTAATTTTGTTAGAGCATTGCTTAATTCGCCTGACATGCTTTTCCTTGATGAACCAACCAATGGTCTTGATCCAACTAACGCCATGATTTTAAAAAACATGATTCGAGAATTTAAGCAAAATGGTGGTACTGTTTTTATTACTTCTCACATTATGAGTGATATTGATCAAATCTGTGATCGTGTAGCTTTCATTGTTGATGGTAAAATCATTGAAATGGATAGTCCAAGAAACTTAAAGTTAAAATATGGTAATCGTATGTGTCATCTTGAATACAGGGAAGAAGATGTTATCAAAAAAGTTGAATTTCCATTAGATTGCATTGGAACAAATGCTGAGTTCCTTAAATTATTGAAAGAAAAAAAAATCGAAACTATTCACAGTGGCGAAACAACACTTGAAGAAATCTTTATCAAGGTCACTGGTGTAGGTCTTAACCATGAATAAGTTTAATCAATTACTAAAAGGGGAAATTCAGCGTTTGGTGAAGTACAAAGTACTTCATGTTAGTATATTTGTAGCATTAATATGGTTTTCATTTCTAGTATTCATCGAAAACGATGAAATCTTCATAGAGTTTTTACCAATGATTATTATTCTTGATACAACACTTATGAGCATTCTTTATACAGGTGCTACACTGTTTTTTGAAAAAACCGAATCTACTGCATCTACGCTTTTAGTAACCCCTGTGAAATATAGTGATTTAATCTTAGCTAAAACTGCTGCAGGAATTATTCAAACCTTATTTTCAACAGGTCTGATTATTATAGGTTTCTATTTTGTAAAACATATTGAAATTAACGTATTAATTTTATTTTATACTCTGGTATTTTCAACATTATTCCATGTATTACTAGGTTTTATAGCAACCTACCTTACAAAAGACTTTACCTCTCTACTAGTGCTTGTTATGGTATTCTCCATCTGTACGTTGGTACCAACCATACTCAATCAATTAGACCTCGTTTTCAAAGGTGATATTTGGAGTTATGTTTTACTTATTACGCCAACCAAGGTTTCAATTGTTGTCGCTTCTGTTGCATTTGGTGCTACGATTACTACTGAATTTTGGATTAGTTTCATATATTTAATCCTTGGGTCATACTTACTTTACAAATTTGCTGTACTTCCTCACTTCAAAAGCTATGTTTTAAAACAAGGGGGTATTTAATATGATAGGGCGTATATTTAAGCATGAATTAAAAAATCTCACCAGAGATCCAATGTATATTTTCTTTGCTATATTTCCATTTATATTTGCATTGATTTCAATTTATTTGATGCCTTACTTGAAAAATAATGCATCAGATGTTGCATATCAGCTTGTATTAATTGTATTTCTATTGCTTAATAGCTTAATTTTTGGTGCTGTTATTGGCTTTACTCTTCTTGATGATCAAGATGATAGTGTCTTGCTAAGTTTAAAAATCACGCCTATATCAGTTAGATTCTATATTGCTATTAAGTTATTATTTAGTTATTTACTTGGTGTATTTGGAACTATACTAATCATGTTCTCAAGTGGCTTTACCAAAGAGGTCACAGTATCTGTATTCATCATGATTTCATTGCTTGCTCCGCTACAAGCACCATTGCTTGCAACCATCGTCAATTTATTTGCAAGCAATAAAGTTGAAGGGTTTGTAGCAATGAAATCTATGGGTTTATTTATGATTGGTCCGATTGCTTCCATCTTTCTAACAAACTGGTCAGAACTATTAATTGGTATTCTACCTGGCTTTTGGACAACTAAATTTATATTTAAGCAATTACCCTATACTAATTCATATATTAATGCGACTTGGCTTTATTTCGCAATAGGCTTAATTATTCATTTAATTCTCATTACAATTGTTTTTAAACTCTATTGTAGGAAACAACATATTTAAAGAAACAACATATTTAAAGAAAAGAATTCGAATATATCGAATTCTTTTTATTTAATCTTATGTTAATCATATGTAATTAATTATTCTGGTATATATACATTCCATGCCCAGGTTATAACCTCAGGATTCCAATTTCTATTCCAACTTTGTGTAGATATATAGTATACGTCATTATAAAACACGATATCTCCAGTTGTGTATAAATTGTATGATAACCATTCTTCACTTACTTCATTCCAGGATGATCCCAATCCATCTATTGGTATAGCATAACTAGCATTGGATGCAATCGCTTCATAATAAACACCCTCGTAATAAATGATGTCACCAATTAGGTATGCTGATGATGGGTTATAAATACTACTTGTATCCCTTAATCCTTGCCATGCGCCAGAACCTGGTGGATTACTTGGGTCATAGGTATAATCTCCTGATAATACTTCCCATGTAATACCATTATAAACAAAATGATCGCCTTCACTATATGTGTAATTAAAATCCAGTGGTAGGGCAGGTGCTGTGTAATTAAATATTGCTTGGTAACCCCAATTAGGTGAATCTGGTGTCTCTTTAACAATGTGAATGGTTACATAATATCTACGCGGAATTCTTGAACTTTCCAAATATACTAAATCTGTTATATAAGATTGCTCAAACTCTATTTTGGCTTTATAACCTTCTGGTAAATCTACAAATAAAACATAAAATCCATACATTGTTGTCTCAAACTGATTGTTTGAATAACTATTGGTTGTTTCGTCATAATATGAGAACATTGACATGGATATCTCAATATCATCAAAGAACATTTCTCCAGTATAATCGCTTGCATATTGATATACATTAACCATTAGAAACACACGATCAATTTCATCATTTGTATCATTAACAACGGTGATATCATATTTAATATTATTGGTTGCATCCTGAACAGCTATATAGTAATCAGTATAATGCGTTGGATTATTATCAAAGTCTTCAGCATATATACGATAGTGAACATAATTAAGTGCTGTGCCTGTTCCAAAATCAGTAAAATCCGCAGCCAATACATTTGATTGATAACTGTAATCAATATTAACCTCATCAATAACACGGTAAATACTAGCGTCATCAGGGATATAGAATGTTGGCATATATACAGTCAAATCTGTTTCTTGAACTTGTCCGATAACCCAATATGCCTGCTGATCATCATAAGAACCATAATCGATACCTGTTGTGGGAAGGACAGAAATTACTCTTTCAGTTGGATTTTCTTCATCAAAATATGATAAATATTCAGTTGGTGTAACCTCATCAATATCAATAATAGTCATAAATGCATCAAGCACTTCGTCAAATACTGATTCGGTTGCGAACAACACATTAGAAAGTAATGATTCATCGTTTCTAACTTTAACAATTGTAATGGTGCTAAAACTGAAATTCCAACTTAGATTTTCACCATTAACTATACCTGCTTTTTGATAAGTTAAAGTAAAATCATAGGTCCCCTTAGAAATGGATTGGTTAAAATCAATTTCATAACCAACATTGTTAATTGTTTGGATAAAGTAATCAACATTTTCAACCGCTTCATCGCCTACATCAAGTGGTTGAAATAGTGCTGTTACACCAAGCTCACTATCATCATCAAAGAAGACATGTTCCAAATCATATTCAATACGAATTGTTGGGCTTTCAGAATAGTATATAATCACTTGATCTAAAGGAAGTGATAATGAACCACCGTTCTTATATATGTCAGTTTCATCGACTGTCAAAGGTGTTTCTTCTATATAATGCGTAAATGTACTCATAGAGCCATCTTCAGCTTCTATATAATAAATAATTTCATACTGATGACGATATGTGTCAATCATTGTTATATTAAAGTCAATATGCTTAATACTTGCAAAATTAGAGATAACAATAGCATCAAGATAAGCTGGACGACTCGTTTCTAAATCACTATAGTATACATCATTAATAGATGCTAAATTTGTGAAATTAACACTTTCAGTCTCATCATTTCCTAATATATAATATAATCCATAATCAATATATGATCTATAACTTGTTGCCCCATCAATTTTAATGAATTTATCATTATAAGTAATACTTAAAACTTTAGCATTTGCACTTTGAATTTTGCTAAAATTAAGACGATATGTATCACCACTTAACAGTGTTAATTCCATATAGTAATAACCAAATGGTAATTCATCATCAGCTTCTAATCTAATATCAACATAACCTGTTCCCCAAGATCCTGTACCATTATCAAAATCACCTATTGTTTCTACAGTACCTCCAGATAGTCGGTATAACGAAGTGTGAACTTTTACTCCAGTGTTATAATCATAGACTTCAATAAAAGGTAATAATTGATTTAAATCTGATATATTGTATGTTTCATATGTTAAGTTGATAATGCCATTATTACCAACAGTTTCATAATGCAAATCTCTAGTCGATGTGACATTTTCAACATTAAAGTTTGTTGGTAGAGCATTAATTCCGTTCACCAATAGTCCAGTCATATCAGAGATGCTTTCATCCGCTGTTCTAATGATTCTGATCTGGTAATCTTGATATGTTGAAGGGTCAGCAATATTATATTCTTCCGAATAAACTCTAACAGATCCATAGTGATCTTCAACTGAATCAATATACTCTCCATTTGAATCATACATTGAATCGTATACACCATAACTTCTTGGAATAGATACTGCCGTTGTGTATGAGAGACCATTATATTCAAGTGACGATGTATCACTAATCGTATATGTTTCTAAATCTGTATTCGCAGAAAAATAAACACCAGAATTAGGATAAACAGTTACACCACTTGTACTCTCTGATAAAACATAAGTAACCGGTTCAGGATTCGGACCGACATAGCGATACAGTGTTGGATAACCACTTAGTGTGAATGATTCATAAGGACCATATCCATAACCACCAAATGCATACGAAGCATTGACACGATAACCACTTGCATCCCAATAAACCCACCATAAGAACGTTGTTCTTACATGAGGCTCATGGGTGAATATTCGGTTAACTGCATCAACAGAGTTATTAGCATATGTTGAATCATATACTGGGACATTTCTAGAATTTGAATCATAAGATCGATTATCATAAGTTGTTAAATTATATCTACCTGTTGATGCATATGGTCCAATTTCAACCATATCATTGCCAACCTTCTTATGTGTCCCAACCCATGTATAACCATTCACTGAATTGTCACTGGTTAAAAGATTGGGCACACGTCTTGCGCCATCTATATACGAATCCTCTACTTCAATGTATCTAGATACCTGCATACTATCTGCATTTTCAGTACCTAACACTTGAGCATTGCTCGGTAGATAATATGTAATCAGCTTTCTTTCTTGATCAATTACAGGATCTGATAGTGCCAATCCGTTAGGTAACGGATTACCATTAATATCAGTCTGTATAATTTCTAAATCATAAATTGTCGTTGCAAAACCTGTCTTTATTTGACGCATATCTTGATACATCTGATATGAAATACTTTCAGAATCAGCAATCGTGCCAATCCAAGTTTCGTCAGGTGTTTCACTATCTAAAACATAAGGATTCAATCCATCAAATGAAAAACTATCTGGGATAAAAATCCCATTATTAATACCTTGACTACTGGATAGTGCATAGATACCAGGATAATCATAATTAGTGTCTGCTTCTACCCTGCTTATGATTGCATCGTTAGTTTTAGATGCAGGAATATATTCAATATAATCTTTTATATATTGATCAGTACCTGTGTTAGCTGGTCTTACTGATCTAAATGGAAAAAGCTCATTAAACATGCCATCTTCTGTTGTTGAAACATCATAATACTGAATTACTTGACCTATATATGATCCAAACCAACCTGAACCAGCATAAAAATAATTAAATGGTTCTGCTGAATCATCATTTGGATTTGTTGTCGCCATGTATTGCACCATGTTTGAAATGATATCATTTGCTTCATCTAGATCACCTGTAAATAAATTTTCCCAATTCGATGATAGTGGTGGTGCACTGGCAAACATATTAATTCGTTCATCAAAATTTAATAGATATCCAAAATAGATTGCATCAACTGGATAATCAACACTACCTGCAAACACCCATGTAGATGTACCAGTATGGATTTTTCCAACCATTGCACCAAATGCATATGGTAGATCAGTTCCAGGTGTAGAAGACATGTTATACGTAAATTGATGTGTCGCATCATCATATGCTGTAACTTGTCTAACTTTACCATAATTAATTAAGTTAGAAATATAGACTTCACCTGGTGTTAATGTATCAAATTTAGAATAATATAAGAATCCAAATATTCCTGCTGCTAAATAGTTACTATAAACATTACCATAATTAATATTATTAACAATTGATAATAGTCCTATCGCAATAATGCCTGACGCTTTACCAGTTGTTTCGTCTACGATGTGATAACTATGTTCATTAACACCACTGTATGCTTTAATATCTCCATAATTAATACTAAACATGATTTTTGCAAACTCATGGCCCGATGTGATTGAAACATCATTGCCATTTTCTAATCGATCATTTCTAACGGCAATACCAGCAGCATTAGCCATGCCATGAATTGCATTATTAGCAACTGTGATATCCCCATTATTAGCGGCATCTCTAATCTGTGCATACTGTGAGATAAGCGCATATACAATACCTGATGCTTCAATTTCATCGGTTGCATTAACAACATCACTATAGATAGATATATTTCCTAGATTTATTGCATTTGTCAAAATGCTCTCATTGTACAAGAGGATACCTGATGCCTTTATATTCCCATCAAAATTACCTTCTATTATGATGTTACCTTTATTTAACATTGTGTCAATAGAACCTGCTGATGTGTCAATATCAATAGACTGAGGATTTATTGATAAGTCAGTATAAATATTGGTATTTCTATTCTCATATCCCACTCCTGAAACAAATAGATTATAAGAAACATCATACGCATCATTTTTGGTAATATTAATATTCCCACCTTGGTAACCATTCGTAACGTGAAAATTTTGTGATGCTTCTAAGAACAAACCATTTAGATAAAAATTTCCATCAAGAACAGATGATGCTGTATTTTGTGTAAAATCAACGCTAATATCGCCTTCTTGTCTTAAGTGATTTAATGATAGATTACTACCATAAACATTAACTGAAAGATCAACCGTCTGATTAACTAATGTATTTGATGTATAAAAATTGATATCTCCGGTTTGATAGCTTTGTTCAACTGATAAATTTACTTGATCTAATGCTAGCAAATTAGCTGCATACATATCGATAAAACTTAAATCCACACTTTGCGAATGTAGACTAAATAATCCTTTAATTGAGCCATTAATCTGATTAGTAATCAAGATATTTGACGCATATATATCAATATTGTTAAGTGTGATTTCATCAAGTGTTCCTGATGTCTCGAAGACTATTGCTGCATTAACAGATATACTCTTGATATCAACAGTTTGTCCTTGATTTGATAGGTAACCAAATCCAGCGACATAAACTTCTTGTTCACCGTATACACCAATGTGAATATCACTGTTTTGATATATATATGAAATTGAAATATTCAAGTGATTTTGATATGCAATAATACCACCGACATAAATTTTATCAACAAGTCCAGTTGCGTGAGTCGTTATAATACCCTTATTAACTATCTTTTCCATTGACTCTAAAACTTCCACATATGCTACAACACCACCATAATATGTCACATTATCAGGTGTATTTGAATATGATAGACCATCAATATTTACTGCATTCGCGCTGTGCTTAATTGTTAATACTGTCGCGTATCCTATAAGCCCAGAGACATAGTTAGCAGTCATTCTTTCGGTATCCTGTACTTCTATTGCGTAAATACTACCAACAGAAGAAACATAACTTACATCTGCACTTCCATATCCAAAAAGAGTACCAATATATATTTTGCCAAGTTGTGTGTCATTTGGATGTACTTCGATATCAATATCTAGATGCACATCGCTAACAACTGCATTGTTACTTAATCCTGTTAATCCTGAAATCATAATTCTATCGACTTCAGAAACTTGATCCATATTTGAAATATTGATGTTATAATTAACAAAATTAACATGTTCCACTGTTCCAAATAGTGCAGCAAAAAATGAATAAGATGCATAATCACCTATAAAACTAACCTCTGTAATTGTTAAATTTATTATTGAATAATAACCATCACTTCCGCCTGTATTGGTATGATCATAGAGTGTATTACCATTTATAATCCGACTTGAAAACCTTCCATTGAAACTTACTGCAGCAGCTTGATAATTATCCCTTGATAATTGTTTAAGATCAATGTCACTATTAAGCACATAGGAAGCTGATCTAAAGAATCCTGATACTGTTAACAGTTGATTCATATAAGATAAATCAATTGCTGAGTTAATTAACAACTCTCCATTATCAATATTTAATCCTTGTAAAATGGGATATGTCTTATCAACTGAAACCTGCGGATATTCATTTGGATCATCAACTAAACTGTAATAAGAATCCTGAAAGAACCAAGTCGAAGTGAAAAGTGATGGATCTTGAAACTCAGCCGTATTTTTGCCTATACCATACAATTGTGACGAATCCTCATCTAATAGAATTTCTTGATCATAATAAACATTGTAAATCGAACCAGTGTTTTGATATGCGATTAATGCACTTGTTAAATTTTGTGTAACAGATTGTGACTTAACATAGGGTGTTGCAATATAGCTGTTTCTAATAGTTCCCTCATTGACTGAGGCAAGCCCAGATATAATAAAATCACCCTCTGCATTAATACCAGCAGATGCTTCTCGTGTGTCTTGATAATATACGTTTTCTAACAATCCTCTATTCAATCCCACAAATGTTGAGACATGTGTCATAAGTCCTAAATCAAGTGCCTGTACAATTAATGGATTAATAAGTCCTAAGTTTTTAATTTCAGCTGAACCTGAAGTCGTAGAAAACATAGAATAAAAGATCAGTCCATACATATATTGATTATATGCTGATTCTGTATTAACACTTCTAAAAATCAGGTTTGTTATCTCATAGCCTTGACCATCAAAAGTACCTGTAAAAGGCTCGGTTATGCCAATCGGAATGAACAAATTATTAAAACTAGCCTTTAGCGCATCAAAATAATCAATATTATTTCCTAATACGTAGTCTAGAGCCAAGTATTCTGTGCCATGAGCACCTTGTGTAACAAGCGAAAGATTAAACAAATCTAAAGCTGTTTCAATCACATATTTTTTGTTGGTATCAATTAAACTAGCATCTAAAACAATGGTGTCAAACGGTTCATAATTACTTTCATAGACAACATCATGAATTGTATTAACACCAACATCTGCACCTAACCATGAACTCGAATCTTGATAAGATATTGCATTAACTTGATTATACTTAAAAGAACTACCTATAACGAATAAGATAGTAAAGAGCATTACTGCAAGTATTAACTTTTTAGTATATATCATCACAACTCTTTTTTTCATATGTCACCTACTGATCAAAAAATGTTTGATCTATTCCCCAGAGTTCCTCCATTCGATTCGCTTGAATTACATCAAATTGCATATCGAAATATAAATAACATTCTTCATATAATACATCATTATATCTAGTTGGATAAGCATCTCCACCCTCAATGATGTGAAATGCCTCGGAAACAGCACTGTGTTTAATGATACCATTATAATAAACATAACCTGCTTGATCTATCTTTATCTGATCAAATTCAGGTGCGAACTTAAGATTAGAAAAAGGATAGTAAGGATAGGTGGTTTGATGATGGTATAGTGATTGAATCACAGGAGGAATTGGATTTTCTTCATTTTGATTTCTATAATAGGTTCCAATTTCCCATTCCTGCTCAATTTTAAATCTATATCTTGCTGTTACAATTGGCTTAATGCTCATATATATATCCAAATTACCAATAAAATTATCAGTTGTATCATCAAATGCATTAACAATAACAACTCCCTTTTCAACATCGTAATAGGGACTGTTAATAGTTAGGATTTGATCATTAAAATAAACAAACATTTCAACTTCAAAATCACCGGTTTGAATCACGATGCCATGTTCTTCACTTACTTGAAAATATGCATATGTTATGACAACTGCAATAGAAAACAATAAAATGAATGTAGTCATCGATATAATCATTTTACGACTTAATTTCATCATGGCGTAACCTCCCCTTTCGAGTTGATTACTGTTATGCTAAGTGTTAGTTCAAACACGGTATCCATATATGCAGCTTGATCATCAAGTGCATCATAATCGCCCCATGCAACGATTTGGTATGTCAATTTGTCATCAGCGCTAAAGACTTGTTGGCTAATGCTTTGACTAACATTATAATTATACAAATTTATAGCCGCCATTTGTTCTTCTTTAGTGTTATAACCTGCAATAATTGAATTAATCAATAAAGCATAGTCAGTTGTTATTTCGTCGGTTAAAGACAAATTTAAACCTTCATATATAATGATATAGATAAGACCATCAGTATTTACTTCACTTAAAGATAAGTAGACTTTTGATTGAGGAGAGTCTTCATGTAACTCTAAATCAAATCGATGTGTTGAAGCTATTTGATTTAGTAATCCATCCTCATTATTTATAAAATCGTCTTGATAATCAATAAAGACTATATCATCAAATACGATATCTTCAGCGACTTCTACTTCATCTTTAAATAAAGAAATACCTAAAAATCCTGCTTCAAACGTAGCAAGAGATTTCTTGTGAACATATGTAAACCACGCATATGTTACAGATGTAATTGAAGTGATTAATAATAAGATGACTAATATAGATAATATGTATTTTTTCATCTTTACACCTCCAATTAAATAAAAATACCAATCAATCTAATAAAATAAATTATTAGAGCAACTGGCTATCTCAATGAGACCCTGTAGTTTTGCGTCCCATGGTTGCCCATGGTTTGCTAAATCAAAGTTATTCTCGTTTATTTTCGTTCTTAATTTCCTGTAAAATATCTTGCTTCATTTGATCTTTTAACGTTTGTAATTCATGTTGATGAGCTTTTTCTAACTTATCATTTTTATCTTTTTGATGAGTTTTCATCAAATCAACAATTTCAGTAACTAACAATATTGCAATGACAATGATCAAAGCTAGAAATATAAAACTTCTATTTGATTGAACAAGTGCAGATATCGGTTTTAAGTAAGTAATTTTGTAATCAAACTTCCCAATAATATTATCTTTAGTAATGTAATCCTGATATAATGGTTGATCAGGTTCATTTTCATTATCTCCTTGAGTTACAAAGCCTTCATCAGTTTTATCTACAATTCTGTGAACAATTAATATTTGATTATCTGAGTTTGGGCTCATAGTTCCTTTATAGATAATAACGTCACCAATTTCAACTTCATCAATTGATGCTCTTTGTATGATGTACATATCATTGACATCTAGTGAGTCCTCATTGTCTCCAATCATTGAATCAGTTGGAACAATCCCTAAAGCGTGGCCTAATATAAATGTTGGTTCGCCATTATTCATTGATCTAACAGCAGATATCATAAATATGATTACAACAATTAATATAAACGATCCCACTGCTGATAAAATGATGCCAATTACTTTTTTCATATGAAATACCCCCTAAGCTGAAAGTGCCATATTAATTGTGTATACAGTCAATGTCTGACCCATGAATATATTACTGTTATCATAAGGTATATCATTCTCATCAATCCCATAAACAAATGGATCAAAGTAGAAATCAAAATAAATAACGACACTATTTGTATCTTGATATTGTAATGGTATGTTTTGAACTAAATCATAACTTAATCCAGACACATACTCAAAATGTTGACTAAAATAGTTCATGTCTTGCAAATCTTTTTGATCATCAGTCTCCATAACATCACTGATATAGGAAATCTTTGTTACACTATATTGATATGCAATTTGAATTTTGTTCTCAACTCTTTCATAATTAAATGACTCAACATTTGAAAATGATAAATCGACATGACCAGTCGTTGATCCTATATTTGAAATTTTGATAGCAAAAGAAAATCTTTCCCCAGGAGCTGTGAACCCATCAATTAGAGTTGTGGCTGTTGGATCAGCGATAAATAAATACTTATCATATTCATTTGGATTTGCTGTTACATTATCAAATAATGTCAAATTAGAGCTACCCGAATGTGTAGGATCATTGTAAACATAGAATTCATATTCTGCCTCAACATCTGATATTTGCACAATTAGTGCAGCTTTATCATTATTTGTTACTGAGAACCATGCAAATGTTACAGTAGTAATCAACAAAAAGATGATAAAAACATAGAGTGTGGTATTAATGAATAAATATTTTCGATTCTTATTTAATTTTTCCATCAAACCACCTTCTTTAAAACTTAAGCATTCAATTTTGAGATCTTTTTTTCATGACTTTCTTTTATTTTTTGTTTTTCTTTTTCAATACGATTTTTAGATTTGATTTTAATTTGTTCCTCTTGTTTTTTAAGTCTTAAGGATTCTTGTTCAAGTGTTTTTTCAACTTGTCTCGAAAGTCTTTGCTGATCACGCTTTTGTTTTTCTTTAATACGCTTAACTTCAGTTAAATACATCTGTTTGGCTTTTTTCTTTTCACTAGCAATAATTTTTTCTTCTTCATGCTTAATTTTATTTCTTGTTTCACTAATCTTTCTTGATACTGATTTATGTTCATTTGTCATAAGTTTCTTTTGAGTAGAAACAAAATCCAAATAAGATTTAAGTGATTCTTGATTTTTTTCTAAATGCTTTCGTTCGAGTTTAATTTTTTCTTCAAGTTTTGCACGTTTTGCATCTTCTCTAATACGTTTTTTACTCTCTTTGACAAAAGTCTTATCCAAACTATTAATTTCTTTCATCAATCTTTTTTCTAATCTGATTGCATTATTGTAATCCACTTCTTTTGTCTCTCTGATAATTCTTGCTATGTTCAACTTATCCTTAGTCTTTAAAATTAAATCTTCAGTTGATTCTTTAACCAGTGATCTAAACATGTAATCATTAGAATCAATATCTTCTTCGAGATTGAAATACGATTGATATAATGCATTTGAAATATTGATTGTATCACGAAGTGCTCTTTTTAATGCAACCTCATAATTTGATGATGCTTCCAAATAATTGTCGATTGATTCACCAAATACTTTCTTATTTTGTTCAAGATAGTATTGATTAATCTTTGTATCTTCTAACTCAATCCGAGCTGCATTTTCAGTCAATGTTTCTAAATGTTTTTTAATTATTTTAGGGCTTTTTTTATGATATTCTCTAACATCAAGATACTGATAGTGATCTTCCAATGCTTTTTGATTTGCATATACAGTTGTAAATGTTTGAAGTGCTAGTTGATAGATATTTTTCATATAGACATGATCAAATGATAAGTTTTTTTCCTCAACTTCCGTGTCAAAGTCCAAAGTGTTATATCGATCTAGAAATAACCATAAGTTATAACAATTCTTATAATCTACGCTCTTAAGTAGTATTGATGTTTGCATTATTGGAGCATGAACTGGTTTAGCATTTTTTAATTGCATGAAAAACTCAGTATTGCGTAAGTTATTGATTTGTTTTAACAAATACTCTATTCGGTCAAGTGTCTTGTGATTTTGTTGATTTATAGTTTCATCAACGACATCATCAGTAACAACTAACTTGATCTCCATATCAACCCTTGAATCTTCAATTTCATAATGTGATTTCATACCAAAATGTTTTTTATCAAATGACTCGATATTACCTTTAATGAGTTGATATCTTTGATCGATAAAATGTGATAGACGATCGATTAAAGTCTTTAAGAATCTATTTTCATATATTGCATAATCAGTTTCTGAATTTGTTACTAGGATACCTTTTGGAATCACATTTCCTCGAGTGAATTCCTTAATCAAATGAGTATTTGCTGCTAGGTGTTTGACTGAATCACTATTAACTCGCTTTGCTTTTTCAATAGCTGTTACTTCTTGTTCATACCGTAACCCTGATTTAGGGTTATTCACAATTTTATATATACTTGGGAAAAACGATTCAATTGTTCCAATCCAATCCTCATGAAACTTTTTAATTTCTGTAATACTTTTTTGATAAACTTCATTTTCACCATCAAGCAGTGCAGTATAAAAATAATTTGGAAAGTCCTCATTTAACTCTATATCATAGTATGCATCATTTAAAGCTCTATGAAATTTTCTCAAATCAGTAATTCGTTTCATATTGTTCCCCTAGTATTGTTTCTTGACATCATTTAGGTATGCTTGACATTCTGAAAATCCATTCTTTCCAAAAAGACGATCAAGTACTGCTGATAATTCATTGATTTCATTTTGTAAAAATGGAATATTTAAACTTTCAAATTTTCTTAATATTTTACGCGCTACCATATAATCTAACGCTTCAATTTCAGTTCCACCACATGCAACATACACAGGTACAAACGCTCTAATCTGCTTCATAATACGATTACCAAACGTAACCTTAAAGTTTTCAGTAATAAATTTATCAAGTTTTTCTAGATTTTTTAGTGATTTAAGTGATATTGGATGTTCCTTGTTTGCTGATCTAAATAACTCTTCTAAATAGTCATTAGATATTGATACTGGTTCAGTATCTGGAGCATCAATAAATTCAGATTTCGTATTGATAACTATTGGTGTTGCACGATCATATACTTTATCAGTAATTGTAAATGTAGAATCATCTTTATTGGCAGTGCCAACAAACCAAACATTTTGAGGCAATAAGATTTTACCTTGCTCCAAATGTTTAGGATCACCAGGTTGCGTATCTGGTACGATATCAATTAGCCACTGATCTTTATCTGGCATTTCAAGTAATGAAAGTAATTCAGCAAAATAATATTCAACACGAGCTAAGTTCATCTCATCTAATACAATAAAGTTAGGATCTGTTCTATAAGTTGTTTCATAGATTGATTCTAAGAATTCAGTTTCGTTAAATTTCTTAGTAAACTCATTGAGATAACCCATCATCTCAGCACGATCACGCCATGAAGGTTGAACAGCAATGATATGTGAATCATGTTGAAAAAATTTACCCATTGCGTATGGAAGTGATGTCTTCCCTGTCCCTGAAATCCCTTCAAGAATCATTGTTTTTGATGCTGCCATACCGGCAAAGAATGCAGAAATGATTTTCCGGTTATAAAATAGTCCTAATCTAGAAGCTGAGAAATTAACAAATCTGGTAACAAGTTCATTTAAGTTAAGCATATTTTCTTCACGCATAAAAATTTGTGTTACTTGGTTTTCATATTCTCTATCAACACGAGTAAGTTTAACAAATCTTGATGGTTCATTTGATGCTTCTTCATCCTCAGTAAGTTCTTTATTTGCTTCACCTTGTCCTAAATCTAAGGTTCCACCAACGCCTAGGTTTGATACTTTCAATGCTAAAATCTTATTTCTTTCATCAACCAGTTCAACTGTCTTCGTATTAAGAAACGCAATTTCTTCTAAAAGTTCATCTTTCTCAATTTCTCTACCAACAAATCTTATGTACTTACTAATCCATTGATATAGTTTTAATACTAGGAATACAACTAAAGCTAAGTTTACAATAATAATTAAAAACCCTAATATCCAGTCGATAATTGAGAAATCTCTTGAGGCTACGGAAAAGGTTGAAAAATATGCTCCCACATCAGAGACAAAAAATTCCGCAAAGGCTTGAAAAATTTGTCTGAAAAATTCTCCAATATTCGCAAAAAAGTCACGGATGAAATTAATATAGTATCTTGCAAACTCAACCATACAAAACTCCTTCTAGCCTATGTTAATCCTGTTTTTGTGATTTTAATTCTGCGAGTATTTCAGCACGCATTCTTTCTTTTTCAACTTCCAAATCTCTCTTAGCAATTTCCTTATCAGTTGCATATTTCTCTTCAAGTTTATGTTTATTTACTGCCATAACATTTCTTGCTAATATAATACCTTCAAAGATTAAGAATATAACCACTGGTAAAACAATACATAGAGCAAATCCAATTGGTGATTGTAAGTAATCAAGTGATGTTCCAAAACCATTAATTTTTGAACCACTATACACTGCGATTACATCTTTCATGTTGACAGGTTGATCTGGTTCCGTCACACTGTTATGATTAATGTAATTATAATCAGCTTGTGTTACGACATAACCTTCTACACTATTCACTTCAACAACTCTATGGGTAATAAACTCATGAATAGTTAAATCAAAATAAGTAACAATATCATCAACTTCTATTTCTTTTTGAGATTGTTCATCCAACATATGTACAAATAGCATGTCACCCGTATCAAATGTGCCATGCATTGAGTCTGATTGAACTGATAGCATTCCCATACCAAATATGTTTGCGATATTGTTTTCTTTTTTGACTTTAATATTAGCTATTGAGAATACTAGTAATAAAACTATAACAGTATAGAACAAGACATTTAGAAATATTCTAATTGCTTTTTTAAATCGCGATTGTACTTTTGACTCCATTTCATTCTCCCCTAACGCTTCATTCTTCATCATCCAAGTAGGATTGGTAAGTGTGCATTATAAGTGACACACACTTACCAGACTAGAAGCTTAATTTCTTTTTATGTATTATACTGATACACCTTGAAATGTAAATGCTGAAGTAACCATTTGGGAAAGAATTGAGTTATACGTGTTAGCATCCCAACCTTCTAACCAAATACGCACTGTAACTTGACCATAATATTGAGCACCAAAATCAGAACCTGAAGCACTAACATCAGCCATTGTAATTACTGGTTGACCAGAACCTAAATCTGTCATTGTTGATAAAGTTGTTACTGCGTCTACACCAAATGGAAGCGTTGAATTCTTAGCATAGTAGTAGCTCATTGCACCAGCAACACCTGGATAATATTCATCACCCGAAGCAGGAGTTGAATCTGGATCAACTAAAGTTCCTCTTAGGTCACCACCAGTGTTTAATGCTACATTTGCTGCAGAAGCTGGTTTTTCATAAGCAACTGTAAATGAGCCATATGAAGCATCGCTTAACATTGCAATTCTCATACCATTTGAAGCGTCAACCGCTAGAGTACCACCGGATGTAAGAGCAACATCACCAACACCAGTGAAGTTAACATCTATTGTCCAATTATATGAAGCAGATGTTAAAGCAATTGTAGTCCAATTGATTTGGTTTGCTGTATCTGATCTAAAGTTTAATGGTAATTCGATATAGCCGCTACTTGTAGAAGTCATTGCAGATGAACCCAATGTGAAGAAATTAACACCATCAGCTGTAGTCACGTGGTTGAAAATTTGTTGATTTCCATATGTATCATTTAAGTAAGCTTCAACTGTTTCTGTAGTTAAAGTTGTTACCCAGTTAGCATCTTCAGGGTTAGCATATACTGTAGCATGTGCACCTAGTGCAACTTCAATCCCGCTATCAGCAACAATTTGTGCTTCAAAAGGTTGAATTGTTGACGTATTAGTCAATGTGAACCACGCAAATGTCGTTGTTCCAAGTGCGAACACTGTAAGAACGACCGCTAAAATTGATAAAAACATTTTTCTTGTAATACTACTCATTTTTTCTAGTCTCCTTTAAATTTTTTATACTAGTATGTTTATTTTAATTAACTCTCGTTAAGTTAATCCTTTACTTCTTCAGCTTTTCTTAAAAGTTTAAACTGAAGTTGAATCTTAAGCCTGTCACCATCGATTGCATCGAATGCATCAGCATCCCATCCTTCAATCCATAATGTGATTTTTAATTTCCCCTGATAAATTGATTTACCATCTTCATTTACCAATCCTGTATCTTGGAGGTTGGTAACAATTGAATCATTATCAAGTGCTTGATAGGGATTTCTTGGATCAGGATTTGTTAAATGGTATTTAACCTCCTGAATCAATTCTGTTTGATAAAGATAGTAATGCGTTTTTTCAACAAAGTAAGCAAATGCTCCATAATCTTTACCATAACCTCTCATCTCATCTCCAGATGGATCAAATATCCATCTCATGAGATTCTCATCATTTCGTATGTCAAGTTCATTATGATCATCAACTTGTTCAACAAATGATAATCTTACTGCATCACTCGCATAATATATCAATTCATCGCCTTTATTAATTACTGTGCCATCAGCACCATATACAAAGGTTTGATCGGATCTCCAATTAACGCCTCTTGAAATTATATAAGTCCCACTATTGGATACATCAAACGCAGTGGAGTCACTAACATTATTAATCAAATATACTTGATGAATATCTTCCGTTGTTTGAAACCAAACATCAAACTGTAAATAGTCTTTATCTGGATTTATATCATCTCGTCGTCTTAATCCACCTGCTTCAAAGTTTATGCCATCTATACTAGTTACTTCATTAAGTGTGATGTCCTCAAATAGTGCTTCTAAATCCTCAACAGTTAGGTTACTTGAGAAATTTGTACCATCTAAAGAGATGAGTAACTCATCGCCTGTAGTTGCTGTTAGAGATAGGCCTTCAATATTGTTCACCGTTGATAAACTGATCCAAGCATATGTAACTGTCCCAAAGGTAATAAGCAGTAATACTGCTGTTAGAATGGTGATATGAAATTTTTTAATGACTTCCATAAGCATCATCCTTAACTATTAATTGAAAAACTCATTTGCATTTTTATACTGCCACCAGCAATAGAATCTGTTGTGTCTGGATCTTCCCCTTCAATCCACATAATGATCGAGAATTTCTTAATTTTTTGTGGAATGAATCTATGTAATGTAACTCTCGCTACTGTGAAATCATCGGTAAAAGGTTGTGCTTCAGGTAACTGTACTTGATAAACTGGAGGATTCCCATATTCATCAGCTTCATCAGGTCGTTGGTATATTGTTTCTACCCCATCTTCAATCACTAAAACTCTAATTGCTTTATCTAAGTCATTAATAACTTCTGTAATTCTTATACTATAAATAACATCAACTGTTTCAAGTCCATTGTTCTCTAAATAGAATGTATATGCCATATAATCAATATCTGGATCTTCATAATTACCATCTGTATTAACCACTTGATCAATTTGTAACCAATGATAAGTAATATCTTGTGCACCTTCTACAGGATCGGTCATCAATCTAGATGTCGTGACTTCAAAATCTTTCGTTTCTGATAATACGATGCCCCGATTATATGCGTCATAATCTACATTCATGACAAAATTTCCTGCATCTTGTCCATAAAAGGTTACAATTCCAAATGCAATGGATAATGCGGCTGAGATGATTAACCCAAGCGTGTAAATTCTTCTCGCTTTTATGAGTTTGTTTGCTTTTAAAACTGTAGATAATTTCATAATAAACTCCCAAAAATAAAAGCCAGTATCATTAATCAAATAATGACAACTGGCTACCTTTTAAATATATGAGGCCCTATAGTTTTGCGTCCCATAGTTTCCTATGGTTTGCCCTTCACATCTTAGTTATTAACTCAATAAAGCTGGCATCGTTATGCATTTCATTAATAATAAAAGCCAGCGTCATAAACTCTTAAATGACGACTGGCTACCTTGTAAAGTAAGGCCCTGTAGTTTTGCGTCCCATGATTGCCCATGGTTTGCCTTTTACATTGTATCTACATTTTAAGTCAACTCTTCACAAAAGTCAACTATCAAGATTCACTTTTTTACATTATAGATTATTGTACCAAGCTTTAGTACCTAAATAGCCTCGTAATGACTCTGCAGAAATAGGTTTAGAAAAATAATATCCTTGTTGAATATCAATACCATAGTTTTTTGCCTTTTCCATCATCTCTTTATTTTCTATCATTTCACAGATGATCAATGTTTCATGCTCATCAGCAAAATCAACGAGCAGCTTAGCAAATTTAGATTTCATGTAATCCTCATCTTCTTTTAAAAACTCATTATCCAACTTAATGATATCAACGTGAAGATCATTGACTTTTGCAAGTGTTTGATAATCAAGCCCAAATCCATCAATTGCAATTTGGAAACCCATTTGTTTTAGATTTTTTAGATTTTTTAGAATTGTTTCTTGTCTTTCAAATAAGGCAAACTCAATTACTTCTAATACAATATCATTTGCCTGTGCACGATATTTTTTTAATATTTTTTGCATATCCATAGCAATTGATTCATTCATTAACTGCTTAGGGCCAATGTTCATAGAAAATACCATCTTAATTTGCGGAAAATACTGACTGATTTCTTGTTGTGTCTTTATGATTGTTTCAAGTCCCCATAGCGTAATCCAATGAATGTCACCTGATTGTTCCATAATACCTAAAAATTTAAATGGTGAAAGCAGCCCATGTACTGGATGATTCCATCTAATCAGTGACTCAACACCATATAGCTCTTTAGTCTTGACATTAATCATCGGGTGATAAAACAACTGAAACTCACGATGTGAGATTGCATGTTTAATCTGATAGTAATACTCAACATGCTCTCCACCCAACTCATTCATTTCTTCTGAATAAATTCTAATATTGTTTCCACCATCACGCTTTATAATATATGTTGCTAATAATAATGAATTCATTAAATTTTTAAGATTTTTACCGTGTGCAGGATAGAATGCTACAGCAATCGATGCTGTTGATCTAATATCAGTATCACCAAATAGTCTGATTGGTTTTTGAATTGCTTGCTTAATCTTATGTGACATTGTTACGACTTCACTGCGATCGTAATCATGATTAAAGAAAATTAAGAACTCATCATTTAACATGCGTGCAATCTTTACACCACGTGGCAAAGCTTTTTCCATATTTTTTGCAATTTTTTCAATGATTGTTTCACTTTCATCTTTACCAAATGCATTAACAAAGTCTGTAAACTTATCTAAATCTATATAGATTAGACTAAATTGAATATCTGCCCCAGTTCTTGCTATATATGATGCAATCATAGAAGTCATTTCGTTTTTAGATAGTATACCTTCTATAGCAAGTGCTTGTTCATCTTTTAATCTTTTTCTTTCTTTAAAAAACGATAAAGCTAGAAAATATATTAATACAATTAGCAGTGTCACGATTAAAAGGGTTAATATAATTGATGTAATATCCGATACATAAATAATATTATTCATCGTTTTCTACCATCCTTCTTTGGAACTTCCACTCTCTTTGTTTTATCAATATTATAATCTCTAATCAGTTGAACTGCTAATTCTTTGGATACTGGTTTTGAGATGATGTAACCTTGAATGATGTCACAACCATTTTTATATACTAAAACATTTTGTTTCTCATTTTCTACACCTTCTGCAATAACTTTTAACTCAGTATCTTTAGCAAGACTCGACATCATGTGAACAATTGCTCTTGAATGTTTATCATCAACGATACTATCAATGAATGTTTTATCAATCTTGATTGCATTAATTGGTAAATCCTTTAAATATTGTAATGATGAATATCCAGTACCAAAGTCATCTAAATGTATACTAAAACCATAATTTCTCAATAGTTTTAGCTTTGCAATTACTAGTTCAAATGAATCAATCAAAAACGTTTCAGTTATTTCTAAACAGATAGATCCTTTTTTTAAATCATATTGTTCAAACGTACTAATTACTTCATTTACAAATCCAGCTTGAAGCATTTGCACTGGAGAAATGTTTAATGATATCTCAACACCAAACGGTTCTAATTCCTTTGCGGCGAGAAAAGTTTCATGAAGTGCAATGCGCCCGATATCTATAATCATTGAATTTTGCTCAGCAAGTCTAATAAATCTAAGTGGTGAATCATTAGCATATCTTGGATTATCCCAGCGAATAAGTGCCTCAAATCCAATAATTTTGCCCTGTTCATTATCGTATTGTGGTTGATAAACCATCTTAAATTCTTGTTTGATAATAGCATTTGCTAAATCAACTTCCATACGATTATGTCTTGATGCAATAATGCTTAATGAAACATCATATACAAAATATTTTTTGATTGAATTTTCTTTGGCATGTTCTAATGCTAATAATAGATTATCTACTGCAATTTGTGGATTTAAAATTTCATACCTATCATATTCAATGTTAAACACACCAAATTTTGCATTAACATTAAGCAAATTTCTTTCAATCGTGATTGGTTTATCAAAAATGTCAATAAGTTTTTCAATCCATCTAGTTACCCAAGCATAATCATCTAAATCTCTAAATAAAACTACAAATCGATCAACTTCTAAGTTAAATAACATCGCTGGGTATCCTTCTAATGATTCAAGTGCATAATCTGAGACCAATCTCAAGAAATGATCACCACTACGCTTACCTAGAAGCATATTAATCTTACTAAAAGATACGATATCAAATGCTACAAGTGCATTTTTTTTATAAAATGCTTCTTCATCGTTAAAAAAATCTTTTAGTTCATTAAGAAGTGAATTTTTGTTTGGAAGATTAGTTACTGGATTGACTAAGGCCAACGTCTTAAACTCATCATATCTACCTTCTGTTTCAGATACATCATCACCAATCAGTAGAAATCCACCATGTGTTCTTGTAGGTATAAATCTAATATAGATTGTTTCGTTGGCTTTAGTAAATAAAACGGTAAATGGTTTTTGTCTTTCAATATGTTCAATCAGATTCTCATGAACAATTTTTTCTTTAATGCGAAAATCTGATATATTATCATAGATATCTTGATTACCTAAAAATGCTTTAAATGATTTGTTATATGACGTGATAAATCCATCCTTTTTAATCTTCATGATCATTGGTTTTGAATAGTATAGTTTCATTCTTGCATTTTGGATATCTTCAATTCTTGTTGAAAGAATTCTATAGATTAAAAGTGTAGATAGTGAATAGATAACAAATACCACAAGGAACAGTGCCCATAATGCTCCGGTTAGGTAGCTGCTTGATTGACGTACATTCTCTGATTTAAATGATAGTGTAAAATATATTGGGCTCTCCATTGATTGTCTTATATGAATTGGTGCATAGGTTAAATAGTCATCACCAGAAAACGCATTTGATTGAAGAATTCCTGATTGTCTTGAGTAGATAGTTGCAGAAAAATCGTTAATTGTATTTTGTGAATTTCCAGCTTCTCTAAAATAATCATTGAAATATGAATATTCATTAACTTCATCATTGGTATAAAAAATACGATTATCGGTTGCGATAACAAAATAGAGATCAACTAATTCATTATTTTCAAAAAAGTGATCAATATAAGTTGATGCATCGAAAAATCCGACAACATTTCCAACTTTAAATACCATATATGGCTTATCACTAAACTGCGATACTTGAAAAGCGTCATTAAAACTATAAATAGCAACCTGCTGATTAAAATCACTCGTAAAATATAGAGATGAGAATGTGTAGCTTTGGTCATCAATGACTAAATCTCTACCATCAATTGTACCAAGACCTAATAAAGTACTGTGCAAAACATAAAAAGACGATGGATTAATATCTTTAAGCGGATCTATTGAATCTTCGACTTCTTGTTCGAATCTCATGTAATCATGATCAATTTGTAATGCAAAAAGATTTGCTATATCTTCTGTTGAGACAACAAGTTCTTTTTTGGCTTGACTTAATATGAAATTATTAGAAATTCCAACATATGCAAAGAATATAACAACCATTAAAAGCACATATGAAGAAATCAAGACTAGCGCATACTTCCATGTATTCCGTCTCATAACCATTTCCTTTAAACCGTATAACTAGGTTTTATTTCAAGTTTATTATATAACATTTTATTTAAAAAATCATAACATAACGATGCTTCGAAATCTGCTGTTTTTCACATAAAAAAACTATATAATAATAATTATATAGCATTTGTTTTTTACTTATTATTTTTTTCTAACTTTAAAAGTTTTTCTTTTAAGTAGATATAATCTTTACCAGAATAACCCGTCAATTGGTTATTTTTTCCTATGACTCTGTGACAGGGAATCATGATTCCAATGGGATTAGACTTACATGCCTGGCCAACTGCTCTAACTGCTTTAGGTCTTCCGATAATTGAGGCAATTTCACCATAACTTTTCGTCTCTCCATATGGGATATTAATTAACGCTTTTAATACTTCTTGTTGAAATTTTGTCTTTTGGTTAAATTCAAAATCAAAGTCGAAAACTTTTACTTCTCCATTAAAATATCCTGCCAAAGATTGATTTATTTTAGGATCATAGTCTTCAGTTATTTCTTCATCAAATACAAAACTAATTTTATATATTTTCGTTCCATCATACTCATATTTTATACTACCTAATGGGCTATCAAAATATCCTTTATTCATATAACTTCTCCTTAAAATCTCATATTGAGATAATATTGAATGGCAATTAAGGTTTTTCCATCTAGTATTTCTTCACTTTCGAGTAGATATTTCACCTGTTCTTGATTATAGAATTCTACTTCAATAAACTCATCTTCGTCCATTGGTTTAGGATTTTCAACCTTATAGATATCTTTGGCTAGATAGATATCCAAAACTTCATCACTATATCCAATACATGGGTACATGCGATATAACAATTTGGCATCATTGGAACTATATCCAGTTTCTTCTTCCAACTCACGCATAGCACAAAGCAATCCATCTTCATCTTTACCATCTTTTTTACCAGCTGGAATCTCAAGTGAAATGCCTCTAATAGGATAGCGATATTGTCTGATTAGTAATATCTCATTATTGCTTGATAAAGCGATAATTGAAGCACCGCCAGGATGTTTAACATAAACTCTTTTGGCGTTATTTTGACTTGGCTCAACAAGTACTTCATCCTCATAAATTTCAACAAAATCACTCTTGTAAATAATCACTTCTTTTAAAGTTTTTTCCATAGTTCTTCCCCTTTTTAAACAGCTCTAAGTCGTTTCTCAAATATGAATTTCTTATACTTAATGACAGGCTGAAAATCAGTTTTATGATACATAATATATCCTGTAATAGTAAATTAATAAATTAGATAATAGCATTGTTGTAAAAGTAGAAACATATCCTAAATTAGTAAATCTACCAAGTAGTAAAATCAGTGGTATTCCAAATACCCAAAGCCTTGTTACAGTAATAATAAATGTGTATTTTGTCTTTCCCGTTCCATTAGATGTATCCAAAAATATTTAAAATACTGTCATTAATGGTAATGCGCTTAAGCTGAAGTAACTCAATCATCATCTAAGAATAAATTGATTAATAATCTTTTTAAAAACATAAAATTTAGAAATGCGGTTAGCATAATTGCAATGTCTAAAATCATTGTTTCTTTACAGCTTCTTTTCATCTTTTTTTATGCTAGATTCAATCTCTCTGATTAACGATATTTATTATATCACAGAAATAAAAAAAAGATGAGAGTATACTCTCACCTGTCACCATTTATATGCGAATTGTTTTTAACGCTCCAGCCCAGGACAGTAATTGATCAAATAATGTCTTTAAATTATCTTCATGAATTACTTGAGGCTTAAATACAGTAAAGTCTTCAAAATCTGTAAATAGTGATAATAAAACTTGTACTCTTACATCTGCAACCATCAATTCACCAAGAACTGCTTTTAGATGTTCAGCTGCTCTAGTGCCACCTGCAGATCCATATGACACAATTCCAGCTGCTTTATTATTCCAAGGATCTCTTGCGGAATCTAATGCATTCTTAAGTGCACCACTCATTGAATGATTATATTCAGATGTAACAAATACAAACCCATCAAGTGTAGCAAGTTTTTCATTCCATTTAGTTACCCCAGTAACATCATCTGTAGTCCCTAATAATGGAAGATTGTAATCCTTAATATCTACAATTTCATAATTGGCATCATCTCTAGTATCAGCATATGCTTTAACCCATGTGGCAACTTGTGGACTGACGCGTCCTTCTCTTGTACTTCCTACTATAATACCTATGTTTAATCTATGTTTAGTCATTTTAAATCTCCTCTATACTTACTTTATGTTAGCATTATACTTTTTGTAACTATGTAATGTAAAGTAATTTGCTTTTAAAAAGTTTTAGTATATAATATTTTTATAGGAGTTGATATTATGGAAGATAAAGTTTGTGTTAGATTCGAATCCGCCATTAAATTATTGAGTAAGAGATGGGTTGGATTAATTGTACATCAATTATTGAATGGTCCAAAACGTTTTAAAGATTTAGAGTATGAAATATCAATATCCAGTAAAGTTTTATCAGAAAAACTTAAAGTACTTGAATCACAAGGCATAGTCATCAGACATGTTCATCCAGAAACTCCAGTTCGAATTGAATATGAGTTAACGCAAAAAGGATATGATTTAAAACCCGTGATAGATGCAATTACTGATTGGTCACAAAAATATTTTACAACAAAATAATTATTCTTTTACCCCTACTTAAGATATTGTATGACAATATCTTTTTTTATGCCTAGTAAACCTTTACTTCTATTATAATTGATATTATAATGAATTATGTTAATTATCTTAAATATAAATACAACTTGGAGGTTGCATATTGAAAAAATCTATAAAAATATTTGCTTTTTGTCTTTTTCTTTTGTCTGGATTACTAATCAGTAATCATGGTGTAAGTGCTTATGATGATAGTAGTTTAGTATTTACAATTAATACAAAATATTATTCGTGGACATATTACGATTGTGCATTTTCAATTGATACAGAAGCGTACAATGAAAATGCACAATTTAGAATTGACTGGGGTGATGGAACGATAGAGGACTCTGAGCTAGGACTAGCACCACAATTAGTTCATCACTATAATACCTATGATTCTTTTCAAATTTCAGTATCAATGTTGCAGGGAAAAGCCTATTCTGCTGATTTTGATCAAATTCAGGCAATCACTGAAATTCATTCTTTTGGTGATATCGGTCTTGTAAAACTTAGTCCTTTAACTCGTGAAGCTACAAATTTAGAACAAGTGCCTTCTAACATTCCCGTTACGATGACAGATTTATCAAGTGGTTTTGAAGATGTTGGTCGTTTCAGCTCATCTAATATTGTATCTTGGGATACTTCTCATGTTACTGATATGCATAACTTATTTAAAGGTCTTTCATATTTCACACAAGATTTATCTGGTTGGAACACTTCTAATGTTACTGATATGAGTTATATGTTTTATGATTCTGGTTACTTTAATCAAGATATTTCTGGTTGGGATACTTCTCATGTTACTGATATGAGTTATATGTTTTATGATTCTTCTTTCTTTAATCAAGACATTTCTAGTTGGAATACTTCCAATGTCACTGATATGAGTTATATGTTTTATCAGGCGTCGAGTTTCGATCAAGATATTTCTAGCTGGGATACCTCTCATGTTACTGATATGAGCTATATGTTTTATAATGATAGTTCTTTTAATAGTTCTTTAAACTGGGATACTTCTCATGTGACCAATATGAGTTATATGTTTTATGATACTAAAAGTTTTAACAGTGATATATCTAGTTGGGATACTTCAAATGTGACCAATATGAATCATATGTTTGCAAACACGGAAGTTTTCAATCAAGATATCTCTACTTGGAACGTTTCTAATGTGACCAATTTATCTTATATATTTAATAATAGTGAAGCATTCAATCAAGATTTATCTGCTTGGGATATTTCTAAAGCTACCACGATTGCTCATGCTTTCGACATGGCTACTGCTTTTAACTCTCCCGTTTTTACAGTCACTTCAACAACTACTGATTTATCTTATGTTTTCTATGGCGATTATATATTCAATCAAGATTTATCTGCTTGGGATACTTCAAATGTTACTACTATGAGTTCTTTATTTAATTCAGCAGGAGATTTTAATCAAGATATAAGTAATTGGGATACAAGTAGAGTTACCACTATGGATCAAACATTCTATGGTACTACTAATTTTAATCAAGATTTATCTGCTTGGGATGTTTCAAATGTAGAAAGTTTTTATTACACTTTTGCCTATGCATCTAGTTTTAATCAAGATTTGTCTGCTTGGAATGTTTCAAATGTAGAAAATTTTTATTACACTTTTGCCTTTGCATCTAGTTTCAATCAAGATTTGTCTACTTGGGATGTTTCAAAAGCTATGAATATGGATTATATGTTTAGTGAAACTCGCAAATTCAATTCTCCTATTTTTAATATCACATCAGCAACAAAACGTATAAGTCATATGTTTGATTATTCTGCATTCAACCAAGATTTATCTGATTGGGATGTTTCAGGTGTCACGACTATGGATGGTCTGTTCGAATATGCGGAAAATTTTAATTCTCCTTTATTCACTTTAACATCAACAACAACTGATATTAGTTACATGTTTAATGGCGCTAAATCATTCAATCAAGATTTATCTCATTGGGATACTTCTAGCATTGTAAATATGAATAATGTTTTTGGGCAAGCTTTTAAATTTAATCAAGATATTTCTACTTGGGATTATACTAGTGTTAAATATATGTACACTTTTTTCAATGGTCGATCTGGTTCATTCGCATTTTCAACAGAAAACTATCATAAACTTCTAACCGCTTTATATGAACATAGAAATGAATTAACACTAAATTCGTCTAGTACCATTCAATTTCTTGGTTTGTGTCACTCAAGTGAAGATCAATATATTATTGACAATATGGGACCCACAATTATTGATAGTGGAATCGGGCACAAAATCACTTTATTTGATTATGATGATTCAGTCTTCATAGAATCTCCGCTTATTGGCATAGACGCATACATAACTGTAAATACTAATCCAACAAGAGAAGGCTATACATTTACTGAATGGTCAGTTGAACCTGATGCAAATAATAGAATATATCTTGAGGAAGAAAAAGATTTAAATGTTTACGCAAATTATGTCGCTAATGATTATTCTATCACCTACCATACTGGTGATGCAACAGCTATTGATGACGAATCTCATAAATTTGGTGATGGTATTGCTGCACCTGCTGAACCAACCCTATATGGTTATCAATTAAATGGATGGTATACCGAAGAAACACTTGATCATGCATTTGTATTTGATACAATGCCTAGCCATGATGTCAACTTATATCCTTCATGGAAGCTTGGTGAATTTACAATCTCTTTTAATAGCAATGGTGGTTCTTCAGAAAATGATATAGTTCAAACCTACAAAACAAATATATCTAAACCAACAGATCCAACAAAAGAATATCACGAATTTGATGGATGGTATTCAGATAGTGCCTTAACTACTTCTTATGCATTTGATACTATGCCCGGAGAAGATACAATACTATATGCGAAATGGTTACCATCTACATTTACAATATCTTACCAAACCAATGATGGTTCTTCTATAGCTGATATCACCTATGCATATGATCAAGAAACAACCAAGCCACTTGATCCTACAAAAGAGGGTTATACTTTTGATGGTTGGTATGATGATATCAATTTCGATAATCCTCATTTGTTTGATAAAATGCCTGGACACGATGTTTTATTATATGCAAAATGGGAAATAAATACTTATCACTTAATATTTACTGACAATTCTACTACATTGGCTTCATATGAATATAAATATCTTGCTGTTGTATCAGATGTCATTATCCCTGATCCTACTGGATTAATTGGTTATACTTTTGATGGTTGGAGCGCTGCTATACCATCACAAATGCCTAGTCATGATGTAACGCTATCTGCAACCTATCAAATAAATACATATAAGATGAGTTTTGATTCCAATGATGGCTCTATCATAGATGATCAAGATTATATATATGAATCAAATACTTTTGCACCAAATAATCCTATTAGAGAAGGTTATACTTTTGATGGCTGGTATTCAGATAGTGACTTAACTACTTCTTATGTATTTGATACCATGCCTAGTCATGATGTTAAGTTATATGCAAAATGGTCAATTAATTCTTATTTGATAACTTTTGATACCAATGGTGGCTCTAGTGTTCAATCTATGAGAAAAGATTATGCTTCAGCTATAAATAGCCCTAATGATCCTATTAGGGAAGGTTATACTTTTGATGGCTGGTATTCAGATAGTGACTTAACTACTTCTTATGTATTTGATACCATGCCTAGTCATGATGTCCAGTTATATGCAAAATGGTCAATTAATTCTTATCTGATAACTTTTGATACCAATGGTGGCTCTAGTGTTCAATCTATGAGAAAAGATTATGCTTCAGCTATAAATAGCCCTAATGATCCTATTAGAGAAGGTTATACTTTTGATGGCTGGTATTCAGATAGTGACTTAACTACTTCTTATGTATTTGATACCATGCCTAGTCATGATGTCCAGTTATATGCAAAATGGTCAATTAATTCTTATCTGATAACTTTTGATACCAATGGTGGCTCTAGTGTTCAATCTATGAGAAAAGATTATGCTTCAGCTATAAATAGCCCTAATGATCCTATTAGAGAAGGTTATACTTTTGATGGCTGGTATTCAGATAGTGACTTAACTACTTCTTATGTATTTGATACCATGCCTAGTCATGATGTTAAGTTATATGCAAAATGGTCAATTAATTCTTATTTGATAACTTTTGATGCCAATGGTGGTTCTGCTATTGACTCTATAGAACAATCTTTTGATTCATTAATAGCTTTACCTGTTAGCCCTACTAGAGACGGCTACATTTTCAATGGTTGGACACCTTCTATTCCTGAAAGCATGCCTAGTGAAGATTTAAACTTCATTGCTGCATGGGTAAAAATAAACAGTGTTGCTAATATTGAAGCAAGCGCGTCCAATTTGGATGAAATTTCAAATGATATCATTCCTGAGCAAACAAATTCACTGTTAACATTAGATATTACTAAAATGGAACAAACAAAATGGTATAATGATCAATCATTAACTGACTATATCAATGAATTAGACATCAATTATTCGCAAGCAGAACAGTATGATATCTCACTGTCTCTACAAATTGATAATAATCCTTCAATAGATATTAAAACATTAGAGCATGCAATAACAATCACTATATCACTAGATGAAATTGATCAAGGATATCAATACTATCAAATTATTCATATCCGAAACAATCACATTGATAAAATTGATACAGTCTATGACATGGAAAATCAAACCATATCCTTTACTGTGGATTCATTTTCAACGTTTGTACTTATACATGAAAATAACAGTGGATCATTATGGTGGTTATTATTATTACTTATTCCATTAATGTTGATCATTATATATATTCTTGATAGACAATTTAACGATTCTCAAATTACTGGAAAAGTAAAAAACAAATATCAAAACCTCAAGGTAAAATTTGAGAAGAAATCGAAACCTCATAAAAATTAAGGTAAAAAAAACAGTTCAAATTGAACTGTTTTTATTTAAGCTAATGCTAATTTATTTATAGATTTCAATTCACTTCGCAACAAAAAAATGCTTATAAATCCTGTTAAAAAGTCAGATGCTGCAAAGGCAATCCATATTCCCATAATCCCCCATTCAAATGTAAACAAGAAAACAAATGGGATAAAGAATATAACTTGTCTTGAAATTGTGACAATTGTAGATCTTAAAGGAAAACCAAGCGCTTGAAAAATTGAAGATGCAACAATTTGAAAACCTACTAAGATAAAACCAAGTGATAATACTCTAAATGCCTCAGTCCCCAAAGATATGAATACAGAATTTCCATTTTCACTAAACACTGTAAAAATAGTTGGCGACATAATATAAATAAATGCATAACCAAATATGAAATATGTTACGATGACTGTAGTTGCAAACTTAATCGCTTCTTTTAATCTGTGATGATTTTTAGCACCAAAATTAAAACTCACAATAGGCACCAATCCTTGAACAATACCAAATGATGGTAAGAACACAAAATTAATAACTCTATTGATAACACCATAGATTGATTGATATGTATTAATCATATCAACTCCTCCAGCATACTGTTTAATAAGTCTTAAGATAATAATTGTAATGATTGCCCCTGTAGCGTTACGTAAAAATGTTGGCAATCCTACAGCTAATGCCTCAATTGATAATTTAAGATCAACACTAAAGAAATGATTAAAATGAATTTTCAAATTAGACTTTTTACTATATGCAGCACTAAATATAAAAACAAGTGATGCAAACTGAGAGATAACAGTTGCAATCGCAGCACCCCTAACACCCATATCGAATACAAAAATAAAGATCGGATCTAATATAATATTTAGTCCAGCGCCAATTATAAGTGCAAACATTGAAACAATTGGTCTACCTTCAGCTCTGGTTAAATTATTTAACACCATAGATAAAGTTTGTGGAATCAATCCAATTAGTATGATAGATAAATAATCCATACCATATTGATAATTATCCGGGGTTGCCCCAAAAAAAGATAATAAAGGCTTTAAAAAAACGTATCCCAAAATTGCAAATGCCAATGCAATGACAATATCAAGTTTTAATGCCGTATTGACCATTCGATCCATCGTATCGTAATCTTTTTTACCATAAGCTCTTGAGTAAACCGATGCACTACCTACACCAATCATTAAGCCAACAGCCATTAAAATCATCTGTACAGGAAATGCAAATGTTAACCCACCAATCGCAATTTCACCTGCACTTCTTGCGACAAACAATGTATCAACAATATTGTACAAGGCATTGATAAGCATGCCAGCCATCGCCGGCAGCGCTAATTTAATTAATAACTTTTTGATATTCATCGTACCAAGCATAATCTCTCTGTCGTGATTCATCTTTATACCTATCTTCCTTTATTTCCTATAAAAAATGGTGAAGTTATTAATCACATTTAACCTCATCATTTCAAGTAATCATATTATAACATAAGTTATTTTTTATTAAAAACAAAAAACAACCCTTAAGGGTTGTTTTATTATTTCCTAATTCTACGCCAGGGAATGACATAGCCATTTTGAATCATAGAAACTTCTTGAGTAACTATCAGTGCTTTCTCATCCTCATCAGTAACAAGTTTCAATATCACTTCTTTATTTTTTCTATTTGCATAAATAATTAAAAGTGTTCTTTGATCATCTTTACCATGAGCATCAATAGATGTTACACCATAGCCATTTTCTCTTAAAACACCAACAACCCCTTTGGCATTAGTTGGTGTTGAAATCACATGAATTTCCACTTTACCAACAGCTAGGTAATTCTCTAAAATTGAGCCTATATAGACACCAGCTGAGAAACCTAAACCATATACAACGCCTTTAATTGGAATTTCAGTAACATCTGTTATGACTACAGAAGCTACAAAAACCCATAACATGATTTCAAAAAACGATAATATTGTTGCTGGTTTTCGAAATCCTTTTGTAATCAAAATCATACGCATGGTACCAATTGAAACCTCTAGAATTTTCGCAAAGAAAATAAATATTAGTTCCCATATGGATACCCCAGTAAAAAAATCTATAATGACATTAAATATCATCAAATCCCTCCTTTATTTTTTCATCATCGATGAATATTGAGGTACTTTCTGTTCAGGATGTAACTGAAAATTAATTTCGCAAAGTGCAGTAATCGTTTCGCCAAATCCTGTTGTAATCATTTTTTGTTTTCCCTCATAGTAGATACCATTACCGCAAGCAAATATACCTTTTACACTTGTTTCCATTTTAGTATCAACTAAAATGAGACCACGTTCAGCTTCAACCAACCAATCTTGATATGAAGTTTTAGTTTGTATCAATCCATAAAAAACTAGTACTTCATCAACATCAATATCAATTGATGCCTTAGTATTTATTTCCTCAACCGTTAATCCTATAACACGGCTATGCTCAATCACTTGATCTTTTAAAGTATAAGGTGCTAGAATCTTACCACCATTTTGTTCAAACATCTCTAATGAGCTTAAATGTGCTCTAAACTCTGTTCTCCGATGAATTAAATAAACATTTTTCGCAATATTATTAATCAAATTAGCCCAGTCAACCGCAGAATCTCCTCCACCAAATATAGCAACTTTTTTATCTTTATAACTATTCAAGTTATCAACATTATATTTAAGATTATCCGCTTCAAGTCCAGTGACTTTTCGAGGTGTAAATTTGCCACCACCATGCGTCATTAGAATTCTCTTAACTTCTATCGTATCTTTATCTGTTGTAACAATGAAATAATCTTCTTTTTTCTTTATAGATAAAACTGTTTCATTTAATCTTAATGGAACACTTTGCTCATATGTTTTATACTGCTCATATAATTTATCTATCAAGTCTTTTGCTGTAATACCATTAAATCCTGGTATATCATAAATAATTTTTTCTAAATAGAGATTTAATTGCCCACCAACGGTTTGTGCTGACTCAATAACAACTGCATCAATCTTTCTCATACCTGCTGTAAATGCTGCATATAATCCAACTGGACCTGCACCAATGATCATAAGTTCTTTCATTAATCCTATCTCTTTTCCTTAGTTTATAAATATACTATCATATTTCTTGATAATTTACTATACAACTTAGACCTTACATAAAGTCAAGTGATTTTTTCAAATATTCATTTCAAAAGAAAAAAGTCAAGAATGGTCTTGGCTTTTTCTTTATTAATATTTTAACTTATTTTTAGTTATAATTCAAGATTTGTTTTTTCGCTATCCGCATCTAAATCATAGACATAAACCTGTATGTTTAAGAATGTATAAATCTTATTATCTATTTTGCTCCCAAATCACCTTGGACATAAACGTTCCTCCTAGTTTCACTTTATAAAAGGCTATTAAAAAGTTCAATCTTTTAAAAATAGGATGTATCATGCCACTATAACTTATAATTATTTTATCATGTGAAGAAAAACTGCTAAATAGCCTTAGCGGTTTTCTTAGGTTTTGTGTTTTTTGGCTTCATATCGTTAACAATTCTAGCAATTGCTACAAATATGACATAAAATTCTAATCTTCCCAAGAACATACCAACAGTTGATGTCCATAGGATTAAGCTTGGTGCATTATAACCAGTAATACCTACGGAAAGTCCTACCGTACCAAGTGCAGATGCAAATTCAAATAGTGAATCCGTAATATTGTATCCATAAACAGTAAATACTAATGTACCTAAAATAAGTGTTAGTATATATACCATTAAAAATGAGTGATTTTGTACAATTTCTTCTTTTGAAACAATTGTTCTTGTACCTAGTCTTGAAATAAATCTAGTTCTAATCGTTTTATGATGTGATAACTGTTCTTTAATGTTCCACCAAATGCTCTTAAACGCTAAAGCAACACGGTATTGTTTCATACCACCGGCAGTTGATCCCATACCAGCACCTAAGACCATTGCTATAATCATAACACTTAAGAAAGTTGGGGTTAATGTGACAAGATCAAATGCAGGTACAGTTTGATATCCTGTACCAGTAATTGCCGAAACAAATTGGAATGAAGAAATTCTTAATGATTCACCAAACCCAATACCCTTGGTATTCATTAATTCTATAGTAAGAAATGGAGGAAATATTAGTAATAGCAAACCAAGTAATTTAATTTCGACATGTTGGAATACATTTTTTAGTCTTCCACTTAATAAATATAGATGAACAAAAAAGTTTGTTCCACCTAAAATCATTAAGACAATTGTTGTTACTTCAATGCCAACACTATTATATGATCCAATACTCCCGGCTTGAGTTGAAAAACCACCAGTAGCAAGCGCACATATTGAATGGTTTAATGCATCAAAAGGTGTCATATCAAATCCGATATAGACAAGCATACCAACAATAATATAGCCCATATAAATTGTTAGGATAATACGACCAGATTTGATCAGGTTAGGCACCAGTTTATCGCTGTGACCTTCAGCACTGTATAAACGCATTCCAAATTTATCAGAAATTGCAGAAGTTAAGACTAATACAAGTCCAACCCCACCAAAAAATTGCAATAAACTTCGATATAATAAGTAAATATGAGGGGTTTGTGTAACATCAACTACAGTTAAGCCTGTTGTTGAATAACCCGATGTTGACTCAAATATTGCTTGTGTAAAATTATAAATCCCAGTTAACATAAATGGAATTGCTGATACAATAATAGCAAGTATCCATATCCCCACGACTAGGATTGCATCCTGTGATCTTTCCAGGCGACCTTTTTCATGTTTTCTGAAAATAAACACAATAATCAATCCGATAATGATACTGCTCGATGATGGAATTAAGAATTCATCAATGTATTGAACTTCTTCAGGATAAAAAATCACTGTTGCTAGTGGCAATAATAAAATAATACCAACTAACACAGCAAATACCCCTAAGTAGTTAATGATGAGTGGATATCCCGAAAGAGTCTTATTATTCATATTCATCATCTTTTCTTTTGAATGAAATCAATCAGTTTTTCTTGTTCATCAGGAGTTGTTACAATAATTAAATTATCATCTGGTTGAATAACTGTTCGCCCATTAGGAATAATGACATGTGGGTCTCTAAAAATACAACTAATATTCATATTATTAGGGAAAGCAATATTCATAATTTGTTTCTCGACAATGGCGAAGTCTTTTTTAATTGGGACTTCTAACATCACAATCTTTTCATCCTCAATTGATAATGTTTTAATAATATCTTCTACAGAAGATTCATTTAATATTGATTGAGCGATTAAATAAGTTGAACTGATTACTGAATCAATACCTAATTTCTTAAATAGTTCAACGTTTTTTGGATTCTTCACTTTTGATACAGTCTTTTTAATATTAAATAACTTTTTGGCAGTCATACAAGTCACATAATTATCTGTATCGTTGTCTGATAATGCTAATAAAACATCAGCATTTTGTGCTTCTGCATCCTGCAATACATAAGCTTTAGTTGGATCTCCAGGAAATACATCAATATCATTATTACTACTAATATATTCAGCAAATCCTTTATCATTGTTGATAACAATAAGTTCATGACGTTCTTTTTTCAACATAGAAATGATGTAATCAGATTCATGCTTACCGCCAGTAATGACTATTTTCATTCTTCTTCCTCGCTTTCATTTAAATCATTAAATTCAGTTAATGATAATGTGAAAGGATAAATTGGTTTAATATTTGTTCCATCCAGAAGTTTACCTTTGTCATTATCTGAAATACGCACAAAAATTTTTGGTACGCTATAAACATAATAACAAACGTGAGCTAAAAAAATGTTGACGTTGTCTTGATCGGTTGTAATCACGACAGTTTTAGCTTGTCTTATAAATGCATTATCTAACACGGATAGATCTGTTGCGTCTCCTACTACTTGGTAGCCTGAAAATGATTCTTGAAGTTTTCTAAATGAATCATCAGTTGCATCAATAATGATAACGTCTTCCCCTTTTTCAGACATTTTTGTTGCGATGTTTGAACCTAAACGACCAGATCCTATAACAACAAACTTATTTCTCTTCATAATTGCTCCTTTAAAAAACAATATTTAATATCTTAAATATTTTAACACTAATTTGATAAAACACCAAATTATTACGGATTAATCAAGTGCCGTTTGAATCTAGTTCAGTCTCTTTTTGTTCTGGTAATGAAAGTAAGCTATGATATGTTTTATCCATCATAATCGCTCCAAAAGGTGCTGTAATAATGATTGCAAGCACTGAAACCATCAAGATGAGTTCTCCATTAGGAAGCCCATAAGATAGCGGCAATGCCCCAATTGCTGCTTGAACAGTTGCTTTTGGTGTATATGAGAGTGCTGTAAACAATCGTTCTTTAACAGTAAGATTTGTTTTCATTGTAGATAAGTATACAGCAAACAATCTAAATATTAATGCGATTACAATAAGAATAATAGCGAATAACCCAACATGAAATAAAACTCTTATGTCCACTAAGGCACCAACTAATACAAAAAGCATAATTTCTGCAATAACCCAGATCTTTTCAAACTTTTTAACCAAACGTTTTGCTAATACTATATAGTTTCTATTAACTCCAATGGCCATTGACATCACAGCTAACAATCCTGATACTGCAACAACTGAGTTTAATACTTGTTCTAATGTGATCAATAAGAAACCGATACTAAATATAATTAAAACTTTTAGTGTATCTCGCATATGCATATTTTTAAAGACTATTGATAGGCCATATCCTGACAGTAATCCAATACCGATACCAAGTACAATTGAAATTGGAATATTTAGAAATGTCATCACACCGATGCTTCCACCTTGTTGTAACTTAACCAAGGCATAAAATATGATAATTGTATAAACATCATCTATTGATGATGCTGCTAAGATCATCTGAGGTATCTTCTTGACTTTACCATAGCCCCGTTCCATTAACTTAATCATACGTGGAACCACAACTGCTGGTGACACTGCAGCAACAACTGCACCCATTGTCATCGCAGTAACATAAGATATGTCAAAAAACATTGGAGCAAATATAGTGATAGCAATCATTTCTATCGTTGCTGGAAGAAAAGATAGCAATATTGCTGGTCTTCCAACCTTCTTTAAATCTTTCAAATCAAGTGATAATCCTGCTCTGATTAAAATAACAATTAATGCAATCTCTCTTAGATCATCTGATACTTTACTAATTTCTCCATTGATTAACCCAAGGACATTTGGACCAAGAATAATACCTGCAAGTAACATACCTAAAATGGTCGGGAGATTAAGTTTTTTAAAAATCGAGATGAATAGTAAACTTACTAAAATAATGATTGCTATACTTAGTAACATACTGTCATCGGTTGTAACTAATGTGTTTATGTTCATCATATCCTCCAAAAAAAACTTCTACAACAAAAAATTGTTGTAGAAGTCATTAGCTCTTTCGCGGTTTTAGCATAACGCTATGGGAGACATTCATTCCCTATTTATTATTATAAGTAATTACGTAAAAAAGTCAATTATCAAATCCTTTTCTTTGTTACAATACTCATTTTTCCTTTAATTGTAGGTTTCTATGACCTATTTACTCTCACTAATCATATATCAAGTTGGACGAATATTTGTAGGAAATCTCGCAATTGAAAGTATTTTTAGTATCATTGATCTTGTTATATTGCTATATCTTCTCTTAAGAAAAATAAATGTAACCACTAGTAAATAAATATCCACCTGGTAACTATTACTATATACACTCCTTGTTTATATGAAATTATCTATAGGACAATATTATATAATGCATTATGATTAAAATATTTATCTAATAAATCAACAATCAATTCAACTCTTCTTTCATGAACCTTTAGCGAGTCACTTGAGTTATGAGGTGTAATGTATATATTTTTAGCATTCCATAATAAATGATTATCAGATAATGGCTCTGGATATGTAACATCCAATGCTGCACCTCTAATCATATCTAAATTTAATGCATTGATTAAAGCACTTTGGTCAATAATCTCACCTCGACCAATATTGATAACAACAGCATCTTTTTTAAGAAGACTTAACACCTCTTTATCAATCAATCTTTCAGTAAATTTATTTAATGGTAATGAAATAATTAAATAGTCACATGTTTTATAATATTCATTTAACTGATCTTGTTTTGTTATGATTTGATCAAAATATGAAAGGTCTTCATATGTTTGCTTATATCCGATAACATCCATATCAAAACCCTTTAATCGCTTAGCAATCATGTGTCCAATTGATCCAGCACCTAAAATAAGTGCTTGGCTTCGGTATAACTCATAATGTGGGGGATGATGTTTCCAAACATGGTTTTTCATTTGATCATAGTAGATATTTAATTTTTTATTGAAATACAACATTTTAGAAACAACATCTTCAGCAATCTGAATATCGTATACGCCTCTAGCATTCGTAATGATGACATGCCGTCTTTTAAAATATTCTAAGTCGAGATGATCAAAACCAGCTGATAGCAGCATAATTAATCTCAGGTTTGTAAATTGATCAAAATAAGCACAGTCTTTTTGATCAAACATACCTATTATAATTTCGCATTCAGACTCTTCAATAACCGTAAATTCATGTTCAGGAAAAGCATCAATCAGTGGTTGATAATACTGTTGTTTCAAATATTTTGTCTCAATAAATATTTTCATTTTCAATCTCCTAACTTAATATCAAATGCTAACCTCATTCTATCTCCCATTGTCTCTTTTGCTAGCATTATTGTACCACATAATAAAAATCCATGTTTCTCAAATAGGCGTTGAGCCTGTTTGTTTTGCTCATGAGTATCAATACGAATAACGTGGATATTTCCACTTTTCACATATGCTTTACTGAACACCATTAACTCATCTGATATACCTTGACCAAGAAAATCTTGATCAACAGCGAATCTGTGAATGGTGGCATATGGAAGATTATAATTCCATCTCCCATCAATTTCCAAATATGTTTCCTCAACATCTTTCATGATGCATACCATCCCAACAATTATATTTGCTTTTTCATATACAAAAAAAGATTGATCACTTATATCTTTGATAAACCTTTCTTTGCTCGGATTTGCATATTGCCACTGATCAATATGTCTTTGTTTTAAAAGTTGGGTAGTTCTAATACGCAAATTCCATATTTGTTCTAAATCTTCAAGTTTTGCCTTCCTAATCATTGTCGACTAAGATAACGCTCATCGGACATGCATCAATACCTTGAAGTGGTATGGCTTGTCCATACATCATATATGTCCCTTCTTCAACATCTTTTAATCTTAAACCTTCGATGATATCAATACTTTCCATCATTAGCGAAAGATGAGTTGGATGGCCTTGTTGTCCACGCTCAATACCTAAACCATCGACACCAACGCCTGATATATGAAGTGATGCAAGATATTCTGCTGCATCCTTTTTAACGTAAATAAAGTTTGGATTGAAAGTATCTTCAAAACTGTTTTTAGTTTTAAGCAAAATAAAATCTCCTTGATTTATATGCAAGTCCTTGATATCTTCAACAGTAATTGCGTCATTGACATGTGATAGATCAAAGAGTTTTATCTCTCTAATGTACTTTTTAAAATCTAGTGATGAGGATGTCTGCCCACCTTCAATCATGTGAAGTGGAAAATCAATATGTGTACCAGTGTGAACATTCAATGTTACATTTGTCTCACGGTGCCCACTGTCCTTAAAATCAGCAACCGTTTCAAATACCGGTTTCTTACTTTCCTTATTATTATAAACTTGCACATTTGGATGAATCTTCATTGTAACATCATAGATTTTCATCACATTTCCTCGCCTTCTAAATCGAATATCATTTTTTTAAGTTCCTTGTAATCCTTATATACAACCGGTTTCTTTTGGAATTTTTTTATATCATCAATAAATTTCCATGTAAGTTCAATCTCATCCCATCTGGTAAATAGTGTCTTGTGTTGATTGGAGATATCTAGCAATAGTTTCTCATAAGCTTCTGACATATTACCAAACGCTTTGCAAGCTACACAATATTCCATTTCTACTGATTCAACATCATCACGCAATCCAGGAACCTTTGAGTTTAAAGTTAGACCAAACCCGTCTTGAGGTGCGATTTTTATATATAATTTATTTGTAGACAATGGTAGATTCCATTTTTTTTGCTCAGTTGTTTCTTCAAATTCAATAATGATCACAGATTCTTTTTCATCCAATTTTTTACCTGTTAAAACATAAAATGGAACACCTTTAAATCTAGGTGTGTCAACGAATGTTTTTATAAAAACAAATGTTTCAGTTTCTGATTCGGAATTGATACCTGGTTCACGTTTGTAACCATCATACTGTCCAAAAATAAGTGATTCTTTATCAAATCTTAGATGTTTAAATACTTCAACCTTTTCATTTTTCACATCTTCACTATGATATGAACGTGGTGTGTCCATTGCAATCATACTTAACATCTGTAATAAATGGGATTGAACCATATCTTTTAAAGCGCCTGATTCATCGTAATAGCCAGCACGACCTAAAATACCATCGCTTTCTTTTACAATGATCTTCACATTCTTAATCGTTCTATTATGCCATACTTCCTCAAATATCCGATTGGCAAATCTGATCATTAATATATTTTGAATCATTTCTTTGCCTAAATAGTGATCAATTCTATATATTTGTTGTTCATCAAAATATTGCCATAGCATTTGATTGATATGTTCTGCACTATCTAAATTATAACCAAACGGCTTTTCAAATATTAACGAATGGTTTAGATTGTGTTTCTCAATCAATCTAACGCGACTCACATATTTTGCAACATCATCAAAAAACTGCGGCGCAATTGCTAAGTAATATAGTTGCTTTGTATACTCATCAGAAATGCTTTCAATGTATGTCTTTAGTCCCTTATAGTCATCTTGCTCAGTAATTTGCATTTGATAGTAGGTAACAAATTTAGACAAAAGCTTAATATCTAGTTTATTGTTGTCAGTACCAACAACATATTCAAGATATTTATTAGTGTCATAATCTCTTCTTCCGATTGCAATGACTGCTATATTTGATGAAATTTGTTGTTCACTATATAATTTCGAGATTGCAGGTAATAATTTACGTGAAGTTAGATCACCAGTGGATCCGAATATGACAAAAACTATATCTTTCATTGTTTCTTATATACGGCATGCCCACCGAATTCCTTTCGCATGGCAGCAACTACCTTCTCTGCAAATTGAGCTTCATCTCTTGATTTATATCTCGAAAATAATGATTGTGTAATTACCGGTATAGAAACCTTTAATTTCAATGCCTCTTCAATCGTCCACATACCTTCACCTGAATCATCAACACGCCCTGTGATTTCATCTAAATGGACATCTTTAGAAAATGCATCATAGATATTACCCATTAAGTTTGATTCAATAATTGAACCATGATTCCACATCTTACTAATATCGACATAATCTAGCTCAAATGGTGATGCTTCAAGTAGGTCAAACCCTTCAGCGATAGCTTGCATCATACCATACTCAATTCCATTATGAACCATTTTGACATAATGTCCACTACCTGGTTTACCTGTGTAAGCATAACCATCTTTTGTAGCCACATCTAAAAATACTGGTTCAACATATGAAACGACTTCTCTTTGCCCACCAGCCATTAGGCAAGCTCCATTTCTAGCACCAGATATGCCACCTGAAGTTCCTAAATCAATAAAGTCAATATTTTTTTCTTTCAATGCATCATATCGTTTCATTGATGCATTAAAATTCGAATTTCCTGCATCAATGACGATATCATTCTTATTTAATAGAGGTACAACTTCTTCTAACACGCTATCTACAAATTGATTTGGGACTAACATCCAAACAATTTTTCTATTTCCATCGTCTTTTAAGCAGTCCTTTAGATTGTCAAAAACGTTTATATGCTCATTTTTCAATATTGCCCTTGCACTTTCATTTAGGTCAAATCCCCAAACTTCATGACCATGATCTCTTAAATTTAGCGCAATATTGGCGCCCATTTTTCCTAGGCCTATTAATCTAATTTTCATCTGATTCCTCCTAAATTCTCCATCATAAATATTATTTTACAATGCATTATTTATATTTCAATTATAGCATATCACAATACTTTCGTTGTATCATTTGACTTACACATGATATAATATTATAGGATTGGATGGTGATACAATGAATGATGAATTGATCAAAAAATACATTAACAAAATGATAGATTTATCAAAACCAGAGGCACCTTATTGGAATATTGAGTCCATTAAAACTGGAAAAGCGCCTCATTGGAATTATATCGATGGTTGTATGATGACATCCCTTATGTCATTATATGAAGAAACTAGAGAAGAAAAATATATTAAGTTCGTTATTAATTTTGTTGATTATTATGTTAAAGACAATGGTTCAATCGTTGGCTATCATAAAGAAAACTTTAGTACAGATGATATTTGTGAGAGTCGTATACTATTTGATTTATACAGCTTAACTAATGATGAAAAATATAATAAAGCAATTGAATTAACATATAGCCAAATTCTTGAACATCCAAGAACATTTGAGGGTAATTTCTGGCATAAAAAAATCTATCCTAACCAAGTTTGGTTGGATGGATTGTTCATGGCACTGCCTTTTTATACACAATATGAAACATATAAAAATAGTAAAAAAAACTATGATGATATCATCTTACAATTTAGAAACGTGAGATCACGTATGTTTGATGAGAAAAAACATTTATACTATCATGGATACGATGCATCAAAATCAATCTTTTGGGCTGATAAGAAAACTGGCTTGTCTAAAAGCTTTTGGCTACGAGCTGTGGGTTGGTATGTTGTAGCAATCGTTGACGTAGTTTCATATATGGATGATCAGGAAAAAGTTCAATCATTTTTTAAGCCATTGTTAAAAGAGGCTATTGATGGCTTACTTGAATATCAAGATAGTAATACTAAATTATTCTATGATGTGATAGATCAAGGCAATCGTATAAATAATTATTTGGAATCCAGTGGAAGTGCATTAATCTGCTACGCTATCTTAAAAGGTGTTAGATTAAATCTCCTTGATCCTTCTTATACTTCTGTTGGATTGAATATCTTTAATGGTATTTGTGAAACTTATCTATCTGAAAAAGATGGTGATTTAAATCTTAAAGGTATTGTTTTAGTTTCTGGACTTGGACCAGAAACTAACTTAAGACGTGATGGTACTTATGCATATTATATGTCTGAACCGGTTGTTGAAAATGATGCGAAAGGTGTTGGACCACTCATTATGGCCTATACCGAAGTTATCAAACTTAATCGTTAAGAATAAAAAAGACATCACGATGAACTGCACCCCAAAAAGTAGACACTAATAAAAAAGAGTCTACTTTTTATTTTTTCTACGTTTTGTATTATAAAAAGTCAACCATGATTTCACTATCTTGATATATTCTTGATGATTTTTGATATCATTATTGTAGAGAGTCTCTTTCTTCAATAATGAATGAAAGCTCTCAATGACTGCGTTGTCAATTGGTGTTCCTTTTCTAGACATTGAAACTAGAATTCCTTTTGACTCACAGACAGTCCGGTATTCATTTGAGAAATACTGGAACCCTTGATCCGAGTGGAGTACCATTCCACTTGGATCTTTTATTTTTCTTATTGCTTTATGCAGTGTATCTAATACCAATTTAACATCATTTCGATGACTGATTTGACTAGCTACGATTTTTCTATCTTGTAGATCAAGAATTGTACTTAAGAACGATCTTTTCCCTGCATAGTCAAGATAGGTGACATCTGTTACCCAACCTCTTTGATTGAAATCTCTTTTTAGAAGATCTGGTTTTATAAGTCTCTCTATCTTTTGTTTGTAGCCGTTACGTTGTTGATTCTTTATATATAATGGCACTATACCGTATTTCTTCATGATTCTAAGGACTTTTTTTGCATTATACATCATGCCGTATCTTTCTCTTAATTCATCTGTAATACGTCTGTAACCATAGGTCTTCATATTGGTGTTGAATATCTTTCTAATAAGTTTATAATCATTAAAATCTTTATCGGGTATATTGCGATATTTATAATACGTCTTTGGACTGATTTCTAGAACCTCACACATCAATCCAATTTGATGGACTCCTCGGTTGTGATTAATAAAGTTTATTTTTTCTTTAGTTCTTTGTTGTCCAAGAAGTCCTGGAATTTTTTTAGAATTTCATAGCGTTCTTTGTAATCTTCATTTGTTGTTCCTTTTGGTCTTCCTTTTTTAACTATACCTAATTCACCATATTTCTTTTCGATTTGTGACCATGTGTCGATGGTGCCTTCTGGTATTTCATATTTCTCTGATAAATAGCGCTGAGAATACCCCGCTCTATACTCTTTCAAAACTTTCTTTTTAAATGTTAAATCATACTTCCTAAATGTCTGTCCTTTCTTTGCCATAATAAAAACACCTCCATAATTTATATTATAAAGGTGTTTCTTTCGTTTGCTTTATATAGAGTTTAATTCTATATCCTTTTTTTTATTTGTCTACTATATAGGGTTCACTCTACGATTGATGTCTTTTTAATTGCAATTCTTTGTTTAACTCGGTTTTGTCTTTGAATACTTTGATTAACTAATACATATATCTTCATGACAGTATAAACTACAAATATAATAAGATAAGTCAATTGTCTTTCATTTGAAATTAAAATGATATGAGTCGCTATCAGCAGATAAAAAAGATAAGAAAAATTATGTAGTTTTTTCCATTTTGGATATCCGATTTTTGATCTTATCTTTCTAAACGAGGTAGCGACTAATGGAACTGATGTCAAAAATGCAAGAATGCCTATATAAAATGAACCTGAACCAGTTAGGATACCTAAAGTTTCAGCATAATATTCAAAATATCCAAAGGCATGTGGAACCAATAGGATGAATCCTATAATTGCTAGTTCACCTCGTATATTTAATAATCTATTTTTGAATTCTCCTTTATCAAGTACACCCATAAACATAACGACTAAAAATATCCCAAAAGGCACATAACCTAAGCTAATAATATTAGCTTCATGTGAACCAATCACTAATGAGATAAGTATCATAATCCCATAGATATATATTGCAAAATTTCTTATCATTTTACTAAAATAATAACCAATAATTGATGTCAAAATGACTGTAAATAATATAACTGTCATCAGTTGTCATCCTCATAATCATCATCATGTTCATCAAAATTTGAAGATACTCCAGACTGTAAATCAATAGTTGAATGATAAGTTGAATTGGTTGCACCTGCAACAATATCTGTTGTGTCCTTTACTGGTTCATTAAACAATGCCATAGCAAATAGTACAAATATACCAAAAACTAATATCTTATTTTTCATAATTTACTCCTTAAAAACTGATATTTATATTATCTTACATTTAAACAAGTACATAGTACACTAATTTACTCTATTAACAGGTATTATCAAAAATAAAAAGACATTATAAATTAATGTCTTTTAAATAAGTACTCTTTTGCGTTTTAATCAGTAATTGTATTGTAATAAGTAAGATTGCACTCATCACGAATGACCCCGCAGATGTATCAAATAAGACTGTTGGTCTAATTTGATATAGGAAACCACCTGCAAGTGGTCCTAAGACTGATCCAAGCGAATAAAATGCTTGTCTCACACCCATCGCCATACTGTATTTACCATCGGTTACCTGACTAGAGATATAGTTTTGTTCAAGTGGTTGATAAACTGTTCTTATCACTATAAAAATCATATAAAGTGAGTAAATTACAGTCATGAAATGATTGGATCTGAATACAAAAAATATAACAACTGCACCCAATAAATGCATAACCGCAATAATTGGTAATATCTTTTTCGTTTTTGTGAATAATGGAACGATTAGGAAACTCGCTGCTAAGGATACCAGTCCAGTAACCATAACAAATGTACCAATATCACTAGATGAATATCCTAACTCATTAAAATATACATCTAAATATTTTTCAATATTAATTCTCCCCATTGAAAATAGTGTTAATGATATTAAGAAAATTACGAGTGTCCCCTTAAGTGAAGACATATATTTTAGTGAAGTAAACATTGATTGACGTTGTTTACTCACTTCCTTTTGTTCAAAATTAAAAGTAAGTAATACTGTAAATGCTAATGCAAAATTCATCAGTGATTGAATTAAAAAAATCTTTCTTATATCATCAGTACCTAATATATTCATTAAGAATTCATTGGATCCTAACAATCCTCCAAGATAATAACCAACCGACGTTCCAAGTGTCATCGCAGCAGCCGCAAATCCTAAGTGCTTCGTTCTCGTATGTTTATCAGAAGATTCAACTATCTGTGCTGTAAATAGCGTCACAGCTGCTGATGCCCCTAACCCGCTGATAAGTCTAAAGACAATCATGACATATTGTTGGTGAAAATATCCAAATCCAAACTGTCCAACACCATAGATCATTAATCCGAAAAATATTAAATTTTTTTTATTTTTAATCTCTCCTAAAGATCCCCAAAGCAATCCTCCAAACATCAAACCAACACTCATGATGGCAAAAAAAACACCAAACATATAGTCTTCTATACCCAAACTAGTTACAAATTTGGGTGTGATTGGATGACCCACATTACTAGATATTGCTTGGAAAAACACTAAGATAAAAATTAGTAATACTGTTCTTTGCTTTCTCATTAATCTAAAACTCATTTCTAAAGATAAATATATTTATCTTAATCTACCTATATAAGTGTAACATATAACTAGATTTTTTTATGAATTTTTGATTATATAAAGTGTACTAACTATTTTGTAGTGAATTACAAAATTGTAGATTTGATTAAATATTTAAATGTAAGTATTGATTTCTGTATAAGTTACACTGCATAAATGTAGAGAGTAAATCAAGATTTATAAAGACTGCATAAACATAACGGTGCTCACGTATACTTGGAAATCTTAGTTATACATTCTTCAACCATGCCTTAGTTGAATTTGGCTGGATTATTTCTCCAATATGTGTTATCATCAGTTTTTGTCTTCTAAAAAACTTAGATTAAATCATTTTATCAATGGCACCAGGTGCAATTCTTTTAATTATCTAATTTAAAAAGCTACTTCAACATGATGAAGTAGCTTTTATTCTCCCATATAACTAAGATATTTATTATGAATATACGCTGCAATCTTATTTAAATCTTGAGTTTCATTTTCAATCATTAGATCAATTCTATCAATATTTTCTTTAATAAATACAGATCGATCATTGTCAATTCTTTTCTCTGCTAGTTTTAAATCATCGCCACGACTGATCATGCGTTTCATTCTTGTGTCTTCACTTGTTTTTATATAAACTACAAAAACCTTTTGATCACTATTTTTAATTATTGAGTTTGCTCCATTAGGGTCGACAACAACAACACCTTTATGTTTAACATCTCGCTTTTGAAATCCATAATAATTACCATTGTACAAAGAATTTTCTAAAAATGCTTCTTCAGTTTTTAATTGTTCAAACTCTTCCATTGTCAAAAAGTGATAGTCAATATCATTCTCTTCGTTTGCTCTTGGTTCTCTAGTTGTTGTGGTTATACATTTTGTATAACCATAAATTTTAAATAATAATTTTGCTAGTTCTGTCTTACCGCTTGCACTAGCACCGACTAATACGATCATTTTATCACTTCCACAAAATATTATAACACGTTTATAAGTACTTTTCCTGTGATTGCATGAATAAAATAACATAAAAAAAGACATAGTCAATATGTCTTTTTATTCTCTAATAATCTTTCTTCTTTAATTTTGTTTCTTTTTTGAGTTTGTTTCTCTTTGATATTTTCTTATACCCAAAGTATGCACCTACCCCAACGCCACCAAATACAATAGCAAATGGCAAAAGAAATGCGATAATAATCGAGATTGCATCAAAGAATATGACAAGTGTATCGACACCTTTTACAAATCCATTGGCTAACCGATTAAAGAATGGTTGTCTAGTAACAATCGTACTGCCATAGAATGTGATATGAACTTCACTATAATCAACTAAACTATCGTATTGATTAATTGTGCCCTGCAGTTTTTGAAGTTCTACTTCAATCTCGGACATTTGTTGATTGATAATAATCATATCAGATAACGATGCTTCTTCATATAGTTCTACGAGTCTATCATATTGAGCTTCTAAAGCAAGAATCCGATTATTAGCATCTTGATATGCGAGCGAAATATCATCTGCTTCTTTATTAAAAGATCTTGTAACATATTTATCTTGCAAAGCATCAACGAATGCATCTAGGCGTTCTGTTTTAATTCTAACTGTATATGAATATCTAGTTTCTCCTGTTGATTCTTGATCAAACCATTCATCACTTGCTACTAAACTCTTTAAATAGTCTTCTGCATCATCTAGATTCTTAACATCAAATGTCATATTAACAGTATATATAATTTTTCTTTCAGGCAAGTTTTCATCTGCGAGTAATATTGTTTCAGAATCATTACTTGAATCATCGTGAGATGGATCATAATCACCTTCTGAACAACTAAATAAAACAAATGATAACATCACTACGAATATCGAGAGTATAACTTTTTTCATAACAACATCCCCTTTTCATTTTTCATAGTTTCATTATAAACTTAAGATATGACAATCATGTGACAAATCACTATAATAATTAAAAGATAACTCTATTAACTTCAAGTTCAAATTTTGCACTTTCGCCAAAGATTAAAATACGATACAGGCCTTGAGCGCTATAAGTGTATTCAAAATCCCCTGATTCATTGACTTCTTCTAAAATGCTATTGTCAGGATCTAATATTACAACGATGAAATTACCCACTTCATGTGTAATGCTCAACTTGATAGTTACAGATTCATTTGAATCTAATTGTGTATGCTGGATTTCCATAATGCCTGAGAATTTACCAGCTCTTTCAATGACATTATCATGATCATACTCTGAATATTCACCACTCACACCACCAGATGCATTGTGATACCCCATCACCACATAATTTGCATGACTCGTTTTATCAACATGTTCTTCAATAACTAATTGATTAAGTTCGTTTAAATCTCCATTTGTGTCTTCAATTTGGCCAAAACTACACCCAGTTAACACCAATAAACTCAATGAAATAATAAATATACAAGCTAAAGGATGTATTGTTTTCTTCTTATTTGACATGTTGTCCCTCCAAAATATGTTTTCCTAAGTATTATATCATTATTTAATTTAAAGTAAATATAAAAAAGGATTCTTGTGCGATTTCACAGGAGTCCTTTTTATATTCATTCTTCTTATTTCAATATCGGATATAACTGGTTTTTATAATCTAATATTGCAAAATTCCAAATATCTTTATTCCAAGTCAAAGTGTCAATATAGAACAATTGATTATCTAATTCAGTGCTTGTCACAATAGAATCACTAACCGTTTGAAGTACACCATTAATTGCTAAAGTCATATTATCTGATACATATATTTTATATTCACTTGATGGATATGGATAACCAATGAGACCACCTACTGCTACCGATGAAACATTGAATACCGAAATATCAGTACCGCTAACAAATGAATTGAAAATGTTACCAGAATATCCAATAAGGCCACCTACATATACTTCTTGATCACAATCTACAGTGATGATACCATCAGCAGCATAACTATTTGTAATCGTACCTTGATATCCTGAAATACCACCAGCATATGTATAATCATTACTTGTGATAGTTAATACTGCCTGATTTACATATGAATCTGTAATTTTTGATTGATTGCCATATCCGATTAAACCACCAACATTCGTTGAATGATTTGTACCAGTGTTTGTAACAGTTAAACCAATATCATCAGCATATGATCTTTCAATATATCCTAAGCATCCAATCATTGAGCCAGCATAAATATGTCCAGCACCACTTAGGGTTATACTCACTCTATTAACAAAACTATCTTCAATTGTCCCATCACATCCAAAGATCGCACCAAGATAGATATCTCCTGTGCTTGTTACTGAGATATTTGCACCTAAAATATAACTATTCTTAATTATAGCATCCACTGTTTCACCAGCAAATCCACCGACATATGCAGTTCCTAATGTGTTGACTACATATGTTGGATTAACTATACCAATATTTTCTATCCTACCACTAAATTTAGAGAACAATCCATAGTATTGAACAATTTCAAAATCATTGTCAATATCAAATGAGATATTTCTAATATCGTATCCTGCACCATCTAAAAGACCGATAAATTCATATGGTAAATAAGTATATCCAGAGGCATCTATATCATTGATCAATTCGTACATATAGCCATTTTCCATATTTTGCAGATCACTTATATTGGTAATATCTCTTACTATATTAGATTTTACAATATATAAATAGTTATCTACATCGCTGATCATATCAGTCTTATCAGATTCATCTGCGATACTATAAGTAATCGAATTTAGAGTTATAAATCGATTATAACTAGTATTCGAAAAAGTCAGACTTCCATCATATAAGACTTTAACTGTATTGTCATCAATCATTTCAATTTCAATATCGTTATATACACTTTCAATACCATCATAAGATAGTTTGATTTGACTTACTGTATAACCAGTAGGGTTATCAAGATTCACAAGTAAATAATTGCTAGTGCCAGTGATTAATACACCTAAGTCATTTTCATCATTGACACTTAAAACATCCAAATCACCAAGTACTAATACTTCATCGGTATATGTACTACTTAATTCTTGATATAAAATTTGCCCATGTGATTCATATTCATATGCCGTAATGGAAACCTGATATTGACCACCTTCAAACTCTGGTTTAAATGAGATACCTACAGTTGTTAAATCAATAGTTTCAACAGTTATTTTTTCATCATTTACATATAATGCAGTCACATAATGACCTGAAGGATTAGTAAATGTGATATTTGCATCAATCACATCACCTAGAACTGGAGTATTCACATTCTGTACTTCCATGTTTGTTATGGTAATTTTTTCAGATTGTGTAACAACATCACGGTATGCAATCATCGTGCGTATGCCAAGTCCATCATTTAAATCATATGTATAAATCACTTCTAAACTATATAGTGTATTTGATGTTAATCCATTAAATGCTCTAATATCTAAATTGGCAAGCGCCTCAATCAATATTTGATCTTGATATAGGCTGATAGATGTTAAACTTCCAACCGCATCTTCATCGGTTGCTATAAGATCAAACGCTGCAGAATTATTTGTCGTGATAATATTTGATAAAGCAACTATTGGCACTTTCTTTGCAATTGATGTAAAGTTATAAATAGTGACTAAATCTCTTGAACCAAGACCATCATTTAAGTCATAAGTATAAATTGTTTTAATTTGGTAATCATTGTTAGATAGTAAGTTACTAAATGTTCTTTGATCTAAATCAATTAAGTTTTCAATTAATACTTCATCTTGATATAAACCAATTGATGTCAGGCCTCCAACTTCATCTGCATCAGTGATATTTAAATCAAATGTTACTGAATCCTGAGTTTTTAAAACATCATGAATTGAAATCACTGGTGTATTCATAGCATCAGTTGATACTTGATAATTAACTTCTGCTATTTGAACACCTACACCATCGTTTAGATTATATGCATAGGTTGCATTAATTCTGTATGTGTGATTTGATAGGAGACCTTCAAATGTTCTAGTGCTTATATTTTCAAGGTCTTCAATTAATAACTCATCAAGATATAAAGAAACTGAAGTCATATATCCCACTAAGTCAGGATCAACGGCATTTAGTACAAAATCAATAGTATTAAAAGTTGATTCTACATTGCTTATAAGTAGTTCTGGTATGGTTTTTGCATTCGTGATAACTTCATATGTCGATTCAATTTGATGAGAACCAGTGCCATCATTTAGATTATAATCATATATGGTTTTAATCGTGTATAAATTATTAGATAGTAAATTTTCAAATGTTCTGACGTTTAAATCCAATAGTGAATCAACTAACTGTTCGCCTAAAAAAAGGCTAATAGATGTTACATCACCGACAAAATCATAATCTAAAATATCCAGATTATATGTTATCATATCCTGCGTTGTTGAAACACCAATAATTGAAACCACAGGAACAACTTTTGCGTCTGTTTTGATAGTTTTTGATACCTCTATTTGATGTGCACCTGTACCATCGTTTAAATCATATGTGTATATTACTTTAAGTATATATGTATTATTAGATAATAGATTTGTAATTGTTCTAGTATTTAAGTCTAATATATCTTCAATCAGGGTATCAGATTGATACAAACTAATTGACGTAACTTGCCCAACAAAATCATAATCATCTATTTCAATATCAAAATTAACAGCGTCTTGAGTAACAGAGATATTCTCAATTGTCATCATTGGTACAACTGCTGCATTAGTTGTAACACTATAACTTGTCAAGATATTATGATTACCTGTACCATCGTTTAAATCATATGTGTAAATTGCCTCAATCAAGTACGTATTGTTCGTGAGCAATGAGTCAAATTTTCTGATATAGGTATTAGACAATGTCTCAACTAATTCATTATCTAGATACAGACCAATCGATGAAATTTCTCCAACAAAATCATCGTCTGTAATAATCAAATCAAATGAAATTGTATCCTTAGTAGATAAAACATTTTCAATGATAACCGTTGGTGTTTTCTTTGAAAGTGTTGAAAAATTTTGCGAAACTTCAGAAGTAATAACACCATGTCCATCGTTTAAATCATATATATAGACAATATTTATAATGTAATCATTACCAGATAGCAATCCACTAAACATTCTAAGTGAAGTATCACTTAATGATTCAATAAGAATGCCTTCTTTATATAGATTAATAGATAAGATTTGACCAATCTTGTCAACATCTATATTTGATATATTAAATGTCATTGAATCATAAGAAGCTGTTATTGCTTCAAACGAAATCACTGGTACAGCCTTTGCCAGAGTAGTCACACAATAGGTTGCTTCTACACTCTGATTGTTTTGTCCATCGCTTAAATCATATGTATAAATTACTTCTATAGTATATGTTGTATTTGATAATAAATTTTTAAATATTCTCTCATTCAAATTAGTAAGTGAGTGAGTTACTGTATCGCCTTGAAACAATTCTATTTTAGTGATTGTACCAACATGATCAATATCAACAATATCGAATTCAAACATTAACATATCTTGTGTCGCTGTCACCTGAGCAATTTCTATAGTTGGTACTGATTTTGCTAATGTTGTTATATTCTTTGTTACTTCAAAAGTCTCTGGACCAGCCAAATCGTTTAGGTCATATGTATATTCAATCTTAATCGTATATGTCGTATTTGACAATAATGAGTAAAATGTTCTTTCATTCAAATCAGTAAGTGAGTGGATTAAATCAAGATTTTGATACAATTCAATTTTAGTCACGTCACCAACCTCGTTAACATCAATAATGTCTAATCTAAATGAGATAGTATCCAATGTTGCTGAGATATTATTAATAGATAATTCGGGAATTGACTTTTGCTTAGTTGTCACATCATATGATATCTCAACCATTTGGCTACCACGGCCATCACCTAAATCATATGTATATGTTGTTTTTATTGTGTATGTGGTATGTGAATATAAGTCATTAAATGTTTTATCACTAAAATCTACAAGATCATCTACCAATGTGTCATCCTTATAGATGCCGATTGCTGTAATTTCACCAACATTATTAACGTCGTCTATATCATAATCAAATGTTATTGACTCCTCTGTAGTCTCTACATTTATATAAGACAAATAAGGTAATGTATAAAATGCTTCTTTATGAAAATACACACGACTTGGGCCATGACCATCGAGGCTATCATAAATACCAACAATTGCATATTGGTATAATTGATTGGAACTTAAATTATCAAATTGAATACTATCTTGACTGGATTTTATATCCATTTGTTTAATAATATGATTACCATCAAATAAGAAAATTTTTACTGAGGTCTCATTGTAGTTAATTATATGATTTGTATCTAGCATTGCTAGTTCAAATGCATAGGAAGAAGGTGTAATATCAACATTGGATAATTGAACATTGGGTAAATTTGAATAAGTAACACCTATTTCAATTAGCGTATCACCTTGTATGGTAACATCTTTTATTATTTCACCCTCTTGATATTTCATACTTCCAATCATATATGTTTTAATCCCAGTTTGCTCCCCTACATTGATAATCAAAACAACTTTGGTGGAATCAGCATTTTGTTCAAATTCATATGCCTGATAAGTCTTGTTATTTAAGACTAAAGAAAAAATAGTTAGCTCATCTGGATTGCTTATGTTAATCGTTATTTCGATTTGATCATTTGCAGAAACGTAGCAGTCTTTTTCCTCAAAATCATCAACTGAAAAAACAGCCTCTATATAATCCTCAATTAAAGCACCTTCAGGATTATCAAAAGGATTATCTTGATTTATAGATTGACTAAATAGTTTTGGATATTCTTTTTCAGATGAAGCTATTGTTTTATCAACAGGACGCACTTCCATGCCTTGATAAATTGGCGTCTTTTTGTTAATAACTTCTTGTGTACGTCTACAGCCAATGATTAAAAATATTAACAAAAAAACAGATATTACCATTCCTATTTTTCTCATGCGTTATCACTACCTTTAAAAAGATTTTCCTTCATTCTATAAAGTTATAATTTTTCATATTATAAAATATTATCTTTCATTGAATCTATTAATCGATTCACCGCTTCATCAACCGTCTTAAATACTTCATCTTTAGCTGTACCAATAAATTCAATTGCGTCAACAACATTCCAGTTTAACCTAGCTTCTTGAAGCATTGATTCAAAATCTTTCTTAGCACCGCCAATCCAACCAGCAGATCCAAAGTATAGTGCTTGTTTCCCGGTCATTCTTTTTCTTGCTAGTTCATCAATAGCATGAGCTACTGGTGGAAAAAGTTTGTACTCATAAGTAGGTGCTGCAATGATTACTGCTGCTGAACTTAATACTTTTGTTAAAACATTGCTTTGAGTGTCATATGGAAGGTGAACTAAATTAACCTTAATACCTTTATTTTCTAATATTTTAGATACATAGTTAACCATTCTTTTTGTTGATCCATACATTGATCCCCAAAGAATTGTAACTTCATTTCTACCTTTGCCGTTTGAATATTCGACCCATCTTTCATAATCACTTAATATTTTACTTGGATTATCTCTATATAAAATACCATGTCCAGGTAAAATATAGTCGATATCTAGTATTCTTGTCTTAGCAATTGCTCGGTTTACCATTGCCCCATAAGTCATCATGACGTTTGAGAAATACCTCATTCCCTCTTCATCATATAATACTTTTTCTTCTTCCGTTAATTCATCATCATACATATGGTCATTAACTTCGCCAAATACACCATATAGATCGCAAGGAAATAACGACTTAGACCCAACTTCATATGTCATCATCGTCTCTGGCCAGTGAACGTTAGGTGTTGCGTAAAAATTTAATACTTTACCATCACCCAAATCTATTGAATCACCATCTTTAACCACCAAAGTTTTCATATCATCGCCATAATAAGCTTTGATGAGTTCAATACCTTTTTTGGTTGCAACTACAGTTGCATCTTCTTTCAAATTCTTAAAGTTTTCTAACCATCCAGAATGGTCCATTTCAACATGGTTAACAATTAAATACTTAATATCTTCTAACTTAATGTCTATTTCATTTAAATGTTGATATAGTGTTTCAGGTACACCATCCCATCCAATTACACCATCGATGATTGCTACATCATTACCTTTAACGATATATGAATTTAATGATACACCATAAGGAAGATCCCACATACTTTCAAATACGATATCTTTAAGATTCATCGATAAAGCATAAATGCCATTTACTATTTCCTTTTTATTCATTCATATCACCTGTTTCTAATTCTTTTCAAGCCTTTTTATATTATAACGTAATTCTAATTTTATCATAAATAATACCATTTAATTTATATTATTATACCATAAAAAAGGATTTGAAAAATGTGATTCAAATCCTTTTCTTTGCTTTAAATATGAATAATTCATCTTTTAATTTCGTGAACAAGTTTGTTATCCGCACCGCCAAATCTATATGAAAAAACTCTGATTGATTGATCATCAACTGCAATTCCATAGCAAAAATCTTTATTGGTTTCAACTTATCCATCACAACACCTCATTTTATCAAACAGAGATATTGTACGATATACTTATCCAAAAAGCAGTCCTGTTCTTATACTTTATAAATTAACACGATTTCATCAAATACAATGATAATCTAATCTTATTCTTCAAGATTTACTTCTAAGCCTTCACCTGGTATTTTAGTTTGTCTTAATTGTGAAATTTTACTTGTCAACTTAAATGGTCCAGCTATCAAAATTGCTAGTATAGGACCATATACAAATGCAGGTACAATAAACCATACAACTGGCCAATAAATATTTACGCCTTCTTTAGGATAAGTCTTTAAAAAATCAAAAACAAATATATCAAAAATAACACCTGCTTTTTTATAATGCTCTGGAATACCAAAAACAAATGATGAATTTCTAATATCAATATCATATATAGTCGATGGATCAATCCATCCAAGTTGAATTAATATGATTTCATTTAAAAAAATGACTAAAAACACAAGTAAAATCATCATTGGGAAATAAATAATACGCTTAAATGAGAAAACATGTAACCTGAAGTGACCCATTAAAAATGGAACAACAAATATGACAAAATGTGCATAATAAAATCTAATAACATCAAAACTAAATGCACTTTTTCTCCCAAAATAAACACTATCAAAGGTATCTAATATCGCTTCTGTTGGATACGCATACGCGGCTATTCCTGCAGTTATTCCCATAATCAGCATATAATCTTTGAAGATTTTATTCTTAGATAAATAAATAAATGGGAATACTAGTGTAGATATCGCACAAATATTCTCAAAAGTAGATTTTCTCATGATTGAAGGAAACATTTGATTGTACGGATAAAATGCTAGTTTTAAAAAATGTAGCAAAAATGCTGAAAACAATAGAAATAAAATAACCTTGTTTTTTATACGATCACTTCTTTTTCTCAAAAACAATATAAGTAAAATTGTTGCTGCTATTGCTAATCCAATATATAAATAATAATAAAAATTTCCTAATTCTACATACACTAATAAGCACTCCCTTAGATGGTAATAATATTTAGATTTATTATAACATTTTTCACACATATTAAGGCAATTCTAATAACATTCATGAAAGATTATAATCCTGGTTTTCAACTAAAAAAAACAAACTGAAAAAGGCATATAGTTAAATTTAATCCCTATATTTTCTTAAAGGTATATATTTAGAGACTTGATTCACATAGTTTCCATAATCTTTATATTTGCTTTGCGAAATAGATTCTGAGAACTTAGAACTACCAATAAATAATAAAATCAAGAACATAGAGCCTATAAACGACCAATTAAATATGGCATATTGTGCTTCACCTGAACTTATACAAAAGAAATATAATATAACCCAAATAGATTGTTCAGAAAAATAATTTGGATGACGGGAACGTCCCCATAATCCTTGTGAGTTAAACCCCTTATCATATGGGCTTGGCAAATCCTTTAATTTATATCCTGTATTTAATAATTCATATTTCTTTGTTTGAAATTCCATTTGCTGTTTATCAGCTACTGCTTCTAGAATAATAAAACCTAATAATAGTACTGCAAATACACCATCAAATATGTTAAATGCCATGGAAGATTCCATCACTACCAGCAGTGGCATACAAATTGCAAGTACTAATACGTTTTGATATATAGAAATGAAAAACAAGTCAAAAAGTGCCCATTTCCATCTTTTATTTAAATTAGGATTTTCTCTTAAAACAGACCATCTATAATCCTCTTCACCTGACCAAACTTTAATTGAATATGCGCCCTTTTTGGCAAAATTATATGTAAGTCTTACTCCCCATAACGTAATAAGAATTGCCATAATAATTAAGCGCGGATTCATATCACTTCTTCCCACAATAATCCATGCATATATAATCGGTAAGATAGACCATATCTTATCCATTTGAGAATTATTCCCTGTGATTTCACCAGCAATAAAACAATATGCAATGCTTATACCACAGACAATACCAAGTATGAGCAGTGTATCTAATTGATCTCCAGTAAGTTGGAAACCTCCTAAAATAAATCCTAGTACAGATAATGTGAGTGTTATAATTACAGTACTGATTGTCAATATATAATTTTTCATAAAATTGTCCTTTTCATTTTAAGTTATATTTTTCGAATATTAAGTCTAACATTCTTATTTTATCATATTATTGGCATCAAATATAATGCAGTTTGTAAATTAAATTTATATTTTGCATGATGAAGTTCTTGCTCATTTTATTTTCTTTAGCAACATCGACAATTCATATCTCCAAGCTCTATAATTTTTTCTTAATCTTTGGTAAATGTAGATTCTTTTATTGTTTTTGCCACTACAATTTTTATGATACATGTCCTGTTACCTTCTTGTTTATAAAATATCATATGTTTATGCTAATTCTATGTAAATATAGCAGTATTAGGATATATTATTGAATCGAAGACATTTTTTAAGTTTGAATATCTATAAACTGGTTTCATTTATATGATTGAAGTTGATTAATATCAATCACAATTCACCAAATTAAAAAAGAATCAATCGTTACGATTGATTCTTAATTATACTCTATTGAGTTTTATTTCTTATAAATCAATACCAATAAATGTTTTTACTAGATAACCGATTAAAAAACTGATTGCTGCTACTGATAGACTAACAAAAGCCATACCGAAGAATCTTTTCTTAAACGAGTAATCCTTCGCAACCGATATATAATAATTAAATATCGCAATGATCGCTACCGCTATACCAATAGTAACACCTAAACTAATCATATAATTAGTAATAAAGAAGAATGGAAGCACTAGCAATACAACAGTAATAACATAAGCAACCCCTGTATATATAGAAGCCTTTAAAGGATGCTTAGCATCTTCGTCGCCATCTTCTGTTTTTGTGGATAAATATTCGCTAGCAGCCATTGATAAACTTGCTGAAATACCTGTAATCAACCCTATAAGAGCAATCGTTCTCGAGTGCTGAATGCTAAACGTAAAACCTGCTAAAGCACCAGTAAGTTCAACTAATGCATCATTCAGACCCAAAACGACACTACTCATATAAGATAATCGCTCTTCATTAAGTAATCCAATGAGTTCCATTTCGTGTTTTTCTTCTTCTTTTATAATATTTTCTATCTCAGGCATATCTTTGACTAAAGGTTGATAATTAATAACAGCGTTTTGTTCGCCTTTTTCAAGTAATTTAACACCAAATGTTAAACCAAAAATAATAGAAATAAATGTATAAAAGAAAATTTGCCATCTACTTGGAGCTACATCTTTATTTGTATACTTTCTAAACATGACATAGTGCTTCATTTCTTCTTCGGAAATACGATATAAGACATCACTATTCTCTTTTACTTTAATTCTTTTTGATAAATTCTTATAAATATAATGACCGTTAATCTCAGCTTTTTGTAGTTTTAATAATGCCTTTACTGATTGTTTGCTTAATTGTTTTTCCATAAGACCACCTCTAATATTCATTTTAACATATTTACTCTAATAAATACTGAATAACTAATGAAAAACATGACTTCTAAAATTATGTTAACAAAATCAAATATCCTGTCAATATGACGTTTTACTCATTTTTGGAAGGAGTTGTTTTTTCTTAAAAAAGAGTAGAACAAACATACCTTAATTCTTTAGACCTATCAAATTCCACTTACATCATCTCTTTTGGTCCAGCAGTATCTTATAAAATTAAAATCAGATTTCAAAGTAACTTTCTCTCTTAGTTTCACAGTTTGCCTAACAGTAAAAAAGCCTAGTATGGTATTAATTCTTGTTTCATTAATAGTAGATTATATTATCTATAGAATCATAAAATGATCAGCTATTCCCATATATCTTTAAGTGTTTTACCTGTATTTTTATCCTTCATTCGATATCTCTTGCATATACTTATATTATATCAAAGCACAACTTTTTAATATCAGTTCAATTCTATTACCGAACTTTTTGCAATAAAATCATCTCGTGAACTTAGATATTAAATTTTTTTCATTCTTGATTTTAGTTAATGATACAAAAAAATCTCCATACACATTGGTTTTAGAGATTTTTTATGATTCAATAACTGCATGAATCTATTTCTTCAATTTATAGATGTGAATTTGATATATGTCTTTGTGCAATTTCTTTTAAAATACAAGTATCTTGTAATTCGCAATGATCCTCGTCGATTGCTTTACATTGTCCTTGTATAGTGATATCCAAATGATTAATTTGAAACCTGCCTAAACCTAAAGTTTTTCGTATAGTTTCTATTGTTTTTTTATTGCTTATATGAAAAAGTTCTTGATTTGCATGACATTTCATATTAATATTTGTTGTTGCTTCATCATCTAAATCAACTAAATGATATATTTTATCTTGATTTTCTAACATAACGAAAATAATATTTTGCTCTAATAGAAAATTAATATTGTTATATACAGTTTGGATGTTTGGATGTCCAAATGATTTCATGCTTTGTTCCAGCATATGTATATTCATGGGCTTATCTGCTAACAATTGTATCAAATCAATTCTTGCTTTCGTAAGTCGGAAATTTTGATTTTTAAGTTTTTTAAGTATCGTATCCACTTTCATTATTGACCTCTTTCTCCATTTGCTCAACAGCAAATAGCAAGTCTATTTTACCATCATTATTCATCATTTTGCTTACAGGACACGATTTGCATGTGCATAAATGACCATTTTTCTTGAATCCTTTAAATAAATGGTATGAAATAGAACCATATAATGAACATAAAATGATTAAACTAACAATATTACCCATGTAACGTTTTCATCCTTTTCACCTTGATGATTAAATACGATACTACAATGATCAAACATATAAATAAACTCACAATAAATCCTTGACCAAATTGATGATAAAAAATCAATGTTCCTAATTGGTAGATAATCATTGCAATGACATAACCCATTGCCAGTTGAAATAGCACGGCTAATGCTGTCATTTTTCTAGAACCTAATTCAGCATTCATTGCACCTATAGCAGCAAAACAAGGTGGTGTAAATAATTGAAATGCCATATACGCATATGCACTAACCGCAGTTAATCCACCGGTTGTCATCAATATTTCTCTTGTCAAATTAATATTTGTAACACTAAAATCATCTGTTACTCCGAATGCAAAAATAATTGCTAATGCCCCAACTACTTCCTCTTTTGCAATAAATCCTAAAATGGCAGCTGCAGCAAGTCCCCACACACCAAATCCCAATGGAGTCAATAAAAATGCTAGTGGTTGACTAATAGCTTGTAACATAGATTCATTAGGTGTATCCACAAGAACAAAACTAAAATTATAATTAGAAAGTAACCATACTATACCATTCATTAAAACAATAATTGTCCCTGCTTTTTTAATGAATTCCCATGCTCGATCAAGCATTACGCGTAATGCTCTTTTAATTGATGGTATGCTATAATTTGGTAATTCAATGAAATGATATTGATCAAATGATCTTTCTTCTAATTTAGCATTCAAAATGAACTTCATTGTAAAACCGCTCACTAATATGACTAAAATAGCAAGAAAATATGTAATACCTGTCATCCAACCACTACCTCCAAAAAACACTGTTATAAATAATGCAATCACAGGTAATTTTGCTCCACATGGAACGAATGGTGTTAAAAGGACAGTTAGTTTTCTTTGCTTTTCATTTTTAATTGTTCTACTTGACATAATTGCTGGTATGCTGCAAGCAGTGCCAACATACATAGGTATAATTGACTTGCCAGCAAGTCCTATTTTCTTAAAATATCTATCCATTACAACTGCAACTCTTGCCATATATCCAGAATCTTCAAGCAGTTGTAAAAAGAAAAATAATACCATAATAAGTGGTAAAAATCCAATGACTGCAGCAAAGCCACCAATAACACCTTCTAAAATGAGATTAGTAAAAAATAATGAAGTGTTCATCTGTCCTAACCAAGATTCAATTAAACCAGCAATCCAATCAATACCTATCATTAAATAATCTGATATCCAAGGACCAACATATGTCTGAGAAATTATAAATATAACAAACATAATTACTGCAAAAATTAACAATCCTAAAATAGGATTCATAACTATTCGATCTATTTTATCAGTTCTATTTGGCTTAAATCTTTTTTGATTCTTTGTTACTAATTCGGATATTTTTTTTGCTTTATCTACATTGTTTTCCTGCATGCTTATATTCCAACCTTATCTAATAAATTATTGAGGACATTTTCTAGTCCTTTTTTTCTTGATGCTTGTGTAAAAATAATTCTTTGCTGTAAAACTTCTTCTAATTTATTCAAATCAATATCAATATGTTCCTTTTTCGCAATATCGTATTTATTGAGTGCAATAACTATTGGTTTATCTAAATGTATCAACTCCAATGTGAATACTAAGCTACGTTCAAGTTGATTTATATCTATAACATTTAAAATGCCATCGACTTGATGCGATTTAATGTAATCAACAGCGATTATTTCATCTTTTGTATAACCATCCATTGTGTATGTGCCTGGTAAATCAATGATAAGAACTTCTTTATTGGTTATATTTAATCTCCTTCTTAGTTTCCCAACTTTCGCTTCAACAGTTACTCCCATCCAATTGCCGACTCGCTCATTTTTACCTGTTAAGTAATTAAATATTGTTGTTTTACCACTATTAGGATTACCTACGATTGCAATATTAATCATATCGCTCAACCATAAGACTGGAAGCTAGAATTTTCTCCATTGCATAACGACTACCTTTTGAGTATATAATGTAGTGTTGGTTCAATATATTTACCAATGTAATCACATCGTTTAAATGTATACCGACATGTTTAAAAAACCGATTCGTTTCATCATTTCCTTCAATATTGACTATTTTATAGTGATTATTTTTTTTGCATTCGCTCAATTTCTCAGCCATTTTCTATTTCCTCCATCATGTGTTATTTTGAATTTATCAAATTAATATCAAATTGTCAAGTGATTCTATAAAAAAGAATTGCCAAGTTAAATTTGATATTAAATATTTGAAAAACCATGATTTTATCATGAAATTATTTTTTATAACATCGCGTGCATTCCAAATTTTTTAGTACTAAACTAATTGTAAGGAAGGTGAAAAAAATGAATCATTGTAAAAATATGCTTGAAATCAAAGATCTGTGTGTAAATGTCGATGAAAAACAGATACTTAGTCATCTTAATTTGGTTATTCCAGAAGGAGAGGTTCATGCATTATTGGGAAAAAATGGTAGCGGAAAAACAACATTAATTCAAACAATTATGGGTTTTTCAAAATATCATATTGTTTCAGGTGAAATTCTTTATAAAGGAGAAAATATTAATGAGTTGAGCATTCCTGAACGAGCTCGATTAGGCATTGCGATTGCTCAACAAAGACCACCAAACATTTCAGGTGTTAAGCTTAAAGATATTTTGGAGTTTATTTTAAGAAATAGTACTGAGCGAGAGCACATACTTAATTCTTTAACATTAAAAACACAAACAGATAAATTTCTTAAACGATCAATAAATGTGAATTTATCTGGAGGTGAAATTAAAAGAGTTGAATTACTTCAACTATTAGCTATGCAACCTGTATTTTCTATGATGGACGAACCTGATTCTGGAATTGATATTGAAGCATTGAATTTAATTGGAACTCTTTTACAAGAATTGCTGTCAAAAAAACAAAATTCAATGACATCAGGAATTATTATTACACATAGTGGTCATATTTTAGACTATTTAAAAATTGATAGAGCCCATATCATGGATCAAGGAACAATCAAGTGTTCAGGTAAGCCAGATGTTTTGTTAAGAAAAATTAAAGAAATAGGATATGAATCTTGTATTCGGGAAATGGAAGGTAGCATGTAAAAATGTACAATAGAAACAAAATTGATTTTAAAGAACAACTATCAAAAGTGGGTATTGACTTGGAAAATGAAAAACGTTCTGCAACAATGATTATCCATAATGAGAATACAGTCTTATTAGAAAAGAGCGAATCATCCCATGAGAATTATGAGTATTTACCCATTGGACAGGCTCTATCAATTTATCCTTGGCTTAAAGACTATTCCTTTGTTGCTGTACCAGCAGATTACGATGATGTTACATTGGAGTGTTCAAATCAAAAAAGACCAATTGGATTTTTCATTCGAGTAAAAAAAGGTGTAAAAGTTTCTTTACCCTGTCAAGCTGCTATGTTTATTCTCAGTGATTTATTAAAACAAACCATTCATAATATCGTTATATTAGAAGAGGATTCAGAACTAGAATTGATTACAGGCTGCACATCAGATAAATTTGATCACGAGCGAACACATATAGCAGTTGAAGAATACTATGTAGGGAAAAATGCAAAGCTAAAATCAACAATGATTCATTCTTGGGGACCCCATATGAAAGTATTTCCTAGAAGTGCTGCGATTGTTTCAGAAAATGGTTATTATGAGAATAACTACGTTTCAATTGAGCCAGCAAAAGTGATTCATAGCAATCCAATGACCTATTTAAATGGAGAAAATGCCTCTGCAAAATACTTAACAGTCGTGTTAGGTACACCTGGAACTACAATCAACACAGGAGGAAATATTTTTTTGAATGAAAAAAACACAAGTGCCGAATTATTACACCGTGGTGTTTGCACGGGTGGAACCATGCACCAAGGTGGATTACTTATAGCCAATGCGCCTTGTAGAGCTCATATCGATTGCGCCGGCATGATACTAAATCAAACAAGTGATGGATTAATTCAATCCGTCCCAGGATTAGAATCTCATCATGAAGATGCACATATGAGTCATGAAGCAAGCATTGGCAAAATATCGCCTGAAAGTGTTGAATATTTGATGACTAGAGGGATGGATGAAATGCAAGCAATATCAATGATTGTTCGTGGCTTTATAGGTAATGATATAGAAGGACTGGGAGAAGACTTAAATAGACAAATTTCCGAGATAGCAGAAATTGCTGGTCATGGCGAGGAATAATAAATTTATATTAAATTTAATTAATATTAAAAAAGAGCAAATCTAAAATGTTAGATATGCTCTTCTTATTTATATACTATGGGTTAATTTTTAAAACAAATTATTTCTGCAATGCTCCTTGTTTGAAATAATATATTTCATCACAAATGTTTAAAGTTGATTTTTTATGAGATACAATAATAATAATTTTATCTTCGATTGTTGCAAGTTTTTTTAAAATGATTCCTTCATTTAATGCATCTAAGTTACTTGTAAATTCATCTAATAATAGAATAGGTGTATCTCTGATTAATGCTCTTGCTAAGCCAATTCTCTGCCTTTCGCCTGAGGATACTTGACCACCTAAAGCACCTACCCTACTATTCATACCTTGAGATAAACTATCAATCCATGGCTCAAGCGACGCATCAAGAATCACTTGATTTATTTGTTTTTCATCTGCATGAATATTTGCAAGTCTTATGTTTTCCTTAATTGTTGTATCAAACAAATATGTATCCTGCGATACAATAGAAACGTGTTGACGTAGTGAATCAATTTTAACATCTTTGATATGTATGTCATCAAAAGTAATAACTCCTTGATCAACTTTGAAATAGTGCATGATTAGATGTAACAATGTTGATTTCCCACATCCCGAAGGACCCATAATACCAACAATTTTAGGTTTTTCTACTTTAAGTGAAAGATTTTTAATAACAGGCTTTTTATCATATGTGAAATTAACATCTTTGACATTAAGACTTTTCCCAATCATATCCATATGGCCTGAAGTTTCATTAATGATTGGTTTTTCATCAAGTAATTTTAAAAGTCTTTGACCACTTGCAAAAGTATATGATAAATTTTGTGATACATTGGCAAGCGCCAAAGCTGGACCAAATGAACTGATGTAAAACATGATACTCAAAAATAGCAACCCTTGATTTATATTTAAATGAATAGCAATAACAATATAAGAAAGCATAAACATAGAAACAACGAATTGTGATAAAAATTGTGTTTTTCCAAATTTATCCGTTAACTTCTTTTGTGTCTCTTGAAATATATCATTTTGTATTTTAAAAGTTTGATATGCCTTTTTCTCTTGTTGATACTGATTGATTTCTCTAACTCCTTCTAGATTTTCAATCATTAGTGTATTAAGTGTTGCGTTTTTTGCTTTACTTAATTCTCCTAAATTTGTGGTTGCTTTGTTGTTATAAATTGGTAACATAATACCCACAACGAGATAAGAAATTCCCATAAATATCATTAAATATATGCTGATGAAACCAACGAATATCATTGATAAGGCACTATATAGAACGTAAATACCAATAGGTGAAATTGTGTGTGCATAGAAGACTTCTAATGATTCGACATCACTTGTCACAAGCGCTACTAAATCACCTTTTTCTTGATGCATCATTTTTGCTGGTGTAAGTTTACGCATTTTTTCAAATATGACATCACGTAAATCTGCTAATACCTTAAAAGCAATATCATGATTGAACCATTGTTCTAAATATTTAAAAATAATACGTACAAAAACAAGTGCAAGTAGATAAAACGGAATATGATTTTGAGCAATGATATCAAGTAAACCTAAAAATTGAACAAGGCTCAAGCTAGCAGTAACGATAAGTAATGTTGAACTTAGGTTAGCAATTGTTCCAAAAGTAATTGCAAGCAACATTTTTAAACGCGATCCTTTCATCAATTTCAAAAGCTGCAGCATTTCAAATGTTCTAAGCATAAGATTCATCCCTTTCCATTAGAAGTTTTTCATATGAATATTGCTCTTCATAGAGTTTTTTATAAACTTTTGATGATTTAATTAAATCATCATGTTTGCCTTTCTCTACAATAGATCCTTTCTCAAAAACAAAAATGCGATCCACATTTTTCATCATTTTAATACGATGTGAGATTATAATGACTAAGTGTTTCTCTCTAAGTTTTTCGATAACATTTAGTATGATTTGCTCGTTTTCAATATCGACACCAGAAAATATTTCATCAAAAATGTAAATGGGTGTATCATGAAGCAATGCACGTGCTATAACCAGCCTATTTTTTTGTCCACCAGACAAATTAGAACTATTTGGATTGATAGTATCAAATAAATCAAATTCTTGTAATTGAACAGTTTGTAAAATAGCTTTCAGTTTCTGATCACTCGCATACCTATCTCCTTCTAAGAGCATTTCTTTGATTGTACCTGAAAAAATGTAGCTGGAATCGCTGACATATGTGATTGATTTTAATGCTTGTTCTTTAGAGATATAGGAATAATCTTTGCTATCAACAAAAATAGAACCTGGTAATACTTCATGTGTTTTTGAAAGTATTTTCGCGAATGTTGATTTACCAGATCCAGAAACACCAGTGATACCTACAATCTCATTTAAATTTAATTGTTCTGTAATATTTCTTAAAATAATTTTGCCATTAAAAGAAAAATCTAGTTTCTCAATGAGAAACCCTTTTTTAAAATCAGTTTCTAGATATGATTCTACAGAATGCGTCTGTTCGATGATTTTAAAAAGTTGCTTACTTGCTGCAATACCATTCATCGCAACATGAAAATAAGATCCTAGTAACCTCATAGGAATAAAAAACTCACTTGAAATTAAAATGACTAAAATCGTTTCAAAAATGCTTATATCACCACTATTGTAAAGCGATAATGCCATTACAAAACCCAGAGCTGCACCTCCAAAAGCAATGAAGTCCATAACAGTAATTGAATTGAGTTGCATAGTTAGAACACGCATAGTTACTTTTCTAAACTTTGTTGCCTCACTATTCATCTTTTGATGTATGTAGTCATCACTTTGACTATTTTTTAAAAAAACAAGTCCTCCTAAATTATCTAAAAAATGATGTCCTAAATTCATATATTGTCCCCAATACTGCGATAAAAAGCGTTTGGCAATTTTTTGAATCATCATAATAGTCATAGGAATAAGTGGTACGCAAACAAGTAAAACTATTGCAATTTTAAAATTGACAAAACTCAATAGTAAGAACAAAGTCAATGGCGCAATAAAGCTATAAAAGAATTGTGGAATGAATTTACTATAATATGTTTCTAACTGTTCAATGCCTTCAGTTGAGAGCTGCGTAAGTTCTGATGTTGAAGCAAGTTTTTCATATTGAACGCCTTTGTTAAGAAAAACATCCAAAATTTTTAATCGCAATGTCTTCTTAACATCATTTGCAGTTAAAAATTCCAATTTAGTAACTAGTCTAAATAGTAAACTCTTTATGATTAGTGTAACAATCGCAATTACAATATATATATCAATTGCATGCGGTGTTTCTTCAAAAAGTTTTGAAACCAGATAACTGATGGAAAAAATGAAAACAATATTTAAAATCAATTGAATCCATTTAACAATAACAATAGCGATAACGTATTTTTTATTATGTGATAACAATCCTAATAGTTTTTTATTAAACATCTTCTTCTCCTTCATTTTCTGATGTTGTCTTAATGACAAATATAAAAACATACCATTTAATGATCATTAAAACAATCATTAATACTTTCAACCAAAAAATAGGTGTAAAAATAGCACCAGCAATAAGTAGTGCTGATGCGAAAATCAAAATACTTAGTTTTGCTTTCATCTTCATCGTTTTAGTTTCTTCAAAATCTTTCAAATACTTCTGGTAAATTTTGGTGCTATTAAACCATCGATTAATTTTGGTTGAACTTTTAGCAAGAAAAAAAGAGGCCAATAAAAGAAAAGGTGTAGTCGGTAAAATAGGCAACCAAATACCTATAATGCCTAAACCAAAAAAAAATATGCCCAAGATTGCAAATATCATTTTCATAAAGCTATAATCTCCTTTAATTATTGATTATTGTAACTTGTTAAATTAAAAAATGCAAAGCATACTGTAAAAATTATAAATAAGGTATCTTTGCATTATAAATTGAAATTTATACCAAACTATAATTGCCATTTTTTGATGTCCATACCATTTTATGTATGCCATCAAGTGTTGTTATTGGATAAGACATAAAAGTAAAAACGAGATCATTAGTTGATAACATCTCGTTTACTACTAAATCATCATTCGTCTAATTTTATGAGGATGATTCAAGTTTTCGCTTCGATGATTTCGTACAAGTATTTAACAAATTTATAAATCAAAATCGTTTATCTTTCTGTGCCATACCCTACATCTCAAACAAGATGGTATCAACTCATTATAAAATATAGTATATTTCATATGAAGCAGATATCATTAATCTTAATGATTAAGACGATTTTGGCTTAACTAAAATAGCGATTAGCTAATGATATATTTTATTGTTACTCAACTTCCATGATCTGCTTTTCACAATACTCACTATTACAAATATCAAAACACTTACGACAACAATCGTTGCTGCTGCAGCTAGGTTAAAATAATATGCAATAACTAAACCGAGAACAGATAATCCAAAGCTAATCATACCTGATAAAATCATGCGATATGTATATTTTTTTGTTAATAAAGAACTAATTGCAATGGGTACACTGAAAAGCGAAATCACAAGAATAATACCTACAACTTTTATCATAGAAACAACAGAAAACGCAATAAGTGTGTAAAGTAAATAATCTAATAATTTTGTTTTTATTCCAATGATTTCAGCATATTCCTCATCAAACATGAAAATCTTCCAAAAGTATAAAAAAGGAATAATAAATAATATAACTAGCAATGTTGAAATGATAATGAGTAACATTTCTTTATTAGTGATTGCTAAGATATTCCCAAAAAGAAAAGACTGAATATTTGGCGGATAACCAGGGGTCAAACGAATAAAAAATATACCCAATGCCATACCTAAAGACCAAAACATACCAACAAGAATATCTACATTTGTTTTTACGTTTCTTTTAATGTATCCAATACCCAATGCAGAACTTATAGCAAAAAAGATCGCACCAACCATTGGTTCAATACCTAAAAAATAAGATAATCCAACACCACCATAGGAAGTATGAGCAACACCACCAGTCAACATGACCATATTTTTCTCAACAATAATAGGTCCAATGAGAGCAACAATGATACTAATCATCAAACTCGCTAATAGTGCATATTGTAAAAATCTAAAATTAAAGACTGCTTCTATCATATGCATGTACCTCGAGTATCGCTTGATATAATATCATTTTCTTTTGACATATCAATGATTCTGGAGGATTGATTTATGTAAATTACACGATTGACATATGGTTTAACATTTGAGTAATCATGAGAAACCATAACAATGGATAAATCTTTTTTTAAAGTACCTAATATATGATATATTTCTTCACTGGTTTCTACGTCTATATTTGCAGTAGGCTCATCGAGCAGTAAAAGTTCAGGTTTTAATAATAACGCTCTTGCAATTAGGACTTTTTGAAATTCTCCACCAGATAATTCACTCAATAATCGATCCTTCAAATGATGTAAATTGAGTTGTTTGAGCATTTGATGAGTCTCCTGATTTTGCTCTTCACTAAACTGATAAAAAGGCCTAATTCTTTTAGGCAAAAATGATAGTCTAACAACTTCAAAAACACTCATTGGAAATGACTTTTTTAATTGACTGATCTGAGGCACATATCCTATTTTTTTATTGAAATTTTTGTCTAATGCTTCATCAAATATAAAAATATTACCATCATATCGCTTTTGGCCCAAAATTGCTCTCAATAACGTTGTTTTTCCTCCGCCATTTGGACCTATTATCAATAAAAACTCGTGAGATTTGACATTGAGATTAATACTGTCAAGTATCAACTTATCTTCATGATAAACTTTCAAATCTGTAATTCTTAGAACATCCTTTCCCATGTTTTTAGTTTTGGTTTGCTGCTATAATCGCATCAATCATTGATCTCATATTATTTACATAATCAGCTGATAATGGTGCTAATTGAACAGCCTTACCATTTATTTCTTCTGCAAGTGCAATTGCTTGTGTACTTGAAAACTCAGATTGGTAGAACACTGTCCTAATATCATTTTCTTGAGCGAATGTAATCATGTTAGCTAAAGTTTGTGCTGATGCTTCTTGACCATCATTTTCAAGCGCATACATGGAAAGTTCATAATCATCTGCGAAATATCCGAATGCAGGATGATAAACAATAAAACCCCTATAAGTCATGGTTGATACTGCGCTCTCAATATATGTATCTAGAGATTCTAACTCTTCAATATATGATGAAGCATTTTTTGTATAAATTGATGCATGATCACTATCAAGACTGATGAACGTATCACGAATAACTTCAATCATTTTAATCACGCGTTTAACTGATAACCAGATATGTGGATCTCTACCACCATTTAGAGTTCTCTCATCATATGCTTTTACTACCTCATCATTTAACTTAACAAGCTCAGTTGTTTCAGCATTCACTTGATCAATAATGTTTGCATTTTCAGTTGGAACACCAATTGCAAAATAAACATCTGCTTGCGCAAGATTTTGCATTTCTTGAACGGATGGTTCATAAGTCGCTGGGCTTGAACCAGCAGGAATCATTAATGTGACATTCACTAGATCTCCACCAACAGCTTTTACAAAAGTTTGTTGTGGTACAATCGAAACAACAACATTAATACCTTCATCATCTTTTCCACCCTGACATGCCATAAGGCTAATGAGTAATACTGGTAAGACTAATAATAAAACAAGTTTCTTCATTTTCTAATATCTCCTTTTGCGAATAGTTTGCAATTAGATTATAGCACGCTTTTGTCTAATTGCAAACCATTCGCATTAAATAGTGAGAAACAAATGCTTCCAGTGAATGGAAGATTTTATTATTCTTTAGTATATTTAGTATAAGTATTGATAGTAGTATAAATATCCTTTTCTAAAAAACTAAATCTTCTTTTTTCAATAAATGATAAAACTAATCCCTGTTAAATATTTTTTAGTTTTTAATCAACACACATCACTGACACTACGAATCCATATTCGTTCGTCCCTTCTTCATCATTTACAAAATTGCTAGATTATAATTCATAATTGGCATTCGCCCCTAGATGCGTAAAAGTCAATTAATCTTTTCACCACTTATTAAAAAATATATATGTAACCCTCTAGAAAGTTTTAATTTATTAAAGTATCCGACTGCCACCTTGCTATAAAAAAACAACCTTAAAAAGGCTGTTAGTCTTTGGTTTCATCCATCATTAGACAGTTACAAAAAAATAAAAATGCATCGTGTTTATACTGTATCAAAATACAGTTTCTGGTAATCAGTAAAATACAAATACAGTTATGAGACTCGTAAATCAATCTTCATTAGGATAATTTTTATATTTTTTCACTTTCTCAAGGTCTTGATCCCAAACAGCCCTGCTTTCATAAAAGATATGTCCCTGTGGCTTGATATTAATATGAGAGTCTAAACTTCCTGCAGGCACTAAAAGTAATTCTCCATTCATCTGAAGATTTGGTAAAGCTGATCCGCAAATCTCGCAAAAGCTTTTGACATGTCCTTCATTAAGGTGATTGTATGTTCTCACCTTATCTTTTCCTGCCAACCATTTTAATTTAGCTTTAGAAGAAAACAGGTTTGCTGCATGTGCTGAGCCTGTATCTTTACGACATTTTTCGCAATGACATAGATAAAAATGTTCAAAATCGCCTTCAATTTCAAATGATACACTTCCACAAAGACACGACCCTAAATATTTCATTCATTATTCCCCTTCCTACAATATGATGTATAAATTTAGGTAAGACTAGTTGTATAATGTAATAAATAGATTAATTAGAAGCTTTCTTTGCCTCTTATATTTTACCATAGATCAACTTAATTCCTTTAAGATTTAGTACTCTACTGTTATTAAATAATCTAAGCTATAAACAAAGTAATCATTGTGGTTTCAATATCATTAAACAAATAAAAGGATCACTAATTTTCGCTAAAAGCACAAAACTTACTTTGTATAAAATCGTTTGAAACGTCTTAAGCCGTTAAACTATAAAAGGCGACTTGATATAATCAACCTGTCTTGTTATTATGGAGTTTTACTCTATTTCCAACGAAGTCTTGTTTTTTTTCGTATGGAGTTGCTTTTTTGAACCATATATCTTCTGAAATTCTAGATTAAGATCACAACTTGTTTTAACATAACCTATTCCAAGTTTCTGTCAAAAGAGCATCCAGATTAAAATCGTTATAATCAGATTTGACTATTGAACTTTCTATATCTTTAGGTGTGCAACCAGTTATATATAAACAAGTTTCATAATATTCACTCAAAAAATCAATTCCAAAGGTTTTACTCTTCTTTCTTAAACTTATTTGTAAATCTAATCCTATTTTATTATTTCCATCTACAAAAACTTCAATTTCATCAAAATCATATTTCTTCAAAGTTTCTTCCAATTTCCCTTCAACATACATATTTAATAATTCTATTTGATATATATTTTGATTACTACTTTTTATGTATTTTAAGACCTTGCTTTTCCCACGAAACACATTATTTTTGTTTTTTTCTCTAATGTTTTCATTGTTTTATCTCGCCTCTACTCTGTTTTAAGCAGTTTATACTCAATTTTATCACAAATCAATTCAGGCGATTCTGTAATACCATCATCCCAACATAAATCTGCTTTAAAAATAATCTTATCACCAATGAAATCGATATGTGATGAGCAATAATTTGGTCCGCTATCAATTAAATTATTTTTTTGAATACCATAAAATTTAACTAGTATCTGACATGCCCAAGTTGTATCATAAATTACAGCTGTAAATTCATCATGAGTTTCAATACTTATTATAAATGCATCGTGTAAGCCAAATGTCAAATCATTAAATGACTCAACATCTGTTTCATTTTCGATTGGCATCCACTCTTGTATCACCATTTTTTCTAACTCTAATTTTGCAATTTGAATTAAATCATCTAAATTTTTACCTTTTCTAAGTCGTTTAAAATAATCTGAATTATTAATTATTTTTCCGATCCCGCTATATTTATCAATTGTTGTCCACCCCATTTTAGATGAATTTAATATATATACACTCCTAATCTTCTTGGATCCTCTTCCAACCCAATAACTTTGAAAAACAATATTAGACTTATCGTTATTAAAAACTAGCACTTTAGATTTCCATCCGTTTGAGTATATTGCCAAAACAGGAGAATGGTACTCTCTGCCATTATTCTTTATTAATGCAATCATTTAATTATCTCCTTTATCATCCTGATGACTTCTTTTCCATGAAGCACCTTTGTTTTTCCATCAGCAATAAATCCTTGTCTTTCGTAAAAACCTACCGATTTCTTATTACTTCCAAGTACCCATAGTGATAGTTTTGAATATTTACTTAATTCCTTATAACAAACCTCCATTAGTTTCTTACCTATTCCATGACGTTGATATTCCTTTAATATGTATATAGCAATGATTTCACCTGTATCTTTAAGATCTTCATCTCGCGATTCAAGATAACAGCTGAATCCAATAATCTTATCATCTACAATGGCTACATATGTGTTCTCTGGATGATCTTTTGCTAATAGTATGTTCTTTTCTAACGATAATCTTTCCATAACCTCATCAGGAAAAAGACCGGTGTAAGTTTCAATCCAGCTTTGATAATGAACATATCCTTTTCCATCAGCATCTTTGACTGTAGCTTTTCTAATAATTAAGCCTTCCATAAAGACCTCCAATTGACAAATGTACATGAATATAATCACATTAACTTCTATAATATATGAACAAATTGCCTTTATATTTATTATCTATTTTCTCTTTTGTGTCAAAAACAATGTAGTTTTCATCATAATAATTAAATTCATCCAATTTCTTAACTTCATTCAACACAAATTCTTTTATTTTTAATGTAGTACCATCATTATCATATATTTCTTTATTTATCTCAGTATCATAAAAGATATATATACCAAAACCACTTCTATCAATTTTCCAAATATTTATGTTGTTATAATTAAGATGCATGTTCTTCTGGATATCTTTAAGCACTTTTTCAACTATTAATCTCATAAAATCACTTGAAAACCAGTAATAATAATCGACCCATACCTTGTCTCTATTGACTTTAATTGGATAGTTATGTTTCTTAGCTAATCGGTAAAACTCATCTATAATTTCATTTTGCTTGTTTTTATTATGTACCATCTTAAAGGCATGCGAATATCCTTCCAAATGTAAATCAACATCAACTTTATCTTGCATTAGCTCTCTATCTTGCATAGTTGCAACTTGGAAAGTCAGTTGATATTTTTTTCCATATTTAGCAGTATTTTTCAATGGTTTATTAAATAAGCGTTCGATTTTCTGTAAGTATACGTTGTAGATTTTGATTCCATACTTTTCTTCTGCAAACTTCTTTAATTCGAGAAATGTCTGCTCAATTACCTTTTGCTTAGTCATAACTAGATAAGTATCTTTGTAGCCTTTTTTATCAATCCATATCATGCTTTAAATATCCTCCACGAATTGCTTATTTGTTATAAAACAATTTTATTTCATTAATCACTTTAGAAATAATATCTCGCGAAGTCAATCCATCTGTTGAAATTGTATCTCCTGTACTATCGAGTGTCATTATATTTTTACCTTGCTCAGTACCTACAGTTGTATACATACCTTTTTTACCACCATTTGTAGTTTGTACCATTACCTCATAATATTGATCTTCATCAACAAAATCGAAGTCAATATAGAGATTATACCTTCTCATTAAGTCTACAATTTCAATATCTAGGTCATTAAACAAGATATACATCGCCTCAAACGTGGCATTTTTAGCTCTGTTAATTTCAAGTTTTTTTCTAAATTTGTTTTTTTCTTCTTCTCGTACTTTCATCAATTCTTCATCATTATTCTTTTTCTTTAAAAAGTTAAACATTGTTACTTCCTCCTCTTTTTGTAATAAATGGCTTTGCTTTTTTCCCTAAAGACAATATCATTTTTTTGATCGTATCTCGGTTGTTGTTAAGTCACCTATTTTACCATAGTCAATTTCCATTTCTATCATATCAAATTCATAGCAACCAAAATCTCTAATTGTAGTAGTAAAATCATTAACGATTCTCAACTTATCCTTATATATATGAAGCAATAAGTCCTTATTTTTTAGCCTTTGATTTGAACTATTGTAACATTTTGTAATTACATAGTCGTCAGGTATCTTGTAAAACTTAAACAAGGAAGAATTACACTCGGTAATGATTTCCCTTGGAATTTCTTCGAGTTCTTGTCGAGGATATTTTTTTTCTAACTTAATAAATGGATATATTAAAATTATAGCTGGAAGTAACAAAGAGCAAAAGATAACTAAAATTATGAATGATGTTCTGCCAATTACTGGTTCAATTAATTGCTCAATAAAAATCATTAAAACAAGAAAAATTATCATCATAGCCCAAAAAAGCATACCAAAAACCGTAAAAAAAAGTCGATTAGATTTATACCTTTTTTTTGCCTCAGGATTCAAAAGATCAATTCTATTTCTTAGCAGTTTTCTCCTTATTCTCTTTGAGTGTGGATATTTGAATTTTCTCATATGTAAAACCTTCATTTCATTTCTTCTTAAGTTCTCTCGCAATAACTTCAACTTCAATCATATTACTGTTTTTATATCAATCGTAATAAAACAAGCCTTCTGATTTAAGTACCTTATAAAATATTCTATTCATTTTGCACTGCTATGATTTTCTAGGACACATAGGTACCTACCTAGATATAAAAATAGCGACATGCAACTTTCCTTTGTTGCTATTATTGTATCATTTTATCTTGTTTAAATAAATCCGTTTATCATTCTATATTCAATTGGTGTTACATAATCAAGACGATATGCTAATCTATGATTATTGAAGTAATGGACATAAAGTTCTATAGCTTTATGAATATCTGTAAAGTCATGTAGTTTCATATATTGTTTTAATTCACCTTTAATCCATCCTATTAATGATTCAATTACTGGGTTATCTGTTGGTGTCCCAGCGCGTGACATTGATCTTGTTATTGGATAATCTTTATGTGCTTTTTCGAACTTCACAGATGAATATACTCTTCCTTTAATATGGTGTGTTCATCACGCCATTCCCGTGATTGTAGTTAGCTAAATCGTTTCCTACTATCTCATTATTATAGACATAAATATGAATGTTCTAATCATATTTCTTTCCATCGTGTTTAAGCATTGTTGTATCGCTACATACTCTGTCAAATGGTCTTGTTGTAGACCAATCACCATTAATATTATCTGATACTCCTTTTGTTCTCCTAAACGCTTTTCTACGCGCTCTAGAGTATATCCCCATATACTCACATAGATCTTTTATGTAATACTTGATTCTAAATCTGTGAACTAAAGTATACTCATAATTCATGATCTGTTTTTTTTTTACGTATTTTGCCTCTTCACTTGAATATCCTCTTCTTGATATTTACGTACCCATTCTCTTTGAGTCTTTCTAGCTACACTATATGTTCTTTCTATCTGATGTTTTGATATATCTTCATTCAATATCATCTTTACTATTCTAAGTTTAAAGTCTAAATTGTACTGATTTACCACATTATTAACTCCTTCGTGTTATTATACTACATTATTCTTTGAAAGGGAGGGGGACTGTGTCCCACTTTTTCGTAGCAGTGGAAAATTATCCCATATCAGAGTATAAAAAAAGAGTAAAATCAATGAAAATTCACTAAATTTACCCTAAAAAATACCAAAAGTTGCTTTGTATAAAATCATTTAAAACGTCTTAATTAAGCCGTTAAACGATAAAAAGCAACTTAGCATAATAAACCTGTCTTGTCATTACGGAGTTTCACTCTATTTCCAACGGAGTTGCTTTTATTGAAGTAGAAAAGAGTTTACCCTTTGAAATGATAAACTCTTCTTTTAAATTTTAGATATATGATTATGTTAATCAAAAATCTATTAACTGAAGTAATTTTTGGTTACTTCATTATGATTTTGCTGTGCTTCTTATATTCATTTGGAAATGCTTTCCAGTTATCTTGAAATATCGAAATATCAAAAACTCTACGTTTATTATGATATACACTAAATCCCGAAGAAACATCTATAACTTTTAGATCCTGATATAAATATTCCTTTTTCTTTCCAAATAAATTAGTATGAGTACAATAACTATCATGTAACTCAAGTTTCCAGTTTAAGGCAAATAATAAAATCAAAAAACTAAACATAAATAATATAGAAAAGAATATAATTGCTGCTACTGTATCATTACCATGAAAAACATCTGATGCAATTAATAAAACCCCAAGTATAACAGTAAATCCTACAATCATCAGTATACCAACAAATAAATACGTTGAAGGTTGTTTAATCACATTGGAATCAATATCTTTTTTAACTTTCTTTTTGGTATATTGCCAAAAATATTTAACTAAAATTGTTACTACTACAATACTAATAATACCTATTATTTGTTCTGTGGTCATTTTATATTCCTCCTTTAAGAAACTTCAGCTGCTGAAATAATTATTTTTGTGAACTCTTCAATAAAGTCAAACACAATCTCAACACCTGCCCCACTTCCAATTTCTTTTATAGCATTTTTACTCAAAATACTTTTTGCATCTTTGAGTCTATTTTTAAAAATAGTTGTTAATCCTTTTTCCCATGATCCTTCTCTGCTGCTAGTATTTTTCAGTGTGCCTCTAATAGATTGCACTGAGCCACCTTTTTTAAATTGCGTTCCTTTACTTGCTAATCCCATAAAAGCACCAATTGTACCAGAAACTATAGCACTCTTTACATCTATGTCTCTACCTGCAATCAGATCTGATCCAACACTTGATATTACACCTGCTGTTCCTTGAGTAAACTTCATTCCAATTGGACCTATTGCAGAGCCACCAAATGCACCTAAAACAGTTCCAATAGCAACATCAAATACAAACTGATCTCAATTAAATTCTCCTGTTGTAAGTAATTGACCAGCGACTGAGGTTGCTGCACTTGAAACAGCCCCAATTGTTGCACTGATTAAAACAGGTGCTGCAACCGGAGCAACAACTGCGATTGCAACAACTGCTATCACTGCTACACCAATCACTACCCATTTAGCCCATTTATGCGATGTCTGTTGGCGGGATTTTAAGTAAAATAGAATATAATAAGTTTACCGCTCCATAATCTGTTCTTTTTCTTTTTATCTTTCATCTTATACCTCCAGCATATACTTCTATTATATCAAAGTACAACTTTTGGGTATCAGTTCAGGATTAAATGTGTTGAAATACAAATAACTATCATCGTGTAATAATGGTTCAATAACTCTATCCCCACCAGTGCTAAATCTTACACAAATTTCAATTACTTTTTTTCATTTATTGCTTTAATAATTTTATCATTCATATTCGTTTGATCTCCTTAAAATCTCTTCAATTAAAAATAATATAATTGAATAAATACCTCTTTTTTTATTGCCTTTTCCACCCCAATAATTTTGGAACATCACTTTTGATTTATCGTTATTAAAAACTAGAACTTTAGATTTCCATCCATTTGAGTATATCGCCAAAACAAGAGAATGGTACTCCGTTCCATTATTCTTTATTAAAGCTATCACTTGTTCTCTCCCCTTATAACTCCCTTTTTATGAATTATTCATTATATTCTCATCTAAAATGAAACATTACTTCCTTAAAATCTAAATATATTTTTGATCTTGCATATTAACACTGTATCCTCTATTTGTAGCATATAGTTTTACTCTTTTTCCTAATGAAATATTTTGCTTCTCTCCATTTATCTCAGTTGTAACGATATTTCCTTTTCCTCATAAGACAATTTAAACTCATTCAGTTCAAATTCAAAACGAACAAAATTCTTAATCGTTGTTTAAAATCATTCGCAATTCTTAATTCTAATATTTTCCTTCCTTAATCCATAAAAACCACGTATTATTTTAATAATTTATCGCTGTCCGTTCTACCAACTCCATTTATTAAGTTATCAAGTATTGCTTGCTTATTTATAAATAATTAAAATCACTCAATTATCATACTGATATTGTATCATTGTTATTTCATATATGATAGTTATACTTATGTTTATGAATAATTTACATAAAAAAGATAACATACATGATCTATATGTTATCTGTTATGTAGATGTATAAAATATTAGGTGGTAGTTGATACACTTTCAATTATTTGGCAGTAAACCACTTAATTTCGGAAAGGTCTTTTTGGTGTTTACCACACCGTTTTTTAAAAACCCTTTACTTATCTGATGTACATTTATTTAAAGTGTGATTTCATTATGAAACTCTTCTGCTTTAACACACTATTGTTAATCTGTTTTCTTTGCAAAATAAGGTCCTGCAGCATCCATCTCGTGTGTCACAACATATATCCATTCAAAATTTCCTCCAACCACATAAAATTCCGTTAATCCTTCTGACTCAATTTTTTTTGACGAATTGTGCTCTAATTGTAACGGTATCAAATTTGAAGAGTCATTTGTCCAGTATAAATGAATTTCAGATGATCCTTGTTTATTTACAGAATCAAAATTTTTTTTCGCTTGATCCCCCTCCAAACAAGGGTATAATTTATGCCCAAAAACATTCCATAATAAATATCCATCTTTATATCCTATTTTGTATTTTTTTAAATCTTTTTTATTAATATTTCTACAAAATATACTCATAAAATATTCCGAAAATTCTATATTATTCATATTATCTCCTTACTCTATCCACATTCTAATCCAATCATAAAAAATATGTATTTTCTCTTTTATTTTTGTACTATTATTTTTAAAATAATCAATATTAAAATGAAATTTTGTACGTTTTCCCTTATACATATGCTTAGAAGTATCAAACCTCATCTGCTTTGTGCCATCTTTAGACATCCAACGGTTTTTACCAACTTTATTATAATCTTTTCCTAATTTTTCTCTTGCCTTTTTTGCAGCCTTTCCTCTACCTGATGAACGATAAGCTCCACAAATCATTGTACCAATAATAGCAATAGTTTCTGTAATTTGTTCATATTTATAATATGCTTCATCACTTAGTCCAAGTGCTTTATTAAAGACTTCATCTCTAATAATGTTATAATCTGTCCCTGCCTCAATTATTGTTGCCACTCCATTTATTGTTGTCAAAGTACCTGCTGTAACAGTCACTGCTGCTACGAGTCCAATTGCTAACGGAGTTCCTGCACCAAACGTTCCTACTGCGACGACAACAGCAACGACTCCTGTTGCAACTAATCCTACACCTCTCCAAAAAGTACCCCAATTCCAGTTACCCATTGGGTCATAACCAATAACCGGATTATTATTACAATATGCAAAAAGGTTATAGTTCTCTAAGTTACCTACATCACCAATCTCTGTATCAACTGAAATAAATCTTCTAACTTCAGGTGAGTAATATCTGCTCTTTAGATAATAGAATCCACTTTCTAGATCATAAATATATCCTTTATAAAGGAATGGATTAAGTGAAAGTAATGTTTCCCCAATTGGTGTTTTTGCAGCAGTTAGTTGATTTAACCATTTGCCCCAAGCATCATATTTATATTCTACCATGATGCTACCATTCTTATCAACAATAGATGTAATATTTCCAGTTAAATCTCTACTATAGAAATAGTTCTCCTTGTCATACTCTAATCCTACGAGCATATCTCTCTCATTATAATGGAAGAATAGTTTACTTGATCCTTTAGTTAAAGCTCCAACTTTATCGCCAATCAAATGATATTTTGTAATGACTTCATTGACTTCTTTTGATGTTCTTATACCTGCATCGTTATATTGATATTCAATCATATCACCATTAATCGATGTCAATCTACGTCCTTGCCAACCAAGTGTATTTCCTAAAAAGTTGTTAGGTAAATTATTCGTATTGTAATTAATTGCTTTTGTAGTTGTAACACCAGATTCTTCTGTACTAATACTATCTAGTTGATCTTTGTATATACCGTTATAATGATATGTTTCTGTTTTTAACAGAGATACTTTTCTACCTTGATAGTAAGTTACAGCACTAATGTTATTATTGAATCCATAACTATAGACAATTGTTTGATTCAAGTTTAGATTATATTCTTCTTTTAATCTAGACAATTTATCATATATGTACTCATATTCATCAACAGGGATATCATTGTCATCTTTGATAGTGATTTTTTCAATATTTCCCATTGAATCATATGCATATTCTTTATTATAGCCATCAAACCCTTGAACATTTGATACTTGAAGACTAGTTTTCGTTAGACCTTGATCATCTAAACCATTTTCTTTATAGCCATATTGACTGACAAGTTGTTTAGTTGTTTGAAGATTGACTTCAGGAATACCAGTATCAATAATGTCTTTATAACTTCTACCCATGAGATCGATTTCAGTTTTAACGCTTAGTTGTTGTTCGCCTTTCACAACTCTATTAATACCTGTGGAATTACCGCTCCAGTAAGTTTGTTTAGTTGCTAACATTTCAAGAACACCATCTAAATGTTCAATCGGCGTGCCATCATTAAGTAAACTTGATCCAACAATCAGTTTTGTATTTGTGACATCAGCTGTTGCTGTTATTGTTCTATTGATAGAATAGTCATTTAAGTATACTTTAATTTGTGATGAAGAACCTTGATATGCAAAAGTCACTAAAATTCTGTTCCATTGATTAATTGCTATTGGTAAATCCGTGTAGTGTGTTGTTCCATCAACTACCAATGAAGCGTTGCCAGCAGAATTTCTGTAGATTTTTAGTTTTGATATTGTATCATTTCTAAAGTCAAAGATTGTCCTATTGATAGATGATGTGCCTTCCATCTTAAAATTGATTGCAACTACACCGTAATTTGTTAAATCGTGTTCATATGCAAGTAATCCTTTTACCAGCCCAAATCCTTGTGCTGAAGGGTACGATCCATAAACATGTCGCTCTAGCGATTCATCATATTTGAATAATTTAGTTTTGTCTAATTTGAATGTACCATCAATATATTCATAATCTGAAGGCATTCTTCCTTTTGTTGATTTAAATGTGCCATTTAAACTTACCACTTCAAAATCTTCATAAGTATTTTGATTTACAAAACTTACCCCTGTTTTTTGTTTTATATTCATGTTTTGAAATCTTGATTCTTGGTTTTGAATAGCTTGAAAAACATCATTAGTATATGGATATGCGCCAATTGAAATCAATGCTATATCTTCAATAAATGGATTAGATTCCATAGATCCTGATGTAACTGTTCTATCACCTAATACAAGTTTAGATAACTTAGATACATATACACCAGATGAAATGGTACTTGATGAACTTGTTTGATTAACTGTAAAAACATAAGATGTTTGATTTACACCACTTCTGTATAATCTAAGACCAATAAAAATTAAATCTGTTGTTGCTAAAATCTGTTTTGTAACAATCGAGGTTGTTCCTGAATATAGTCTAAATCTGAAAAATGAACCATACTTATACATTGCTACATAATATTTATCTTCACTTTCATCTCCAAAACCAAATATCCTTTTATATGAAGTTGGAATTGTTTCAGTAAATCTAAACCAACCAAACATGGTCTTACTGTCTTCAAATTGACTATTCCATTGAGCTCTATCAAAGTTACCACCAGTATTATTAACAATTCTTGAAGAATTGATCGTATCTAGAGAATAAATGATTTTAGAAGTCTTTTTATTCAAACTAAATACCTTTTTATCATTATAAGTTACCTTACTACCCCATGCACTATCTACTCTTACACCATGTAAACCTGAAGTTAGTGCATTATAATCCACAATGTCATCGTTAAATGCTTTATCAACCCTTGTTTTCACATTCTCTGCATTATATTCATTATATTCATTTAAATACTCAAAATCATATGTACGCTTCATTTCATTAATGTCATAAATAGCTTTTTGTAATTGACCTAAGTTATCATAATCATAACTTAATGAATCTCCACTATTTCTTGTTTCTCTAATCAATTTACCTTCAGTATCATAATCAAAATAACTTGTATTCGCACCAAACGATTTTTTATATATGTTTGAGTCACTATCATATTCGTACGTCGCCATCGAATTGCCATTCAATTTCACTTGGCTTAATCTACGTTTCGCATCATATGAGAATGTATAAATATCTGATCCAATAGTTTGCTTAGTGATATTATCCAAAACAATACCATTACTTTGAAGTCCATACTCATATGAAACAAATGATGTTCCATTTAAAGTGATTTCTTCAACTCTACCAAAATCATCATAATAAAACTCATAAGCCGTTCCGTTATCACAAGTGATTTTTTGTAGTAAGTTGTTATCATAATATTGATAACTTGCACTTATTGTATCTCCTGATTTAGACTTTACAATAGCAATTAAATTATTAAGTTCATCATATGAATTAGTAGTCACTAAACCGTTTGCTTCAGTTCTTGTTCGTAATCTCTTTAATGAATCGTAGGTGAATGAAGTTACATGATTTAATTCATCAGTAGTTGTTAGAACTTGATTATCAGCATTAAAAGTATTAGATAATTCTAAAGTTTCATTATTATTATTAATTTTTGATTTTGTTCTGTTGTCATTTTCATCATATGATAAATCAATTGAATTTCCTTTAGTATCGATGACTTTAGAAACTTTACCATGATTATTATAGATATATTTATATTGTTCTCCAGATTCATCATTACTTTCTACGATTTTTGATCCATCAGACTTATAGTTTTTACTTGATGCATTATCGGCTTCTTCTAATAAATTTCCTTTTTCATTGTATTTGTATTGTGAACCAAAGGCATCTCTATATAGGCCAATTGAATCTACTAAACATTCATTAACCCCTGTATATTCAATCATCAAACTCACATTATCATATGGTCTTTTTGTAACTACTGATGTTGAAACAAGTTGCCAATTATTAATTGCATTATCAGCTGCAATCTCTACTTTTTGAACTATTTCATTTCCCTTCCTAAAAATAATTGCTCCATTTAATTTAGAACCATTATTAAAAATAGATTTTCCCCAGAATGAAAATGTCAAAGTTTCACCACTGGAGCCTTTTAATTGTATGTTTCTTTCAATAGATTTTATGGTACCAATAGCACTAGTAAATCTAAATCTTTTACTTCCAATAATTTTAGAATATGGATATGATTCAGTTGCTGAAACAATCATATCTGAACTTGTACAATTTGAACTCTTAGTAAATCCACCAGGCACACCACTGCTTGTTTCCATATCTGTAGCAATTAACATATTTTGACTTCCAATAAGTTCTTCACTACTTAATTTCATAGCATCAACAATTAAATCTCCACTTGTATGTATACCTCTAATATATAAAGTAGCTGACAATAAGGAATAAAAATGATTATACGCAATATTCGCAATTTCAAAAGGTAGCCATTTACCATTTGTATCACCAATTGTTACAGTCCTTACAATGCTTGTTGGAACTAGAATATAATATGTGTTTCCTTCTTTAATATCATAATGCGCACCATTCACTAAAACATCAAAGAGAGACACTTCAATTTTTTGCTTATAAGTTATACTAATTTTAGCTTCAGCTGAACCAACAAAATTTAAAGTTTTTGCTAAAAATGATATTCCAAATGATATACTCGGCACTGATTTCAATATTTGGTAAACTTGGGCATTATTACCTCCTTTGATCTTTAATGCATATTTTCCTCTAACTGAATCATTGCATGATTGAACATACTCACTAGTTGAGCTTGATTTCCAACCTAATGAACTTGTTGATAATCCTTCGAATTCTACAAGTTCGAAACTTGAATCAATAATAGAACTTTTACTATTTGGAATCCACCCACTATTATCGGACGCTCTTCTTGCAATGCCATCCATACCAACGGATTGATATTTCTTACTTTCTGAATTGCCATATTTATCAATAGATTGTAATAACATGCCAAAATTATCATGAACAGTGTATTGTGTATTATTATCATGATCAGACACTTTCGTGTATGTAGAATAATAGTTTAGAGTTCTATAGCCATCAATTAAATATGTAAAACCATCTTTAATTGTATTAGATAATTTAATAACCTTAGAACCGCTATATTCAAAATATAAACCTTCTAACGTTGTATTATTATTAACTCGCGTTAATAGATATGCTGAATGTTCAAAAGTTGTGCTAACTAAATCTGAGTATGTAATTACTGTTCCTGTATACGATACTGTTCTCTTTAATTGTTGTAATATAACTTGTTCAATACCATAACTAGAATATGAAAGTTTAATTCGTTTATCTTCTTCAATAAAATTGACATATCTCACTTTTGTTCCATCATAGCTTAATGTAACCAAATATCCATCATCTGAAGAAATTGATGTCACTTTAAATGATGAATCATAACCAAATGATATAGAATTCCCATCTTCTTTTGTGATACTTAGTAATTGTTTATTACTATTAAATAGATAAATGTTACCAGTAGCATCATACATTTTATAAGTTTGATATCCATTTTGATAGACGTGTAATACAATATATGAATTATCAATAAAATTAATAAAACAATGTGTTTTCGTACCTATATATATACCAAACCTAGCTGCATCTTCTCTTAACGTTTTCTCAAAATATGCAATTCCACCTTCAGGTGATGCAATAGTAATTGTGTCTGTTTCAAATTTAAATCCAAAATCAAAATTAGTTCTCCAATTACCTAGTAAACTATTCTTCATAGTTACTCCAGTTAATCTTTCAATATAATTTAATGAAAATTTAATCGGTAATTTTTTTGAATCTGTTTGAAAAACATCAAATTGATGAGCCAATCGTCCTGTAAATGTGTTGACAAAAGATTTTCCTCCAAAAGATACTTCATCTGTTACATAATCATAAGCATTTGAAAATGTATTTGTATTAGCATATGACAATGAAAATAATTTTCTACCTTCCAGCACATTATTCGTGTATCCATAAGCTGTTAGTGTTGCTGTAGATGTACAAACAATAGTAAATGATAAATTAGTTGTACCTTCATTTTTCCATTGTGCAAATAGTGCTGTTAAATCCATCTCTATCATTTTAAGTTCCGGATATCCTCCACTTTTACCTATTGTGAATTTTTCATAATGATAGTGAATAGCATCATCATAGTCTGGATCATTCGTATAGTTAACAGATGTTGCAGAATACGCATTAGTATTCTTAAATACTTCAATTTCAAATGTACCATTACCTTCAACTGGTAATAGAAACTTTGCACTGCCTACTTTGGCAATACTTGCTAGTACAATACCATCAAATTTAACTAGCATTTTTTTGCCTGTTTTTAAGGTAAATGTATCTAAATTAAGCAATGTAATACCATTTCCATCAACAATATTATTCATGTAAATGGTGGTACCTTTCAAATTCGTTATTTGTTTAATCATTTTTATTCTCCTTTAGAATATTTTTATTGTATTATTCATTTCTTTTATTTCTGCATACATTAGTGAATAACTAAAATCTAATATATCCATTTTGTTTTTGATTCTTGTTTTTAGATATTTTTGTATTTCATTTATATATTCTTGTTTGTGAAAATTGATCATTTCATCACCAAAATCCACAAGCAAATCAACATCACTGCTATAATGCGTACTACCTTTTGCTAAACTGCCATAAATAAACAAGTGTTTTAATTTAAATTGTCTCATCATGTCTTGTTGATTTGTTTTCAGAATTTCAATAACTTCTTTTAATGTTATACCGTTTCTATCGCTTTCTTCATATCCTATACCATGTCTAGTTTGAAATTCATACATATATATAACTTCTAGTAAATGTTTATCTTCATCGTTTTTTATTAGATCTCTTATGTTTTTTCTATCTAATTCATGGAAAATAATTGGAAATTTACCAGATTTCACAAGGATATAATTAGCAATTAACAAACTGAATTCAAATTTCCTATTTAATTGAATTTTATTGATTATTAAAATAACACCACTTGCTTGTATATATGGAGATTCATCTATTCTTAAATAAATATTTTTTAGTATTTTTTCACTATTTTTTTGACCTATTCTTTTTTTAGTAAGTAAGAAGTATGTGGTTTGAATTAATTCAATATCTATGATTTGACTACTTTGATGTAATAAATAAGCAAATGCGTTTGCTAGTCTTTTAACCTTTTTTTCTATTACTGTATTAGCTTCTTTTTTATCCAAAGCAATCAATTTATAGTCTTCATGAGACAGTTCATATCTGATAAACCTACTAGTAAATTCAACGAACCTATAAAAAACCTTATTATTTATTGTAGATATTTGCATTAGAACACCTCAGTAATGATTTTGTCTTTAATAAAAGAACCATCAAGCACTGAATTAACTTTTATTTCTAATATTGCCGATAAATAATCATCAAGTGATTTCAAATCATTTTCATTAATATTCTCATACGTTTCAACAATTAAATCAATGTCACTAAATTGTGTCTGCTTGTTCTTTGCATATGAACCGAAAAGTTTAACATGTTTTACTTTGAATTGGTGTTCTAATACTGGTTTTAATTTTGTTAGTTTTTGTTTAATATCCAACTCAGTTCTAACTATGTGTTTTTCGTTCTTATAAAATGTGTCTTGGTAAAAATTTTTAATCATTTTTTCTATTAATTTAAAATCTTCTTTTTCATCTATAAGTTGATTTATTCCTCTCATATATGAAGGATAAAAAATAATCATGCTATAGTTGTTTTTATTCAACCACCAGTTTGTGCATAGTTTTAATAAAATAAACGTATATTCTCCATAATTATGATTAATGTACTTATCCGCAAAAAATGATATAACTGCTTCTGCATCTTTGATTTTCGATAATTCATAAATGATGTTTTTGCTGTATGATTCATCAATTTCAACTTCTAAACTTTCTGCAATATTTCTTAATGAGTCCGTACTTAAATCTTTTAATAAAAACTTTCTAAATTTGTCTTCCTCGACCTTAAAAGCATCACTTTCTTCATATATTTGCTCATCTGGAAACTTCCCTTCCACTAAATATTTAGTTATTTTTCTTATGATTTTGGGATTTGTTTCACCCTTTATTTTTTCTAGTTTCAAAATAACGACTCCTTATTTAAATTTCATTCTTTTTGCTCTTCTGCCAAATCTTCAAACTCAACTGGTTCAACATCTATACCGATTTTTTTGTTGAATCCTCGTTGTTCTTCTCCAAGTAATCTCATTGTATATGTCGTAATTTCAATGGTTCTATCCATCAATGTTTTACTACTTGTCAGAATAAAGGTTGCTACCATGGAAATAATCGTGATTCTTACCGATGAATCCATGTCTGTAGCAATAATTGTAAACAACAACAAACCAACTGTAATGATAAAAAGTATAAAGGCAAATAATAATCCATGTGAAATACTCTTCATGAAAAATTGATTTAGACTTTTTATTTTATCTTTTTCAAAATCATTGAGTTGGTTTGTTTTGTTTAACTCTGTTTCTTCTGTCATTTGTACCACCTCCTTATCTTTGCTATTGCTTTGTTGATTCTTCGTCTGATTGTTTCTCTTGATACGTTAAAACTTTTACCAATTTCATCAAATGTCATATTCATAAAAAAATAAAGGTTAATGAGATTTTGCTCTTCATCGTTTAGATTTTGAGACATATATGCTATAATATTTTCAAATAACTCTATATTTTGATGGTTTTCCTCATTGTAAATAAGTAAATTTAAATATTCTGTTTCTGAGGTATCATTTCTTTGATTTAATGATGCATATTGCTGTCTTTTTTCACTTTTTAAAACATTAATTGCTTTTCTCTTCATAGCAATAAATACATAATTATCAATGTTATTGATATTTGAATCAAAAATTCCTTTTTTATATAGACTAAACAAGTGCATTCTTAATTCTTGTTTAAGATCTTCTCTAAGATCATAATTTCCTACACCTAATTGATTTATGATGATAAGCATTAAATACTCATATTTTTTTAATATCCTTTCTATTTCCATCTTTATACATATGATGACCAGACGTGATGTTTTTATCCAACCCTTGAAGATATTTTCTTCAATCAACACGATTTCCCCTTTGGATAGGTAGTACACCTGATGTTGCCCTTTCTAATTTTTATGTCTCTATACATAAAGACAAATCAAATGTAGAATTTGCACACATTTTATTTTTTATCCTTCTACTACACCATTGATAGGTGCTCCACCTAAACCATCTCCATCTAGTGTTATCAGCTGACTTTCAGATGATATTTCTAAATTATCCGGCTTATCGCTAGCACTCAATGAAAGTGCCATTGCTGCAGATAAAATCAACAAAACAAGCCTACTCTTTTCATATATCCCCCTTTTCTTGTATGGTTTTAGAGTATCTTTTGCTATACAAACAAAACAGGACAATTTTATCCTTGATACTGGGGAGGAACTATGTTAATAGATGGGGGTATTATCATATTAGAAAGATTACGCGTTGCAAGAGGTTATAGGAACCAAGAAAAATTTGTGAATGATATTTGTGATGTCAGACAATACAGAAAATATTTATCAGGATCATCTCATATGCCATCGGGTATATTTTTTTCGCTCATAGGGAGACTAGACATGACTATTGAAGAGGTACTAAAGTTTTTTCTAGAGACATCTAACAAAGAAAAAAAGACCATTCAAAACTTATATAATAGGTTATTGAGTGATCATTTGGATGGATTGGATATTCAAATTGAAGATTTAGAAAAAACATTGTTTGTAGAAAGAGCTAATCAAGTATTTTTTAACTTTTGTGTGCTTCTCTACAATTATAAAAAAAATAACCTTACAAAAATACACTATACGGAACTTGTGAAGGAGCTTATTCATTTTGATAAATTGATAACATATGAAATCATATCTCTTTATGAAATGATTATTTTAGCAAACTTAATAACTGAATTAAACGCATCTGATAATATTTTAGTAATAAAGAAACTATCTGAAACACTTAAAACTTATGAAATTAATGACTTAAATTCATTGGATTTTTATTTGATTGTTTCATATACAGTGATAAAAATACATGAGTCAAATCATAATTTTGATCAAGCAATTGAATTATGTACTATCGGTGCCAAGTTATCTGTTCAATACCATCATTTCTATCTTCTCTCACATCTATATTACCTAAAGGCATATTATTTCAATAAACTAGAGCTTAATGAAGAAAGGGATAAAGAAATCCATTTATGCATTAACACTTTAGAAATTAGTTCTCAGGATTTTTTAGCTCATAAAATACGTAATTTAATATCACAGGAATTCACATTGGATATTCATGATTTTGAGATAAACTACTGGAAAAACAAAAAAAGGGCATCTTCCTGATAGAAAATGCCTTTTCCTTATAACTAGAAAATATTTCTGCTTGTTTTAGTATTCTGAACTAATCATATTTTCAACTTCTTCTTTCTTAATTCCACTTGCATTAACAGAGGTTGCTGCAGTCAAGGTGAAAACTAATAAAAACAAGCATATTAAAACAAAAACTTTTTTAGATTTCATAACTCTCTCTCTTTTCTATTTAGCAAATGTAGTTTTTGAAAATTGAATTATCGTTTCATCTTTCAAGAAATATAAAAAAGTATAAATATAATGTACATCATCATATTCTACTATTTCACCATCAATGTCCTCAGAATTAACAAACACTTCAGTAAATTTCATAACTAGTAATCCATAATCATAATCAACTTCACTCATATCAAGATTTAATTCAAATGACTTATTAAATTCAACATCTAACAGTGATGATGAATTTGGGTAACAACGATATTCATCTGATCCTAAGTTAGAGCCTTCATAGGATACTTCATAAAATTGGGTAAACTCACTAGGGTTTTCAAAGTTTCCCATGTAATTACCCTCTAGGGTATAAATTGAAATAGTATGCTTTAAAACCACATTATTAGCATTAAATGTTTCTGAATAATCATGTCCATAACTAATATGGAGCAAAATTGTTTTAGAAATATCATATTCATCTTCATCTAGTTGCATTTCAATATAGCCAGGAAATTCATAACTATCTAGACCTCCAACTACATTAGAGATACCATTAGAACAACTAACTAAAAAGAACCCAAAAAATAATATAAAAATTATTAATAGTTTTCTTTTCAAAACAATCATCTCCTAATCAATATTTTTCAGTAATTCATATTGCTTGTAGTCATCATCTTTTATTCGTTTCAATTCCATAAAGGTGTACTTGTTATTTAATTTATTTAATGTCTCTAGTAGTTCATCATCACCTTTAAATCTATCAGTTATAATTAGACACCCTTTATATACTGCATCTAGCAGCTTTTCATTGTGTAACATTAATTCAAACTTAAATTTGATTGCTAATTCAAACAAATGTTTTTTTAGTTCACACATGACTTTATCAAAACTATCAATTCTACCGTTTTTATTATAAGAAACAATTAAGCATTCACCACCACAAACAAATCTTGCTTCACATTTTTTGCATTTTTCTCTTCTTGTTAGCGTATTCTAAACATTATTGATTTTATCTTTATTAATTCCAGTTTTTAATTCTCCTAATTCAAGCTTTTTTATCCCAATCCCTCCAGGACAAGCTATTATTTTCTTATTTGGTGTTAATGAAAATCTTCCTACCCCGGCATCGCATCTAGCATTTACTTTATGATTTAAGATTACTCTTATTATAAATTTTCCAAAATAATCATCACCATTTAGACGCCTAAGTGATTTAATTCACCCTTCAAACTCTTCCTTAATATATATTTATATAATTTACTATATTGATTTTTAATATCTTCAATATTGTCTTCATTGATACCATCTACACTATGATCAAAGCTTCTTACCGGTTTGATACTGATGGTGGTAAGATATTTGGATAATGTCTTGAAAGCTTTGACTAGATTCATCTTCTCATTTGTCAGGGTGACAGCTACACCAAGGTATTCTCTATGTTTAATATTCTTAACATTCTTGATGATTTGTTTATATGTTCCTTCTTGTTTCTTATTAACCCTGTTGGCGTCATGAATTTCCTGATAGCCATCAATACTGATTCCGAAGATATATCCGGATGATTGTAGTTTATCTACATTATCTTTAGTAAGTAATGTTCCATTAGTGACTAACATAGGAAGAACTTCTTTGCATATTTCATTACTCTTCAAATGACAATATTTAGCCAGTTCAAGTATAAAATCCATTCTCAGTAATGGTTCGCCTGATCCTGTTGGATCAACTATGAGTTTCCCTGCTTTAGGAAACTCTAATAATAAAATCGATAAAACGTTTAGCTTCATCGATTGTTATATTCACATCAGCTCTATCTTGCATGAAGCAATATTTACATTTCATATTACATTGACTTGATGCATGTAGGCTTATCTATATTGTTTTGAATAATTCTTTCTTGTATTCTGGTTGAGTGTGTATCTCTTCATCCATATGATTTTTATGGAAAATCCTTTTTAAATCCTGATTTGTGATATATCTGCTATCAGGAATCATGATCTGGTTACCATTAATCTGACTAACATAGATTGTATGGTTTATTAATTCATATGTATTATAATCATTCATTCCATTCCCCCTATGCGTCATATTATGTCACTTTTGTTTTCATAATATCAAACCAATATTGAATTGTCAACATGGTATCGGTTTTTTGAGAATCATCTATCCGAAATTATGTAAATTTTTAGAGTAATCGTTTAAAATCACTGGTAAATCGTGTAGAAATTAATCCTCATTCAGAAATTCTTCTTGTTTTTTGATATATTTTTTCTGGCAAATTTATATTGGATTAATCGTATTTTAAACTGTTTTTATAAATGGATATTTATACATAGGACTATATCATTTATTAGGTTGATATAAAAGCCTTAAAGGAAGGAAATTTCGAAACGGCAGTATTGGATCAACTAAAAACACAAAAATCCAACATTGAAATGAAGTTAACAGCAAACCGAAATAAACTATTAAAAGCAACTTGGTATAATTAACCTGTCTTGTCATTACGGAGTTTTACTCTATTTCCAACGGAGTTTTACTCATTTTCAGACGGAGTTGCTTTTTTCTTAAGAAAAACAAGACAATTTTGCCTTGTTAAATGGTCATACCTGTATGTTTATAATGATAAAAATTCAAGGATTGTACTTATAGGAATAGCAAAGATAAATCCATATATTGGAGTTCCTTCCTTGTCTAATATTCTAAGTGTCAAAATTCCTATTAGCCTTCCATTTGTATCAATTAGAGCGCCGCCACTAACTCCACTTGCCGATGCAGCATCAGCTTGGATATATGTATTCACAATCGCACTGTTTTCTATATTGGCGTTGCTTCTACTAACAATTCCAGAAGTAATGCTTATGCCTAAGTTATTAGCATTTCCTAATAAAAACACCGATTGTCCCTCAACAATATCACCATTATAAAAACTTATGCTTTCACCTTTTTTTTCTTCCATGGATAATAGTGCTAAATCTCTAGTTTCATCATACTTAACTAGATTGACTGTCATATAATCACTCCAGTCAGCAAATCTAATTTCAAGTAGACTATGTATATTTGATATACCTTGATTCATATATGATATCACATGAAAGTTAGTGATGAGTTCTGTATCAGAAATAATCACAGCTGTTCCAAATGCTTCTATCTCATCGGATGTTGCTCTCAATTCTACAACACTAGTTATGGTTTTATCAAAAATTTTATCTGGTGCTTTTTGTGAATCTAAAATATAAATACAAGATAAACTTATAGATAACGCTAATGAAATCATCGCTATCATAAGTGTTACTTTACGCATCTACATCAGCTCCATAGATTAAAGAAATTTCATTTGGATAATCTACATAAATTGATAATGGTTGTAAGATTATATTTAAACCATCAAAAGTATATGTACCCGATAATTTAACTGATGAATCTATAATGCTAGTCATAGAAAATTCACCGTTTTCAAATGTTATCATTATACTTTCTTGTTCAAACTCTCCGTGAACCCTATGATAATAGTAATCATTCAAATCATCATTATTTAAATAAATACCGTAGTCTTCAGATTGCCATGTATTATAGAAATAATTAAGTGGTTGAATATCCTCATCATAAGCTCTTGTAAGTGTTTCATCAAATCCTTTTAATATTGGATCATTGAAATCTTCTGTTGGCAGCATTTTTTCAGTTAAAAACATTTTATCATAATTATATTTAGTATAATTCATTTGTTCAAATGAAACACGAAGGATATACTCGTTTTTCTCGGGTTCTGGTGGATTAGTATATATAAGCATAATATCTTGCACAATAATATACTCAATAACATAATCAGTAAGTACATTATCATGTTTAATATATAATCTTCCAATCGCAAAACTTACTGAATATGGAATTTCTAATCGAACAGTATTATCTCCATTTTCGTATATCAGCAATTCTTCATCACTTAAAGGATTTAAAGTCGCAGTACATCCAAATAATAAAAACACTGACGCAATCAAAACAAATATCATAATAACTTTTTTCATAGAACTATCCTTTTATTGTGATTCCCGATATAAACTGATCATTTCTATCTTTATAAGTAGAAAACATACTATAGAAATTAGTTGTATTAGAAGGAGAATTATTATAAGACGTTAATGATATTTGATTTACATAATCTCTTTTTACAAAATAAGTATGTGCTGAGAGTGTACTAGGATTTGCAAAATTAGGCACATTATTAAAAGTAGTCAATATAAAATACCCATAGCCTAATCTTCCACTATTAAAACTATCATAACTCAAATATGTAACATCCAATGAATTATAGCCTAATACGTTTAAAACATCTGGTATACCATGCAAATGTTCAAGATAAAAATCAGTTACTAAATCTACTGCAGCTACTGCAGCAATAATTGCTGCATTTACTGCAACCAAAGTGATTTCATATTGTATCGGTAAAGAAGCCCAAATGAGCATATCTTGCCACCATTTTGTAGATGCTCCAAGTTCATCTTCTATGAGTTTTGCAGTAATAATACCAGCAATAATAGGTGAAGTAGCATGCAAAACTGGTTGCATCAAATGAAACACTGTATTAACTGTATTTGATAACATTACCATTAAATCATTACTAATCGGATTCAATCCTAAGAAACCCAATCCTAAATCCGTATTCATTAATTCATTTAACAAAATTAAAGATGCCAAATCTGGTGTTCTACCTTGAGATACCAATAAATTGTATAAACTTATCACACCACATCCATTGTTATCAAATGATTGAAATCCAAATTTCCACTTTGATAATAAATACTGATGATCAATATAACTTGTACCACTAAGTAATGTATTCGTTGGTATCGTCTGTGATTTATTATGATTATAATTATCAATGGCTTTTTCAGCTTTTACATACCATAAAAGATAATGCAATGGCCCATCTTCCCAAAAATCAACAGGAACAATATCTTGTAGTGAATTGATACTATCTTCAACTAAAGTATCTCCAGCATTGATAATTGCAGTACTAATTTGCAAAACTGGTGTGGTTACATTAACTGTAGTTGTACCACCAGAACCACCGCCGCCATCATTTAATGCTAAAAAGCATTGAGCTGTAATCGCTTGTTGTTCAATACCTTCATCGAGCAAATCCGATGCTAGAAATTTAATACCAAAATATTCAAAACTAATGTCGGTTCTATTTAAAACATCATTGAAAAACGGATAACCTAGTAAATTAATCTGATCAATCATCATAGTGCTGTTATTGAGTTTAGCCTTTATGAAAAATATATTAATATCTTGAACATAAGTTGCTTCAAAACTAACAAAATAATCATTAATGTCTATAGAACTTGAACTCAATAATTCTACATTGTTTAATGAACTAATACTTTTAGTTGCAAAAAAAGTTGTATCATTTTCAGAAATATTTAATTCAACATTATCATAACTATTTAGATATGCAAGTTCCTCTGATTGATTATTTCTTGCATCATAACTTCTAGTCAATATTTCATTACTATCATTAGTTTTAAACACACCCATAGTAAATATACTCATTAAAACAATAAAAATAGATATTTTCTTCATTTATATCCCCTCCGAATGAATTTGATTAATTAAATATACCACAAAAAAGATTTGAAAGCAATATTTCAAATCTCATTTCCACCAGGTGTCTTGTCATTACGGAGTTTTACTCTAAAATCGCTCGTGTTCGACGGAGTTTTACTCTATTTCCAATGGAGTTTTACTCATTTTTGGATGGAGTTGCTTTTTTTGACAAAAAAAGAGCAAGATTTATTGAAATCCTGCCCAAATACTAAAAGATAATAGATATTAAATGATATTGAACACCATAGTTAATAAATTTTCTTTAACTTTGATTATAGTGTTCAAACTATAAACGAAAGTATAATAATAGTCAATCCAACAATAATATTTATTTGTACTTAAGTAATCATCAATCATTTGTTCAATCTCGTCAGCCTTATAAATATTACTTTTACTATTTTGTTCTAATACTGCAAGATAATCATTATATATGTCTGCAAATTTATCATAATCCTGTGAGACGATATATTTTTCATTGGATGATAGACTAAGATATTAGTGCTAAATGAATTAAAAGCCCAGAAATCGGAAACAGAAACGAGTTTAACAGCAAACCGCAACAAGCTACTCACATCACATAACATTGATGCAAAGATAAAACATTACAAACTTTTACTAAAAACCTTTAAACATCCAATTGAAGAATTATCAGAGTTTCCATTTAAAGCGTTCTTTGAAAAGGTAGTTGTGAATGATAGGAACGATATCGAGATGGTTTTGAATCCATTTAAAGCTAAAAAAAATAAAGTCATATATTCATTTCCAGAAATCATCACACCATACAAGATTAGAAAAACACTATTTGAGACAACAAGTAAAATAACATGTAAATAACTTAAAATGGACAAAATTCATCAGTCACAGGATTACTCGATTACACTATAGGTTCACTCTTTTCTATTAAAGCTGGAAATTTAATATTTAAAATTTGCTTTAACCATGATTAAAAGACCTTCATTATAAATCTGTTTTATTTCACCAAAAATATAGTATTTAGGTAACATTATATAAAAAAAGGAGCAGCGTTATTCACTACTCCTTCTAACAATCACCAATTCACAAGTTTTATTAGTGAGTTTTAAGCTTGGGTATTAAATCTATAAATCCCTCTAACATGATAGTACATATGTGGATAAAAAATATTAATTGCCTTTTCTTTAACTTCATAAATAATCACAATTTGGACTTTTAAACCGCTATTAAAATGTAAAGTAACATTAGATTGATCTAGCAAATCATTCAAATTGACGAAATTCCATGATCCCCATGTACTACCAGTTGTTGTTCTATACAGAATTTTACCATATGAAACAGTTGTAGTTTCGCCTAATATTCTTATATCGGAGTACAAATCCTTTAACTTTCGACTGTCATTGTTCCGATAGATATAGTCCGAAGACGGAAACTGTGATACGGTCCTAATATGAAAAGTAACGTCACCATCAGCAGTTATATTATTAGGTGTTGATAAAGAATCGACTGGTTGAATTCTTACCTCAACATTAGAATCATCAATCCCAAAAAATCCGTATTTCTCCTCATTTATAGGATAATCGATTACCGTCCCTGTGCGATATCTTTTTTGAAGCTCATCAAAACTTATATGCTGATAGTTTTCTTCCGCTTGTGCAAGTATTGGTCCGAATGTAAACCATCTAGGTGTAATAACATTAGCAAAATCTGCAAAATATGGAACATCATCACTACTATAAACTATAGGATTTTCAGTTGTTTCTTTGTCGGTAATCTCCATGGCATTTACAGTCGTAAAACCTAAAGAGCAAAATGCAAACATAATCAAAATCATAAGCACTGTAACTTTTTTCATTTAGTTAATTTCTCCTTTTTTATATTATATAAAAAATCAAATGTCTAATACCCTTATTTTTTTGCTGCTAATTGATATTAATGCAGCACTCCCACCAAGATAAAACAAAATAAAAATCAAATACGACATTTGGTTGAAATCTAAATTGCTAACTTGTGAATTAATGAAAACAAAATATTTTTTAACTGTTTCTGATAAAACATCATTATCAATGGTGATTGAAACAACACTAAATATTCCTAAAAAGAGCCCCACACAACAGATAGTAAGAAATCCTGCCAAATAGCTGCTTTTTAGCAGTGTCCTAATATAAATGCTTATTGATGCGATGAATAGTCCAATAAAAAGATTCATAATAATTTTGGATAGGAAAAAGTAAGTGGTACTTATACTATTTACATCACCAGTGGTTGTGTCAATTATTAAAGTGTTAGTATCAGGTAATCTCGATGCTATAAGAATCCCTACTATAGCATACATAATTACTATAAAAAGTATTGCTATACCTGTAAATATCAACTTGCCTCGGAAAATTGATTCTCGATCCATTTTTGTTTGAATTAGATTTTTAATTGTACCTTTACTATAATCTGAATAGTTTATACTTAAAGATAAGATGATGCTTAAGAACCCAATAATGTAGAAGTTTAAATCACCTAATATAACAAGAAAAACGCCCCCTTCTAAGCCTCTTGATGAACTAAGCGGATATGTAAGATTCACATAATTGCAACTATTTGTTGAAGTATTAACATAGTGGTTATATTTCAAATACTCCATATGATAAATCTCTTTATCAGCTTCTACATTAGGTGGAAACATGAATCCGTCTGGAACATCAGTATTAATACCATATGCATATTCATACAAAATTTTATAGTAATCACGTTGTTCAATATTATAAGTTTGTGTGCTATTTGAGTTGCAAGTTACATTAGGGAGAATAATAATATTACTATATGCATATGCTGCTAAAAACAAAAACAATATCATCAAAAACAGATAAATAATTTTAATCTTGTTTTTAAGGATTTTATGAAACTCATATCGAACAATTTTAAATATATCTTTCACAAGATTACCTCACTAAAAATCAATCTTTTGAAATTTTCTTTTTTGCATAATGAAAATGATTATTGCAAAAATCAAATATACCATTGACCATAATAATGTTTTGATTTGAGTATATTTATAAAAATACTCAATATTGATAAACAATATGTAATCTGCTGGATTAACTTCATAATTTAAATTCCCAATTTCAATGCTTTTTTCCATAAATAGGTAGAATAATAATAATCCTAAAATCAACCAAAATAATATTGAAACGGTATAAGTAACGCTTCTTGTAATTAATATGATTAGATTCGTAGTCAATGATACAATAAAAACCAATATGATTAAGCCAATCGATTGTAAGAAAAATGAGATTAAACAGTTCTGAGCATAGTAGTCACCCTTTATACTAACTAAAAAATTTGCTTCTGGGTTTTGCAAACCGAATGTAAAAGCAATGAATAATACGACAAACAAAACACCATAAACTGCACTCATTTGGAAAGCGATTTTTCCTAAAAAAACTTTTTTTCTTGACACTTCTGAAGCTAAAATATTTTTAATCGTTCCACTTTGTATATCGAATAGAAATGTGTAAATTGAGACGAAAATCGCAAAGAGTAGAATCATTATATACGCAGAATTAAATATGAAGAACATTAATGATGTTCCTTGATTAATATCTAACTTTCTTCCAGAGTCAGTGATGTCAAGGTATTCATATTCAGTTGTCTGTGTTAACAGTAGAAACTCGAGTTTATTCTTTTCATTACATAAATTTTGCTTATAATAATCAGACAATTCTACATCTTCTAACTCTTCTATAATTCTATCTAAGTTAAGTTGATAACCCGACAACACCTCTTCTTTTGTTATTGATATGTTTGATGACAAAGACGAAGTGAATGAAAATATAATTATCAGAGTGCTGATAATTATCAAAAACGAACTTATTAATGTAAAGACGAAAATTCTATTTCCTAGCAACTTTTGATATTCAAACTTAAAGATTTTCATTGTGCCAATCCATTAGATGTGATTTTGGATAAAAACAATTTTTCTAGATTTTCATTTTCACTTAAACTGTTATCATACACAACAACACCTTTATCTATAATCACAACTTTGTCACATATTTCTTGAATATCTGATATGACATGACTTGATACAATGATTGTACATCCTTGTTTAGCTAATCTTAAAATGAGATCTTTAAACAATCTTGAAGTTACAGGATCAATTCCGTTAAAGGGTTCATCAAGGATTAATATTTCTGGATTGTTTAGAATAGAATAAGCAAAATATAAACGCTGTTTCATACCAAGTGAATAATTTGAAACATGTGTATTCTTTAAATCATCTAACCCTACATCACTTAATACTTGATCTACTCTTTCATCTTTTACATCATTATAAAGCGATGAAAGGATTTTGAGATTACTTACCCCTGAAAGATCTTTGTAAAAGGCAGGAGATTCAATCATATATCCCAAAGAAATATTGTTGCTATCCTTCTTAAGTTCAATACCATTATGTTTAATCTCTCCAGATTCTTTAAATACGAGAGAAGCAATGATTTTCATTAATGTTGATTTTCCAGCACCATTTAATCCTAGTAATCCACATATTGTTCCTGATTCAACTCTAAATGAAACATTGCTTAAAACTTTTTTTTGCGCATACTTTTTGTTAATATTTATAATTTCAAACATATATTCTCCAATCTATTAAAAAATGCAAACTCTTTAGAATTTAACGAAAATTAAAAATGCATTATCGGTTTTATGTTTAGTTCCCCACCTCTTTAACGTCCAATATCATTAGCCTATATTATATCATCAATACGGTTTTATGTGATTAAAATATAAATAAATGTTTCTTTTTTAACTTTTACTACTAATCTATCTGATCTGCTTTTTAAATTCATTTCACAGACACTGGATTTTTATTCTTTACAAAGTTCAAATCCCCTCGGGTCCTCAAAAAACCCCCATTTTTGTCAAAAGTTCAAATCCCCTCTCGAGAAAGATATTTTCCACTATATGTGAGCATAAAAAAAGGATAAAACCAATGAAAATTCACTGATTTTACCCTAAAATATACGAAAAGTTGCTTTGTATAAAATTGACTTTAACGCCTCTATTAAACCGTTAAACGATAAAAGCAACTTGGTATAATCAACCTGGGTTGAGTAACCAATTTTGATACATTTACGCACCCTATTGGATTTTTACGCACCCTGATAAATTCAATTACAAATGGCATTGGGTTTTTTAATGTATAAGAAGTGTCTTTAAAAAATCATGTAAATTTGTAGAGGTGAAATCTTCAATTCTTTTATCTAAAAACATGCTACTTAATTCTTTATTAAGTTGATTTCTATATACACCGTTTGAAATAAGGAAATCTATAGTACTATTACTGTTTTCTTCAAACAATTTTAATGTTTTCTGATTCTCTTCGGATTGAGATGTTATAAATCCATAGACATCCATCTCATCCATGTCAAATTTTAAACCTTTAATCGTATTTATTATTTTGAATCGTTTCTTAAAATATGCAGTAATTCTTTTATCACCAAATCCTCCAAATCCAATGTCTAGTAACATACACTGAAAATCTATACAATTGATATTGATTGGGTAGAACTCATATTTTTCCATACTCGGTATTATATCTCTTTGAATTTCAGATGCTATGTATTTCATATCATAAGCTGTTAAGTGAATTGAAATAACTTCTTTATTCTTTAGATCAATCAATTTGCTTGATCCTTCTTTTTTTAGAGTTAAATTAGTCCTATTATTTACAGTCCGTTGAAATCTATCAATCGAGTCATAAGATCGCTTATATGCAGAAATAAAACGATCATTTAAAACCTTCCCACTATCGGCAAGAAAAGTGTCAAATTTGGCAGATTTACACTCTATATTAAGTACCACATCGCTGAATTCAACAATGAAATCCAACTCGGAGGTTTTTCCATCAATATCCTTATAGAAATAATTCTTATGTATTTTATCTACTGAAATGAAGTCTTTTAATAGCATATAAGTATATTTTTCAAACATTTCTCCTCTTAATTTTCCATAAGAAGATGATAGTTTACTGTCTCCGTGAAATGATTGAATAAAATTGTCTTCCATAGTTTGATAAAGATTGTATGAGTAATCATGCAGAAAAATAACGGTGTACCCCAGTTCGCTTTTAATGATTTTAAATGGATCAATATTGCTTTTAATATTTTCAACTTCTATACAATAGAAGTCTAGATACTTTTGGATTAAATTTAAATCAATATCAGAGTTTAGCTTTGCTAATTCTTCTGCAGTGAACCATATGCTTAACTTTTTATTAAATACTTCATTAAATGCTGATTCTAGCTCTTCATCCATTAATTCATTAATAAGAAAATAGTGGTAAATATTGTATAGCATAATACGAAAAATGATGAGATGAGATATTGTGGAAAATTCAAAAAAGTTAAGATTAAAATCAATACCATCAAACCTATCTTTTGTTTCAAATAATATTAAACATCTTTGCAAACTGATATACAGAGGGAATCTAAGGTGTAGAGTTAATTTATTTACAATGTTAGGATCCTCGCTTGAAAGCATCCCATTAAACCTTTGACGTACGTAATCTGATATTTCCTTACTATTCATTCCGCTTAATTCCATAATTTTTTGCACTGCATAAATGAAATCTGTATTAAGCCTAAAATCGAACATATTATGTTCTTCATTTGAAAAATACGCATGGTAGATATTTTCTATAATCTCAATATGATTCATAATTCACTCGTTCCCGATCCAAACTCGGTCCAAGGACCGACAACCTCTATTTCTTATTAATATCTTTCTTTAGCAGTGAATCTGGAATAAAATCTTGGCCACGATGCGGATTCTTGTCTTTGCTTCTATTATGTTCTGGATTCATCAAAGCATGACCAGGAGTTCCTTCTTTATCTCTGACGGCAGCAATATCTAAACCATCCCTTTTCTTTGCGGAGGGATTCTGTTTAATATATGCTTGAATATAATCCGGCTCATTTTTTGGTGATCTTCTATTCGTTACGATTTTATTTATTGGTTTTGACATTTGATTTATCTCCTTATATTTTTTATGAACTACTTAAGTATTCTGAAAATGTTCTAAAAGGTAATTTTCTTCTCTTTGCAACCATTTGATTCCAAATTGCGTCTGCTTGTGGGATTGATAATATACCATCATTAACCGCTTTACGAATAATATCGTGAGTTGCGATATGTTTCAATCCATACAATTCTACATAATACTTTACATCACGAAAATTATTGCTAGCCAATACGCCGTTATTCTTTTTCGATAATACGATTGCTGCTGCTTCTCCTCTCCCAATCAAAGGTAATGTACTAGATCTGGTATAGTCAGTCAAATCTAAATATAGGTTGTTTTCTTCACTACCAACTAGAAGATCTTCTATTTTCAGATTACCATTATTTACCATCACATCTATTTTCTGTTGTAAATGAGGAACACTCGAAATCTCATTATAGACTTGTCTTGGGATAATCATATCATTTCCAAAGCAATGAATTAATAAATGTTCAGTCCTAGTCCATAAAAAAGATGATATGCAATCCGTATCGAAAAAGATAACTTTAGTCATAAATATCTTCTTCTCCATTATCATCAAATACGATATCACTTCTATAAGCTTCTAACAGATACTCTTCATATTTTCCGTCAGATATCAAACCTAAATCCTTTAATTCCAAAGCTTTTTTTAAATATGCTCCAAATGTTTTAGGCTTATTAATGTCGGTTGGTAAATATAAGGTAATATCAAATCCATATTTCTTTGCATTTTTAACAATATCAGTTTTAAATTGTTCAGATTCCTCAATAGTAATGTACTCTTCTTGAATCAAACGAACAAGCACAGCATTTCTACTCACTCTGAAATACTGTTCAATTTCCAAAATATCTTGTAGCTCAATCTTTTTTGAACCATTATCAGTTAGTTTATTACAATAACGGGAAAAACTTGAGTCTGGCATAAGTAAATATGATGCGAATAGGTTCGCATCCTTTTCTACTCTTGAATTCTCGGAAACATCAAAGTAGCTAATTGATGTTTTTTCACCATCATAAAAGAAGTGATATAATTCATGAGCAATCGAAAAAGCTTGTCTGCCCAAAGTTGAATGTGAGTTAATTGCTATTAAATTCGCAGATTTAATACAGACTCCACTAATTTCCTCTTTAAACGGGTAAAAAACTAGAGTTATCTCTGAATTTGTAGCAACTAAAGCAACCAAGTCCATTGGCGAATTATCATCAACACCAAAGTGATCACGAATATTAAGCGCGCGTCTTTGTAAAACAAGTCTATCCATTGTGCTTTTCCAAGATTGCATCCATTTCCTTGATGTTCATTGCAATCTTATTTATATTTGAAATGTCTTCAAGTGATGCTAAACTTAAATTTGTTTTTCTAAATGCTGGTGATAATGCGCGCAAATTATCTGTTTCTTTATATATATCATTAATGTGAATGCCAAAAAGTGAACATGCTTTTTCAAGGTTGCTTACACTTATCGTTCTCTCTCCACTCTCAAACTTGCTAATGCTACTTTGTTCTAAGTTCAAATACTCAGCCATTTGTTCTTGGGTAATATTAATTTTTCTTCTCAATCTCCTAAAATTATCTCTAATGATTTCTTCCATAATATATTACTCCCTCCATTTACACTTCATATTATACTTCACTATTGTCATATTTTCAATAGGTATGTTTTAATTATTTATGACAATAATGAAATGCTGTTTTTTTAATGAAATAAGTTATATTTACAGATTCATGTAAATTAAAAAAGAACCTGCTCAACAAGAACAGGTTCTCCGCCTTCTACTTAAGGCTTGTTGACTTTACAATGATTCATAAAGTATTGGCAAACCCAGTTATAGCGAACAATCATCAAAAGTTAAAGCAGTATCCAAATAGCAACACTACTCACATAATGATTATTTCCACCACAACAGGGAGTGCCTTTTTGAAGTTGTACTTCATACTTGAACTACCTCCTTTTTGTTTTGGCTATATCACGGGAGTCCCCGCAATACTCAGTTTAAATAACGCCTTCTTGTAATATATCCAGTGCGATGCCAATATCAATCATTTGAATAAAATCTTTCTCGAAAATATCAAGAGTCAGTCTATTTGCTTTTATGGAGACCTTGCCAACTTCAATCCAATAAAAACAGAAAATAAATTCGGATGGTAGGTTGTGCCCCTCTGTAATGTCCATTTGAATATGGATTGGTGGTATCTTCTTCCATTCTTCAATGAGAGTAAGTTCATCATTTTCTATTTCTAGAAATGAAAATACTCCATTTCTAAGGAAATAGTTTTTTGGTTTCACATAATTCGTTTTGAGATATGAGATTATTTCTTTGTCGTTTGTTATAGTAACATAATCTCCCATTTCTCGATAAAACACATCTGTGTACATGCCATTAACTAAACCAACAACATAGGCTCCGTCTCCATAAGGTTCTGGATTTAAATAAAACTTCTTTATTAAATTCCTTGGCACAATAACTTCAATACTTTTCATAAGTATCTCCTTCTGGCTTACGCCAATTATTTACAGGATTATTCCTGCATTACCCTTTGTACCAAGGTAATATAAATTATATTATATAAAACAGTATTAATCAACCTTCATATTTTGGATTATATTTATAATGTAATAATCCTTCTATAAAATTCAAGGCAACCTTTTGATGCTTCGTATCAATAATTACATCAAACCTTTCACAGTTATCTTTAATCCATTGATTTACATTGTTAGCATTCACAAGCCCAGACATAGATGGATCTTTTAGCAGGCTTTTAGCCAAAGTACTGTCAGCACTTCCAACATTATAAGGATGGCTTTGATACCGAGCATTACTATTTTGATTTGCTTGACCAATCTTCAAAAAGATTCCATTATATACAAATGTATACACAGCCATTTTCCCAGATGGCAACTTGAGAGGTTTATGTCCAAGTGGTTGATAGACAATCATAAAATCCTTAAGTGTAAGTGGCTTTCCTGTATTTGCTGATGCATTAATTATCAAGTCGGTTATCTCTTGTTTGTAACTCATACTTCACACTCCGAATCGTTTCTTGTTTTCAATTTGATATTTATTCCAAATAATCGAATCCAATGTTCTTACAGTGATATTAGGATAAATAAATCTTAGCGTTTTAACGGTCTCAGTCAAAAGAGTTTGACATTCTTCATCAGTTACATCTCTGCCAGTAGCATCATATATAAAGCGATGAATATGAACATCTGGCTTACATCTATTAGGATTACCAGCTAACATGAACAAATAATTTAAACCGGCAGGTCCGATACCTTTTACAGATTGAATTATTATTTCCAAAATTTCAGTGTGTTCATACTTATTGAAATCTTCTATAGTTTCAATATTTAGAAGTATGAGTTTCCTTGCAAGCTCATAACAGATTTCAGATTTCAAACGACCACTTATTTGTTGATTATTCTTAAGGGTATCACTTGCGAATTTCTTTACACCGCCAGAAGAATCTATGTTTTCCATTAAATCAGAAAGAGTATAACCTTTAGCCAGCCTATCACCGTTCATGAATTTGTCTGCATATCTTTGAACTATAGGAACAGTAACTTGAAAATATTTAGCTCTAAGTGAGTATACGACATCAATGATACATACATCTAGGGACTGGTATGGTTCTAAGTATTCAACACTGTTAAGGTTTAGATTGAATTTACAAAATTCAACAATTTTATCAATCATAATACAATCTTTAATTATATCCATTAATATATGAGAAATTATTTTATTGCCTTTAATAGACTAGCTATATTCTTCATTCGTGACTTAATGAAATCATTGAATGATTCTATAGATAAAAGTACATTATCATCTATTAACAAATCTCTCATATCAATTTTTTGTTCTGTTACCCATTCTTCAAGTGTTTTATCCTGCTTATGCGTATTTTGCGTCGCATCAAGAAGTTGAAGATTTAGCAATGAATTCCAATATTTCTTCTCACTCGCTATTTTTCTGGATTCTTCATTGACAATTGAATCCACGTTGGGTTGATCTTCAAAGAAAGATTTTGGATGCATGTGATCTCTATGGATATTTTGTGAGACCCTGTCAGGATAAAGGAGATATAGCAAATAGTCGCATTCAGTAGTGCCATATTCCAAATATAGTAGATTATTTATGAATTCATCATCAAATTGATAGTTTCTAGCTGGATCATTACTAAAAGCATTAATCAATTCATCATAAGGGTAGCCATCAAATGATATATTGTCTCTGATAACATTTCTCATTTTTGTAAGTACTTGGTCGGTTTGACCACCAAAAATAGATCTAATAAAACTTAAAGTTAGCCATTTTCTTATCGAATTCTTGATTTCAACATCAAATGTTGATTTAACGATTTTTTCAGATATATCATGTAGATAAATATAATAAATTACTGGAATGGCAGCATTCTTTGCTCTAAAATTTGTATCATTAAATCCAAGATCAACAAATATTGTAAATGCTGACACTATGCTTTTTCTTACTTTTTCCCAATTCTTTTCGAAGGTTTCAACCATGGAAACTCCGAAGTTTTTAAGTTGGAATCTAATATCTTCAGAAAAAATAACTAAACAGGTTTTTAAAATGAAATCTCTAGAAATCCTAAAACCTGGTGTGCCCAGTTTATTAATTTCGGTAACTAATTTGTTGAGTTCTACTCTAGCATCTATATTCTTCCAATTTGCAGAAGATATTGACATTAGTAGATCTGAAAAAGTTAATGGTGTCCCTCCACTGTTTGTTCTCAAAAATATCTCTAAGATTTTATCTGGATCATTATCTTCATGAATGTACATATTAATAAGCTTATCAGAATGAATTTTTTGAAATAATTTAGATAGTGTATCACTAGCAAATTCATTTTCTTCAAGATTATTCGACTTTAAGTATGTCATTACATTGCTCAGTGATTTAATATTAATAATATCTTTTAATCTAAACCAAAAGGTCCCTTTTTCATCAAAAAAAGATTTCTTGTGTTTAACCAAGAACTTGAAATCATACTCTTTTGAATTATCAATTTCAGATGATATTTTTGATGATAAATTAAGAAATAAATGTCTAGTAGGTATATTTTCTTCGTTGTCTATCCACCATTTCCTTGGCAACTTATAAGCATACGAACCGTGCAACCCAAGATATAAGCTTGTAAGCCTCTGTTGTCCATCTACAATTGCATCAAAATCTTGGACTCCCGATGTGCTAATTAATGGATTTTCTTTTTTAAATCCTTCTCGAAACTCATTTATAAATTCATAAAACTTATAACTCGATTTAATTACATCACTAGATATCTTCCAAGCCATAAAAGAATTGATTGGATAGTCTCTCAAAATACTATCAAAAAGCAGTTCTATTTGTTCGCTTTCCCATACAAACTCTCTTTGAATAGCTGGCAATAAATATTTTCTTGTGTGTATGTTGTCCATTGCTTCTTTTATTGATATTGGTTGTTGAAACCCGTTTGGCATAGATAGCCTCCTTCTTGTGTCATTATATTTTTCAATTAATACTGATTATTTCCAATCATTATAAAGCCATTCTGTCTTACATGAATTACATCGAACTTTGGTTATTATACGGCTTTTATCTTCCTTAAATCCATCTTTATCAACCTTTAATCCTTTTAATCTATCAATTAAGTTTGCCTTAATTTGGGGGTGAACTTTGAAAAAAACATAATTAATACTGCCGCACTTTGGACAGTTTTTTCCATCTGCTCTGCTGGACCAATAGATTGCTTTATCATTATCTTTCTCTACTCCCTTACCATCAATGTAACAAAAAGCCATAAGTTTTGATGATAATATTGATCCTTCATTTGCTGCTTTTTCAAGATAAATAACCGCATTGGTATAATCCTTTTTTTCATAATATATTTTTCCCATATATTCATCAATATTATACTTTGGGCTTAACTTTTGAAAAAACGATAAAGATAAATCATAATCTATTCTAACTCCATCACCATAATAATATCTTTTCGCAAGTTCGTAAATTGCATCGCTATTGCCTAAACTTGCTGATTCTCTAAGCCGTTTAATAGCCTTTCTTGTGTTGGACTCCGTTTCAAAATAATCATATAAATCATAACATATACTGCTATTGGGATATTTTATCATGATTTTTTCTAAATAATCTATAGCCTCTTCGCTTGATTTTTTCATTGCGGATTGCAGATATTGAATAGCCAATTTCACATTAATTTCAACACCAATCCCTTCATAATACCTTTTCCCAAGTGTAAAATCCGCATCTTCATCAAAATCGTCGCTTAATTCTTCCAATTCAGAAATACTCATTTTATTATAAGTAGATAAATACTCTGCATTTTCAATTTCAGCTATGAAATCTTTGAAACATTCTACGACAGATAACTGCGGGCATACAAAACTTATTTCATTGAGTTTGAAAACAAATGGTTCAAATCTTTTGTTGATTTTTAACATATTTAGAAAATTACTGTGTGAGAATATGTAATCCTTAAAATAATTTGGCCACTCCAGATTTGATTCATTGATTCTATCACATAAATCATTTAGTCCAAAATTAATGCAATTATTTGTATATATATGGACATCTTCTTTGCAAAGTACTAGAAGTGCTGGAGTCTCTAGTCCAACCAAATGATCAAGTTGTGTTTCAGCTAGACATGTAGCAGCTGCAAAAACTGGACCATGCTCTGATATTGACTCTCTAGTGCATTCATAAAGATCTAAAGCTTTTTCTTCTATTTCTTTACTTAGATCAAGAAATTGTTGTCCTATTTTTATTTGCTCTTTTTCATATTTATTATCATATCGTGCTGTATCACCAGGATGAGGGAAAAAATAATACAAATCCTTTTTAGTCATTTTTTTCTTGTATTTTTCATACCAGGAAAATGCTTTATTTTCAATTTTCATTAAAACTGCCTCCAAACAATATTTTATACAGGAACAGCAATTTAACTATAAAGAATATGTTGAATAATTTTATTCTCTCTCCATAGTTAAACGAATTTCATGCTGTGATTACAATATCTCCAGTTACTATAAATTCTTCACTTACATTGACATCTACCATTAAATCTCTTTTATTCATAAACCAAGCCATATCATTAAGGTATTTATTGCTCATATGGTAAAAAGTTTGGTTAGTTGAACCAATCAAATTTCGATCTTGATCCAGTTTTTTATCGATGAATTGACCATCAACGATAAGATCTACTGACGATATCAATGAATCTTTCAACTGTTTGAATTCATATCCGGTGAACAAAATTACACCAAGTCCAATTTTATGGAATTCATTTGATAGTTCTGGCAAGTGTTTCTGGAGGGTCGGCTCACCACCTAGATAGGTCACTCCTTCAATACTATTTTCTTCTTTAGATTCCTTAGCTATTGAAATGATTTCTTGCAACGATAAAATATGAGCTTCTTTCATCTCTTGCAGTTCAGGATTGCAACAACCTGGACATCCTATTGTGCATCCTTGAAACCAAATTGCCATCCTTTTATGTGGTCCTTCAGCTTCTGTACATAGATTAATCCTAGCCACATTGAATTTCATCTCATTCAACTTCAAAGCTAAATTCCAAGCCTTTGTGATTTGTCTTAACCATAATACTTTGACCCTTGAGCGCTATTAGTTCTTGCTTGTTGGCGAATAGGTACATGGCAAGTTCATCTAATAACTTATCGTTGATTGCATTCAAGATATCTCGGCCACCTTTGGTAATATCCGCATCACTTAAGATGTAATTTACAAACTTAAGTTCATCTTCAAAGATCAAATCAATTCGATATTTCTCAAAAATGCCTAGCTGAATAGGTCTTAGTTTAGATCGTGCAATCTTCATCATAAATTCTTTATCTTGTATGAAGTTGAAAGGAACAATGTTGTTGTAGCCGATACGACCAAGTAATTCTGGTCTCTTGATTTCATTATCAAAATAATTTTTAACGATAGTGATGAATTCTTTTGCCACTTCTTCATGATTTTCAGAAGGTTTGACTTCACTTGCTCCAAGATTGGATGTGAAAATAATGATACTTTCACTAAAGTATACTGTTTCACCTTTACTATCTGTCAAACGGCCATCTTCTAGTATTTGTAAGAAAATGTCTAAAATACGTGGATTTGGTTTCGCTGCTTTTTCAATTTCATCAAAGAGGATAACACTAAAAGGTTTCTCTTTAATCGCATTGGTTAGTCTTCCGCCTTCTTCGTAACCGACATATCCTGGAGGCGCACCGATTAATTTTTGATCGGAATTGTCAGTACCATACTCACTCATATCAAAGCGAATACAAGCTTGATCATCACCAAACAAGAATTGTGCTAGCGTTTTTGACAACTCTGTTTTACCAACACCAGTCGGACCAACAAAGAATAAAACCCCTTTTGGCATCGCACGACTTGATGATTTATGTAATCCAGTTAAATCCATATACGCTTTAACAATGATCTTCTCAATCTTTTCAATTGCTTCATCTTGACCTACAACACGTTCAGATAGTTTTTTCTTGATGTTTTTTACGTCATTGTAATCAAGTTTTTCCCATGGGTTATCTTTTTCGCCGTATTTAAATAGATAGAAAAGCTTATTGAATGACATTTTGCCTTCTTTGCGAGAAAGTTTTGATAGTTGAATAATTTCACGATTTGTGAAATCATCTAGCATATCAATATACTCGCTCTTCTTTTCACAATTAAGAAGTGTTTCTCCTGGTTTTAACTTAACATCAAAAGCAGTTTCGATTTTGGCTAGCATCTCTTCACGTTCTAATCGATCAGGCTTTTGTAGTGTAATCGTTGTAACCTCAGGATTGGATTGATAAAAAGAAATTGGAAACATTGATAATCGATTAGCTATCAATATCACAACACTACCATTGGTATCTTCTGAAAGGTAATCGACTTTGCGATCTTTTATGGCTTTTCCTAATAGTGTCAGATACTCTCTTTCATCATCCATTAATTGATTGCCATTGCCAAATAAGTAATCTGCCCAATTAAGAACAAAAGCAACTTTCCGCTTTGGATTAACCATGTTTTTGAATACAAGATTAAAGATTTCAGCAGGCTTCTTGAACAATCCAGATCCTGTTTTTTTATCTTGTGGTTCATCATCTTCAAATTCGTAAGTTTCTCCTTGCACCTCGACGTCATCAACTAGGTCTAGTTTCGTTAGATCTCCATCCACGCCATCGATTCGGTCCCAATAGATAACATCTTCATATGCCATGTCATTGAGCATATCCATTAAATATTCTTTTAATGTGACAATGCGCTTCTTGTCATTTAAAAAGACATCCCCTACATTGCCTTCAATGACAACAGCTCGCTTAATACCAGTTTCTCTTCTGATTCGATTAAAACTTGTCTGTATTGACATAATACACCCTCCTAATTCGTTCCTTTATTTTGATTTACAGTTTGATATTTCATGGATTGATTTTTATCCGGATTACTCCAGTTATCTACTTGCTTTACAACTTTAATGTCATAAATATCTGCCAAATCCTTCATAAACGGTTCAATGTCTTTCTGACATGCTTGACCTTCATAGTTATCAAACTTGTAAATGAACTTCCCATCAAGATAAATTCTAAAATCTGCTCTTTCACCACTAACTTTTTGTGCAACGAATCTGACTTCATTCTTTTCTCGATCAATTTTGATATTTTTTTTATCGACAATGAATCCTCGTGTTTCAACGGTCTTCATGATAACTTTGAGTGTTTCTTTTCGAACACTTTCACCAATGATTTCTGATGTTGCTTTATTTCTGATTGTTTCAACATCAGCTACACTTTGAATATTTGTTGATGAAATGCTATCAATCACTTGTGCATCAACTTTTGCGTCTTTAAGCTCTTGTTTAATATCAAGCATGATTTGTTTCTTATGTTTTTCAATAGAGGTTTCTAATTGCGATTCTAATCTTTGTTTACCTAGCTTTTGTAGTTCCGCCCAAGATTTACCTGAATTTTCATTTTGAATTGCAACTTGATAGACACTCTCTCTTAGCATAAAGTCATCAATCGTTTCTAGTTTCTTAAGAATATCTTGACTGATGGATATGATGCCTTGTTCTTTGTTCTTGATGTTTTCTTGTAGTCTATTAGTTGCATTAATCAACTCATCATTGATGAGATCTTCCATTGCATTCAGTCGATATGACGTTAAGTTATCCACAATTCTAGATAAGTTATTCGCGTTATTAACTATACTTGCATCCCTTGTCTTAGCATTCGCTTTTTCTATGATTTGATTGAGTTCAGATGTTATACTGGCTTGTTCCTTCTTTAGAAAGGCTTCATAAGAGCGGACTCGATCTGTAATTAAAAGACTCGCTTGGTCTTTGATTCTAGCCAATAATGCGTCTATCTTGCATAACTGTTTTAGTGCTTGTTCACAAGTTGCTTTCGCGGCTATCGAAAGTGCTTCATAATTAATTGTAGCTGCATGGCTCATGACTTCAATACCTCCTTAAATACAATGTTTTTCCATCTGTTCAGATCATCTTGATCTATTTTGACTTCATTATTCGAAGGATGGATTAAACTATTTCTCGTTTTTCTAAATTGATGTAATTCAGGAACAAAATCCTTTAATTCTTCTACACCTTTAAGCTCATTGATCATGATTTCTGTAGTTCCATTTAGCTGATATTGATCCTTAAGTATCCATTCTAGTTTTGCGAATAGATAGACAACTGCAGAGAAATAATCCTTCTTATTGACTTTAGATTCGATAAAATTCTGATTAATACCTTTCGGATTTGAAGAGGCACTTTTTTCCTCAGCAAATAAATTGCTTAAGTACTTGTAGTGTTTATTGTATTCTTTCAGTTCTTCAAATGCACTCGTATTGTATTTTTCATATTTGAGTAGTTCTGAATATTTTGTTGAAAATCCATTATATACTTCTTGATATTTGTTTCTATCAATATCCTCTTTGATAATGAATTGATTTGGTTTCTTAATGCCAGTCAATTCTTTTAGTTGATTCAGTCCAAATTGGATAGTTTTAATTAAGTTTGAAAAATTGCCTGTTATATTTATTTTATCGTTGTTAAGTATTATGGGAATGAATTCATCTAAAACATTGATCTGAGGAAAAATATCATTCAGTGAGTAATTCAATGACTCTAGTTGAGTGAACAGTTTCATTGGTGTTTCATTTGGATTGCTTTCAATGATTGTATTAATCATCAAAACATCTTGAATGTTGAGATGTTTAACTAGCCAACCTCCAACTGCGAGTTGATGATCCAATGTTTTTAAAGGCAATGTTTCAAAGTACTGACTGTATACTTTTTGAGCTTGCTCTTGAAACCAATCTTTGATGAATGTAATATCTATACTGTCCTTTATTTCCTTGAGTATTGAGATGTTGATTTCAATATCAGTTGATAGATATTGTTCAAATAAATGCTTAAGGGTCTCTATCTCATTAAGGATTTTAAATACATAAAAACTCTCTTTGATATTTTCAGGTGAGTTATTCTTGAATTCATCCACTAAACCAACAATCATTTTTTGTTTGGATTCTTTATCAAGGGAAAACTCCGATAGTAGATTAATTGAAACGACTTTATCGCTAAGTATATTTTTTAAGGATACTTTGGCTGGTACATATGCAAATATTTTGTCTTGGTTAAGAATATGTATTGTTTCAATATTGGGACCAATACTCGATAGAAGAGAACTGCTATCGATTACATGATCAGACTGTTTAGGCATATAATTAGATTTGGTTATTACAATAGGTGCTGTTTTATTTAGTATTTCTTCATATTGTTCTGGTAACATTAGTTTCCCACCATCAATAACGTTTGCATCCAACAAAGGCGGTTGATTCCCATTGAACTTGAACTTTCTCTTGAAGGATAACTCATCACATACCAGCTTGTTATCAAACTGAGTTTCAAAGAAAGTTTGAGTTTGAACATCACCCAACACAAACTCAATGGTGTGTTTTTCATTATCTATATTTAGGATGATTGGATATTTTGTGAAAAAGTAGTCATTGCTCATGATAGAGACATCTGTAATGATCTCATCTTTTTTAACAACTATTCCTTTTCCTTTCATGCCATTTAAAATTTCTTCTAAGCTAACTAAGTCGCTATAAGCATATCTTTCAGCGAACTCTCTTGGCAAAATGCAACTTTCAATTTTTCCAATCTGCATATTTGTTGGGATCTTATCCATTATAGAATTATGAACTGGATCATAAAATAACTCTTGTTTAGATTCGATTGACTGTGCTGCCGGTATCAGTTCATCTCTAAACACTTTTTTACCTTTGTCGGTGAACACAAAATTGCCTACTAAATATTCAGAAAAATGCATTCTATTATATTCATAAGGTGTACATTTTATAATACCAAACTCATGTATCAACTTATAAATCTCATCAGCAAATATCCCATGTAAATCTTCAGGGACACCAAATTGAATCAGTAGATTGCTTATTTTCTCTCTTTTATTAGCAGATTCATTAATCAGCACTAAAATAATGTAACTAATCCCAGTTGGCTTGGATACTTCAGTATGATGTATGAGTGTCGTGACTTTCACTATAGGGAAGGGGAATGATGTTTCAAATTTAAAGATACTCATTTGCTATTTCCCCTTTCTCTGATGACATCCACATCATCTAGAACTTTACCATATGTTTTAATTGTATCGATAACTTTTTCATATACTCTGAAATTCTTCTGGTCGTTGTTTGAATCACCCATAACGTCTGGTAAATCAATAACTCCTTTTCTAATCAAGTAATCCTTATTGCCAACAATGATTAGCAATCTTCTGGCTCTCGAAAAAGCGACATTGATTCTCTGATAAGCAGTAATAAATCCAGGATTGCTTTTACCCGGTTCTCTTGGATTTCGGACCATAGAAACTATGATAATGTCTCTTTCATCACCTTGAAAATCATCTACTGTATTGATAATCAATCTAGAATCACTGTTTTCATTAAAGGATTTAAAGTTTGTAAGCTTATTTGCAATTCTTCTCTGTTTGATTAATTGTGCTTGGTCTCCGTACGTACATATTACGCCTATACTCATACGTTCATCGATTCGTAATCTTTTGTTGACTCTTGGATTAAAGTCTTTATTATTTTGATAAGCCTCATCAATTTTTCTTAAGAGTTCAATAATTATATCCGCCTCACCAGTATTTTTAATGGAGGTGGAATCTTCTGAACGACTTTCATATTCTTTACTATCAATAAAGTAGATATGCTTATCTTGTTCGATAATTAATCGTTGATTTCCTTCAATATTCAAGTAATGTTTCTTATTACTGTTTTGGGCCACATCACCAAGTTCGAGGTTCTTGTTATAGAAATGATTAAAAACATTCATGATATGCTCATGACTTCGATATTGTTTCGTTAGCATGATCTTGTAATCATTTGGCACTTTTCCAAATAGTGTTTTAAAGAAACTCTCCTCATACATTTTCTCATATCTTTTGTTGATGGTAGGATTTATGATGTCAGGATCAAGCCCTTCATAATCTTCATCTCTAAAATTGCGGTATTCATACATTGGTGGTAATTGACGATGGTCACCTACCAAGATGACTGTTTTTCCATACAAAATGGGTATCAGTAATTCAATAAAACTAGATTTACTTACTTCATCTATGATGACTACATCAATTCCTTGTTTTCTAAGATCCAATTCACCGAGATTATATTGTTCAAGTTCGTTCATTGACTTCTCATCAAATCGATCACGACTGCTTGTGGTCGTTCCAAAGAGATTGACGGTGTCAAATAATGGTTTAGTATAATATTTTCGATCCTCAAGGATGATTTCTTCTTTTTGAATGTAGTCGCTGATTTTTTTATAGACAGGAATCTTTGTTTGATTCTCTTTTTCTTTTTCCTTGAAGTTCTGTTCCAAATCTTCCCACTCGGTTTGAATAAGTTGAAGTGCAGCATCAATAGATTTATAATTAGCAACAACGTCAAACTGTTTCAGGAAGTTTTCCACTTTGATTTCCAATTTGTTCTTACTGTCTTGATAATCGTGGTATGATTGATTCTCACGTAATTCAGAGATTTTATTTGATATATCTTTTAGTTTAGAGTCAATCTCAGCTATCTTGACGTTAGTCTTGCTAATTTTTTCATCTTGTCTTTGAATTTGACTATTCAATCTGTCAATAAAATCATTCTTAATTTTTAAGATTTTGGTTTGAAATTCTTCGAGTAATTGTGCAGCAGTTTGTTGATTGTTTCCTAACCAGCTTGAATTAAATATCTTGCCTATATTCATTCCAGATAGATCAAGATCATCATCTACATTCTGAAGTTTCTTTTTGATCTCATTTAATTGCTTTTGTTTATCTCTAATAGCGTCTGTAACTTCACCATCGCTTAAATCAAATAGCTCTTGAATTTGTTTGACAAGTGCTTGTTTTTGCCCTTGAAGTTCATAAGAGTCTTTGTTTGACTGAATGAGGTTCAATTCATTCATAACTTCTTGAGGCTTAACAGTAAATATAGTTTTGATGAAGTCATCAAGACTTCCGGAATTAAAGATTGAGCTGTCAATTATGGATTCAATCGCCTTCTTATATTCATCGATACTTACCATATCTAGGTCTTCATCATATCCAAAATGATGATTTTGAATTCGTTTATAAGTATTGATGAATTTATCCTTTTCATAGACATATGCTTCTTTTTTGTCTTGTGCTAAACTTCTCTCCTCTTTTAGTGCATCAAATGATTGTTCAGATTGATTTATTTGTTTGGAAATCTCATCGCTCTTCAGCTTGTTCTTTGTTAATAATTGGTTTAGCATCTTTAATTCTTTAAAGTCAACATCAAATTTATCCTTATATTCAGCAAAATTCTCATAAGATCTAATGGTCTTTTTCATTTGCTCTGCAATATTGAAATATAGATTATCGACCAAGTTTTCAGGACTGTATTCACTCTCTTTTCCTGATTGAGAAGTCATAAGCCTAATCGGTCTAATCTCAGCAATCTTTGGTAATCGTTCAAAGACATTATCAATTGCTTTGTGGGTTTCGCTGGAAATTAATACTTTTTTACCTTCTTTAACTAGATGACCAACAATCTCCGATATCACTTGTGTTTTACCTGTTCCTGGAGGCCCTTGCAACAAAAACACACCGTTGCTTGAAACGGCCCTTTTTACTGCTTCTTTTTGCTTGTCGTTTAATTTCTCTAAAAACCAATTCCATTCACGATTCTGATAGATGTTGGAATTCAAATCTTCTGGTGAAAATAGGAATGTGGATAGATAAGGATTTTTGACATTCCCTTCAAAAAATGATTCTAGGGCATTTCTTTGACGATCTATCTTTGCTTGTTCTGCGCGATTATTGTAAATCAGATAGTTCAATTTCTTGTTATAGAGTGCATTGACAACACCAGATTGATTTTCCGCATCCGTCTTGAAATATAGCGAAAAACGAACAATTGTTTCCAGACGAATTCGTTTATCAATCATTGTTCTGAGCTCTTCTTCAAGTGTATGTTTTTTGGTGCTCTTTTCTTGTTTAATAATGTCTTGATATTTGGCTTCAAGTTTTCGCTTATATTCAATCGAGTAATCTAAAAGGTCTTTCTTAAGTTCTGCGTCTAGACTATTTTTTCTCTTTTGGACTAAAGCCTCATTTCTGTCAATGAACATCTGTCTCAAATCAATATGCTTATATGCAATTTCAATTTCAATAGCATACGTTTTCTTTAGTTCATCGATTTGATTTTTGATGACCGCTTGCTTCTCATCATCTTTTTCTTTCTTTAAACGCTGATTTAGAGCGTTAAGCTGTTGATCCAGCTCTTTTTTCAATTGTTTCTGACTATTTTCAATAGCAGTTGTATATTTGTTCTTAACTGCTATATCTTTCAATTCTTTAATATCAACATCCAAATGGCTTTCAAGCAAGTTTGAGTATTTTTCTAGCTCATCGCTATACTGTTTTGAAAGTTCATATTCTTTTGTCTTGGTCGCATCCGCAGTCTCTTTATTTATCTTGTTCTGATAAACTGTGTCAATAGCAGCGAGTTGGTCTTTTATAGCTTTGGCATATTTTTGTTCTAAGTCCGTGCAATCAGGTTCTATTTCTCTTTTTACAATTTTGAATCTCTGTTCAAGTTGAAAACTATTTCTTAACTGTTCGTTATATTTTTCATCTTTTGGAGGTGTTTCAGATAAAGCCAGATTATCTCTCGCAAAAGAACGAATATTGGATTCGATCTTATTTGTTTTTCTATTTCCTTTTTCGACGTTTTCTTCTAAAAACTTCAGTCGATTGAATTCTAAATCTACTCGGATCAGATGAAAAGGTTCTGTGTCTTCTAGTTCATGTTCTATGACGATTAGCTCACCTTTCGAAAACTCATTACTTGAATCAAGAAGGTTATCATCATAGAGATCTTTATTTCGTTGATATCTTCTTCTATTAGTGGAATAAGATTCTTTGTATTCGATATTAGCAATCGTAAAGTGTCGTTTAGTCTGGGTGTTAAGGTAATATTCTCTGAATTTCAGATATTTATCCCATGTATTATAAAACTTTATGACAGATTCAAAATTTATGACTGGATAGTTATTTTTGATTAAAGTTAATATTGTGTTAGGTGTGAAGTATGTTTCATTATAATCTATGTGACGAATCGACCATGCGTTTTTTTCAAATGCTGAACAAACAAAAGAATTCATGATTAGAGTTTCACCACTCTTTGTAAAACCTTCGTCTATAAGTTCAATTCCTTTGACAGAAAGCATTTTTAGCTTTCCGCCTTCGACGATATCCCCTACTAAAATTACACTCATATTGTTTGGTAATCTTCTAGATAGTTCTGTACCATCAGCTCGTAGAACTACATTTCTTAAGAAGTTTGCATATGTTCCTTGAACTACTTCTCTTTTGTAATTTGGACAAGAGATATAATATCTTTTGGACAAGCCTGATGGAAATGCATTTTCAATAAATGTTCGTAGATCATTAAATCTCATATTTAATGGTAATCGATTATTGATTACTTCGAATTGTTCAGCTAAAGCTGTACTATACATATTTTTGTTATAGTATCGATTTGCATCCTTACTTTCCAAATTTGAATAAAAATCCAAGAATATTACTGGCATGATAATCCCCCTACTTTTTTATCGTGTTCTTTGAATATACCTCATATACATGCAAATAATCTAGAAAGTTTTTTATTTCAAGTGAGTTCATATCGCTAGTAATTTCAGATATTTTGTCAATGATTACTTTCTTAGTTATGTCATCAAGATGCTCAAGTTTCAACATAATAGCCGAATGATTCTTACTCAATTCCAGCTGAGCATTTGCTTCATTCAACCTTTTTTGAAGTGTTTCAATGGCTACCGTATCCTGAGATGCCTTTTCTTCTTTATCCTGAAAAATACTGTCAATTCGCTCTGAATACTTGACTAGGACGTTTTTATCATTCTCATCTAGTAATCTTGATAAGTCGTTTACCGTTTCTTTTCCAAACAAATAAAAAATCTTGTATTGTTTGTCATTAGGGATTTGTTCAAAACTATCAAAATTACGATAGTTATAAATGGTCGCTTTCCTGACTTCCAAGTATCGTGCTAGATCATTGACTTTTATTGAAAACTTAGTTACTAAGCGTTCAAATAATTTTGATTGAATCATATTGGACACCTCTCTATATTGATTATGAGTATATTATACTATTAGATTGTTTTAGAAAAAATATAGTTGAGAAAAAATATACAAAAATTTTTATTATTGTATGTATTTAGACGGTATTATACGTTTTTTTATAGATTTGTCTATCAAAAATACTGGTTTTTAATAAATTCTAAATTTTTCTCCGTTATGAAATTTGAAAGTTATACTCGAGTCCCGATGCACGACAGCACTATCAACCAAGAGCATCCATATTCTCTCATTCCAGTCACTAAGTATGTTTTCTGATTGACTTAGGTTTGCGTTAAACGATTTCATCTTGAGTGATTGTCCTTGCTTATCACTTCGAAGTCTTATCATTTCATCGTGTTTTGCAAGCAGTTTATCGTAGCGGCTTGATAGTTCTTCATATTTCTTGTTGTAGTCATTAATGTCAGTATTTGTCTTGGCGTTTTCTTTGACGAGTTTATTCACCAATTCAGATACAACGATGAGCTCACCCTCAACCTTAGATATATCACTTTCGAGCTTTGTTGTATCGGTTAATAGTTCAATCACTTCTATCGTGTCTTGTAGGATCCTTTCCTTATCTTCCATGACAATGTTGTAAGCTTTGATAAATTTCAATTTGATGTCTTCTTCTTTAAGATTCGGAGTCATGCATTTGTCTTTATGTTTATGGAACTTGTTATTGCATTGATAGATAAATCTTGAATACTTGGAATTGGAATGCCATTTCTTCTTACCATAGAATCCGCCACAATCTTCACAGATGAGCTTTGATGCGAATATATCAGATGATGAATACTGTGCACCAAGTGCTTCTCTTCTTCCAAGTTCAACCTGAACCTGTTCCCACATATCACGATCGATAATTGCGGAATGACTATTTTCAACATAGTATTGTGGTATTTGTCCAGTGTTCTTCACTACTGAGTGGTCAAGGTAGTTATCTGTAAATGTTTTTTGGAGTAAAGCATTACCTTTGTATTTCTCGTTTGTTAAAATTGAAGTGACTGTGTTCTTCGTCCAATTAGTTGATTTACCAGTTGGTGTTTTTATATTCTGTGATTTAAGATATCTTGCTATGCCTGTTGCTGTCTTGCCTTCGACTAGAAACATCCGGTAAATAATCTTAACAATCACTGCTTGATTTTCATCAATCACGATTTTGTCATCTTCTTTCTTGTATCCCATAAAGTTCTTATATGCAAACGATACTTTACCTTCTTGGAATCCTACTCTTTTACCCCATGTCACGTTTTGACTAATGGATCTCGATTCTTCTTGAGCAATAGATGCCATGATAGTTAAGATAAGCTCACTCTTTGGATCCAGAGTCCAGAGATTCTCTTTTTCAAAGAATACTTCTATTCCATTGTTTTTTAACTTTCTTACATACGAAATAGTATCGAGCGTGTTTCGAGCGAATCTCGAGATTGATTTGGTAATGATGAGGTTAATTTTACCATTCAAAGCATCCTTGATCATTCGATTGAATTCAACACGCTTTTTGGTATTGGTTCCAGTGATCCCTTCATCCGCATATACGTGAGTGTATTCTCAATCAGGTTTATCTTGAATAAACTTACGATAATAATTCACTTGAGCTTCATAGCTTGTGTATTGTTCATCTGAGTTGGTTGAAACTCTCGCATAAGCCGCTACATTCTTAGTAGTGGTCGCATTGATTGGCATCTGAGTGATTGGATTGATCGTTGATGGAATCACTGTAACTTTAGCCATGATGAACGCCTCCTTTCAAGCGGTTTATCTCTTTGATTCTTGCTCGTTCCCGCATTTCAGGTGTCCATGATGCACTTCTTGACTTTTCTTCCCAGAAGTATTCTTCACTTGTTCCATCCTTCATTTGAAAGACAAGTTTTCTGTTAGGAATTACCAATACAAATTCTACTTTTGATTTGAAGTGGTCTTCATCAAACTCCTGTTTACTCAGTATATGATTAGAAGCTTCAATCAGTTTCTTGGTTGGAACTTGTTTTGAGTGACATGCTTCAACACCTCTTTTCAATGCATAAGAACATTTCCATATATCATTATGAGGTGTGCTCTTATGGGAATAGCCTCTGCCACACACGCCACATTTGAGCATACCTGAAAAAGCATACTTTCTAATGACTGACTTTGAATTCATCTTGTTCAGTCTTTGTTGCCGAATTCGTTGTGCTTTGTGATATATCTCTTTCGATATAATCGGTTCATGATTATCTTTGATCAAGTATTGATTGTACTCGCCATTGTTCATTCTCTTTTTCTTTGTGAGGTGATTTTCTCGGTATGTCTTCTGTAGAATCAAATCTCCCGTATAGTTGTAATTGGTTAGAATATTCCTGATTGTTGACCAGTGCCACTTTGTTCCATTTTTTGGTGTTATGTCCATCATATTAAGCAATTTGCATATTTGTTCATCACCATTACCATTTAGATATAATTGATAGATGGTTTTGACAATCTTGGCTTCTTCTGGAACGAGAACATACCTTTTGTTTTCCAACTTGTAAACCAAACAGGATTTACCACCCCATATGAGGCCTTGCTCGAAATCTTTCTTGATTCTCCACTTCATATTCTCTGAGGTACTTCTTGATTCCTCTTGAGCGAATGTTGCAAGGAAGGTAAGGATCATCTCACCTTCACCACTGATGGAATGAATGTTCTGTTCTTCAAAAAATACATCAATACCCATTGACTTAAATTCTCTGACTGTTTCCAATAAGGTGACTGTGTTTCTAGCGAATCTCGATATAGACTTAGTGATAATCATATCAACGAATCCAGCTCTGCAGTCAGTAAGTAATTGTTGGAACTCTTCTCTTGAATCCTTCGTTCCGGTTAATGCTTCATCCGCATACACGCCAGCAAATTCCCATTCGTTATTGTCAAGTATCATTTTCTTGTAGTAATCGACTTGAGTTGATAACGAATGGAGCATAGCGTCTTTACCACTTGAAACTCTAGCATATGCAGCCACTCTAGTTTTCCTTGCTAATTTGGGTAATGCATCTAATTTGGTTATGGTTTTCTTCATCTAATAAACCTCCTTGTATCGTTACCATAAATCACTCTAGCCCAAAGATTAGTCAAGTAATAATGAGGGGACTCATTACCCATATTGATACAATCAATTCTTCTTGTGGAAATTGTTCCACCAGTCCCACCTGCACTTGTCAGAGCAAAACCTTTTCTTTTTCTTGCCTTTGATGGATTTAATCTTGATCCCACAATTTTCACATTTGCCATTCAGCAGTTCTTCATCGTTCATTTTGTTGCAAGCATACCTGACTGCACTTGGTGTTAAAGATAATTCCTTTGCAATCTTCTTATAACCTTTTCCTTCATTCCTCATTTGTTTGATTCGATCCTTGATTTCTGTTTTCATTGTTTAATACCTCCTATGTCTTAGTCCGCATTTTTTTGTAAAAGTTCGGGTTTTGTATAAACTATTTGAACTCTTACAATAGATTAATGGCGAGGTATGTATGGAAATGCCGGAAATTTCTTCAACGATTTATTTTAAGTGTGAAGATATGCATTGATTCAAGATAATTGATTACGTTGAAATATGGAAATCGTTGAGAGATTTTAGACCAAATGATTATTAATATCAAACTCAACTGGTTAATAGTAAATGCCATATTGATACCCAAAACACATATAGCCAAAATAACCCCAACGTTTTGATTTATTATCATTCATTCAAGTTTAGTAATAAAAGCCCACAGTTCAAATCGTTGAGCCGTTATAAAACAAAATAGACCCACATTCAGATCTGCCTTCTAAATGAGAGTCTATAAGTTCGTATATATGCTTTATTTGAGAATATTCGGAATTTGTTGTAGTTATTCTGACTTTTTATTGAAATTCCAAAGTATTTTCCAGATTTTCAAAAAAGTTGTCCCGCGTAAATCAAAGGGCCCCTCCAGCGGTACCCCTGCTCTAGATTATTCGATGACCGGGGGGGATTAGTTTTCTAAGAATAAGTCTAAATATTCTTTGAACTTTTCCGCAGGATGGTAACACACTTTATAGTTGTCTTCACCTACCAATAACTGATTATTAAATAAACTTGCATGTCGTTGTTCAATCACGTCTTCATAATAGCCATCGGTGCTTAGTACGTGATCCGTCATTTCAACCGCCTTATTTAACCTAGCTACCAAAGTTCTGTTTTTAGTTTTACTAAATGTCAATGCTTCTGGTTGCTTATCAAGATAGGCATTAATCTCTTCTGGCGTGAATCCCACATCAAACATGCTATTGGCCATAGCAACACTCATCATTTGATAGAGTTCTTTTAAATCACTTTTCTTTACACCATAAAAGACCAAAGTGAACCTAGAAAGATCATGCATGCAAACTAACAAGTTTTTTCTACTTCTTTTGACCAAGTGTGCATGCCATGCATAGATATCGTTATCTGTGTCGATTTCAGAAATATTAGGTTTGATGTAGTCTAGCATTGCTTTGGTACATTGTATGTGCATATGTATCGCCTCACTTCAATTTATTATACCAAATTAGATTCATCAATTACATGACTAAATGGAAATAGAAAAAAATCAAAAACGTTTCAAAAAATTGGAATCGTTCACTAGTTTTCAAATTTTCTTCGTTTTTCATTGGAAGAAAGGGCAGTGCTAACGATAATGCATTGTTAGGGATAGGGCAGGCTTTCAAGCCCTATCCTACAAACATGCGTTAGCGTGTTGGTTACATCCAACTATATAAGGCCTATCCGCCAGTTTTTTTGCCAGTTGGAATATAGATGATTTTTCCCTTTCTGCCAAATTAACGAAATCGTGACGGAAATTGCAGTTTTTCCTTTCTTCCAAGTTCACTTCTTCCGTGATACGATACCTTTTTTGGTGACATATTCATCACTAAATTCTTTTACTCGATCCCTAACAGTTCTTTCAGCAATTCCTAGATACTCAGATAGTACAAATGCTAAACATGTACCATCATTCTTTTTATTTGCTTCAAAAGCTTTATCAAATTCTTCTTTGCGTGATTCGGTTGTTTGATTACGTTTATAACTCTTGGTTAAGTTGAATCTTGGATCTCCATCTACATAGTTTTTGTCTAACTTATTAGATTCTTCTACACGATGTATTGGATATTCAAACCAAAAGTTAACTGGCTTAAAACTTGCAAACTCACGCAGAGTACTTTCTAACCTCCAAGCAGTAGCAGAAGAGTCATCATTTTCTTTCTTATTTGGGACCTCTACTAAGTTTAGTTGAATCATATCTACTAGTACATCTGCATCTCTAGCAAATACACCAGAACCTGAAGCTCTATCCATTGTTCTTTTGAAGCCTTGCGCGCCTTTTGAATGATGATGGCTATAGATGAACGTACAATCTGTTTCATAACAAATCTCATCAAATATATTAGTGAATTGAGCCATATCAGTTGCACTATTTTCATCTCCCGTTAGGACTTTATAAATAGGATCTAAAATGATGACATCAATTCCATGATATCCTGCTTTATAGATAAGTTCAGGTGCTAATTGATCCAGTGGTTTTGCTTCACCTCTTAAGTTCCATATAACAATATCATCAAATTTTCTCATTTCAATTCCTAAAGCTTCATAGATATCATAAAATCTATTAATCAGGCTTTTTGGATCAATCTCCAAATTAATATACAAAACTCTTGATTGTCTACATTGAAATCCTAGCCACTTAGTCCCTTCTGCTAGAGCAATGGCTAATTCAATTAGCAAGAAACTTTTTCCTGATTTAGATGCACCAGAAATCATCATTTTATGTCCTTGTCTTACAACTCCTTCTACGATTTCTTCTGGCAGTTTTATTGGCTTTGCAAGAAGTTCTGCACAACTTTTAGGTTCTGGCAATCCATCCTCTTCGTCATCTTCCCATTGATAGTAATTGTTTTTGTATCTGTTCATTATGAACACCTCGTTTCTGATTAGATAAAGAATGTATTTTCACTTCTTCACTAGTTAAATGGCGAGGTATATCCTTATTTGCCGGAAATTTTGTGAAAAAGTATATCTCTTCCTAAATCTTAGTCCGCATTTTTTTGTAAAAGTTCGGGGTTTTAGAAAAAAATATAGAAAAAACACATTTGGCATTAGTTTATGCGAAAGTTTTTTCAAACATTGACAATTAGAAAGAACGTCTAAGTTGAAATTGAGTATTTGCTAAAATTGCTACTTTTGAAATTACGCTCTTTATTCTCTTTCATAAAGCATTTAGTATTCCGATGATAACATCATGATACTGTAATCATAGTCATCAATAATATATACTTTTAATCCCCTATATCTATAGACTTCATTCAAATGTGTGAATGTATGTTTTTTTCTGTATCTTGGAACTTCTTGCCTATGTTCAATTACCAGATTGTTTCTTTTAATTCTAAAATAAAAGATTTGTAAATAATCAATTTTCTTTATCATACTTAAATCATCAATCATGCTCCAAAGGCAATTGATAATTTCTTGTGAAATACAATATTCAACTCCTTTTGTATGAGTTCTAGTTAGTGGATTGAATAGTTTTCTTTCCATATCTCGCCTCCTAATTCCTTTATACTATATAATACTTTTCTAAATGCATTTTTACTTGAAATAAAATAAAAAAAGCAGCATTTTACATGCTGCCATAACAAAACTTTCGTCTTGTTGAATGTTACCTAATCATCATTAAATCTTGATATAAGCAGTCCTATCAAAACAAATATAATTATAGCTACAATTACAAAACCTGTAATTAAAATCCAGTTATCTCTTATGAAAATAAGAATTTGAATTACTCCCCACATAATTCCATATCTTATTCCCCAATCTATTATACTTCCTAAATCTCTCCCTGTAATTATTCCTGCTCTATAAAGGCCTCCAACTATACCAAAAGCAAAGTCATAAAGAAAAAATACAATTGCTGCTGGAAATAACCAATCTAGGATTGCATTGTTATATAAAGGTTCAGTTTGAAAAAGGAACTCATATAAATACTTGTACCAGATAATAATTACCTCCGTTCCGTTTTTAAACTATCTTATAAAATCTAATCTTCTTTTTATCAAAATCAATCCTATATTTAAATACGATTCTAGAAATAAAGAATTTGTTCTTTACAACTTCTTGAATTTGCTCTCTAGTTAATAGAACTGAACTATTTCCGTTTGCACCTTCAACGTACTTGTACAATCCATTAATCTGCTTATAGTCTCTATCTACTATTATATTGACCTCATCCTCAGTTAGTCTTCTTACTACACTATCTTCTTCGCAATATTGAAAATTAATTTTAACTGCGTTTTCCTTAAAGAATATGTCTCTTGGAAAATGAAGCATCTTGATACTAGATATTTCTCTGATTTGTTTGATAAGTCCTTGTGTTTCAATAGAATCATCATACTCATGAATAAAAGCATACTTATAATTTGGTTTAAAGTTAATAATTTCTAACAGTACTTTTTTATCATAAACCGTTATTTCTTTTGCAATTTGATTTTTCTCAGCATAATTAGCAAAATCACGGTAAACGATTTGACTAAGTGATGACGGGATTTGTTCCGCATACTTCTTAATTAGATCATCACTCCATCTAGTATCACATAATAAGCTCAGCATTGTCTTGTTTTCTTCTTGTAGATCTATTTCTTCAGAAACAAATAACATCGAAGTGGATGCATTAATAAATGCGTCTCTCAAAACCTTTTTATACCCAATAAAAACATCATCTGTTTTTTGGTGCTGGAACAATTCATTTCGTATGCTTTGAAGCAAATATTCGTTTTTAAAATCTCTCAAAACATTCACAATGTCAGTATCACTAAGGTAGCTATCTAGACTACATTTCATACTATATAATTGCAAATAAGGTAATTTTACTTCCAAATTTAATTCGTCATCATTAAACCATTTTTCATTCAGTGTAGTAGCTAAAATGTTTTTATCTGAGGCTGATATGTTAGGAATTGAAGGTTTAGTATTACTATTCCAAAAATATGAATGATACATATCATTCGTTAGCAAAATTGATATCCACCAATTCATTAGTATTCTCTTTGAAAACATTTTTTCGTAAGATGAACTATACACAATTCCTGATGGTCTGTTATACCAGAAATATGAATCTCGGTTGGAGTCATAGATAAAAAGTAATTCTTCAAGAAGAGTAGTATACAGTTCAATATCCATAAATTGCATTTTGCTTTGAAGTTGTTGTTTAAATGTGGTAGCCGAAAATTGTCGGTTATTTGATGGTACTTCATCGATAAATTCTTTTAATTTTACTTTAAACTCTCGATCGACACCATCTTCTAGTTCAATCAAGTAGTATAGGTAATTTGCAATAAAAACGAGATATTCAGTTGAACCTCCTAAAAGCATACCTTCTCTATATAGGTAATCTCTCAATATTTTTACAAACCATAACTCATTTGCTGACAGTGTGTTTATTAGGAGAGCGTTTAGTATTTTGTAATAAAACTTCTTAGCTTTTGAATTCTTTTTATGGGTCTCAATATTCATAAAAATGCTTGTATAAATGTGAGCATATCTTGCATACTTATTATCAAGTTTCAAAAAATCAAAAATACTATTTAGCGAAAACAGAGATCTAGTAATGTGATAAAAATGTTCCTCACTTCCGTAAATTGTAAGTATATCCATCTCATCTGTCAAATTGATAATATCCTCAATGCTACCAATTAACTTTTCAACAACAATTATAATGCTTGTTTTACTAGGGTCTAGTGAATAGTTTACCAATTTTTCAGAAGAATCTTCTAAGTATTTCCAAAGGAAATCATTTTGAAGACTTAATAAGTATTCAAGCAATTCTTTTTGATTGTCCTTTGGACCTTTATTCAACTTCAAAAATACATATTTCATGCCATCGTTAAATAACAAATATTTAATGCTATCTTTCAACTCATCTACTGTGTTATTATGATAATATCCCTGTCTTATATTCTTAATGATTCTATTTTTGTTACGAAGCAAAAGTGGAATTTCTTGAAACAAAAATATAAAACTATATGTGATACTAATAATCGAGAGTATAAAAACTAAAACCGTGTTAAATTGCCCAAGAAATGAGTAAATGATAAATATGATAATTCCAATTGAAAGCATCATTCCAATCGAGTAACTCTTTTTTCCATTCAATTTTCTAAAAGAACTCATTTCAATTCCACAGATTGTATTATCAGGCAGAGAAAGTACAATAGATACAATCGTAAGAATGGTTGGCAACAAAACAAGTATAATATCATTTGATATTTGAGGTTCATTTCCAGAAAGTTTCTCATAATATAAAGAAAAATCCTCGTTAAAAATAAGTGATAATATAATCAATATTAGGAATACTATTTCAAGAAGATAACGAAATAGTAATTTCAACATTCTTTTTATTAATTTCGTAAAACGCATATTATCAACTCCTAAACATATAGAACAATTTCTTGATCTAGTATTTCTTTCCTTTGCTTCCAATCTGGCATTAGGACGGTAAGTAACTCATAGAACTTTGAATCGTGATTCTTATGTACAAAATGAATTAATTCGTGTAACACAACATAATCAATACAATACTTCGGCGCTTTAATTAATTCTAAGTTAAGTAAAATCACATGTTTTGATCTCAAGCAAGACCCCCATCTTTTTTTCATAAGTTTAAAATCGATTGTAGGCAAAATCATAATATTTTCTTTAACCAATTCGTACATTTTCTCTAATGATTCATTGAACATCAATTTTGCTTGATCTCTATACCATTCATCCATCAGTCTCACTTTAGTTGTCATTTTATGTTTATTACGAACATATAATTTAAGTTTTCCTTCATCCATCAATACACGTTCGATAGAGGATGTCAAGTTCAACTCAAGCCTATACTGATTTCCTAAAAACTTATAGGATTCTCCGCTTACGAATTCATGTTTTTCATCATTATCTTTTTTTGTCTGACTGAATCTTCCAATCCGTTTTAGGATCCAACTAGATTTTGAATCAACAAATTCATATATTTTATCCAGTGATACCTTTGAATTTGCCGATACTGTGATAGAAAAGTCGGGTCTTACAGTAAGATTAATATTTTTGACATCTTTCCTTATAAGTTCAAATTCAATAAGTTGATCTTTCCCAACTTCAAGTTTGTGCATATCCATATGAATCACTTCCTTAATATCTTCTTAAAGCAACCGTCTTTATGTCGTTAATGATTTGATCAATCTTTGCAAAACTTAATCCAGGTAAGGATGATTTCTTTAAGCGGTACAAATACTCATCAATTTCTGCTGATATTTTTTTGTGCACATCAGGATTATCATGCCAATCAACTTTTGTGTTTTTTGTCAAGATATTATCCATTTCAATAGCCATATCTGCTAGTAAATTTTTATAGTCTTCATCCTCATCCATTCCATTTGTAAACTGTTCAGTTGAAAGCGAGTCTTTTAGGACACCATAAAAAGCTTGAGCGTGATTATTATGTTTTATCCTAATGGGATAAGAAGTCCCACTATACCCTCTTCTAAAATCATCCTTGATGGTTTCCATATGTTTCAAGTAATCAATATCTGAAATGCGTTTTTCTTTGTAATGGTCTAGTATTTCTTGAATGCGTTCAGAGAATTTTTTATAGTAGGCTGGGTTTTCATCAAATTTCTGATGAATACGTTGGGTCATTCTAGTTCTAATTGCATCTGCTTTTGCTCTATTAGACCCAAGTTTCGTTAATTCTTCCTCAAAATCATGTTCGTTTAATATATCAACTGGTGTTGATATCCTAATCACTTCTTCTGCAGCAATGTATGTGTCCATAAGATTTCTCATCTTTGATTCATATTCTTTATGATCAATGGCATCAGAATAGCGAAGTTTCACTGTAGCACGCAGTTCTTGATAATATTTAAAATCCCGTTTATATTTTCCAATTTCAATTTCACCTAGTGCATTGTATAGATGGACAGACTCCAAAGCAATTCCTAAATACTTTCCAAAAAGTGATAGTTGATTATAGAAGTCTTCACGGATTTTGTCATCTGCTAATATGAGTTCATATTCTTCTCTATCATTCTTGTTTTGAACTTCCTTGAATATTCCAACCAAATGACTATAAGCTTCTCTTAGTTTTCCAGAAATGGACACAACATCCACCAATGCACCTTCGATATCTTTACCATCATATTTTTCCAATCCTGCGCCAGAATACATTTGTAATGCTTCATCTAGAGGTTGAAGTAACCCTCGATAGTCAACAATTAACCCGAAATCTTTGCCTTCATAGATTCTGTTAACACGGGCAATTGCTTGAAGTAATGTATGCTCTTTGATTGGTTTATCAACATATAATACTGAAGCTCTTGGTGCATCAAATCCAGTGAGTAGTTTATCAACGACGATAAGTATTTCTACTTCATCACCATCCACAAACTCACTCTTAATATGTTCTTCGTATTTCTGTGGATCTCCATAAGCATCGATTTGTTTTTTCCAAAACTTAATGACTCTATCATTGGGTTCTCCATCGACTTCATCATTTCCTTCACGCATATCAGGAGGAGAAACAACAACAGCTGTCCTAATATCACCATACTCATCAAAAGCTTCTTTGTATCGAATGGCATCAAATTTAGAATCCGTTGCTAACATAGCATTAAAAGGTGTTCCTTTATAGAACTGAGAGAAATGTGTGTAAATATCATCAGCAATCAATCTAATGCGTTGCTCAGATGATGCAATCTTTTCGAAATGACTCCATTTTTGTTTTAGCATTTCTGATTGCTTTTGATTTAAGTTTCTTGTTATCATTTCAAGACGATTGTCGATGGCTATACGATTAACCGTTTGTTCTACCATACGTCCTTCATAAAGTAATGGAACAATAGTTTTGTCATCCACACCATCTTTTATAGTATACTTATGAATCAGTCTTCCAAATTTAGCCATGGTACTTTTCTCATCTTTCATTAAAGGCGTACCAGTGAAGCCTAAATAACAAGCATTTGGGAACACTTGTTTCATCTTTGTATGTAATTCACCATATTGTGTTCGATGAGACTCATCAACAAGAACGAATACATTCTTACTTTTTACAACAGCATGATTCTTAGAAGCTGTATCAAACTTATGTACCAAAGAAGTAATAATATCTGCATTTTTCTTGTGAATAAGATCTACTAGATTTTTCCCGCTTGTTGCTCTAGCTGCTTTAAGTCTGGAATGATTGAAAGTCTTGTGAATTTGCGAATCCAATTCAATTCTATCTGTAACAACAACAATTTGTGGATGAAGACTTGCTAATTCTGACATGAGATATTTGGTAAGCATCACCATTGTGAGTGATTTACCCGATCCTTGTGTATGCCAAATGACACCAGATTGCCTATTTCCTTCCTTGTCAGTTTCTTGAATGGTCTTCACAATTTCCTTAATTGCGAAATACTGCTGATATCTTGCGATTTTCTTATCGTTTTTATCAAATATAATAAAGTAACGAATAAGATCTAGAACTCTCTCAGGATGGAACAAAGATACTATGTTATGGTCTTGTGTAGTAGCAATCCTATTTTCTACGGCTTTTGATAACTCTTTCTCATACCATTCATATTCATCTGAATCTGTTTCTTCTTTCCAAACTTGCCAAAATTTAGATGGTGTTCCTGCAGTTGCATATTGTACATCATTTTTATGAGCAGCCATGACGATTTGAACAAATTTGAATAGTTGTGGAACGTAACCTTGTCCTTGGTTTCTAATCATCTGGCTTATGGCTTGTGAAATAGGAACATCGGATTTCTTGAATTCGATAACAGCAAATGGTATACCGTTGATAAATAAAACAACATCAGGACGGACATTACCTTGTCCATCCTCACGTTCTACACTAAACTCTTCAACCGCATGAAATACATTTTTTTCTGGATGCTTCCAATCAATGAAGTTTAGATTAAATGATCTCGCTCCATCCTCTATTGAAACTATCTCGGGATAACTTCTACCAAGTAAAAGCATATTATATATTTTTTCATTCGTTTTTACCAAACCATCAGAAAGCGGTTCATCAATATCAAGTAATGCCTGTTCAATGTTTTTATCCGAAAACCTATTTGTTTTTCCGCGATATTCAAACTCGTTAATATCTTGAAGTTGCTTTTTTAATATTTCTTGGAGGATTACTGCGTATTTACTTCCTCTCATTAATTCTGCATCTTCAGGTTTAAGAATGTTGTACCCCAACTTATCAAGTACTTCAAGCGCTGGTTTTTGGGATAATTCAAATTCCGAATAGTTTTGATTCATAATAATCCTCCTTTCAACTTACGTTAACTCTTATTTTTCCTGTAAGAAGTTGTTGCATAAGCCCATGTTTTTGTAGTTTTCTGTATTCTAATTCTTTTTCTAAAAGAATAATTTCCGTTTTTAACTCATTTAGAATTGTTGATATTTTCTTTTGTTCTTCGTAAGGTGGAATCAAAAATTCTTGTTTCAAGAAAACATCAGGTTTAACTGTCATACGTTCTACCAAAGTACCCTCTGCAATACTATCATAGTACTTAATCATTTCTTTACTGGTTAATAAGTAGTTGAAATAATGTATGTCATAGAGATCTTTGTTTTTCACTTCCATGGTTGCATAAATAGGAGATAATAAAACTGGACTTTCATTTTCATTCAATGCAATTGCTCCATAACGCAAATTTTGTGGATTAAACACTAAATCATGAAATTTCGTGATTTTATACTTCTTTCTTCCTCCCTTAACTAAAAACTCCCTATTGTACCTATCTGTCTTTGGAGTTACTCCGTTCTCTATAGTCAAAGAATATAAATTTAATAAATCGCTTTCATAGCCGTAGTACTTATTTTCTTTAAAAACTTCTGACAAAGGTGTTAATCTCCATGTTGTTGTTGAACTAGATACAGACTGATGATTTTTTACTAAAGTTAAAGCTAAATTTTCTAAGAATCTCTTCTTTTCAATTATGAGTCTATTTGATACTTCAATTGCATCATCCCAAGTAGATAATATTTCAGCAATCTTTTTTTGCTCATGAAGCGGGGGAATTGTAAGACTCTTATCACTTATATAAGTCCAATCAGCTCTAGGCATCTTTGAGCCTGTAGAATTATTAGCCAAACCAATAAAATCTTTACTTTGTACAATGTAAAAAAGGTATTTGCTAGATAGATTTGTTTTAATTGGTTTCATAACCCATATTTCAGTTGAACATGCTCCGTTGAAATTTGGCATTGCATATTTGCGTAGGTATGGTCTCAATTTACCAAACAACACATCTCCGTCTTCAAAATAGTTTTTAATACTCTTTTGATTGCTTACTTCAAAAGAACCCAGAATTCTACCTGTTTCTTGAGATAAATGTTCCAATTCAATGCACATCATTCCTTTGTTGTCTTCAGGTTTTATTTTTTTTGATTTAATTGAGATAATATCTCCATATTTCAATTCCTTCCATTCAGACATTACTATAACCCCAATTCTTCGAGATATTTCTTCATTTTAATTTCAACTTCAGCTAATTCTTCCTTGATAGATTCTATATTTTCTTTCACTTCTTCTAGATCAATAATTTCGTCTTCTTCAAAAGTATCTACATATCTAGGAATGTTTAAATTAAAATCATTATCCTTAATATCTTGCAATGTTGCTACATATGAAAACTTATCTGATGTTTCATATTTTTCATATGCATCAGTTATTCTTTTCAAGTCTTCTTCTCGTAGTTTATTTTGATTCTTGCCTTTTTCATACATTCCATCTTGTGATGCATCTATAAATAGAACATCATCTCTATTACGGTTTTGTTTAAAGATTAATATTGTAGCAGGGATTCCAACTCCATAAAATAAGTTTGCTGGTAATCCAATTACTGCATCAAGAAGGTTCATTTCAACAATTTTTTGACGAATTTTTCCTTCACTTCCACCCCTAAATAGAACACCATGTGGTAGAACAACCCCCATGCGTCCACCTTCAGATAGTGAATTAAGCATATGTAATACAAATGCGTAATCACCTTTAGAAGCTGGTGGAACTCCCCATGAAAAGCGTTTATAAGGATCTAGCCCCTCTTCCATTTTAAAATCGCCATTTTGCTCTCCGGAAAATCCCATAGCCCATTTATCTAAAGAAAATGGCGGATTAGCTACTATGACTTGGAATTTCATGAGTTTGTCGTTTTCCAAATGCAGTGGATTTGCAATTGTATCTCCCCATGCAATCTTTGCATCATCTATTTGATGCAAAAACATATTCATGCGAGAAAGAGAGTGAGTTTGTCCGTTACGTTCTTGTCCATAAATTTGAGCTTTACCATTTGGAACCTTTTGAAATGCACGAATAAGTAGTGATCCAGATCCACATGTAGGATCATAGATACGATCATTATCTTGTGGCTTAACTAGCCGCGCAAGAAGTTCTGATACTTCAGAAGGCGTAAAGAATTCCCCACCCTTTTTCCCTGCATCAGAGGCAAAATTTGAGATGAGATATTCATACGAGTTACCAATCACATCTTCACCAATTAGTCTAGAAGGACGAAGATCAATTTTAGAAAAATCTTCAAGTAAAGTTTTAAGCATAGCATTGCGTTCTTTTGTTTGACCTAAGACAACTTCTGAATTGAAGTCAATATTTCTAAATACTCCGCGTAATTTAGCTTTGTTTTCTTCTTCAATATCTGCTAATGCCTTATTTATGACTTCACCAATATTCGTTGCTGTTCTTTTATCATATATATAATCAAATGACGCATGCTCATTTAAGACAAATCTTTCATAACGCATTTGTCTTTCAACCATTTCGTTGTCATTGTTATACTTCGCCATAAGTGATTCCTTATGCTCTTTATATATATCACTAACATATTTCACAAATAGCATAACAAGAATATAGTCCTTATAAAGAGAAGAATCAATTTTCCCTCTAAAAGTGTCGCATGCTCTCCATAATGACTGGTTTACTTCGTCTTGAGTCCATCTTTTTTCATTCATTTTCTTTTTCCTCCGAAATTAGTGCCTCTGTTAAGGCTTGATAATATTTTTCTTTTTCTGATATTAATTTGTAGAGCAGGTGTCTTTCTATAATAATTAGTTTATTAATTTCTGCAATATTTTCTTGTCGTTCAAACTCTACAATCGGTATTTCAAGTTCTTTTAGAGTTCCCGTTTTAAGCATAGGAACGGTAACACCAGTTGCTGTTATAGCAATATGCTTTTTCGCATTATCTGAATTCAGAAATAAAGATAAGTACTCTGGATTCATCAGTTTCTTTTCAATTCTCAAAATAATAAATTGAGAAGGCACAACACAGCCATCAGTATCATCAGTAATTGTAACTGCAGTATATGGGGGTGTAATCTTTATTACAACATCATCCTTAAAACATAAATATCGATAATCTAACTGTTCTGAACTTTCAAAGTCGTCTAGAAAATTAGTGTCTATCCAACCTTCTGAATTAAAACTTTTTAAAGTCAGCGCTTTATATTTATATGTTTCTTGATCTGTGATTTCTGCAACTTTTCTTTTCAGAACCAAACCAACCATGATATCAGCTAAAGATCCAATTGGTTTTTTTATCAATTCCAACACCTCCTTTCTGTTATTTCTGACTTGATACACTTAAATTATATCACGTTGTTTTCAAAATACAACACTTTTTTTGTATCAATTTAAAAATAACATATTTTTTTGCTGTAAATAATAGTCAATGATGATATTTCAACTCTCCTAAATCCAAATCGTGTGAATTGATATGTAATCGTGTGAAAGTTCTTTCACTTATGTATTATTTCTACTTTTTTCGATGCCTTTTCAGTGTTAAATTTATAATGAAAAGTCCAAAAAGGCCCTATTTAGCGCAAAAAAAAGGATTGACAAATTGTATCAATCCTATGCTCTTTATATGTCTTGTCATTACGGAGTTTTACTCTATTTCCAACGGAGTTTTGCTTTTTTTCGGATGGAGTTGCTTTTTTCGGTAATAAAAAGAGTAAGACGATTTCATCTTACCCTAGCTATTTTAACATAAATTAGTTCTTTCTTATTATATATATTAAAACTATATCAATATCGTTTTTCATTACACTAGCTTGTAATGAAATCCTTGATTCTAACAACTACTTCATTAGTATATAAAATACTATTATGACTTTCATTATCTACACTATACAATTGACAATCTATCAAAGCATTTCCCAATGTTTCTGAAAACGAATAATCTATTACTTCATCACTTTTGGAATAAATGATAAGTGTATCTTCATTTATCTCATTTATTCTTGAAAATGAATCAAATTTATTATTAAAGTAATTCTCCATGAATCCATAGAATATAGGAACCTTTGAGTTAAATACATCTAGCATTGAAGTATAGGGTGAAATTAATATGAGTTTAGAAAACTCTCTGTTTTCTGATACATATGTAGCAACACCTGTACCCAAACTAAATCCCATTACAATAATCTTCTGCTGATTGATGTTCTCTAAGTTTGACACATAATCAAATACTGTTAATGACATAGAAAAGATACTCTCCTCATTTGGTATACCATTACTAAGACCGTATCCAGGATAATCAACCATAACAAAGTTATACTCTCCAAATTCATCCCAATTAGCACTATTTTGTTCTGCAAAAAATATAGCAGAAGATTGTGCATTTCCACCAAAGTATATGATCGTGTAGGCATTATCATCAATATAATTAAACCATCCGTCTAGCCTTGTACCATTAGTTTCAATAACAATTTTTTTATACTTGTCAGTTTCAATTAGAATTTGCTCCGCACCATCATAATAATTAGGATAAAAGATAAATAAATCTTGAGTATTAACAATAAATAAAATTGAGATTATCAAAAGCAATACAACTGAAATAAAGATTGAGATAATTTTATGTTTCATTAATAAAGTAAGCAGTGATTTACAAAGACTAATTTGGTTCTTTTGTTTTTGATATTTATTTAAATATATTAGAACTAAAACTATTAAACTTATCACGAGTAAATAAATTACAACATGAATGAAGATTATTGTTTGTAAAGGGATCCCCTGTGTAAAAGTGTAACTAATTATCTCATTTATTATATTAACAACTATAAATACTGTTGAAAAAATCAACAGTATTAGTGATAGAATTTCTAGATATTTTGCTATATTTTTTTTCATTTGATTACTCACTTTGATTATGATAAACTATTTTTTTGTGTTGTTTGTTAATAGTTAAATATATATATCTATCTTTTTTCGAGTCAAAACAAAATTTTGTTATGTTTCTTCTAAAACTTATTGTAGCTAATTTCACATCAATTATAATGCCTTCATTCACATTAAATATGCTAACTTTAATAATTTTCTTTTCTGAACTACAATTATCAAATCTTATATAGTATTGCCCATTTTCATATTTAATAGTTCTAACAAATATACCTGTAAACATTAATGTAATAACTATGAAGATGAAGAACTTGATAAAGTTCCACTAGATACTGACGAACTTGAACTAGCTGTGTGTCTTTTTACATCGCTTGTAACAACTGATGGTATACTTTGATTATAGTAATAAGTCGAATGATCCTTAATATTATTAACTAGAGTTTTTGGGGTTTTAATGATAAATCCCGCATTTACTTCATCACTTCCACTAGCCACAGAATTCCAAATTCTTTCAGCAAAAAAAGAGCAATTTTTCCGATAAGTCCATGTATTATTAGCATTAATGTAGCTGGTAAATGTGTCTAGTTCAGACTCAGTATAATCCATTTTTAACGACACCCTACCTGACCAATATCCATATGTGTTAACACAATAAGCCTCAAGGTTATAATAAACTCCTTTACCATCTGGTAAGTTCCCCCATGTCCCAACAGTTACAGTTTCACCTGGATCTAAAGAGTAGTGACCAACCATATAAGACTCATCTGAATAATTTTCAAACATAAGAAAAGAGTGACCCAAACCATCTTCTGATTTATAATAAGAAAAAATAGAGACTTCACCGACATTTGTTGATGCAGCAGATACTTCAGCACTTAATGCAACAATACCAAAAGATAATACTAAAAAAAATACTAAAAAAACCTTTAAAAATTTTTTCATTACATTCCCACCCATGAAATATGCTTTATTATAAATTATTTTATCAAATAACAGACAGATTTGTCAATATTTTTTGAAAAATGTCTTGTCATTACGGAGTTTTGCTTTTTTTCGGACGGAGTTGCTTTTTTAGTTATCAAAAGCGTAATATTTAATCAAACAGTGCTTCAACAATGAATATTTTTTTGTTTGAAAAATCGATTCGTGCTTTTAAACCATACGGCAATATTGTCCTTGGATATGAATGTCCAAAATTAACATTATATATGATTGGCAAATGATATTTATCAGCAAATTGTTTCAATATTTGGCGATATTCATCATAGTATACCTCATCTATAGGCTTCCCTACTATAAGTGCATTAATCGTAGCAAATATCCCTTGATTACCAAAGTATTCTAAATACTTTTTAAATGCTTGTGGCGATGGTTTCTCTTCACTGGTTTCTAAAAACATAATTTTGTTCTTCCAATCATGAATGATTGGCATTACCTGATATTTATCATAGATTTCTTTCTGTTCAGGATAACGATCACCAGTATATCCATCATATAAGCTTTCAATACAGCCACCAAGTAAATCACCCTCAATTACATCACTTCCGTAAATAATATCGTATCCTTTTTCTTCTAGCATCTGAATTCTAGCTGTTCCCAGTGATTTACTAGAATAATCATCTCGATCCAAATACCAAGTTTTGCTAGACTTAATTTCTATTATGTTTCTATTTTCAAATAACTGTTTCACACATTCTTCTGTATAATTCAACATATTTTTATCTAGTTCAGCAAAATCTGTAAGGAAAGCTAATCCATAAAATGACACCATCCCAAGCTTATAAAACATTAAATGATTATTGGTTGTATCTGAAAACCCCATAAATATTTTTGGATTAGTTTTGACTTTATTTATAAATGTAAGATCACCAAGCAAATATGGCAAAATTTTATATGTATCATCTCCGCCAATTGCAGTAAATATACCTTTAATGTCATCATCAAAAAAAGCTTGCTTCAAGTCATTTGCTCTTGACTGAGGATTTTTACGAAGATAGTTAACCCCTCTTAAAGTATTTTCCATAAATACAGGAATTAAACCAAGTTTTTTAATCCTATTGATACCAAGTTTTAACTGATGACTACACTGAGGTTCGCCTAACAAACCGCTTGATAAACTTACAATTGCTACTTTATCACCTTTTTTTAAATGCTTTGGTTTATTCATATTCTATTTCCAGCATATCTAATAGTTTTTTATATTTGTCTTGTCCGGTTAAACAAGTATCCATGAGATACCCTCTCTCCTTTTTCCATTCTTTCAATCCTCTATAGTAGAATAATTTAATGTCTTCATCGATAGTAAATGGTACAAAACCGTGTCTTAGGCATTCTTTAAAAGCAATCAATCTACCCACTCTACCATTACCATCTTGAAAAGGATGAATGCATTCAAAATTATAATGAAATTCAATAATGTCTTCAAAAGAATATTTTTGCTTATTCTCATATAATCCGATTAAAGATATCATATCCTCTTGTACATCTTTAGGTTTTGACGTTTCGATACCTCCAACTGTATTGGGTCTTTGCTTATAGTCTCCAACTTTGAACCATTCTAATTTTGAGTCGCTCGTTCCTGTTTTCAGTATTTTATGTAAATCCTTAATGAGAGTTTCTGATATTGGTTCTAAGGCCGTTCTTATCATATAATCAATACACCTAAAATGATTTTGAGTTTCAATTACGTCATCAACATTTATCGTCTTATCTTCATCAAGACCGATAGTATTTGTTTCGAAAATGTATCTTGTCTGATCAGCAGATAATTTGCTCCCCTCAATATGATTTGAATTATACGTCATTAATATTTGAGTTTCATGGTATATTCCACCTTTAATTTTGTGTTGCATTTCTTCTGTTAACCTTTTTAGTAAAGGAGATGGATTTTTAACAATTTCAAACTTAACAATTTCATTCAAATTCAAATTTAGATATTTACAAATTGATTCTAATGTTTGCAATGAAACATATTCACCTTTTTTGAACTTTGCTCTAGTAGCTGATGAAATGTTTAAATCATCACACAATTTTGATAATTTTATATCGTTTTGTCCTAAAATACTAAATAAACCACTAAAATTTACTGACATGATTTATCACCTCGTATAATATTATATCACATATATTTAGTTTTATAAACATTTAATCATTTTTAATTTATATTTATAAATGTTCAGTACAAAAAGAAAAGATTTGAAAGCAATATTTCAAATCTCATTTCCTCCAGGTGTCTTGTCATTACGGAGTTTTACTCTAAAATCACTCGCGTTCGACGGAGTTTTACTCTATTTCCAACGGAGTTTTGCTTTTTATTACAAATAAGAGTAAGACAAATATCTCTTACTCTTTACTTCTACTAAACTATACTAACACTAATCTAATAAAAATTAACTTTATTGGATCGTAAATTGATAATCTGTGAGTTTTAATAACATCACATCTGTGTAACAAAATTACAATCCATTCATGTAATTCAATAAAAAATGACATTATGCAGAATATAATTTATTTGTACCATTTCCTTTGTTCGTTATACATTTGTAAATACTTTTCGTTTTTTTCTAATAAATCCTTGTGTGTGTCAAAGGCAATGACTTTGCCATCTTCCATAAATAGTATTTTATCTGTATGTTTTGCAAATCCTAATCTGTGCGATACAAAAAAAACTATTTTATCTTTAAGTGTCTTGCTAATCGTATCATAAAAATCTATTTCAGCTATTGGATCCAAAAATGCTGTAGGTTCATCCAATATGACAATGTCAGTTGAATTTTTCATCAATATTCTCATAATGGCAATTCTTTGCCATTGACCTTTAGATAAATTTGAGGATAAATCACTCATTGTACCTAATTCTTGTTTAATATCATCGAATTGTTTATTGATGTCTAAAACACTCATAATCTCTTCTAGTTTTTTTTCATCATATGCCTCACCGAAAACGATATTGTCTTCTAAGCTTAAATTATACTGTCCAAATTCTTGCGTCATAAAAGCGACTTTACTTGTGAAATCAAAGGCGTTTGCATTAATGCTTGAATCATTAAATTTGATATCACCCTTAAAGGATTTATTTATCCCTGATAAAATCGTACATAGTGTCGTTTTACCACTACCATTAAGCCCAATGATCATGATTTTTTCCCCTTTTGAAACACTTAAATTGATATTTTTCAGTGCGTAATTTTCACTATTGGGATATTTAAAATCAACGTTATTTAAAGACAATTCACAGATGTGCTCATTAAATTTGGTTAATTTCGGCATTTCCTTTTTATTCATATAATCATAGTATTTATTGATATCAATTAGAGATAAACTATCATTGATAATGTTATTACCAAATGATTCTAAACTATTAAATAGAAAATAAAATGATAAAATTGCAGTCGTGAAAACTCTTAGCTGATTACTATTTTGAAATTGAGTATATATATATATTAACAATATTGAAAATGAAACAGCCCAAAAAATACCAATCAATAAATTATATCCTTTTTCTTTATAAAGTATTTTTGCCTCAATATCTGATTGTTTATGGAATGAATCATCTATTTTTTGTGAAAATACTGTATGCCATCTTTTAACCTTGTATTCAGCATTATTATCAGCTTGTATTGGAAAACGTGTCATATATTTAGAAAATTTTCGATTTGGTATTAATTTATAATATAAACTTTCAGTTTTACAATTAAGTTTACTTTTAATAAACAGACCACTAGTTATAATGATCAACAAAATAAAAACATAAATTGTTCCTAGACGTAATGATAAAAATATATAAAATACTATTTGCAACACCAAAGAAATATAATCAGGAATAGAAAATACGATATTTCTATAACTTTGGTTTGCATACTGATTCACATGCTCAATATCTTTGTAAGACTTGTTATCTTCAAAATCAATCCAATACGTATTTGATAATTTACTATTAATATCCAACCAGATATCTAATTCTATTTTTTGATCTAATTTATTGTATACTATATTGTTTATGAAGTTAAACATAAATGTAATCGCATAAAAACTCGCGAGTAATATAGTGTTTGTGTTCACGATATTATGATTTAATTCTATAGCCTGTAAAGTTTCATCTAATGTCAAAACTAAAAATATATTTTTTGCAGAAATGATGATTAAAAACAAAATATATAGAGAATACAAAAATTTGTTTTTTATTAACGTATCACAAAATATTTTTAAATATACTTTTACATTTTTCATTTATTCCTCCGTAGTATATGAATTATTTTGCTTACTATACATTTCGTAATATTTCATATGAGACCTCATTAATTCATCATGATTTCCTTTTTCCAAAATCTTTCCATTGCTCATAACATAGATAAGATCATTTAGTTTTGAAAACCCTATTCTATGTGAAATCAATATCCCTTTTTGTTGAGTTGTTATGTCTTCTAAAACATCAAACAATTTTCCCTCCTGAATAGGATCAATCGATGCTGTGGGTTCATCCAGTATATAAAAAGAATCGCTCATCAATGCTCTTGAAAGCGTTACGCGTTGCCACTCTCCAACGCTAATTTCTACACCATCACTAATCATTTTTCCTAAAATAGTGTTTTCTCTATTTGGTAACTTATCAATAATATTATGCATATTAAATTTTTCAATTAAATACTTATATCTATCTTTGGGCTCTAAATTATCAATATTACCTAAGACAATATTTTCAAAAAATGAAACATCTAACTTAACTATATCTTGAAATTCAATAGATAATAATCTGTGATAACTTAACAAGTCTATACTTTCTACAGAAATCCCATTGATTAACACTTCTCCAGAATTTGGTTTTATTAATCCTATGATTATTTTTATCAGTGTACTTTTACCAGCACCATTTTCCCCAATGATACTTATAGATTGATTTGGATAAATTTGAATATTTATATCCGAAAGAGCCTTTTTTTTTGAATTGGGATATTGAAAAGAAACCTTTTTAAGTTCAATACTTTCAAGCACTTTGATTTGGATTTTTTCCTGTACTTTATTTTTTTCCTGTTCAAAAAAACTTTTAGATTGGTTATAATGAAAGAAATTTTTGGTGAAATCAGGAATTATATCGATTAAGTTATTAATATTTCCCAATGATTTAAAAAACACAGAAGCCAATAACATAGAACTGTATATATCAAAAGACTGGTTGTTGAAAATTAGTATAAGTGCAATTAAAACTAATTGAGTGAAAATGGATATACTTTTTATTAAATCGTATTGTTGCGCATTTTTGATTCTTAGTTTAAACCTTTTATTTGATGAAATACGAAAATTCTCTTCACTTAATCTTGAAAAATAGTTACTCGTGTTAAATGATTTTACTTCTTTAATGGTTTTCTTATCAAATAATATAGACTTATAATATTCAGCTTTTCTATCTTCTGGTACACTTGCGATTTGATTATTGATTTCTCTCTTTACATATAAATATTTAGCAATTGACAAAAGTACAAATAAAATAATTGCACAAACGAATATCATCATATTTATAGTAAAAATAATAAACAAGTATGCTATTAATATGATGGAATATTGAATGATTGTAAAAAATGAAAACACTAATTTTGCAGGAGAATCAATTATGCTAAATATATACTCGATCTTATTTTGCTTCATATTATTATAAAAATTAATGTATTCTAAATCATACAGTGATTTAAGATATTTTTTATATTGTCTGTTTCTTATATATAATACTAAAGATTGTTTTACTTTTGAGATAATAAGTCCTATTATTGGAATTACTCCATATTGTAGAAGCAATAAATAGATAGCATTTATAAAAAACAGATTTAGTTGCGAATTAATTTCTGTTAGTCCAACTAAAAAATCTACTTGAATGTATTCAAGAATATATGAAATAACTCCAAGTAAGGTTATTAAAATAAATAATTGACTTATTATTATAAATAATTTTTTGTCTCTATTCTTCATTTAGTCACCAATTCTATGAACATCCCCATATATGTTAGGTCTTTTTATTTTTGATATTTCTAAAATATGTGCTCTTCCTTTTGATGCAATAGATAACCACAATTCTAAATTTATTATTCCTTCAATCATTCTTATATTCAAATTATAGAGCATTGTTTCATCATCAGTCATTGTGCACTGCTATGATTTTCTAGGACACATAGGTACCACCCTTGATAAATAAAAAGTGATATTTTTATAGCCTTCATACTTATATTTTATCATACATCATTTTCTAGATGTATGTTTTTTTAATTAAATCCTTTTACAGTTCGATACTCAACTGGTGTCAAATAATCTAATCTATAAGCTACCCTATGATAATTAAAATAATCCACATATAATTCTATAGCTGTATTTATATCTTTGAAATCGTGTAATTTTATATAGTGTTTCAAATCGCCTTTGATCCATCCAATAAGTGATTCAATCACCGGATTATCAGTAGGTGTTCCTGCTCTACTCATTGATCTTGTGATTGGAAAATCTTGATGTGTCTTCTCAAACTTAACTGATGAGTAAACTCTACCTTGATCACTATGTAAGATGGTATGATTTTCACCATAGCCTCTCTGTTCTTTAAGACGTAAGAAATTTTCTAAACTTCTTAAATGATTCATCACACCATTACCATGATGATAGTTTGCTATGTCATATCCTACAATCTCATTATTAAAGACATCTACATGAAGATTTAAATCATATTTCTTTTTCTGATGGACAATCATGGTTGTATCTGTACATACTTTCTCAAATGGTCTTTTCGTAGACCAATCACCATGAATAATATTTGGAAACTTATCAGATATACCTTTTGGTCTTCTAAACGCTCTTCTGCGAGATTTTGAATAGATGCCCATCTCTCTAAAACACTGATACATTAAATAACTTGATACGATCCATCCTGTATCATTTAATATATCTTTTCTAATTGCTCGATATCCTTTTTCAGGATGGATACTATGATAATTCTTAATGAGCATCTTTAACGTTTCTTTTGTTTCTTGTCTCGGTGTTTTAATATCTATGCTCATTAACCATCGATAGTAGCCACTCCTGCTAATACCAATATATGCACACAAGTCATTGATATAGTATTTTACTCTGAATTTATGGACCAAACTATACTCATCATTTAAGATTTGTTTTTTTTTAAGTATTTGACATCTTCAGAGCTATATCCTTTTTTTAAGCGTTCTATTTCGACTTTAAGCATAAGGATTTCATGCTTTAAAGATTCAATTGATTCTTCCTCTTGATTCGTCGGTATTTTATCTCTTATTTTTCTTTTGGTTATTAAACCACTGATGCCTTCTGTTTGATACTTATGTATCCACTGTCTTTGTGTTTTGGTTGCGACATTGTACTCTCTCATAATAGATTTTTTACTGATATGATCGTTTAGAATCATCTTTACGATCTTTAGTTTAAAGTCAACACTGTACTCGTTCATAAGCTTTCAGCCCCTTATATTTTTATATTATACATGATGTTCTTTTAGGTGGTACCTATGTGTCCCACTTTTTCATAGCAGAGCAGTTCTTTTTTAGTAGATTGTGATTGTTTGATTGCATCATAGACTTTTGAATCCGTCATTTCATGAACTTCATCGATACATCCTACTTCGATGTTATATCCATCTTTGTTTCTAGATTGAGCAGATAATTTCTTTATCTTGTTTTTCGTCTTTGGAGAATAGATATAAAAGATGTTTTTCTTACTTCTTGTTTCTTTTGATAATGATGGAGATTGCTCTCTCATATTATTTATTTCTTCAAAAAGAATGTTTGCTTGTTCCGTTGTATTCGAAGCACAGACTATGTCTACTCCACCTCTTGATAGAAAGAACTCTGCAATATCTAATCCAGCTACGAATGTTGTTTTACCATTCTTTCTTGCAATCAACAATACAACTTCATTAAATCTTCTAAGTCCAGTATGAGCCATTTTGAATCCATATGCAGTTTGAATAATTGCTTTTTCCCATAACTCAAGAATAAATGGCATCCCATTAAAAGGAGACTTCGTATGTTTACAGAAGGTTTCTATAAAACTAATTCTTAAATTACCCGGTTTTTCATCAAATATATATCTGGGATTATCAAGATCAAGAATCAATGTGTCAAGTTGTTTCTTGAGTTCTTCTCCTACAAGAATATTTCCTTTTTCTATTTCGTGATAATACTTAATTAAATAATTCATTCACTTGCTCTTTTAAGAAATTCATCAAATGCATCGTCTCCATCATCTACTTGCGTTCCAAGAATAGTATTCAAAGTCTTTATTACAGTTCCATATGAATTTACAAGTTTGGTGTAATACTTTGCTGCTTCTGTTTGCCTTTGTGAACCTTTTGTTGATATTTGAACTGCTCCATATTTTTTTATTTGCCCTTGTAGCTTGTCAAGTTCTACTTTCATGAATGCAGCTTGATAGATTAAATTATCTCCTAATTCTGTCTTTGATTCATCAGCCAAAGAAAAAAGCGACTTTAATCGCTTGTATTCTACATTAATCATTTATATCACCAATCATTCATTATCCGAGAAGGTTATATAGTTTTTAGCTATTGCATTAAGTATTGACACTAACAAGTAAAACATAAGTGATGGATATCCAACATTCATGTTCGTGAAAATGGAGTCTGAGCCATGCATCAATGCATTCCTTAAGTTTTCACCAGCTTTAGTGTTTTTCTTATATGTAAGTTTGTACTCAAGAACTTTTTGTAGATGAAATCCAAGATATTCCTCTATTTCCTTTGTATTTAATAGTGCATTTAAGGATAATCGATCTACTTCAATATAATCTTCACGCGATATTTTACTTATATAAATAGATCTTAAAAGTTTTTCCATGAATACTCCTATTAACATCGATAACGAGTAAGATATTGACTTTTTAATAAATTTGGCATCCTCTTTCATTTGGAGTAAAGAATTAAGCAAATTGCACATGCCTAAGTACTCCTCTAACTCACTTTGATCAATTATATCTTCCCCAACCAAGTTTGACAAAACATTATGATAGTTTATTACAATTCTTTCTTGTAAATCCTCATCAGTCAAGCATCGATGAATGAAGTGTGTGAATAAATCAAATGATAATCTCAAGTTTTGCAATCTAGATGGAATGAAATAATCATCTTTGGGAACACCTACATTTGTAACATGATCAACCAACGATGAAGGTGCTGTCATTATATCATCAAAAATTGATACAAATTCCTTGCTTTTTAAATCATATTTGTGTGTCAAAGTCATGAAATTTATCAAATCTGGAGTTGTTCTGTTTTTTAATTCTTCAACTGCTTTCTTCAAATCTACTGGTTCTGAAAAGAACTTATGACCTCGTTTTTCTAAATACTCATTATTTATTTTGTTTAACTGAGGTCTTATTTTTTCAAATTCATATGCTTCCTTAATTCTATATAGTTTTGCAACTTTTTCTGCATCTTCAAAATATACAATAATTTCTAAGTAATTGTCTAAATTTATATCCTTTGTCATTTCGAGCACTTTGACAGAAACTTTGCTAACCACACTACTCAAGTAATCTTCGAAAGGTTTTCTTTTGCAAATTTCTAAGAGTTTAAAAACTCTTCCGTAGTTTTTTAAATTATCAATTGCTATTTCTTCATTAATAATGTTAGCTTTAAATCTTTCTATTTTCTTTTTATAGAAATTGATGTAATTTTCAAAACTATCAACTATTACAGACCAGTATTTTCTTTCAATAAAATCAAAACAATCATCATTAAAACTATTAGAATTAGCAAAAATATACTCAATAGTTAACATTTCCATATCGTAAGCATAGAATTCTTCACTATCAAATTCAAATATGTTCTTATAATTTTCAGACAGAAATAAGTTTAAATCTCTAATTCTAAACTTATCATAGACTAAATCTAATTTATCTAAAATTTCTGTCAAAACAGGAGTCTGTTCGGTGTCTGTCAAGTAAGGTAATGACTCTCTTAAACTAATCATCTTTTTTAACCAAAGAAAATCAATATAATTATCGATACTATCTATACCATTGTATTTATACTCTTCTAAAAGATTAATGATCGAATCCTTATTTTCTACTAAAAAACTTAAATCCCAGTTGATAGATAAGTCTCCTAATCCCATGTAAATTAAACCATAACTATAGTTTGATTTTGACATTATACTCATATTTAGACCCTCCAATCAATTATTAAGGTTTTCAAAATTTCCGCCTCGTGTATTTTAATTGTCCCCTAGCGCGGTACCCCTAATCTGTTGCACTGCTATGATTTTCTAGGACACATAGGTACCACCCTTGATAAATAAAAAGTGATATTTTTATAGCCTTCATACTTATATTTTATCATACATCATTTTCTAGATGTATGTTTTTTTAATTAAATCCTTTTACAGTTCGATACTCAACTGGTGTCAAATAATCTAATCTATAAGCTACCCTATGATAATTAAAATAATCCACATATAATTCTATAGCTGTATTTATATCTTTGAAATCGTGTAATTTTATATAGTGTTTCAAATCGCCTTTGATCCATCCAATAAGTGATTCAATCACCGGATTATCAGTAGGTGTTCCTGCTCTACTCATTGATCTTGTGATTGGAAAATCTTGATGTGTCTTCTCAAACTTAACTGATGAGTAAACTCTACCTTGATCACTATGTAAGATGGTATGATTTTCACCATAGCCTCTCTGTTCTTTAAGACGTAAGAAATTTTCTAAACTTCTTAAATGATTCATCACACCATTACCATGATGATAGTTTGCTATGTCATATCCTACAATCTCATTATTAAAGACATCTACATGAAGATTTAAATCATATTTCTTTTTCTGATGGACAATCATGGTTGTATCTGTACATACTTTCTCAAATGGTCTTTTCGTAGACCAATCACCATGAATAATATTTGGAAACTTATCAGATATACCTTTTGGTCTTCTAAACGCTCTTCTGCGAGATTTTGAATAGATGCCCATCTCTCTAAAACACTGATACATTAAATAACTTGATACGATCCATCCTGTATCATTTAATATATCTTTTCTAATTGCTCGATATCCTTTTTCAGGATGGATACTATGATAATTCTTAATGAGCATCTTTAACGTTTCTTTTGTTTCTTGTCTCGGTGTTTTAATATCTATGCTCATTAACCATCGATAGTAGCCACTCCTGCTAATACCAATATATGCACACAAGTCATTGATATAGTATTTTACTCTGAATTTATGGACCAAACTATACTCATCATTTAAGATTTGTTTTTTTTTAAGTATTTGACATCTTCAGAGCTATATCCTTTTTTTAAGCGTTCTATTTCGACTTTAAGCATAAGGATTTCATGCTTTAAAGATTCAATTGATTCTTCCTCTTGATTCGTCGGTATTTTATCTCTTATTTTTCTTTTGGTTATTAAACCACTGATGCCTTCTGTTTGATACTTATGTATCCACTGTCTTTGTGTTTTGGTTGCGACATTGTACTCTCTCATAATAGATTTTTTACTGATATGATCGTTTAGAATCATCTTTACGATCTTTAGTTTAAAGTCAACACTGTACTCGTTCATAAGCTTTCAGCCCCTTATATTTTTATATTATACATGATGTTCTTTTAGGTGGTACCTATGTGTCCCACTTTTTCATAGCAGAGCAAAAAATCACTGAATTCGCATTAAAATACCTACAAAAAGAAAAAAGTTTATCTCCACTTATTCGCTAAGTGGCGCGCTTAAGCCACTTTTTGAAATAGAAATAAACTTGGTATAATTAAGATGGCGGAGGAAAGGGGATTTGAACCCCTGCACCGTTTTATCAGCCTACAAGCTTTCCAAGCCTGCCTCTTCAACCGCTTGAGTATTCCTCCATGGTGCACTCGGCATGATTCGAACATGTGACTTCAGTCTCCGGAGGACTGCGCTCTATCCAACTGAGCTACGAGTGCATATACCTATTGTATCACTTTTTCAATATTAGAAAATTAATTAAAATAAAGAGTATTGATATTACTTTCTATTTTTTAAAAATATCAAATTTAAGCATAGTTATTGTAATGCTTTTTTTCACTTTAGTCAATCAATATCTTATATAGTTGCGCTTTAATGCTATGCCGATACCCTTCTCATGGTAAAATATGGCTGAGGATATATATGAAACTATGGTCAAATGGATTTATTCATACACTGTCAACTGAAGCTGAAGTGATGACTGAAATGATTACGGATTGTGGTTATATTTTTAGTATTGGAGATGATCTAGATAAACAATCAGTTGACGAAGTGATTGATTTAAATGGTGCACATGTCTATCCGGGATTTGTTGATTCTCACTTACATATCTTAGGATATGCTGAAAAGCTAAACCAAATTGATTTATCTTTATCTACTTCTATTGATGAGATAAAACATCATATTTCTTCAAATCTAGATCTTGGTTTTATCACATTCTATGGTCTTCCTATAAATGCCATAACAAAAAATGATTTAAACGATATCTCCTTTAAAAAGCCGATTATTGTTAAACACAATGATTATCATAGTTATACAGTCAATGATTATGTTTTAGATAAAGTTGGTATAAATCGTAAGAATGGTATAGTTGATCTTGATGAAATGGTTCAAATCAACAAAATCTTTCTTTCCTATACAAAAGAAGATTTAAAAAGACTTATAGACTTAGCAATTAACAAACTTTACTCATTTGGATTAACTGGTGGCCATTCTGATGACCTTCATTATTTCAATGGTTATCATGAAACACTACAATCTTTCAAGGAAAGTCTAAATCAAAATCCGTTTAGAACTCAACTATTGATACATTATAAGGCACTTAATGAGTTCAGAAAATCAGGAAATCATTTTCTTGATCAAAATAAATATCTTCAACTTGGACCTGTCAAATTATTCTACGATGGTACAATTTCATCAAAAACAGCGTTATTAAATGATTTATATAAAAACTCAAATCATCATGGTCAAACTTTAATGTCCAATATAGAGTTTATTGATGAGATTATTAAAGCACGTTCATTGAGCCTACCAGTTGCCATTCATGTCATCGGTGATAAAGGTTTAGAAGAAGTGCTGGATATACTAAAAAAGTATCCTCCTAAAGAAGGCTTATTAGACCGTATAATACACGCATCTATTGCATCTAAAAAGGCAATTGAGATGATGAGATATATGCCTTTAATCATTGATGTCCAACCTCAGTTTATCAAAAGTGACTTTCCACATTCATTTGATATGTTTTCTAAAATTCCATCCTATATCTATCCGTTTAAGACAATGATGGATCATCATATTATTTTATGCGGTTCAAGTGATGCACCAGTTGAAATACCTAATCCACTATTGGGCATTCACGCTTTGACCACTAGGAAAATGTATAATAATAAACCATTGAATGAATCCGAGTCAATATCACGTTTTGATGCAGTTAAACTCTATACAACTAATGCTAATGTGCCAACCTATAAGCGTAATAGAGGTCTCATAAAGAAAGGTTATATTGCTGATTTTTCTATTTTTAGTAAAGATATACTAACTATACCAACAAGTCAATTACTGACAATTTTACCTATAATGACAGTGATTGATGAGAAAATAGTATATACTGACAATAAAAAAACTCAATCCGAAGATTGAGTTTTTTTAGTCTGCTAGAGCCCCCATTGGATCCCAAGGCTTTAATACTCTAGGTTCTTGATCCCAAGCCTTAGCCTGTTCAGCACTTAAATATTTCTTATCAATAACTGCTTGGTAGACAAATTTATCAAACCATGAATCAGATTGCAAATAGTAACCTTTTTTACCATTTGCATCACCCCAGCTGTTTTCAATTTTCCATCTCACAGGTTTTCCATCTTCTAGATGGACACCAGTAATAACCATCGCATGATTCATCGCACTTTGAGCATAATCAAGTTGATCAGCTTTAGCCATATCAAAGTTCATACCAAGAAGTTCAAAATCGTATGCTTTGTCATCCCATATACCAGTTGTTCTATCACCAAAGCGTCCAACATCTGAACCAAACCATACAACTTCACCAGCAAGTAATTGATTAATCACTAATGCTTTTAATTCGCTCATTTCTAAGTTTAAATATTTGATGTCATGTCCACCAACAACATTGCCTAGATATGACACAGTATATGTTTTCATAAATGGTTTATCTTCTGTTGGTGAATTAATGATGCTAACAAAATCAATTAGTTTATCGCCAAAGATCTCATTATAAAATGATTGAGGTGTTTGATTCTTAACAGTAAAGACTTTATCGTTTGAAACATATTCAAAATCAAATGTCTTAGGAGGTTTTCCAAAATTTGTTACTAAGAACGTATAGAACTCATCTAAATATTTTTTCTTAACATTAGAAATTTCATCGTTCTTGCCTTCCGCATTTAGTTTTCTAACCAATGCTGCATATTGTCTAAGCTTAATATTGATTAATCTATTCATAAACAATGTTTTACTTGAAGCAGCAGTTTCAGGCATAACTTCTTGCGGCACAACGCCATATTTTAAAATTAATGCCACAAACATATCCCATTGTCCGCCATCTTGAATACCATATCTCAAAAGGTGTTGCAATGTGCGATCATCATGATCACAATCCAAAAAATCATCCATGGATTCCATAAAGTAATTAATCTTTTCAAATTTATCCCAAAACGCAGTATAGTTTTGAGAAAATTCAAATGATACTAGGTCATATTTTTTTGCAGCTGTTTCTCTTATAACATTAAGTCCTGCAAAAATCCAGCAACGGCCACTTTGTTTTTGGTTTGCTACTGGTAAAGTTTTAATTTCATTTGAGAAAATAAATTGATTTGCACGCACACTTTCTTGAACTTCAAAAGCTGTTTGTATATCATTTTTAAATAAAACTCTTTGTAGTGCTTTTTGCACTGGTTTATTATCAAAGTTTTCATTAAAGACTAACAAGTCTTTATCAGTAATTGGTTTCATGTTGTATCCTCCTTATAAACCAAGTAGTCTCTCATCATTAAACGTTTCAACAATTGCATAATCATTATCTTTGACAATAACCAAACTTGTATTCACATAGTTGATGATATTTGACACTCTTTGTGGTGGAATGGCTATAATTAATTGAATTGAAAGGCTATTATAGAATTTCATCATTGCATCAATTCTTGATTCATCCATGTTATTAAAAGCTTCATCAAATAAAACGATACATCCAGAATCTACACGTCTATTCTTGGATAATAGCTGTTGGAATGATGCTGCAATAACAATATAGAATGGAACCTGGGTTTCCCCACCACTCTTTTCTCTAGATACTTTAGAGAATAATGATTTATTACCATTAACATTGGTAACTTCAATATCATATGACATATAGTTTCTATAATCTAGAAACTTATATGTTAATTGATCAAATTCTGGATCCTTTGATGCGATTTTTTCAAATAACTCAGTTAAAATCGTTTCTTTACGTTTAGATAGACCTTCCGTAAATAATGTATGTTTTTCAATTGCCTCATTACTCATGATAATATCATAGTAAAGTTTATAATCAGGATCCGCACTTGCCATGCATATTAATTGATATGAATCGCTACCAAATGTCTTATCGGTTAACGCATAGTTAAGCTCAGCGATTTGTTGCTGAGCATTTTCGATACTTGCTCTAAGTTTTCCAACAAACTCCTCTTTAAACCCAATTTCAGAATTTTTTCTTAAGTCTGTCGCTTCTTGTTCGTAACGTACTAAGTCATTATTTCTGATTTTGTTTGCTTCTTGTTCATATAAATCTAAGTTCTCCAACGATGGTTCTGGGCCAAAATGATAACTCATATTATATTGTTTCATCAGATTGGATAACGTAAACTCTGCTCTGTTAATCTGTGTTTGTAGTGATGCAGATGATTGCGATAAGTAATCAGATATTTTATCATGATCACCGTTATTGCGTTGTTTTAATGCATAGAATTGAGTATTTGCAATTGAAAGTTTTTCTGGATGTTTTTGACTTAATTCTTTTTGTGCACCCATGAACTCATCAAGTTTCATTTGAATATCATTAATTAAATCCATAATGCGTTGACGATCATCTCTTTGCGTAGCAATTTTACCAACAAGAATTTCTGATTGCTTTCTTAAATCTCTTCGGCTTTCCTTAGCCTTATCAATTTGTGCTTCAAGTTGAGCGATACTCTTATCTTTTGCAATATCTGCGATTTGTTCTTCAATTTGAGTGTATTCTCTTCTTGTTTGTTTAATCAAATCTAAGTATCTAATTTGACCTTGATGAATCATTTGGTTGCTCTTAGATTGATTTAATAATCTAACGATTCTTGTTTGTTGTTCAGTTAAATCATAGAGTGTATTGATTTGATTTTCTAAATCTTCAAGCACTTTAGATTCTAGTTCTAATTGAATTTGTGTTGCTTGAGAACCAATATATGGTGTTTCATAACTTCTTGGGTTTAACTGTCTAGCAGTGTAATTACCGTAAGTCATACCTGTAGGTGTAATAGAACGTCTATAGTTTTTTAAATCTTTAACATCTTCAACACATTGAACACCATTTAATAGCATAGTCACATAATTTCTTGCATAGCGATGTTCAGATGTTAACTTAGATGCTAACATACCTTCTGTAGCATCTGCATAAGCCTCTAGTTTTTGCGTGTTGACCAACCCTACACCATAAATTTTTTGTTCAAATTTTACACGATCATAAATCTCTAATGCATCGTTAAAATATCTTGGATCAACGATGATATCAAATCTTGAATTACCCAAAGAACCTTCAAGTGCATTTCTCCAATGTTCATCTTTAACCTCAATAAGTTCACATAAAGGTTGAACATTAACATCTTTTTGATAATATGATGATAGTTCGTCATTGAGTGTACGAATAAGTTTTTCAACATAGAATGGATAAGTCTTAACATGACGTCTAAGTTGATTCATGCGTTGTTTCGATTCATTAATCTTAGTTGAGAGTTCTTGTTTACCCCTTTCAACCTTATCTCTTTCGGTATGATAAGCTTGAAGTAATGATTGGACATCCTTACTTAAGATTTCTAGATGATTCGATAATTCACTCGCTTCTAATTTATCCATATTTGTTTGATAGTAGTTAACAAATGATTTAATTGATTGATTTGGAAGAATTGATAACAATTCCTTCATTGTAGAAAATTCCTTATCAAGTAACTGTCTTAGCTGAACTAGAATTTCTTTTTGTTGATCATATTCATAACTCTTCTTGCGAAGTGCATCTTGATATGTTTGAAGCGTGCGTGATAAGTCACTATCATTTTTTGCACGTTCAAGATTTAGTATCGCCTGGTCGTTTTCATCAACTTGGGCATCAATCTGTGCCTTTGCTTCTCTCAAATAATCAAGTTGTTTACTAATACCGATAAGTTTCGACTCATTTTCTTTGATGAACGCTTCTCTTTTCTCAATCCAGTTTAATTGATCAACTAAGGCATTGATATCTTTTTGTTCTTTATTTAAAATGATATCTTCACCGACTTGATTTACTTGATCTAATTTTTCAAGTTTCTCTTTATCATGTTGAATTTGTTGTTCCACCTTTTTAAGTTGAGCAACGTTATTCTTAAGTGATTGAATGTCAATCGGATCATCATCTAATAAAAAATCGAAAACGAATTGTTGTAAATCAATTGATCTAAAAGCTAAGGCCTTCGGTAGAATCTTCGCATACTTCGTTGCGTCCATACCAAAAAATTTAGCTAGTGTTTCACGATATTTCTTTTGCGAGTCAAAAGGTTGAAAATCCATATCTAAAGTTTTTAGATATATCTTCATTGATTTATAATCTCTCGGCATCTTCCCATCCAGAAATAGACTATCGTGAATAGACACATTATCTAAGATATAAAATCTTTCTTTAAGGTTGCTTGTTTTAGGTAAATCTAAAACAACTCCGATAGTTGAATACTTCTTACTCTGTTCATCAAAAAATTCTAATGCTAAATGCGATACAACATCACCATTTCTCAAATATTCTTTGTTTTCAGCACCGATACGCCCGCGAATATACCCTTCAAGTGTACGTCGCGCATCATCGGTTGCTGCAATATTAAACTTCGCACCACTACGACCACCGACTAATAGGTATTGGATGGCATCTAATAAAGTTGATTTACCTGATCCATTTTCACCAGATACAAGTGCACTATCTTTGATGTCAATTGTTTGGTTAGCAAATAAATGCCAATTGACTAATTTAATCTTCGTCAGTTTCTTCATCAGATTGAGCTCCTTCCATATACCCTTCATACTTATCAACAACCTCTTTGATTGTTTCAAAATCTGTCACATATAAAATTGTTGGATAAATTTTTATTCTCGCATCATCATGTAGACCACGGTCAATATAATCTATCATATTATAACTTCTTAAAAATGTTAATGCTGGTTTAAGACGATCTTTCGTAATACGTTTATGATCTAGGTAACCAATACGAGTAAGCTCACTATGAATTTCATGCAAGAAAATTTCAACATTTTCATCTAAAGTGACATAATCTTTCTTGTTTTGATATAAAATACGTAATACTAGAATTAAAATACTTTCAGTTTTTCTAAGTCTTAAATGATTGTATAACTGCTCATTCTTAATATATACAACTTCGTTTTCTCTATGAATGTTAAGCTCGAAATCTGCCAATGCAAAGTATGCTTCAAATATTTCTTTAAAAGCTAGAATGAATCTGTAATCATTTGTGTCCCCTGGTTTTTTCTTCGTAATAAAGTTTACTTGTAATAGTTTATTAACGATACGTGATACATTACTTTTTTCGCTCTCCTTTAAATCCATATATAAATCAGCTAATTGTGTAATTGCTTGCTTCTTATTCATACGCTTTCCCCTTAATAATAAAGTTTTGGAATGTAATAAAACTATTTTTACATTGCTCACCAGTTAATAGGACTTCATAATGCATACCAACTGACTTAGAGTATAAGAAAATTAAAATAAGTTTTACATAATCTTCTTGTGTTTCTATCAAAATATCCTTGGCTTCAATTGACGCCTTTCCTTCCAATAAACTAGAAACAAATGCATCAATCTCTTTTTTGCCAAAAATATTATTTTTAAGTAATGCTTTAATCTTTTGTTGACGATATTCATCAGTAATAAAATTATTATCAAATGTAATCTCCTCAACTTGTGTGTCAACTCTAACTCTTCTTTGATTGTAAAGGGATTGAGTATCTAAGTTTGAAATCTGTACGATGTTAAATAATTGTGAATAATCAAAATTCTTCTCTTTAAGAACAATTTGAAATAATCTGTTAAAGATACCCTCAATATCATCAGATTGATTTGTCAAGAATAATATCTTAGATGCAGCAGCGGTAACATATTGTTCATTCTTCTTATCTATCGATAGAATTAAAAACTCTAACGCATTAAAACTATCAGATATATGTCTTAGCTTTGTTTCAATGGTCTCATATGCCTCATTATAATCGTCAATGCGTTTCTTCTGCATGACAACTTTCGTTAATTCATCCATCAAATCTTCATCTCGATTAATGTTATATACCGATTCTAAAATACCCCGTTTATATCGGTTTAAACTATCCGTTGTTTTTAAGTTATAATATGCAGAATCAAAGAAGTTTTGTTTGTATTCAATAAGTAGTTTTTCCATTAATTCATGAAGATCATCTTTTGATCGCTTCTTAGTAATATCATAATAGAAACGATAGATATTAGCTTTGAGGGCTTTTAACTTTCTAATGATATCATCTGTCTTAAGTGAAGCTTGCTCCAACACACCAATACCTTCCTCAATCGTAAATGAAGAAAGTAATGAGTAGACTGTATAAATTTCTCCAGTATACTCGTTTTGTCTATTCTCTTGAATTCTAATCAATGTATCAATTAGTTGTATTGAATAGTCAAAAAGGTTAAGTGAAGTTTTATAATCACCTAACTCCTCTTCGCCAAGCCATCCAGTTTGTTTTAATACATTTATAACATGGACTGCCTTTTGTCTCGCAGTATGAGCAGCCTCGTCCGCTTCAACATCTTCAAAAAGTTCATCTACACGTTCATCAAAATAATCAACGAGTTTTTGAACAATATATTCTCTATCCCCTTGAAAAGCATCTTCTATACTGTCAACCGCATGATAAATAATCATGATACAGTCTATATAAATATCTTTATTTGGGGAGGCAAGCACACTAAAAAAGTTGTATGGTAATCTCTCAAACAATTGTGCCATTCCAAACCTCCTTATTTTATATATAAAATAATTATAAAAATCCAAGTTTATTGTACCATGTTTACAATGTTTTTACTATGATTTCTGAGTTTTTTAAACTAAATATATAGAAAAATATGAAAAAAGAAACGATAAATAATTATTTATCGTTCCAAGTTATTTTAATGAATATGTTTTCGATTACAGCTATGCCCTACACAATGCTCGAAATCTCCGTTTGGATCATGTGTTTTTAATGCATGTAAAATTGATTCTTCATTTTGAATACCACACAGTTTAACACACTGATTAATTCTGAGGAAGGGAAGATCTTCAACACCTTTGAGTCGACCATTTTCTTTATTTGAAATAACCGCATTATTATATTTATCCGTCGTTAATACAAGATCAACTTCCTCTTTAGATAAACCAACGAATAGTGACAAATCTCTAAGTTCTTGAATAATTGATAAATCAACATGTTCTTCATATATTGCTTTAAAAACAGCTTGATTATACGCAAATGACCGCTTTTCTTTTTTTGCAACATGCGCCATGCGATGCACATTGTGGATTGGAAATAGTCTGATTTCTAAATCCTTTTCTTTTAAAAAATCAATCACATCACTCTTGGGTAAATGTTTATATTTTGAGACAAAGTCAATGAAAGACATTGATTGATCAAAGGCTTCACAATCAACCATTTCAAAACTTCGATATACAATGATATTTTCATCTACTAATTTTTGATTTACTAGATTTTCTATGATCTTGTGTTGCAAATAGCACTTAGGACATAAATAATCTAAATAAAATTCCATTTTCATAAAAAAACACCTTCTTTTGATACATAAACATTCTATCAATTTTAAGGTGTTATTTTCAACAGATTTACACTTATGATTCACATTCTATCATTTTAATAATCATATCAATTTGAAATCCCTTTTGATACAATTTTTGTATGATTTTTTGTTTATCTTCATATGTCAAATGTTCAGACTTAATCTTCCTTCTTATCTGGCTATAAGCTTTAACTAGCACATCTTGATTGACATTTGGAATGCTTTTTGAATATTTAAATATACCATTTTCTATTGCTGGCATGTGAAACCCAAGCCTCATCAGGTCAGTTTTTAATTTTTGTTGAATCTGTTTTTTAGTTTTTCTTCCAACAAGCAATTTCAATTTCTTCTCAATCAAGTGGTCAACAACTGGTTGCTCGTTTATTTTTTCTGTGAAACTTTTGACTAATGAAATATTGACGCCCTTTTTAACTAATTGATTTTCAATATATTCTGGACCTTTAAGGTTTTGATTTAATTGAACATACGTTTTAGTATATTGATAATCATCCAAGTACTTTTTATCCTCAAACTCTTTAACCAATTGTTTAGCAATCCCAATTGGTGCTTCTTTTTTAATGAGAAAATCAAAAAGTTCCTTTTTTGTCTGAACCCTTTTTAATTTATTCAAACCAATACGTTTATAAATTTCATAATGATTTTCATCAATCAGCTTCTTATATGTTTTAGGTTCAAGAACCTGTTGAAGTTTCAAATGATATTTTATATAAATCACAGGTTCAACATTGACAACTTGATCATCAAAGATAACCATATATTTTGTTTTTTGTTTTTTAATATCAGTGATTTTAGCCATTATTAGTACCTATCATTTCCAATAGTGATTGAAGTTGATAGTCCATTGTGATATCCTGAATCTCTGTTTCATAATCTGAATAAATCATTCTTGCAGTTGCTAGGTCAATATCTCCAGTTAATTCCAGTTCATTTTCTGTTTGATATTGAATAATCCAATTACGGGTCGCCTCATCAAAATAACCATCAGTACGTATTTTTGATCCTTCATCAAGATTAAAATAAACATTCAAAAATGATTGATATGCCGAGAGACTTTTATCAATGGTATCATATGTTAAAATATGCTTAAATACTGGACAATCAATTGTGAAAACGCCTTGTTGTTCAATAGTTTCAACAGTGAGTGGATCAGTCATTACATTTTTGTCGGTATCATAGTTCCAAGCGCCTTCAGTATATGTTAAATAATATCTAACATTTCTAATATCGTTTAAATAAATAGAATTTTGATAAACACCATTTCCATATGTTGAATGTCCATATAATTGATATCCGCTCATCATTAGAGAAGCTGCTAGAACTTCGCTTGCTGAAGCGGTATTTTCATTTACTAACACTTTGATATCATAAGTTTTTGCCGAAGTTAATCCACCATAATAATTTGTTACTACATTATCTTTATCAACCATTGAAAACAACGGTTTACTCAAGTCGTTAACAAGCAGTAGTTGTGTAATACCAGGATTTAACGTTGTACCCTTATTATTTATTGTTGAAAATGCGCCACCTTCATTATCTCTTAAGTCAATAATGAGTGTTTTTGTATCATCGATAAGTACTGATTCTTCAAGAGAGTTTAGGACATTGTTAAATATGTAATTTGTTCCATCGTTAACGCCTTGTTCATAACCGATGAACTGTCTTATCTTTATATATGCAACATCCTCATTATCTAAATCAACTGTATACGCAGAAGGTATTAATAATTCCTTATATTCAAACGGAATTTCGTTGACATCCCCAATTGGATTTTCAACAATTAAAGTCAATGTGTCACCAAGATCTTTATCTAAGAAATCAATCACATCATTAACAGATTTCATATCAGAAAACATTATATCTGGCTCGTCATCCTCACCAGCAACGCCTATGATTAAATCGTTTGGAAAAACATTCATATATAAATCACTTTGAGCATTTATTTGATTAACTCTAATGTTTAAATCTTCAAATTGATAGTTAATACCAAGTCCTACATATGACTCGACATCGGATGTGCCTAAGTTATCACTATAAGAAACAATTTTTGTGTACGGGTCACCCTTAGCATCTGCATAAGAGTCAACGACTGCATACATAGATTTGATAAATGCATCATAGACATCATCGTTATCCAAATCGTAATAATAATACTCATCAAATGCTCTCGTTATATATTTAAACATTTCATCACTTTCAATAATCATTCTATTTTCAATGAGATTAGAAGAAAAATATCCAGCCGAAAAAGCTAAAATAATTGAGAATAAGAATAGAATTGCTAGTTTTTTCGTTCCCATACAGCTTGCTCCCTACTAAATCCAAATCCTAATGCTTCCTTTGTTCTTGTAACAAAAGTAAATGCTTTTGGATCTTTTTCTTTAATAATCATCTTAAATATGTATAATTGTGTACGATCTACCGTGCAAATAACCATATCCTTTTCTTGTTTGCTGTATCCACCAATAACCTTAGATATGGTAATACCACGATCTAATTGCTTATATATTTCTTCTTTGAGTTCTTCAGTCTTATCAGTCACTATAAATGCCGTATATCCAGACGCACCTTCCATTGATAATGCATCAATAATAATACCGCTTAATATCATTGCTCCAAGTGCATATAATCCAAGCTGAAAATCAACAAATAAAGCGATTAGAATAATTGTTCCATCAATAATATATAATGCCCATTGAAAGGGAATTTTTAAATATTTATGCAACATTTTTTGAAGTACATCAATACCTCCAGTAGTCGCATCATTTCGAATCACCATTGCGAGTCCTAAACCTACCGTTAACCCCCCAAATGAAGCTGAGATTAACAACGGTGATTCTGTCATGTATTGCATGATTAAATCAGCTGGAACGGTTTGCTCTAATATCCAAATAATGAGTGGCGACAATAATGTCGCATAAATTGTTTTCAGGAAAAAGATTTTTCCTAAAAAGATGAGACCAATAATTAATAAAACAATATTGGCGATAAATATAAACGTTGATACTGGTATAAAGTCTTGAACCAAGACTGAAATACCCATGACACCGCCAATAACTAAATTAATTGGTAATAAGAAAAAATAGAAACCCATCGACATAATCGTTACGCCTAAAGTGATTTCTAAAATCTCTCTTAATTTTGCTTTATTCATGATGACCACCTGCTTTTAAATAGGCATTGATAAATCCATCAATGTCTCCATCCATGACTTGATCAATCTGACTCACTTCAAAGTTAGTACGATGATCTTTTACCATTTGATATGGATGAAATACATATGATCTAATTTGTGAACCCCAAGCAATATCTTTTTGTTCACCTTTTATACTTCTTAATGTTTCTTCTTGTTTTCTTATTTCTTCTTGTAAAAGCTTTGCCTTTAAAATCTTCATGGCTGTTTCTTTATTCTTTAATTGACTACGTTCGTTTTGACAGGTTACAACGATACCTGAAGGTAAATGCGTGATTCTTACTGCTGAGTCTGTCGTGTTTACTGATTGTCCGCCAGCACCACTACTTCTATATACATCAACCTTTAAGTCTTCATCTTTGATATCAACTTCGATATCGTCTTCAATGACTGGGATAACATCAAGCGATGCAAATGATGTATGTCTTCGCGCATTCGAATCAAATGGTGATATTCTAACAAGTCTGTGAACACCACGTTCTGCTTTTAAATATCCATAGGCAAAATCACCTTTGATGCGCATAGTAACACTTTTTATACCCGCTTCGTCACCAGTTTGATAATCAAGCACTTCAACTTTATATCTTTTTCTTTGTGCATATCTTGAATACATACGATAAAGCATGTCACACCAGTCTTGTGATTCAGTACCACCAGCTCCAGGATGCAATTCGATAATTGCATCGTAATCATCGTATGGACCATTTAATAAAATTTTAATCTCAAACTCTTTTAAATCCGATGCTAAAGCATGTATATCAGATTCTAATATTTCCCATTCTTCAGTATCTTCTTCAGAGATTTCAAACCATTCAACAAGTTGTGTAAACTTATTTTTTAATGCTTGATATTGATCAATTTTACCTTTAATCATCGTTGCATCTTTGGATATTTTTCGCGCTTGATTTGGATCATTCCAAAAATCAGGCGTTTGCATTTCTACCGTTAAATCATCAAATTGTTCTTTCAATTTATCAGGATTTAACGCTTTATTCAAATCATCAATTCTCGACTCAAAAGAAGTAATCATTTTATTGATATCATAGCGTTCCAATATGATGACCTCCTAACGCCAAGGTTTATTTCTTTGACCTCTATTTTTTCTTACTTTAGGTTTTTTCGGTTTATTGCTTGCAGATGTTCCTTCGTTTGTACGCGTGTTTTTAACAACTGCTTCACGTTCCGTATTATATCTAATTTGTGCTCTAATTGCATATCTTGTAATATCGTGATTAATGTTAGCAATCATTTCATTAAAGAGCCTTAATCCCTCTCTTTGGTATACAATAAGAGGGTTTTGTTGACCATATGATTGTAATCGAACACCCTGACGAAGTTCATCCATAACGTCAATGTGTCTCGTCCAGAATGTATCTATTACACGTAACATGACAACTTTTAAGAACTCATTAAATATTTCTTCTGGTACTTCTGATTTTTTACGATCTAGTTCTTTGCTACCAAGTTCTTGGATGTATTCAATAAATTGAATATGATTTAGTGTTTGTAGATATTCTTTATTGACAGTACCTGGTAGAAATAATGGACCTTCAAAATATTTAAATGCACTATCAACATTAACCTCAAAAGAATTTTTACCAATTTGGTTAATAAATTTTTGAGCCTCATTTGATAGATCTCGCTCAACCGTACCACGTACAACATCCTCAATTGACTCAAGTGTTAATACATCTCTACGCTCTTTATACATGATTTCTCTTTGCTTACGGAGTACATCATCATATTTAAGAACCTGCTTACGAGAATCGTAATTATTACCTTCAATACGTTTTTGAGCACTTGTAACAAATCTTGAGAACATCTTTGATGAAATAGGTTCTCCTTCTTTATTTAAGTTATCTAACATTTGAAGTCTATTCTTAAATGATTCACCGCCGAATCGCATCAATAATTCATCTTCAGCAGAAATAAAGAATCTTGAGAATCCAGGATCACCTTGACGTCCACTACGTCCTCTTAACTGATTATCAATTCTTCGTGATTCATGTCTTTCACTACCAATAACAGCAAGACCACCTAATTCAACAACACCTTCACCCAATTTAATATCGGTACCACGACCAGCCATATTTGTGGCAATCGTTACTGCACCTTTCAATCCAGCTTTAGCAACAATTTCAGCTTCTCTTTCATGATTCTTTGCATTTAAGACTTCGTGAGGAATTCTCATAAGTTTTAATCTTCTCGATAAATCTTCAGATGTTTCAACGGCAATCGTACCAATCAACAAAGGTTGCCCCTTTTCATGACGCTCTTGAATTTCAGCACAAAGTGCATCAAATTTTTCTTCCATTGTTACATAAAGATAATCTGGTTCATCATTTCTAATAACAGGTCTATTTGTTGGAACTTCAACAACATCCATGTTATATATTTCTCTAAATTCTTCTTCTTCAGTTTTTGCAGTACCAGTCATACCTGATAATTTTTTGTACATTCTAAAGAAATTTTGATAAGTAATTGTAGCAACCGTCACAGTTTCTTGTTTAATGTTAACGCCTTCTTTGGCTTCGAGCGCTTGATGAAGACCTTCAGAAAATTGTCTACCTCTTAAGATACGCCCAGTAAATGAATCGACAATAAGTACTTCGCCATCTTGAACGACATATTCCTTATCTCTTGCCATAATATAGTTTGCACGTAGTGCGTTATTGATATGGTGTACAAGTGATACATATTTTAAGTCATATAAGTTATCTATTTGGAAAATTTTCTCTGCTCTTTCAATACCAGAAGGTGTTAATTCAATTGATTTAGTTTCAATGTCAATTTCAAAATCTTCATCTCTAAGTGATTTAACAAAGCGGTCTGAAGATTGATATAAGTTTTGATTGTTTTTTGAACCACCAGAAATAATAAGTGGCGTTCTCGCTTCATCAATTAAGATAGAGTCAACTTCATCGATAATTGCAAAGTTTAAGCCGCGTTGAGCAACCATATCTTTTGCATATAAAACCATATGATCTCTTAAGTAGTCAAATCCTAATTCACTATTTGTTGAATATAAGATATCACAATCGTAAGCTTCACGTTTTTCTTGTTTTGATAGTTCTCTTAAGTTTAACCCTACGGTTAAGCCTAAAAAGCGGAATAGGTCACCAATCTCACCTTCCACTTCACGTTTAGCTAAGTATTCATTAACTGTAACAATATGTACACCTTCACCATTAAGAGCACTTAAATATGCTGGCATAACGGCAGTTAATGTTTTACCTTCACCAGTTTTCATTTCTGCAATATTACCATTAAAAATAGCATAAGCTCCACAGACTTGAACAAAGTATGGGAACAAACCTGTAACTCTTCTTGATGCTTCCCTAACTACTGCAAATGCTTCTACCATTAAATCTTCAAGACTTTCGCCATCTTTATATCTTTTTTTAAACTCATCAGTCTTAGTTTGTATCTCTTCATCTGAGAGTTTTTCCATTGCTACCTCTAATTCAAAGACTTTATGGGCAACAATTTCTGCTTTTTTTAATTCTTTTTTGCCTGGATCAAATAAACTTTTTAACATATGTACACTTCCTTTGCGTTCTCTATTATATTACTATAATAGAGCGTTATTTACAAGAAACTTTAGCGCTTTATGACTTTTTTACACAATTTCATATATAGCGATAATAAAAAAAGAATGCTAGGCATTCTTCATTTATTTTTCTAAGAATTAAAAATCAAATTTAACATCTTGACGTTTAAGTTCATCAGCTTCGAAAAATTCGCGTTTTGTAAACTTCTTCCAGTTAGCAATGATACTGCTAGGGAAAACTACAACTTTTTGATTGTATACTGAAACGTTTGAATTATAAACTCTTCTTGATGCTTGTAAGTTTTCTTCAACTTCCGCTGTAACATCTTGCAATTTTAAAACATTTTGTGATGCTTTTAAATCAGGATATTGTTCTACTACTACGTTAATAGCTTCCAATCCTCTACTAACTTGATTAGCAAATTCTTGCTTTTCTTTCATACTTGCACCATGACCAGGTTGTCTCATACCAATAACTTCAGTAAGTGTTTCCTTTTCATGTTTCATGTATCCCTTAGTAGCAGCAAACATTTTTGTCAATAAATCATAACGTTTTGTTAAAGCAACATCAATACTTGATTCTGATTCATCAATTTTAATTTGCATACGTCTAAATGAATTTGATGTCGAAATAACCCAACTAATCAATACGACTGCAATGACTGCAATTACTACTAATACTACTATAAATGGTTCCATATATATATCTCCTTATAATTTATTCTTTATCGTTAGATCCTAAGATCAAAAATAACACTAAACCTATAATTAATAAAAACAAAAACCCAAAAGCTATAATGCTTATTGACATGCCTCATTCTCCCTTAATCTTTACTCTTAAATTTATCACCATATAATCTAAATTCATTGATAATTGCTGCAATCAATTCAATGTCATCATTGACTGTTTTTAGACCCTCATCGTTGAGTGGATTCTTATACGATACTTCTAAATAATCTTTACGATCGTTAATACCGATATGAAGTTCATTGTCCATAAAGCAATAAACAATTTGACCCTTATGCATACGTTCTAATTTCATTAATTTTTCAATCATTGATGAGGTTATTTGATAAAAACCATATTCTTTAGATGTTGTATAAATTGTGAATTTTTTATTAAACTCAATACTTTCAGTATCCATTTTTTCAAATCCACGTTTATTAAATCCAAAGCGTGATTCAATAATTTTTAAACCTTCTTTGAAATGTCTATCAAAACGATAAGTAATCCAACGACCCTTAAAATAAGTTTCATATGTATAATAGACATTCCCCTTTGAGTCTTGATGTCTTACACGTTCTTTAAAATCAAGATCACAGGTCTCAAAATTAACACCTTTGTAAGATGCTCTAAAATAGTCTTCAAAAGAAAATCTATCCGGTCTTTTTACAGTATCTGTCTTTAAAATATTGTTTAAAGCAATACCACCGTTTTGATCGTAATAAACATCCTCGTAAGCATCACTTAATAATACTCTTATAAGTTTATCTTTAATCTGTTTATTATATTTTGCGATGTATGAGATGCTATTTGCAAAAAATACTATCCCCACCACAACGAGTGCAAATCCAACAAAGATAACGACTGGGATTTCTAACACTGCCCCTAATACTATAACAAGAATTGCTGGAATGAGAAATAACAACCCTTTTTTTCTTGTCTTCTTTACATTTTCAACTGTTTTTAGTCTAATTTGTTCTAATTCTTGAAGTTGACTCATTTTGCATCACCAGGACTATTTTATAATAGTTTCTTAAATATTTCAATCTTATCTAGTATTTCCCATGTAAAATCTTCATTAGATTTCCCAAAATGGCCATATTGAGTGGTTTTACGGTAGACTGGTTTATTCAAATCAAGTGTTTTAATAATACCTACTGGTGTCAAATCAAAATTATTAATCACAGTTTGATAGATATCTTCTTGGCAAACTCTTTCTGTACCAAATGTATTTATATTGACACTTATTGGTTCAGCAATACCAATCGCATATGCCAGTTGAATTTCACATTCATCTGCGACACCTGAAGCAACGATATTCTTCGCGATATATCTTGCCATGTAAGCAGCTGAACGATCCACTTTAGTCGCATCTTTTCCTGAGAAAGCGCCACCGCCATGGCGCGCATATCCACCGTATGTATCAACGATAATCTTTCTACCGGTTAATCCAGCATCACCATGAGGTCCACCCATGACAAATCTTCCTGTTGGATTAATTTTAAACTGTGTGTTAGATAAATCATAGTCTTTCAATACTGGCTTAATAACATTTTCAATCATTGCTTTGTGCAAATCTTCTTGAACCCATTCTGGATCGTGTTGCGTTGAGAGTACAACAGTATGAATAAATGCAAACTTATCATCTTCATCATAAGCAATTGTCACTTGCGTTTTACCATCCGGTCTAATACCTGATACGATATTATTTTTTCTTACATAAGTCAACCTCTCAGCTAAGCGATGTGCTAAATAGATTGGTAGTGGTAAATAAGTAGCTGTATCGTTATTTGCATAACCAAACATAAATCCTTGATCACCAGCACCTAAAGATTTGTTTAAACTTCTATTAACACCTTGTGCGATATCGGGTGACTGTTCTTTAACTCTTACTTCTAAAATAACATCATCTGCATTGTAGCCATATGCTTCTTTATTATAACCAATTTCTTTAATGGCATTCTTCACTATGGTATCATAATCTAAATTTGCAGTGGTTGATATTTCTCCAAATAAAAGTGCATAATTTGTTGTTACCGCAGTTTCAATAGCAACTCTTGAGAATGGATCTTCTGCTAAGCAAGCATCTAAGATTGAATCAGAGATATAATCAGCGACTTTATCTGGATGTCCTTCTGTTACAGATTCGCTACTAAATAATTTATACATGTTTTTCCTCCTACTATATAAAATAAAACGCTTTTCACAGGAAAAGCGTTAGGTTTTCCTTATTGTTAGGCATAACGCCCCTTGTGGAAGCACCTAATTTAATAGGTTGCTGCTATCTCAACGGCCACGGACCTCAATAACTCTTAATAAAGTATTTATATGTTTTTATGCTTATTAATGATACATTAAAGATCATAAATTGTCAACTTAAATCACTCTCTTCTGTGATTTTATTTAGACCTTTTTCCGATAATTCATAAATATCGTCAAATACTGACTCGATGGATGTTCTATCATGTGTAACAGCAAGTATCGCCCCTTTAAAACTTAAGAACAATTGATAGAGTTCATCCTGGTTAATCGGCGATATGTTTCTAGTTGGTTCATCAAGTAATAATACATCGTATTGATTCGATGTAATCTTAAGCAAAATAACTTTTAACTTTGTACCTTCACTTAAATATTTGAGCTGATATAGCATTTCAGTTTTCTTAAGTCCAAATGTGCCTAGAATCTGCCTGATTTTGGATTCATCAAAAGTTTTCTGACAACTCATGAGATAATCAATAACTGTCATTTCTTTTTCCTGATGATTGAAATATACCTGACTGATGTATCCAATATTGCCATTTGTTTTCATTAATTCATCATATATATATTGAATTAATGTGGATTTCCCAATACCATTATCGCCAATTAAAACAATCTTATCCTGACCAACTAGCGAAAGTTTGATATTTCCAAGTGTTCGACCATCCTTAAGTTTAAATTCTTGCAAATCTAAATCAAGAAAATGTCTCTGTGTATTAATCTTTTTCTTATGTTCAAAAAACACATACATGGGTTCTTCTTTTTCAGGCGTGTCTATAAATGTTTTTTTCTCTTTTTCATACCTGTGTTCCTGACTTTTTAAGTTTCTTATCTTCTTCTTTAGTGATGCTGCTAATCCGGGGTTTCTAACCGCTTGATTCTGTTGATATTCTACTTTTTGATAGATTGCTCTGAATCGTTTGATCTTTTTGTCATAATCAAATCTTTGTTTTCTGGCAATCATTAAGTCGGATTCGAGTTTATTGAAGTATTTTTCTTTGTATATCTTATAGTTTTCTCTTAAAAAATATGTTTTAGCAATCGTCTTTTTGTTGATGTGTTGCAAGTGAATAATACCATTACTGACATTTTCTAGCAATCTTTGATCATGCGAAATAAAAACTAATGGTATATCGGTATCACACATAAATCTTTCAAGCCATAGCAATGTATGAAAATCTAAATCATTTGATGGTTCATCAAGAAGTAGTATATCAGACTTAATCATTAAACATTTTATCAATCCAACTTTAACGCATTCCCCACCAGATAATGTTCCTATTTTTCTATTAATAATAGCTTCATAATCTAATCCAAATGATTGACACATCTTAGCGATTTGAGCGATGTGATCATAAAAATCATAGATTGAATCAGCGCTTAGGTATGCACTAACTTCATCGTCATGCCACCTATCTTTGATATTTTGATCCAAATATGAAATAACTGAAGGTCTGCTTATTTCACCTTCCACTGTAATATATGAGATTTGTTCACCTTTAAGCACGTTTAAAAGCGTGGATTTCCCACTTCCTTCGGTACCTATGATTGCTATTTTATCATGACTATTTAAGGTGAAAGACAAATCATCAACATAAACCAAGTCATGTTGATTATCTTTAATAACTAATGATTTTACGTAAAGCATAATCGTCTCCTTTTAGTGATATTTAATTTGGTTTGCTCGCCCACTAAAAGTCAACTTAGTAGGCCTATTCGTTGATCTTCATCTTTCCACCTCTTTCTAGATGATATTCTATCATAAAAAAATAAGCTATACAAGTTAGCCTTGATAGCTTATGCGTTATTAAAATTCATTAAACATTTCTAAAAATTCATCGTTAAATTTTAAGAATCGTTCCTTTAAATTGTAGTCAAAAAACACACCTAATTCATTTTGGAATGCTTTCAATACAATACTGTGAGACATTGGACGTTTATATGATTTAGGTCCTCTCATCGTCATGTATAAATCACTTAACAAAATGATTTGAGACTCAATCTCCGGTTGAATCTCAAGCATTTCTTTAATAAAGTTTTCATTAATTGTTTCTTCTATATATGCTCTTGCAATATCCTCACATTTTTGAGCAAGTTGAAGTCTTCTAGCAATCTTGGAACCCAATTCAGTTTTTGTTTTTATAAGCTCAAAGGTTTGTTCATCATAGTGATTGATATCATCTAACATGTTTTTAATTTCACTGAATTGTAGATGGATCATCGAGTAATGATTCATCGCTTCAGTGTCATCATGTGATAGTCCATAATAACTTGCCATCCGTTCACTCATCTGTTGGACAAGATATGCGTGTCGTTTATCCATAAGTGCGTATGAACTCGAAAATACTACAGAAAACAAATCACCAACGATATGTGAGAAATCTCTTTGCACCTGTCTTCTCTTCATCAGTTCACTTTTACGTTCTTCCTGCATGTATTGACCCATTGAGACAATTGCATAAACAACCACATAAAACAATATAAATAGCAACGTTCTAAGTAAAATGTCACTAAACTCGCTTAACTTAACAAAATTAGGTAAAAATTCCATGAATGAAGAACCGTTTACTAAACCTTCAAAGTTATATGTCCAAACCAAATGAATAAATGTAAGTAGTGCTAAGAGTCCTACAAAGCTACCGCTTAATACTTTCTTTTCTTGGTATAATGAGATTACGACAACAGCATAGTACATCAAGATGTACGCAGCAGTTTCAAAATACTCAATCGTATACAGTTTTGCATAAATTAAAATGGCTGAAAAGAATATATATAATGATGCAACATACATCGCAACCATCTGCTTAGTTTTATCAGTTTCGTCCAACCAAATCAGTTTTTTTAAAAGTCTATTGATTGCATATGTCAATGGGAAAACAGTAACTGTAATCACCCAATCACTGACTTGACTTTGACTACTAATCGATAGTACGAATAAAATAATAGAATACATTAAGTTGGTTACCAAAATAATATTTTTGATAACAACATTCTTTCTAAAAAGAACGGCAACATCATCTGTAATATCAATACCTTGCTCAAAACCAAAAAATTTAGCAAAGATATCTTTACCAAATGTCTTTATACTAAATCTTTTTTTTGCTGGTTTTGATGTCATATGAAATGCCCCTTATTTTATATCATCAAACATTGAGAGTCTTTCCACATGAATATCTTCATGTGCTATATTTTCATTTAATACTTGTGCAACTCTTGTTGATGCCGCTGCAGCAATCGCGCCAACGATATCATCTAAGAACGTGTGACAAATACCTTCTTTTTTTCCATCTTCATTTAACTTTGATACAATGCCACGTTTATTAACGTCGATATCACCAAAATTAGTTTGTCCAATTGTACCATATAATCCTGATACATCAAGACCCATTGTTTCATCAACGCCAAACAATCCTAAATCATACATTAAGATATCTTGGATTGGTCCTTCAAAAGCATGCGCTTCAACTAATCTGTCAATTTCACAAGCAAGTTGTACATGATGAAAAATATCGCGTAATGATAGTATTTTTTCAACTGATTCTGTACATAAACTCATTGTAACTTGATCTGAATATCTTGATTGTTGATCATAACATATTTGTGCAATTGATGGCAGATCAACACCTCTAGATGCAAGTTTATCTTTATTCAAGTTAAACATTTCTTCTCTCGTATATAGCAATTTTACTTTATTCATAAATTTCACCAACCTTTATTATTTCTCCTTCACTAAAAAGGGTCTGACCATTTAGAAATACTTTAGCTAACATTCGTTTCTTACCCGGTACTTGTAGTTCAATAATTTCAACAACATCATCTTTAGTTTTAACCAAGAATTTTTTCTTTGTACTAATGATTTGTCCCGGTATTGCATTCTCTACTATTATATCACTTTTTTTAATTTGATAGACCTTAACTTTTTGACCTTTAAACTCAAAATGAGCACCCGGTTCACTATATAAGCCTCTTACTTTATTAATCAAGTCTTTTGATGACATTTCAAAGTTAACAGCTTCATCTCGATATTTAATCGTATAAGCAAAGGTTACTTCATCTTCATTTTGTGGAAAGCGTTCAAATATATCATTAGATATATCTTCTAAAACTGACTTCAATAATCTGGCACCTATGAGGCTTAATTTATCCGTCAATGTCTCATAGTTATCTGATGAAAGAATAGGAAGTTTTTCTTGTTTAATCACATCACCACTATCCATTTTATATTCCATATACATAATTGAAATACCTGTTTCTTTATCACCATTAAAAAGTGAATATTGAATTGGTGCACCCCCTCTATATTTTGGCAGTAATGAACCATGTACATTAAGTGATCTAATTGGTTCAATTAATCCCTTTGGTAACATTTGACCATATGCAGCTGTGATTAATACATCAGGTTTTAAGTCAAGAATTTTTTGATAATTTTTTCTAAGTTTTAATGGTTGAAAGACTTCAATGCCATGTTTTAAAGCTACCTCTTTAATAGGCGATGGTGTCAAAATCTTCTTTCTTCCTACCGGTTTATCAGGTTGTGTAACAACTAATAAAACACTATGATTTTCAATTAACATTTCTAATGTTGGTACAGCAAATCTAGGTGTACCTAAAAATACTACTCTCATTTAATCACCTACAATACTTCTTGATTTGGGTAAAACTTTATATATAAATCTTTTGATTGATGAGCATCAATCACGTTAAATATTTCTGTATATAACTTTGGATACTTAAGAGTCATTACAAATCTGAACCGATCTTGATGTTTTTTAATGTACGCTGAAATTGGTCCAAGAACTTGAATACTTTTTCCAAGTGATTCTAAATCTTTTTTAACTCTAAATGCATCTTGATATGTTTTAAGATATTGTACTCCTTCAAAAACAATTTGAGAGACGTGCATGAAGGGCTCATATCTGGAAATCTTTCGATCATAAATCGCTTCTTTATAAAAGTCTTCATATGATTTAGTCGCACTCATAACCGCGTAATGATTTATGTCATAACCTTGGATTAAGACTTCACCAGGAAGCATACGCCCAGATCTTCCCGATACTTGAGAAAGTAGCGTATAAGCCTGTTCAGCTGCCTGATATGAAGGAATCCTTAACAGGAGGTCAGCCATTAAAACAGCAACCAGTGTCACTTTTGGAAAATCCAATCCTTTAGCAATCATCTGTGTACCTAATAAGATATCAGCTTTTTCCTCTTTAAACTCATGCCAGATCACTTCATGACTACCTTTGGTTTTTGTCATGTTAGCATCCATTCTAAGAATTCTTGCCTGTGGAAAAGTTTTTTTCAACATCCGTTCGACAAGTTCAATGCCTACACCGACTTCCTTTATTGCTTTACTGTGACAAGTATGACAAGTATCATCAAATGTTTCATGATGTCCACAGTAGTGACACTTCAACATTTTGTCTTCTTTATAATAAGTTAGTGCGATGCCACATGATGGGCATGTTGGAACATATCCACATGTGCGACACATCACAAATGGCGCATATCCTTTTCGATTGAATAGAATCATTGATTGTTCGCCTGCACTAAGTCTATTTTTAATCGCTTCTTGTAACTTTATAGAAAACATTGAAGTATTACCATCAGTTAACTCTTTTTTCATATCAATCAATGTTAACTTAGGCTGTTTAATACCAAATGGCCTTTGGTCTAACCTCAATAGTTCATAGCTACCATTCAATGCTTCATAATATCTTGAAATCTTTGGTGTTGCACTGCCTAAAATCAATGGAATTTGATGGAAATTTGCTCGAAGTTTAGAAACATCTATCACATCGTAATAGACATGATCTGTTTGTACATATGACTGATCGTGTGATTCATCAATAATGATACATCCCAAATCATTGAAGGGGAGGAAAACAGCACTTCTTGTTCCTAGTACAATTTTTGAACTACCTTCCTTCATATGCATATATGCATCAAGGCGTTCACCTTGAGAAAGTGCACTGTGATAAATATCGACACCATCAAATCTTGATTTTAGTCTTTGCGCCATTGGTGCAATTAACGTAATTTCTGGAACCATGAGTAATACTTGCTTACCTTCTTTAATCATGTCCTTGATAATATTTAAATATATTTCGGTTTTACCAGATCCCGTAACACCTTTTAGTAAGTATTTTTGATATGTGCCGTAGGTACTTCTGATATTTTGATAAACTTGAACTTGCTCTTTGGTCAAGATTATCTCTTTATCTTTTAATTCAAAGATATGTTTAACATCTCGCTCTATCTTCTTTTCCGATTGAATAAAAACATCATTTTTAACAAGTGTTTTAATGTTTGAGTCGCTAAAACCAATATCTAATAGATTCTGTTTAATATATCTTTCATCTTGATTAAGTCTAGCAATCATATCATGATAACGATCAATTCTTTGATACATATGGTGATCATTATATTGATATACTTTAATCAGTTTATCCTTAACCTTTTGTTCATAGAGTTGTTTAACCTCAATCGCACCTATAGATAAATACTTCCGAATCTTATAGTCATATGATTGATTATTCTTCGCAATTCTAAATTCATTCCTTGAATTAAACAGTCTTAAAAACTCATCATCGTCATCAATAGCTTCTGGTTTGATTAGAGATATCAGTTTTTGATATTTTAAGTGAATTTGATTAGGCACAACAGTTTCAAATATAGATGCATAAATCTGATGTGTCTCCTGATAGAGATAATCTATTAACATAAACGTCTCATCATTAACCGTTGGCACGACATCGAGAACATCCTCAATATATCTGTTAGCTTTATCACTTTCTTCAAAAATAGAAATAACATAGCCTAATCTTAGCTGTCCTCCAAATGGTACAACAACACGCATCCCTTTTTTAAGGATAGCTTCATATTGGCTTGGAATCATATAATCGAATTGTTTATTAAGATCGATATTTACAATATCGACAATAATGCTTGCTATCATAACTTTCACCCTATATCTATTATACCGACAATCCTATAAAATAACCATAACATTATCGGTACATACAAAAAAAAGTAACCGAAGTTACTCTATTTTTGATAATCTTTTTATAAGTACTTATCCAAACTGCTTATATTTTTTATACTAATGGAATCCAAATTTCAGTTTTATAATTTGGTAAAAAACTGTCATCACTATAATAGTATTCTATTTCTGGGAGATTGGCATGAGTGAACTCAGAGTTTGGTAACCATTCTGCATAAATTCTTTTAAATACTTCTTGAAGTGAAGATGGTAATTCTCCAAATATTTCAAAAATTGCCCATTTTGATTTTGGTATGATAAGTTCTTCTAGACCCTTTGGACAAATTCTATCAGTGATGGATCCTATCCAATATTCAAACCCTTCATCATACATCTTTCCACAAACACCAACGCAATCCCCATGTTCGTCTCCCATGATTAAATGTTCGATATCTTTTGGAAGATTTTTCCACATTTTGGGAATCTCATTCATCTGATTCTCATTTTTAGTTGAAAACCATTTTTTTACACCAATAATTCTAATCTCTTCTTTTTCAATAATTTTGTAATTCATTGCACTAACTCCTTTTATAGTAAATATAAAGGTTAATTTTCCATAAGATTTTAAAACGCATGAACTTTTTTTGACTTGTGATGGATTAATATCATGTAATTGTCTAAATGCTCTAGTAAATGAATCTGGAGAAGTATATCCATATTTCAATGCACATTCAAGAACAGTCATATCACTTTTAATCAAATCTTGGGCAGCAAGCGTCAGTCTTCTTTTTCTAATATAGTCATTAATAGTTAAGTTTGTTATCGCCAAAAAAACTTTATTAAAATCAACAATTCTATGTGAGACTATCTTTTCAATATCTTCGCTTGTTATGTCGTCACAAATATGTGATTCTACATATTCAATAACTGAATTCATGCTTTCTAGTAATTCCATTTCATAACCTCTATTAACTATATTCTACATAAAGAAATTCATTTTATCTCGACACTAAACATCATTAAATGTCGGATTTCATTTTAAAATCATTCATAGAAAAAATCCCATAAATCTTCCCATGTGGACATGGATAACTTATGGGATATATTTCATTTCAATTTTTTCAATATTTCATCTATATGATTACCATATGCTAAAGCTTCATCAAATTTAAAAATTAAATCTGGAATTTTTCTAACATTTCTAATCTTTTTAGCAAGTTCCATACGAATTGTTGCTTTTGAATCATCTAATGCATTTTGCGCTTTCTTTTGCATATCGTCTTCATCTTTTAGTATTGTGTAATAAATTGTTGCAAATGATAAATCCTTAGTCACTTTAACCTCTGTTAAATTGATGTAACCAAAACTTTTATCCTTAACTTCTCTGTTAATAATGCCTGCAAGTTCTCTTTGAATCAAACTTGCTAATCTTTCAATAGTAACTGACATGTCTTTACACCTCAATTTCTCTCATTTGTGAAGCTTCTATAATGTCACCAACCTTGATGTCATTATAATTTTCAATTGATAAACCACATTCGTAGCCCTGTCTTACTTCCTTAACATCATCTTTAAAACGTTTAAGCGATGCTAATTTACCTTCATATACAACGATACCATCTCTTAAGATACGAACTAATGCGTCACGTTTAACGCTTCCGTCAGTCACGTAACCACCAGCGATAGTACCAACTTTAGAGATTTTAAATGTTTCTCTAACTTCAATTTGTCCTGTAACGATCTCTTCAAATTCAGGTTCTAACATACCTTTAAGAGCTGCTTCAATATCTTCTTGTACACGATAGATAATACTGTATAATCTAATTTCGACACCTTCTGAATCTGCAACCTTCTTAACCGCTGCAGCAGGACGAACATTAAATCCGATAATGATTGCCTCAGAAGCTGATGCCAATGTAACATCACTTTCTGAAATTGCACCTACGGTACCACGAACGATGTTAACATGGAAACCATTAACATCAATCTTTTCAAGTAAACCTTTTAATGCTTCAATAGAACCTTGAACATCCCCTTTAATAATAAGGTTAAGTTCTTTTTCAGATGCTTCCATTTCACCAAATAGGCTATCCAAAGTTTTCTTTTTCTTAAAACTTAATTCTAATTCTTTTTGTTTTTGTTGACGTTCAGAAGCGATGTTTCTTGTCACTTTTTCGTCATCAAATGCCATGAAAACATCTCCGGCTTGAGGCACTTCATTTAATCCCGTAACCTCAATTGGTTGGGAAGGTCCTGCCGTTTTATAACGCTTCTTCAAATCATCTTCCATTGTTCTAATCTTACCGTATGTATTACCAATAACGATATAATCGCCAACGTGAAGTGTACCTGTTTCAACGATTAATGTTGCGACACTACCTCTACCTTTATCTAGACTTGCTTCAATAACAGTACCTTTAGCAAGTCTGTTTGGATTAGCCTTAAATTCCTGAATTTCACTAATTAGTTGAATAACATCTAACAATTCATCAACACCTTCACCTTTAAGTGCTGATACATTAACATATGGTGTATCACCACCCCAAGCTTCTGGTACTAATCCTTTTTCAGATAATTCAGTCATCACGCGATCAGGGTTTGCGCCAACTTTATCAATCTTATTGACTGCAACGATGATTGAAACATCTGCAGCTTTTGAATGGTCAATGGCCTCAATTGTTTGTGGCATCACACCATCATCAGCAGCAACCACTAAAATAACAATATCTGTTACTTTTGCTCCGCGTGCACGCATCTCAGTAAACGCAGCATGGCCTGGAGTGTCAATAAATGTAATAGGTTCACCGTTTTTAACAACTTGGTATGCACCGATATGTTGTGTGATACCACCAGCTTCGCCTTCTACAACTCTAGATTTTCTAATTGTATCAAGTAATGTTGTTTTACCATGATCAACATGCCCCATAACTGTAACAATTGCTGGTCGTTTTACAAGATCTTTAGGATCATCTACGATCTCCATTTCATCAAATCTTGCAACATCAGTAATCACTTCATCTTGAACTTCATATCCACAATCTAATGCAATAAGCTCAATCGTATCGCGATCAATGATTTGATTAACACTTGCCATTAAGCCTAAACCCATAAGCTTTTTAACCATACCAGCATTTGATAAATGAAGTCCATCTGCAACATCAGCAACCGTCATATCCGGCTTATATGTTAAGATTTTTGGTCCTTCCTCCGCTTTTCTTTCTGGTTTATTATGATTAAAAGATTTATTGTTAGTGCGTTTTTTTGAATTTGCTTTTTTAGGCATATATAATCACTTCCTTCGTTATTTAAGCAGCATTCGACTAAATCCTTGATCAGTAACGCCTGCTACTTTTATTCCATATTTACCGATAGCATCAGAAAGTTCATGTGACGATATAGCTTCTACAACTTGTATTTGATATGTCTTCGCTTTGTCATAAATCTTTTTTTTTGTTGCATCAGATGCATCAGTTGCAAGAATTACCAAAGTTACTTTTTTCTTATACATATGCGATAGCGTTATGTCTGTACCCACCACAAGTTTTCTCGCACGATAAGCTAGCCCTAATGAACCCGTGTTCACTTGACTAAACCTAATAATGTTTCGTAAACTGATGTCGGAACTTCAACTTCTAGTTTTCGGTCTAATATTTTATGTTTTTGTGCCTTCAAAATTACCTCTTTATCAAGTTTCAGATATGCGCCATGACCATGTGCTTTTCCTGTTTGATCAACAGTTACGACACCATCTTTAGTCGCAGTCACTCTGATTAACTCTTTTTTAGGTAACACTTCCTTTGTGACAACACAAGTTCTCATCGGAACTTTTTTGATTTTGTTCATGTAATCACCTTTAATATATTTTAGTAAAGAATTCCTTCACCTTGAGCCATTGTTTCTGACTTAATGTCAATACTCCATCCGCAAGCTTGAACAGCAAGCTTAACGTTTTGTCCTAATTTACCAATTGCTAATGATAATTGATCATCAGGAACGATTGCTAATGCATTCTTTTCTTTTGGATTGACGTGCGTTACAGCAACTACCTTAGCTGGTTGTAGCGCATTTGCAATTAATTCTTTTTCATTGTCGCTCCATCTAAATAAATCAATTTTTTCATCTGATAATGCACGAACGATTTCTCTAATGCGCGATCCACCTTCACCAACACATGCACCGATTGGATCAACTTTTGGATCATTTGTCTTAACACCAATTTTAGCACGATCTCCTGGATCTCTTGAGATACCCATGATTTCAATAATACCTTCTTTGATTTCAGGAATGAATGATTCTAGTAATCTAATGATCAAACTTGGGTGTGAACGACTAACAAATACTTTAGGCCATTTAGTCTTCATTTCAACATCTGATACGTAAACTCTTACGTGATCACCAACATGAAAATTATCTTTCGGCAATGCTTCTTTTTTAGGTAATAGTGTTGTTAAGTCTTTACCAATATCCAAGCGGTAGTGGCGATCATCAATATCAATGACTCTTGCATTAATCATTTCATGTTCAAACGATTTAAAATGTTGATATAGGTTTTCTTTTTGCATAGAGACTAAGGCTTCATTTAAACGACTCTTAAAATCTCTAACTGCATAGAATGAAAAATCTTTTGGATCAACCTTTTGTTCTATGACATCTCCGATTTTCGCTCTTGCATTAATTTCTTTTGCTTCTTCTAATAAAACTTGGGTGAAATTTTTATCAGCTTCTAAACTAAATTCATCAACAACTAATTGTTGTTTATAAACTAAAATTTCATTTTTGTCTTCCTTGAATTCTACACGACAAGATCTTACATCATGCGCTTTTTTACAACCCGCAATTAAGCCTTGACGAAAAGCATCAAGTACTTGGTCATGTGTTAATTCTTTTTCTTCTGCAACTGCATCAATGTTTCTAAAAAATTCTTTACTAATCATGATATCCTCCTAAACTTTAACTGCGGTACGCATTTTTCTAGTTTCAGTATATTTTACTTCTATTTTTCTGATACGTCCTTTTTGATTCACTTGAACAATCATTAAATCTTCGTCTTCATTATACTCTAATAAGGTGCCAAATGTTTTCATCTTGTTTGTTTCAAAATAGATGTATTTGCCAATCTGTTTTTCCAATTGTGTAACATTATCAATAGGTCGTTCTGCACCTAATGAGGATAGTTCCAAATAATAATCATCATCTAAATCTTCATCATCAAGACTTTCAACATAAGCCATGTGAATTTTTTCCAAGTCATCAATATTCATTGTATCAATATCAAGTAGTATCTCAACAATTTTTTCTCCAAATTCTCTTTTAAGTCTAATACTATAAACATCAAGATTATAAGGTTTTAGAAAAGGTATTAATTTTTCTTTTAATTTGTCTAAATTCATAATTACCTCATTAAAATGAGTGGAAATCATCATCCCACTCACGTTTAGGTCTTTATTATACCATCATTTATATAAAAATACAATTTGTTAACCCCTGTTTTTTCACATTATTTTTTAATATATACACGCAAATCATTTGCAACTAATAATAAAAATGATAAAATTATATTGCAAATGATTTGCATTTAGGAGGAAACATGAAAAAAACACTTTATTTTATACTATTTTTAGGATTAACATTTTCGCTGATGTCTTGTACAAACAGCGGAGAAAAATACGACATAGTGACTACTATGTATACGCAATATACGCTTACTAAAGACATTGTCAAAGATAAAATGTCAGTAGATATGCTTGTACCATTAGGTCAAGACATACATAGTTTTGAAGCATCAAGTCAAGATATGGTTACAATTGAAAATTCCAAAATTTTTATGTATACTAGCAGTGAGATTGACACATGGATCAATAATCCCGAAACAATTGGTGGTGATCAAACAATTGTCTTAAATATGGAATCCTTCATTCACAGTGATCATACTGTTAGTCAAACTACACTGTTATCAGATGAGCATGAACATGAGCATGAACATGAAAACATCCATTACTGGGTTGATCCAAATAATGCAATTCTTATGGCTGAAGTAATTCGTGACACACTCATTGAAATTGATCCGGACAACCAAACTTTCTATTCTACTAATACTTCTTCTTTAATTCAAAATATTCGAAATGAGAGCGAACTAATCTCTAATTATGTAACTGGTTTATCTTATAATCCAACAATTTATTTTGCTGGTCACAACGCATTAGAACTCTTCGGTGACTATTTTGGTATTGAAATCATATCCATTTTTGATGAATTTAAACCTGATGCTGATTTAACAAGTTCAGAACTCTTAACTTTTGTTAATCAAATCATTGATACAAATACCCATTATTTGTTTATTGAAGCTTTGGAAGAACCAAGGGCTGCAAATGCAATAAAGAACGAATTGTTAACAAGTCGCAATTATGAATTAACCCTTCTTGAACTTCATTCATATCACAATGTTACTCAAGAAGATTTTGACAACAATATTACTTATACAGACTTAATGGACAGAAATTTTAAAAATATTCAACAAACTTTAGGAGAATAATAATGATTAGGTATGATGGCGTCAATGTTTTTTTTGGTAAATATCAAGCTTTAAAAGATATTAACTTTACATTAGAAAAAGGGGGCTTTCTTCATATTGTTGGCCCTAATGGTAGTGGTAAATCCACACTCATCAGAACACTTGTAGGATTACTAAAGCCAACGAGTGGTACTATTTCTATTGATACAAACAACATGGGCTATTTACCCCAAAAACTTAATACAAAACCTACAGTACCAATGACAGTAAAGGAAGTCATCTATAGTGGATTTGCTAAACAACATATGTTTATCTCAAAAAATGAAGAAGTTTAATAAAATACTGGTTAACTAGAATGGAAATTCCTGAACTCTATAATGAAAGTATGCTATATCTTTCTGGTGGACAGCAACAACGTATCTATTTAATCAGGGCACTAATCAGCGAACCAAAACTACTTATTTTAGATGAACCGACATCGGCACTTGACCCATCTTTTAGAGAAAAGTTCTACCATCTCCTATATGAAATCCAACAAGAAAATGAAACAACTATTATTCACGTTACACATGATTTGACTGATGCAGTTAAGAAAAATTGTCAAATTATGTATGTCGATCAAAGTATAAAATTTTTTGGATGTTATGATCATTTCCATACATTTGAGCATAAGGAGCACCACCATGATCTTTGATTTACTTCAATACGACTTTTTCCAACAAGCCATACTAATCGGTGTAACACTAGCTATATCTGCAGCACTCTTAAGTCCTTTTCTAGTTTTAAATCATCAAGCGATGATTGCCGATGGTCTTGCTCATGTAAGTTTTGCTGGTATCGCTTTAGGGATGCTATTAATCAATGAACCACTATATGTTTCCATCCCATTTGTTATACTTGCATCTCTCTTGATTAAATACTTATCAGAACGTATGAATGGTGATGCAGCCATTGGTCTTGTTAGTGCCTTCGCATTTGCAATTGGTTTGATTATCATTAAAAAAGGCAGTGGTTTCAATATCTCAATCGAATCGTTAATATCAGGAAATATTTTTACAGCAGAGCCAACCTTAGCACATCTAGGTTTATTAACAACTATTTTAATATTAACTTTCATACTTGTTTTCTATCGAAAACTATTCTTAATGACATATGATTATGACTATGCAAGATTTTCTGGTATTAAGGTTCATTTATTAGGATATCTACTCTCCGCACTTACTGCATTCTTTATTGTTATTGGTGTAAGAACTATCGGTGTACTTCTTATATCAGCATTCGTGATTTTTCCATCAGTACTATCTTCACAGTTTACAAAAAGTTATATGACAACCCTTATTTTTGGATTAGTTACATCCATTATCGTTACGATTGTTGGTATTTTCATTGCCCATCCGCTTGATATTCCAGTAGGCTCTACGATTGTCGTATTATATACATTTATCTTAGGTATTATACTTATTATTAAAAGAATTATTAGAGGTGTTCAATCATGAAAATGACAAAACAAAGAAAACAAATTTCAGATATATTTAAAAATAATTCAAAGCCAATAAGTGCTGATATGATTATGGAGCAACTTCCTGATGATGCACTTAATCTATCAACAATATATAGAACTCTTGAGGTTTTCTTTCATGAAGGGATTATATCAAAGAGCACTATTGATCATACTAACTATTACTATCTCAATGGTAAAAACCATCATCATTATATGATTTGCATAAACTGTCATAAAATGATAGAGATTGGATGTCACATTCATCACTTTGATGAAGAGGTGGCAAAAGCGCATCACTTTAAAATTACTCATCACGACATGACGCTTTATGGGTATTGTGAAGAATGTCAAAATAAACTTAATATCTCATAAAAAAAGCTCTAACGAGCTTTTTATTTTTTTCTAAATATATTTTTAATATTATCTTTATTGAAAAAACTTTTTTCCGTAAAAGGCAACAATCCCATGACGTCGCTCAATCTTCCTTCACTAATCGCATTTTGAACAATCTCACTAACTGCCTCTTTTGACATAAATGGTGCAAGCGCTGAAAGCTCTTTTTCTGGAACTTTTGTTGATAATGCATCTATTATCTCACGATCAACAAAAGGCATAATTGATGTGATATCACGTACTTTGAAATCTTCCTTAGCAAATGCTGTTAACACGATTTGATTGATTACTGATGTTGATAAAAATGGTGCTACACCGGTGATTTCTCTAATTTTGATGTCATCCATTATTTCTAAAATGCTTTGATCAAGTAATTCTTGATCCATAAATGGTGCTACACTTACCATTTGTTTAATCGAAAGATTTGAAAAATCTACATTTTTATCTAATTGTTTTGGTTTAACCAAAGGAATCACATCCTCTAATGTTTCACCATCTAAATCCTTAGCAACAACATTCTTTTCATCAATAATCTCTTTAATGACTTCAGTTTGTTTGCTATGACCTAGCAATTCATCAATTGAAATATCAAATATCTCTGCTAATTCAGATAATTTAGAAATATCAGGCATAGAATCTCCACGTTCCCAATTGCTTACCGCCTGATAACTAATCCCCAATTGATCAGCTAATTCTACTTGCGTTAAGTCTTTCTCCTTTCTTAATCTTGATATTGTTTTACCAATGCTTGTCATATCGAACATATATCTTACCTTCCCTTTTTGATTTAGTTAACTGGCCAAGTTACATCTTCATTTTAAAATAAAAAAACAACTCAGGCAATCAATTAATGCTTGAGTTGTTCATTTCAAGTATGACTTGAGTGAACTTTTATTTAATTTCACTCAATATTATCATATCATCCTTAGTAATACTAAAATCTATATGTGCGTTTTCAATAATGCGTCCTTCATGCGTCGATTTAGGAAGTGGTAATGTGTTTTTTTCAATACAATATCTAATGCAAAGTTGTGCCGGTGAAACTTGATATTTGTGAGCCATTTTTATAATTTCAGGTTTATCTAAGATTCTTCCAGTAGCAAGCGGTGAATATGCTTCTATCAAAATACCATGTTCTTCACAAAAATCTTGAATTTTACTTTGATCATTTCCTATATGATAATTAATTTGGTTCACGTGAGGGACAACTTTAGCATCTTTCATGACGTTTTCTAAATCATGAACATCAAAATTAGAAACACCAATAGATTTTGCTCTACCAGATTGATATATTTTTTCAAGTGCTCGCCATACTTCAATGTTACCATCATCACAATTCTTACCTATTTCACTCCATGGCCATGGTGCATGAATTAAATATAGATCAACATATTTCAATCCTAAATCGTCTAATGTCTTATTAAAGGCATCATGTGCTCCTTGATACGTTTTAATATGCGATTCAAGTTTGGTTGTAACAAAAATATTATCCCTAGGTATTCCACTATCTCTAATTGCTTTACCAACACTTTCTTCATTTTTATAAGCTGCTGCAGTATCAATATGACGATATCCGTGTTTTAATGCAAATAAAACTGAATCATATGCATCTTTTCCATTTGAAATTTGCCATGTACCAAAACCAATTTTAGGTATCTCTACCCCGTTGGACAAAACATATACCTCTTTAATTACAGCCATCTTAATTCTCCCTTTCAGTTATTTCCTGTAATAAACTTCTAAATTCTTTACTAGTTCCGATACGATGCTTAGCTGCTGATTCACCAAAACCAATTTTAATTGATAAGGCATCTGGCAGTGCATTAAACATATCTTCATCAGTTGTGTCATCACCAGCAACTAATATAAAATCATATTCGCTATTATTGGTGAAAAGTCTAGTTGCGTTTCCCTTGTTAACTCTTTGATCCTTAACTTCTAAAACCATATTCCCTTGTTGTATCTCAATTGGAGTTGTTCCTCTAATTGAATACAACGCATCTTTTATCTCAGAGAGTTTAACAGAGACCATTTCCGGCTCTGCTTGTCTATAATGTAATGCTATAGAATGTGATTTTTCTTCAATAAAAGAGCCTGGCATACGATCGACAAACATATCTAGGACATGTTTTATTGAAGGCTTCCAATCACTTTCAATATTGATTGTTTTTTTCCATTTTTGATTTGCTTTTTTATACCAAAGACCATGGTCTCCAACAAGATTTACAGACATGTGACCAAACCATAAATCAAGTGTTTCATGATCTCTACCAGAAATAATAACAACTGTATTTTTAGGGTTAGAAGTCAGTTTTGTAAGTAATACCTTAAGCGCCCTATTAGGTGCGGCTTGCATTGGCGTTTTCTTAAACTCTGCAAGTGTACCATCGTAATCAAGGAAAAATATTCTTTCTTTACTGTCATCATATTTTTCAAAAATCATCTGTTTGTCAATAAAAGTTTCTACAGGTGATTTGATAACTTCATTAAATGTAATTTGTTGAAGTCTATGAATGAACTCAGTTGCCCAAAAATTCACATTATATCTATAGATTCTCTCATGCATTATCTTGTTTCTTTGAATTTTTTCTACTTTAGACATATCTAAAGCATCCTTAATGCTATCAGCAATTTGTATTTCATCATTAGGATTAATAATAATCGCTTCACTTAATTCACTAGCAGCACCTGCTGTTTCGCTAATGATTAGTGTTGCAAGATAATCAGTTCTCGCTGCAATATATTCTTTAGCAATCAGATTCATGCCATCTCTGACAGGTGTAACTAGTAAAATATCTGATGCCTTATAATAAGCAATAAGTTCATCTTGTGAGAACGATTTGAAATAATACCAAATTGGCATCCAATCATCATTGCTGAATCGACCATTAATCTGCGATACAAGCATTTCGATCTCACTTCTCAACTGATCATAAAACGGCAGTGACTGTCTCGATGGTGCAACGATAAGATTTAATTTCACTTTACCAACATATTTGGGATATTTAGTTAAAAAAGCATCATATGCTTTAATACGTTCTACAATCCCTTTGGTATAGTCTAGTCTATCAACTGATAGAATGTTTTTGATATTTGGATCTACTGTTATCTTCTTTTCTACGACATGCGATGAGAAATATTGATAATCAATACCCATCGGAAATGCATCAACTTCAATATGCCGATGATTATAGTTTAATTTATAGAATCGATGATTGACGTTTAGTATTCTTCTTACACTGCTTAGAAAATGGCGTACATAATCATATGTATGAAATCCTATAAGATCTGCACCTAAAATACCTTTCAATACCTCTTCTTTCCATACCAACAATCTAAAAATTTCTGATGATGGGAATGGTATATGTAAGAAAAAACCTATTTTTGCTGTTGGATGATTTTGTTTGATAATCTCTGGTAATAACATCAGTTGATAATCATGAATCCAAATGATGCTATCTTCTTCAATAAACGGTTTCATCTCCAAATAGAATTTTTCATTGATTTTCTTATATCTTTGCCAATTTTTCTCATCATATTCCGTCAAATTGGAAAAATAATGGAACAGTGGCCAAATCGTACGATTTGAAAATCCTTCATAATATAATTGGACATCTTTTTCAGTTAGGTTAACAGGGAAGCAATTATATTGTCCTAAAAGACTGTTTTGAATTTCTGATAATGCATGTTTTTTCATTCGATCGCTCGAGTAACCTGGCCATCCTACCCATAGTGCATCAGCTTGTTCATGATAACTCTTTAATCCAGTGGCAAGTCCACCAATACTCTTTTCATAAGATATTTCATTCTTATTCACCTTAACAGTTACAGGTAATCGATTCGATACAAAAATCATTTTACTCAAAATCCATCATCTCCTTTATTTTATTATAGCATATAAAAAAAAGAGAGCCTTTGATTAAAGACTATCCTCTTTTAAGCAACCTAACATGTACTAGTAATCCAAATATTGCAATTCCTGAAAGCAATATTGCTGAAACAATGCTTAAATACAATTGATTGATCGACACTTGGCCTTGCAATACAATATTGATCACGTAAACAACGAAATATGCATAGAGTGAAATCCTTGTACTCTTAACCTCTTGTTGTGTGATTTCGATGACTTTTGAATCCTGCTTACGATAAAGAATGACTGCCCATATAATAAATAATATTGATATACCTAATATGATGAAAGCATACCACGAAGCTATATCCGCTAATACATAATGTAGAAAAACATTAATACCTAAAATCAAAAACGCGGCAAACAAAACCATTTGAATTTGAACGTTTTTACGATAAATACCCATTTTAATACTCCTTTGTGTAATTTTAAAATATTTTTGATATACTTATAAGTGAAACGAGGTATAAGTATGGAAAAAGCTGTTTATCCAGGAACATTTGACCCATTGACAATTGGTCATCTTGACATTATCAAACGCGCTTCTAGATTTGTTGATGAACTCCATATTCTAGTCGCTGATAATTATAAAAAGATACCTACATTTACAACTGAAGAACGTATTGATATGATTAAACTTGTTACAAGTGACATTGAAAATATCGTCATCACATCAACAAATGACTTAGTCGTAAGATACTGCCAACAAAACGATATTGGACTCATGATCAGAGGTTTGAGAAATATTCAAGACTATGAAAATGAATATGCGCTATATCAGTTCAATAGAAATTTAAATCGTCAAGTTGAAACACTTATTTTATTTCCATCTTCTAGAAATCACTTTGTGTCATCTTCTGCAATTAAAGAACTTATCGTTCACCATGCAGATATTTCACCATATGTTCCAAAAGAACTTATTAAACAAGTTCAAACGAAGATTAGAGCATTAAAATAAATTTAATTCACTAAAAAAGTCATATAGTTTATCATCATCAATATTTGGTGCGATATATGTGGCTTTTTCTTTTAATTCATCAAATCTGGAATTACCCATCGCAATTCCAATATCCGCATATTCAATCATTTGAATATCATTAGCACCATCACCTACACAAATCAATCTGTCATAGGATTGATTTTTTAATGCTTGTTTTATTCCAAAAGCTTTATTGATATGAGGATATGTGAAATCTGCTCCACCAGTATGCCAAGGAAATACTCTAAACTTTTCAGTCTTCTCAGCCAACTCACAGATTTGTGTATCATAATCAGCAAATACCCATAATTGATAAACCTGTGTGTGCTTATAAAAGTTAGGATCAACTTTAGGGAAAATACCGCGGAGCGCCTTCATACCGTAACCAACGCGATCATCCCAATAATTAACTGCTTCATCATTAATCCCAACCATACCGATATTAAAATCTTTACCTTCCGTTAAATTTAAGATATCTTCAATATCTTCAGTTGAAATAGGTTCATCATAAACCATATTATCATTGACAAAATCAGCTGAACCATTAACCAAAATTTTATATTTAAATAAATGTACAATCTCTTCAATAATCTCGATTTTTTTTAACCCTCGCCCAGTAGCTAGACCTAATTCAACATCATCGCGATCATGGAGTTCTTGAAGTAACTTTTTAGTTTGAGAAGGAATTAAACCTGTTCTTTTTGAGAAAATTGTATTGTCTACATCAAAAATTATAATAGTTTTCATAAAATACCTCTAAATAATTATAACATATGAAGCAACATACTATCATTTTTTATCTTTTTGTTATACAATAGTATTGAACTTTTTATCGTTTTCGGAGGATTTGAATAAAATGAAAAACCCATTACTAAAATCCGGGGAAATCGGGATTTTTGCATTAGGTGGTTTAGGTGAAGTCGGGAAAAACATGTATGTCTACGAAATTGAAGACAAAATCTTTATCGTAGATGCAGGTATTCTATTCCCTGATGAACACTTATTAGGTATTGACTATGTCATTCCTGATTTTACTTACCTAGTAGAAAATCAAGACCGTATCGTCGGATTATTTATTACACATGGTCATGAGGACCACATTGGAAGTATCCCTTATTTATTAAGACAAGTTAACATTCCAAAAATTTATGCTGCAGGTATTGCAGTAGATTTAATTGAATATAAATTCATTGAACACACAGGTATTAAAGTGCCTCAAATTGAAGTATTTAAGAGTCATTACAAATATCGCTTTGATAATGTTGAAGTGAGTTTCATCAGAATGACTCACTCGATTCCTGATATGCATGGAATCGTCTTTAAGACACCTGAGGGAACGCTGTTCCATACCGGAGACTTCAAAGTTGATTTAACGCCAGTTGGTCCACCAGCTGAATTTGATAAGTTAGCAAAAATTGGTAGTGAAGGTGTATTATGTATGTGTGCCGATTCTACAAATGCTGAAAGAGATGAATTAATTCAATCAGATAGCAAAATTGGTAAATCAATCAATGAGTTATTCTCAAGAATTGATGGTCGTATCATTATAGCGACATTCGCATCCAATCTATATCGAATTCAACAAATCATTGAAGCTGCTGTGCTAAATCATCGTAAGGTCGCTGTATTTGGACGTTCAATGGAACGTGCAATTGAAGCGGGTATGCAAACCGGTTATATTAAACTACCTAAAAATACGCTTGTTAAAGGTGATGATTTAAACAGATTGAGACCTGAACAGGTAACATTGCTTGTTACTGGCTCACAAGGAGAGCCCCTCGCTGCACTTAGTAGAATCGCTAACGGTTCTCACAGACAAGTCCAAGCGATGTCTGGTGATACTGTCATCTTCTCTTCTTCTCCTATTCCTGGAAATCAAGAAGGCGTAAATCGAACAATCAATCAGCTATTTAGACAAGATGTCAATGTCATCACTCATGGTCCACTTGCTGATACGCATACATCTGGACATGGTGCTCAAAATGATTTAAAACTTATTTTGAATTTGGTTAGACCTAAACTCTTTTTACCAATCCATGGTGAATACAGAATGTTAAAGCATCATAAGCAACTCGCAGTTGATTGTGGCGTAAATTCAAAAAACATCTTAATTCTAGATAACGGTGGCGTCGCCGCAGTATCTAAACAAGGTATTCGTTATGCTGGGGAAGTCACTTCTGGGGAAGTCTACATTGACGGTCGCGGTATTGGTGATGTTGGTAGTTCAATCATCAAGGAGCGTAAACTTCTTAGTGAAGAAGGCTTATTCTCTGTCATTCTATCAATCAATTCCGATAAAAAGAAATTGATTAATTCACCAACGATTATCTCAAGAGGATTCATCTACATGAAAGGTAATGAAGCATTGACTTCATCACTTGCAAATGATGCTAAGAAAGTAGCTGAACAAGAACTTAGAAAGAAAACATATAGTGAACCTCAGTTAAAACAAGCCGTCATTAATTTTTTAAATGATAAAATCTTTGAGCTCACTCAAAGAAGACCACTTGTGATTCCAATTGTCGTCGATCTGGCACAAGAAAAAACAGACTAAATCATAAAGCACTTTCTATTGAATAGAAAGTGCTTTTTATTATTTCATATATTCCAAAAATGCATCAAAAACATATTTTGTCACTTTGGCATCATCAAATGCATCGTGTACTTGTAAATCATTGGCATCATAATAAGTCTTATATGCCTTGAACAATCCTAAATCATCTTTTAAATTATAGTAATCTTTGTGCAGTTTTAATAAATCGATAAAATCGTTATGATTTGTTAACGGCTCTTTTTTATGAATCTTGTAAGATTCATCAAGGGCACTGATATCATTCTTACCCCAAACAACAATCTTGGGATGATATTTTGTCATGATACGTTTAAATTTTTTATAAAATACTGGATACTTAACTGAACTCTTGTCAAATATTTGCGGATCAATCTTTAAAAATTTTAATGTTCTTTTACTCAAATGATCTGCAACGACTGGCTTCACATAATATGAATCCTTGTGAACAATCTTATCTTGAGCTTTACTAATAACATAGCCTGTTTGTATGATCTCTGGTGTAAATATATGTTCATGATATCCAGGCATAGTCATTTCAAAATCAATGAATAAGAAATATTCATATTGCTCTAAGACATGTTTCATATCTTTTCTTAGTTTATCCAAATCATAGAAAACATGTTTATTACGCAATGATTCAATTTTATTAAAATAAGCGACTTGATAAAACCATTGGTTACCTATTTTTTTTCTTCTTGAAGTAATTTCAAAATCTAGCAAAACACCTTTATCTAAATAATGAAAAAAAGTTTTGGCTAATCTTTTAGTTAAGTAAAATCCTATCTTTCTGCCTTCTATGATGATGTGAAAAATATTTAGTTTTGAATCAATACTGTCAACTATCCTCTTCATTTTTTACCTCTTTTAATTCATCAATAGCCTCTTGTGGTAAACCTAAGGCTTTTAATTCCTCTCTCGATGCCTGTTTTATTTCATCAACGCTCTTATAGTTTTGTAATAAGAGTTTCTTTCGCTTTGGTCCAATACCTTTAATATCATCTAAAAACGACTTATGGGCTACTTTATCTCTTGTCGACCTATGGAATGTGATTGCGAATCTATGTACTTCTTCTGATAATTCTAAAAGAAATTTATATAAGTCGCTATGCTGTAATAACTCAATGACCTGATTTTGATAGACTAATGCCTCCAATTGATGCCGATTATTCTTTTTTAGTCCTGCGACCTTAACCTCCAAGTTTAGTGAGATTAAGCTGTCAAGTGCTGCGTTTACTTGGCCCTTTCCACCATCGATTAAGATAAGATCTGGCATAATATCATCTTCAATGAGAAGTTTTTGATATCTTCTATATGTGACTTCTTTCATTGCCTGATAGTCGTCATTACTAGTGGTTTGAAGATGATACTTTCTATAACTCTTCTTATCAAACTTCATATCTTCATAGACAATCATTGCTGAAATCGGTGCGGTTCCAAAAAGTTGTGCATTATCAAATACTTCAATACGATTGATATCTTTACCTAGTACTTCTGATAGTTCTTCTATCGCATGTTGTTTACGTTCATCCTTATGGCGATATAGCATATTATAATGCTCAAGATCGTATTGTGCATTTTTAGTTGCTAAATCAACCATCTTTTTCTTATCCCCAATTTTAGGAATAACTGCACTTGGTCCAATATAGAAGATAGCATCGTTTTCATCGAACCCATCACTGATCAAAATCTCATCAACGGTGTGGTTTTCATAATATTGATGTAGGTATGAATACATGGTTTCCATATACTCACCAACATATGAAAAAACAATTTGATGCTGATCAATCATTTTTCCTTGTCTTACCATTAAAATTTGAATTGCTACATCTTCCTCTGAATAAGCAAAACCAACAATATCTCGATCCTTATAGTCATTTAGATTAATAAGTTGTTTTTCGGTAGTTTGTTCAATATGTAAAATCATATCACGATACTCAGCAGCTTTCTCAAACTGCATTAAAATACTGGCTTTATTCATCTCATCCTTGAGATAATTTAGAACGTCCTTGGTATCACCTTTTAAAAACTTTATAACCGCCTTGACATCTTCTTCATAATTAACATTAGGATTGATACAAGGTGCTAAGCACTGCCCTATATGATAATATAGGCAAGCTTTCTTAGGCATGCGATCACATTTTCTAAAAGGATAGATATGGTTTAGCAATCGCACAGTCTCTCTAGCTGCATAAGTATTAGGATAAGGGCCAAACAATCGTCCCTTCGGCTTTTTCTTTCTAACTATTTGTAGCTTAGGATACTTCTCTTTCGTAAGTTCTATGTAGGGATATGTCTTATCGTCCATGAGCTTAATATTATATTTAGGTGTATATTGCTTGATAAGGTTCATCTCTAATATCAAAGACTCATGTTCAGTATGTGTCATGACATAAGAAAAATCCACGATTTCTGATACAAGTTTCGTGGTCTTTTGATTATGAGCCCCTGTAAAGTAACTCTTTACCCTATTTTTAAGATTTTTTGCTTTCCCAACATAAATAATCACATCGTGCTTATCTTTCATTAAATAACATCCAGGATTGGTCGGAAGAAGCGCTAATTTTTCTTTTAATAGCAAATTTTATCACCGATTATATTGTATCATGAACATAAAAAAAAAGCGATTAGTCGCTTTTTTAAGATTCGAAATCAATATCAACTTTACCATCTAGAATTTCTTCTAGAGCAACACCGATACTTTTTACGCATTTCGCGTTTTCAACTTCAAGATTTTCATCTTCTAAGATTCTAGCAACTTTACTAGCTGCATAAACCAATTTGTATTTTGAGTTCACTTTATCAAGTAATTTGTCAATTGAAGGATATCTCATTCCATCGTTATTTTTTTCCATTTTCATTACTCTCCCATCATCTTTAGATAATTATGAATACTTCGTTGTGTCTTAGCATGTTCTGCACGGATAATCGCCATGATACGATCCGCTGCATTATTGACTTCATCATTAACAACAATATAATCATATTTATGCGCAAGCAAAAATTCTTTTTCTGCTTTCTTCATTCTTTGATTGACTACTTCAATTGCTTCGGTGCCGCGTTTTGTCAAGCGATCGTATAAAGCTTTTTTCCCTGGTGGAACCAAGAAGATAAATACTGCATCATTCATTTGCTCACGCACTTGTAGTGCACCAGCAACTTCAATTTCTAAGACAACCTCTTTGCCCTTATCTAGTTGCTCTTCCACTTTGTCAAGAGGCGTACCATAATAATTACCTACAAATTCTGCCCATTCTAAAAATTTGTTTTCTTTAATGCGTTTTTCAAATACTTCTTTGCTAACAAAATAATAGTCAACGCCATCTACTTCTCCAGATCTGGGTGGCCTAGTGGTCATTGAAACAGAATAAACAAGGTCATGATTCTTCATCTGGAATAATGCGCGACGCACTGTTCCTTTACCAACACCAGAAGGACCTGAAATGACAACTAACAAACCACGTTGATTTAGTTTCATGAGTGTCTCCTTCTAACCTTTAATTTACTCCTTATTATATATGATAAATATACGTGTGTAAATAGAAAGACAATAAAAAGGTGAAAATAGCGTTTACATTTAAGTTTCATATATATCATATATGATACAATAATTAAGAGGGTATATTATGATTATAGATGGATTTTTCATTAAGCAGTTAACAAATGAATTAAATCAAAGTTTAAATGAAGCTCGAATTGAGAAAATACAGCAAATTGACAGTGCTTCTTTTTTGTTTAGTTTCTATCGCAGAGGAGAAAGAAATAAACTTATCCTTAATTTGCACGCTCAAGATTATAGATTGTATTTCACAAAAGAAAAAGTTAATCCTACGGGACATTCCCAGTTTCTAGTATCTTTAAAGAAACATCTCGAAGGTGGGATTTTAATAGATATCAAGCAATATTTGAGTGATCGTGTCATCACATTTAATTTTTCTGTATCAGATTATATCTTTGGCCCTCAATCGTTCCAACTTGTTTTCGAAGCTATGGGTAAACATGCTAACTTGATGATTGTTAAAAATAACATCATCATTGATACATATAAGAAAATGTTTTTTGAAGAAGGCAGACAACTACTTCCTCAAGCAAAGTTTGAATACTTTCCAGTTGATAAAAAGCCTTTCGATCAAATTGATTATGAGACAATTACATCGCCAAAAGATATCACAAACACCTATATGGGTATTTCTTCTTACTTGAGTAGATATCTATATGAACACAAGATTCAGCTTAAGGATATAAAAATTCAACCTACATATAATCTCAGTTTAAATAAATTTTACTGTGCCGATATATTTAAATTAGATGATGAAAAAAAATACTTTGTTTCATTGAGTGACATGATGGATCAATATCAAAATAAAAAGTCACTATCAAAAAGTGGTTATAAACAGTTTATTGATAAACAATTAAAAAAATGTCATATTAAAGAAAATCATTTAGATGAACAATTAATCCAAGCTATTGATCAATTATCGATTAAGAATAAAGGCGATTTAATCTATATGTCTGGCTTAAATCTAAATGATAAGTATCATGAAATTGAAGTGAATGGGGAAATGGTGAGATGCGATGAACATTTATCGCTTAATGAGAATGCTCAAAAGTTCTACAAGTTATATCAAAAAGCCAAACGTTCAATTGCCCCAATTAAATCACAGATTGAAGAAAATAAAAATCTTATTTCACTATTTGATGAATTTGATACATTTTTATCGCTTTCCTCAGATAATGATCTTATTGATTTCGAACAAGACTTAATACCATATGGATTTACTTCGAAAAAACAACAAGTGATTAATAAAAAGCAGAAAAAGAAACCAAACATCATGGATATTATAGATGAAAACGCGATTTACTACATCGGTAAAAACAGTCTTCAAAACGAATACATCACACACAATCTCTCACAACCATCAGATTATTGGTTCCATGTTAAAGACGGTGCAGGCAGTCATGTTTTAGTCAAAACTCAAAATCTTAATGAGGCAGTGATTAGAAAAGCAGCGATGCTTGCTGCATATCATTCAAGCCTTCGTTATTCTTCAAGTATTCCAGTTGACTATACCATGATTAGAAATATCAAAAAAATTCCGCATAAACCAGGATATCAAGTCATTTATAAAAACTTCAAAACCATGTTTATAGATATTGAGGAAGATGTTGTAAACAGTTATTTATCTTCTAATAAATAAAATATAATTAATCTAATTAAATAAAGCAAATCAATTGTTTTAGTCCTTTAATTACGGTATCATAATGGTGTAAAGATTAATTTCTTAAGGAGGAAATATATATGAAATTTAAATTACCTGAATTAGGTTACGCATACGATGCATTAGAACCATTTATTGACGCAAGAACAATGGAAATCCACTATTCCAAACATCATAATGGATATACAAATAATTTAAATGCAGCTTTAGAAAAACATCCTGAAGTGGACGCTCCAATAGAAGCATTATTAGCTGATTTATCATTAGTACCTGAAGATATTAGGGGTGCTGTTAAAAATAATGGTGGTGGTTATTATAACCACAAATTATTTTGGACTGTGTTAAAGGTCAACAACGGCGCTGTACCAACTGGTAAATTAGGCGAGCAAATCGTTAAAGATTTCGGTTCATTTGATCAATTTAAAGATGTGTTTGCTACAGCTGCTAAAACTCGATTTGGTAGTGGATGGGCTTGGTTAGTCGTGACACCTGAAGGAAATCTTAAGGTTACTTCTACTGCAAATCAAGATGTTCCATTCGAATTAGGAAAACCAATTCTTCTACTTGATGTTTGGGAACATGCTTATTATCTAAATTATCAAAATCGTAGACCAGATTATGTATCTGCATTCTTCAATGTGATTAATTGGGAGCAAGTTGCTGCATATTTTGCTGAAGCAACTAAATAGATTATTTAATATTAAAAAACAGATTCATGAAAATCTGTTTTTTTTTATGTCATTCTATACTTTCTTTTGCCATATTTTGTAATACTGCAATCTGTTCTTTAGAACCAACTACCAGCATCTTGTCATCTAAATTCAATATCTCATTAGCCTTTGGGTTAAATATAAAGCGATCTTCTTCTTTCCTAATAGCTAGAACAATTAATCCAGCTTTTTCTGATATTTTAGCTTCGCTTAATTTCTTCCCAATGAGTTGAGATGTTTCATTGATCTTGATTTCTTCCATATTGATGGTTATATTTTTGGTATCAATGATATTATCTACAAAAAACTGAACATGAGGATTAATCATCAGTGATGCCATCTTCTTACCACCAATTTCATCTGGACTGACCGTTTGATTAGCACCAGCTCTTTTAAGCTTAACATCTGATCTATCCTCATGCGCTCTAGCAATAATATGAAGTTCTCTATTTAACTCTCTTGCAGTTAAAACTACAAATACATTATCCGCATCTTTTGCTAAACATGTGATTAATCCCTTTGCTTGTTCAATATTCGCATCAATTAAAGTTTCTTCTCTTGTCGCGTCATTAAACACATAGTTAACATTAAGCGCATCTAATACTTCAATAGCTTGTTCATCATTTTCAATGACGACAAAATCTATATCTTTTAACATCAATTGTTTAATAACATGAATACCTGTTTCACCTGATCCGCAAACAATAATATGATTTTTTATTTTTTTTATTTCCTTGCTCATTTTATACTTCCTCCAACTATGATTTATAACACCTTCACTAATCGCCCTAAATATCACCGAGAATAAATATCCAATAACACTAATATTGGTTATAATAACGATAATTGAAAATACCTTTCCACCGATATCTAATTCTACAACTTCTCCATATCCGACTGTAGAAATCGTAATGACTGTCATGTATAGTGCATCAATAAATGAAACGTTTAAAATAAGCATATATCCTATTGTTGATAATAAGAAAAGTAATATAACAATTGATACTAAAACATGCATCTTCTTAGTTTTCATCATCTTTATCAATCTCCTAATAAATTGTATATCACTATAAAAAAAAGCGTACTACGCTTTTCTTTGTAGAAATATAATTATGCGATCAATTGTTTTTGTCCAATTTGACCATGCTTAAACATTTGCTCAAAAAGCATTGCCTCAAACACTTTGTGACGATCAATTTTTACAGTACTTAAATTACCATCACTCGTATGTGATGCATGTGTAATCTTTCTTGTTTCTAAATCCATGACAACGATATAATTATATTTAAAATTATATTTATCCTGATAAATCAAATTAATGACCACCGTATCTTTGCCTTCATAATTCATCTGAATCCCTTTGAGTTTCCCATCCAAATAGGTTTCTGTCAAATTACTTAAAAAATCATAAACAATCATATTAAAACGACTCCCTTTTCAGTATTTAAAATCAGTCTAGTCTCTCCCAAAACTAACATAAGTAACTTGTAATACTTATATGATTTCATATTTATTAACTAAATTGTCATGCGTAATTGTTAGTATGTTACTTCTATTATACTAAAAAAAAATAAGGTGAGCAATCACCTTATTAATTATTATATATTATTCAACTTCGCACTCATTTTCTACAATATCATCAAGTTCAACAAAATTTTGATCAATTTCACCTAAATCAGTTGGAATATGACCTTTAGCTTCACCAATTTTTTCAATACGCCATTTGAATACCACCGGCCCAACAATTTCAAAGAATAAAATACCAGCTAACACAATTGTACGCACGTACTGTGCAACATCTGATCCATCAGCCATCGTTTGACCTGCAAAGATTGTACCAACAGCAATTAACATACCAATTTCAACCCCACCCTGAGGCAGTATACATAATCCTGTATTATCTCTTACAATTCTAGGTGATTTAGCAATAACAGCACCGACATATGAGCCACCAATCTTACCAATTGTGCGGAATAATATATATAGAATTGCAACAACTCCAGCACTTAATAATACATCTAGTTCTAATTGCGCACCAGCCAATGTAAAGAATATAATAATGAGGGGCCCAGAAAAATTGTTAAGTGCAGCACCTTGAATTTCAAATGGCTCTTTTTTAACCATATTTGTAAATATCATACCAATCATCATTGGTGTTAAGATTGGCGATAACTTTTCAATTTCTAAAAAACCTAAATGAACACCCATATCAGCAATATAAACAGATGCTAATACACTTGATAATGAAAATACAAGATATGTGATATAACGGTCCATCTTATGTAATTTATCAATAAATAGTTTAGATGCTAACCCTAGGAATAGTCCAAAGAGAGAACCAACAGCAAGTGAGACAACAACTTCTAATAATGGATCTAGAAGTGCAGTTTCAACCGTTAACGCACCACCACCGATAGTTGCTCTTGCAATACTAGTAAATAACCCAAAAACTATAACCCCAAACATATCATCAATACCAACAACTGGAACAACAGTATCAATAACAGGGCCTTTTGCTCTCATACGCTTAATCATAACCATAATTGGTGCTGGCGCAGTTGCAGTTGCAATTGCTGCAAGTGTCAACGCTAACCATAGACGATGTTGACTATCTAACAAATAAATACCTGCAAACACGATTGCTGCAGTACCTAAAGCTTGAACAGCTGTAATGATAATAATTGATTTACCACTCTTAGCAATTTTTGGCAGCCATAATTCAGTACCAATTTGATATGCAATAATACCTAATACAAAATTTGTAATTACATCTAAATTTTCAACAGTACCTGTGCTTAAAACCTTTGTAACGCTTGGTCCTAGAATAACCCCTGCTAAGATGTAGCCAGTAATTGCTGGCAATTTAATTCTTTCAGCTAATTTACCTGCCGTAAACCCAACAAATAAGGTAATTGCTAAATAAAATAGAAATATATAAATATCATGATTCATTTTCATTACTCCTTACAATGTTTATAACCTTTTTTATTATACTCCTATTTCATTAAAATTCAAGTAATAGTTAACTATTCATAATAAGTATAATAAATCTAAAAAAAAGGAAGCATTTGCTTCCTTCTTATTACATTGTTTGAGTCTCTATAATCGCATAATCTCCATCTTCTCTTCGATAGACAACATGGGTCTTACCAGTCACTGCATCCAAATAAACATAGAAGTTATGACCCGATAATTCCATCGCTGCAACTGCTTCTTCAGAAGTCAGTGGAGTTAATGTGATTTGTTTATTTTTCACTAATTGTGATGCCAAAATATCCTTTTCTAAATCTTCTGCATCAAAATCAGTGCTATAAACCTCTTTCATGCCTTGTTTTTCAAGGTGATATTTCAATTTATCCTTGTGTCTTCTAATTTGACTAATCAATTTTTCATTAGCCTTATCAATTGCTGCATACATATCAGGATCAGAAACTTCTGCTCTCAAATGTGTACCTTTTGAGAATACATTAACTTCAATCTTGTGATGATCTTTGTAGACCTTGCACACAACTCTAATCTCAGTAACAACGTTAGGCCCAAAAAATGAAACAACCTTGCTCAATCTTCTTTCTGCATAGTCTTTAATGGCTTGCGTAGGGATGAACCCATTCTTACCTAAAACTTCAAATAACATAAGCATGCTCCTTTGCGTTTATATTATCATAGAGCGTCACTAGATAGACATGATGCTCTAGTGATTGTAAAATTGTAATCAGTTTATCACTGATTTGATCAAAATACAAATATATCGGCTTATCTTTCATCTTTAAAAAATCTAGATAGAAAGGTTTTAAAAATGACATATATGCCATACCTTCTAATTTCTCATCCGTTTGTAGCAAGCTATACCAGTGAACTTTATAATAATCTAAAGGTATAACTTGATACTGAACCATTACAGGATATTTTTCTAGACAATATTCACATATATGATGAGTTTCTAATTGAAATAAATTATATAAATATTTCTTAACTCTTATTTTCTTGTGACATATATAACAGAACATAAAAGCCTCCCTAATTGATATTAGAGGGGCTTTTCATATTTTACTTTTTATAAGCTTCTACAATTTTATCAATTAGGTATACTGGAACTTCTTCATATCTCAAAAATTCGCGTGTAAATGAACCACTACCTTGAGTCATTGCTTTCAAATCAATCGCATATTTAATGATTTCTGCTTCAGGTGCTTCAGCTTCGATGACTTGATATCCATCAGCTTGATGCATACCAATTACACGTCCGCGACGTTTATTCATATCACCCATAACATCACCAACAAATTGATCTTGAACAGTAACATCAATTTTAACAATCGGTTCCAAAATCGTAGGTTGTGCAGTTTTAACAGCTTCTTTGAAAGCTAGTGATGCAGCAAGTTTAAATGATATTTCATTTGAATCTACTGGATGGTATGAACCATCATATAATGTTCCTTTTACATTAATTACAGGAAACCCTGCAAGAGGACCGTGTTCAAATGTTTCAATCAATCCTTTTTCAACTGCTGGGAAGTAGTTTCTTGGTACTGCGCCGCCAAAAACATCTTCTTCAAATTTAAATAAATCTTCACATGGCTCAAATCTAATCCAAACATGTCCGAATTGACCTGCACCACCTGATTGTTTTTTATGTTTTCCTTCAGCTTCTACTTTTTTCTTGATTGTTTCTCTATAAACAATCTTTTGATCAAATACATCAACATCTACTTTGAACATATTTTTCATACGATCAAGTACATATTGAAGATGTGTTAAACCTTGTCCACCTAGTAAAAGCTGCGCTGTTTCTTTATTTCTAACGATTTGAAACGTAGGATCTTCTACATTGATACGATGAAGTGCCATCGATATTTTATCTTCATCATTTTTATTTTTTGGATGAACTGCTATAAAAATAATAGGTGTAGGATTGGCAACATGATCAAATTCTATTTTATTTTTTGGATCAGATAGCGTTTGACCTGTTTCAATACCATCAGCTTTCGCAATTGCTGCGATATCACCTGCATGAAATAGTGCTTCATCAATTTGATTCTTGCCACAAAGTGTAAATAAGTTCATGATTTTCTTTACTTCTCCCAAAGTATTGACATAAACTTCTTGTCCAGCCTGTAGCATGCCGGAATTAATCTTTAATAAATTTACTGTCCCTAAAAATGGATCTACCACTGTTTTAAACACATATGCTGAAAATGGTTCATCATCATGTGTTAAACGAATTTCTTTTGATTGATCATCTATGTTTTTTCCTTCTAGAGGTCTTAATTCATCTGGAGCAGGTAAGAAATCAATCAACATGTTCAACATGGTTTCAATACCAATGTTTTTAATTACACTACCAACTATAACAGGTGTTAACTCACCATTTAGAATACCTTGTTTAAGTGATTTATGAATCACTTCTTTAGGTATATCTTCACCTGATAGATATAAATCTAATAATTCTTCCGATGTTTCTGCAACACTTTCTACAATTAGTGTATGTAGTTCATCTACCTTCGCTCTTTTTTCATCCCAAATTTCATCATCTCGACAACTTTCACCGTCGTAGATACGAGCCTTCATGTCAACTACGTTGACGAATCCTTCAAAATCTTCTTGATGACCAATCGGCCAACAGAATGGAACTGCTTTTTTACCAAGTTTATCTCTAATTTCTTCCAAAACTTGATCAAACTTCACATTTTCCTTGTCCATCTTATTAACAAATAAAACCGCTGGAATGTGACGCTTTCTAATTTCTCTCCAAACTCTTACCGTACCAACCTCTACACCCTTAGATGCGTCAATTAATAAAACTGCACCTTTGACTACTTCAAGAGCCTGGTTAAGATCCCCTACAAACTCATCACTTCCAGGAACATCTAGAAAATTAAGTTTATAGTCATGCCATTCGATAGGTATTAAACTTAGAGAAAGGCTGGAAAGCTTGTTTTGTTCTTCAACCATATAATCTGAAACAGTATTTTTCTTTTCAACTTCGCCCTTTTTATCTATGGCTTTAGAAGAAAATAATAGTGCTTCAGTCATACTTGTTTTGCCGGAACCTTGATGTCCTAAAACCGCGATATTTCTAATAGCTTTAGTGTCGTACGCCTTCATCAATAACCTCCTGTAATCGTTTTCATTATCTATATCTTTATTATAGCACTTTTTTAGAATTTTTCCTTAAAAAAACCTCAAATCCATTTTTTACCACAGTATTTTTAAGCGTGGTATAATATGTATGGTGATTATATGAATAAACTACCCATTAGATTAATAAAATGGTATCAAAAAGAAATCTCTCCTAACAGCAATCATAAATGTAGACATTATCCAACATGTAGTAATTATGCAATTACTGCATACAGTCGTTTTAATTTTATAAAAGCTTCTTTTTTAACAACTAAACGCATACTGTCATGTAATCCATTATTTAAGCCTAAATATGATCCTGTGCCTGAAAAAAAACTTAGGGAGCATAAACATAAAAATAAAGAAAAATAAAACTACAAATAAGCACATGCCAAGTGAAATTTTGTAGTTTTTTAAATATAAAAACTCATTCCCTGTTGGAAACGAGTTTTATTTTGCTTCTTTTTTACTTTTAATAACTTTTTGTCTTGTAAACGATTCTCGTTCTTTTTCTTCGAGTGCATCTGTAATGAATTTAATATCTCTTTCAAATTGAGGAATAACAATATTTTCTAACGCATTCGCTCTTTTTTGAGCTTTACGAATTGCATTTGCAAGACGATAAGTCGCATTATCAATTTCAGCAAGCTTTAACGTTAAGTCACGCACGTGTTGAAATTGACGATATGCATAGTCAAACTTCGTATTTGTAGAACTTAATCCATAACGAATTTTAACAGGAACAGGATGGTGTGTTACTTTTGGAATCGTAACACCCATCACTGATCTATATTTCACTTCGATTTCATCATCAATTGGAATTGATTTAGAAATATCACTGACAATACCTAGTGTAATATTAGCTTCTTGTAGTGCCCCATATGCTCTTTGATAAGTTTCTGATAACTCATCTCTAAGCAAATGAACATCATCGATTAACCCCATCATTTCACGAATCAAAATGTTTCTTTTTCGATCCATAAGTTCAAACCCTTTTTTTGCAAGTTGATTAGACTTAGTTATTGCCATTAAGTTTCCTTTAGTAGGAAAAACTTGTTTAGCCATAATTATTCATCCCCTTGAACTTCACGAATAATTGGTTTACTTACGATATGGAATTGTTTTAATGCCTTATCGTGATTATAGTATTGTTTAACTATATTATCATCAACTCGGCTTAATTCTGATTTTGGTAATATTGATAATAATGACCATCCCAAATCAAGTGTTTCTTCGATTGATCGCTTTGTTTCACCTTGATTCAAAAAATGTTCTTCAAATAACTTGCCAAACTCAATATATTTTTTATCTACTGGTGTTAACTCATCTTCACCAATAACTGATGCTAAACTTCTCGCGTCTTGCACTTGGGCATATGATGCGAATAACTGATTACTTACATCTTTGTGGTCACCTCTTGTATAACCTTCACCAATACCATCTTTCATCAATCTTGAAAGTGATGGTAATACACCAACTGGTGGATAGACACCCATTTGTTTTAAATCTCTACTCAAAACAATTTGTCCCTCAGTAATATATCCTGTTAAGTCAGGTACTGGGTGTGTGATATCATCATTTGGCATAGTAAGAATAGGAATTTGTGTAACAGAGCCTTTAGCGTTGTTCACAATACCGGCTCTTTCATATAAAGACGCAAGGTCAGAATATAGATAACCAGGAAATCCTTTACGCCCTGGTATTTCACCTTTACTACTACTAAATTCACGTAGTGCTTCACAATATGAAGTCATATCCGTCAAGATCGTTAAAACGTGCATATCGTGATTAAATGCTAAATACTCAGCGGCTGTTAATGCAAATCTTGGTGTTAGGATACGTTCAATAATTGGTTCGTTAGAAACATTAATGAACATCACTACTTTGTGCATAACGCCTGCTTCTTCAAACTGTCGTTTGAAATAATCGGCAACGTCATTTTTAACACCCATTGCAGCAAATACAACACAGAAGTTATCGCCTGCTTTATCAGCGATTTCTGCTTGTTTAACGATTTGTGCAGCTAATTCATTATGTGGCATACCAGAACCTGAAAATATTGGTAATTTTTGTCCACGAATCAATGTAGTAAGGGCATCAATTGATGAAATACCAGTTAAGATGTAATCTCTTGGATAAACACGAGCAACTGGATTTAGTGGCAAACCATTAATGTTTCTTAATTCATCAACAAACACTTCACCTAAACCATCAATAGGATTACCAGAACCATTAAATGTTCTACCTAAGATTTCTTTAGACAAAGCCATTTCAACAGGATGTCCAGTAAATATTGATTTAGTATTAGTTAAGGAAATATTTTGAGTACCTTCAAACACTTGGACTGCAACTTTTTCGCCTTCCATTTGAACAATACGACCGAAACGTGATGTTCCATTATTAAGTTTAATTTCTACCATTTCTTCAAAACCAACATCTTTAACACCATCAAGAAATACTAATGGTCCGTTGATTTCGTCAAGGCCTATGTATTGAAGTTTCATCGTGTCCTCCTTACTTTAAACGTTGTGTAATTTTATCGATTTCTACCATGTAGTCATCAAGTTTTTCTATTTCGCTATTTTTAACGTCATATTTAACTTTAATTACTTTTTCAAATATATCTGTATTTAATAATGAATCAATATCTCTACCTTGATCAATAAGTTCTTTTGACTTATTGAATAAGTATAAGATAACATCCATCATTTTAACTTGTTTCAGCATTGGTACATATGTATCTTCAGGATGGAATGCATTTTGTTGCAAGAACCCTTCGCGAATAACTTTACCGATTTCAATAATTAATTTTTGGTCATCTGGTAAGACATCGCTACCAATAAGTTTAACAATTTCTAAAAGTTTTGTTTCTTCTGCCAATAAGGCAATAATTTCTTTTCTATCAACTAAAAATCTAGGACCTAAGTTTTCGTTATACCACTTAGATAGATCGCCAACATAATCTGAATATGATTGGTTCCAGTTGATTGCTGCATAGTGTCTTGCATAGGCAAGTTCTTTATCAAGTGCCCAGAAACTTCTAACAAAACGTTTCGTATTTTGTGTTACGGGTTCAGAGAAATCTGCACCTTGCGGTGATACCGCACCAATAATGGATACAGAACCATCTTGATTATTAAGTGTTCTTACATAACCTGCTCTTTCGTAGAATTGAGAAATTCTACTTGGAAGATAAGCTGGGAAGCCTTCTTCAGCTGGCATTTCTTCTAGACGTCCACTAATTTCACGAAGTGCTTCAGCCCAACGCGATGTAGAGTCAGCCATAACGGCAACGTGATAACCCATATCACGATAGTATTCAGCAATTGCAACACCTGTATAAATACTTGCTTCTCTTGCTGCAACTGGCATATTTGAAGTGTTTGCAATCAACACTGTTCTTTCTAACAATGGCTTACCAGTTCTAGGATCGATAAGTTCACTAAATTCTTCAAGAACTTGTGTCATCTCGTTTCCGCGTTCACCACAACCTACGTATACGATCATATCAGCATCGCACCATTTTGCGAATTGATGTTGCATCATCGTCTTACCAGTACCAAATCCACCTGGAACAGCAGCTGTACCGCCTTTAGCAATCGGAAATAATGTGTCAATAACACGTTGTCCACTCACTAGAGGGATTGAAATTGGTAAACGATAAGATATTGGTCTAGGTGTTTTAATAGGCCATTTTTGATAAAGTTTAAGTTCGTGAACGTTTCCACTTTCATCTTCAACTTTAACAATTGTATCTTCTAATTTATATAAACCATTCTCTTCGACTTTAATTACTTTACCTTTGATACCATTAGGTACTAACAAACGGTGTTCAATCATTGATGTTTCTGGAATTGTCGCGTAAATTTCACCCGCGTGAATTTCTTGCCCTTCTGTAACCTTAAGGGTAACATCCCATTTTTTATTTGTATCAAGTGATTCAACATCGCTACCAGCAGGAATAAATACGCCCTCTCTTGCTGCAATATCCTGTAATGGTCGTTCGATACCATCAAAAATATTGGTCAAGATGCCTGGTCCTAATATTACTGAGATTTGTTCACCAGTCGGATATACAGGTTCTCCTACCTTTAGACCGGTTGTTGATTCATAAACTTGAATTGTTGTTTTTGCTTTAGAGATGGAAATCACTTCACCAAGTAATCGATCATTTCCTACATAAACCATTTCAAGCATATGAAATACAGTAGCATTTTTAACTGTGACAACAGGTCCATTAATGCTATATATGGTGTTTTCCATAAATCCTCCTCTAATCTCTTATAAACAATTTCGAATGTTTATAAAACCAATCTTCTTGCTCTTCTAATCTGCCATCAATTGTTTCGTTGATTTCTACATTTCGCTTAGGAATGTATAATGTAAATCCACCGTAAATGATAGAATTATCATCTTCAACTTTATAATCTTTGTTTATAGATTGGATGATTTCTTTAATCTTATTATCTTTAGGAGATACTTTAAACACATAGTCAGATTTAGGTGCATCTGCTAAAACTTCTTTGACTTTATTTTTAACATACGCCTCATACTTTTTGGATTTAACAAAAGATTGGATTTTTTCAACAACTTCCTTAAATACTTCTTTACTCATTTCAAGACGTTTTTTAATAAGTTGTTCATCGTAACCAACACCAATTTGGTTAATTTTGTTTTGATAAGTTGAACGTAGTTCACCTAATCCTTTATTCAATTCTATATTCTTTTCTAATATTAAATCTTCTTTGACTCTCTTCATTGCTTTAGCATAAGCATAGTCAATCTCTTTTCTAAGTTCAGCTAATTTTTTCTCAGCTTGTTCATTGATTGATTTACTAAAGTATTGATAGAGTTCATCATCATTATAATATGCCATAAACTACCTCACAATTTTACACCGATGGCTTCACTGACATATCTGTCAATTGCCTCACCGATATTACTATCTCCATGACGATCAGGAACCTCAACAATTAGCTTTTTATGTGTAAGTTTAAGTTCTGAAATAACTTTTGGTGCTAACTCAACACATTTTGTTGTTACTAAAATAATTCCGATAGTCTCGTCATGCAATTTTTCTTCAAGTACGTTTAAAAAGGTTTTGCGCTCATGAACGACCACGCCTTCTATACCAACAAGCCGCATACCAACTTGTGTATCAACATTATCACTTATTAAGAAAAATTTCATAAAAACCTACTTTCTTCTACAATCAAATCTTATAATGCGTTGATAATAAGAATTGAAATTAAAATACCGTAAATAGCTACCCCTTCACCAAGTGCTACGAAAATCATTGATTTACCAAAGTTTTTTTCATCTTCAGAGAATGATCCGATTGCTGCTGGAGCTGCTGCGGCAACTGCAATACCCGCACCAAGTGCTGATAAACCTGTTGATAATGCTGCGGCAATAAATCCTAAACCTTGAGCAATTGTTCCTACAATAGTATTATCAGATTCGAATGCTGCAACTCTTGGTTTTAATACTAGTTGTAATAATAATACAACTGCAATAACACTAAAGAACCCAGATACATGTGTAATAAATCTTTTTTTAGTAGCCTCTTTAGTAGTTTTACCTCTAAATACTTTGATTAAAGGTAATGAGATGATTACTAGTAAAATCAACGGTAAAATAAAGTCATAAAATGTTAAAAACATAATTTTTGTTCCTCCATACTTATTTTAAAATATATATTATTCATTAATCGCTTTGAAGGGTACACCATTGCCTTCATAATAGCGAGAAAACATTTCGTAAAATTCCAATCTTAATACTTGAATACCTACAATTAAGCCTTCAAGCACCATAACAAATGCATTACCAAAGATCATAATGACCACACTTGATACAGATAGTGTTTCGCCCATTAAAGTTCTTACAACTAGCATCATACCAGCATGCGATAAGATGAAGCCTCCAACTCTTAAGAATGATACTGTATTTGTAATGTAAGATAAGACAATTTCAAATAATTCAAAGAATCCTTCAATAAAGAATCCACCAAAACCTGTTTCGAACATCCTCTTATGTTCCATGACACGAGAAAGAGGTTCTTTAAGAAATATTAAGACAAGTGGTATACCAATCATCACGATAATTGTGATTGGATTAAAAATACTAATACCTATAAAGTTTAGCGCAATGCCACTTACCAGGAAACTATAGAATATGAAACCAGCCAATCCATTGTGTGAAAAGAATAATTCTGCATACTTCTTTTTCTTAACTGCTGATACCATATTAAATATCATTGATATTAAAATTAAGAGTGCACCTAAGCCAATAGCAACTATTAATAAAGGCATCGTATTATCTGAATTCATTGGATTGAATGGTAAGAATGATATGCCCCAACCCTTATATAATTCATGTAGAACTTCTTCATTACCAAAGATTGATCCATAGATTAATCCAAAGAATGCAGAAAATATACCAATACGTGCAATAACAGCACCTAACTTCATCTTCTTAAACTTCCATAGTAGTGCACCGATAAGCGCTAAAACTAAGCCTTGCCCAAAGTCACCAAACATAATCCCAAACAATAAAGAATATGTAATCGCTACAAATGGTGTTGGGTCAACATCTTTATATGATGGAACACCATACATGTTAACAAACATACCAAATGGTTTAGCAAACCAACTGTTTTTTAATTTTGTAGGTGGTTGAATCTTATTATCGCTATCAGCATCTTCAATTGAAATTTCCAAATCTTTAAAATCTTTGAATAACTCTTTGACCTGCCCAACCTGGTTTTCTTCAATAAATCCAGTGATTGTGAATTTTTCACCAATCCCCACAACATATTTTTTAGATTCATAAACTCGGTTTAAAAATAACAGTTCACCTTTGATTGTTGTAAGTTCATCAGTACAGCCCTTAACAATCTCATCCATATCAATTTGATATTGTTTAACCATTTCGTAATCTTGATCAATTTCAAATTGTAATGCTTTAACTGCTTCCTTTGGAATACCGTGAACAAAATCTGGAATATGAATTCTTTCGAAGAATAGCGATGCAAAGATATTATCAACTTCACGTTTGTATTCATCAGTCACATAATACATACACCAACTATTATTTTGGTCCTGATTAAATGATTTAAACACAAATGGTTTCGATCTGAAGAATTTTAATTTTTCAACACTATCATTTGGTAATCTACCAAATCTAAGTGAGATAAATTTACATGCAAATAAATCTTCTAATGGAATATCCAAACTTTGAATATTTTGAACTTGGATAAGTGCATCTTTATATTTTTGAATATGATCTTCAATCTTCTTAATTCTCGATTGTTCAGTATTCAATTTTGTTTTGATTTCGCTCATCCTACTGTACATATCTTTAAATGAATAGTTTTGATCTCTAAGTTCAACACTAGGTAGAAAGACATTATACTTTGTTTCAATTTCATTTAAATCATCTAAAAGCTTTCTTGAAGGATTTTCAGCAACAAATGATGTTGATCCCTGTGTCTTTTCGACTATTTCGCTTGCTAATACCGGATGGAAATCTGTGATATCAGCAAACCTAGTTAATACCGTTTCTAAATCGCCGACATTACCAGTAATATTGATTAACTTAATTTTTGCAATGCTCATACAGATTCACCTCTAATAGATTAGCATTTGTTTCATTTCATTTTCACCGATTTGATAACGAATACCTTCAATGATATTTGTTAAATTTTCTAATTCGAATTCTGAAATAATAATAAATGCCTCATAAATAACTGGAACTTCAGTTGAAAAATATAGTAATCGTTTCGCAATATTGTATCTTAAAGTACCAGTATAATACTCAATATACGTATAATCATCTTCATCAGCCTGGCTGAAGTGATGTTTTTTATCAATAAGTTGTAGTAAATCATCAGGATTTTCCATCATGGAAAGTTCATCTAATTTCTTGTTGCTTAAACTTGAAAAATCACTAACTAGTATATTACGAATCGTAATAGGATCAGCCTGATAAAATTTCTTAAGTCTATAAATCTTAGTGATATTATTGAGATCAACTTTTAGATTAGCTAATCTCGTTAAATCTTTCTTAAGTGTACCACTGTAATACTTATCAATCGTTTTATGAACTAACTGATAATAATAAACTTCAAGGGCATGCTCAATATCGATATATCTAATCTGTTCAATATCGTGAACATGATAAGGTGCTAACACTTTTTCATATGCTGTACCTTCTAATGCCTTCATCAAATCATCAAATGATTTTACACTAACTAATTTTTGAAAATTAATTTGTGTTGGAATATTATAAAAAAACGGAATATTACCACGTATTTCAGAAATCTCATCATTGATAATCATTCTGATTACAAGCAAAATTACTTGATTTTCTTGTTGTGTTACATCAAGCATATAAAAGTCTTTATCTTTGGTGTATACCATTTTGACAAGTCTAATTATTTGTTCAACTCGGTTTTTCCTAATAAGAGATTCTAAATGACCTCTATGTACTGTATTAGGTTGAATATCTTTTAAGACATTCTCATAATGAGGTTGTCGCTGCAGATATTTAACTAATTCAGGAATTGATTTAATTTTAACCATGTGATCATAATCTTCAGGTTGTAAAAACTTCCCGAACATAGCTTTCGCCTTGGTTACAACCGCATTATTTGCTTTTGACCCCATACTCAAACTCCTTTATGATTCTATGCAAGCTTTAAAAATTTCTTCAATCCATTCATCTTTGTGTGCGTTAAATTGATCTTTCATTGATTTTAAATGTTTTTCAAAATAACTCACTTCTTTTTCTTGACGATCTTTGATCTCTTTTTCATAGTCAGCTCTAGCTTGTTTTAATTTTGCTTCTACTTCTTTTTTGTTTTTTTCATGAATGTCTTTTGTATCTTCTCTAACTTTGCTTTCTAAATCAAATTTTTCTTTTTCCAAGTCAGCTATTTTTTCGCGTGCTTTTTTATCTAGTGCTACTGTTTCCTGAATAATTGAACCTGCCATGTTTACACCTCTTTACATCTTAAATTAATAAGCTCTTGCAAACCAAATGGTTTGTGTTGCCTTCTTACCAGTCACCGGACACATCTCGGTGATTAATGTTTGATCAAATGGAACGACTCTAGCTGTCGCACCAGTATCTTGTTTGATTTTGATCTCTGCTTCTTCTCCAGCTACGCTCATTTGAATGTAACCGCCTTGTTTTAAATATGATTTAAATTCATCATATGTTCTAGCAACATATGTGTGTGTATTTACATAATGATTTGCTTTTTCTAACATTTTTTTGTGAATATCATTAAATAATGGTTGAATGCTTAATGCAACGTTATCAACTGATACTTGTACTTTTTCACGATTATATCTTGTTGCAACTGTGACTTCACCATTGGCAAGATCCCTAGGTCCCACTTCAATACGAACAGGAACACCTTTCATTTCATATTCACTAAATTTCCAACCTGGAGATTTATCAGAATCATCTAAGATAACACGAATGCCTTGAGCTTTCAGCTCATTAAAAATCTTTTCAGATGCTTCCTTAACCTCTTCTTTTTGTCCTTGAATTGGAATAATTACAACTTGATTAGGTGCAACCAATGGAGGAAGTACCAATCCCTCATCATCACCATGTACCATGATAATCGCACCGATTAACCTAGTTGATACCCCCCAAGATGTTTGATATACAAATTCTGGTTGATTATCAATATTTTGAAACTTAATATCAAAAGCTTTTGAAAACTCTTGCCCAAAGTAATGCGTTGTTCCTGATTGCAATGCTTGTCCATCTGGCATTAATGCTTCAATCGTGTATGTTTCTAATGCACCAGCAAATTTTTCTTTTTCTGTCTTTCGACCAGTCACGAATGGAATTGCTAATAGTTGCTCACCTAAAGCACGATAGATTTCTAACATGCCTAAAGCTTCTTCTTTAGCTTCGTCTTCACGAGCGTGAACTGTATGACCTTCTTGCCATAGGAATTCTTTTCCTCGTAAGAATGGTCTCGTTGTCTTTTCCCAACGTACGACGCTGCACCACTGATTGTATTTCTTTGGAAGATCTCTATATGAATTTACGATTTTCGCAAAGTGTGTACAAAATAATGTTTCTGATGTAGGTCTAACGATTAATCTTTCATTTAGATCTTCTAGACCTGTGGTTGTGATCATTGCAGTTTCAGGTGCAAAACCTTCGACATGATCTTTTTCTTTTTGAAATAGAGATTCAGGAATCACTAAAGGCATATATACATTTTCATGTCCTGTTTCTTTGAATTTATAATCTAAGTATTTTTGAATATTTTCCCAAATAGCATATCCATATGGACGATATATAATGAATCCTTTGGCATCACTATAATCCATAAGTTCAGCCTTTAAACATAAATCTGTATACCATTGAGCAAAATCTACATCTCTGGATGTAATACTTTGTACTAATTTTTTGTTTTTACTCATTTTAATTTCACCTTTTCCTAAATATATCTACAAATTAGACTATAAAACCATGTAATTTGTTAGGAAATACCATCCAAGAGATCGTCGTTATTAAAAACAAAATACATCAATAAAATGCTTATTATTGATATACCCCTGTCTTGTTTAAATATAAAATCTTACGTGTTTCTTTAGATGAACTTCGCATGATTATTTCTCTCGTTTTCTTCATTAAAAATAGTTTGAGGTTCATTCTATTTCTTATCATACTCCTTGAAAGTACGTTTGTCATGCCAAAAACAAAACATTTTTAATGATAACGCATTCTTTTGCTAAGAAATGCTGTTTTTTTAACAAATTATAGTTATTTTAGACTTTAAGTTTATTTTATAGGGTTAATATACCCAATTGTCTATCATAGTAGTAAAGCTACTGGAATCATCATTTTAAATCTAAGGATAAATACAGAGATAAGGTTGAACTCAATTCATTTCTTATCTTTTAACTTTGTTAAATAACTTCCCAAATTAAATGCTCCCTTACTTTTTAGTTACTGCGTTAAACATTAATTCTTGAGCATGTTTAATTATTCAACTATTTTTTAATCACAAAAACATCCATAAAAGAATTAAAACAATGATTACTGCCATAACAATAGGCATCGCAAGAAATCATTTGAACTGGTTCTTTATGTTAAAAATCAAGATTTTGTTCAATATTACTAAATTTGAGAGAACCTAATTTATAGTAATATTGTTTTCCCATCCACAAAATCAACTCTACGCTGCTTATATAAAACTCCAATAGCTCGTTTAAATGCTTTTTTACTCATATTAAAGATTCTTTTAATGTCTTCTGGTGAACTATTCGAATCAAGCCCTACGCGCTTATGTTTAATCAAATACTTAAGTACAATATCTGCATCATCTACCATTTGATTTTGTTTTTGTTTTAGAAGTGATCCAATGTATCCTTTTTCTGATTTATTAGTAACAGTTACTTCTACTTTTTTACCAATCCACACAGATTCTTTAAACATAGATTCATGTACATATACCCAAACATCATCAAAGGTTAGAAGATTAAGCCCAGAATGCCCAATTTTTTGAACAACTGCTTCATATGTCCCTTTGATTTCCAACTCGTTAAGATTATTAATATCTTCTTTGGTAACAGGTCGTACAGTCAGTCTATTCTTATGAATCATTTTGACATATATTTCATCATTGATATGAGGCCATAACGATTCATTTAAAGGAAGGTCATCTTTTGACATTAATAAGTCTTTAGATATCCCCATAGATAAAAAAACTCCAAGATCGGGATTTATTGAAACAACTTTTAATCTGGCGGGTCGTGTTAATGTTATTAGTGGTGTTCCAAGCGTTGCCGTAACTCTACCTTTTTGATCATAATACAAAAATGCATCAACAAGATCATCGACGCCTAATTCTCTATGCATTGATTCATTAAAATGCAGGAATATTTCTGCTTCACCATCAGTTAACATATAACCAATATCAGTTTTTCTTAATACTTTTAGTTGGTGGATTTCACCACAATTAATTTTCATCATATCACCGCCTTTATTGTATCACAAAACATAGTATTTTAAAACAAGAGGAATAAAAAGAAAAAAGAGTGAATCAACACTCTTTTAAACATCTAAAAACGATAATACATCGTCATATCTCTTAAGGAGTATCAACCTAAAGAATTGAGTCAGTGGTTTTAAGTTCTTTTCAACTTTAAATATTTCTAGATTTTTAATATATTCATCCATTAAATCAAGTGGTATCGATATAGGTAGGTAATCATATTTAATTAAAAAATAATTTAGTACCAGTTTGGCAACTCGACCATTAGCATCCACAAAAGGGTGGATTTTAGCTATACTTGCATGCGCATATGTAGCTTTTTCTAAATCAGTTCCATCAAACTGGTCAACAGTGTTAAAAAAACGGCTCATGCGTGCATAGACTTTTATGTGATCAGGTGGTTGATGCGCAGCACCAAAGATACTAATATTTACATTTCTGTAAAAGCCACCAGGGAATATACCATCGACTAATATTTCATGTATGTCTTTGATAAATTCTTCACTAAAAGGTCTATTGTCATGAACCTCTTTTTTTACATATTCATATGCTTTTAAATGATTGAGAATTTCTTTTTGAACTCTCTCACTGAAATCAGGTAAAACCTTAGTTTTACTAATATGCTCAACATCTTCAAGTGACATTTGTTTGTCACACATTGCGACCGCATCACAAGTATATGTCAATGCGAATTTACGATCAGCTTCTTCAGCCTGTTTTGAATCGCATTCTTTTAGGACATTACTTAGATGCTTAACTTGAACCTCTAAGAGATCTTTCTCCATAATTATCACCGCTCCTATCTTTAGTTAAATTATACCACAATAGCGCTTACATTCTCAAGAATAAACATTTATAAAAAAGAAGAGGGAACTCAGTATGAGTTCCCTTTGCCTACGAAAAATTATAGTTTAATAACGTTCGCTGCTTGTGGGCCGCGTGCACCGTCTTTAACATCAAATTCTACTTGGTCGCCTTCTGCTAGTGTTTTGTATCCTTCGCTTTGAATAGCACTGAAGTGTACAAAAATGTCTTTGTTATCTTCTGATGAGATAAATCCATATCCCTTATCAGCGTCAAACCATTTTACAACGCCTTTCATTCAATCTTTCTCCTTATTTATTTCTCAGCAATTAAATTGCCTATTTATATTATACACAAATGGCCACATAATTACAAGGTTTCACAAATTTATTATAAGAATAAAAAGTGATAAAGGTTATAATAAACTCCTTTTTCCTCGAGTAGTTATTGGTACGCACATTTTCCCACATTGTTACCTTCTTCAGCAACTAATATTAAGTCAACATTTAGAATTTTTAACAATCTTTGGGCAATAACCAAAGATATCTTATTTTTTGATAATAACACGTGCAGTCACCAGCAATTGTTTTCATCCTTTAAAGACATTTAACCATTCTTCGAATAACGAATCATATCCGTTTGGTAAATACGTAATTGAGTGACACTCCAACTTTAGATTTAAAAAGATATGATATTTAAAGCAGGTAGTACCTTTTTCTGATTACAAATCAAACTGTTTCAATGGTGAAATCTTCAAAATATATGTTGAAATTTTCAACTGAAACCGAAGTATCATGATCATAAGTTAACACTTTCGTATTTCGCTTGCCATCAACTTGTCTAAACATATCTTCATTCTCTAACTCTTTTAAATCAGATATCATAATCACCCCTGTATCAGTACCAACACCGTTGAAGATACCGTCGCCACCTTCAGTTCTTGTTACAAGAAATTGACACCCTTTAATCTTTAATTGTTGAAACTCATTTGGTGATTTATAAAACTTTTTCCAGAGTTCTTCTAAAAATGCTTCACCATGTTTGTTTTTTAAAACAATAGTCGCTGGATCACCTACATAGTATGATCCCTTTTTTAATTCATAAGTCATTCTCATACAAGATATACCTCCTTACTTTCTAATAGTAGCACATAAAATGCTGTATCTACATTGTTATCTTCACTATCTGAATCATTTTCTTCATCAGATGGTAATAAGTCTTCAATCGTCTTATTTTCCCAAATTAAATGAACGTATTCAGGATGGTCAATAAATGGATTACGATTGCCTTGAGCGCTATAGATGACGTCATTTCTCTGTCTTTCAAAATCATCGACTGGATCTAATTTATTCCATTCTAGGAGTTTTGACAAAATACCCATACGTGCACCATCGATTGTATAGTGATTTGACTCATCTAATAACTTATTCAAATCATCTGTTAGTTCGAGATAATCATACATAACAGTCATGTATAGACAGATTCTAGCAACATCACCAATGTGGTCATCACCTGGATAATATCCACCGTCATCTGTAATACCACAATTTCCTGATCCATCAGAATAGAAGCGATCACTTCTTGAACTGTTAACAGCGGGTGTTGCAGCTCTTAGGTTATGTAGATCTGAAGCTTGATTTTTATCCGTACCATCAACACGATCCATACCCAATCTCGCATTTACCCATACATGTTCTCTATTCCAAGTCGTTCCACCATCCCACTTGCTTTCTACTAGTTTACCATCATAGATATTCCATATCTTAGTTGGATTGTCAATTGAAACATCAGACTCTGCTAAGTATTGTCGGGCATCATTATATGACACTGGTTGAAAATTATTATTGATAATATCGTGAAGTTTATTTTCTAATTGACCGCCAATTAACTCATTTGCATCGTAATAATAATCGGTTGGTGATGTAGTTTCTACATAATAATAATATCCCTCTGAATTTTGTGATGAACTATATGTAACATTTTCTATGCTATCGTTATAAAATAAATAAGCGATAGCTGCAATAAGGAAAACGATGATAAATATAATAATTCGATATTCTTTTGATTGCTGCATTTTTTTAATACGTCTTGCTACTGACTTTGCCATGATACCCTCCAATATGAACAATTAAATATATTATAACATGTGAATGCTATATATCTTATGTTGACATTCTTTTTAAAACACTTTATAATCTTTATTGCATACGCCTTCATAGTTTAATGGTAAAACGCAGCCATGGTAAGGCTGAATTGTAAGTTCGATTCTCACTGAAGGCACCAGCAAAATAATAGAGCACCTGACAAAGGTGCTTTTTATATCATTTCACGATCTAGTTCGTCATCTCTCATGTTAACGACAGATTCATATTTTATGAACGGTTGTCGCTTATGTTTAACTTCGATGTCTTTATAAGGATCTATCACTTTATTAAATAACCATAAATGATCAATATATATATTCGATAAATCATTTAAAAATACTTCATGATAAGCAATATGTGTAATATCTTCAAATCGGTTTACAAGATATGTATATAATTCGTCATCAATATTTTTGTATTTAATCTTTTGAATCTGATTATATATCTTATAACTCTTTTCAACATCACCCATATGGTAGTAATATATTGCAAATTCAAATGAAGCAATTAATCCTGTTTCATCCCTCTTAAAAAACCGTGGAGATATGGAATCTATAAGAGATTGCAGTTTTTCCGTAGGTTCTTGACTATAATAATTAATACCTTCCAAGACGTTTACCAATAACATTGTTTTAAATAAATCTAAACGAATTTTATCTTGAGTGCTTAACATCCAAACCGTTTTGTCATATAAGAATTGATTAAACTCGCCATGATTAACCGAAAATTGTTGGTATTGGCTGATTTGGACAAGTTCAAACCAGACATCATTTTTAATTTTTCGATGTGCAACTATATCACCATAAATTGTATCAGTTGAAATACCAAATGTTTTAATATAGACTATACTCAACAAAATAACAACTAGATTATAAACAAAAAATATTGCAATCACCATTGGTGAAGATGAAAACATCAATATAGTAAAAAATGCAAAAAATGCAATTATCATATATATAATCGTAGCAACTGGTGCAGCAAGCAATGACATAACAAAGGCGTTTTTAGTTGATTTATATTTGAGATCAGAATCAACTTTATCCAAATCAGGAATGACTAATCCACCAAACAATATCCAGAGTTTAGGATTAACTGTGAATTTCCAACCGTCCTTTGTTTTATAAAAAACAAAAATTGTTAAATATAGTGCTTTAATTTTAACCCCATTAAAATGAAATGCTAATAAATGAGTTATTTCATGAACTGCTAGGGTCACATAAAATGCAATAATGGGCAAGAGTAAATAAGACCACCACGGTAGTGATGATAACCCAATTTTTAAAGGTTCAAGCAGATTAAGATATGCTAGGGCTGTATATGTAAATCCAAATACTAAACAGCCATACAAAAATATTGCGATTTTGAATTTTTTCATAACCCATTCTCCTTGTCAATATTATATCATAAAGTATTTTTTGCTATTCAATCAATATACATTTTTTAAACTTTTTTATCTGAGAATCTCTTGACAAGACAAAAAATATTTGCTATTATTAAAAAGCACTAGGATGTGGGCGTCGTATAATGGTTATTACACGTGCTTGCCAAGCATGAAATGGGGGTCCGATTCCCCTCGCCCGCTCCATTATTTTTTACTTTTGAATAACTAAATTCAATATTTTCCATTTACAACCATATTTAACATAAGTTATATAGATTTAGGGCAAAATTAATGAGAACATTAATTTTGCCCTTTTTTACACTTTAATATGAGACTATCACAAACTCTAATGACAAGATTTAATATCACTTTCAGTATAAAAAAGTGGGAAAATCTAAATATGGCAGGTAAAAGCGAGAACTAATATTTAATAAATAGGGTTTAAACTATCATGTTTTCTTAATCACTTATATTCAAAAAATGTCACATCTATGGATATGTACATATGCTTTAATGGCATTAATTGCTTACTTAAATGTCAATAACTATTGCATTTCTCCGCCTCTTTCTTAAAAATCTTAGTTCTAAATCTACTTTTCAAATTTATACTCGGTAAATATAATAAAAACACCTCCATAATAAGTTTTATTTGTGGAGGTGCTTTCATCGATTGAGTTTTAATTTAGTCTCTTAAGAGTAATAGATCTTGAATTTTTACTATACTGACACTCAATGAGATTAACCCAATTTTTAGAAAAGTTTATTCTTATATTTCAAACTAACTGCTTATTAGTCTTTTTCATAAATAAAACTACGATAAAACCGATTATAGTTAAACCAATTAATACAGAAATTAAACTCATAAATGTAAATACATTATTGAACCATAAGTTGATATTAAAATATACTCTAATTGCAATATAATTAAATATTAGCAATAACAATGACATATGATTTCCAAATAATAGACAAACACCTAAAATGATTAAATTCATTACAAATGCATTAAAACCATAAAATATCCAGATATATCCTAGAGTACATAGCAACAATAGTGCTACATTTCCCGATATTGGTTGCATTATTAAATCGCCACTTACCATATATGAGACAATCATTATTAATAAGTAACAAAAGATTAAAAAGTTTAATGCTAAAAATATGGCATTACCAAAAGTTGTAAAACTAAATGTTAATAGCGCTGTTGCGAAATTAGGCGCTGCATTTTCAAACCATGATACTAATATAACCACATGAGCAGCAAATACTTTTCTGTCTAGTGCTAAAAATATAAGTGCAGCCACCATTATAACATATGATATAACACCAACAAGCGTAAGACTTGCTAAAGTAGTAAAGAAAACAATTACTGCTATAGCTCCCAAAATGGCAAGTTGTATATCTATAGATATCATTTTTTTAATATTTGTAATAAAACTTATCACACTTATTCTCCCTCAATATTCTATTACATTTTTTTATATTGCTCATAATATAAATATATATCAGATAAATCGAATGGTTTCTCCTTGTTTTTAATCTTTTTGATTAGATCATTTAATTGATCTTCTATAATTTGTTGTATCTCCTGTGGATAATTCATCTTTTTGAGATGAGTTTGATATTCTTTTTCATCTAGAACAATATATTTTCCATTTGGAAATAATTTCACATCTAAATCATAGTCGATGTATTTTATCGCTTCACCATCATATAAATACGGACTAGATAAGTTGCAGTAAAAATGGACACCATCTTTCTTGATCATGCCTATAATGTTAAACCATGAATCGCTATAGAAATAGCAAATTGCTGGTTCTTTTGTATACCAGCTTCTTCCGTCATGTTCAATGACTCTTGTTTTTTTATGACCTGTTACTAGCATATGTTCTTTTTCTTCAAGGACAACTGTGTTTTTCCAGATGCGATGAAGAATTTTGTTATGTTTATAACTATGTATAGGAACATTCATACCTGTTGATAATTTCATAAAACCACCTCAAATGTTGTTATTATTATACACTATTTGGGGTGAATTGTGAAATTGGTTTTTGCTACTACCATTTATTCTCTACATGCTCAGTTAATCCAAATAAATCCTTAATTTCAAAAACTGTATCCTCATCAATTTTAATCATACCATTAAATTTACCAAAGACTTGATGTTGAATAGATTTAATGATAATCACATTTGTATTACTGTTTCGATCTAGTATCGGTGTAAATCGAAGATCAATCATGCCTTCTGAGTCATAAAAATGCCATGGACTCATGTAATCATATTTATTCTTAGTTTTGGGAATATCAAAAATAACATCCTTCAATTTATATACCTTATCATCATAGAAAAAAATATTTTCTGAAGCTTTGGAAATATCACCAAAACCATATCCTAGATTAAACCCTATATAATGGTTATCCTGTATTGCATTTAAACTAGACCAGTACCAAGTATTATGATATGTCCAAACACCTCTACCCCAATCTAAAACGCCAAGCGTATCATTAAAATCATACGTTTCATTAAAAACATGCACACTGCCTTTAGCTTTTAAAAGGTTCATTTTTTGATTGTAATAGAAATGACCATCTTTTTTAAATGGTGTTGCAATGACCATGGAGTGTGGTGTCATCTTCTCTAATATTAAATCACATGAGAATCCTGAATTTTTTGTGAAATCAGGAAAATCGACAATGATATGTCTCTTTTCTTCTTCGTGTAAAAATTTAAAACTGAACATTTTGTTTTCAAATATGACATCCCCAACATTTGAGTCATTTGGCATGTTTAAAGATTTTGAAAGAAATTTCATTTTTGTTTTTGTCGTATGCATTGGAATTTCAAAATTAAAAAAACTCACAGAAACTAACCACATATAACCGTTGTCAGCAACCGTTAATGCAATACCATATTGGTCATTACCAATATAGTAGTAATCCCATTCCTTGAGTCTTAATCTCGATGTTTTTATTAATTTCTTATCATATGATTTGATCAACATGGTGTGATATCCAACTTCATTTAAACTCCCATTTAGATCTAGAAGTGGACCTTTAGATAATTTATGCTGTTCCATATGTTCTCCCTTTTATTCAGTTATTTTTTTAAATGCAAATTCAATAAACTCAACACTATGAATTGGTACAAAATCGCCTTTTTGTATCAATTCAATGATTCCTTTCTTGGATGCCCATTTAGCATCTGATACTTCTAAATCTTCAAAACGAACGTCAGTGATATCAAAATCTTTCTTAACTAAAAATATATCATCAAATCCCCTTGCAAACGATAGAGATATATTTGGTAATTGATTGCAAAAATCATGTGATATACCAATCTCTTCTTTTGATTCCCTTGAAGCTGCATCTTGACTAGTCTCTCTAGATCTTACGGCACCACCAACAGAGATATCCCATAATCCTGACCAAGTATCCTTTAATGGTGATCGCTGTTGAATAAGCATCTGATTGTGGGTGTTGAAATAACAAATGTGTATCACTAGATGATATTCACCTTTATTAATGGCATCGCCACGATAAACTGTCTTCTCAGTTAATTGTTTATTTGCATCATAGATATCCCATAGTTCTTTTTGCATCAAATACCTCTATTCTCTATATTTATATTTTATCGTATTTTTATTAATTGTACAATTATTAATTAAAATCAATAAAAAAACCGAAAATCGGTTATTCTTATTCATCTGCTTAGATTAGTTTTTCTTTAGCGAAATTATACCACAAACAGGATTTATATTTGCATACCAGATAGTATAACACCTATGATATCAATGCCTTGATTGTATAAAGGTTTTGATATCATACCTGTTCCAACTCCTATTTCGAGTACTGAAGTCTTCTTTAATTTTAAAACAATATCTAATTTTATGCTTTATCTCATGATATCCATAAAAAAGATGCGTCCATGCATTATCTGATTTAACTACATATTTATTAAGCTTATGAGCAAACTCATTAAATAACTACTCATTTTAAATAAAGACCAATATCAAGCTTGTAGTAATAATTCAAATCATCTTGGTTATAACGTTTGAATCCTATTTTTCTCTGTAAATGATTAGAGGCATCATTCCATATACGTGCCTCAGAATAAAGCATATCAATTCCATCTTCTTTTAGTGACTTAATCATGTTTTTAATTAAAAACACAGCATATCCCTTATGGTAGAAATTATGATGTGTCTGCAGTCCTTCAAGAATCATCTTATCTTCAGAGATATTGATTCGACACTGACTCACAATCAAGCCATTATCTCTAACGACATAGTATTTATAAAACTCATCGTTAACCGCGCAACTATCTATATATGACATATAATCAGCTTTGATGCGTTTTTGAATATTTTTTATATTAGGATCTGCAAGTGAAAAACCACGGTCCTCTTCTAATCCTAAGTTATAGATGTCAAACCATTGCTCTTTATCGCGATCTAGTAGATGTTTAATTGAATTTTTATCCCATATCTCAAATTTCATTTTCTACCCGCTTTTTTCAATGTCCTCAAAATATGGCTTTGCCCATACTGTACAATGTTTTAAATTCTTATATTTACCTTCTAAACTGACATGTAGTTTTTCAGATATCTCATTTGTTTCAATGATACTTAAACTATTCTTTACATATATCTCAAAATCAACATACATCTTGTTACTAAATTGTCGGGACTTAAATGAACAGACTTCAATAATGCCTTCAGTATTTTTAGCAATGTTCAACATGTCATCAATAATTGATTTAGGAATACTTTCATCAACCAATTGATCAATTGCTTCTCTCATAATGTCAAAAGCAACTTTTAAGATAACCAAACAGATGATAGTTGCCGCTATCGGATCAAGTACTTGCCATCCATGCCCTATCATTAAACCGATTATACCTAACATACTACCTACTGACGACAAAGAATCCGATAAGTGGTGCCAAGCGTCAGCTTTTAAACTATTAGATCTAATTTTTTTAGCCACATTATTTGTATAAATGAACATAAACCCTTTAACAACAATAGATAAAACAGCACCGCCTAAAGCGAATAACACGAAAGTACTATTCGTTTGTAAGAGATAATCACCAGCTATGATATTTTTTATTCCAGAATAACCTATACCCAATGCTGTCATAGCAAGTATTAAAGCTAAAAACATAGAAGCAATTGATTCAAATCTTTCATGTCCATAAGGGTGTTTAGCATCACTTTCTTTTGAAGATATCTTCGCACCTATAATAACAATTACAGTTGTAAAAATATCACTTGCTGAGTGAACTGCATCACTGACCATCGCTTCTGATCGTGCTAAAAGTCCAACCACCATTTTGACGCCAGCTAATACTAAGTTCCAAATGATTGTTATTATCCCAACCCTATTAACAACTTTATGAAATTCATTATTTTTTTGCATAAAAAACTCCCTAAAAATGTATTTCTTTGCTAAGCCTACACCTTCTAGGGGGTTAAATTAAAAAATACCTGTAGAACAACTGTCCCACAGGTATTATATCCTGTTGCCTTGCTAGGCCCGACTGCGTATTGGCACCGTCTGATCAGTTTGTAATGTAGCTAAATGCATTGCAAAGATTCAACCTCATTATATAAATTTGAACTTAGTTTGTCAATATCTAATCTAATAAAAATCCACGTCTTCATAGGGTAATCCCCATTTGAGTTTATTTATAAGAATAGATGGATTCTTCAACATTCTTTCTAAGAATCCACTGGATGACTTTATTCGTTGTTGCATATTTGAATGTAGACATCTCTATCAAGCATTGGTGTTTCAATAAGTGAGACCGTTTCATCTGATAGTTTTCCCATTTTACGGTACTCAATCCCAGCATTTCTAATATGTGCTAACAATGGTTCAGCCAAAGAAACAGCGCTTTTCGCATTGAGCATTGGCGCTTCAGAGATACAAATGGTTGTCAACGCAGGATATATATTCATAAACATCTGTTTAACGGCTTTAAAATTATCTTCAAAGTAAGGAAAACCACATCCACTAATCATGATATACTGCTTTTGTTTCATATCGATATTGGTTAGATGAACAACTCTTTCATTTTCGATTTTCATCTCTTTCCTTCCAAGTGGAAGTGTTCGATCTAAAACTGCTTTTAGATGGGAAGGTAAACTAAAAAAATATAGCGGAAAACTCCAAATGATGATGTCTGAAGAAATCATCAACTCTAACAGATTGTTTTGATCATCTTCTTGAGCACAACGATTATTTGCACTCTTCATACACTGAAAACAACCTAAACAGGGATTGATTTTTTTGTTTATAACATCGACGGTTGTAACAAAGCAATCTTCTTCAGCATTTAAACCATCAACGAAGGCCTCTGTAATTGTTAACGTATCACTCTTTTTTTTTGGACTACCATTCAAAACTAGTACTTTCATATATGAGAATCTCCATTCTTCTTTTTTTCATAAATGCGATTATTTTCTTAAGATATCCACTATCCAACTTGGTTCAGGAAGTAGCATATCTTTATTTGTTACTTTTTGTTCAGCGATTCCATATAAGCAACATAAAAATGTATTGGCTAACGCTATTGCATTGCCGTTTTTAATCGTGGCTTGTTCTTGGCCTTTTTCAATAAGTTGTGATAAAACCATAGAAGTGTTGACTTCTGAAACAATTTTTCGAACGGTTTGTGGCGTATCTTCACTTCTTGCGGCCATGCTCATTAAAACAAACATTTGTGCAGTAAAAGAGCCATGATTAATTTCTTCTAGAAGGAACTTTGAAAGATTCTCAAAATATACCAATGCTGGCATATCCATATTATCGGTTATTCTTTGGGTAGCCTTAAGTCCAATACAAGCGAGTTCCTCATAGAGTTTTTCCGTATTTGGATAATAATGAAAAAATAAGCCGTTGCTCATGCCAACGCTTTTTGCAACATCCGCAATCGTCGTTGCTTTGTATCCTTTGGATATAAATAATTCTAATCCTTTGGAAATGATTGCTTGTCGTCTTTTTTCCCTTTGTAGTTCTCGAATTTTCATTTATGACACCTCATTGATTATATATTCATTGAATCTTTATTTAATATAAATTATATTATATATTTGAGCAACTGTCAATACTTCATTCGGATTTTTTAATTATCCATTCAGTTATTTTCTATTGATACTTTTATTCTTTCACATAAATATTTTTATTAAAAAAAACGAACCAATAAAAAGTTCGCTTCATTTCAATTAAAAATATAACGCTTATCTTGCTTTGTAAATGTTATACATATCCCAGTTTATAATCGTTTTAGAATAATCATATGCTCTTCTTACTAAAGTTTTATTTGCATAGGTTAGATCATTAAAAATGATCTCTGTATAGGCAGCATCCACAGTGATTTCATATTCATGAACATTCGTATAACTATATTGAATGGATGGATTATCCGATGGCTATATTTCATGCTTTTCTAAAAAGACTTATTTTCGCCGTAGATTTTCGTGCTTCAAGGTTATATTAATCTAAATATCTATAATATAAATGGTATAAATGATTTCGTTTCTTTTTGATAAGTATTAAATGCCTCACCATATTTCGTTGACATATATTTGTCAGCATTTGGGATATAGGAAAATTTAAACATGACAAATAAAGAAACAGGAATGATGAGTGCCCAAAGATTCATCGTCAATAGTGCAAATCCTAAAACCCACAAAAAATCACCAAAATAATTTATGTGTACAGCATAGTGAAATAATCCACCTGTGTAGAGTTTTCCTTTATTATTTGGGTTTTCTTTAAATTTCATTCTGAGTAGTTCTGAAATTGTATTTAACATACTGCCAGCAAAAAAGAAAATGAGTGCAAGAACATATAAAATCAAATTATAATTAGATCCATAAACAGCTAGCAAAGGAAATCCGACATAATATAACCCAAAGGCAAATGAATTCCCAAGCGCCTCTTTAAAACTTATACCCCTAGGTAACCAAATAAACATCATTGCATTTAATCTAATAAAAGTTATCCCTAAAAAAATGAACAAAGTTATTTTCATTATATTATTTATGTTTTCTGCATTAGTAATCAATATGCTAGAAAAAATTAAATAGGCTAATTGAAATAAAAGTATCATAATTTTAGTGCCCAGAGTTTTTCTTTGAATACCGTACATCAGGTACCTCCTAATGATTAATTATTTAACACCATTTATTTTATCATAATCAAATAAAAAAGACTAGATAATAAAACTAGACTATATGTTGTTTCTTTTGTGAAATAAATACCACCTATGCCATCTATATATCTTTACTATTCTTCAACAGCATTGATAGCTCTTATAATGCTGTTTTATTACTATCATACTTTAAATGCAATAGTGCATCATCATAGTCTACTCCTTGGTATTCACTATGTTCATGTGATAATACAAAACTTTTAAATCTATTTTCAACACGATTTAATCAGAAAGAAAATAAAAATCAATTACATAGATATGTGCATTCAGTAATCATGTAAATCAAATTTAGTTTGTGCTTGATAAAGGGAGTACTTTAGACTCTGATTTTAGTTTAATATATAGAAGTGAAAAATTGCAAATAGAAGAAATATCCCTTTGTTCATAAAAAAGGATTGACAAATTGTATCAATCCTATGCTTGTTATATGTGTAACACCACCAATTTTGATACAATTACGCACCCTGTATCTTTTCGTATATTACATCCAGATCTACAATGAAAAAACCATGCGAATTCGGTTTGACGTTTTAAGACTTTAATACTAATTCCTCAAGTATGTTAAATCTTGGATTCAAAAAATACACTTTGTCATAGTTTACTCCATCTCTCATGTACTTATGAAGCGTATATGCGAAAAGTTGAGCTCTTTCACCAGATGATAATTTATAGTCTTTTTTTGTTTTGAAGTCAATTAAACAATTATTAATAAGTAAGTCCGAGTCACCTTTTATAGCCAATTCACCTTTATACATAACATGCCCTTCAGGATGATAATCAACCTCCTTGATAACTGGAAATGTTATGTCAATAAGATTAAGAGCAATATCAGCCAAATAACTGGCTTTTTTTATAATGTTTGCTTTGTGCTCAAATATCTCTGGCGTATACCCATAACCCGAACGATATATGATGTCTGGTTCGTACATAGCAAATGCCAAATCATCATCGCTGAGATTTGAATACTTCTTCTTGTTAACATCATCAAAAAAATGTAGTTCCTCAAGACTTTTACCAAGTTTTCTAGCTAACTTGATTTTAGTGATATACTCCGTTACGCCGCCACAAATAGTAGGATGTTCTTCCTTTGAGACATCTACATAGTCACCAACTTCAAAAGATCTAGCATATACTAAACTATTTTCGGTATAGAAGTCTTTTATTCCTGTTGTCTTTAATTCTGGCTTAGATAAGTAATGAGTGATTGCAGCACGTCCAAATAAAGGTGTTTTTGATAAATATTTCAATCGTTCTTCATACTCTTTTGCAAACTTTGATACATCCATAATAAACCCTCCGTTTTATTTTAATAAGTATGTTTAATGTACATTTCTGTTATTCATGCTCCTCGGTGAAGAGTTTTATATCCTGAGGTTTGTTATTACTTAAATATTAGATCTTTTTTAATTTTTTGGATTTGAACCAACATAAAAATCATATACTTTATTCTCTAAATCAGTAATTACACTTTCGAAATCTATGGATAATTTTGTAGAAACACGATCTATATGTTTATCAATTTGAAAATATTCATGCATCTCTTCTTTGGTTAACATTTTCTTAACGTTTTCTAAATCATAGAACGGATAATGATTCAGTGTTCGTTTATTATAGGCAATAGCTTTCAGCTTAATAATGTCTTTTATTTCGATGAGTCTTTTGTCTAACGTGCAGAATAAAACTAGATTCACATCAATGCTTTTTACAGGCTCAACACCTAGCAAAAATTCTTGATGTCTCAAATGGAAGATATCCCACGTCAAGTTTCTAATTTCAGCTAATATATCTTTATTACCCTTTTGAATCTTTCCAAAAAAAGACAATTTTTGCTTTTTGTGAAAGTAAACTGCTGCAATTTCCAAAAGGCAAAGGTCAATTGCTTTTATATCATTAGCCATAAAATCAAGAATCTCAAGTAATTTTTGCTTGACTGTACTACTTTTGAATACTTGTAAAGATATCATTAACAAACTTGAATGCATTATTTTATATTGATGTCTTAATCGGTCTTCAATAGGACTTACTGATAATATGCCTTGATTTTTTAGTAATTTATTCGTAGATTGTTTCGACTTAAACTTAGCTTGAAAATCGAATCGATAATGGAACTTATTTAGATAGTAAAAAAAATTATATATTGTATCGCGATTAGTAGGAGTAATCTCTTTTGAAAATAAGCAGTTCTCATTTATATAGGGAGAAAAATTGACGGTGCTAGCGTAAAATCTATGTTTTCCTAGCTTCTCAACTATTTCTTTTGTAAGTCCTTCAAGTTGTTTTTTTTCTTGATATCTTCCAATATAGCTAACTATGCTCGTATCTAAAGATATGTCAAAAAAATACTTTAGTTTAGAAAACGGATCCTCAGCAAATTTAGAACTCAGAGTGTATAGTTTATTTGATGTGAATGGAGAAAATAAAAATTTAGGGTCAATATTAAAGATATTCAACATTCTAGTATAATTATCCTTACCATTTTTATTGTCCACAAAAGTAATTGTATAATCTTGAATCAAGGTAAAGTACTCTAAGTACAACCCTATTTTCTCATCAAAATCAGCCTCAATAATGGAGTAAAGAATACTTATTTGAGAAGCATATTCATCCAAAGTAGTACCTCCTTATGTGGCAAAACGAGTAATTTCAATGACATTTTTTCGATTTTGCACGTATTAGCTTGGGTATGGAAGTTTTCAATTCAAAATGCACTAACATCAATTTATGTACAAATGCAATCACCTCAATCTCAACCTCTTGTTTCAAGTAATCCTCTTCTGTAACTTCACTTTGAGTAGGTTGATTATAGTTATCCATTTCCTTTTTCCATGATTGAAGTTTCTGTTCGTTAACTTTCAGCTCTTCGATGTACTCCCCATTTATACACTTCCATTAAAAAGAATGTCTGCTTTCATGAAAACATGTTACTTGAATTTCCATAGGGTTGTTTGTTCAATCCACTCTTCATAATAAACAATGTACTTATCTCTTAGAAATAAAGAATTAATTCTTTTTGCAGTCATTTCATGATTTTAAAAAACTGCACGTCAGGTGTTTCTAAACCTAGAATACGTGCAGCTAACCTAGTCCCTTTGATTGCAACTTGGTAGTTATCCATGAAGTAGTTCCTCTAGATAATGTCTTGAGTAAAATTATATAATAGTTCTTAATTATAAAAATACGCATTAGTCAAAAAATTACTAATTATTCATTTGGTATATTTCTATTTTCTAGTTGTTTATTCTTTACAGTAATTTGTTAATAAAAAGCCATCATTATTGGTAATATTTGCTTGAGTATTAAAACATTTTTATCACTAAAATGTCCCTTTGTTATTTATAGCGCTTTCAATTAAATTCTCGATATTATTCTTGATATCATCATAAACATATTTGCTTGTTTCATAAATAGAATCAAAACAACTAACATATTTTGATAATCTTTCACCTGAGTCGATGAAAACTGAATAGAAAGGATTGGCTCCTTTTTCGGATTGAACACCTGAACTATCTTTGAGTTTATTAATGTAAATTCCGCATATTCCTTTGCCCATTTCATATGCCTGTTCAATTTCATATTTGACCCATTTTCTACTAGATGTATTCTTTCCTATGAGTACTATCAAGCACGATCTTAGTCTCATCTGGTCTTTTATCCAGCTTCGAATTTTATCGTCGGACTTATATCTAACTTCTTCCCAGTCATTATCAGATAAAGTCGAGCTGCTATCCACTTTCCCCATATTTCTAACTTGACTTGCTCTCCAATTATCATCATCATAGTAAAAACTAAAAAAAACTTGTCTTTTCATTTCAAATTTCCCCTTTTATTCTTTTTAATATTTTCACTATTTCTACATAGATTTCTTCTGCATCTAAACTATTATCTAGTACACTATAACTATCAGACAAATACCAATATTTTTCAACGTTCGACTTCGTCATTGAACTAATTTCTTTTGCAGCGTATCCTGTAGATCCAATTGGAATGACAAATTTTCCTAATTCTTCAGCTATTAAAAATTCTTTAATCACGCCATCAGCAATAACTACCTCATTATCTTTGATCTTATTTCCAAACATGAAGATTGCATATGATGAAAGGCTAATTGTTCCTCTTCTATGGCTTTCCCATATTTCGCTAAGATTCTGCTTATTAATTGTATGCTGTGGAAATGGTCTCAAAATCAAGTGATCATCAATTCGTAATTTCTCATCAAAAATAGCTGACATAACTCCATCAATTACATATCCCCCAACACCAATACCATATCCACTTATGATTTTATTTCTCTCAATAGTAAATTTTCTTGATAAATCAACTATAAATTTTGAAGCATCTGTTAAATTTTTAAATGTATTATAATCATGTGCTGAACCGGAAATAAAAACATTGTTTTTTATAACTTCAAATTCAATTCTTTTCATACTGTTCAAAATGTCTTCATACTCATCAACAAGAATTGTAGATATATTATAGTTTTTTAAATCTTCTGTTCTCAATTCGTTTTTCAGTGTTAAGTACTTATATTCTTCTTCGTTTTCACATTCACATAATTTGATTTTTCTCATAAAACAATAATGGGTTCTAGAATTATCTAGCAATTTGTATCTTATTTTTGATAATATTTGTTCAAAATTAGGATCTCCGAAACTATACCCTAAAAAAATAAACGTTTTAGAAATTAATTCGCCTAATAAATTTGTAATAAATAATTCTCTTTTTTGGAAAAATGTCTCATAATCATCTCTAGTAATTACTGCTTCATCTGGTGTATTTTTATCTCCATGAATTTTATATAATGTTACATCTCTATTATTTAGGAATAAACTTAATTGTTTCTCCTTGATTTTTACATCAACAATTTTGTCTACTCTTCTTAAAGTATCCTCGATTAGAGTATCGTAATTTGTTGTCCATATTGATTGTACCGGTAATCTAGCTACTAACTCTAATAAAGGATTTGGTTTAGCCCTAAGACTAAATTCATTAAGAATTTTCTCGTTTATTTTATTTCGGCTTCGGTTATTTCTATTATAATAATACTGCGCAACCGCAATTAAATCAGATTCTTTATCAATGTTTAGTCCTATATCAGATGCAATTTCTCTAAGTAACTCTTTCCAACTCTTATATCCTGACCCGATAGATAGACCAGCTCCAGCAAATATGGAAAGATTACCTCTCTTTATTTCATTGACTATTTCTTTCTCAAAAACATCTATAGACATTTATCTCACTCCTCACTTTAGAACTTTAACTACTTAATCTTTTTTTTACTTGAATTTATATTTGATGTAGAAGCCTATTAATACAAATAAATTTAGATTTTAATGCAGAATAGTGTTCTCACTTATATTTAGAATTGAAAATTAAGACTTTCTAAATATTATGGCATTTTATATACTATTCCCCGTTAACTAAATTGATTCTAGGATTGTAATTTTCAAAATTATTTCTTCTATTCCAAGCACGCTCTATACAAGAATCAATGTCATTAATAAAATCATCCCATTTGATTAACTCAATAAACGATCCTTCATATGCGTCATATACTTTATCGTGGCATCCTTGAGAACATTTATGAAATCCATTTTTAAGATTGAATGTATTATCCTGTATCATTTTAGGAAATTTATTTGTGTGATGAGTGATTGTACCGCAACTTTGTTTCGTTATGTAAAAATCATAACTCCCTCCTAATGCTGGGATTCCAAGACTGTCTAAAGGCAAATATAAACCAATCATCCCGTTTCTGGTCATATTTTGCTCGGTTTCATATGTTCGCTCTCTTAATGATAACGAAATCTCCCAGGGTATCCATTTGCTATATTTTGCATTTGGTGAAATTAAAACAATGGTTATAGAAGAATTCTTTATATCAGGAGCTATTTTTGCAACTATTTGCTCTCTATTATAATCTGACAAATCAAAAGATTCATCATCTTCTCCTTTATGCCTAAAACCTTCTCCTCCTAATTTGTCGATTAATTTGTCTCTAAAATTAAATTTACCTTCACGCCCTTCAACAACATCACTATACTTGTAACTAACAAATACTTTTTTTGGAATTGACATTACTATTCCCCCTTATTTATTTCTCTTAAGTAAAATTATATCATAGATTCTTAATTATAAAAATATGCATTAGTCAAAAAAATACTTTTACAGTTTTATCTATTTTATATGGATAGTATTCAAATAAAATGTTTTCATCCATCTAATTATCCCCCTTTATATATCCTTTAATGAAATTATAACATATTTTATTACTTATTAAATACCAAAAAAGGACTGATATTTGTATCAATCCTATGCTTCTTATATGTCTTGTCATTACGAAGTTTTACTCTAAAATCGCTCATGTTCGACGGAGTTTTACTCTATTTCCAACGGAGTTTTGCTTTTTTTGGACGGAGTTGCTTTTTCAATTAGGAAATCAGCAAGATTTTTTATGTATGTTGCATACTAATTTCATCGCAGTGATTTTCCAGTATTTATTTAACTGAATATTCTGATTTATCCATAATCATAACTCCATCATCACAAATGAATACACCAGGTCTATTATGTAGTTTTTCTCTTAATTTAGAAATATAATAGAATAATTCTTCCGAATGTTCAATATAGTTATATATATCAAGTGGAATTCCTACATAATACTCAGTTCCACTTATAATTGTACCTTTAAAAATGAAATCATCTAAATTTACGGACTCTGCTTCAGTAATGGAATTAAAAAGAACATGAAGTACTTCGTAGTAATATTTATGTAAATTACTTTCTTCAGTAGTAAAAATATCTCCTTCTTCAGTTTCAGGATCAACATATTCTACATTTAACGAAGGGTTAAAGTATGACTCACTTACAACTCTCAACGGTGTAATACTGTTTATTGATAACACTGTATTTACTTGCTGTTTACCAACTAAAATTGGATTGATATCAAAATTACTAGTTCTTCCTTTTGCTTCCATAACGAGCCATTCTGTTGGGCTTTTAGTTGAGATAAAATCAGGCTTTTTATTGTTGGTTGAGGTTCTTGTAAAAGTTACTCCTGGAAGTTTAGTGAACATGTCATAATGCATTAACCAATTAAAACCAAGTAGCTTATTTGCTATAATTTTAGATAGTACCATACCAATCACATAAGAAGTATAAGTTTTTTCAGATGCGTCACATTGCTTATATAAACTTGATTGTTCAAACAAACTAGTAACATTACTCACTTCTAATGCAGATAATACTGTAATGACCCTTCTTGCAGCTTCAGAAAACTTAACTTCATGCCAATTCCTATATCCATATGTAATTGCAGCATGAATAAGATCAATTTTTGTTACTACTATCTTTTTGTGTCCATTTTGTCCTATAAATAGACCAGAAAAACCACTTCCATACACGTTAATTACTCCCATTTACAATTCTCCTTATTATTCAATTTTCGAAATCCATATCATTTATCTATGCCTATTAACGTACTCATTACAGGCATTTATAATGTACTCTGGAACACAATTATAAGCGGTGGGATTCAACTGAAATGTGTAAGTGTTTTCTATATGATATGATTCATCAATGAACTTTGCAAGAACACTCTCACCAATCCCTTCGTTCACACAGAATTTAAGGACTCTAATGATATTTACTTTTTCAAAACTAGTCGCAGTATCATATGCAGTAATAAGTTGCTCTTTTGTATTTATATCTAACAACATGGAACCGTAATCAAAATCAGAAAATACTAATCTGATTTCCTGTTCGATATTTCTCATCTCATCATCAGTGAAATCCATAAATTCGCCTCTAGGATTTTTCATTTGTGCTCGTTCTTTTAATTTAAGAATACTCGAAACCATATCATACTTTAGATTATTGAAATTATTTGATAGTTCTAAATATCTTCTATAATTCACTAATCTAGAAATAATGCTCTTCGTATTGTCTATAAATGTATCCCGTGCAACTTGTATGACACTTTTGATTTCACACTGAGTAATATCATGTTCGGATAGTACTCCATTTTTACATATAAGATACTTCGCTTCGATATAAGGATAACTTTTGGTTTTAATTAAATCAATTATAGGTGCAAAATCATGCGTTAACATAAGTACGTTTTTATTCTTTAGACTAAAATCATTACCATTTAAGAACAAGGCGTGCAAAATTGCGTATTTTTTGTTTTCATCAAAAGAAGATATGGGATCATCAAGTATTATCAGGTCTGAGTAATCACTAGAAACATCCATCAAAAACATCATAAGTGCAAAGGCATTTCTTTCACCAAAGCTTAAACCATCTAAAATATTATTCACTAGATTTTGAGAAATATGTTTTAAGATGATTTTTGGATTTGATGTCGTTGTGTCAATAATTTCTACCTGATACGGAATACCTGCAGTTTTCATAAAATCGTTAATGTGATTTTGAGAATCATTGACACGTCTGTGAAGCAAAGTATTGAAAATCCCTTTATCTCGTAGATAATCAGTTCTAGAAGAAATGATATCATTTATAGCATTTTCAATGCTTTCTAATCGAAAAATCAGGTTCTCATCTCCTATAAAATTCAAGTCTGCTTTTGCAACAATGAAATTTTCAAACATCCTATCAACGTAAACTTCATTCAATAAATCATATACAGATAATCCTTGAATTGTTTCAAGTAAATCTTTTATTCGATATAACTTTTTAATTATATTCACTAATTCATGATCATCAGCGTTTAGAGCGGAGTTATCGACAAACTTGTTGATAACAATATTTATATTTTCTTCATCTAAAAAATTAAAATTATTATCAAGTGAGTTTAGAAATCCTGTTGCATTTTGAACATCTGCCTTCTTGTAGCTATTTGATATTGATTCTTTTATTTCTGAAAAATTTTCAGATAAAACAGCGCGACAATATGGGCAGTCAATTGAGTATTCATGTCCTTTGCTAAACCAGTCAATCCATTTAACGTTATTATCTCCTGTCAGCAATTCAACATAATTATTAAGTAACTCCGGTATGTTTTCTCTTATATATTTATTCCCATCTTTTAGTGCTTTATATGCCTTTGAGGTACCTTTAAAGGTATCATTTTCATTTAATTGAAGGTCTTTACTCACTGAATTTATTTTCGTTAAGAAGTTTTGTATTTCTTCGGATTTGACATATTCAATTAAAGTAGTAAAGAGGTTGAGTAATTGTTCTCTTTGTACTTCAAGTTGCTCATTTTTTATAAGCACTTCATAAACGCGTCCGGTTTCTAATACATATGTCTCTTGAAAAAGAAATTTGCTAATGTATCCCTCATCAAAAACTCTTATTGATGTTGGCATGATAGGACTTGCAGTTATTTCTGGTGCTAAATCAGGATTCGAATAAGGAATTAGTTTTTCTTTTAATTCGGTTGATACAAGTGATTGAATCGCCATTGAAATTGTAGTTTTTCCAGTACCATTTGATCCATATCGAATATTCAACTTACCTTCTTCAACACTTACCTGACCCTCAATAATGTTCTTACAATTTTTCAATCTAAATAACATCTTACAATACCCCCTGTATTATTTTGTGTTTCTCTATTTTTAATAATATGGTATTTACCATTCAATGTATTCAACTTTAAATCGATTAAGTAAACCACCTAAATTACTTACTATATAATCATTAGATTTATAATAATAAATAGTAAATTGACAATTTGGAGGCACTAATTCAACAATTTTCTCTAAATAAACCATGTCTTCATTCCCCATACTTAAACCGATAATAATAACATTATCTGCATTGCTAAAATTATTGAACCATTCTTTATTCTTCTCAATAAGTTTTACTGAATTTTTATAGTAACTTCCAAATAAATTCAAATATGTGTCATTGATTGATTCTTTTACTTCAACTGATCTAATATCTTCATCAGAAGTTAGTTGTCCACTGCCATCATCGTATGGCTGCCATAAATCACCTTTATAAGGTATCTCTTCACTCCCATTATGACCTAAAATATATTCTTTTCCTATTTTGCCGTGTATATGTAATACTTGTTTTTCTGGTACTTTATATACTTTTTGCAAAGTTTCTGTATAGTTAAAACAAAGATAAAAACTAGTCTTACAAAGTTCTAAACTCTTATCTATCTTAACATTTTGCAAGTCGATAGAATCGACCCAATTATCAAAATATTTCTTCATTTCTAGTGGAATTAGTAACTCTTCTGATTTATTATCTGCATTAAATTTTGGATCATGCCAGTAAGATGCTCTATCCGTATCCGTTTCTGAACCATCAAAAGCATCTTGATATAATTCACACTCATCAATATAAGATAAGGTTTCCAACATTTCTTCCAAAGTAGACCAAAATTCAATTTCATCCCTCCCCCAGCCTTTGTCAGAAAAAATCTCATCAATTTTATTCACTAGACTTGAATTTTGTCTAAAAAGAAATTCTTTAAAATCACTATATTTAGTTTTAAGATGGTGATGTAAATCGAAACCATTCCCAATCAAATATACTTTTTTATCATCTCTCAAATTATCACCCTATTCATTATAAGTTTAATTAAACAACACCTTAATTATAGAAAGGTTTCTATTTTCATAACCGACCAAACTGGATTAATTTAAATCCATTAAAACTTAGAATCTAAATAGTTTTCTCTTTTTCTTATTTTTTAAAGCGAAATTGAAATCTACCTTTAAAAAATCAATATTACTCTTCATGAAATCTAGATTTAAGAATGCTAAAACTTGTATTAACTTCAATTTCATCATGTGGTATAAAAAGATATTTAAAAGGTTTATGACCACGAGCAATATTGTATGCACTAGCTATCACACAATATTTTAGAGCTCTATCCTTTTTAGCTAATACAATCGGATCTTCTAAATCTTTTCTACTTTTAACTTCAACTAAATAGTATGTATCTTTATCTTCAACTACAAAATCAGGCTGGTATCTTTTACCTCTATTATATGTAATATTAAACTGCTTTGCAGCAGGTCTTAACCATTGTATTACATCTTCTGATTCTTCACAAACCACAGCAAATTTTCTTTCTGGTTCACTATCAAATTTATATGGTGTTTTAACTGCTTTTTTTGCACCATCATAAATGAGTGATCTAATGTTGTTTTCTCCAGACGGCTCATAGATATTCTTTATTTCAGTATCTGCATGTCTATCTAGAGCATCTCCATAAATAACTGTCTCAATCTCTGATACTGTTTCGACAATACCATCGTATTTCACAGCCCAATGATTTATTAGTTGAATTTTAAACTTATCAATTATATCTTTCTGATAACTTAAAATAATATTTCTAACATCATCTTCGTTGTATTTTTCTCTATAGTAATCAAGAAACTGCATAACAACTTTTTGTACGATTTCAGAACACTTTTCATAGTCAACTTCAGCTATTTGTCTAATATGGTCGACCAATCTCTTTTCTGAGATAAACGAATCTATTTCAAAATTATCACCAACTCGTCTTATTGATTTTTCTTGAACATCAATCAAATTTTTATATAATATATCATTCTTTTGTGGAACATATTTCATGTTTGACATATCTAAATCAAAATCTTGAATGATGTATTCCTCTTCACCAAAATCTTCAGTTTTGATTTTAGGAATAAACATGGTTTTCTTTTCTAGTTCATCAATAGTATCATCCATATATTCACTGACAAGTAAATCAAACAATCTTTGATCATCCGTATTATCTTTAAACGTCTCAGCATAATTTTTTTTGAGTAATTCTTTAAAGTTTTGTTTGTCAGTTTTACCTGAATGATATGTTGCTTTCTTTTCCTCAATATACATCTTTGTAGACTTTTCAATAATATCTTGATATGTCATTGTAGCATTATCATCTTTTTCATCAATTCCTAATTTTTCAAAGACTTCTCTCTTTTTAGAATCTATATCAGGTAAATTAAGTTTTGTTTGTGTAATCGTTACTTCTTTTTCAGTTTCAGCATAAATAACGCCACCTTTATTAAAGATAGAATCGCTACTTTGAGCTTCCTCAATGATTTCATTAAATTTATCGTGAGCAGTGATTGTTACTGAATCAACTTCATTATTTCCTGTTCTTACACCATAAGGCAATCTAAGTCCACGTCCTACGGTTTGTTCTCTCAAAGTTTTACTAGTTGCTGTTCTCAAAGGAACAATTGTATATAAGTTATTGACATCCCAACCTTCTTTTAGAATATTGACATGAATCACAATTTCAACAGGGTTTGATGATTTTTCAACTTCTAGTAATAACCGAATATTCTCTTCCTTTTCTTCACCTCGTTGTTTACTATGAACCATTATAGCTTTATTTTTATATTTACCAAATTTAAAAGCGTCTGATTTTATGTATTCCATCACTTTATTAGCATGAGGAGTATTCTTACAAACAATCAGTATAAAAGGTTTAACAATTTTTAAGTCATTGTTAATTGAATATTGTTTTAAGACTTCTTTCATGATTTCATGATGCTTTATACCATCATTTATCATTAATCTATCTAATTCATCTTCATCTAGATTATAACTTTGGAAGTCTTGTCTGGTCATTGCATAAGGTGTTCTGGTATAACCATCTCTAATCGCTTTACTCAATTGATACTCATACACAACATTTTCAAAATATTTCGTTTTTGAATTAACTTGAATTTGTGGAGTAGCAGTTAGTTCTAATCCCAAGACTGGATTCAAATCATTGATTGCATCAAAACTTGCTTTTGCTCTATAGTGATGTGATTCATCCATGATTAAAACTAAGTCTTCCATAGACTTAAGGTAGTCGATAAAACTTTCTCCAAGGTATTCATTTACATCACTGATTTTTCTATCTTCTGAATTGAACTTGGAAATATTAAATATATAGATATTGATTGAATCACTATCTGTTAACGATCTAGCTGGTCGATTTCGATAGTCATCATCAATCCATACGTTTGGTTGCTTAACAGCAAAACAACTAACCCCTTTGAATACATATTTTTCATTTGATTCTGATGGATTCCCTAAATCATTTTTTAGTTTATCATATATCGTCAAATTTGGAGCAACGACAAAAAAGTTTCTTATATTTTTATTAGTATATAAGTACGTAATAAACGCTCCCATTAATTTCGTCTTACCAACACCAGTAGCAAGTGCAAAAGCTAATGACATAAAATTGTGTTCAAAACCTTTAAATGTAGGGTACATATCGTTGATAAATGTTGAAATTTTATCAACTTCTTCATCTTTTGAAAGTTTAAACTCATCTAGAATCGTATCAAGTATCTTTAAACTCTGTTTTTGAGGGATTCTGAGAGACATAATGTTTTCTATTCGATTCACAGAATATTCTGGTAAAATTTTTTGATTAATCATCAATCTCATCCTCCTCTTCATAAACTGGTGGATGTATAATATTCAAATTATAGTTTTCAACACCAAACTCACAATTATCTAATAAGGACTGTGGTATTTTCTTTATCTCAATTTTTCTAAATTCAGAAGTAATACTTGAATCATATGATCTGCATACAATAATTAGGTATTCATCTTCTTTCATTTTTGAATTAATAGAAACTAAATAATCCCTATTTACATGTTTAGTAGTTACATAAAGAAATGATTTGTTATCATTGAAAGCTTGTTTCCAAAAGATCTGTGAATCAGGATTATATTTGTATCCTTCATGTTTAGATACTGCTGCAGCAAGCATTTCAGCATTGTATTCTGGATTAATAATAGTTTGTCCAAAATTATCCTCTTTGATTAGCGTTGGAGCTAATTCATAGAATTTATATCCTCCTCCACCTTTCCAATTTACTAAGTTAGTTATACCACTAGAATCATCACCATCAATAATAGAATCTAATCTTTCTTTACAATGAGTATAGACTTGTTCTCCCATCTCTATTCCTATCCATTTACGATTCATTTTATGTGCTACAGCTATAGTTGTTCCTGAACCAAGAAATGAATCTAAAACCAAATCGCCTTCATCTGTTGCCATTTCAAGGATTCTATTTATCAATATTTCTGGTTTCTTTCCATTTGGGAATCTTACACTTCCTTCGAGATGAACGCTACTCCATGATAGATCATCCCAAAGGGTACCTACTTTCTCAAGTTTGTAAATTCCATCATCTTCAATTGATACAGTATTTTTCAGAAAACTAACTAATCTTTTCGTATTCCCCATAAATCCTACTTCAATTTCATTTCCTTTATTCTTACCAGATATTGGGACATACTCTGCAATATAATATTTGTCATCTTCACCTACAAAATCTCTAATACGCTGTCTTATAGATGTTTGTGCATTTTCCAAAGTGAAAATAGATTCAATATATTTGTTATAAACATCAAATTCAGAAATGTTCAGTTCTTTAGATAGCTGAGATACTGACTTTATTTCATAATCAAAAATTTCATAAATTTTAATACTATCCCCGTTTCCAGCCTCTGTCTCACCAATATATTGTTTATGACCTTCTTTGATTAAAACACTTTTATAAGCAAAATTGACCCCGTCCATTTTTCGCACAAAAATATAACTTTCCAACGGAACTTTCTTATAAATTGGTTTAAATTTTTTAAACTGATCCGATTTTGAATAAACTAGAATATATTCAACGTTCTTTTTCAGTTTACGATCTTCTCCACCACCACTAGCTCCTGAACTGGCTTTAGCTTTTACAGAAATCATATTAATGAAATTATTTCGCCCAAACACTTCATCACATAGTACAGATAAGTATGCTTGTTCATTATCATCTATTTGAATAAATATTACTCCATCATTAGTAAGTAATTCTCGTAATAACTCTAATCTAGGTTTCATTAGAGATAACCATGTACTATGTTCAAGATTATCATCGTAGTTTTCAAATGCTGAACCAGTATTATAAGGCGGATCTATATAAATACATTTAACTTGATTTGTATAATCTTTTAATAAAGCTTTTAAGGATAAAAGATTATCTCCATGTATTAAAATATTATTATTTGAGTTGAGTCCATAAATGTTATCAAAAAGATTATCTTGAAATTTCTTTTGATAACTTCGATTATAATCCTCAATCAAGATTCGTGGTTCAATTTTGTTTTGTTTATTCTTGTTATACCAGTGTAATTCTAACTTCTGATTTTTTGCCATTATTATTTGTCCCCTCTTTTTGCCTTATTAATAACAATCATACCTTCATACTTGTCGATATTGTGTTTTATAAATAATTCATTTAATTTCCTCTTAATTTTTATTGTTGGTTCGTACTTATCATTTTCCCATCTATTGACTGTTACGAATGATACGCCTAACAGCTCAGCTAATTCTGATTGGGATATTAGCATTACTTCTCTTAAAGTTTTTATTTTATCTGAATATGTCATAGGTTTCTCCTTAACACTTATTTAACACTATTATATCACTGAATTAAATAGTAATCACTACAATATTGAATTCTTGTTAAAATTTTTTACTCTACATACATATGAATCCATAATATAGCTCAAATTAGAAATACAAATCCGATAGCGACCTCAAAAAAATAGCCATTTTCGGTAAAAGTTCAAATCCGGTCATGTGAACTTGTAAATCAGCCCATATCCGCGTATAAAAAAAGAGTAAAATCAATGAAAAAACACTGATTTTACCCTAAAAAATGCAAAAAGTTGCTTTGTTAAAATTCGTTATTAACGTCTTTATTTAGCCGTTAAACGATAAATAGCAACTTGGTATAATTAACCTGGTGCGGACGATGAGACTTGAACTCACACGAGCGATATCTTGCTCACAAGCCCCTCAAACTTGCGTGTCTACCATTCCACCACATCCGCATGCCTTATGATTATAACACATTTTTTAATCAATGTGATAAAATGAAACTGAAAAGGGAGTGATGTTATGAATATAGGTTTTTTTGCTAAGAAGGAACAGCTTGAACATGCTTCAGCTTGTGTTTTTAGTCTTGAATCATTACACCAAGATATCTCAGTCACGATTGTCTGCCCAAAAGATGCTGAAGACATCTTTAAATTTCGCTTTGATTCGAAAAAAGTGGATATCATCTCTTTCCAAGTACCATATCTTCTCCATGAGTTTCCATTCATGGATAAAATATATGCAGCATCTCTCTATGAAAAAACTCATAATCATTTTATATGGCTTGATGTTGATAGTTTCTTTGTCAAACCATTCCATGAATCCATTAAAGATCATGGAATACTCGTTAATCCAGTAGATATCAAGAATATTGGCATCTCTACTGATGAAGAACTTAATGATTATTGGCTAACTCTATTAGAAGTATTTGAAATTAAACCCAACGCCTATAAATCTAATATCTTTAAGACATGTGTTACTGAAGAAAGTATTTATCCTTACTTCAATATGGGATTTATTATCATCAATGATAATAAGTATATTTTCAAACAGGCGAGTGATGCTTTCTATAAAATCATTTCAAATGAAATAATCAATAAGTATATAGAAAAATCCATACTATATGTCATCTTCTTACATCAAGTATTATTCACACTTTCAGTGATGAAATCATATTTCTACGACGAGATACATCTACTTCCACCATTATATAATTATCCACTTCACCTTCACCATCAAAAAAATGAGAAACCAAAAATATCCGAACTTCATAGCATTCGATATGATTTATTCTTTAATCATCCAAATGATGAAATTACAAATGAACTTCCAACCTATTTAAAAGCAAATGCTCATCTATTAAAACAATAAAAAAGGTGCTCCAAGCACCTTTTTATATGGAATTATTTCTAATTTTTATTCAACTGCAATGATAAAACTATAAATTTCTTGATTTCCTTCAATTAGATCAACATCAATATCAGGACTGATTTCTTTAGCATATGCAACTACTGCATTTACCTCTTCTTGACTTGCATCTTTACCAAAAAAGATTGTAACAATCTCGCGGTCTTCACCAATCATATCATCAAGCAACGCTTTAGCAGTTTCAATTCTATTTTGAGTCGCTACCTTGATTTTACCTTCGGTAATACCAATATAGTCACCTTCTTTAATAGCAACACCACCAAGTTCAGTATCTCTTACTGCAAATGTGATTTCACCTGATCTCATTTTAGAAACGATTTCTGTCATTCCCTCAAAGTTATCATCAACTTCTTGAGTTGGATCAAATGCCATTAATGAAGTATATCCTTGGGCAATACTCTTTGTGTGGAGCACTCTAATCGTGCGTCCTTCAACTAAATCAATTGTTTGTTCAGCTGACATAATAATATTTTTATTATTTGGTAAAATAATAACATTTTCTACATTTAATGACTCAACAGCTTTAACAAAATCTTCTGTAGATGGATTCATTGTTTGTCCGCCATCAATAATTAAGTCTACACCTAATTCTTTGAAAGCTTCGTGGATACCTTTACCAGAAGCAACTGCGATAATACCATATTTTGATGGTGTCTTTTCAACTTTAGGTTGTTCAGTAGGTGCCCCCATGATTGTACTATGTTGTAATCTCATATTTTCAATCTTAACAGTTTGGATATCCCCATATTTTTGTGCCAATGTTAATGCAACACCGGGTTGATTTGTATGAACATGTACTTTTAGTAAATCATCATCACATACGACTACAAGAGAATCACCCATTTGTGATAATGGTTCTTTCATTAAATTTTCACCAAAAGATTCTGGATGATTTAATTTAATAATAAATTCAGTACAATATCCGAATTTGATATCAACATTGCCAAGACTTTCTGCACCTTGATAGTGTTCTGCAGGTGCTTGAGTTATTGGAACAACTTCAGCTTCTGATAACATGTTACCTTCAAGTGCCATAATCATACCTTCAATAATTTTTATAAATCCGGCACCACCGCTATCTACTACACCAGCTTCTTTTAATACTGGCAATAAATCTGGGGTTTTAATTAATGTTTCTTTTGCTTGTTCTAAATAAATTTTTAGTACATCTTCAACGCTCTTTAAATTTGGTTGTTCTAATAGAACTTTTTCGGCAGATTCTCTTACAACAGTTAAGATAGTTCCTTCTACTGGATCCATCACTGCACGATACGCCATTTGGTAACCACCAACTAATGCATTAATAAACTCTTCAATTGTAGCTGAGCCATTATCAATCTTAGCAATTTCTGAGTAAACTCCACGGAAAAATTGGGAAAGGATAACGCCTGAATTCCCTCTTGCTCCCATGAGTAGTCCTCTTGATAAAATTTTTGAGATATCGATAATAGACTGTGAGTCTAAATTGTTAACTTCTTTAATGCCGGCCATCATGGTCATTTGCATATTTGTTCCTGTGTCCCCATCAGGAACTGGAAAGACGTTTAGATGGTCAATTTCTTTATGATTGTTTTTAAGGTTTACCGCGCCGTTTGTTACCATTTTTTTAAATAGAGATCCGCTGACTGTTTTATTCGCCATTGTTTGATCCTCCTAGGTTTTTAATAATAAGTAAGTCGTCTCTTCTTATATATAGATTTAGTTATAGGTTTTTCATATAAAGTCATTAAGTATAATTCCTAGAATAGTATAGCATCTAGGAAGTTAAAATGCAATCTAACGATGCTTTTTAGCATATATATTATATCACAATGAGAATATTTTCGCTCTTAAAACTTTATTTTTTATTGATTTACAAAGTATCAAAACCATATTTGTGACATATTTTCAACTTTTTATCGCAAAATGTTGCTTTTCCTTATCATATATGATAAATTAGATAATGCAGTTAGGAGTGAGAGTATGGCTAGATGCTATGTAACAGGTAAATCAACAGTATTTGGAAATAAACGTAGTCATGCGTTAAACGCAACACGTAGAACTTGGAAGAGCAATTTACAAACAGTAAGAATCAAAGACGAAGACGGTAACGTTAAAAAAGTTAAAATGTCTGCGAGAGCTCTTAAAAAAAACAACTTAGAACGTGTATAATTAAAGTCAATTGCGTTATTCCAAAAAAGGCGTTATCCATTTGAAATAACGTTTTATTTGAAAAGAAAAGGTGGAAATGAATCCACCTTTTTCTTTTAGTCTTTTTTGCTTATTACAATGATGACTCTACCCTCATGAACTACAATTTCAGCATCATTTCTAACAACTTCATTGCTGATGCATAAAGGATCAAACAGTGATAGTTTATAATGATCTAATTCATATTTGAAGCCCGGCAGTGATATCTCGGCATCAGGATATGCAAATAGAGATATAAATCCATCAGAGTCAATCTTATATACCCCTTTTTTTAGCATGTACATCCTTGAATAGTCATCAATCATAACCAGAGCATTAAACTCATTAAAAAGTGTCAAATGTGCCATGAAATGTTCAATTCGATTTCCACCAAAACCACCAATCATGATGATTTCATCCGGTTGTTTTTTTGTTGCTTCTACTAAAGCTTGATAACTGTCTGTAACATCTTTTTCGGGCTTTAATCTAAGTGTATCTAACTGTAAGAGCATATGTTGATTCTTTAAAGAATCAAAGTCACCCACAGCTAAATCTATTTTTATTCTTTGTTTATATAGATCGAGTATTGCTTGATCAACACCAATAATATAGTCATCAACTTTCAAATTAAGTATTTTTCTTATATCCTTTGGTACAGGATGAACAATGACTAATACTCTCATTTTAATGATTCAATCGCCTTTTTAGGATTTTCGTGATTAAACACATAACTACCGGCAACGACCATATCAACATCCGCATCTTTACAAGTTTTAATAGTTTTATCATTAATACCGCCATCAACTTCAATCAAAAAACCGTACCCATGAAACTTGCGTAATGATTTTAAATTATCTACCTTACGCATCATATCAGCCATAAAAGTCTGACCACCAAACCCTGGTTCTACAGTCATAATCAACACTAAATCAACCATGTTAAGAACTGAAATAATTTCTTCTACACTGGTATTTGGTTTAACTGAAATACCAACCTTTTTCCCTTGTTTTTTGATTTCTTCAATCGCATCTAAGTATTGATGTGACTCGATGTGAACAGTGATAAATTCAACGTTTTCAACACTAAACTTTTGGATCCAATCCATTGGTTTTGAAACCATTAGGTGAACATCCAAAGGTAATGGTGATATTTTACTGATTTGTTTCGTAATTGCAGGACCAAAAGAGATATTAGGAACAAAGTTTCCATCCATAATATCAATATGAACATAATCAGCAGTTTCAATCTTTTTAATCTCTTGATATAATTTTGTAAAATCAGCTGTTAATATTGATGGTGCAACAATCATAAAAATCTCCTTAGTACTTCACTTTTTGAGTCTCTATTTCAGTTATAAATTGAAGATAATTTTCATATCTAGAATGTAGGATTTTCCCACTTTCTACAGCATCCTTAACCGCACATTTGGGCTCGTGGATATGTAGACATTTATTATTGAACTTACATCCATCATTTAACGCCTCAAAATCAGGATATAAGAGTTTTAAATCTTCTTTATAAAATATTTTAAAATCTATTTTTGAAAAACCTGGAGTATCTGCGATATATCCCTCATTAAATGGATATAATTCAGAATGTCTAGTCGTATGTTTACCACGTCCAAGTGCATCCGATATCTCTTGAGTCTTCAGGCCCAAATGTGGCATTAACGCATTTAATAGTGTTGATTTACCAACACCAGTTTGTCCAGCTAATACTGTAATTTTATGTTTAAATATATCTTCTAATACATCAAAACCGATTTTTTGCTTACTGTTAACGTAGTATACTTCATATCCCATTTTTTCATAATAAGACATTATATCCTTAACCTTTTTTAAAACTTCTTCATCGACTAAATCAATCTTCGATATCACAATCACAGGGGTCAAGTTTTCCTGTTTCAATATGATTAAAAATTTATCTAGTAAGTAAGCACTAAAATCAGGTCTTACAATACTAAAAACTAATAACACTTGGTCAACGTTTGCAACATCGGGTCTTACAAGTTCATTGTTGCGAGGAAGAATTTCTTCGATAAACACCTGATCATGATCAATCTCGTAATTCACATAATCACCAATTTTAGGGCTGATTTGAACAATTTTGGTCTCTTTTTTGGTCTTTCTGGTCAGTTGCTTGTTAAATACGTCGTTTTCATCAATTCTCATATATCTGAGTTTTCCCCTTGCCTGTCCAATAAACTCTTCGTTAGTTTTTAGATCAACAAGTGTGTATTGATTTGAAATAATTTTTCTAATAAAAGCTTTTTTCAAAAGTTCCTCCTACAGATTTTGACTACGTAACTGTCCACAAGCCGCATTTATATCATGTCCTTGTTCTTTTCTTAAAGTTACTTGGATGTTATGTTTCTTTAAAATATCATAGAATGCTAATTGATTTTCAGTCTTTGAACGTTTATATGGTGCTTCGATCACTTCGTTATAAGGAATTAAGTTCACATATACATTCATGCCTCTTAAGCGCTGTGCCAATTCTACTGCTGCTTCTTTGGTATCATTGATACCATCGATTAAAATATATTCAATCGTAACTCTTCGATTCGCGATTTCTAGATAATATTTAATCGCTTCAAATACTTCCTCAATTGGATACGCCTTGTTAATCTTCATCAGTTTTGAGCGAATCTCATTATTTGGTGCATGTAGACTAATCGCTAGGTTCACTTGAATGCCAAAATCAGCATATTCCTTAATCCTAGGTACAATACCAGATGTTGAGACAGTAATATGTCTAGCACCAATCTCTAATCCCTTTGGATCATTAACTGTTAATAAGAATTGTGTTAAGTTCTTGTAGTTATCAAATGGTTCACCAATGCCCATCACAACGATATAACTGATGCGTTCACCTAAAATCTTTTCAGTTTCAATCACTTGAGCAATGATTTCACCAGACGTTAGATCTCTTTGTTTCTTAAGTAGACCTGAAGCACAAAAAGAACATCCAATATTGCATCCAACCTGTGTTGTAACACAAATGGAATTTCCATAGTGTTGCTTCATTAAGACCGATTCAATTAAATGTCCATCCGAAAGACTGTAAAGACATTTAAGTGTACCATCAACACTTGTGTGTTGCAATACGAGCTCCATCGCTTTTAACTTAAAATGTTCACTTAAAAGTTTAATCAAGTCTTTTGGTAGATTCTTCATATCTTCAAATGAAGATACTTTTTGCTTATATAACCAATGCCAAACTTGTTCGGCACGATATTTTTTAAAATCATTTTCCTTTAGGAATGACACCAATTCATCGAATGTCAAATCATAAATTAACATTATATCACCTACAAATATTATACACGAAATTTAAATTATATCATGAAAAAAACCTGATATACAGGTTTTTAACTTCTTACTTTAGCGCTAAGCTCACGATCTAGTCTAACCATGACTTTACGCATTAATTTATCAACTTCGTCGCTTTCTAGTGTTTTACTGGTGTCGTTGAACACCAAGTTAAACGCTACTGACTTCTTGCCATCTTCAATATGAGATCCTTGATATACATCAAATACATTTAATTGAACAAGTTGCTTCCTAACAGTTTGCACGATGAGTTTTTTCATAACATCAACTTCTAAAGCTTCATCTACAACGACCGCTAAGTCTCTTTGGATGCTTGGAAATTTAGAGATTGTTTGATACTCATTCTTAACTTCAATTTCCAATAGATCAGTTAAATCAATTTCTAAAGCTAATGCTTTATTAATATCTAACTCTTTTGATTCTCTTGGATGCAATTCACCAATTAATCCAATTTCTTTACCATTTAGTAAAATTTCAGCTTGTCTAAATGGGTGAAGATAATCATATTTTTCAGTTGCTTTATATTCTAATGAAACACCAAATCTCTCTACTAATTCATCAATGATACCTTTGAGTAGATAGAAATCAGGTTCCACTTTTTTGTTTGACCATACTTGTTCATGCCATGTGCCATGAAGAATTATGCCTAAATGGTTTGTCTCTAAACCTTGAGCAAACACATGACCAATTTCAAATAAATGAATGCTATCCATTTGTCTTGAACGGTTGTATTTAACAGAATCAAGTAATCCATTTAATAAGCTTTGTCTCAATACTTTCTTATCTTCTGATAAAGGCATTAAGATACTTACTTGATCACCAAGATTTTGATATTTTTGAGCATCATATTCAGATCTTAATGAATATGTAATAATTTCGTTTAAGCCAAGATCAGCTAAGTGATGTCTAATCATTCTCACACGCTTTTGTTTACTTGTTAAGAAACCTTGAGTTCTAACTTGTTCTTGAATAATAGGTACATCATTTAAGCCATGAAGTCTCGCGATTTCTTCTAATACATCTGCTGGAATCTTGACATCTTGACGATAGCTTGGTGGTATTACAACATAGCTATCTGATGTAATTTCAACTTTATAGTTTAGTTGTCTAAAATATTGCAACAACTTATCTTCTTCAATTTCAACACCTAACAATGTAGAAATATATGATTTTTGAACTTCAATATTCACATCTTCTAATACGTGATTGATACAAGATGCTACGCCATCATAAACTCTTGCATCAGCAAGTTCTACAAGTAGTGATGTCGCAAGCTCTAAACCTAAGTTTACGCGTTTATCATCAATACCGCGTTCAAACCGCAGTGATGAATCACTTCTTAAACCTAAACGTTTTGATGTGTGTTGGATTCGTTTTGGTTCAAAATAAGCAGCTTCCAATAATACAGCGGTTGTATCATCATCTACCATTGTGTTTTCAAGTCCCATCACACCCGCGATTGCTATTGGTTTTTCACCATTAGTAATCACAATATCTTCACTTGTTAATTTTCTTTCTTGTTCATCAAGTGAAATAACAACTTCACCCTCCTTAGCATCTCTAACTAAGATTTCATTTGAACCAATCTTGTTAGCATCAAACATATGAAGTGGGGTTCCAAATAGAATGAGTACATAGTTACTGATATCTACGACATTGTTAATGGGACGCATACCTCTTGATATTAATGCGCTCTTTAACCACCATGGTGATTCTTTAATCTTAATTTGATCAATGTAGCGTGCAGTATATGTACCGCAGCCTTCAGATGCTATTTTAATATTAAAAGGATTTTTCTTATTCCATGCTTTAATATCATAAACAGGCGTTTTAACAGGTTTATTAGTAACTGAGCCAAGATCTAGGGCATAACCATAAACAGATAGTAAATCGCCTCTATTAGGGGTTAAACCTAATGTCATAGACCATCCATCAAGTGAAATAGCTTCCAAAGCAGGTGTTCCGGGTTTGACTTCATATGGAAAATGATAAATTCCGTTCTTATATGCTTCTGGAATAATCTTTTCATCAAATCCTAACTCTTGCAAAGAACAAATCATACCATTTGATTCTTCACCTCTAATTTTTGATTTTTTAATCTCAAAATCGCCAGGTAGAATAGAACCAACTTGAGCAACAATCACATATTGATCTTTCGCAACGTTTGGTGCACCGCACACAATATTTTCAATGTGGTCACCTAAATCAACAGTCGTTTTATGCAAATGGTCTGAATTTGGATGATCTTCACATGTCAGTACTTTACCAACAACAAGTTGAGTAGCATCATTAATCTTACCAAATGCTTCAACCTCGATAATCTTATGGTTAGTAATATCATATATATCTTCTGGAATATCAATGAATTGTTTTAATAGTTTCTCTGTAATAATCATTATTGAACTTCCCCCTTAAACTGATTTAAAAATCTCAGGTCATTCATATAGAATTGACGAATATCATCAATATTATATTTTAGGATGGCAATACGTTCCATACCAATACCAAATGCGAATCCTGAATAGACTTTAGAATCATATCCCGCCATTTCAAGTACGTTTGGATGCACCATGCCAGCGCCTAGTACTTCAATCCAACCAATCGTTCCATCTTTTTTCACATATGAAACATCAACTTCAACGCTTGGTTCAGTAAATGGAAAGAATGAAGGACGTAGTCTAATCTCACGATCAGGACCAAATACATGTTTTGCCATTTTAAGTAGTGCATCTTTTAGGTTAGCAAGAGAAATATTTTTATCTACAACTAAGCCTTCCATTTGCATGAATTGATGTGAATGAGTTGCATCATCATCATCGCGACGATAAGTTTTACCAGGACATACAACTTTAAGTGGCTGCCCCTTCATTTCAAGCATCGTTCTCGCTTGAACTGGTGAAGTATGTGTACGTAGCAATATCTCTTCCGTAATATAGAATGTATCTTGCATATCTCTGGCTGGATGGTCTTTTTCTAAGTTCATCATTTCAAAATTGTAGTAATCACTTTCAACTTCTGGGCCCTCAGCAATTTGATACCCCATGCCTATGTATAAATCTTCTAAATCTTCAATCACTTGATTTAGTGGATGAATACTACCTGAATATAATTTATATCCTGGAAGTGTGACATCAATCTTTTCAGTTTGAAGTGATGCAAATAATTGATCATCTTCTAATTTTTGTTTTTTATCATATAGTGCTTTAGCAACTTCTTGTTTGGCATCATTTACCTGTTGGCCATAAGCTGGTTTTTCTTCGGGTGGAAGATTTCTAATCTCACCCATCATTAAAGAAATTTCACCTTTTTTGCTCAAGTATTTAACGCGCAGCGTTTCGACATCCTCTAACGATACTGCTGATTTCACTTCTACTAATGCTTGATCTTTTACCAATTTTAGTTTTTCGTCCATTTTCTTTCTCCTTTAACAAATCAAATAAAAAAGTCCCTAGATAAAATATCTAAGGACGAATATAATCGCGGTACCACCTTAGTTCTAGAATATATCTCTAGCACTCGACACTCTTAACGTGAGTTATCCGGATGTGATTAGCATCTCTCCTAGGTGAATTCATTAGATTTTTGTTGTATAGTTTTCACCTGTTCTATACTCTCTTTAAACAAAAGGTTCTAATTACTAGTCCTAATCATCGATTTCTACTTGCTAATATGGCAAGCAATCTTAACAATTCAACATATATCCAAACAAGTGTAACCATTAAACCAATCGATACAACCCATTCGTAGACTCTATCTGCATCACTATTAACAATAGATTCTGCACGATCAAAGTCAAGTGTTAACATAAATGCACCAAAGACGATAAATATAGCTGAAATACCTATTGCTAAACCATTGTTTACTGGTACATAAAGATTAAACAATGATAGTATACCAAAAATTACAAAAAATACAAGAAAACTTAGTAATATTGATGTCATAACTCTTCTAAATCGCGTCGTTACTCTAATTGCACGACTTGAATAGAGAAATAACATCACAGCAAATACTGTTACTGTTGCAATCACTGCTGTTACTGCCACACCTGGATAGGCTTGGTCAATCAGTGATGTGATGGTGCCTAATAATACACCTTCAGATAATGCATATAACAGCCCGAATGGCATTGCAAGTCTTGGTACAAATTGGCTTACTAGTACCGAGATAAATGCAACAATCATCGAAGTGAATAATACTGGTACTAACTGTTCAAATGTTAATTGAGTAATTGCAAGATATCCACTGATAACTGCAATTGCTAATAATAAACTTGTTTTAATGATAATGCCTTGATAACTTGCAGTCTGATCAACGACATAAGTATCATGTTTTTCTAGATTTCTAAAAACTGGATTTGCTGTGCGCATTCAATCAACTCCTTATAACTAACAATAATATTATAACTCTTAATTGCTATAGTGCAAATAATCCCGATGTAATCACATTATTTTCCGATTTTAAATCATCAAATGCACCATAGTTTTCCATCTTTTCAAATACTGTTTTGTTAATTCTCGTTCTGTTCTTAACATCTTCTCGTGATATGAATGCTTTTTCATTTCGCTTATCAATAATATCATAAGCAACTGCTGCACCCAATCCATCAATCGCACTAAATGGCATACGCAATCCTTCTTCTTCCATACCAAATACAGTCGCATTTGATTTATTGATATCTACGGGTAGGAATTTAAATCCACGTTTTGTCATTTCTAATGCAACCCCAAGTGTTACTTGAAGTGATTGTTCGGTTGCCTTTAAATTGTATTGATTGTTAAATTCAATCAACTTGTTTCTAATCGCATTTGATCCCTTCATCATGATTTCATAATCAAATTGAGATGCACGTTTAGATAAAAATGCACTATAGAACAATAATGGTTTATATATTTTAAACCAAGCAATACGCATTGCCATAATAACATATGCAGTCGCGTGAGCTTTTGGGAACATGTACTTAATTCGACTAGCTGACCAAATATACCACTCTGGTACTTGGTTCGTCTTCATTTCTTGAACATAACTCAACCACTTAGCTGGATTCTTACTAGGCTTACCCTTACGTACAAATTCCATGATTTCAAATGCCCTCAAGGGTAATAATCCCTGTTTTGATAATTGAACCATAATATCATCACGGCAAGCAATGATATCGCCAAACGATATCTTACCAAATTCTGTTTTACCGGTAATTAATGACTGTGCATTTGACAACCAAACATCAGTACCGTGTGATAACCCAGATATTTTAACAAGTCCAGCAAATGTATTTGGTTTTGTATCTTGTAACATTTGACGGGTAAAAGATGTTCCAAATTCAGGAATTGCATATGATGCAATATCACCATATACACTATCGTTATCATCAATACCTATTACCTTTGTTCCTGAGAATAATTGATATACGCGTGGATCATCAACAGGAATATCTTGCGCTTTGCTAAATGGGAAATCAGCTTGATGTTCTTTTACGTAATCCATTAAGAATTTAATCATCGTCGGATCATCGTGACCAAGGATATCAAGTTTTAACAGATTTGCTTCAAACGAGTGGTAATCAAAGTGTGTTGTCTTCCAATCAGATGTTGTATCATCAGCAGGATATTGCACTGGCGTAACATCAAAAATAGTCTTTGATTTAGGTACGATGACAATTCCACCTGGATGTTGTCCGGTTGAACGTTTAACACCTTCAATTTTCTTAGCTAAACGTTCAATTTGTGCTGGACGTTTAACTAAATTTTTATCCTCTAAATAACCTTTAACATAACCGTATGCATTTCGTTCTGCAACCGTTGAAATCGTTCCGGCTCTAAATGTATGATCATCACCGATTAACTCTCTGACATAATCATGTGCTTTAGATTGATAGTCACCAGAAAAGTTAAGATCAATATCTGGGACTTTATCTCCATTATAACCAAGGAAGGTTTCAAATGGAATATCATGTCCATCTCTTTTTAGTATAGCGCCACAGATTGGACATTTTTGTGGAGAAAGGTCATAACCTGATTGAACACCTTCAAAATATTGCTGAAAATCCGTTTGCTCAGGTGTTAATCCATATTCTATTTTTTCTTCATCAGTTAATTGGAATACTGTAAAATCACCATGAGGACAACGATAATGTGGCTTCAATGGATTTACTTCTGTAATATCTAAAAGGGTTGCTACTAAAGATGAACCTACTGATCCACGTGATCCGACTAGATAACCATCTTCTAATGATTTTTTAACGAGTAGGTGGGATACATAATAATTTGGTCCAAATCCATTTTCCATAATATTTTTTAATTCTCTGTTTACACGTTTTTTAACAATTGGATGAGGCTCATTACCATATAGATTTTTCATCTTATCACGCACCAACCGATTGACTTCATCCGCAATACTTTGGATACCTAATTGTTCTTTAAAAGCATCATCAGGAAGCGAGTATAAATCATCAGGGAATGCCTGAATTGCATCAATCATTCTGTTTAGTGCTTTAGTATTATCAATAACAATTTCTTTTGCTAATTCCGAATCTAAGAAACTGAATGCTTGTAGCATTTCATCAGTTGTTAAAAAATATTGTTCTGGCATTTGACTATATTTATTTAATTGGTGAATACCTCCACCAACTAGTGGTGTGCGAATATATATCTCACGATACAATACATCTTTCTTCTCAAGATAGTGAACATCGCCAGTTGCGATGACAAGTTTGTCCATCTCTTGAGCAACTTTAATAATTTTCGTGATGACTGCTTCTATGATCTCATCAGCATATTGACCTAAATCTTGTTTTAGATGTTTATAAACTTGAGGTGGTTGAACCTCAATATAATCATAGTACTTAATGGCTTCACGAAGTTGCGCATCACCTTGATTAAGTGCTGCTTCAAATACATTACCATTAACACAACCACTACCCACTAATAACCCCTTACGATGCTTATCTAAAACAGATTTTAATGTTCTAGGTCCCTTATAGAAGTGATCAGTTAAGGCATCACTAATAACTTTAAATAAGTTTTTATAACCCTCTTGTGTTTGTGCCAATACGGTTAAATGGCGAGGCATGACATGTTTCCACGCTTCTTTAACATCAATTGAATTGTTTAAATCTTTATATTGTTTAATGCCTTGTTTAGATAAATCTAGTAACATGAGTTGCCATATTTCTGCAGTAACTCTAGCATCGTCTTGAGCTCTATGATGTTTTTCTTGTTTAACTTTAAAAAATTTAGATACGGCTTTTAAATTAAATCGTTTTAATTGATCACTATAGAAATATCTTGCAAGGCTAAGTGTATCGACTACTTTTGAATCATCAAATACTAAATTAAGTTTTCTTGAATTCTCTCTGATGTGTCCAACATCAAATAATGCGTTATGTGCCACTAACACAGCGCCTTCAATAAATGCTAAGAATCCAGGTAGAGCATCATCAATAATTGGTGCATCCTGAACCATTTCATCTGTGATATCTGTTAGTGACGTCGTAAATTCTGATAATGGCTCTAATGGATTAATAAATGTTTGATATGTTTCAATAATACCCGCTTGTGTCATCTTGACGGCTGCGATTTCAATAATCTTATCACGTGTTGCAGATAATCCGGTAGTTTCAATATCAAATACGACATAAATTGCATCTTTTAAAGCAAAGTCTTCTTTAGTTTCAGTTGAAATTTTAAAATTTTCTTCATCAACAAAATCCAACTCAACACCATAGATTGCTTTAATATCTTTTCCCTGTGTCGCGTGATCGATATCTGGAAATGCATATAAACCATTATGATCAGTAAAAGCAATCGCCTCATGACCCCATTTAATGGCCTGATTTACATAATCAGAAACATCTCCAATACCATCCATATTCGACATTTTTGTATGGATATGAAATTCAATGCGTTTTTCTTTCGATCTATCTTTTCTTTCAACTAGTGATTGAACTTTATCCATAAAGTATATAGCATTTAAATTAATAACTACATCTTTTTGATATGTATCATAACTTGCATAGCCTTCAACTTGGATATAATCATCATCATTGATTGAAGCCGCTAGATCAAAGTCTTTTTGTCTGTTTAAAAATTTCTTAACGACGATTGCATCGTCTTCATCACCTAAAACAAAAGATAACAGAGATGAGTTTTTTAGTTTTCTCACTTCTTTTTTAGTGACGCAACCTTGAATCAAGAAATTGGTATCGCCTTTCTCATTTTTATATTTATCCATTTGATATTGATCAAGTGGAATCTCTGAGATAGGAACAGCTTTTGGTCTTGCTTTCTTTGTAAAAACTTTTCGTTCAGAAATTGCTTTTTCCTGTGTAACAATCTGCTCTTTTTGTTCAAGTATTTTTGCAGACTCTTTGATTGCTTGCTTAATCTTTGCTTTGGTTGATGTCAATTGCTCATTAACTTCAAATGCAATATCGATTCTTATACCTAAAGTTAGTAAAACTAATTTGATATCCTCAAAGTAACTTGATACATATTGTGAATCCTTATCAATTTCTATAATTATTTTTTGATTTTCATAGCGTGTTTTAAAATTTTTCAAAACGACAAAACTTGCTTTAACCTTTGAAATTTCAGTGTACGCATATTCATAATATTTGGTTGCTAATGCTTGATCTAACTCTAACCGATCATAAGAGATTAATACTTGAACTTGTTTAACAACGTTAGGAATTAAAAAATAAGTCTTAATCTGATCAATAAATGGAATTAAAACTTCTGGTGCTATGACCTGACCTAATATAACATGAAAAACGAATGTGCTATCTGATACTATGACATCAACGTGATCTAATTGAGCCTTTTGTAATATGTCGTGATTAAATTTTGATTGTTCTAAAAATAACTCAAATTTATTGTTTGCCATTTATGCTACTCCTTTTGGTACTACTTTTATTGAACGGAATACCCAAATGTGATAGATATATACGAAGATGATTGAAATATACGTGATTGCAGCAATACCCAGTAAAATTGCTATAAGATTAGCAAATACATAAATTGTAGACAAATAAGTTGATAGTTTAAATCTCATCGCAAAGGGCATTCTTAACATCGGTGCCATAAGTGATGACATAAATGCCATAATGATGATTACAACAAGATAATCAACAACATACCATAAATACTGTTGAATAACACTAGCCATATGAATATAGTACTGACTTTGATAAACATCTTGAATCACAAGTGTCAAGGTGTGAATATCGATAGCTTGTGTTGAACTAAAATCATAAAACTCTAATCCAAGTTCAGCATATGAATGAAAATCTAGTTTTTGATCCATAAACTCTACACTTATACCGTTTGAGACAAAAACAAAAGACACAGCCCTAGAATTAGCAGCAGTTCCCATACAAATATCATAAGTTGCTGTAGAGAAACTCTTCGTTTCTGTATACGTAAGTTTATAATCACTAATGCTAGCGTCATCAAATCTAAACTTAGATTGTACCAATTGATAGGTTTCTTGATACATATCCTGTGTCATTGCAGGCTGTGTTATTAGCATAAAAACGCTTGGAATTATCATCACAATCGGAAGTATAAAAATGTATAAAAATATTTTCACCCAACTATCTTTTATAAAAAAAATAGCCAAAGGCGGTTTTGTTAAGCTCGTTGTAAATTTTTTAAACATGAAAAATATCTCCTTCGCTTCATTATTATATCATATTTATCATTGTATGATAAAATGAATTTGGTGAAAATATGAATTTAATGAATCATGAAAAACATTATATTACTCTTAGTAATTACTACAAAAATAAATACAACCATAAAGTTTATAAAATAGCTCTTAATGGTGGATTCTCATGTCCAAATATCGATGGAACGGTTGCTAGAGGTGGCTGTACTTTTTGTTCATATATGGGCAGTGGTGATTTTGCAGGAGATAAACATCTACCTCTAAAAGAGCAATTTGACAATATTAAAGAGATGATGCAACACAAATGGAAAGATGGTTCATATATCGTTTACTTTCAAGCAAATACAAATACACACGCTCCTGTATCAAGATTAAAAGAACTATTTGAAGAAGCAATCATACTTAATCCAAACATCGTCATGTTATCAATTGGTACTAGACCTGATGCATTACCTAACGATGTGCTTGATTACTTAGAAGACTTAAATAAACGAATGCCATTACAAGTCGAACTTGGACTTCAGTCCATTCATTCTAAAACAAGTGATTTAATTAATCGTGGTCATGACTTAGAATGCTTTGATAAAGCCGTCGATGAACTAAGAAAGCGCCATATTGAAGTCGTTGTACATATCATTAATGGACTTCCTTATGAAACAAAAGAAATGATGATTGATACTGTTAAACATATTAACACTTTAGATGTTCAAGGTATAAAAATTCACATGCTTCATCTAATGCATCACACAAAAATGGGAAAAGATTTTTTAGAACACCCTTGGCACATACTCACATTGGAAGAATATGTTGATATTACCGTAGACCAAATCTTATGGTTAAGAAAAGATATCGTAATCCATAGACTCACAGGGGATGCTCCTAAATCTATACTTATAGCACCAGAGTGGACAAGAAAAAAATTTGTTGTTACAAATGAAATCGACAAAAAACTAAGAAATTTAAATTTATATCAAGGAGATTACTATGCGCAGACAATCAATCACTGAGATATCTCATCTTTATCTTAAACATATCGTAGAAAATGATCACGTTTTAATTGATGCAACCATGGGTCATGGCAATGATACTATATTCTTATCTAGTATTTGCAGTAAAGTATATGCTTTTGACATCCAAGAAGATGCGGTTAAATCAACGCGTGACAAGATTACTAAATTAAATATTGATAATGTTGATATCATAAAAGATTCACATGAAAATTATTTAAACTATGTTAGCAATTATAATGGTGTTATTTTCAATCTTGGTTATCTTCCCAAAGGTGATAAAAATGTAACGACCAAATCAGATGTCACAATTAGAACGCTTACTTCTATGCTCAATCATCTAAATGTTCAAGGCTACATAGTTTGTGTCGTTTATCCAGGACATAGTGAGGGTTATACTGAACATCAAGCAATATGGAATCTTCTTAGCACTTTAGATCCTAAACAGTATAAAATAATTAGAACTGATCTTCCATTACAAGATAATATGCCACCATATATACTATGGATTACAAAAACAATAAAGCCATCAAAAATTTGATGGCTTTTAATATGCCCACAACGGGGGGGACATTATGGGTTATTATTCAGTCGTATCAGTTTCGTCATTTTGGCCTTCGTCATCATTTTTGTTTTGGAAATTTCTGATTGTATCTTTCCATTCATCTTCTGACTTGTTTCCACGATTAGATCCTTTGTTTTGATTCCAATTTTGAACTTTTTCTTCAAATTGGCTCATTCTTTGATTCATGATTTGTTGATATTCTTGAAGCATTGTTGCTGTCATAGTTTGGTACTCAGCACGAAGTTTTTCTAGTTCTGTATACATCGTATCTTTTAATGCTTGTAAAGCAGTTTGTAATTGTACTAGTTGTGCTTCTAGTTCTGTCGTATCATCAGTAGTAGTATCGATTTGAGCTTCAAGTGTCTCAATTTGAGTTTCTAAATCTTCAATATCAGGAATGTAAGTTTCTCCAATTTTTGCTCTTGCTGCTAAAAATTCTTGTTTATATGCTTGAGCAACATCTTTAGCTTCTTGACGTGCTGTTTTTAATACATCAATAAGTTCATCTCTAGTCATCTCTAGTGCTACTTCTAGCGTAATTTCATCATCAACGTAAGTTACTGAATAAGCTAATGATAGAAATTCAGGTTCAACACCATAGTTTTCAGCTTCTGCGATAAACTCTTCAGTAAATTGTTTATCTCTTGCTTTACCCATCATAGAACGAACTAAGAAGGCATTATTGATTGCTGCTTTAACACGAGTCTTAATCTTTTCACCAAGATCATTTTCTGATGTTGTTGATACAGATACATATGTTTCTGCTGCTTCAGTATCAATATATCCTAGAAGAATTGCTTGTTCAATAATAAGATCCATTGCTTCGTCAACATTCATTCCAACCAAATCTAGGTCAACTAATAATACTTCAGCATCTTCATTTAACGCATGCACATATACAACTTCTTCTTTTTCGTTAACCACAACCTCAATGCTCGGATTAATATCAATTGTTACATATGCTTCTGCTGCGGAAATTGACCCACTACAACCAACAATAACAAGTACTAAACTTAAAATCGCAAATAAACTTAATAAAATTTTAGATTTTTTCATTTGTAATTCCTCCTTACACTCTATATACAAACGAATTATCTTTTTTATTGGTATTTTTTTAAATTATTTATTTTTTCTTGACTTTGTGACTGTAAATGAGTGTCCATTACTAGGTGATACTTCAATGATGTACTCACCTTTATTTGTTTGTGATACTTCAATCTTCATCTCTCCAACAGCACCATCAACGCTATAACCAACTTGTAAATAGCGTCTATTCATCATGCCCTTTGATATTTCAAATTGATATGTACCACTAGCTTCGCTGTTAATGAATCTTAAAGTTACTTGATGCATACCTTCATAAGAAATTTCAATCGTTTCATCAAGAACATCACTATTATATGAAGATACACTATATTGATATACTGAACCCTTTTTAACATATTCAACTTCAACATAACGCGCCTTCGTTTCATATGTCTTAGATGTCACAGTTTTGCTTTTTTTATTATATGAGATTTCCATTTGATATGTGATATTGTTTTTAATGATTTGACCAGATAATTGATATACATCATTATTACTGTCTATTTCTTGATATTTCAATTCATAATCTGTCATTTCATCTTCAAGATTACTCGTTGAGAAAGTTAATTTATATTGTCTTGAGATTGCATTCATACGTTTTTTTTGAACTTGCATATTTTGCATACTGCTCATCATCTGTTCAACAACACCTAAATATTTAGTTAAATGATCAACGTCTGTTTCAATGATTTCATCACCAGATTGATTACTACCACCACTGGAACCACCATTACCATTACCGTTTGCAAGCAATACTAAACCATCATCTGACGATAAGGTATTGATTGCAACTTGAGAAGATGCCACAGTAGATAGAACAACTGCATCAACAATTGAATCATCATCAATTGGATTAGCCGTTTGCAATCTAAAGATGCCCAAGCTAATGAACATAATTAGCAATAGTGATAAACTTAATCTAAATACAAGTCTAAATGAGCGACGTTCTTGTTTAGATGTAGATATAACTTGAGGTTTTTGATGGTTTTCTAACTTTTCCTTGATGTTTATTGAGACATCAGGGATAACTGTTTTATTCGCTTCTGATTTAATTAGTTGCTCTAAATCTTTTGTTCTCATTAAACATCACCTACCTTTTCTTTTAATTCTTTTATCGCTTCTGAGTATAGCCATTGAATCGTGCCTAATGGTTTATCCAAAATCTCTGCTATTTCCCTAAATTTTAGATCGTTGATTACATGCATAATCACGATGTCTCTTTTCATTTCTTCTAACATATCAAGTAAATCTAAGATGCCAACATTCTCGTCTACATTATCATTTGATGGAATGAAACTGATGATGTTTTCATCATGAATCTCTCGTTTAGCTCGATTATAATAATTGATGGCTAAATTTCTCGCGATGGTAGCCAAGTATGCGACAACATTATGGTTTGACTTATATTGATCAATCTTTTCGATGAACTTCATATATGTCTCTTGCATTAAGTCACTAGTTACATCTTGACTCTTAACAATCTTAATAATCGAAAAATACACTTGACGTTCGGTCAATTGGTAAAATTCATCAAAATGTGTATAATCTTGTCTTTTGAATTCATTGATTATCTCTTTTGTTTTCATAATGTCCCCTTATACTTAATATACAAATAACTCATCGTTTTTATTGGCTTTCTTTATAGTTTCAACAAAAAAAGTCTGTTGTTACTATAATTATATATCAAGATGATATATATCTATAAATCAACAACAAACTTTAATTTATTTTATTTTGCAACTATGTTAACAATCTTATTAGGAATAACGATAACTTTAGATACTTTTAACCCTTCTAAGTGCTTCTTAACATTTTCTTCATCCAATGCTATTTGTTCAACAATTTTCTTATTCTCATTATTCGCCACCATAAATTTAGCTCTTACTTTACCATTAACTTGGACAACGATTTGTACTTCATCTAAAACAAGATATGACTCATTAAATGTAGGCCAATCAGAATAGATGAGTTCTTCATTTTGTTTTAATAATTCTTTATTTAGTTCTTCTGTCATATGCGGACAAATTGGATTAAGAAGTTTTAAAAAACCTCTAGCTTGATGTTTAGAAATCCTTTGTTCTTTATAAACGTCATTAACAAAAATCATCATTTGACTAATTGCTGTATTGAATGCTAGTTTTTCATAATCTTCTGTAACTTTCTTAACCGTTTGATGATATGAACGTCTCAATTCCTTAACTTCTTCATCAACGATATCAAATTCAAACATTCTCCATACACGATCAAGAAATTTCTTAGCACCATTTAAACTATCAGTAGACCATGGCTTTTCTGATTCTAAAGGCCCCATAAACATTTCGTATAAACGAAGTGCATCAGCACCATGGGTTGCGATAACTTCATCAGGATTAACAACGTTGCCTTTAGATTTACTCATCTTCGTATGATCATCACCAAGGATCATACCTTGATTAAATAATCGTTTAAATGGTTCTTTATGAGATACAAGTCCAATATCATACAAAAATTTAGTCCAAAATCTTGAATATAGTAAATGTCCAACAGCATGTTCTGTACCACCGATATATAAATCAACAGGTAACCATTTATCCAATTGAACTTTTGCTTCAGGACTATTCAAAGGAATTATTGATAAATGACGTTTTAGAATATAACCCATAAAATACCATGAACTACCTGCTAATTGAGGCATTGTATTTGTATCTCTTCTACCTTTTTTACCGTCAACAGTCACACTTAGCCAATTGTGTGCATTGGCAAGCGGTGATTCGCCAGTACCTGAAGGTCTAATGTTCTTTAAGATTGGTAATTCTAATGGAAGTTCATCATCTTTTAAGACGTGAATTTCATTATCTTCATCAATAATGACAGGGAATGGTTCGCCCCAATATCTTTGTCTTGAGAATACCCAATCTCTTAATTTATATGTTGAATGGCGATAACCTTTTTTAGTCTTTTCTAAATAATCAATAATTTTATCTTTTGCATCTTCATTGTATAGACCATCAACAATGCCACTATTGTAGTGAATACCATCACCAGTAAATGCACCATTACTATCGCCTTTAATGACTTCAATAATATCAAGTCCTTGAATTTGAGCAAACTCAAAGTCTCTATCATCATGTGCAGGTACTGCCATCACTGCACCTGTACCATAATGAGGAAGTACATAATCTGCTATCCAAATAGGCACTTTCTTATCATTCAATGGATTGATTGCGTAAGCTCCAGTAAATACACCTGTTTTGGTTTTGTCCGCTTGACGATCAATTTCTGTTTTTTGTTTTGTCGTATCTATATATGCTTTAACATCGTTTGCTTCATCTTCTGATGTAATGCTAAGCACTAATGGATGTTCTGGCGCTAATACGCAGTATGTTGCACCATAGATTGTGTCAGGTCTTGTTGTAAATACATCAAAAGATTCATCCATGCCATCTACTTTGAAAGTCATCATAGCACCTTTTGACTTACCAATCCAATTACGTTGCATTTCTTTTAAGTGCTCTGGCCAGTCAAGTAAATCTAAGTCTTCTAATAAACGATCAGCATAAGCAGTAATTCTAAGTACCCATTGTTTCATTGCTTTTTTAATAACAGGGTAGCCACCTCGTTCTGAAACCATCAAACCATTCTTAAGTTCGATTTCATCATTTGCTAGAACTGTACCAAGTCCTTCACACCAGTTTACTTCAACATCTTTTAATACCGCTAAATTATGTTCATATAGTTTTTTAAAAATCCATTGAGTCCATTTAAAATATTCGGGATCGCTAGTTGCAAATTCTCTCGTCCAGTCAATCCCTTTACCAGCTTCAATGATTTGTTTTTTAAAATTTTCAATATTTTGATATGTAAATGCTTTAGGATCTTTACCTGTTGATAGCGCATATTGCTCAGCAGGTAGACCAAATGCATCCCATCCCATTGGATGAAGTACATTATATCCTTGCATACGTTTAAATCTTGAAACGATATCAGTTGCTGTGTATCCTTCGATATGGCCTACATGAAGCCCATGTGAACTTGGATATGGAAACATATCTAATACATAGTATTTTTCTTTATGTCCATCCTCTTCAGTTTTAAACATTTTTTGGTCTAACCAATGTTTTTGCCATTTATTTTCTATTTTACTAAATTGATAATACATATGCTCGTACCTCTTTCACTTAATTTCTATTATATAGAAAAAAGAGTTAATTTACCATTAAATCTTCACTTTTTTGCTATAAAAAAACCAAATTCTTCAAAAATAAGAATTTGGTTCATTTAAAAGCTTTTGAAATTATTTAGCTGATTTCTCAACAAATTTAACAATGTCACCAACAGTTTTAATATTTTGAGCTTCTTCATCACTTACTTCAACTGAAAACTCATCTTCAATGTTCATAATTAATTCTACAGCATCAATTGAATCAGCGCCTAAGTCTTCTGCTAATCTAGCTTCCATTGTTATTTTTTCTTCTGGAATACCTAATTCGCTCTTAATCATTTCTTTAATACGATCAAATACCATGACATGTTCCTCCTTTTACAAGTAATGTAATTATAAGTTATTTTATATTTTTTGTCAATCCCTTGAATATCAAAGTTTTTTATTACTTCTCGAATCGATTAAACATGTCAACCCAGGAAGAAATTGTTTGGGCAAGTTCAATTGTTAATTGATCATGCGATAATCGCCATTTCCAATTATTTCCTAGTGTTGAAGGTATGTTCATACGCGCTTCATCACCAAGGTGAAGATAGTCTTGCATTGGAATTATTGTTGTTTGAGCCTTTGATTTTAATGCTTCCTTAATCAAGCAATCCACTTTATTATCAAATAGTTTGCATCCAATTGATTTCAAACAAAACTTCCTATTTTTTCTCGATAATGATTTGAACCAACTCTTTGATGTCTGATTATCATGAGTTCCAGTAAATGCAACCACATTTTCTAAATAATTTTTTGGATAGTACTCGTTTTCAGTATTTGAATCAAATCCAAATTGTAATAATTTCATTCCAGGATAACCTGTTTCCTTTAATACTTCTCTGACTTCATCAGTTACTACACCTAAATCTTCAGCAATAATATTAATATCGCCAAGTTCAGTTTTAATAGCTTTAAAAACATCATATCCAGGACCTTTTTTCCAAACACCTTGACGTGCGTTTGAATCTCCATTAGGAATGCTAAAATAGTTAACAAATCCAATAAAGTGGTCAATACGTATCATATCAAAGAGTTGCATAGAAGCTTTAACTCTAGCAATCCACCAAGCATAATTGGACGTTTTCAAATGTTCCCAATGATACAATGGATTTCCCCACAACTGTCCATCAACAGCATAATCATCAGGTGGCACACCTGCAACATGAATTGGAACATTTTTATCATCTAAATCAAACATTTTTGGATTTGCCCATACATCACTACTATCATAAGAAACATAAATAGGCATATCACCAATAAACTTAATACCTTTATCATTTGCATAAGTTTTAAGATTGTTCCATTGTTCAAATGCTTTAAATTGCATAAATTTGTGAAACAAGATTTCTTCTTTTAAATCCTTTTTAGCTTCATCGATTGCCTCTGGTTTACGAAGTCTTAAATCTTCATCCCAATATAACCATGATTTCCCTTCATTATGCCCTTTAACTGACATAAACAAGGCATAGTCATCCAACCAATAAGCCTCATCTTTCAAGAATTTCAAATAAGTTTTATCTTTTTTATTAAACTTAGAAAATGCTTTTCTAAGAATACCAAAGCGATGTTTATATTGATATTCATATTCAACATATTGTTCATTATCAACAACAATGTCAATGTCTTCTTGTTTAATTAGTCCTTCTTCAACCAATACGTCTAAGTCAATAAAATATGGATTATTGGCAAAAGCAGAAAATGTTTGATATGGAGAATCACCATATGAAGTTGGTCCCAATGGTAGAATCTGCCAATAGGTTTGTTTTGCATCCTTTAAAAAATCAACAAAACGATATGCTTCCTTACCATAAGTACCAATACCATGAGGACTAGGTAGACTTGATATATGAAGTAAAATACCACTATTTCTCATATTTTTCCCTCAACATCTAAGACAACAGATTCATAAGGTCTTAGATGAATTTTACTTTCTTTAATTATAGTATCTTCTAAGTTTGATAATATAATACCATTTATTTTATATCTTGATAAGTCAATAATTTCTCTTGCCTTACTAAATGAGTTAATCACTAACAATTGATGTTCATCGTTCCATCTTAAATAACTGATGATACGTGGATGATCTACTTCTGTAAACTCAATATCACCAAAAGTGATTAATTCATGATACTTAGAGAATCTTCTTAAACGAATTAGTTTTCTATAATGATGCCAAATTGAAGTTTCATCATTCATTTGACTTTCAACATTAATCTCTTCATAATTAGGATTAACATGAAACCAGGGTTTTACTGAAGAAAATCCAGCATAGGCATCATTTGTCCATTGAATTGGTGTACGACCATTATCTCTAGATCTCATCGCTGCTTTGATCAGTGCTGTTTTTTCATCATCTCCTCTACTTAGTTCATAGTGATAATTATTAATTGAAGATATATCATTAAAATCACTAGCATCTTTAAATGGATAATTAGTCATTCCAATTTCTTCGCCTTGATAAACAAAAGGTGTTCCTCTCATTAAGTGAATGACCGTAGCTAACATCTTTCCTGAAGTATCAAAGAAATTAAAATCACCATATTGGCTAATCAATCTCGGTTGATCATGATTCAACCAGTTAAGTGGTAACCACCCCTTACCTTTAAAGCCTTCTTGCCATTTGATAAACACTTCCTTCAAATGTTTAACATTCGTTATTAAATCTTTTTGATCAAGAACTTCGTGTAAATTATTGCACCAGTTATGATCAAAATTGAATACCATTGATAATTCATGGGAATCATATCCGGCATATTGAACTGCAGAATCTAGACCAGCTTCACCTCCGACTTCACCAATTGTAAGACAATCATTAGGTGAGAACAATTTCTCATTTAATTCTTTTAAGTAATCATGAACTCTTGGTAAATTCGAAAATTTAAACCAATCAAGTGGATATCGATCTATAGCATTAGGAATGTCTTCAAATGGTGCGCGATCCAAATGTGATACTGCATCAATTCTAAATCCATCAACACCTAAATCCAACCACCATTGCCCAACGCCAATCATCTCAGATCGAACCTTAGAATTTTTCCAATTGAGATCTGGCATTTTATTAGAAAAAATTTTCATATAATAGCTGTCTGACAACTCATCGTATCGCCAACAGCTTCCGCCAAAGAACGAACCCCAATTAGTTGGTTCTACTAGTTCTCCATTCTTTATCCTTCCCTTTTGCCAGATATAATAATCGCGATAAGGATTATCTTCAGATTTTCTAGACTCCATAAACCACTCATGTTCATCTGAAGTATGATTAAGTACATAATCTATAATAATCTTTATATTGAGTTTATGAGCCTTCTCAATTAATTGTTTCATATCTTCGATATTTCCAAACATATGATCAATTTTTAAAAAGTCTCTAACATCATATCCATTATCATCCATAGGTGAATCATAAACTGGACAAATCCATATTAAATCAACACCTAAATCATTTAAATAATCTAATTTTTGTATAATTCCTTGAAGGTCTCCAATACCATCTTGATTTGTATCAAAGAAACTTTTTGGATAGATTTGGTACCCTACACTTTCCATCCACCATTTTTTTATCATATGTACTCCTTTATATCCCAATCCCATTGTATCATATATGTAATATATGGAAAATAATGTTAGCGGTTTCACATTTTATAAAATGCTTGATATGATATAATTTATCTGGTGATAATATGGAAAAATTAGCGTTATTGCATCGCGCAAAATCAGAATATGCATATGCTTATGATAAAGACACTTTACACATCTTAATCAGAACAGCAAAAAACGACTTCAAACAAGTAAATCTTATTTATGGAGATCCATTTGAGTGGCACAAAAACGAACACAACAAATTTGATTGGTCTCATCGTGTTGAACCTATGGTTAAACGTTATCAAACATCATTATTTGATTATTATTTCATTGCAATTAAACAAGAACAAAAACGTGTAAAATATGCGTTTGTTTTATATGATGACGATGGTATTCATCTATATGGTACTAGAAATATCATTAGAATCCGTAACGAATCTGATTTATATCGCCAATACGATCTATCAGATTATTTCAATTTCCCTTTTATTCATGAAATTGATATGCATCAAACCCCCACTTGGGTTAAGGATATTGTGTGGTACCAAATATTTCCTGACCGTTTTTATGGTAAGGATAATCAATCAAAATTAAAATGGGGAAATCTCCCAGTCAAAAACAATGAGTTTTACGGTGGAAATCTTCAAGGTATTATAGAAAAACTTCCATACCTTCATGAATTAGGTATTACGGGTATATATTTCACGCCAATATTCGAATCTCCTTCTGCGCATAAATATGATACGACTAACTATTACAAAATTGATCCTCAATTTGGTACTGAAGAAGATTTGAAACAATTAGTTAAAAAAGCACATAACCTAAATATCAAAGTTATGTTAGATGGCGTATTCAATCATACTGGCATTGAACATGAGTTTTTCCAAGATGTATTAAAACATGGTAAAAGCAGTAAGTATTATAACTGTTTTTATATTGATCAATATCCTATTGATACAACTAAGAAACATACAAAGCTTGATTATAAAGCATTTGCTTTCGCGCCTGCTATGCCTAAATGGCGTACTGAAGATCCTTATGCATCTGAATATCTACTCGGTTGCATTAAGTATTGGATTGAAACCTGTGACATTGATGGATGGCGATTAGATGTATCAAATGAAATCAGTCACGATTTCCTAAGAAAGATCAAAAAAGCTGCAAGATCAGTTAAGAAAGAAGTATTTATATTAGGTGAAAATCTAGATGATTCAACACCTTGGCTTCAAGGTGATCAATTAGATGCAGTCATGAATTACGATTTCAGTTATCCAACATGGCAATTTTTTGAAGGTCATTTATCATTATCCGCTTTTCAAGATACCATTGAAGCATATCTTGCGAAAACGCCTAAAAACATCATGCCAAACATGTTTAACCTTGTAGGATGTCATGATACAATAAGAATTAAACATCGTTTAAATGAAGACACTAGACGTGTTAAACTTATCTATTTATGGATGTTCACTTCTGCTGGAAATCCAAATATCTACTATGGTGATGAAATTGGCATGACAGGTGCCCAAGATCCAGATAATAGACGATGCATGATATGGGATGAATCAAAACATGATTTTGATTTAAAACATTTCATTCAAAAACTAATCAAATTAAGAATTCAATACCCAGTCTTACTATCTACTGATTATAACTTCATGAGTTCTGAAGTACTAGCCTTTACAAAATCAGATGATAAAGATGATATCTTAGTTATAATAAATCAAGGTAAATTTGTAGATCTAAATATCGAAGAGGAATACCGAGGACAATATATCAATTTATTAGACGACTCAAAAGTAAACATTCATGATAAAATAACATTGAAACCATACGAATACTTGTTACTTAAAAAGGGAGAATAATAATATGAAACCAACCATTAGAGATGTGGCTAAAAAAGCTAACGTGTCAGTATCTACTGTTTCACGTGTCATTAACCAAAAAGGTTATGTGCACGAAGCAACCAAAGTTTTAGTTGAACAAACTATTAAAGAATTAGGATTTATTCCAAATCAATTAGCGCGTAGCCTAACCAATCGTTCCTCTAAAATCGTTGGTGTCATCGTGCCTCACATCGGACCAAGTTTTTATGGTGAATTACTTGAGGGCATTGAGTCACAGGCTACAGCTTATGGTTATAAAATCATGTTCTGTCATACTCAAGATGATCCTCAGCGTGAACTAGAATATTTAAAATTCTTTGAACAATACAATATTGAAGGACTTATTATCGCATCAAATTTTTCCAACAGAGATAAACTTGTTGAATTAAAAATTCCAGTGATTACGGTTGATCATATCTTGGATGAAAATATCCCTTCTATAACTTCTGATAATATTAAAGGTGGAGAATTAGCTGCCCAAAAATTAGTCGACTGTGGTGCTAAAAACATTTTGGTCTTCCGTGGACCTTCATTCTTGATTACAACCATGGAACGCACGATAGGATTTTTGAATGTTTTAAAACCAACCAAAATATTTGCTGACATCTATGATTTTGATTTGGTTAATCCAGATACTAAACTCTTAGAAGAAATTTTAATAAATAATCCTCATGTTGATGCTATCTTCGCTTTCTCCGATACACTAGCATTTAGAACATTGAGTATCTTAAAGAAACTTGGAAAAAGAGTTCCTGAAGATGTATCATTAATTGGATATGATAATACGCCTTTTAGCAAGTGGGCGACTCCAGCGATTACAACCATCCATCAACCAGTTAAATTTATGGGTCAACAATCTTTTGTAAATCTAAACCGATTAATTAGAAATGTTGAACTAGAAAGCCTACATGATATCATTGATGTCAAGTTAATTGAAAGAGAGTCAACTAAATAAAAAGATAAGGAACTTATTCAAAATTGAACAAGTTCCTCTTTTTATTTTTTATGCAGTAAAACAATACCAGCAAATGGTCCTACTTTTGGTTTAACAAAATACTTGAACCCTTGTTTATCACCTTTAATTGCATGAAGTTGTTTTCCATTGTATTGATCAGATCCATTATATAGTGCTTTGTCACTATTTAAAATTTCTTCATATCTTCCAGCATAAGGAACACCGATTTCATAAGTCTCATGAACATTTGGTGTCATATTAAGAATGATGATCAACGTTTCGTTATCACTTTTTCTAACATATGCAAATACACTTTGATCAGCATCATCAGTCACCGACCACTTAAATCCTTTAGCTTCATGATCATATTGATATAGTGCAGGATGATGTTTATACACTTGAACTAAATCCTTGAAAAAATGATTAGCTTTTTGATGAATTTCATTATCATATAAAAACCAATCCAGTTCACCTTGAAAAGCCCATTCACTAAATTGAGCAAACTCTTGTCCCATAAATAGTAATTTTTTGCCCGGATGCGTCATCCACAATGTTAGTAATAATTTCCAATTTGCAATCTTTTGTTCATAATCACCTGGCATCTTGTTAACCAAACTACCCTTTAAATGAACGACTTCATCATGTGAAAAAGGAAGTACATACTGTTCACTAAATGCATAGACTAGACCAAATGTAATTTTATCATGATGAAATTTTCTATAGATAGGGTCTTCCTTAAAATACCTTAAGACATCATTCATAAAACCCATATTCCATTTATAGTTAAATCCAATACCACCTTGATCAACAGGATGTGTTACCTTTGGATAGGCAGTAGAATCTTCTGCCATAAATAATATACGATCATCTTTGCTAAAAAGATGTGTTGATAATTGTCTAATAAAGTCAATCGCATCTTGATTTACTCCTTCATCAGAATTACCTAAATAGAAAATTAGATTAGATACAGCATCAATTCTAAATCCATCAACATGATAATAATCCATCCAAAAAGTTAGTGCCGATAGCATAAAACTTCTTGTTATTCCTTTTGAGAAATCTAAGTTATTTGTTCCCCAAACGATATTCTCTCTTCGGTGTTGATCTTCAAACTCAAATAGTGGTGAACCATCAAAAAAAGATAATCCATGTGAATCTTTGCAGATATGCCCTAAGACCCAGTCAATAATAATACCTAATCCCGCTTGATGACATTCATCAATTAGATACATTAAATCTTTAGGTGATCCATATCTTGAGGTTGCTGCAAAATATCCCGTACCTTGATAACCCCAAGAGTCATCAAGTGGATATTCATAGATAGGTAGTAGTTCTATATGTGTAAACCCTTGGTCTAAAACATATTCAATAAGTTCATGAACAACTTCGTTATATGGCTTAAAGGCGCCATATTTACGTCGCCATGACCCCAGGTGAACCTCATAGATTAAAAGGGGTTCTTGATATGATTTTTTCTTGGTGTAGTGCCATACTTCATCATGCCAACTAAAATGATTAATATCATAAACCTTAGAAGCTGTACCAGGTCGCTCTTCAGCAAAATATCCAAAAGGATCAGACTTGTACAAAACTTCACCAGAATTTGTATTGATTTCATATTTATACATCTTCCATTCATGGTTTCCTGGTATCGTGATTTCAAAGAAACCGTGATGAGATACTTTATTTAAAACGGTAATCCACCCTTGATAATCATTCATTTCAGAAGCGAGTCTAACCTCTTTGGCATTAGGTGCATAAACTCTAAATCTTGTACCAGTAATCAAACCTTGTTTATCATAGATTATATGTGCACCTAAATAATCATGCAGATTAGAGACATGACCACTAAAAAAACTATTCATAAATTGTTCATTTAGTTCCTTCATGAGCTACCCCTTCATTTTTTTAGTATATGAATAATATATATTCCTGGTTGATCAACATATATATCGTTTGATTCAGTTAATGCTTTTTGGGAAGGGAAAATTAGTTCTCCTTCTAACTTAGGCAGTTTTTCTAAGTCGTAATAATTTTTGATATAGTGCACTAATTTTTGTCTATCATCTTCAAGGGTATAGACCAACATCTTCCCCTGTTTCTCGATTTTAACCATATCATCATCGTAATGGTTTAATCGATACAATTTATATTTTTTTCTTAGTTTTAACAATTGTCTCAATTTCTTAACGCCAGCTTCTCTTGGACGCCATAAAATTTTATTGATGTCATCAGGTGATTCGTATGAGTTTTCAACGCCCTTTTTACTGCGGTAAAACTCTTGTCCTGCATGATAAAAAGGAACACCTTGTGATATCGCAATTAAATGATTTGCGAAATCTTCAGCAACTTTAAAGTCTGGTAAATCAAATCCTAGATTTTTTACCATTCTATCATAAAAAGTTAGATTATCGTGACATTCAACGTAATTTATTGACTGATTTGGCGAATCAAACATATGTTTAGATCCAGTGATAACCTTCATTGCTTTCTGGTAAAGATGACTTCCACCCATGGCATAGCCTAATTGGTCTTTATTAAGTTCACCTTTAAGTGTGTTTCTAAAATAGTCGTTAAAATGAGCATAATATGTAAACTCACCTTGATTATTCATATTTGATCGTAACTTGTATGGTACTTCTGTATGCATATTCCAACCCTCACCATATAACATGATGTTAGGGTTTATTGTTTTAAGTTCTTTTTCAATAAGATGCATTGTATCTAGATCTAATAAGCCCATAAGGTCAAATCGAAATCCATCCATCTGAAACTCTTTAGCCCATTGTTTTAAACTATCGACGATTAATCTTCTAACCATATAGTGTCTAGTTTCTAGGTCATTGCCACAATAAGAACTATTCGTCATTATATTATTTTTATCATGACGGTAAAAATATCCTGGCACGATATCATCATATGGAAATGTTTTATGGTTAAATACGTGATTATAGACAACATCCATATTAATCCCTAATCTCATATCATGTGCATAAGAGATTATATTCTTTAAGCTGTTAATGCGATCATATGGATTATTAGGTTCTTTGCTATACCAACCTTCTAACACAAAGTATTGACTTGGATTATAACCCCAGTTATAGGCCTTATCTTTTTCAATCTCATCTACTAGTTCAAAATCATATATTGGTAATAACTGCAAATGTGTCATACCAAGTTTTTTTATATAGCCAATAACGCTATTGTTTAGTATCTTACTATATTCAGTTAAACCATCAAATGTTCCCGGATGTTCGACATCTAAAGATAGACTCATATCCCTGACATGCCCTTCATAGATCACTGTATCCACATAATTTTTTACTCTGATTGGTGTTTTCTTCATCTGATATGATTTAGACCAATCAATGATGACATTTTCCTTCAAATTGGCTGCATTTGCATATGGGTCTTTAACATTCTTGAAATGCTCAACCAATCTAATTTGATAGTAATATGGTTGTCCTTCTAGGTCTTCTTCAACACGAACATGCCAAATTGGCATGTCATATGACATTTCATAAACTCTCTTACCCACGACTAAATTAATCGCTTTAGCTGTTGGCGAAAATAAATTGAATTCAGTGTAATCTTTATGATATACATAGCCCAATGGTCCATCATATCTATATTTCTTGTCAAATTCATTAGAGAGAGTGACAATACCTATCTCCAATGGATATCTTCGTCCGTTGATTATTACATGATCTTCAATATGTAAATCAATATCTTTAGATGTGATAAAAAATTGGTTAAAATCTTCATTTTTTAACCAATTAATTTCATTATTCTGTAGTGATATTGAATCAATATACTGATTACTTTCGACTCTTAACAATCTTAGACCATCAATAAATATTCTCATCTTACTTTGTCCTTTGTTGTTTGAATGATGATAGGTATCCCATTTACTATTAGTATACCATTTTTAACTTTAACCTCGTTACCATTTAACATATTCAAATAGTTTCCATCTTTAAGCGGAACTGCATTTTCCCACTTGTCTTCCAGATTGAACACACCTAACAAAAATTCTTCTGTGTTTTCATAAGATAAAACAACTACATCCTCTTTATGATGTACATTGAAATTTCCATCTCTAAAGATTGACATTTTTTTCATTTCTATCAATGTTTTTAAAAATGATTCGATTGACTTTGCTTGATTCCATCTTACTAAATCATCATCAAAAAGTGATGGTCTGTTCGTATCTTGATGTTCCATACCTGCATAAACAAATGCTGAACCTTTTAAGAAAAACGATAAGGCAACCATTTCAATGAAATGGTTATAGTTTCTTGTTCTATTTCTTAATCTTTCCTGATCATGATTTTCAAATGATCGCAATTTAACGTAGTTTTGTGGATACATTGTTTCTTGTCTTTCAATTTCATCAATCCATTTAGCTAAATGATTGTTTTGTTCTAAATATGCAGCCATATAGCCAAAAATATCGTAGTCATAACAGATATCAAATGCCTGATACATCTCCGAATCAGAATGACAACCAAAGCCATTATCTCTTAAATATTTAATAAATCCTGGTTCTACCGATTCAGTTAACCAAATAAAATCAGGTTTGATCTTATCAATTCTACTTCTGGCAGATAACCAAAAATCAAGTGGTAATAAAGGTGCAACATCACATCTAAACCCATCAACCTTTTTTGCCCAATAGAAAAGCATATCCTCAATATATTTACATACATTAGGATTATTGTAGTCAAGGTCAGTAATATCGCTCCAATCACCAACACGATTAGCAAAACTACCGTCAGCACCATGATAGAACCAATCGGGATGTTCTTTTGTCAAAACAGAATCCCGAGAGGTATGATTAATAACAATATCCATCATCACTTTAATTTCTCTTTGATGTGCTTCTTCAACAAGCTTCTCAAAATCCTTTAATGTACCATACTCTTCGTTAATACCATAGTAATCCATAATTGCATAAGGACTTCCCTTAATTCCTTTTCTAGCAACTTTTCCAATTGGATGTACCGGTAAAAGATATAGCACGTCAAAACCTAGATTTTTAATACGATCTAGATCATCAATAACACCTTCAAAATTTTGTTTTTTTGAATGTTGTCTAGGGAACACTTGATAAAATGTCATTAATCGTAAATCAAGATTTGTTTGTTTCGCCATCTTTATAACCTTCTTTTTATTTAAATATCTTATCTAGATGCCAAATATCTTTATTATAATTTTCAATTGTTCTATCAGAAGTAAAGAATCCCGAATGAGCAATGTTCATAATTGATTTAGATAACCAGCCTTTTTGATCTTTATAAGCTTCATTTGCAACTTCATGTGCCTTTAAATAACTATCAAAATCTTTGATTACAAAGAAATAATCTTTATTCATAAGTGATTCATAAATATCTTTGAAATAGTATGAATCCGTATGAAGTGTCTTAATAAATTCAGTAATGTTTTGCATTCTTGAATCATGGTCATATATTTCTCTAGGATTATAATTGTTTAATCGATATAGTTCGTTGACTTCATCGGATGACATACCAAAAATGATTTCATTTTCTATACCAGCTTCATGAACAATTTCTACATTAGCACCATCCATTGTACCAATCGTAATTGCACCATTCATCATAAATTTCATATTTCCAGTACCACTTGCTTCTTTAGAAGCAGTTGATATTTGTTCTGAGAGATCTGCTGCTGGCATAATATATTCAGCATATGTAACATTATAGTTTTCAACAAATACAACTTTCAATAAGTCACTAGTGTCTGGATCATTATTTACAACAGATGCTACAGTATCAATTAATTCAATTGTTTTTTTAGCAATATAATAACTTGGTGCTGACTTAGCTCCAAAAATAAATGAATGTGGTACATAACCTTTCTTAAATGCTGCATCAGATTTTAATCTTTGATAAACATAAATAATATGCATAATATTCATCAACTGACGTTTATATTCATGAAGACGTTTGACTTGAATATCAAATATACTATTTACATCTAGTTTAATACCTTGTTCTTTATAAATACGATCAGCTAAAGCTTGCTTTTTGGCAAGTTTCATTTGATGAACTTCTTTTTGTGTTTGTTCATCATCCTTAAACTTATCAAATGCTTCAAGTTTTGATAAATCTTTTCTCCAATCAGTGCCTATCTTACGATCCAAAATATCTACTAACTCATGATTTGTATGAATTAACCAACGGCGATGTGTAATACCGTTTGTCTTATTATTGAATTTTTCTGGATACATTTGGTAGAAATCTTTCATTTCGATTTCTTTTAATATCTCTGTATGAAGTGCAGCAACACCGTTAACACTAAATGAACCAAAGATACACATATGTGCCATTCTTACTTGTCCGTCACCAATAATACGCATTTTTTGAACTTGATCATTTGAAAACATATTCTTAGATTTGATGTCTCTTACAAATTGTTCATCTAACATCTCTGTGATTTCATAAACTCTTGGTAATAGTTTTCTAAAAATGTCCACATTCCATTTCTCCAACGCTTCAGCAAGAATCGTATGGTTTGTAAATGCACAAACTTTATTTGTGATTTTCCATGCTTCTTCATATGATATTTTTTCAACATCCATCAATATTCTCATAAGTTCAGGAATAATTAGAGTTGGATGTGTATCATTAATTTGAAAAACATAGTATTTAGGTAATTCTCTAACGTCTCTACCTGCTTCTTTATGTTCTCTTATGGCATTTTTAATCCCTGCTGAACTAAATAGGTATTGTTGCTGTAATCTTAAAAGTTTACCAGCTTCAGTTGAATCATCTGGGTATAGTGAGTTATCAATTTCATCAACCATTTTTAAATAAGCCTCACTCTTTTGAGTTTGTCTATCAGATGGTTCAGTAGCCCATAGACGTAGTGTTGTAACAACACCATTTTGATCACCAACAATCTTAACATCATATGGTACTGCTTTTACCCAAGTAGGATCTTGAAAAACGCCATTAACTTTTTTGCAAAAAAATGAGATTTCAACAGATTCTTCAGGTTTTTTAGTTTCCCAAATAAAAGGATGATCCAACCATGGATCCTCATGTTCAATTTGTTTGTGATCTTTTATTTCTTGACTAAAGAATCCATGTTGATATCTTAAACTATTACCATATAGCGGTAGAGATATTGACGCTGCAGAATCTAAAAAACAAGCAGCAAGTCGGCCTAGGCCACCATTTCCTAATCCTGCATCAGCTTCAGCGTGTTCAACTTCATTTAAATCAATGTTTAGATCTTTGAACGCATCTTTTACGATACCATAATATCCACTATTTTGTAGATTGTTTGTGACCAAACGTCCCATTAAGAATTCCATTGAAAAATAAATGGTCTTCTTCAAATTGTTTTCTTTGATATATGCGTTTGTTTTTTCATATGGTTCTGTTAAATTTTCTTCCAATAGATCAGCAAGTGCTGTATATCTTTCATATAAATTTGTTTCTTCTAATTTTTTATTAAACTTTTCTTCTATGTATCTTAAGTATGCCTTTTTAAAAGTTTCCTTTGTTTGAAATGTTTGTGACATAAATTGTGTAGCTCCTTCTATCATTGTCAATTATATTTTATCATGGATCACATCATTATATGATGTGCTACCGTTATCATAATCGGTAAAAAAAGGGTAAGAATCTTACCCTTTTGTCGCACCTGCCATAATACCTTCGATTAAATACTTTTGGAATGCCATGTATAATGCTGTAATAGGTAGACCAATTAGAATTGCTGCAGCTGCAAATGCAGAATAATTTAAGTAATTTGCATCATTTATGAATTTGTAAATACCAACTGCCAATGTCCATTGAGAAGTTGTATCAGTGGTAAGCGATCCTGTCCTTGGAATCTGTAATAAATAACTTGGTAACATATAGTCCATCCATGGTCCCATAAACATTGAAACAGCAACAAATGTTAAGATTGGTAAAGATAATGGTAAGATGATTCTTACGAAAATCTGAACTTTACTAGCACCGTCAATCATTGCAGATTCATCTAAATCTTTAGGAATTTGTCCCATAAAACCTTTAATTAACCAAAGATTACCTGGAATACTACCACCAATATAGAGAATACTTAAATATGCTGGTCTTCCTAGAATATCAAATTTCCAAAATAAAACATACATCGCGAATAATCCCATAAATGATGGAAATGATTGTAGTACTAATACCGTAAGCAATCCACCTTTTTTACCCTTAAATTTAAAACGGGCAAAGACGTATGCTGCACCAGTAATAATAATTGTACCAAAAACCATATTAATCACTGCGATCAATAGTGTATTCTTATACCATTCAACAAATTTAGTTTCTCTAAATAAGAATTTAAAAGCTTCTAGATTTGGTTTATCTGGCCAAATTGAATTTGGTACCGCTGTTTTAATGTTCGAAAATGCTGTACCAAAAATGTAAACCACTGGGATTAATACGATAATGGTAACTATCGCGATTTCTGCTGCTACTAAAGCTCTTTTTAATATTGAACTTACTTTAAATATTTGTCTAAATCCTAATTTTGATGTGTTTCTCTTCTTAGGTAATCTTCGATATACAAGAAATCCTACTACTGGTACTAATCCTATAAATCCAGACCAAACATGTTCATATCCACATTTTTTAGCATATGCAACGACAAGTGATTGGTGTGTTAAAAGGATGACAATAACTAAAAAAACTATTAATATTGTTTGATAATTTCCCATGATTAGTCCTCCGTAAATGCTCTAGTTCTTGATAAGTTCCATGCGGTGACAGAACCAACAAAGAAAAATATCAATACCGAGAATACACTTGCCATATTATAAATAGACTCTTGAACGGTCAGTTTATACATCCAGGATATCAGGATGTCCGTATCCCCGGCGAAACCTTTATCAAAGTTGCCGGCGTTCGGTCCACCACCAGTGATGAAATAAATAACCCCGAAATTATTAAAATTACCTGAGAATGTCATAATCAAAATTGGAGCAGTTGAGTACAATACCAAAGGCATTGTAATCTTCCATAATTTTTGACCATTTGAGGCACCATCTATATCTGCAGCTTCATATAAAGTCTTATCAATAGATGTCATAACACCAGTCATTAAAGCCATGAAATATGGGAATCCCAACCAGATATTAACAACGATTAATACGATTCTAACAAATGTTGGATTGTTAGGATTTGTAAACCATTGGATATTTTGATTACCTAAATAGAATATTTTTTGAATACCACTGAGTGAATCAAACTGTTGACCAATCCATCCCCACTTGGTTAACAGATCATAAATACCAACCTGACTAAGCACTTGATTGACATAACCTGTTTCAGCGAACATTACCTTAAAAATCATTTGTGATAGCAATGCTGGGATTGCCCAAGGTAGAATTAAAATCGTTCTCCAAAATTTTCTAAACACTACTTTTTCACTATTTAAAACAATAGCTTGGAAGAATCCCCCAAAGAATACGGTAATTGTTGAGAATATTGCCCATACAATTGTCCATCCTAAAACTCTCCAAAATGCACGACCAAAAGTTGCACCTAGTGTACCTGTGAAATCAAATAGGTTAACAAAGTTTTTAAATCCAATGTAATCAAATGTTGCAATTAGTGATTCATCACCTGCAATACTTGTAAATGCGATTATAAATCCGAATGCAATTGGCATTAAAGAAATATAACCTAACACGACCATTGCTGGTGATAATACAAAATATGCGAATCCTTTTTCGAACGTTTCGCTTAAGTACTTTGTATCACTTAATACAATCTTCTTCTTACGTATAGCCTCCGATACCTTATATGTATCTCTAACAGACCAGATCATGAAAATGAAGAAGATGATTGATGTAATAATACCAATTAAACCTTCAATCAATATTTGAGCACTAACATGACCGAGAATTGGAACTTGCGATAAAACAGAGACAGATACTTTTGGAGTATTTTCATTGTTTCCAATTAATGCTGTCTTTAATGACAAATATTCATTAATATCCACACTGTGTGAAGTACCTAAAGTAAGTACTGACCAGTAGCTCTTCACGAATAAACCTGCTTTATCATAATAAAAATTGTCAAATGCAGTAATAAAATTATCTTTTTCAACAGGGTAAATTTCAAAATAAACTTTAATCATAAATCTCAAATAATCATTGTCTGTATACTCATTCCATGCTTGATTATATGTAACATTCATAACCTGTCTAAGTTTATCAGAAAATATAGTACTTTCGAATTCAATAGGTTTGTTCAAATATATCAACCCTGGTTCATAGTATTCATATACTTGATCACTGATGACATAAAGTGGACCAGTTAATTCCAATTTTATAGCTGTTCCAATTAAGGAATTGATCACTTCTCCAGTTTTAACATTGATATATACAACAATATCATTATCATCTATGTCTTTTGTTTCAGCTTCCATAAAATAAGAAATTTTACTACCATCAGTTACTTGATATACAGTATTATTTTTATTAAATTCGATTAAGCCTTCTTTTTCAATTAATGTATTATCCTCATTTGTAATACCAGTTAATATATCAGTTTCAACATAAATTTTAGCATTAGTACCTAGCACATCTCTCGCTGTATAGTATATACCATTAGCATCAACAAACATTTGTTGTGATCTAATAATATGTGTACTCTCAACTTTTGTAATGCTCATAGCGGTATTAAAACTTACTAAATCTATATAAGAATCACTACCATCGATTTTTGCATCAAGGTAATAATGCATACCCGCTTCAATCGTTTGAGTTATCTCATGACCAAAAACAACTTCCTTGAGTGTTGAAATATCATCAATGGTATTAAACTCATTTAAAACATTAGTAGCTAGATTAATATTTACATACTCTTTTGTATTATCATCAACCATACGTTCTTGATAAAATAAATCATTCGCATCATCATAATAGTATGTTTGATCAAATAAATAACCACGATTACTACTATTCATATCCATATAAGTTGTCTCACTATCTAAATATGTATATGCAATCGGATTGTTTTCACGTAAATCTTGAGCAACAAATGTGATAAATTCATCTTCTGTAAGAGTAAAGATATTATTACCAGATTTGTCAATCTCTTCAAGATAGTCTTCAAATGCAGGATAATTTATTCTAAGATTACCTGTATTTGCATCATAAAAATCACCCATGATACTTTGAATATAGTCATCTCCAAAGTTCACACCTGGTAATTTATCATATGCATCCGTTTCAACAAAATAATTACTTGAAGCTAATTCGATTGTAACGAACCCTACAAAGATAATAAAAAAGAGAAACGCTTTTAATTTTTGTCCATTAAATAATTGGCCAATACCCCAAACAAATATTGATAAAAAAGCTTTAATAAAACTCATTGTTTTACTATCTAAAACTCTTCTTACCACTGAAATTGCACTAAACCATTTCCAGAATAGAGATAATGGATAAGTAATAGGTAAAAACACATAGTGTAGTACCCAACCTATACAAATAAAAATCCATTTAATGCCTAAGAAAATCAAACTTATAATCTTCGAAATAATACCTTTTGATTTATTATTTAAAATATCTTTTACAGGTGGAATATGAGCAAACCATTTCCAAAGTTTAGATATTCCAAGTACTATTAATGAAACTACACGTTTAATTGCTTTCCCTATAGGTCTCAAAACAGGCATAACCACTTTCCCTACAGGAGCGAATATTAATTTAATGGCATGCCCGACTTTATTAAAAGTAGATCCTATGCCTTTTATAAGCTTACTTAGTAAGTGTTTTATTTTCATCTAGCCCTCCAAAACAATGAAAATGAGGGTGGTAAGTCAAGCCTACCACCGTCATAGATTCATTTTATAATATCTAAAACTTTATTATTAATCACTTAAATCTTTCAATGTTTCATATGAAGTTTCAGCAGCCACAACAGCTGTATCAATGTCATTACCATTAATCCAAACATTTCTAATCAATGTTTCAGCTGGACCCCAATAGTGTTGTACTTCAGGGATAGTTGGCATTGGAATTGCATTATCCAATTGTTGTGCTGTAGTCATTAATAATGCATCATCACTAAGACCTTCTATATCACTTAATAATTCACTCTTTAATGCAGGAAGTTTAGTCTTAAATTCATATTGAATAGCCATAGCATCATCTGAATTTAAGAATTCAACAAACTTAATTGCGTCACCAGGATTTTTGGCATATTTATAAACAGCAGCCATAATTGCACCAGCGAATGGTTTACCCGCTTCGCCATCTACAGATGGTAATACTGAAATACCTAAATCGTCACCAAGAGCTTCTGTATAAGCTTCATTACTCCATGGACCAGAGATAATATAAGGAATATTCCCATCTTCAAATGCCGCACCTTGACCATCAACTATATCATTACCACCAGTAACGATTGGTTTCAATTCATCTCTCATAAATGTTAATGCATCTTTCATAGATTGGCTATTGAAACCAACAGCTGATGGATCATCACCATTTTGACCGAAAGGTCTAAAACCAAATGATGAGAAAATAAATTGATCAAAATATGAATCTGCCCAATGAGATGAAGTTGTTAAATAATAAAAACCAGCTTCCGTATTAGTTCTAGTATCTTCAGAGCCATCATGAGTTGAAGCAACTGTAGCAGCATTCCAAGTAGCGCCATCAGTTAAAATTTGTTCTAATGACGTTGGAACTGTATCTACTAAAGCTTTATTATAATAAAGCGATAATGCCTCAATTGACATTGGAACAGCATATAATTTATCAACGCTACCTTCAGTGATAGTTGCGATATCAATACCCATTTGGTGAGCTCTTGAATTAATTAACTCTTGAGTTTCACTAGGTAATGCATATAATAGATTTTCTGAATATGCTGCAGCTAAGTGGTCATGTGGGAATTGGAATACATCAGCACCATTTCCTGAAGGACCAAAAGTCTTAAGTTTTTCACGAGCATCAACAGAACCCATATGTTGGTGATGTACGATAATATTAGGATATTCAACATTGAATGCTTCAATGATTGCCTCCATATATTCGCCATCTTCGTCATCTATCCATACAGTAATTTCTGACTTTTGAACTAATGTTTTGGAGAAGTCAATAACAACCCCACCAACTTCTACTGGATCTTTTTTACAAGAAGCAGCACCAAACACAATAATAAATAATAAGAACAAAGTTATAATTTTCTTACTCATGATTTGTCACTTCCTTCCACAACTCTAAAGATGAATGTAACACTTGTTACGTTACCCCACTTATCAGATACCTGTAGCATGATTGTATAATCACCAACTGTACGTGTATCTAATGTTGAGTTATCACCTGAAGGGACGTATACGAATGATGATAAATCACCATCGCGATTATCAGTTACTTGGTAACGTGGGAACCATGATTGATTCCATTCACTACCTAAGGTAATTTCAATAACTCTATCTGCAGCTTCTGCACCAGAAAATGTTGTTGGGTAATTAAATGATAATACAGGAGCTTCTTTATCCATGTCAACCATGATAGTAGCTTCTTTATTAGCTTCTTCTAAACCAAGATTAAATGCAAGTTCATACATCTTAGTGCTATCTAGCTTATTAGCATCAGATAATACAACTACGAAGTCTTTGATAGTTTCATTACTTTTCGCAAAGTCAACACGTTCGATAGCAACTTCACTACCGTAAGTTGCTGCATTGTCATTACCATCAACAGTAAGTACTTCTGTTAATGTAAACCAACCTTTAACTGTAGCAATAGCTGCAGTTTGAGCTTCAGCAGTTTCTGCTTCTGCATAAGGATTAGTTACATTAGCACTAACAGTTACGATAATTGAATTAGGTGTAACTGCATAAGTACCACTTTGTTCAGCTAAGTTCATAGGTAATAATCTGAATGTGAATGCTTCTAGAGCAAATGCTTCTGGATTATTAGGATAAACATTGTCTCCAACAGTATATTCATTACCTTTGCTTATTACATAGGTTGTAGCCGCTTCACCTAAAACAGGTGTATCACCTAATGCAGGATACGCATTAACATCACCAGTCTTCTTATTAGCGTTATCACCAGCATAAACTAACAAACCTGGAGTAGCATCAGCTGTTGGAGCAGTATCAGTAGTAAGCATTGCTGCTTTAACTTCTGTGCCATCAGTTGCTTTACCAACAGTGATAAATACTGGATCAGGAGATCCCCATGCTGCAACGATATCTTCCTTTACCCATTCGCTATTTTCTGTATCAAATGCTTGATAACCAGTCCATCCATTCCAAGCATGAACACCTAAAGTATCTTCATAAGAGCCAGCAGGATCGAAATAAGTAAGTATCATATTATATTGATCAGGATCTGCAACCAAATATTGATTGTTTGCATTTTCAAATACATATATATGAACTTCTTTATTTGCAATTACTACAGAATCATCTAGATTAACATCACCTGTATGTTTTGCATCCCAGTTTTGTGAACCATTTGCCCATTCAACTGCGATGAAACCTACTGAAGTACCAACTTTGACATTTGGATAGTTGAAATACACACCAAAATCATCAGTACCATCAAAAGTTTCTTTAGGTGACGCTGTATCTCCCCACGCATGTGAACCAAGATCGGTATAATCATTATCCCAGTTATGGTAATGAATAACCAAGTCCCCAGTCGTGTCACTAGCAGCATTAACGCTAAATCCTACAAATATAGCGATTGCTACAATAAAAAATACGCTTAAAACTTTCTTCATTTTTTTCCTCCTAAAAATTTGTATTGACCTTATCGTCTACTACAAGGTCATTATATCATAAATGTAAACGCTTTATTTTTTTTATGCTATGCAACCGTTTCCCGTTTAAAAACGCTATCATTATCTTATCATTTATGTTATATTTCATATTAGGAGGCGAGAATATGAAAAAATTTGTTTTTCTTAGCTTATTTTTATTAACATTTGTTTTCACTGCTACTTTGGTTAATGCCGATACAGTAGCATCTAAACTTATTGTGCATTACTATAGATATGATGGAAACTATACGGGATGGAACGCTTGGGTGTGGGATGAAAAAGGTGCTACCGATGAAGATTCTACAGAATACGATTTTGATCAAACTGATCTTTGGGGTGCATATTTTGAACTACCTCTATCTGCTGAAACTGGTTATGACGATGCCAATCAGGTTGGCATTATCATAAAGGTTGATTGGAATAATAGAGAATTCTCATTTGATAGATATATAGACTTAACAACAGCAGATGTCAATGCTGAAGGTGAAATTCATGCATACCTTGTTCAAGGTGATGAAAACATTGGTACTACTGCTGCTGATTTAGAAAATCATGTTCCAGATAAGAGAAGCCGTGTATTGATTGCTTCATTTGATGACTCGTTAAATCTTAATCTCTCATTAACAAATGCTGCACAAAGCATAAAGGTTTACGAATCAGGTATTGAGATTGCATCTTCCACTTCAGATTCTACTTCTCTTACGATTCCACTATCTAATATAGATATCACAAAATCTTATACTGTTACAGTTGTATTTAGTAATGTTACTAGAAATGTAGCAATCTCTAAGGAAAATGTTTATGATACTGATGAATTCATCAATGCATTCACTTATACTGGAGAACTTGGTGCTATTTACTCTAAGACTGGTACAACTTTTAGACTATGGGCACCACTAAGTGAAGCAGTTGAAGTTGTTTTATATGATAGAAATAACGCGCATTACGATAATGATGGTGTTTTTCAAGAAACAGCTGATACACCAATTCGTACTGAGGCGATGACACAAATTGAAAATGGTGCGTGGGAAGTAACACTTTCCGGAGATTTCGCATCTAAGTATTATACTTTCAAAGTAACAAATGATGGTGTAACATCTGAAGTTGTTGATCCTTATGCATATTCTACTGGTGTTAATGGTGAACGTGGAATGGTTGTTGATTTCGATGCCACAAATCCAATTAACTGGAGAGGAAACTATCGTCCTAATACAATTGTTAACATGACTGATTATGTTGTATATGAATTGCATGTCCGTGACTTGACAACGCATGAAACATGGACTGGTAATGATGATTACCGTGGTAAATTCCTTGGTTTAAGTGAATCGGGAACAACTTATACCGAAGGTGATGTCACGGTTACTACCGGATTAGATCACATTGATGAGTTAGGTGTTAATGCCGTTCAGCTACTACCTATCTTTGATTTTGGATATGTTGATGAAACAAGAGTTGGCGAGACTGGATATGATGCATTTAATTGGGGGTATATGCCAATTAATTTTAATACTCTTGAAGGTAGTTATTCGACTAATCCATACAATGGAAATACAAGAATCACTGAATTTAAAACTGCTGTTCAAGCATTTCACGATGATAATATCAGAGTCATCATGGATGTTGTATACAATCACACTGGATTATCTGGTGATTCTAATTTCAATTTGATTCTTCCTGGATATTATCACAGAATGACAGCAGATGGTTCATTTAGTAATGGTTCTGGTACTGGTAATGAAACAGCATCAGAAAGACCAATGATGAGAAAACTTATGGTTGACTCAACTGTCTTCTGGGCTACAGAATATAACCTTTCAGGATTTAGATTTGACTTGATGGCACTTCATGATGTTGATACAATGAATGCGATTAGAGTAGCACTTAATGAAATTGATCCAACAATCGTTTTATACGGTGAACCTTGGACAGGTGGTGACACACCACTCGCTGCATCTAAATCCGCTGGTAAAGATAATATTAAAGATTTAGATACTATTGGAGCTTTCAGTGATACAACTAGAAATGGTATAAAAGGTTCTGTCTTTAATGCCAATGAAGGCGGGTGGATTCAATCTCCTTCAGACATGGATCTATCTTACCTAAAATCCGAAGTTGAATACGGAATCGTTGGTGGTATTGATTATCCTGGAAATGACGATGTTACAGCATGGCATTTAAGTCCTAATAGAATCGTTAATTACGTTTCTGCCCACGATAATCACACCCTGTATGACAAGTTAAAATTGTCCGGTATTAGTAGAAAACTTATTCCATATGTTCAGCAACAGGCAAATGCAATCGTACTTACCTCACAAGGCATTCCATTCCTTCATGCTGGTGTTGAATTCTTAAGAACTAAACAAAATGATGAAAACTCTTATCAATCAGGTGATGCAATCAATCAACTTGACTGGTCAAGAAAGATTGATTATATTGATGTATTTAACTATTATAAAGGAATGATAGCGTTAAGAAGTATCTATCCAAACTTTAGAATGACAGATAACCAAGATATCTTGGATGACATCACATTCTACGATACTGATGATTACACAATTGCTTATAAGATTAAAGGTGAAGCTGCCGATATAATCGTTGTTCACGTAGCAAATCATCCTGATGGTTTTGCTAGTATCACTGTTGGCGATGATAAGACATACTATGTTCTAAGCAATCACTACTTCGTTGATTTAGATGGTACAGAATCATTAACTGAAACTATTTTTGTTCCAAGTAATACAACAATGATCTTAACAACTAGAGTTTTAGAACCAGTTATTATTGAGCCTGATGATCCTGATGCATCAAATCCAATTGTATTAATTGCTAGCATCAGTGGTTCAATTCTCGTGCTTGCCGGTGTTGTATCATTTATCATCCTAAAGAAAAAAACAATAAAATAACAAAAAAGGCCAATTAAATTGGCCTTTTATTTTACCCATTAAAATAAAATTTACTAAATTTAACCATGACATACATGGTAATAACACCCATACCAAACTGTACAATAAACGGTGTCAAAGGGTCAGCAATAAATCCTACAACAAAGCCAATAAATACTGGTACCGGTGTCGTTAATACAACTATTTTTAAAGCTTCCGGATAACTCATAAAATGAGAGTGTCCAAACTTAAATAGCATTAACAGCCCGCCAATGATTAAAACCAATACCGACATCGTCATTAACTGAACCATCGTATAAGTGATTACTGAATAAAATATCACATATGAACTAAAACCAGCTTCAATATTTGAAGCAAGCAGCACGATGTTACTTTGCCAACCGGCTGCATCTAACATCACACTATCAAAATCATAAGTGGTATTAAATCCTCGGTATGTACCTTCAAGACGATCACCATCTGCATTTATATAAATAATTTTATCTACAAGCAACAAGATTTTTTGTCCACCTATATCACTATAGTCTTCTTCCTGAGCATTGAAAACAAATGTATAATCTTTGTATTCCACAAAATGCTCAGTACTGTCTGGCACATCCAATCCATAGTAATGAATTGATATATCATCAGGTAGGTCAAATGATCCATATGCCGGAGGATCTGTTTCCATTGTTGACTCAATGAACGAAATCGACCAACCTTCATTTGAAATAATAGAATATATATGTGGAACATTGCTGATTAGAACCATGAGTATAAAGAATAATAATATTTTTATAAATGACTCTTTTCTTCTAGCTAATATATTGGGAAAATCAAAAGCATACTTTACATAGCGAATAATAAACATTAAATGTAGTCTCCAATTTGGTCAGGGTTGATTGTTACAATAAATGATCCAAATGAATCAATTTGTTCTGAACCAAATAAGATGTTTTCATAATTGAGTCCAGATACATCATAAGTTTGATTTGAGAAGTTATGGATGATTAATATAGCTTCCGTTTCATCTTCATATGTATATGTTCTAACATACCCTTGTATTTTGTTATCATTACCATTAAATAATTCAAATGACTGACCATACATCAATGCCATATGATCTTTTCTAAGTTCTATCATCTTTTGATAAGTTGCTAGTAATGAGTTTTCATCACCTAGCTGATCTTCAACTGTTGCAAGCCCCTCATTAAATCCATATTCTGGTAACCATGTTGCTGTATATTGATTTCCCCACAAAAGTGGTGAACGACGATACTCATCATAAATTGTACCATCATAACCATCCATAGTTAATCCTTCAAATCTTGTACCCTTAAGTCCAATTTCTTCACCGTAATATATAATTGGTGATCCTGGAAGTGTAAGTAATACTCTACTTGCAAGTTTTAATCTTTCAAGTGGGTAATCTGAATTAACCAGTGAAGCTAGGCGATCTTGATCATGATTTCTCAAAAAAGGTGTATCTACGTAATCAGGATTATTCTCAGCAAATGCTTCATAACTATTTTGAATTCTTCCTGCTAAGCGGCTGATGCTAGATCCATTCATTGCATTAACAATCTTATTTGATGCATAAAAATTAAATACTGAATCAGAACCTTGAAAATATCTTTCATATAAATCAAATGTATCTTCAAAAACTTCAGATACTAAGAAACTGTTTGGATTAACTGATTTGATGTATGCGTTTAGTTGAGATATAAACACAATATTGCTTGCAATGCTGTTGTTATTAATATCTTTAATCATGAAATGTTTGGCTGCATCTAATCTAAATCCAGTAACTCCCATATCCATATAGAAGTCAATAATATCATGTATTTCTTCAACAACTGCATCGCTTTCTAAATTGAGATCAACCATACCACCAACAAAACTCGAATATGCAGTATGATCTGCTGTCCATAGATAATATTCACGATATGGACTATCCATATTGTACTGAGCATCCTTATACCAAGGATGTTGGTCAGATGTATGATTAATAACTAGATCCATCATAATCTTAATACCGTGATCTTTAGCTGTATCAATTAGTGTTTGAAAGTCATCAATAGTTCCATAATCAGATTCAACACCATAATAATCAGTAATACTATAACCATGATATGAAGGTCCTTCGTTGACTGGCATTAACCAAATGGCAGTAATACCCAAATTCTCTAAATAATCAATATTCTCAGTAACACCTTTAAAATCACCAATACCATCGCCATCACTATCTGCAAACGATCTTACAAAAAGCTCATAATAAACATCATTTTTAGGATTAGCAGCAGCTAATTCCGCTGAATTATCTTTTGGTTTGCATGCTATTAATATGAAACTAACCATTAGCACTATTGTTAATAAATGTATTTTTCTCTTCATTATTACAACCCTCTCTTTTTCATAGACTCTGTCTTCCCTAAAACATTGCCGTTTTGTTTTTCTGGTTGTAAATCAATAATTTTAGTTTTAAAGATGTAATCGTGTATTGTTCGACTTGTTTTTTCAGACATTACAAAATATGCAACAACTAAATATACACCATAAGTTACGATACTGAGTCCAATTTTGAATACTTCTCTTAAAAACAATCTCCAAAGCGGAACATCTAGTCCATCAACTGTTACAACTTTAATTTTTTGGATTCTCTTTCCAAAGGTTTGTCCTCTAGAAAGCAAATATGGAAATAAATAAAATATAAACACACCTGCTATTGCAACATACATTGCAATTTCTGAACCCAATGGAATAGAAAGGATCAGAAGTAAAGTGACACCAGATGTATCAATAGCAAATGCTCTCACACGTTTTTCAAATGACGGAACCATCGTTTTTACCCCATTTCTTCTTATGTGTTTATTATAGCATATATAGTAAATGGAAACGTTTGCATAAATATTATTATTAGTCTAAAACTATCTCGTTATCAAGATAAAAATAATCATATGATTCAGCCATATTTGTTAGTGCTTCTTCCAATAAATCTCTTAGTAAGATTTCAGTATTAACAATATTATCACCATTGATGAACGGATTATACTCTTTATCAAATATGTAATCGTTAGTAGCAACTAAATACATCGTGTCATCATTAAAATCTGAAAGACTCATAACAGCATCATAACCAACACCATTATTCATAAAATCTTTGATTTCTTTACCTGACAAATATACTGTTTTGATGACATTGTCAAATGGGAAAATTTGATATAGTTTTGCTACTGTTACTTCTTCATGATAACCTATATCAGTTCTGGTACCACCATAGTTATGAAATGCTATGTCAGCATTTGTTTTTATTCTCATTAGTTTTGACATAAGTAGCGTCAAATCAGATTGACTCATATATTCGCCTGATGTAATGATATTAGTATACATCTCAGAAATCATTTGTGAATAAGTATCAAGTTTTGTTTGGATGTCCGAGTTAGGTGATCTGAGTAATGCTTCATTTGCCTGAGACAAGTTTTCAGCACTTACATATGTCACTTCTTTATTATCTATTTCAAATTTGACGTGTCCTACATATTCACCATTCGCACCTGATTGAACTATATAACATGTATTTGGGTCACGATAAACGTTTCTAATATATGGTCTATGTGAATGACCATTGAATATTACATCGACATAAGCATCACCTGTAAATCCAGCGACTTCCTCATTAAATGAATCATCCTCATCATGGATAATAACAATGACCATGTCAACATTTTCCTCTTCACGTAAATATGTTGCATAGTATTCAGCCCAATAAGTGGGATTATCAAAATAATAAGGATCAACCATCGCAGTTGCTATATCAGATTCTAAGCCATCACCAATTAAACCGATGATACCAATATCCAAGTCACCTTTTTCAATAATTGTATAAGCATCAATTCCAGCTGGACGTTCTTGCGTGCCATCATAGAATACATTCGCTCCCAATAGCGGAAAATTTGCTTTAACATCAGATTCAATATCATCTCTAAAATATTGAGTAACTGTTTCTAAACCCCAGTCAAACTCATGATTTCCTAAAACAAAGGCTTCTAACCCCATATCGTTTAACATATCGATTGCTGACGCACCATTATAATAGTTAGAGATAATATTTCCTTGTAAAATATCTCCACCTGTAATAAATAATGTTTCTTCTGGATTTTCTTGAGATTTAGTCATTATTAGATTTCCAATATTAGGGAAACCTAACTGATCATCAACATTAATTAATCCACCATGTGTATCATTTAAATAATAAATATCTAAATTATCAACGATAATTTCTTGGTCAGGATCTGTATTTGGGTCAGGGTCTGTGCCCGGATCTGTATTTGGGTCAGGGTCTGTGCCCGGATCTGTATTTGGGTCAGGGTCTGTGCCCGGATCTGTATTCGGGTCAGTCTCTTTGTCAGGATCTGTTTCTGGATTCGTAATTGGATTTTGATTATTGCCATCTTCATGTGATAAACCTGTTGAATTACATGCTACTAATGAAAATATCAATAATAATGTAATTATGATTCTTAATGTTTTTCTCATTTTACCTACCTACTTTCGCAATTGATATTATAACATACGAATGTTATAAAATAAATATGTATGCTATAATATCAAATGATGAGGTGAACCCATGAAAAAGAAACATTTGTTATGGGAATTATTCATTACTTTTTTTAAGATCGGTGCGGTCACATTTGGTGGCGGTTATGCAATGATGCCAATTATGCATCGTGAAGTCGTTGATAAGAAGCATTGGGTTGAAGATGATGATGTATTAAAAATGCTTGTTATCTCCGAATCAACACCAGGTGTATTTGCAATCAACGCGGCAACTTTCATCGGTTATAAAATAGGTAAGTTCAAGGGTGCTTTAGTAGCCACTCTTGGCGTAATAATCCCTTCTTTAATTACAATATCAATCATTACCTTGATGCTTGAATGGTTCCAAAGTTATGAACCTGTACAATTCGCACTAAAAGGTATTCAGGTCGGTGCTGCAATCATTATTTTCAGTGCTGCCTTTAGACTATCTAAAAAGATTCATTTTAATCTTTTATCAATACTTGTATTGATTGCTGCATTTGCACTAGCACTATTCACTAATTTTAGTGTTATCTATATCATCTTAAGTGCTGCTATATTTGGTATTATCATCGGATTGATTAACTCTTACAGAAAAGTAGGTGAAGTCAATGCTAATTAATTTACTCAAACTCTTATGGATGTTTTTTAAAATAGGACTATTCACCTTTGGTGGCGGTGCAGCAATGATTCCACTGATCAAAGAATCTTTAATCAATGGGGGATATGATATTACCAATGACATGCTTGATCAATTGGTCGGTCTCGCGCAATCAACACCTGGTCCTATCGCAGTCAATCTTGCTACTTACATCGGAATGAGTCAATATGGTATTGTCGGTGCATTATTTGCAACATTTGGTGTTGTGCTGCCTTCTTTTATCATCATCTTATTGATTGCTAAATATGGCATTAAGGTTATTGAATCGAAATGGGCTAAATATGCATTTACTTGTTTAAAACCAGCTGTAATTGGACTTATAGTGAGTGTTGCTTTAACCATGACACTAAGAAATATATTTCCTGGTATAAATCTATCAATTCTTCATATTGACTTTTATATCAATTATCAAAGTTTAGTGATATTTATTCTTTTAATCGGTACAATGCTTATCTTTAGAAAAATTTCACCAATTAAACTTATACTTCTTTCAGCAGTATATGGTGTTGTTGTTTATTATCTAGTTTAGGGGGATAACAATGAAGGATTTAACATGGATAAAAAAAAATGACATAGCCCATCGCGGGTTGCATAGTCTTGATTTAAAAGTACCTGAAAATTCATTATTAGCTTTTAAAAAAGCAGTTGAACAAGGCTATAGTATCGAAATGGATTTAAACATGCTAAAAGATGGAACCATAGTTGTCATTCACGATTTCAACTTCAAAAGACTAACTGGGCTTGATCAAAAAGCGAATCAACTCAATTATGAAGATATTAAAGATTTAAGATTACATCACACAAATGAAAAAATTCCAACACTAAAGGAAGTATTAGAACTCGTTGATGGAAAAGTACCACTACTGATTGAATTAAAGCCATTTGGACATATTAATAGTTTCTGTCATCACTTCTATGAAGTGATTAAAGATTATCCAGGTAAGTGGGCTGTATTTTCATTTAATCCAGTTGTCGTTAGATGGTTTAAGAAGAATCAACCTCAAATTATTAGAGGTCAAATATCTAAGTTTTTTACCAAAGATGATCATCTATTTCAACCTGCTGCATACATGCTTAAAAGAATGGTGTTTAACACACTTACAAAGCCTGATTTCATCAGTTACAACGTTCATGATATGCCAAATAAATATATCGATAAATACAAGAAAAAAGGATTAACGATAATTAGTTTTGCTGCAAGAAATCAAGAAGAACTAGATTTTGTTAGAACACATTATGACAATATCGTATTTGAATATTTTATACCAAAAAAATAAGGACTCAATTTCTTGAAGTCCTTTTCTTTTTAATCCATATCAATATCAAAATTTTCTAACAAACTCTTGTTTTCCAAATGTACTGGATCGCCATGTCTTGTAAAGAACATAGTAATAAAACTTGCTGCTACAAATATTGCCGCATATGGGAATAATACCAATCTAGTCTTAAAGATGTAGTCCATGAATACACCAGATAAAATCGGTGTTAAGATTTGTGCACCCATTGAAAACGCATAATAATATCCAGTATATTTACCAACATTAGAGCCCTTTGCGAGTTCCACAACCATTGGGTATGAATTAACATTAATCGTCGCCCAACCAACACCAGTTAACCCAAAGATGATATACATGATCCATCCTGTTTCTTCGTTAACAAATGATGCTGAAGCAAAACATAATGCAAGTAACACAATACCGATAAGAACTGATTTTTTACGTCCTATTTTTGTAGATAGAATACCAATTGGAATAAATGCGATAATCGCGGTAACGTTAGCAACTAACAAAGGCATCGTAAATGATGATAATTGTAGTACGTGCGGTACATAATCCGATACTTTTGAGATAACTGCATTATATCCCATGTACCATAAAAATACTGATAATAGTATAAGAATTAAAGAACGTCTCTTATCAGCAGATAATTTTGTTAAGTCATGAGCCCCTTCCTCAACTTCATCTTCTTCTAAGTTTAATTTTTTTTCTAACAATACTTTTTCATGAACGAGGTTTAGTTCTTTTACCTTCCATAAGAAAATACCTAAAACTAGAAGCATGATTGCTCCAACAATAACGAATGCCAATGTATAGTGTACATAAGATTTACCTGATAACCTTAAAACAGTTAAGAGAATCAATGAGGTTGTTCCTGCTGCTGCACCCATCAGATTTATCACGGCGTTAGCTTTACTTCTAAGTGGCTTAATAGTTACATCAGGCATTAAACTTACAGCTGGTGATCTAAAGACAGACATTGCAACTAGAGCAATTAATAATACAACAACGAACACGATGAAATTTACCGGATTAGCTACCGTTTCTTCCCATGCAAGTGTCGATAGATATGTTTGATAATAGTCGTTTAGAAATGCAAGATCACCAACCGTTAAATCTTGTGAAGCATCTAGTTCTAAAACTTCTTTAATTTGATCATATGTGTGTTCTCTAAATCTTTGATAAGCTGCTGGAGTGATTACTTTTTCAGCTAATTTATCTGTTCTTTCAGCATCCATTTCATCAAGTAAACCCAACCAATAAGCCTCAGTTAATTTTTCTTCGCTGTTGTGGTTATCTTCATATAGTTGAACGATATTAGATTCCGACTCATTAACAAGTTTTGTCTGATAACTATCCATGTAAGACAGTCCCATAAATGCGAATGCTGCGATAACTGTACCCACAATAATAAATGGTGTGCGTCGTCCTAACTTAGCATTAGATCGATCTGATAATGCTCCGAATAAAGGTAACATAAATAGTGCGAGGATATTATCCAGTGCCATCACTACGCCTGAAGTTGTTTGATTTAACCCAAATTTATCAATCATAATTTTGGCAATGATATTATCATATGTTTGCCAAAAGATTGTAATTATGAAAAACGCTAAACCAACAAAAAAGACCTTTTTGTAATCTAGTTTCATATTTTCTCCTATAACTTTGTTATTTGAAAATAGTATATCATGATTATTTATATTTAAATGCCTCGTTTTCAAAAAGATTACAAAAAAAGGAAGAAAACTTCCTTTTAATTACTAAATAATGTTAAATATTGAGCATAGCCTTCCTTTTCCAAATCTGCTTTAGGGATAAATCGTAATGCTGCTGAGTTAATACAGTAACGATATCCGCCTAATTCAGTAGGACCATCTGCGAACAAATGACCTAAATGGCTATCAGCCTTTTTACTTCTGACTTCAGTGCGAGTCATAAAATGACTACGGTCAATTTTCGTTTCAACTCTATCTAATGGTTTAGCAAAACTCGGCCACCCACAACCACTATCAAATTTGTCTTTACTAGCAAACAGTGGCTCACCAGAGACAATATCTACATATATACCTTCGCCATCAAAGTCCCAATACTCATTTTGAAATGGTTTTTCAGTTCCATTTTCTTGAGTAACGTGGTACTGAATTGGTGTCAGCTTATTTTTAAGTTTATCTTTATCCATCATATAATCACCTCAATTAGAGCATATCATATAGATTTAAAAGATGCCTTTATTTTGCAAATCTATGAGCAAGTGAACTTGCTGCTGCAGCTGCAATCGCTCCGACGATGTCATCTATAAATGTATAACATTTATTTGGCTTCTTACCTTCTTCATCCAATTTTTTAATAATGCCATGTTTTACCTTATCAACATAACCAAAATTGGTGAATCCAATTGATCCGTACACATTAACGATTGAAAGTGCCATAATTTCATCAATACCATACAACCCATAGTCATTTAATAGCATGGTTTGAAGAGGTTCAGATAGCAATCCTTCTTCTGCCAAACGATCAAGTTCTAATCCTGTTAACGCAGCGTGTTGTACTTCTCTTTTCATCATGACTTTATCTACATGTTCAATGCATAACTCTAAAGTAAGATTAGGAATATATTTCTTTTGTAGATCTAAAGTGATTTCTGCAATGTCTTTAAGTGTGACGCCGCGTTCTTTAAATCTATCAATGATTATTTGATAATGTTCGCTTTTATCTACCATATGGTATCATCTCCTAAAAAAATGGTGTATTACAATTATACAACTTTTTATATAAAAGTAAAAACTTTCGTTTTTGATACAGACAATTGGTGTTCATATATCTATTGATATATATATGTTATAATATCAATATTGGAGGTACTTATGTCAAAATTAAAAGTCTATTCAGAAATAGGAAGATTAAACAAAGTACTCGTTCACAAACCTGGAAACGAATTATTACATCTAACCCCGGAATGGTTATCTGACTTATTATTTGATGATATTCCTTGGCTTTCTAAAGCACAAGAAGAGCATGAAATATTTCAAAACGTTCTTAGGGCTGAAGGAGTTGAAGTTATTGAATTAATTGATCTAGTCGTGGAAAGCCTATCTTCCAAAAAAGCTCTATCCTCATTTATTGATCAGTTTCTTGATGAATCGCTTGTTGAAGATATTACAACTCGAAGAAAAATCAAACATTATTTCAATCAGTTATCAACAAAAGAAATTATTGAAAAAACGATGTCTGGTATCATGAAGTCTGATTTAAAACCTTATAAAAAACATAGATTAATTGATTATATCGAAAACTATCCATTCCTTACTGATCCCATGCCAAATCTATATTTTACAAGAGATCCTTTTACGATAATGGGCAAACACATGAGTTTACACTGCATGGATAAAAAGGCTCGCAAACGTGAATCTATCTATGGTGAGTACATTCACCGTTACCATAAGGATTTTAATGGTATAAATTTGTCATATCAACGAAATGAAACATTTTCACTTGAAGGTGGTGACATTTTAAACATCAATGAGGAATTATTGATTATCGGAATTAGTGAACGAACTGAACCTGAGGCAATTGAAAAACTTGTACACTATATGTTTACCAATAGTACATATAAAAAGGCATTAGCTATTTTACTACCAAAAAAGAGAACATTCATGCACCTAGATACAGTATTTACTCAACTGGACTATGATAAATTCTTAATTCATCCAGAGTTCTTGGATATATTAAACATATATGAGATTGTGTTGTCTGATACAGATGCTAATAAAATCCACATCAATGAGACAAAAACAACACTTAAACGTAGTTTAAAAAAACACTTAAGTCACGATATAACGATGATATCATGCGGTGGACACAATCTTTTATCAGCTAATCGAGAACAGTGGAACGATGGTGCAAATGTTTTCGCGATTGCACCAGGAATAGTTATTGCATATGAAAGAAATGATTTAACAAATAAAAAACTCGAAGCATTTGGGATTAAAGTAATCACCATACCTTCAAGCGAATTATCACGCGGACGCGGTGGTCCTAGATGTATGACCATGCCTCTTGATAGAGACTTTTTAGAATAAAAAAAAGAGCTCTCACGCCTTGGGGGGGAATGAAGCGTGAGAGCGAAGGAAAGTTGCTATTCGAAAAAAGTGAGTAGCAACATAATGTATTATACATGACAGTTATTACATAGTCAATTTTTTTAGCAAATAGAATGATATTTTATCTTAAAACACACACAAACATATAATCAATTCGCCCTAATTGATTATACCATCAAAAAAAACATAAAATATCTAACTTTTTTAATTTTTTTTACTAATTTTGAAACGCCAATATATATCGTACACAATGGAGGAAGTATGAAAAAATTACATAATTATCAATTAGAAACTCATCAAATTATTCAGGATTTATCATCTAATATAGAAACCGGATTAACTAGTGAAAAAGCATCTACAAGATTAGAAACCGATGGACTAAATGAACTCATCGCAGCTAAGAAACGTCCATGGATATTAAAATTTTTTGATCAAATCAATGACTTTATGATCTACGTATTGATTTTTGCTTCTGTTGTTTCCTTTTTAACAGGTGAAAAAGCTGAAGGATTCTTAATTTTAGCAATTATCATAATCAATGCTTTTCTTGGTTTATTCCAAGAAGCAAAAGCTGAGAAGGCACTTGAATCAATTAAAGCAATGTCATCACCTCAAACAAAGGTATTACGTGATGGTATTGAACAGATTGTTGACGCTAAGCATATCTGTGCTGGTGACATTATCATTTTAGATGCTGGTGATTATATCCCTGCAGATGTCAGAATCATTGAAGCAGTCAATCTTAAAGTTGATGAATCTGCTTTAACAGGTGAAGCCGTACCAGTATTAAAACATGCTGATACGATTAATGCATTTGATGTTCCACTAGGAGATCGTAAAAATCTTGGCTACATGGGAACCGTAGTTACCTACGGTAGAGGTGTCGCGGTTGTCACTTCAATTGGTATGAACACTGAACTTGGCAAAATAGCAACCATGCTAGATGAGACATCAAATGAAATTACACCACTTCAAAAAAGTATGGCTCAACTTGGTAAAACATTGGCATTAATTGCTTTAGGTATTACTTTCATTATCTTTATAATCTCGATTGTAGAAGCATTCATTGTAGATGGTTCAGTTGGTGTACACGTTCTTACTGAAGCCCTACTTACTTCTATCGCTTTAGCGGTTGCTGCTATTCCAGAGGGATTACCTGCAATTATTACAATTGTTTTAGCATTAGGAATGCAAAATCTTGTTAAACAACAAGCAATTATTAGAACACTACCAGCTGTCGAAACGCTTGGCTCAACAAGTATTATCTGTTCTGATAAGACTGGTACTCTAACTCAAAACTTAATGACTGTAACTCATGTTTATACTGCTTCTGGTGATTTTGAATTAGACAAAAAAGAAAAACCTAATCAAGAAATATTAAATTTGATGACTTATGGTATCTTATGCAATGACACCAAAGTTAATAAACAAGAAGATAAATATGTTAAAATTGGTGATCCTACAGAAATTGCATTCATAGACTTAGCATTAGCGCTTGATTATGATCCAGTAGAAATTTTTAATTCAAATAAACGTATCTACGAACTTCCCTTTGATTCTAATAGAAAACTAATGACTACCGTTCACGATTTCAAAGATGGAAGATATGCAATTATCAAAGGTGCACCTGATGTCATCTTCTCATTATCATCAGATATTTATCAAGGAAATGTTAAGGATATATCAAAATTTACTGATGCAAATCAAAACATGGCAAACCAAGCACTTCGTGTATTAGCAGTAGCATTTAAAAAAATTGATAGCAGTATTCCTCTAAATTTACTAAATAATGATATTCTAGAAACTGATTTAACCCTTGTTGGGTTAGTAGGCATGATTGATCCTGCTAGAGATGAAGTAAAAGATTCAATTTCACTTTGTAAATGCGCTGGTATTAAAACAATCATGATTACTGGTGATCATGTTAATACCGCAATTGCTATTGCTAAGAAACTACAAATTCTATCTGAGGGAGAGCTTGCCATCACAGGTCACGATCTCGATTTAATGGATGATATAACTTTTGATTCTAAGATAGAATCAATAAGCGTATACGCACGAGTATCTCCTGAAAATAAAGTGAGAATTGTGGAAGCATGGAAACGCAAAGATAAAGTTGTTGCTATGACCGGCGATGGTGTTAATGATGCTCCTTCTATTAAAAAAGCCGACATTGGTATTGCTATGGGTATTACTGGTACTGAGGTCGCAAAAGGTGCAGCCGATATGATCTTAACCGACGATAATTTCTCAACTATCGTCAATGCTGTTAGCGAAGGTAGACGCATATTTGCTAATATTAAAAAATCTATTCATTTCTTGTTGAGTTGCAATATTGGTGAAATTCTTACCATTTTCTTAGGTACTTCCCTTGGTATTTTATTATTTGGAAGTAGAGTTACAACATTAACCGCCGTTCAAATTTTATGGGTAAACTTAGTCACTGACTCACTAATCGCGATTGCATTAGGTCTAGAGCACCGTGAACCAGATATTATGAATTACAATCCAAGAGATGTTAAAAAATCAATCTTTGCTGATGGATTTGGTAAACTCATAGCTCTTCAAGGTTTAATGATTGGCTTAATATCTTTTGCAGCATATTTTATTGGTTGGCATACTGCCAAATCAGGATTAGAAGAAATCACTGCTGAAACATTAACATTTATTGTTCTAGCATTATCACAACTTGTTCATGGTTTTAATGTAAGATCTCAAGATAAATCAACATTCAAATTAAAACCTAATAAATTTATGCTCTATGCATTCTTAGTTAGTGCAACACTCCAACTATTGGTCGTATTCGTTCCATTCGCGAGAGATATTTTTGGTATCGTATTACCTAGCTTAACTCAATGGTTAATTATACTAGCACTAGTTATTTCTCCATTAGTTCTTGTTGAACTTTCAAAATTATTCAAAAAAAAAGATTCTAAGTAACATGCTAAGATGTTAATAACCAGATGAAATCCAATATTACTATTTGATTTTTTTGATTTTTTTCCTATTTTATATCCTCTGCCATTCTCTTTTTCATTAATAGTTTATATATTCAAAACAAAAAAACAAAAACCTTAATGTTTTTGTTTTTTTGTTACTAATACATTGTATCAATTTATTACATGTAATGCTTTAGCTATTCTTATATAGTAATCAAGACCAACTTTTAATATTGATTCATCATAGTTGAATTGATTGCTATGAAGTGGATATACATATCCTTTGTCCTCATTTTTAGTACCAATAAATGCAAACATGCCAGGTACCTTTTTTAAGTAGAATGCAAAATCTTCCGCAATCATTAAAGGTTCTACGATTTCGTATTCTTCTGGAAGATACTCTTTGATTACTAAATCAAAAAATTTACTATCATTAATAACTGCTGGATAATAATCTCTAACAACACCCTTAACTTCAATATCAAACATGGTAGCAATACCTTTATTAATTTCATCCATACGTTTTTTCATCAAATCATAAATATCCTGATCGTAAGCACGCATTGTTCCGGAAAGTTTAACTTCGCCTGCAACAATATTCCTTGCCTCTCCACCTGAAATAGTACCAACTGTAATAACAGCAGGTTTAAGTGGATTCACATTTCTACTAACAATTGAGTGATAAGCTTGAATTAAATGGCTTTGAGCAAGAAGTGCATCTTTACCTAAATGGGGCTGTGCACCATGTGCTGATTTAGCACGAATTGTTACATCAAACTCTCCGTTTTGTGCAGTCATAGGTCCATTAGTAAATCCCATTTTTCCCTGTTCAACACCAGGAAATACATGTAATCCAAATATTTGTTTAATATGATATGTTTCAAAGATACCTTCTCCAATCACAACTTTAGCCCCACCTGGCCCCTCTTCTGCCGGTTGAAAGATGAATACGATAGTTTTATTCACTTGATCAAGTGTTGATATATATTTAGCAAAACCTAATAACATTGTCATATGACCATCATGACCACATGCATGCATCTTACCTTCATGTTTTGATTTAAATGATATGTTATTTAATTCAGTTACTGGAAGTGCATCCATATCGGCCCTAAAGGCTACTGCATCTTCCAACTTACCTTTTCTTATAGCGATAAGTCCAGTTTTCGCAATCACTTTAGTTTCGTACCCAAATGATTCTAATTGTTTTTTAACATAAGCCTGTGTCTTAAACAGATCAAATCCAAGTTCAGGTATCTGATGTAAGTCTCTTCTAATTTGTATTAATAAATCTTCCATAGGTATCACCTTTAATATTTTTATTTATTATAACATTAAAATAATGATTATCTTAAATCTTCTAAAATTTGCGTTTTCTCATATGTTTTTTCATCTTTTTCTTTAATAACTCTTGCAGGCGAACCTGCAACCACTGTATTAGCAGGTACATCTTTGGTCACTATTGCACCAGCAGCAACCACTGCACCTTGACCAATTCTTACACCTTCTAAGATGACTGCGTTCGCTCCAACCAAAACATTGTCCTCAATGATAACTGGTGTTGCTGAAGGTGGTTCTAATACTCCTGCAACCACTGCACCAGCACCGATGTGACAATTTTTGCCAATAGTCGCTCTAGCTCCAAGTACAGCACTCATATCAATCATTGTTTTTTCACCGACAACAGAACCGATATTAATTACAGCCCCCATCATGATAACTGCTTGTTTACCTATGGTAACATGTGTTCTAATGATAGCTCCTGGTTCAATTCTGGCATCAATATTTTTTGTTTCTAATAAAGGCAGCGCTGAATTTCTTCTGTCATAGTCTAAATGTGATGAAATAATTTTATCTTTATGTGTTTCAACGATTGCTTCAAGTACACCAACTTCTCCTAATAAGAATCGATAATTACCTTCACCAAATACGATGACATTTTCAAATGTTAATCCTTCTAAATCACCTTGTAAATGCAGTTTACCAGGTGTCTTTTTTTCTGCTTCTTTAATATACTTCGCAATTGCATATGCATCTTGTAATTGTTCCATGTTTACTCCTATACTAAATCAGACATGTGATATAGTCCTGATTTTTTACCTACTAAAAACTTCGCTGCGCGTAACGCGCCTTGAGAAAATACACCTCTTGATAGGGCTTCATGTTTAATTGTAATCACTTCATCTTCTGATGCCATTAAAATTTCATGTTCTCCAACAATGGTACCACCACGTATGGCATGAATACCAATTTGATCTTTTGTACGTTTTTCTATGTAATGATCTACCACTTCAGCATTTGGACGATGTGTTTTAATCTCTTCAATGATTGTTTTTGCTGTGCCACTAGGCGCATCTTGTTTATATCTATGATGTTTTTCAATAAATTCAATATCATAATCATCTACCATAGGCAAAACTGATTTTAAAGCCCTTAATAGCACTTGAATACCATAAGAGTAATTATTACTATGAAATATCGCAATTTTTTCAGAAGTTTTATCTATATAATTAAAATCTTCTTGTGACAATCCAGTGGTTGCGATAATAAGTGGTTTTTCATTTTGTAATGAAAAATCTATTACTTTTCTAATTTGACTCATATGAGAAAAGTCTATTAAGACATCATAATCTACCGGCTCATTCAATTCTTCAATTAGGTCAAATCCACCAGCAAATTCGAAATCATCTGATGCTAGGATATCCGATTTTAAAAGTTTACCCATTTTACCTGAAATGCCACTAATTAAAATTTTCATACATATCCTCCTTAAAATCATATTGATTTAAGATTTTAATTAATAATTCATGATGTGCTTCAGTTAATGATACTAAAGGTAATCTTGTTTCTCCAACATGGAATCCTAAATAGTTTAATGCTTCTTTAACTGGTACTGGATTACTTTCAATAAACATCGCATCATGTAGTTGTTTTAAATATGCGCCAGATTTTTGAAGTGTTGCCACTTCATGAACAAGCATAGGTGCAATATTAGCTGTAACTGAAATAACACCACTACCACCCATCTTTAATATATCTTCAGTTTGATCATCATTGCCTGAATAAACATCAAAAGAACGTGGTACTTTGTTAATGATTTGACTGATTTGTTCTAAGTTTCCGCTAGCTTCTTTAAGTGCTACAATTTGTTCTACTTCTGCAAGTTCGACCACTGTATTAACTTCTAAGTTAACGCCTGTTCTACTTGGAACATTATATAAAATAATTGGGAGATCAACTGCTTTAGCAATTACTTTATAGTGAGCAATCAATCCCCGTTGAGTTGGTTTATTATAATATGGTGTAACAACTAATAATCCATCTACACCAATCGATTTTGCATATAATGATAATTCAATGCTAGCATTAGTATTATTTGAACCTGTTCCAGCAATGATTGGAATAAGATGATTCGCTACATCTACTGCAAAAGATAAGATATTTTTCTTCTCTTCAATTGATAACGTTGCTGATTCAGCAGTTGTTCCACAAATGATAAGTGCATCAGTTTTCATTGATATATGCCATAAAATTAATTTTTTTAATACATCATAATTAACTTCTAATTTTTCATTGAAGGGTGTGATTAAAGCTACACCTGAACCTTTAAATAAACTCATCTAAATCCCTCCTTGATCATGTATTCAGCAATTTGAATCGTATTGGTTGCTGCACCTTTTCTAATGTTATCTGCAACCACCCATAAATTTAACCCATGATCAACAGATTTATCCAGTCTCATTCTTCCAACATGAACATCATCAGTATGGCGAATATCATAAACTGTAGGATAATCTTCTTCATGATAGATAAGACCATCAAATGCTTTAAACTTTTTAATTAACAGTACTCTGTCAATTGGAAGTTCTGTTTCAACATTGATTGACATGCTATGTCCATAAGATACTGGAACTCTAACACAAGTTGCAGTAACTCTAACATCATGTTCTAATATTTTTTGTGTCTCTTTAATCATTTTTTGCTCTTCTTTTGTATATCCGTCTTCTAAAAAAACATCAATGTGCGGAAGACAATTATCAAAAATCGGTTTAGGATAAAACTCTGTTTCTCTTCCTATGCTACCACGTTGTAGATCTTCCAATCCCTTATATCCAGAACCAGAAACAGCTTGATAAGATGAGTAAACAACTCTCTTAATATTAAATAATTGATCGATAACTTTTAATGGTACAACGCTTTGAATTGTACTACAGTTTGGATTAACAATTAAATAACTATCTTTAGTTAATACATGTCCGTTAACTTCAGGTACGATCAAAGGAATGGTTGGATTCATTCTAAACGCACTTGAGTTATCAATTACTGTTACGCCTTTTGATACAGCAATTGGACTGAATTCCAAACTCACCTCAGCACCTGCTGAAAATAAGGCGAAATCAAAATGTTCATCAAATGAATGTTCATCCAATCGTTGCACTTCATATGTTTGTCCCTTAAACTCAATCGTAGTACCTGATGATCTCGATGAGGCAAAGAATACTATTTTATCAATAGGAAACGCTCTTTCCTCTAAAACTATTCTAAATGTTTGTCCTACAAGACCAGTTGCACCTACAATAGCTACATTGTATTTTTTCATAATTCTATCTCCATTTCAATACCAGCAATAAATTGAGCAGAGCCCTTTAAGAACACATTTTCATTGCAAACTCTAATCCACAGTCTCCCACCTGGAATAATGGCTTCTATCATATTCTTAGTCTTACCTAAATAATATGATAAATACCCTGATGCCGAACTACCTGTTCCGCATGATAATGTCCAGCCGACACCACGCTCATATGTTTTAATCTCTAGATGCTCATCATCTAAAACTTTCACAAAATTGATATTACTTCGTTTTGGAAAAAATGGATGATGACATAGGGCGTTTGCTATATCATCAAATTGATTCACGTCTTCAACATAAACGATGGTATGTAGTGTACCTTGATTAAACACATAAGCTTCAACTTCATTATCTTTGACTTGAAGCTTATAGGGTTTCAATTCTAACTGAATACCATCAATATCAGGATATTTTAATTGAGTAACCGGTTTGCCTAAATCTACTTCAAATAAATCTCCATCTCTTTTTACAATCATCACACCTGCTAAGGTTTCAATTTCAATAACATCTGAATAAAATAATTTTTGATCATATAAAAACTTAGCAAATGATCTTATGCCATTACCGCACATCGGTGCAATCGTTCCATCATTATTGTAATAATTCATCTTGATATCAGCAATTTTAGATTTTGATGGATACATAATGCCATCAGCACCAATACCAAAATGACGGTCACATACTTTAAGGGCAAATTGTGATGGATCTTGTGGTGTAAATGAAAATAATATAAAATCATTTCCTGTTGCTTGATATTTATATAATTTATTCATTTTCATCACCTAGATTAAAGGCTTGAGCAATAGCTAAAATTGCTTTATCTTTTAATTCTTTAGAGATTGTATACGAAATACTAATCTCTGAAGTTGTGACAAGTTTAAACTCAATATCATTTTGTGCGAGCACTTGAAATAATTCAGCTGCAACCCCTGATTGATGTCTCATCGCTTGTCCAACAACGGATACTTTGACCACTTGATCATCTATAATAATTTCTATTGATGGATGATTTTTTATTAGTTTATCCAAAACTTCATTAATTTGATTAAAATCATTAGCACCTGCAGTAAATGAAACATTGATAAAAGATGAAGTCGATGGTGATTGTGTAATCATATCAACATTGACATCATTTTGTGCAAGCTTCATAAATAAATCTGCAACAATATGAATTTCATTAGGCACTTTACGCAAAGTAACCATCATGACTTTATCACTTACTGAAAGTCCTGTAATTATTTGTTTTTCTAACATGGTTTCCTCCATTATATATGTACCTTTCTCCTTTGTTAAGGATGAAGCTACGTAGATCTTTACATGATTTTGATGTGCTATTTCAATGGATCTCGGCTCCATAACCTTAGCTCCTAAAAACGCCATTTCTTTCATTTCTTCATAACTGATTGCTGAAAGTTTTTTTGCATTTGGAAAAATTCTTGGATCCGCTGTATAAATACCATCAACATCGGTGTATATATCACAATCACATTGAAGTTTTGAAGCTACAGCAACCGCTGATGTATCTGAGCCACCTCGCCCAAGTGTAGTAATATCTCCTAAATCGTTAACCCCTTGAAAACCAGCAATAACAACAATTTGTTTTTGCTCTAAATGACTTTCAATTAACGATGTGTCAATATCATTGATTTTATTATTCATATGTTCACCAAACGTTTTAATACCAGCTTGCAATCCTGTAAGTGCGACTGCATCAATTTCTCGTGCTTTTAATATCATTGTGAAGAGCGAGATTGACACTTGTTCTCCTGTAGATATTAACATGTCGGTTTCTCTTTTTGATGGATACTTAGTTACCTGTTTTGCCAAGTCTAAAAGTTGATTTGTCGTTCTTCCCATTGCTGATAATACAACGACAACTTCATAACCCTCTTCTTTTTTAGCAATCACTCGGTCTGCAACGTTTTGCATATGCATAATTGATTGAACTGAACTGCCACCAAATTTCATAACTATTGTTTTCATTTTGTTATTCCTATATATCATTTCTGACTAAATCATCCAATGTTTCTCTCTTAACAACAACACGTGCATAATCTTTATTAACAAATACAACAGTTGGTTTTAATAAGCGATTGTAGTTAGACGCCATTGAATAATGATAAGCACCTGTTGTAAATACTGCCAGTAAATCTTGTTTTTTTACTTCTGGTAACGTTATATCATGAATGATCACATCACCTGACTCACAAGCTTTACCTGCAATCGTATAAACTTTCGAGTTTTCTCCTTCAACACGATTCGCAATAACAGCTTCATATTTTGCTTTATATAGCGCAGTTCTCATATGATCAGCCATAGAACCATCGACAAAGGCATAATTCTTTTTGCCATAAGTCGTTTTTACACTACCAACAGTATAAAGTGTGATGCCTGCATCAGCTACAATTGAGCGACCAGGTTCAATCATTAGTTTTTCTATGTTTAAATTTTGTTTTTTAATCTCTTCATATGCTGTATGAACAACATCTTCTAACATTTCTTCAAGTGGTGGTACATTATCCTCTTTTGTATACTTAATGCCAAACCCTCCACCAAGATTGATATATTTAATATCAACATTAACTTCATCTTTTACTTTTCTAGCAAAATCAATCATCTCAATCGCATGATCTCTAAAGCTCTTAATTTCAAAGATTTGCGAACCAATATGTGCATGAATACCTTTGAAATCAAAATCAGATGCATCCATTTTTTTGATAAGCTTAATCGTATTATTGTCAAACGTAGACACACCAAATTTAGAATTGTGGTGAGTTGTTTTAATATATTCATGCGTATGAGCTTCCACACCTGTATTAATTCTTAGCAATAAGTCAGGTTTATATTTATAATTAATATCACATAGTAATGAAAACTCTTCTTCGTTGTCAACAACAATGGTTCCCACGTTATGAGATAGCGCAAATTCTATTTCTTCGCGCGTTTTATTGTTCCCATGGAAAAATATACGTTCTGGATCAAAATCAGCTTGAATCGCCGTATAAAGTTCTCCAATTGAAACAACATCAAGTGATAAATCTTGTTTTTTTACAAGTTTAGCCATTTCTTTGACAAGAAAAGCTTTACCAGCAAAAATAACTTCTGTTTTAATACCATCATGCTTAAAATATGATTTTATCTTCTTCATATTTTTAATCATTCTAGCCTCATCCATGACATAAAGTGGTGTTTTAAACTCTCTAACTAATTGGTTTGCTGTAAACTTACCGATTGTTAATTGATTGTCTTTTATTGGATATCCATGCATTTCATTCATATTCATCATTCCTTTTTGCAAAAATAAAAACCACGGCAAAAGCCATGGTTATATAAACAAACGCTTCTGCCCTTCCGTAAATAAGCGCAATCTTCAACCATTGGGCAACGGTTGAGAACAGTCATATGTCTATTAAACATATGCCCAGTATTTAAATTAAATACTTCGGCACACATTCCTTTCCCTCTTCAGTACTATTAATGTATGCAGCCTCTTAATTTACAGTTATTCAAATTTCATGCTATTTTAACATATTGATTCCTGATTGTCCACCTTTTTAGTTTTGTAATAGTATCTTTTCTAAACTTTGGACGTTTTCTGCTAAAAAATCAGGATTATCAGATTCTAATATTGATTTATCATCAAAGCCCCAAGATACGCTGGCTATCTTCATATTTATTCTATGACATGATAAAATATCTCTTGTTTCATCACCAATATAGATAACATCATCAGTGGTAAGATCATATTTCTTCAATAACTTCTTAAGTATCTTTTCTTTCTTTAAATATTTTGCCCGACCATATATTTGATCAAAAATATCTAAATCATACTGATTGGTAAAGACTCTAATATTATTTTCACTATTTGAAGAAACTATAAATAATCTATAGCCTTCTTTTTTTAATTTTTTGAGTAATTCAATCATACCGTCAAATGGTTCAATCTCGTTCATTACATGAGATATAGCAGTACGTGTACGTCTCGCAATTCTAGGTAATTTAAACAGTGATACATCATGAGCTCTAAATTTATCCATAAGTGATAAAGTCTTTAAATGGTCAAATTCATCTTCTGATAATTGTTTTATATTATATTGTTCTGTGACTTTTGTGTATACATGATATGCGAACTCTTTTGTATTAGCAATCGTTCCATCAAAGTCAAATATTAATGTTTTCGCCATAAATACTCCCTCTTTCGCATAAACATTGTATCACATTTCGCCTTTTACATACTAACAATTAACTGTTTTTACTCATATTATGCATATTTGGTAATCTACATGTATAAATATATATCATAATTCCTATTAATCCCTATCAATATTTAGATACTTAACAATTTCTATGCAATTAGATTAATCCAGAAACACATTCGACATGTGAGACCTATTTGATTTGAAAAGTTTATGCCACTGATATACCCTATTCTCTCACCTTTTTCGTTTCGGATACATTTATTTTCAATAACATCCGACACATAAACGGTAGCTTTACCTAAATCGCTCTCCGTATTGGGCAGAGCATATACATCATTATTCACTTTTTCTAAGATACCATAGTCACTAGAGTGTTTAAATAAGGATCTAATTGTCCCTTGGCTAACTTCTATAAATATCTTATAGATACCATTTAAAAATATAAGTGTTTTCTTATCATAGTTAGTTTTTATGTATTCCAAAATGATATCTTTTTTCTTTGGACTTTTCATATCATCACCATATTTCTTACCAAATACATTATAGTATATGAATGCAACAATTTTTTCTGTTAGTGCGAGAAATTCTATTGTATTTATATGAAATTTCTAAAGATCAACATAGATTTTTAGGCATACCCTCAATAAAACATTGCACTAAAATTTTTCATACGTTCTATTTTGTATATTATTGTCTCATTATATACAATATTATTAGAAATTATTTCTTCTAAATATGCCTCCCTATTTACAATCTTATATCCATGCTCGTCTACCTATATTTATATCATAAATGTTAAAATATAATTTTGAGTATTAACAAAAAGAAAACACCTGTTAAACAGGTGTTAAACACATATGGAGGCCTCAAACGGATTTGAACCGATGATCAGGCAGTTGCAGTGCCTTGCCTTACCACTTGGCTATGAGGCCTTATTGCGCTATATCATTATACACGTTTTTAGACTAAATTGTCAATCAATTTTGTAGTTCTGATTTAAACTTTTCAATCCATAAAGTAATACCACTTAAAATGCATTGATATGTCTCATTAAAATAACCTGAATAATAAGGATCAGGTATAGATTTATCTTTGATAAAATCATTGATATCTAAATATAAATAAGCCTTGTTTTGATGTTTAGCATTCATGCGTTTAAGATCATCAACATTGTCTTGATTCATACCTATGATATAATCAAATGTTTCAAAATCTGAGTTTGTTATCTTTTGAGAGTACATACCTTTTGTATCAATAGATAACTTGTTAAGGACACGCCTTGTTCCCGGATGTACTGGATTACCCTCCTCATAACTTGAAGTCGCTCTTGACTCTATGTAAATGTCTTAATCTAAATTCTCTTCTTTTATTCGATGTTTGAAGATTGCTTCTGCCATTGGTGGCCGACATATATTGCCAAGATAAGCAAATAAAACTTTTATTACCATATAACTCTTTTCGATATTATAACATAATTGTCGTTTTTCTAACATTTTAGCACTTAACTGTTGACAGTGCCAAAATGTTGACATATAATATGGTTGGCAATTGGTAGTATGGACTGCCAAAAGGAGGTATATATATGAATTTTACACAAATGGATGATTATAATAATGATCCTAAAATTTTAGAAAAATTCGGAAGAAATATTGTTGAAGAAGTTCGTAAAGGAAAAATTGATCCTGTTATTGGTCGTGAAGACGAAATTCGTAGAGTAATCAAAATCCTGTCTAGAAAAACAAAAAATAATCCTGTACTCATCGGTGAACCTGGTGTTGGTAAAACAGCAATCGTTGAAGGACTTGCGAGACGTATAGTTGATAAGGATGTTCCACTAGGATTACAAAATAAAATTATATATGAACTTGATTTGGCTTCACTTGTCGCTGGTGCTAAATTTAGAGGTGAGTTTGAAGACAGACTGAAAGCTGTATTAAACAAGGTTAAAGATTCCAACGGTGAGATTATCATGTTTATTGATGAAATCCATGCCATTGTTGGGGCTGGTCGTGTTGATGGAGCAATGGATGCATCTAATATGCTAAAACCGATGCTTGCTCGTGGTGAATTACACTGTGTTGGTGCAACTACTTTAAATGAATACAGAAAATATATTGAAAAAGACAGTGCGCTTGAACGAAGATTCCAAAAAGTATTAATTAACGAACCCACTTTAGAAGACACAATCAGTATACTAAGAGGCTTAAAATCAAGATTTGAAGCTCACCACGGTGTTCATATATCAGACCCAGCAATTATTGCTGCAGCAACACTTTCAAATAGATATATATCAGACCGGTTCTTACCTGATAAGGCTATTGATTTAATTGATGAAGCATGTGCTTCTATTCGTATGGAAATAGATTCTATGCCCGTTGAATTAGATGATGTGACAAGAAAAATCATGCAATTAGAAATAGAGAAAACGGCTCTTGATAAAGAAACAGATCCTATTTCAAAAGAGCGATTGTCTAAAATCAAAGATGAGATTAAAGTATTAAAAGTTAAAGATAAAGATTTGCGTAAACGTTGGGAAGAGGAAAAAGATCATCTCAATAAAATCAAGTCTAAGAAAAATGAACTAGAAACCTTGAGAAATAATTTACAAAACGCACTTAATGATAATAACTATTCAAAAGCTGCTGAATTGCAATATTCAAAGATACCAGCTCTAGAAAAAGAAATTAATGATATGTCAAATGAAACTACTGGTGAAGATAAACTACTAACTGAAGTAGTAAGTGAAGAAAGCATTGCTGAAATTGTATCTAAATGGACACGAATCCCAGTATCAAAACTTATGTCTGGTGATAAAGAAAAACTTCTACACTTAGAAGAAGCACTGAAACAACGAGTTATTGGTCAAGATCATGCCCTAAGATTAATTAGTGATGCTATCATCAGACAACGCGCAGGTATTAAAGATGAGAATAGACCAATTGGTTCTTTCTTATTCTTAGGTCCTACCGGTGTCGGTAAAACTGAAGTTGCTAGAGCACTAGCAGAAAACCTATTTGACAGCGAACATCAAATTGTTAGAATTGATATGAGTGAATATATGGAGTCTCATAGTGTTGCAAGACTTATTGGTTCTCCTCCAGGATATGTTGGTTATGATGAAGGTGGTCAGTTAACTGAAGCAGTCAGACGTAAACCTTATTCTATCGTTTTATTTGATGAAGTTGAAAAAGCACATCCAGAAATATTCAATATTCTTCTTCAAATCTTAGATGATGGCAGACTTACTGATAACCAAGGCCGTACCGTTGACTTTAAAAACACAATTATTATCATGACATCTAATATTGGTAGTGAACTTTTATTATCCAATGATCTTGATGCTAAAGAAAAGGTATCGCAACTAGTTAAAACAAAATTTAAACCTGAGTTCTTAAACCGTATTGATGAACAAATCATTTTCAATCCACTCGGACTTCCTGTTCAAGTTAAGATAGCAGAAAAACTTTTACGTGATTTGAGTTTTAGACTTAAAGAAAAAAATATCGAACTCACATTCGATGACACAGTAGAAAAATATGTGATTAAACATGGTTTCAATGATGAATATGGTGCTAGACCACTTAAACGATTCATTCAACGTATGATAGAAACGTTTATCGCGACTAAGATGATTGAGGGAGAACTTCTTCCACATCACAGTTATGCTGTCACTGTCGTAAGTGACGAATTAAGTCTAAAAGAAAAGAGTAGAGATTAAATCTCTGCTCTTTTTTTATAATACGCCTAAGCTTCTCAAAGCAACTATGATAATAAATAATGTTATAACCGAACCTATTGATGTCCAAACGACGAGCTGACCCGCCAGTTGTTCATCATTATCCATCTCAGATGCCATAATCACCGACGATACTGCAACTGGGGATGCAAATAATGCGATGAACGCAGGAAATACACCATCAAAATCATTATATCTTAACGATAGGAAATACGCTGCAACAAGTACTAATCCTGGTGCTAATACAATTCTCCATAATGTACCAAAGATAATTTGATTTTTTAATTTCGTAACCTTAGAAATTTCAAACTGTCCGCCAAGTGCAATTAGTGCCATAGGCGTTGCAGTATGTGCAATCCAATCAATGACCTTATACAAAAATGGAGTATTACTTTGAATTGTAAATACATGAACTGCTTCACCATTAACCAGTTCAGTTGGAATAAATGATCTAATATAGACCGATAACAATCCCACTAATACACCAATAATTAATGGATTTTTAATTACATTCTTACAAATTGCCCAGGGATCAACTTTTCCAGTTTCATTTTTTTGAAACATTGATAAACTTATCACCGCTAAAGTGTTTGTAATAGGAATTGCAAATGCAAATAAAATTGAAATCACTGATAGCGCCGTTTCACTACCTAAAGCTTGTGCAAGTGGCATACCAATTAAAGCAAAATTTGCTCTAAAGGAACTTTGAAGAATAACGCCTTTTTGTTTTGGATCTTTAATAAAGAATATAACAGATAATAATCCCAGAAAAAATATAATAAATAGTGAAGCAATTGAAAAACCAATAACCATCCAGTTAATATTGTCTAAACTACTTACTGAATACACATTATAAAATAACAAGACTGGTAGTGCTATTCTAAAAATATATTTATTTAATTGAGCAAAAAACAATTTATCAAGAAACTTAATTTGCTTAAGAAAATATCCAAATAAAAATAATATTATAATCGGTAAAATAGCGTTTAACGCAAATAAAAAAACATCCATAAAAAGTCCTTCTAACTATTTAGTCTACATGATATTGTATCATACTTACCAAATAAAAAAAAGAAGCTCATGCTTCTTTTTTTTCAGTGTATAACATAACATAGGATTACTTATTAATCAAAGACTATCGCGCGGTATATTATACTTATTTTGTACTTATTTTTTCGAATAATCTTGCTTTCTTAAAGTACCATCAACTTTGTGAATAACTATTGATGAATCTTGATTATCTGCTAATTCTTTAGCATAATCAATTGCTTCAGCTTGCGTGTCAAAAAACTTAATTGTCTTGTTAGAACCTTCTTTTCTAACACGCCATTCCTTGAAGTGTGGCGTGCCTTCCTTTTTATTTTGTGAGACATGATATTTTGCAGCTTTGTCTTTTTTTTCAGGTTCTTCAGTTTTTGATACAGGTTTTGACACTACTTTTTTAGATGTGGTCTCCTTCACAACTGGTTTTGGTTCTTCCTTCTTTGGTTCTGGTACTGGTTTAGGTGCAGGTTTAATATCTTTAACTGGCTTTGGATCTTCTCTCTTAGCCACCTTTTCTATTGGCTCTTGAACCGGTTTAACTGGAGCTTTTTCCACTCCTTTTAAAGTTTCTACTCTTTGAAGTTCTTTCTTTGCTTCTTTACGTGCCTTGTTTTTCTTAAAAAACCACATGATTATATCCCCTTTTCTTCTAATTTACTTTCATTATAATATTGGTTGGTCAAAAAAACAAGAAATCAAGCAAACAAAAAAACACCTGAGAACCAGGTGTTTAATGTTTAATCAATAATTATTTCTTATCTTTTTTCGCTTGTTCCTTTGCTTCTGGTTTAGCTTCAATAACTTTTTCTTCACTAACTTCTGCATCTTCGGCTTGTTTAGCGCCTAAGAATTTAGGCAAATCCATTCCAGCCATATTGAATAATTCATTCATTGGTGGAATTGATTTCATCAAATTTTGTGCAAAATTAGCTGTAGATGAAGACCCATCTTTCGAACCAGAATCCCAAACAGTAATCTTATCAAATTTAAGATTTTGGATTGCTTTAACTTGAATTTCAACTAATTGTTCTAATTTATCTGCAATTAGTAATTGAACAGCTTTTTCCGGATTATCTCCAGCGGATTCAACCAATTTTTTGAAACCTTCTGCTTGTTTAGATAAAATTTCATAACTACCACGAGCTTCAGCATCTAATTTAGCAAAGATTGCATCTGCATGTCCTCTTGCTTCACGTCTTAATACTTCAGCAGCAGCTTCCGCTTCAATTTCACGTTTTTGTTTATCAATTTGAGACTTAACGATAACATCTGCTTCCAAAGTTGCTTTTTCACGACTAGCACGTGCAATTTCCGCATTTTGTTCAGCAACATAAGCTTCTTCTTTAGCCTTAGCTTCTGCAGTTTTTTCAGCTACAGTTGCTCTTCTTAATGATTCAGCTTCAATTTCACGACGATTTGCATTTGTCTTAGAGATATCAGCTAATGATTTATTTTCACCTTCGATTGCAATTGCATTTGCTGATGCTACTTGAACTCTTTGATCTCTTACGGCTTCAGCTTCACCAATAGAACCATCACGAGTCTTTTCAGCAACGCTCTTCTTAGCATCATTGATTGCTTTAGCAGCAGCTTCTTTACCTAGCGCTTCAATATAACCAGATTCATCGCTGATATCTGTAACGTTAACATTGATAAGTCTTAACCCAATCTTCTTTAGTTCAGATTCTACGTTACCACTTACAGCTTCCAAGAATTTATCTCTATCAGTGTTAATTTCTTCGATATCCATTGTTGCTACGACTAATCTTAATTGTCCGAAAATGATATCTTTTGCTAATTCTTGAATTTCTCCAAGTCTTAACCCCAACATACGTTCTGCAGCATTTTGCATAACACCTTGTTCAGTAGAGATAGCAACAGTAAATCTAGATGGTACATCAATACGAATATTTTGTCTAGAGAGTGCATTAACCAAATCTACTTGAATTGACATTGGTGTCAAATCAAGAAACTGGTAAGCTTGGATAAATGGCCAAATAAATTTTACCCCACCGTGAATACAGTTTGCTGACATACTCACTCCATCTTTACTCTTAATACTACCGTAAACTACTAAAATTTTGTCTGATGGACATTTCTTAATTCGAGATACAATAAGAATCAATACCATGAATAATATGATTACTACTGTAACAACAATGCCCATAATTGCTTCTAACTCCATTTTTACTCTTCTCCTTTTATGATTTCAACTGAATATAACCAGTTAATTTTATTTATTAGTTTTTTCTACGACTAATGTTGTTTGATCATAAAGACCAACAATTTTTACTTCTTGATTAACTTTTAAATCTTCTGAACCTTTAGTGATTGCTTGGATTTCAACAAATCTGCCATCTAATACCAGATTAACTTTACCTTTACCACCATTTTCTTTAGGTACACGTAAATATACAATTGCTTCTTTACCAATTGCTTTTCTGTAATCAATATTACCAGATGATTCCAATTTCATCGCTTGTTTAAGTGCTAATGCAAGTAAATATGCAGATATGAAACCTACAACAAGACCAATGAGAGTCGCAATTAAAGGATGAACGATATCAATAAATAATAATGTTGTCCACGATCCCATACTTAAAAATGCTAAAATCCCACGTATGGTGAGTATTTTTAAACCTCCGATTGATGACAATGGCTCGTCATTGATAGAATCTAAATCAAAATCAGCATCCACATCAATATCTACATCCATGTCCATACTTAAATCGTCAATACCATCAAATTCTGAATTATCAAATCCAATTAACATTAAAATGATAAAAATAACCATGATAAATGTTGCCGTAATTGCTACGATGAATAAGACTTGTCCATAACCTGATAATGCGTTAAACCATTCTGTCATAATATGCCCCCTTTTGTTTCTTTATGTATCATATATTTTACCATATTTTTAATGTTTCATTAATACTTTTCAAACCATTCCGTAATTTCCCTTAATCGTTTTATACGTGCTAGTGGCTTACCGCCTCGGGAAAGTTCATGTGTTTCGCCTTTAAACCATACAAGTTTACTATCCACACCTTTATACTTTAATACACTATAAAACTGCATCGCTTGCTCAATTGGACATCTGTAATCCTCGTCTGAATGAATAAACAGTGTTGGTGTTTTAACATTATTTGCATATTTTAGTGGTGATTGTTGCCACATAAGATCAATATCATCAACAGGTGTTGCAGCAGTTTGATCTTTAGCAAAATAGAATCCAATGTCAGACGTTCCAAAAAAAGATAACCAATTTGAAATACTTCTTTGTGATACGGCAGCTTTAAAACGATCGGTATGTCCAATAATCCAATTTGTCATGAATCCACCATAAGATCCACCAGTAACAAACTGACGTGCTGGATCAATTTGAGGTACTCGTTTTAAAATATAATCTAAAAACTCAATGATATCATCATAGTCAATCGTGCCATATTTACCTCTGATATCAGCAAACTCATCACCTTTCCCATCAGAGCCTCTTGGGTTACAATATACTACCACATATCCTTGGCTTGCCCAATATTGCATCTCATGATAATAGATTGCACCATATACAGTTTTTGGCCCACCGTGAATATCTAGAATCATTGGGTATGTTTTTTCTTTATCGAAATCATATGGAAAAAGCACGTATCCAGTAACTTCACGGTCTTTATCACTAATACTATACTTCTTAGGTTTAGCAATATAATAGTCTTTAATTGTTCGATAGTTTAATCTAGTTAGCTGTTGATCTCGACCATGATTAAATGCATATATTTCTTGAAGTCTTTGTTTTAATTGACCAACGAAATAAAGTTTATCTTCAACAATCGTTAATCCTTCAATAGAGCCCTTTGCACTAAATAGCGTTTCAGTTGTTCCATCACAGTGTAAAGCTTTTAATTCACAGTGTGTATTACGTGTTGAAATAAACACGATACGATCTTTCTGCTTAACGACTTGACCTTGTTCACCAAGTCTAACATCCGATCCAATACTGTTGCCAATTGAATATCCAAATTCAGCAAACAACTTTAAATCACCATTTTCAATTTCAAAGAAATCATCGTTTTGATTTAAACCATATAACTTATGATCATTAGCAGCACAGATTAATTTTTTATTTAAGAATTGTATAAATGAAATGCTATACTCTTTTTTATCGTATAGAACTTCAGTTTTATTTGTTTCAATATCATAGTAAAACACATTATCATACATGACACGTAATCCTTCAATAGGTTGCGCAATATAATAAATTCTTTTATTATCATCACTGATTAAAACTTGTGATACTTCTAAACCAGGATTAGTTATACGTGTGAGCTTCTTTGTTTTGCCATCATATAAATAAATCATTGATCTTGAATCATTAATAAAACCTCTACCATTGAAATAAAAAGGAATCTTATCGATATCTTCGTATAAAACATCCAATTTTCTTTGTTTTAAATAAGCCTTTCTATTCTTATCATTGCTGTTAAATAGTTGTTCATCCTTCTCATTAATGCTAGTTTGAAGCACTAAAGTATCACCAAGGGATTTAATAATAGTTACCGGAAAGGGAAACTCATATGCTTTTTCTATCTTACTTGTTTGTAAATAGTATCTGTAATAAATCGTATATAAATCATCTTTTAACCTTTCTTCTGATTTATTTTTAGTGTATGGAAATAAGATTGTATCATCACTTTCCCAAATAAACGATGAACTATCTTTAATTTGTATAAGTTTCGCCATTTTATAATTCTCAATCTTATATAGATCATATACATATCTATTCTTTTCTAAATCTACTTTCGCACTTAAAAAAGCTAATTTATCCTGCGACGGATTAGCCTTCATTTGCGATATAAACTTGAACTTTGCAAAAAGCTCTATTTCTACTTTATTCATCATATAATCACTCCTTCATAACGACTCTATTATAATATATAATAGGTGTAATTTCCACAAAAAAAGGCCGTATTGTGCAATACGACCCTGTTTTTATACCTTAAATTACAAAATTACCGTTTTCAAATACTTTTACTTCTTTACCATCATGAGTGACACCAACAATTTCCATATCTTTGTTTCCAAACATGAAATCAACATGATTCATTGAATTATTATAACCACGTTTTTCAAGTTCTTCAAGTGGTGCACCAATACCACCTTTGATGTTCATTGGATATGCACGACCAAGCGCCATATGACAAGATGCGTTTTCATCAAATAATGTATTTAAGAATAAAATATTTGTATTTGATATTGGAGAATCATGAGAAATTAGTGCAATTTCTCCAATATATCTACTTCCATCATCAGTATCTAATAATGCCTTTAAAGTTGCTTCTTCTTTTTCAGCACCAAATTCAACAACACGACCTTCTTTAAATACTAACCAAAAGTTTTCAATAAGTTTGCCTTGATAGTTAAGCGGTTTAGTAGATACAACTTTACCCTCTGTACCAAATTTAAAAGGCATCGTGAATGTTTCTTCTGTTGGTATATTTGGGTTAAAGTAAGTACCATTAAAAGCAACTTCACCACCACCGGCCCAAATGTGATCTTGGACTAGTTTTACAATACAATTCGTACCAATACTATTTTTAAATTTCAAATAATCAAAATTTAAATCATTTAAAACTTTGTTATGTGCTAATAATTGCTCGTTGTGTTTCTTCCATTCATTAACTGGGTCAGAATCTTCATAGACACGACTTGCATCGAAGATTTTTTTCCATAGTGTTTCAACAGCTTCTTCTTCACTTAATTTAGGGAATACTTGTTTTGCCCAAATTGGATTTGGTGCTGCAATAATTGTCCATTGTGACTGGTTACCCATCATATGTTCTCTCCAAAATTTAAGTGCCTTGCTTGATGCAACCATTGACTTAGATGATTTTTCAGGATCAACTTCTTTGTGCAGTCCAGGAATTGGCGATGAAACTGAAATGAATGCTGCATTTGTATCTACAAAATGTTTATATTGTGCTATTAAATACTCAGGAATTTCAGTGATTGTTTCATCACTTGCAAAAGTTAAATAATCTTTTGAGATGAATTCATCTGTCCATAATAGAAATACTTGTTTTGCACCAGCAAGATATGCTTGATGTGCAAGTTCTCTTGCAATTTCAACAGTTTCTGTAGATGAACGAACAACTACGTTTTGTCCTTCTTGAACGTTTGCACCAACAACAACTGCTAATTTAGCTAATTTAGTTAATAATGTCTTATTTGGCATAATAAAATCCTTCTTTCTATAAATGATTAGGTCTATTTTAACATATTTTATTATAAAAAAAGATGCTAACAGACTTTTTATTGTCCATCAACATCTTATCATTTTGTTAATACTTATCTTATTCAGGGATTGTAATAATTCTTAATGAATTTGTTGTACCGTGTTGTTGTGCCCAACCTGAAGTGATAATGATTTGTTGACCTGAAGTAAATCCATTTGCTTTGGCAACTTCAACTGCTACACTATCATATTTAGTATAATCTGTAACGTCTTCTCTATAAGCAGGAAATACACCATTATAATATGCTAAACGATAGCAAGTATCTAAGTGATCAGTAATCGCTAGAATAGGTACCGATGGTCTAAATTTACAAATACGTCTTGCAGTACCACCACTTTCAGTGAATGCAATGACAGCAACTACATTATCTAATGCTAATGCTGTTTGAGCAACTGCAATACCGATAGCATCGTTTACTGTGCCTTGTTGAGTTTCGATTGAACGATCTAAAATTTTATCATATGGAATATTGTTTTCGATTGCTTTAGCAATTGTATCCATAGTTTGAACAGCTTCAATTGGATAATCCCCAGCAGCTGATTCTCCTGATAACATGATGCCATCAGTACCATCTAAGATTGCATTTGCAACGTCAGATGCTTCGGCACGTGTAGGTCTTGGAGAATGAGTCATTGATTCCAGCATGTGTGTAGCAGTGATAACCGGTTTGCCTTTTTCGTTAGCTAATTTAATAATTCTCTTTTGATATAGTGGAACTAATTGAGTTGAAACTTCAACACCTAAGTCTCCACGAGCAACCATAACACCGTCAGATACTTCTAAAATTGATTCTAAGTTATCAACACCTTCTTGGTTTTCAATTTTAGCAATTAATTCAATATATGGTTTGCCAGCTTTTTTCATGATTTCGCGAACTTCTAAAACATCTTCCTTACGTCTAACAAATGATAGAGCAATCATGTCAACGCCCTGTTCAGCTACGAATACTAAATCTGAATAGTCCTTTTCAGAGATAAATGGCATTGATAGTTTAACGTTTGGTACATTAACACCCTTACGAGTTTTAATCATACCTGGGTTGTTGATTTCACAAGTGATAACGCCTTCTGAAACACCAACAACATTAAGTCTCATTTTACCATCGTCGATTAATAAGTAATCGCCAATTGAGATATCTTCATATAATTCATCGCAGTCGATATGGAATTTTTCATGAGTGCCTAAGATGTCTTCTTTATGAACTTCTACGATATCACCTTTTTTGAATTCAACGCCACCATTTTCAAATTGTCCACAACGAATTTCTGGACCTTTAGTATCTGCTAAGACACCAATAAACTTACCTTTTTCTTTTGCTACTTTTCTGATCATTGCAATTCTGTCGCCATGTTCTTTGTGATTTGCATGAGAGAAATTTAGTCTTGTAACGTTCATACCAGCGTCGATCATTTTACCAATCATAACTTCGTTATCAATAGATGGACCAACTGTACAAACAATTTTTGTCTTTCTAATCATAATTTATAAAACTCCTATTCTTTTTTTCCATAACCATTATACCATTTACATTTTATTTTCATAGAAAAAGCCATTTCTTGAAAACATTTACATTTCAAGAATGGCTTATTTTTTTATATTTTAACGATAATTTCCCATAAAAAATACCGCAATTGTACCTGGACCTGAGTGTGCACCAATAACTGGACCAATCATACCAAATATTATTTCTTTAACACCAATCTCTTGTTGAATAAGTTCTGCAGTGAATTTTGCATCTTCTTCATCATCACCATGAGAAATGAATATTGTTTGTTCTTCGGGTTTTTCAATTTGTTCTTTCATCATATTAACTAATGTAATGAGTGAAGTCTTACGTCCACGTGTTTTCTTTACTGGAACCAATCTACCTTCATCTGAAACGTGTAATACAGGTTTTACTTTTAGAAGTGAACCTACAAATGCTTGCGCACCTGAAAGTCTACCTCCACGTTTAAGAACCCCTAAATCATTAACTGTAAATAGGTGGACTAAATTAAGTTTATGAGCTTCAACCCAATCTCTAACCTCTTCGATTGATTTACCAGATTGTTTTTGCAAGTAAGTATAATATACAAGTAACCCTTCACCCATTGATGCAGATAATGAATCAATGACAACAATTTTACGATCAGGAAAATCTTCTTTCAATGTTTCAGCTGCAAGTCGTGCAGACTGAACAGTGCCTGAAAGTGCAGATGAGAAACCCACATAAAGAATATCTTTTTCCTCTTTAAGAAATGGTGTGAAAAATTCGATGAACTCTCCAACATTGATCAGTGAAGTCTTGGCAACTTCTTTATTCCTCATATCTTCATAAAATGATTTGATGCTTAGGTTCCTTTCATCTGGATAGTGATGAAATGATTGTCCTTTGATTTCAACAGATAATGGAGCAACCTTTAAATCCATTTCTTTTACTTGATTTACGGTTAAATCGCTACATGAATCTGTAACTAGTATGTATGTTGAACTCATTTGAATTCCTCCGATAAGATGTATTATATTCATATTTTAACACGTTCGACCTTTTTAATTAACTTTTTTATTCTTTTTTTATATCATAAAATGATATAGCAAAATTGTAATAACGTTTTCACTAAAAAATGTGAAAATATGTTTGCAATTATTTTTTTTAAATGATACCATTTATCCATAACAAAGCAAAGCAGCTTTGGAAATTCCAAGATAGGCTATGAATATAGTCCTTGAGTATATGTTTATTAAAAATGTATGCTTAATGATTCTAGTCCTTGAGTATACGTTAGATGTTTATCTTCGTTACTTGACAGTTCATGGTCCTTGAGTATAGAAGATATTTTTTTTATTTTCTTTATCAAGGGCTGGAACATGTCCTTGTAAACTTCAAAGTCTGTTGATCAGACTTTTTTATTTAAATTAAAGGAGAAAAAAGAAAATGAAGAAAATATTATTAGGTTTATTAACTTTAGTGGCTGCAATCTCATTAGCAGCATGTGACAGTGGCGTATCAACAAATGTATTTGAGTTTGTTTTAGATGAAAGTTTTGATGAATTTTTGGTGATGGAAACATCAGCGGATTATCCTCCATTTGAAAATGTGATCATCAGCAAAGATGGAAATTATGTTGAAGGTGTCGATATTGAAATCGCTAAAGCAATCGCACTTAAGGCTGGAAAAAATCTAAAAGTTGTTCATAAAGGCTTTGATTTCTTGATTACTGATATACAAGATGGTAAGGCTGATTTTACGATTGCAGCAATCACACCAACACCTGATCGTATGAAAATAGTAGATTTTTCTACACCTTATCTTTCTGGTGATAATGATCAAGTTGCTGTAATTAAAACTGCTGATGCTAATAAATATAAAACAATTGCTGACGTAAATTTAGCAACTGTTAAAGTCGGTGCTCAAACTGGTAGCTTGCAATCATACATACTTCAAGATGAAACACCAAAATCGACAGCCCTGTATCTACAAGATTTAAGTACTTTATATGAATATTTAAGCAATAATAATATCCAGGCACTATTATCTGAAAAGACAGTTGCTGAGACTTATATTACTACCGAATACTCAGACTTGATGATCGCCTTTGATGTCGATTGTGCTTATTCTGGTAATGCAGTTGCCGTTCAAAAAGGTAATACCGCATTGCTAAATATCATTAATGAAACAATTGCTGAATTAACTGCTGCTGGACAAGTTCAAGCTTGGATAGATTACTATTCAGCACTTTATGCAGAATGATTTACCAGTTAAATTTTGACTTCTTATTAAACAAGAGCACTATTTTAATGCTACTTCAAGGTCTAATCATGACTTTGATTTTAGCTTTTCTAGCTGTACTTTTAGGTGCAATATTGGCAACAATCCCTGCCTTTATGCGTATGTCAAAAAACAAAACTTTAAAAAGTGTTGCTACTGCTTATGTTGAAATCATCAGAGGTACACCAATGCTTGTTCAAGTACTCATTATCTATCAATTGATGAAATTACCATTGATGTTATTTATGGGTATTGATATGGGATCATTTATTCCAGGTTTGGTGGCATTAGTGATTAATTCTTCTGCCTATATTAGTGAAGTTATACGTGCTGGAATCTTAGCTGTTGATAAAGGCCAAACAGAAGCCGCCAGATCCCTTGGTATGTCTAGTAAACAAACCATGATTAAGATTATATTACCTCAAGCAATCAACAATATTATTCCAGCATTAGGTAACGAGTTTGTCACCATCATTAAAGAGACATCCATCTTTATGTATTTAGGTGTTGCTGAACTAATGTTTCAAGTGAACATCATTAAGTCAAATACATTTAGAGTTACTGAAGTCTACATCGTTGCTGGCGTATTATATATGATGTTAACCATTCCTTTATCTAAACTGATGAATATACTTGAAAGGAGATTGCGCTATGCCTACGGTAAATAACATTATTGAAATCAATCATTTAACGAAGACATTTAATGAGACCCTTCATGCTGTTGATGATGTAAGCCTTACTGTTAAAAAAGGTGAAGTTGTATCCATCATTGGTCCTAGTGGTAGTGGAAAGTCAACTCTGTTAAGATGTATAAATTTTATGGAAGTTCCCACTTCTGGTGATGTGATATTTGAAGATACACCTTTGTCTATTAAAGATAAGTCAATCAATCTTTTGAGACAAAAGATTGGTATGGTATTTCAATCCTTTAATCTATTCCCACATTTAACTGTATTAGATAATATTACAATTTCTTTAACAACCGTTTTAAAAAAAGATAAATCTGAGTCCATAGAGATTGCAAAAGTCTTGCTTAAGAGAGTTGGGCTCAGTGAAAAAATAGATAGTTTTCCTGCTCAATTATCTGGCGGTCAAAAACAAAGAATAGCAATCGCTAGAGCACTCGCAATGAATCCTGATGTGATGCTCTTTGATGAACCTACTTCCGCCCTTGATCCTGAAATGGTTGGTGAAGTATTAACTGTAATGAAAGATTTGGCAAATGCTGGTATGACGATGGCGATTGTAACACATGAAATGGGATTTGCTAAAGAGGTATCTGATCGTGTAATTTTCATGGCTGATGGAAAAATTATTGAAGAAGGAGATCCTGAACAAATATTTAATAAACCTAAAAAAGATAGAACGATTGATTTTTTAAAGCGAGTTAATCAAAAATAAAAACTGGCAATTTTCCAGTTTTTTGTTATTCAATATAATCTATAAATCCATAATATATTGTTTCATATGATTGGTTTAGTATACTTTTTTCTAATGAACTTTCAAATGTTGTTATTCCTAAATTCAGTTTGTTATCAAGATAACTTAATAAATGATGGCTATATTTATCCCTATGCTCAAGCAATACTGAAAATAACAATACAACTTTTTACTCATGATTCTCCCCCTGAAAAATTATAATTGATACATATATTATATAAAATGTTAAAAAATATATAAGAATCAATATGTTATAATAAATTGTAAAATAAAACAAATGGGGGATATCATGAAAAAATTAAATATTAAAATTGATGAAATAAAAAAACTTGCTGATAACTATAGATTTTCCGGATCTATCTATATTAAAAAAGGAAATACTGACTTCACTTTTACTCATGGATTTGAAGATGAAGCAATGACAATACCTTTTAGTGAAAAAACTAAGTTTTTATTTAGTGAATACAACTGGAGTCTATTATGCATTGCTGCACTTCAACTCATAGAAAATAAAAGATTAGATATTGAATCATATGTTAGTGATTATATTGATTCTTTTAAACATGGTCATAGAGTTAAAGTTAAACACTTGATTCATAGAAACTCACAAATCGTGGATTATGTGAGTAGTATTCTTGCAAACAATGATCAATATAAAAATGCTGATATTGTAGAAAAAACAAAAAAAGATTACTTATATGAAATGCAAACCGTTAACTTAGGATTATTTTATAAAACAATTAATCAGTATGACTTACTTAAAGAACCTGGTGCATTATATGGTTTCTCATTTAGTGAATTACTTATACTTAAAGATATTATTGAACATATCACTGCCATGAGTTTTATGAAATATGTTTCAACTTATATATTAGATGCTAACCAAATCTCTTATGAACTTGGTCATACTTCTAACGTTTCCATGTTTGGACAAAACAATGAAAATTATAAGATCTCAATTGATACACCAAAGGATATGGTGGATTCTTTAACTTTAAATATTAATTCAATAAAACTTTTTCAAGATTGTTTGATAAACCATAAATTTTTCTCAAAAGATACTTATGAAGTATCTAAAACTATGTTTCAAGATATTGGTATAGGATTTTTTGATGATGGCAATTATTATACATATTGGTTTCATACCGGTGGGCATGTTATAGAGATTAATTATTTCCCTAAAATGAAATTAACTATGCTTTTAACATATAACTATGCTGGTGATATATTGTTTCAAGAAGGAAAATGGGAAAGTTTTCTTGGAAAATTAAATAAGATTATTATCAGTCAGTTCATTAAACCTAAAAAACCTAAATTAGTTTCAGTAAACAAACTAAACAGAGCTGCTCTTCTTTCAATTAAAATTGATGAATACCAAAATAAATTTGTACCAAATGTATATAAATGTATTGCTTATTCTTATATGGATAAAACTTCTAAAAACTATATATTACAAGATCAGGGACAAACGATTGGTATGGTTACTCTTCACGTTGATAAAAAAAATAATGACTATAGTATTAGATTCTTACAAATTGATAAGCATTATCAAAATAAAGGATATGGGAAAATACTTGTTAATCTTGCCTGTGATAAACTTAAATCTTTTGGTGCAACAAGATTAGAGATCGGTGTAATTTCATATAATGAATCGGCATATCATTTATATAAATCGTGTGGATTTATAGAATTAGAAAATTATGCAAATTTCATTGAATTATATAAAAAACTATAAAAGAAGGCTGGAAATTTTCCAGCCTTCTTTAGTCTTAATATTCCGATATGATTTTATATAATAATTCTTTAGATAATGGTCCTCTCATCGGTTCAATATCCTTTAGCCTATCCATTGGTACAAATAGAGCCTGATCTACTTCATCATTCTCAACGAATGATCCCGATGTAATACGGCCTTTAAAAACAATCCACACGAGTCTGTTTTGATCCATCGTTGTTACATGATATATTTTTAAATCTTTAACTGTATATCCTGATTCTTCGTAGCATTCTCTAGCAGCTGCAGCTTCAAGTGATTCACCTAAGTCGCGATATCCTCCAGGAAATGTGTATAGACAAGTTTTTCTCATGCGAACCATTAGGACTTCATCTTGATCATTTGTTGCAAATACTACAGTTGATACGTTTACCCAATTATCCCAGTCAATATACCCACAAGAACACTGTTTATAGGCCTTATTCTCAACCCTTATTTCTTTTTCTAATTTCTCTCCACAATTGGGACAATAATTCATTAAAATACCTTCTTTTTATTTATTATCAATGTTTAGTTTTGCTGTTCTTGTATAATAGTTTTCTTTATCTTGGTGGTGTATATATGCACCATTATTAGTTTGCGTTTTTAGTGAACCTACATTAGTCTTTCTACAACTCATATAGATTTCATCTTCTTCAATTAAATTTTTTGCTTCTTTTAAAACGAGTGATAAACCCTTCGTGGCATAACCTTTACCTCTATAATCAGGATGAATACCAAATCCAATATGTCCTGCACTATCTCTTAATATGTCATTAAGATAATGTCTCACTTTAAAAAGACCAACAATCTTATCTTTATTCCATAAAAAGAAATATGTATCAGGAACATGTCCAACTGGAATATTTATTTTGTTTGAATGGTCAAGTAGTGCTTGGCTCTCTTTATTAGCAAATTCATTATAAGATATACCATGATACTTATTGATAAACCCCTTCTCATCAAATGGTATTTCTTGTAGGTATTGGTATTCCTTTTTTAAGCTATCAATATTGAATTTCTTAATATAGAGCATATATCTTTTCTCCTAATTCTATTTATTAAAATTATAACACGAAAAAGCTTCCGTACTGGAAGTTTTTATCGCTCTAATAAATTATTCAAGTTTTCAAGAAAATTTAATGTATCAACTTCTGATCCTTTAAATGTAACAATTGTCTTATCCATTTCCCGATTCAAATGGAAATACATTGAATCTTTAGCATTGCTCGCTAATAAGGATATATCCTTTTGCCTGTTAAGTGATAACTTTGGCAACTGTTTGATAACTAATATCTGATTATCTATACTAGAAATTCCATGAATTTGATCTAGAATTTCATTTAATCTCTTGTGTTCTTGTGTATGCGCAATAGTTTGATTGGATAAATAATATGAGATATCTTCTTCAGTAAATCTCCAAGTGCCTCCTACCTTTGTTCCTGGTAGAATACCTAGCTTAATATGTCTTCTTATGGTTCTCTCTGGCATCGACATCATGTTCATCACTTCTTTTAAAGTATACATTATTACACCTCCTACTTTCATTATATATAGTAAAATGTAATTAAACAATGACATTATTGCATGTTTTGGCAGGTTTGAGTTTATGTTTTATTTCTCATAATCTCTAAGAAAGATTTGAAAACAGTTGACATTTTATTCTCGTTAGGGTACGATTAAAGTGTAATCATTAGGGCACTAACAATTAAGGAGAGCATAATGAGACCAGAACTAAAAATAGACAACCAACTATGCTTTAGACTATATAAAGCATCCAGAAACATGACGAGACTTTATCAACCATTATTAGATAAATATAACCTCACCTATCCGCAATACATCATTTTATTAGTATTGTTTGAAGATGAAACAATTGATTTTAAAGACTTAAGCGAAAAGGTAGATTTAAAAACAGGAACCCTGACACCGATTGTTAATAAAATTGAAGAAATTGGTTATATTAAAAAAGAAAAAAACAAAACTGATGGTAGAAAATTAAACATTATACTCACAGATAAAGGGATACAACTTAGAGATCAAATTATAGACGTCCCCTTAAAGTTAGCAAACAATTTAGATCTAAGCAAAAATGATTACTATACACTAGTCGACCAATTAGATTATTTAATTAAAATAATGAAAGAAGGTAAAAACAATGAATGATATTTATGCATTTGAAGTATTGGATAGCGAAGACAAAAAAATAAATCTTAATAAGTATGAAGGTAAGGTGATGCTTATTGTTAATACAGCATCAAAATGTGGGTTCACAGGTCAATATGAAGATCTGCAAGTTTTATATGATAAGTATAATGACAAAGGCTTAGAAATCTTGGCATTTCCTTGTAATCAGTTTGGTGAACAAGAATCAGGAACAAATCACGAAATTCAAAATTTCTGTCAAGTCAATTTTGGATTAACTTTCCCAGTCTACGCAAAAATTGAAGTTAATGGAGAACATGAAGATCCCTTATATACATATTTAAAATCACAGAAAAAAGGACTATTAGGAAAAGACATTAAATGGAATTTCACTAAATTTCTAATAGATAGAGATGGTAATGTTGTTAAACGTTTCGCACCTCAATTAAATCCAAGCAAGATCAGCAAAGATATTGAAAAATTATTATAATTAAAATAAAGTAAAATTTATTATGATTCCCTTAAAATGAACACTACAAATAATTTAATTGTAAATGTTTATAACAAAGGGGGTCTTTTCTTTTACGGAAGGACGCAGAAAATATCATCTTTTAAACATCTGAAGATGCCAAATTCTCACTTTGTAATCTTAAAAGTAAAGAACTTCAAGCGTAAAAAAAGAAACACAAAAGCAAAGAAGATTTACTTGAAATGATTGGTGCATAACAAATGCAAACAAAAAGATGCAAACGTGTAGATTTGCATCTTTGCATTTTGTATTATATTGTATATATAAATATATACATATATTTTGTTCATTACCCTAATTCTTCTTGAATATAACCTATGTGATCAAGAATTGCATACATCAAGATTTGTTTTTGGGTTAAATCACTTGATACTTTACTTATATAATTTGTTCCATCATCAAGATAATGACCAAGTATTATCAAATCTGAATCTCTGTATCGAATATCTATAATGCTGCTATATTCTTGACTTTCTGCAAAATCATAATTAACAATAAATATAAAATATCCCAAGTTTTTGTAGTAATACTCTAAATCATCTTCACTTGAAAATGAATAATCATGTTCTTTCTTCATATCAATAACTATTACCTTAATTCCATCGGCTTTTACTGGGAGTATAGCATCAATAGAAGAAATTTTAATAGCTTCTAAATCACCATTAAAATCAATTTCATCACTGTACATGTAAACACTAATGCCATTTTTTTCAATAAGGTTTATTCTATCAAAATAATCTGCTGGAATACCTTTTGGAATCTTATTGATTGGAAATATAAATAAAAGCATCAATGCAATTACTATTCCAATAAATACTATTACACCTGTTACAAATTTACTCATATCTAATAATATAATTGTGAAGTAACACTACAATCTCCACAATACCCCTCACTTACATTAATTTCCATGTTACTGCCATTTGAATACTCCTTTCAAAATTACCAGGTTTTTATGATAAGTGTTAAATCGGTTTTAGTTCTTTATATTCCTGAAGGATCTTCTTAAAAACAGTCACTGCATTTAAGTAATAATCTTTCAACACCTCTGACTGATTAACGAATTCTTTAATTGAGTCAGGAAAGTGTCTTAAAATGTATTTTAAAGTGTGTAACACTACCAATTTTGATACAAATTAGCACCCTTGTATCAAAATTTTAGCACCCCTAAATTATGGCTTAACTAAGAGGTTTTCTAATTCATGATTCCTGTCCAATCAGTTTTGTCTATTTCTTCTCACTTTTATTTGTCTTGTCATTATTGTTGTTTTTAATTCGTTGTTATCATAATTTAAATAGACTCCTCGATTAAATAATTTCCTTTATCTTCAATAGAGCAACCTAGTTCTTTTAAATCTTTTCCCCACTTTTTTCTTCGATCTATAAAATTTCTTTGGGATGTTATAGACTCAAGTAAAATATACGAGCATACTTTAGAAGATTTACTATCTAAAAAGGTTAGCTTAAATCCTCTTTTTCTTGCATACGTATAATTAACTCTTATAGTCATTAGTTTTGTATCTAATTTATACTTGTTTTCTTTTCCAAAAAGGGAATAAATAGAAATATGATCAGAGAAAATTAGTAACTTGCTATTTTTAAAAAATAACAGATAATATAAAATTAGCATTGCAAGAAGAAAAGGGATTATAGAACTAAGAATTTCTATATAATCCTCTTTAATCAGACCTTCAATAATCATTCCTAAAGATGTAAAAATAAGCCCAACAAATAAAATACAAAATACCCCAAAAGATACTTTTACAGTTTTATCTATTTTATATGGATAGTATTCAAATAAAATGTTTTCATCCATCTAATTATCCCCCTTTATATATCCTTTAATGAAATTATAACATATTTTATTACTTATTAAATACAAAAAAAGGACTGATATTTGTATCAATCCTATGCTTCTTATATGGGTTGTATGATCTATTTTAATACAATTACGCACCCTTGTTATAGTTTACATACACATTTTTATTATGTAACCAATTCATTAGAATCCATTATTCTAAAATATATATAAACTAAATCGGTTTATTCAATTGGAATATAAATGTCTGTAATACTCGTATCTTTATAATTTTCCGGTGGACGAGTCACATACATTTCAAATGGAAAGGAGTCTCTAGGTATTATATCACTTTTAAATAACCATTCATGATAAATATATTTCCATGCATTTTCATATTCGGTCAATTTTAGATTGAACCTTCCGATAGCATATTTCCCTGAAATTGTCATTAATGTAATTTCATCATCTTCGACTTGAGTTACTTCATCAGAAACGCTCATTGCTACACTAGTTCGTAAATCTTTTGAATTTGTTATAAATGGATTATCATTATAAATAGTCATCACCATATTGCTTCCTTCTGTGTACAATCCATTTTTTTTAGCATATTCAAATAATCTTTTATACATGGTTCCACTTTGTTTTCTAAACTCTATATAACTCCCCCTAAAGCGTAGATAAATCACTTTAAAACTAATACTATTGTTGATTGAAATTGTTGGTTTTTCCATATAAATCACTTCCTTATAAAAACATTATACATTATTCATTTGATGAAAAATTGACATATCTTGCTTTTCTATATTGTCTTGGTGAAACATGAAAATGCTTTTTAAAAGCTCTAGAATAGGAACTTGATTCACTATACCCATAAGCATAAGCGATTTCAGTGATTGATATTTTCTTATTTGTAACAAGAAGCATCGCGGATCTTTCTAATTTGATTCTATTGATAAAGCGGGTTAATGTCTCATTTGTTTGCCCATGAAAAAGTCGATGAAAATGATAAGCTGAAATATGGAGATTATTAGCAATGTCAACTAATCTTATACTTTTATTAAGATTTTTTTCAATATAATCTTCAGATAAATTAATTAATTGAGTATATGTTTTCAAATTTAATTGTCTCCCATCATAATGTTTTTTATTACTCTTTTATACTTAAAATTGTAAATGGCGATGCTAAAATATAGTAAACTGGCGGAATGAAAATGTATCAAACCTAATTTGAATTGTTATGATCTTCTAGGACTCATAGTTACTACCCTAGATATAGAAATAGCGACATGCAACTTTCTAATTATTATACCATCTGATTAACTTAATTTAAATACAATATTATCCAGTTATTGCACTTAAATGGCTAGATTACTATAATCGTGTAGATCCGATTTAAATCGTGTAACCGATTCTCAATTTCTCCTGAAACTGTATCAAAATAGTATATTCCACTATCTGCTTATTGTTGGGTATCGAACCCTATTTATAGTTTGCGTATTTTGAACAAGACTTTGAAGTTAATTTTCTACTCTGAAAATAGAAATTTGTGAATAATACGTATACTACAGTTAAAGGTATTACATAAATGATTACATTCAATATGAGAGCTAAATACCATGGAGCACTACACTCTTAACAGTTGTAGAGACTAATACTTTCTGCTACAGTATGCAAAACAAAAATTATAGTTAATCCAATAGTAATCCATTTGAAAATTTTATACATTTAATTTATATTAGTCTTTTTAGCACTTCGCTTTTTTATTAGACTAATCAAAAAATATGAGGTAATGAAAAATAGATAGTATATTAAGCCCCAAGATCCTAAAATTACAGTTCGTAGTCCCGTTTCAAAAAACATATAGATTGGAGTTAATGCTAATGCTGATGAAATTATCACATATGGATATTTCATTGATAATAATCCACTAACTAATCCTAGAACAATATAACTTAAGGGTAAAAATATTGCAAAGACTGCGATTCCTGATGTAGGATCAAATTCAAAACTATAGTATGGAACAAGAATACCAATACTAGAGAATATTAAAAACAAAATAAATGAAAATACTAGGTTTCTTACTATAATGGAATTTTTTCTATTTTCTAATGTTATTTCTATTAATTCCTCTCTATCCAGTAGCATGTCTAATGTGACATTAAATATATCGGATAATTCCTTCAGACTATCTATACTTGGGATTCCTTTTTCATTCTCCCATTTTGATATAGCATTTCTAGTGACATATATTTTTGAAGCTAATTCTTCTTGTGTTAAATTATGTTGCTCTCTTAACTGTTTTATATTTTTTCCTATGCTCATTTAACTCACCTCTTGCATATAAGATATCATAAAAACACATTACCTTATAGACACTCTTCGTTACATTGCGGTTTTTATAGTACATTATATCATCTTTATTGTTGTAATTCAGATTTAAAACGAAATATCACATATTTCATCAAGTTGTCCAATAATTGCAATTTCATAAATCACTGTGAACCAAATCATCAATGGACATATTATAAATCTGAGATAATTGATAGATCACATCAAGCCTAACTAACCTAATTCCCATTTCATAACTTTTCAGAGTAGCTTCACTAATGTGTAGAAGTTCAGCTACAAATTTTAATGACATTCCATGATACAGTCTTTGCTCTTTTATCGACTTACCGATTTTTACTTTATCAATTGATTTGAGTTTTAACTTGTGTTTTGGAAAACAGATTCGACTCCAATTTCTCATTATTGCATCTAAATTATTAAATGTATCAAATTTAATTAAGTGATATCTCCCTATTGATTTGTTGTTAGAAATAACCTTGTTCGTATAGATTTCTATAATATCCTCATCTTGATCGCCTATATTATAATAGTTGTACATCTCTTTACCAATCATCATTCCACTAAAACGTTCAACATAATAATCATTGATAGCCTTATCTATATCCAACTCATCATCAGAATTGACAATATATACACCTTTGGCAATACGAGAAACAATTCCCTCTTCTTCTAATCTGTTTAGTATTTTCAGTAACGTCTTATATGGAACTAATGAGAATCGATAATTTTATTCATACTGTACATCGAATATATGTCCTTGATTTTGGCTAAAAAACTCTCTTAATGTTTTCGTATAATTCATTTTTTCACCCTCTTTAACTATATTATGCCTTATTATGACGACATATTGAATAGTTTACTCGACATTGTCGACTTTTTTCTAAACGATTAAATATTCCTGAAATCTGCCCATGGAGGGGAAAACATAAAAAAGACATCTTGTATTGGATACAAAATGTCGACTTTTAAAATATGTCTTGTCATTACGGAGTTTTACTCTATTTCCAACGGAGTTTTGCTTTTTTTCGGATGGAGTTTTGTTTTTTTGGAAAAAAAAGGGGAAGACTTAACAATAAATCTTACCCCTTTATAAACAAATTCTCTTATAAATCTCGACAGGTGTTCAAATTTGATATTCACAATTAAGATAAAAGCCACCATGACCCGCCACTTTGAACTGTCAGTTCTATAGTCATCACTATGAAACGATATGAAAACAAATCAATATTTCAACCATAAAACTACTTAAGGCTGGAGGAAATCCTGCTTTTTTATATGCGATTAATCTAAATGTCCAAAAGTAGATTTTGTCTACACTTTGAATGAACGAAAAAACCATTGAAAAAAATCAATGGTTTTATTGGACTTTGGGATTAATTGTGTTTTCTAACGTCCGGTAAACTACATTCTAAGATCTTTGAGCCTGGAGGTGTATTTTTGTTGTATATTGGGTCGAACTTCTTGTAAAGAAATAATTCAATATTATCTCTATCTAGTTGTTTTGATACTTCTGCATAACTGAATTTCATAATGTACCCTTTAGCAATATGATTTTTCAATTCAGTATTTTCCTCGTCATTACTCCAATGTTGTTTTGCTCTTTCTTGAATGTTATCAGCTTGGCCGACGTATTTAACTTCAAATTGATCATCAATTTTCTGCTTAGTAGAAATAATATAAACTCCTGAATACGAAGGTGTGTTGCTAAACTCACCACCATTTGTTTTATACCAATCAAGATTCATTGCCATATTCATCACTCCATTCATATTTTGTGCGAAGATGATTTTTATTCCAAGGAATGTATCCTTCTTTCATAAGCCTTCCTGCTACAATCGTAGGAAGCACTTTTACGGTTTTCGCAAAAGTTATTATTTTTTCATCAGTGAAATTATCTTCTGCGATAAATTTGCTATATAGACCGCTATCAATAAGTGCATTCATAGCAAATCTATCTGCGTTTTCTTCAAGCAAATTGGTTGTGCTGATATCGTCTTGATTTATTAGAAAATCTTTGTTTATGACATGTGCAAGTTCATGGAATAAGGAAAACCAAAAAATGTCGACATATTTTCCTCTTATTGTCATAGCTATCATAACTCGTTTATTTTTAGTTTGAACTGTTATTCCATTAATTGGAGCTTTTGACACATGTCTTTTCACTGTGAATACAACACCGCATTCATTTAGTAAGTGTTGAATTAAACTAATATGTTTATGTGCATCTTCAAACATAACATCTTTGATTTTTGGTAAGTAGTCGATTAATTTTTGTATGTCAAGAGTGTTTTCAGTTTGAGTCTCACACTCTTTTTCAGAGAGGTATTGCCACACATACATTATGTTATTGCTAGTATTAACTTCGAATTGTCCACGATAAAAACCAGAATTTAATACTGCTAATGTTTCAAGGTTATTTACACCTAATAATTGACGTAAAGTAATCACTTCAAAAGCAGAACCGTTGTTTGCAATTGCTTGCCCAGTAATAACTTCAACCGGATGCGTGATTTCCTTTGCAATTTCAAGTTCGTTACTCGTTATATTATTTCTTTCAGTAAATTCTTCGAGTTCCAAATCATAGTTCATCTGTAGGTTTCTCCAAAATGATGAAGGAATATCTAATGCATTCTCCAACCTAATTGCAAGTTTGGCAGAAATGGATTTTTTCCCATTAATAACGGTAGATATGTGCTTTTCGGTAAAGCCGGTTCGGATTGCTAACTCTTTTTGTGTTATATCGCGATCTTCAAGAAGTTCTGCAATTGTTTCCCCAGGATGAATAAGCAAATCAAGGGATGTATGATGTAACTTTTGAGCCATGATAATCTTCAACTCCTTTAATAATAATTTTTTTGCATAATGCGAGAGATTCTGCAGACAAATCTGCACTAATAGGTTTTACAACTAATCTTTTATTTCCTGTAATATTTACTCCGTAGCAATCACTCTTGTCACCAGATAAACTATGCGGCTTGCCAATTCTAGATTTTAGAAATTCTGCAAATGTTTCGAATGCTCTAATCTGTTCATATTTTTTCTTTGTAAGTTTTGTAAAAACAGCATCAGTTTTTTTCTTCATAAGATCAAAGTCAGTGAACAGTTGCTGGACTTTGTCGTTGTCGTATTCTATTTCCACATGACTTCGCTCCTTCTTACCAGATAGGTAATACAAATTTATTATATTACATGCAAAATATAATGTCAAGCAAAAATTACCAGATGGGTAAGTAAATTACAAAATCAATTATGTATTGTTAGAAAAAATTAAAAACTATCGGGGAAATTGTCCAAATACTATTATTGCTAGTATAAGTTTTCTATTACTTGTGTGAAAAAAAGAAGAAGGATTAACTTCTTCTTAGCTTTGTAGAATTTTATAAACCAAATATATTTATTTGCTTTTGAATTTAAAAAGGTACAATGCAAAATTTGATCCTCTCGTCAATGAATTATTTCCTTGTTGGACCTCTTGCCATGTTTGACTGTAATTACCTGCTACTAATGGATAGGTTACAATAAGTTAGACAAAAATAGAATAGACATTTTAAGATTTTAAATTGCTGTGCGAAATCATGTAATTTATGATGAACTATTTTATTACTGATAGTATATTTTGATGAATCATAAAGTAATTCATCAGATTCTGAATCTAAAAGGATCATTTTTTTACTGAAATTGTAGTCAATCGAATTCTCATCATGAAGATCATTTCTAAACATGAATCCATATGCTTTTCCAAATATATCAAATCCAATTTTTATTATTTCACTTCTTTCTAAACTTATAAACTCCTGCAACTTCATTAATTTGAACATAACTCAATTTATAAATATCTACTAATTGACTTAATTGATATTTTTTAAGGATTGGATAGTACTCTTCATCATCCCAAATAGTAGCATATTTATTTTGCAATTGGTTCATATCTTCAATAGTAAATGTGGAAACATCTCCAATAATGATTATACCATCCTCATTTAAGTAATCATTTAGTTTTATGAGTAATTCAATCTGATCATTATAAGATAAATGATGAATAGAATAACTAAAAACAATAAAGTCAAATTTAATAGATATTTCATTGAGTGAATTACTAAAGTCAGCTAATATAAATACAGCTTTTTCCATATGACTTTTAGCAATTTCGATCATTTTACTTGATAAATCTACCCCCGTAATTTCATATCCTAGATCGTATAATGGTTTAGTTATTTCACCAGTACCAACACCCATCTCTAATACTTTCGCTTTATGCTTATTAGATATAATATCAATAATACTGTATTTCACATCCGAATAACCTGCAAAAGGATAACTATTTTCTTTTTCAGATTTAAGAACACTTTTGTTATAACCTTTAGCCCATCGATCAAAAAGATCTTCCTTAAGCTTATTCTCAACATTTAAAGAAAATTTGGTATTTGTATTATCTTCCATCACGATAGTAAATCCATGTTTTTTGTGAAAATTCATAGACTTAGTGTTATGGTTTCTAACGATAGAATAAATCTTTAAAATATTGTTTCTTTTTAGTTCACGTAGCACTTCAAATAAGAGCTGTGTTGCATATCCTTTATGATAATAATCTCTATGAGTTTCTAGGCCTTCAAGATAATATTTTCCCTCATCAAATACTATTCTACATAAAGCTACTATAGTATTGTGTTCATCTCTTAAAATATAATAAGCTTGAAAATTTTTATTTATAGAACAACTCATCAGATATTCTATATAATCTTTTCTAATATAAGACTTAATCTCTTCAATGTTATCATCATTTAAACCAAATCCTCTATCTTCAACCAATCCATAGTTAAGAACATCGAACCATTGTTCGATATCATTATCTTTTAATTGTAATATTTGTTTGCCTTTCCAAATTTCTAGCATAATAAACACCTCGTGATTAAATTATAACACATATAATTTAACTTATTTTTAAAAGTTTAGCGTGGTAAAAATAAAAACGAGTTCATTTCAATTAAGAAACAAAACTCGTTAATGACAAGTCTGTGTTGTATGACCTATTTTGCTACAATTTTACACCCCTAAATTATAACTTAGCTTAGAGGTTTTATTTTTCAACTTTTTTAACGATAATTTCTTTGTGTAAAAATAGGTTATTCCACTATCTTCTTATTGTGTGGTATCGAACCCTTGTTCTTCCCCTCGAACTTAGATAGAAAAGTTATCCAAGATGCCACTACTTATTTTTTCATTTCCTATTAAATCTTGCATATAGCTCTTAGGATTTCAATTACTTCTTCACAGGTACTCTGTAGAGATTTTTTCTGTATATTTATAGATACACCTATTTCGTTCTCATCACTACTAATAATATTCGCGCAAATCTTATCAATTTTCCCATTATAGAAGTCATTATAGTAATCCTTAATTCCATAAACTTCAAACGAAAAATCCTTAAAAATTTGATAATCAAAAGATTCTGCAAGTCTTCTATCTAATTTTATTTCAAAAAATACTTGATGAACATCGATACCAATGTCTATTTTCTCCTCAACAGTTATCACAGGTATGGGATATTGTTCAAGAAAAAACTCATTTCCTTTCTTAAATGAATGAAAAGGATAATACCCCACCTTTGATTTCAACCCAATATTTTCAACATATTTAATAATAAAATTCTTTTCATCATTTAATGTTTTGTATGTCTCATTTAAACTATTGTGTTCATCCATTTTATCTCACCCTTTATGTCAATATTTATTCACTTAATAACCAACTAGCTATATCCAATACTCTTATCCCACCAATATCGTAGGTTGCATGACGAGTAGTAGCGATCAACACCTTTGGATATGAATCCTTTATCTTCTTTAGTGGAGATAATTCTCTTTGAAGAGTTTCCTCGTAGCGTTCAATTTCTTCAACTTATTCTTTTGCCTTTTCTGAGAAAATAGAAACGTAAAATGCCATCATATGGCTACATATAATTCTTCTATCATCATCATGAGGACAATTACATGTGGATGATTTAGCTCTAAATGAATACTCTATATTTGATTGTCACCACTACTTGCTTTTGCGTTAAAATTGTCATCATTTATTTTCTTTATTTATACAACTTTTCCTTGTATGTAATAATTGTACCCTCTCCACAAGGACCTATAACTACTTAACTCTTCAATCCCATATGTGTCTCCAATCATTCTATAGATTTCCATCTTTAGGTGGCGTGTTCTGCATGATTGCATCTTTATATTTTCTAACACATGAATTAAGTTCAACCGGATCTAAATATTCAATCAACTTGATTGTCTGCTTGTTTTGCTGAAGAGAACTAATGAAGTCTTTTTGCAGTTTTTTTAAGCATTCAACAAGTTCATTTTCTTTCTCAAATTCTAACAAAGGAATCGGTGATAGTAATAATCCTGCAAATAACGATTCTCTAACTTCCGTGATTTCTTTAATTGTATGTATCTCTGAGCAAAATTTAATAATATCTACCACATACTTGCCTAAGTATTCAGTTGAATGGACATATAATTCTTTCTCAGGAGCTACAATTTTTGGATTATGATTTATATATCCTATAGTTACTTCATCATCAAGAAGGTCAAGTAATTCGTTTTCTGAAAAACTCAAAAAATCTAGAGCATCATCATTTTCATAATGAGGGTTGAAGAATCTAAACGATTGCGTATCTGATGGACAATAAACCATAGCATGTTTACCAGTCTTCAAATTCACTCCAATCATTAGTTTACGCACTGATTTCTTAATTACAGTTATCGCATCAACTTTATTATATTTATCTTCCACAAACTCAAATGAATGTCGATTCAAAAATAAATCAAACCATCTTTTACCTTGTAACATAGCACCAGATAAGTATTCATTATTCTTAATGTCATTATTAAAAAGATACGCCAGTTTCATTTCTAATGCTATATCTTTATCTGTATAATCAAAATCATAGTCTTCTATCATATATGCTAAACATGCATAAGAACATGAACGATTAAAACTCATATATTTCATATACCCAGTTTCCTTTCACTTGATTCAATTATTCGTTTTATCTTAATAATCAAGTCCGACTTTCCCTAATAGAAAATCAAACAAACCAATCGTTATTACTCCAGTTTCATCGCGTTTAGGCATAATACTATTTTTTACAATAATAACCTTCTTGAATGAATCAGGTATATTTAGTAGAGATCTTTCTTCTTGTTGTCTTTTTTCTAAGGTACTCATTTCATAAGCTGACTGAATATAATATTTTTCGTTTCCTCTTTGCGCAATAAAGTCTACTTCTAATTTTTTCTTAAGCAACTTTGCTTCATGTTGTTCTCTAACTTCAACTACACCAACATCTATATTAAATCCACGAACCTTTAGTTCGTTATAAATAATATTTTCCATAATGTGATTTTCTTCTTGTTGTCTAAAATTTAGTCTGCCATTTCTTAACCCCAAATCAGTGAAATAATATTTGCTTGGAGTTGATATATACTTTTTGCCTTTTACATCATATCTCATAGACTTTTCTATCAAAAATGCATCTTCAAGATAACTTAAATATGATTTGATTGTTGGTTCGGTAACAGACACCCCTTTAATACTTTTAAATGTATTTGATAATTTCTTGGGGTTAGTTAATGATCCAATATTTGAAGCTAGAATATTTACTAACTCTTCTAATTCAATAACATTTCTGATATTATTTCTTTCAACAATATCGCTAATATATACTTTTTCAAACTGTTTTACTAAATAATTTGATTTTTCTTCGTGCTCAGTGAAATTAAGCGTTAAAGGTAACCCACCATATGTATAGTATTGATTCCATGCTTCATTTACATCACCATCAAATACGGATGTAAATTCTTTAAATGTTAAAGGGTAAACTCGTATTTCATCACTTCTTCCTCTAAACTCAGTTATCAAATCTTTTGATAAGAATTTCGAGTTACTTCCTGTTACATATGTATCAACATTTTTAATATGTAGCAAACTATTTAAAACATCTTCAAACTCATCAACCATTTGAATTTCATCTAGTAAGATGTAATACATTTCCTCATCTTTTATCTCATCAACAATAGCATTTAATAATTTATCAGGGTTTCTAAACCCTTTGTTTCTTCTATCATCTAATGCATATGTTATTATATGGCTTTTATCAATTCCTATACTAATTAGATAGTCGTAAAACAAATTGAATAAAAGAAATGATTTTCCCGCCCTTCTCATACCTGTAACCACTTTAATCAATCCGTTGTTTTTATGCCTTATTATTTTACTTAAATAATCATTTCTTTTAATTACCATTTATATCACCTATTTTATTTTCCGGGTAAATTAACCTTTTTTATAAAATAATTATATCATAAATCTTAGAAAAATCAAATATTGTCTTACTTTTAGGATGTTTTTGCCCATTTCATAAAATATTTAGTGTGCAATCTATAATCGTGTAAAAATTATATTAAAATCTCTAAAATTCAGTAAAATCAGAGAACTTTTTAAGCTCAATAAATATGAGTAAATGGAGAACCGGCCCTATATAGCACAAAAAAAGGTTCGATAACTTGTATCAAACCTATGCTTTCAATATGGGTTGTATGACCTATTTTGCTACAATTTTACACCCCTAGCGGAAATTTTTACACCCCTAAATTATGGCTTAGTTTAGAGGTTTTAATTTTCGAATTTTTCTAGCGAGAAATTTCTTGTGTCAAAATAGGTATTTCCATTATGTACTTAATGTTGGGTATCGAACTCACATTTCATTCTATAAATACAAGTAGATTGATTCCAAAGCAAACAGTTAAGACATCATCTTCTTGGGTTTCTGTTATTTATCCCCAAATCCCAAAAAAGAACAATGAGCTTAAACCCATCAATACTACTCCAACTACGACGAAGAATGAATGTACATTATCTCCCCATAGTAGCTTAGCTCTTGCTACAAAAAGTTTATAAATGATAAACTCACTTTTCTTCAGTGCACTCACTAATAAAAACAAACCAATCAAAGCCATTAAACTTCCCCATAAATAATTCATTTTGTTTCCTCCTCATTATTATTTTTTTTCACTTTATGTATAACTTTCTTTAAATCCTCGATTTCAAATATATCTCTCACAACTAAATTTCGATTATCTGTTGTTAAGATTCTCAAAAACCCATTGTTTTCATAAACACGAATACCTGTATAAAATTGATATTTCTTAATATATATGTTCTTAATTTTGATTCCTTCCACAGTTAAATTACCTTTTTGAATTACCACTTTATCATGATAAATATCAAGCAAATCATTCGGAGAATCCAAATAGTTATATCTCCATCTAGATGTTATAAAAAGTAGAAATAACCAAAACATTGTAAATAAGCAAAATCCGAATATGAAATGCCATGTTAAAATCTCAAGAGTTGAGATATAAGTTGTTGTAATAATCATTGCTACAGATAAGAAAATCAAGAATCCTACAAAGAAATCGTAGTATTTTTTCATTCGAAGGTCTTTTTTTGCTGTATATATAGATCCTTGGTACAAAACTTCAGTTTCCCCAATAAACAATTCATCATGTGAAATATGAAATATATTCGTCATTTCAGTAATCATTTGAAATCCTGGTTCAGATAAATCATTTTCCCACTTTGATACTGTTTGAGGTGTCACATTCAGCATCTCAGCAAGTTGCTTTTGGCTCATGTTATTTTTTATTCTATTTGTTCTAATTCTCTCACCAAACGTCATAATACCACCTCCAATATAAATATATTATACTGTAAATACATTTCAATACAAAACAACGTTTCATTGTTATGTAAACTTTTCCCAATACTCTTTATGCAATTTTCGCTACAATTTTGCTTTTTCTTAGTAAATATGATATCCCAAAACTGATGATAAACCCAAGAATGAATACCAATACTCCTTCTAAAAATCCATTAAAATCAATTTTATAGAAGATACCCTGTAACGCTGATACTACTCCATAATGCAATATATAAATCATAAAAGCATTCTCAGAAAGAACAATTAAAAATTTTGATTCTTGATTTAAATGATTACTAAATAAAGCTATCAGACCTATTGTGATCAAAACAAACGTAACTGTTGTTAGAATATCACCAATATAATAGAGTATTTCAAAATGAGAGTTAATTAATAATAATGCAAAGATTAGTCCAGATATAATTCCTAATACTAATATGAAAATATAATTTTTCATTCGATATCTCTGTACAATAAACGTTTTTTCAATTCCGTTCCTTCCTAGTAATATTCCAAATAGATACATCATAAAATAAACTGGAACACGCCCAATTTGAGCACTGAAAGGTCCAAACAATGTAACAAAATCATAGCCTAAAAATAAAGAGCCAGTTTTATATAACAAGAAACCTACAACAAGCATAGTTACTAAAAATATACCCTCATTATTACGAAGTAGTTTCGATACTTTATTCTCCTTTTTAAAGAATGGAGAAATCACAATGAAAATAACATTGAACAGTAATAGCACCCACAGAAACCATAAATGTTGAGTAGGAAAAAAATTCATAACAACGAATTCATAGTATCCTACAAAATTACTCAAACCAAAACTAATGTATGGATCATTTCCCTTAAATACTTCCATTAGATAAAAACCAACAATATTGACTGTATATGTCGCGATAAAGAACACTGCCCCTAATCTTAGTAATCTTGAGATAAAATAGGATACTCTCCCTCTTGAAACTAGACTTTTATATGCAAACAGACCTGCAATGAAGAAAAATGTATACATAAAGAAATTATCAAATAAGACTGTTACATATGAAAATATTATCGTTCTATTTCCATCATGTATGGGTGATGCTGTTCCTGATGGTGTAAATGCTAAAAACGCATGATGTGCAACTACAAACATTGTTAGCATTAATTTCAGATAACTAATTCCATTGTATTTTTTCATATTATTCCTCCTTAGACTTTCTAACTATATTCTTTAGTTTAAAATGGTTTATTAAAAAAATCTATCAACGTTTCATTGAATCGCTAATATATAACTGATTTTTAACTAGAAATTATTATAATCATGTAAATCCATTTCAAATCGTGTATTTATAAATGTAATAGTGTAGAAATTATGTTGAAATATCAAAAGTCCAGTAAAATCAGAGCACGTTTTCGACTCTATAAATATGATTGAATAGTGAAACGGCCCTATATAGCGAAAAAAAGGTTTGATAACTTGTATCAAACCTATGCTTTCAATATGGAGCGGGTGATGGGAATCGAACCCACATCAACAGCTTGGAAGGCTGTGGTTCTACCACTAAACTACACCCGCTTGTAAAATATTAAGATGGTCGGGAAGACAGGATTTGAACCTGCGACCTCCTGGTCCCAAACCAGGCGCTCTACCAAGCTAAGCTACTTCCCGATGGCGTACCCAAGAGGACTTGAACCCCCAACCTTTTGATCCGTAGTCAAACGCTCTATCCAATTGAGCTATGGGTACATCACTTGAGTCTTAAAACTCATATATAAAAGCGCTGTTGCACTTAATTTTAAATATTGGTGACCCGTACGGGATTCGAACCCGTGAGTGCATGCGTGAAAGGCATGTGAGTTAACCGTTTCTCCAACGGGCCATGTAGTGCAGCATGTATAATTATACCAATATTTGTAAGAAAGTCAAGACTTAAAAACAATTTTTTTAAGTTTTTTAGTATAAAATACTACGCAACAATTTTTCAGCTTTTTCTTTACCTGAAAAATGAGAAACAATCTCATATACGAACTCATATACAACGCCTGCACCACGTGCAGTTATGATAAAATGATCACTAACAACTTTTTTCTTTGGAAGATATTTTCCATTTGGCATATCTCTCTCGCTACCAGTGTATGCAGTAAATTTAACACCATCTAATAATCCTGCTTGTCCTAAGAATCTAGGGCCTGCACAAATCGCGCAAATTGGCTTATTTTTGCCATTAAACACTTTTGCTAGGTTCTTTATCCTATGGTCGCTATCAACCGTTAAACCAACGTATTTTCCACCAGGGATAATTAAAAAATCGTAAGTATTAGGATTAATTTCACCATCTAGATAATCAGCTTTAATCTTTAAGCCAAATGCAGTCTCTATATCTTTAGTGCTCTGAAAGGTTATACTATCAATTATATAGCCTGCTCTAATGAGTAGTGCACGAGTCGCTAATGCTTCTACATCTTCCATATCATTTGAGAAAATAATTAACCCTCTCATATCCACTTACCTCTTGGAAATTTTTTGATAAATTTCATTGATGAGTACCGCACCTTCAGATGCTTCAAATTTTTTATAATTTTCATAGTGATCATCCATACCAACAATATCAGATACAACCTTAATACTCACCATTGGAATGTGATAATGGTGTGCCACTTGGTATAATGCAGTACCTTCCATATCACAAATATATGGTATATCTACTGTCTTTGTCATGAAATAATCACCTGTAAAAAGTGTGCTTTCCTTTATATAAGGATACACTTTTTTAATTTTTTTAACAAGAAATTGGTCTGATTCAAACGCCACTGGACACTTAGGTACTTGACCCTTTTCGTATCCAAAGAAAGTTAAATCAAAATCATGATACATCGCTTCTTTAATTAAAATCATATCACCAACTTCATAATGTTGACTTGCTCCAGCAAGCCCAAAATTATAAATTGCAGTCACATCATTTTTGTTAATTGCTTCTGTTAATTTCATTGCCGCATTTACTTTTCCAATACCGGTTTCAACTAATATAGCATCATCTTTTAACTTTAATTCTGATAATTCTTCTGGCATTGCGCCGATGATGACAATCATTTCTTTTCTCCTAGTATTTGTTTAATCTTAGATACGATTAAATCAACTGCGATATCATGTTTTCTATCATTGGGAATAATCACATCAGCATATCTCTTCGTTGGTCTAATATATTTATGAAACATCGGCTTAACTGTTTTTTCATATTGAGAAATAATTGATTCTAATGATCTTCCACGTTCATTCATATCTCTTAACATACGTCTGATAAAGCGTGTGTCTTCATCAGCTTCTACGTATAGGTTTAAGTCTGATAATTCTCTAATTTCTTGATTTTCTAAAATAAGAATACCTTCAACAATAATAATTGGTTTAGGTTCAATATGTTCTATTTTTTTACTTCTTGTATGATTTAAAAAATCATATACAGGTTTATCAATAGGTTCATTATTAAGTAGTCTTTTTAGGTCATGAAAAAGCAATTCATTATCAAGTGAATTCGGGTGGTCATAATTGGTAGTTACTCTTCTTTCAAAAGGTAAATCACTTTGATCTAAATAATAATCATCATGCTTTAAGATGATTACATCATCCAATCCTGCTTTATTTAATATTTCTTCTACGACAGTACTTTTTCCTGACGCTGACCCACCAGTCACTAAAATTAACATTGGCTTATCCATATAATCCCCTACTTCCATTTCGTTATCTTCTTCTACACATTGGTCCAAGTTTTTCCTGTTCTTCTTGATCAAGTATATCATCAAATTCATGATGGCGCTCAAACCAAACAATTGCATAAGGACAAGTAGCAACTATTTTTAGTCCTTGTTTTTTTATATACTCACACACTTCATACATCAATTTACTAGCTATGCCTTGTCCTCTTAAATCAGAATCTACAAAGGTGTGATCAATGACTACTGTACCATTGTTATATGTTGGAAATGTGGCTTCTACTATGAGTTTATTTTCTTCATCATTTACATAAATACGGTTTTTTTCATAGATAAAATTCATGATATCATCTCCTCTTAAAAAGTATATCATATTTATCAAGACAATTCACTATGTTTAATTGCAATTATTATTTTGTAAAAATACTAAATATGTGCATAATCGAGGTTTTTTTCATGATACAATGATAACAAAGGGTTTTCATATAATCAACAAACAAATTTAATCGTTTTACACAACAAGGAGGTGTGCTTATGAATGGTCATGGTATTCTTGCAATCTCTATTGGCATCGCTGTTTTTGCATCATTGATTGCAATTTTATATGCATTTATTTTAAAACGAAAAATTAAAAAGATTGAAGTTGCGCATAAAAAAATAGAAGAGATTTCCTCTTATATTAGAGAAGGCGCAATCGCATTTATGAAACGACAATACAAAATCATTGTCATATTTGCCTTAATCGTTGGGGCAATACTTACTGCTGTTGGATTTATTCCATCACTTGCAGAGGCTGATGGCGTCGGATGGCGTTCTGCAATCGCATTTATTTGTGGTGCATCACTTTCAGCAAGTGCTGGTATTGTTGGTATGTTAGCAGCGACTAAAGCAAACGCTAGAACAACTGATCAAGCAAGACAAAATGGTATGCCTGCTGCACTTAAAATCGCTTTTACCGGTGGTTCTGTCTTAGGCTTAACCGTCGTAGGATTCGGTCTTGGTGGTCTTGCCTTATTATTCTTATTATTCTTCTTTATATTTGGAGGATTTAAAGATAATCTAACAGAACAATACAGTGCTTTAACTAACGCAATACAAGTCGTTATAGGCTATGGATTAGGTGCTTCATTAATCGCTTTATTTGGACGTGTAGGTGGAGGTATTTATACCAAAGCTGCAGATGTCGGTGCTGATTTAGTGGGCAAAGTAGAATCCGGCATTCCTGAAGATGATCCAAGAAATCCTGCTGTTATTGCTGATAATGTAGGAGATAATGTTGGGGATATTGCTGGAATGGGTTCAGACTTAACAGAGAGTTATGTTGGTTCAATTATTTCTGCATTAACTCTAGGTCTTTACGCATTCGTATCATTTTCGGATGATTTAAATATCTTAGGTGGTGGACTCACACCGGATAAACTACTTTCTATTTACTCATCAGTCATGTTTCCAATTTTAATTTCTGGTGTTGGTATCCTATCTGCTATAGCAGCAGTATTCATTGTTAGACATAGTAAGTTTAACCATCCACAACGCGCACTTAATATTTCAACATATTTCGCCGTTGGATTCATGTTTATTGCGAGTTTTTTTCTAAGTATTATCTTCTTTGACAAAGACTTGAGATGGGGCATATTCGGCGCTGTTGCTACTGGTTTAATCGTTGGTATCATCATTGGTTTTATTGCAGAATATTATACATCAGATCATTTTAAACACGTAAAAGAGATTGTTAAGGAATCTAAGACTGGACCTGCAACTAATATTATCTCTGGATTTAGTATTGGTATGCAATCCACATTCTTAACAATCATTGTCCTTGTCGTTGGTATTGTTTTATCATATCTACTAACAAAAGATATGTATGGTATCGCACTTGCATCAGTTGGTATGCTATCTACTGCCGGTGTTACAATCGGTGTTGATGCTTATGGGCCTATCGCTGATAATGCTGGAGGACTTGCTGAAATGTCAGAACTTGAAGAAGGAGTCAGAAAGATTACTGACAGATTAGATTCGGTCGGAAATACAACTGCTGCAATCGGCAAAGGTTTTTGCATCGGTTCTGCAGCACTGACAAGTATTGGTCTATTCTTCGCATTTGAGCGTTCCGCTGGTCTATCTGTAACCACCGGTATTGATCTACTCCAACCCGGTGTATTAGTCGGTATATTTATCGGTGCAATGCTTCCATATCTATTTACCGCATTGGTCATTAAGTCTGTTGGTAAAGCTGCTAACAAAATGATTGAGGAAGTGAGAAGACAGTATAAAGAAGATCCAAATATCCTAAAAGGAAAATCACTTCCTAATTATAGTGCTTGTGTCGATATTTCAACAAAGGCTGCGTTAAGAGAAATGGTTTTACCAGCAGTCATCGCGATTGCATCCCCTGTCATCATCGGTATTTTACTAGGTGTCCAGGGTTTAGGCGGACTCTTAGTTGGAGGCTTGGTATCAGCGATGATGCTCGCCATCTTTATGGCAAATGCAGGTGGCGCTTGGGATAATGCTAAAAAACACGTTGAAGAAGGATATGATGGTGGTAAGGGTACTGATATTCATAAAGCCACTGTCGTCGGTGACACTGTCGGTGATCCTTTAAAAGATACAGCCGGACCATCAATGGATATTTTAATTAAACTTATGAGCATCGTATCTCTCGTATTAGTTCCAATTCTAAAAGAAATAGAACCACTCCTAAGTGCACTATTTCATTAATAAAAATAAAAAAGAGTATTCAGGCCTAATTTAACCTGAATACTCTTTTTTATTTTTCAAAAATTTTAGAATATACTGCCATGCAAATCAAACCCACAAAACCCATGAATGCTGATATGATACCAGTAATCGCTAGAACATCATCAAAATAAGATGATAGTGACATAAAACCAAAACTGAATATTGTGCCAAATAGTCCGGCTATAAAAAATAAAATGCTACGATCTAATTTACTCATCCTACCCTCCAACTTTTTATATTACTATTATTATACATTAAAATGAATTGTAAATAAAAAAAATGGCGCCCACACCAGGACTCGAACCTGGGACCCCCTGATTAACAGTCAGGTGCTCTAACCAACTGAGCTATGTAGGCGGATATTATGGACACGCATTTATTTAATACGATTTAATTATCGTGATTATATTATAACATAAAAAGATACAGCCTGGCAACGTCCTATCTTCGCTCCTTGGAACTATTTTCGGCGCTGAAGTGCTTAACTTCTGTGTTCGGTATGGGAACAGGTGTGACCACTTCGCCATCGTCACCAGACTTCTCTCAAAACTAGATAAAAGATTTGTCAAAAGATTATTTAAAATTGCTTATATAAGGTAAAGTCCTCGATCTATTAGTACTGGTCAGCTTCACATGTCACCACGCTTCCACACCCAGCCTATCAACGTCATCGTCTATAACGGATCTTACTAATTGGGAGATCTCATCTTAAGGGGGGCTTCACGCTTAGATGCTTTCAGCGTTTATCCCGTCCATACTTAGCTACCCAGCTGTGGCCCTGGCAGGCCAACTGGTGCACCAGTGGTATGTCCACCCCGGTCTTCTCATACTAGGGGCAGCTCCCTTCAAATCTCCAACGCCCACGACGGATAGAGACCGAACTGTCTCACGACGTTCTGAACCCAGCTCGCGTGCCGCTTTAATGGGCGAACAGCCCAACCCTTGGAACCTTCTCCAGCTCCAGGATGCGACGAGCCGACATCGAGGTGCCAAACCGCTTCGTCGCTGTGAACGCTTGGAAGCGATAAGCCTGTTATCCCCAGGGTAGCTTTTATCCGTTGAGTCTCGGCCTTTCCATTCAGCACCGAGAGATCACTAAAACCGACTTTCGTCCCTGTTCGACCTGTATGTCTCACAGTCAAGCACCCTTATACTTTTGCACTCTACGAATGATTTCCAACCATTCTGAGGGTACCTTCGCGCGCCTCCGTTACTCTTTAGGAGGCGACCGCCCCAGTCAAACTGCCCACCAGACACTGTCCCCCGTAATCCACTTACGCAGGTTAGACATCAGATGCACGAAGGGTGGTATCCCAAGGTTGACTCCTCCGAAACTAGCGTCCCAGATTCTCAGTCTCCCACCTATCCTGTACATCTTACACCCAATGTCAATATCAAGTTACAGTAAAGCTCCATGGGGTCTTTTCGTCCTGTCGCGGGTAGCCGGCGTTTTCACCGGCAGCTTGATTTCACCGAGTCTCTTGTTGAGACAGTGCCCAAATCGTTACGCCTTTCGTGCGGGTCGGAACTTACCCGACAAGGAATTTCGCTACCTTAGGACCGTTATAGTTACGGCCGCCGTTTACTGGGACTTCAATTCAATGCTTCGTTTCCTGACATCTCCTCTTAATCTTCCAGCACCGGGCAGGCGTCAGCCCCTATACATCACCTTACGGTTTAGCAGAGACCTATGTTTTTGATAAACAGTCGCTTGGGCCTATTCTCTGCGACTTCTTTTTTTCATTAAAAGTCCCCCTTATCCCTAAGTTACGGGGTCATTTTGCCGAGTTCCTTAACAAGAGTTTTCTCGCGCGTCTTAGTATACTCTACCCACCCACCTGTGTCGGTTTACGGTACGGGCAGTATATAAATTATCCCTAGAAGCTTTTCTCGAGAGTATGACGTCATCATCCTTTACCTACCGGATCTCACTCTTATTAGTGTGCGGATTTGCCTACACACCAAGCTCGATCCCTTGTCCCCAATCCACTAAAGGGGCGGATGTTAGCCTGCTCTGTCACTCCATCAGTCTATATACTGGTGCAGGAATCTCTACCTGCTGTCCATCGGCTACGCTTTTCAGCCTCACCTTAGGTCCCGACTTACCCAGGGCGGACGAACCTTCCCCTGGAAACCTTGGGTTTTCGACGGATAGGATTCTCACCTATCTTTTCGTTACTTACACCGGCATTCTCACTTCTAACCACTCCACATGTCCTTCCGATCATGCTTCTCCGCTGTTAGAACGCTCCCCTACCACTTGACTTTCGTCAAATCCGTAGATTCGGTATTATGCTTAGCCCCGGTACATTTTCGGCGCAGAGTCACTCGACTAGTGAGCTTTTACGCACTCTTTAAAGGATGGCTGCTTCTAAGCCAACCTCCTAGTTGTTTGTGCATCTTCACTTCCTTTTCCACTTAGCATAAATTTTGGGACCTTATCTGACGGTCTGGGCTCTTTCCCTTTTGACCACGAACCTTATCACCCGTAGTCTGACTGCTAACCATGTTTTATGACATTCGTAGTTTGATTGAGTTCAGTACCGCGAGGTGCGGCCATCACACATTCAGTGCTCTACCTTCATAAAACTTGCATGTTAACGCTAGCCCTAAAGCTATTTCGGGGAGAACCAGCTATCTCTGAGTTCGATTGGAATTTCACCCCTAGCCACAAGTCATCCAAACACTTTTTAACGTGTCCTGGTTCGGTCCTCCATTTGGTCTTACCCAAACTTCAACCTGCTCATGGCTAGCTCACCCAGTTTCGGGTCTACAGCACCTAACTTCACGCCCTATTCAGACTCGCTTTCGCTTCGGCTCCACTCCTTCAAGCTTAACCTTGCTAGATACCGTAACTCGCCGGTTCATTCTACAAAAGGCATGCCATCACTCCTTAACGAGCTCTGACTAATTGTAAGCACACAGTTTCAGGTTCTCTTTCACTCCCCTCCCGGGGTTCTTTTCACCTTTCCCTCACGGTACTGGTTCACTATCGGTCACTAAGTAGTATTTAGCCTTATGAGATGGTCCTCACGTCTTCAAACAGGATTCCTCGTGTCCCGCCCTACTTATTGTTACCCTAGTCTATATCATTCTAAATACAGGACTCTCACCTTCTCTGGTCGGCTTTCCCACACCGTTCTTCTATGATATAGTTTTATAACTATTATGGTAACTGGCTCCTCCACGTTCGCTCGTCGCTACTAGCAGAATCGTTATTACTTTCTTTTCCTGTAGGTACTTAGATATTTCAGTTCCCTACGTTTCGCCCCGTATAAATACGGTAACATGGCTTCACCATGCTGGGTTGCCCCATTCGGATTCCCACGGATCGTCGCATACTTACTGCTCCCCTGTGGCGTTTCGCCGTTAGTCGCGTCCTTCTTCGCCTCTTAGTGCCTAGGCATTCACTGTGTGCCCTTTTTTCCTTTACCTTACAATTTCTTTTTTGCTTTTGACAGCTTTTATCTACTTTTCAAAGATCTTAAATTAATACAGAGCATAAATCTCTGAAAACTGAATATGATGAGCATGTACTTCTCTAAATAAGTACTTGTGAGAATTGTTTTGAATACTTAAAAGTATTCGCCTTTCTCCTTAGAAAGGAGGTGATCCATCCCCACGTTCCCGTAGGGATACCTTGTTACGACTTAACCCCAATCATCAACCCTACCTTAAACGGCTCCCTCCTTACGGTTAGGCCACCGGCTTTGGGTATTGTCGACTTTCGTGGTTTGACGGGCGGTGTGTACAAACCCCGAGAACGTATTCACCGCGACATGCTGATTCGCGATTACTAGCGATTCCGGCTTCATGAAGTCGAGTTGCAGACTTCAATCCGAACTGAGACTATTTTTATGGGTTTCGCTCCACATCACTGCTTAGCTGCCCTTTGTTTTAGCCATTGTATCACGTTTGTAGCCCAGGTCATAAGGGGCATGATGATTTGACGTCATCCCCACCTTCCTCCAGTTTGTCACTGGCAGTCTCGCTAGAGTCCCCAACTTAATGATGGTAACTAGCAATAAGGGTTGCGCTCGTTGCGGGACTTAACCCAACATCTCACGACACGAGCTGACGACAACCATGCACCACCTGTATCCATGATAACCTCCACTATATCTCTATAGCTTTGCATGGTATGTCAAGACCTGGTAAGGTTTTTCGCGTATCATCGAATTAAACAACATGATCCACCGCTTGTGCGGGGTCCCGTCAATTCCTTTGAGTTTCATACTTGCGTACGTACTACTCAGGCGGAGTACTTATTGCGTTAACTACAGCACTGAATTTCTCCAACACTTAGTACTCATCGTTTACGGCGTGGACTACCAGGGTATCTAATCCTGTTTGCTCCCCACGCTTTCGTGCCTCAGCGTCAGTTGTGGCCCAGTAAGCCGCCTTCGCCACTGGTGTTCCTCCATATATTTACGCATTTTACCGCTACACATGGAATTCCACTTACCTCTACCACACTCAAGCCTGACAGTTTCTAAAGCATCACAGCGTTAAGCACTGCACTTACACCTTAGACTTATCAGGCCGCCTACGCACCCTTTACGCCCAATAATTCCGGATAACGCTTGCCCCCTATGTATTACCGCGGCTGCTGGCACATAGTTAGCCGGGGCTTATTCATCAGGTACCGTCACACTCGCTTTTCCACGAGTCATTCTTCCCTGATAAAAGAACTTTACATACCGAAGTACTTCGTCATTCACGCGGCGTTGCTCGGTCAGGGTTTCCCCCATTGCCGAAAATTCCCTACTGCTGCCTCCCGTAGGAGTTTGGGCCGTGTCTCAGTCCCAATGTGGCCGTTCAACCTCTCAGTCCGGCTACGCATCGTTGCCTTGGTAGTCCACTACACTACCAACTAGCTAATGCGCCGCAGGTTCCTCCTTAAGCATACCCCGAAAGGTCTTTTAAAACATCGAAGATGCCTCCAATGTTCCTATCCAGTCTTAGCAATCGTTTCCAACTGTTATCCTCGTCTTAAGGGCAGATTACCTACGTGTTACTCACCCGTTCGCCACTCTCTAGTAAACTAGAGCGTTCGACTTGCATGTATTAGGCACGCCGCCAGCGTTCATCCTGAGCCAGGATCAAACTCTCCAAAAAGTTTATTTTTGTTTTGTTTGTTAATAGCTCTTTTTATTTCTTTGATTCGCTCATCATCATTCAGTTTTCAAAGATCAGTTCTCACACACATTGTTTTTCGCGTGCTTTATTATGATACCATTACTCCATGATATTGTCAACAAGAAAGTTCAACTTTTTTTGTTGACTATTTTATTATCTTCTGGAGAAGTGGCAACCTTTTATATTGTATCTTATTCAACCGGTAATGTCAACACTTTTTGATATAAAAAAACCACTTTTTTTTGATGACCTAAATCATCAAAAAGTGGTCTTGTTCGTTTATAATAATTATGCCCTTATTTAGCCATTAATCATTCTAAAAATATCATTAAATGATACGTAGATAATGAGTGCAATTAATGCGAAAAACATAATCATATTGGCTGTATTTTCAACTTTTCTGTTAAGTGGTCTTCGCATAATAGCTTCAATAGCTAAAAAGACTATACGACCTCCATCTAAAGCAGGAATTGGTAATAGGTTTAGGATACCAATGTTTATGCTCAAAAAGCCCATAAATATAATAAGTGATGCAAATCCATCTTCTCTAACTCTACTTACGAGTTGAAAAATACCAACTGGACCCGATAAATCGCCTATACCTATATTTGAATCTCCACCACCAAATAATAATCCAATAGTTGTGAAAACTTCCCCTACATTTGATGCAAGTTGTCTTGGTGCAAATAGTAATGAATAGCCTAAATCAAATCGACCTGTTGCACTAACACCAATTTGATAAACAATATTTGTTGAGTCCAATGCTTTAAGCGTACTTGCTGAAATTGTTTCATAAGTTGTAGTAAGTGGCTTACCATCTCTTTCATAAGATATAATGATATCTCCACCTGAAGTATTTTCATTAAAATAAGCAATGATGTCATCCCAAGTTGAGATATCCGTCATATCAATTTTGGTAATCTTATCGCCAGCATTAAGTCCTGCAGAAGCTGCTCGACCTGAAGTTTGACCAATAATTGCTTCTTCTGAATAAAATAGACCATCTTCAACATTCACATTTGAAAGACCAGCACTTTGAATAAATGTTGCAGCTGCAACATTTTCATTTGTAATGATGACACCATCACGATTAATATCTATATCAATAAGTACTGATTGATTGTCTGCCATAACACTTGAAAGATCATACCAAGTATTAATGCTTGTTCCATTAATAGCTACAATTTCATCACCTTCTTGGAAACCAAGAGATGACGCTAATGAATCCGATGCTACTTCACCGATTTCATTTGATTTATAATTAGGTTCTAACATAAAGAAACCAACAATAAAGAACAATACAAATGCTAAGATGAAATTCATTAAAGGTCCACCGAAGATAGTGATGAAACGTTTGCCTAAACTCTTTGTTTCAAAGCTTCTTTCTGCTGGTGTAACCCACATCCATCTTTTTTCTGCGAGTCTATATTTTGCATTTCTTTTAATTTCATATCTAACTATACCTTCAGTTGTTTCTAATTCCACAAATAAAGAGTTCATATCTTTACCGTACATATCAAATGATTTTACTACACCTTTTACGTCAATGCGTTCTGAATCGTATAATATAATATCTTTAGCCATGCCATCGGTATCAATAATAAGGCCAATTGTATCGCCTTTCTTAAACATTGCTTCACTGACAGCTTCGCCTGCCATTGAAACATACCCTCCAAGTGGAATAGCACGAATTGAATACTGTGTCTCCTTGCCTTCTTTTTGGTAAAGCAAAGGACCCATGCCTATTGAATACTCATGACATAGAATACCTGCTTTTTTTGCAAAGTATAAGTGTCCTGCTTCATGAATTAATACAATAATGCTTAATACGATTAAGAATACGATTAGATTAATAATAAATGTCATAACTTACCTCTTCTCGTAATATTTTGTTATATCCATTTGGATATCTTGATCTGTCTTTATAATTTGATCCAATGTTGGTTGATCAATATTTTTAAACTTGCTCACTGTTTTAATAACAATTTCTTCAATATCTAGAAAAGTTATCTTACCATCTAAGAATAATTTAACAGCAGCTTCATTAGATGCGTTCATTACCGTTGGTAATAACCCACCAGCTCTACCTACTTGATATGCAAGGCTGAGCAATGGAAAACGATCAAAATCCATCGGTTTGAAATGCATGTCAACAAGTTGAAGATTCGCATCATAAATCATGCGATTAGGATAGTTTAACGCATACCCGATAGGAATTCTCATATCGTTTGTACCCAAACTTGCTTTAATCGTTCCATCGTTAAAATATGCTAATCCATGCACAATACTTTCTTTGTGTAGCATTGTTTCTATATGGTCATAGTCTAAATTAAATAAATGGTGTGCTTCAATGACTTCTAAACCTTTATTCATCATTGTTGCACTATCAATTGTCACTTTTGGGCCCATGCTCCAATTTGGATGTTTAAGAGCGTCTTCAACAGTGATTTCGGTAAGTTCATCTCTCGATTTATCTCTAAAAGATCCACCGGATGCCGTAATCACAATCTTTCTAATATCATTTTGTACATCGTGATCAATGACTTGCCATATTGCAGAGTGTTCGCTATCCACTGGTAGTAATCTTACTCCGTAATCACTTACATACTGCTTAACGATATCACCTGCCATGACAAGTGTTTCTTTATTTGCTAGGGCAATATCTTTTTTTTGCTTAATTGCTTCAATTGTTGGTAGAAGACCAGCAGATCCAGACAAAGCGTTAACCAGTATCCCAGGTTTAGGATATTTAGCAATAGCTAGAAGACCTTCATCACCAACAACAAAATTTGTTTTTGGAAATTTTTTTTCATAAAATGATTTTCTAGTATCATTTCGTAAGCATGCGATTTCAACATCAAATTCAGTAAGTATACGGTCATTTTTGGAATCATCACGACCGAGCGATACCCCGATTAATTTAAAATCACCCACTTGTAATTTTAAAATATCAAGTGTTTGCGTACCTATTGATCCACAAGCACCTAATATATAAATATTTTTCATAATGTCCCCCTATGCTGCAACTGGCGCTAATTCATAAATGATTAAGAATATTGATGTTAAAAACATCGCTACCATTAAGGTTGAATCAAAACGATCAAGAATACCACCATGTCCAGGTAAAATCGTTCCAAAATCCTTAATACCATAAGTTCTCTTTAAACGAGAAGCTACTAAATCTCCAATTTGAGCAAATATACTTCCTAATAGCGTCATTGGAACAATCAACAAAGCTTGGAACCATAATGAGCGAGATCCAACAGCTGAAAAATTAGCTAATAGCGTAATATATCCTTCACTATTAAAGAAATCACCAAATGCTGTACCAGCAACAAACACCTTTCCATAGAATAAAGCATAAGCAGATCCAAGGATTGTAGCAATCACTGTACCAGCAATTGCGCCTTCCCAAGATTTTTTAGGACTAATGTGTGGCACCATTTTATGTTTACCAAATTTTGTACCAAATAGATAGGCAAATACATCAGTAGCAATCGTAATAATGAAAAGATAAAAAATAAATCTAATCCCTTGCATTCTAAGAATAACAATTGACGCGGCACCTAATCCAATATAGTTAACGATAGTTAATGCTTTACCAACATCAACACCATTAAAATCTTTAAACAATACTAGGAAACTAAATAACGTAATGGTAATCAGTGGAATCGTAATACTTAAAACATCATTAATTTCAAGCGGATCTTCAATTAAACTTGAACTAATACCGCTTACTGATAAGAAAGTCGCTAAAGTCAATAGAATAATACCCACTTTTGGCCACTTCCCAAATTTTTTATTAGTCTCATACATTCTTATTAATTCTAAAGAACAAAAAACCACAAATAAAAGCATAAAAATAAGAAACGCATAAAAAAATGATCCATTAACTTTAAAAGGTACGAAGAACACTGGTGCTAAAACCAATGCTAATACAATGCTTGTAATTAATCTTTTTTTCATTTTAAGCCTCCAAATCTCCTATTCCTATTGGCATAACTCTTTAGCGCTTTTTCAAATGCTCGTTTGTTAAATGCTGGCCAATAAGCTTTTGTAAAGTATAGTTCAGCATAAGATGCTTGCCATAATAAGAAATTTGATAATCTTTGTTCTCCACTTGTTCTAATCAATAAGTCAACTGGATCTTTAATCATCAAATGTGATTCTAAATCTTCTCTAGTCACTGGTTTTTCACATTGATTAATCGCCGTTAACAATTCATCATATGAACCATAATCAAGACAAATATTCAAAGTTATACCTTTATTATCCTTTGTCTTTTCAGTGATATCATCAATAACCTCCAACAAATCTTGTGGAAGTCTATCTCTTCTACCTGATACAGTGACCTTAAATTCTAATTCACCAATACGATCTTTATTCTTATGATAATACTCAACAGGAAAACTCATCAAATACTTAACTTCCTCTTCAGGTCTTTTCCAGTTTTCAGTACTAAATGCATATACGCTTAATTTTTCAATACCATAGTCATTAGCAACACTAGCAATCGTAAATAAATTTCTACCACCCATATAGTGTCCAAATGATCTAGGTTGTCTTCTTTTTTTTGCCCATCTTCCGTTACCATCTAATATGATAGCAACGTGTTTTGGAATGTTCTCTAACTTCACTCTACATCACCTTATCTTATTATAACCTATTTATAATAAGAATTAAATTTTTTTCTTTTTTTCACTTATTTCATAAAAAAAAGGCATTTTTGCCTTTTTATATTTTTAATAATTCGTTTGATTTGTTCTTGATATGATCATCAATCTCTTTAACAAATTTGTTTGTTAAATCTTGAACATCCTCGAGATAACCCTTTTCATCATCTTCAGTAAGGTCAAGTTTCTTAACTTGATCATTACCCTCACGGCGAATATTTCTAATACCCACCTTAGCTTGTTCTCCTAATTTGTCAACGTCACGAACTAGCGCTTTACGGCGTTCTTCAGTTGGTTGCGGGAAAATCAAACGGATACCTGAACCATCATTAACAGGATTCAATCCTAAATCTGATGCATAAATGGCTGTCTCGATTTGCTTTAAGATTGATTTGTCATAAGGCTTAATATATAACTGATTCCCTTCAACAACGCCTACAGAAGAGACTTGTTTAATTGGGCTTTCAGCACCATAATAATCTACTTTAACATGATCTAATAACGCTGGATTTGCACGACCAGTTCTCACTGCAGCAAACTCTCTTTCAAGAGCTTCCACTGTTTTAACCATATGTTCTTCGATTTCCATTAATAATAAATCTGCTTGCTCATTCATATTTTATTCCTCCCATTTAACGAGTGTACCAATTGGTTCTTCTAGGATAGCTTTTTTAATATTGCCATGGACATTCATATTGAATACAATCATGTTAATTTTATTCTCTATGCAAATAGACGCTGCTGTTTGGTCCATCACTTGTAGATTACGCTTTAATAATTCCTGCTGTGTGATTAGTTTAAACATTTTAGCATCTTCAAATTTTCTAGGGTCTTTATCATAAACGCCCTCTACACCATTTTTAGCCATCAGTATTACTTCACAGTTGAGTTCTGCTGCGCGTAGTGCCGCAGCTGTATCAGTTGAGAAGAACGGCGAACCTGTTCCACCAGAGAAAATTAAAACACGTCCTTTTTCGAAATGTCTTAATGCTCGTCTTCTAATATAAGATTCTGCAACTGCACTGACTGGTAAAACCGTCATAACACGAGATGGAACTTCGATGGATTCAAGTGCATCTTGAAGGGCTAAACCATTCATGATTGTACCTAACATACCCATGTAATCAGCTTGTGCACGGTCCATGCCTAACTCTTCGCCTATTTTCCCTCTCCATAGGTTACCTGCGCCAACGACAATACCAACTTCAACACCAAGTTCGTGCAGCTCTTTAATTTCTGTGGCAATTTTTTTGACTGTAATTGGATGAATACCATAAGATCCATCACCTTTTAAAGCTTCCCCACTCAATTTTAGAATCACTCTTTTATACATTGATTGCCACTTCCTTTATTTTGATTTTATTTTAATTAATTATTTACGTACTTGAGCTGCTACTTCAGCTGCGAAGTCTTCTTCCTTCTTTTCAATGCCTTCACCAACTGCTAAACGCATAAATGATACCACCTTAACATTGCTTGATTTCAAGTATTGGCTCACTTTTTGGTCAGGATCTTTAACAAAAGGTTGATCAACTAAACATACATCTTGTAAGAATTTATTTAAACGACCAACAACCATTTTTTCAACAATATTAGCTGGTTTACCTTCTGTAAGAGCTTGTTGAGTTAATACGTGTTTTTCATGTTCTAAAGTTTCAGGATCCACTTCTGAACGATCCAAATATTTAGGGTTTTGTGCAGCGATATGCATAGCAATATCTTTAGCAACATCCGCGTTATCAACATCAGTTACATCTAATACTGCAATACGTCCACCCATGTGTAGGTATGCACCAAATCCTTGAGCGTCTTCTTTAACTACTCTTGATACACGACGTAATGAAATTTTTTCTCCAATTGTAGCAGTAGCATCAATTAACATTTTTTCTACTGATACACCATCTTTTTCAACTTTCATAGCTTCTTCATCATTTGAAGCATCAGAGGCTAAGATTGCCTGTCCTATCTTGTCTAATAAACTTAAGAATTTATCATTTTTAGCAACGAAATCTGTTTCTGAATTTAATTCATATATGACTGCTTCGTTACCTTCAATAACGATATTACATAATCCTTCTGCAGCAATTCTATCTGCTTTTTTAGCAGCTTTAGTAATACCTTTTTCTCTTAGGTAATCAATTGCTTTATCAATATCTCCGTCTGTTTCTGTTAAAGCTTTTTTACAGTCTAACATACCAGCGCCAGTTTTTTCTCTTAATTCTTTGATTGCTTGAACACTTACATTCATGAAAGTTATCCTCCTATAATTTGGAATTTATTTTTAAAAAATAAGGGGAAAATTTCCCCTTATTGCATTATTTTAGTAAATCAATAAGTTCTGCTTTTTTAAGGGTTGAGTATCCTGATAAGCCACGTTCTTTAGCTAGTGCTCTTAAATCAGAAACTGTCATTTCACTAAAGTTTTCAGTTTCTACTTTTGGTTCTTCTTTAACTTCTTCAGCAGGTTTTTCTACTTTTTTAGGAGCAGGTTTTCTATTTTCTTTTGATTCTCTAGGTTCTCTCGGTGCTCTATTTTCTCTAGGTTCTCTCGGTGCTCTCGGTGTTACTTGAGCAGCAATAGCATCATCAATTTTTTCAACAACGCCACCTTGCCCTTCGATTACAGCGTTACCCATAACTGAAGTAATTAATTTAACTGCACGGATTGCATCATCGTTTGCAGGAATAATGTAATCAACATCATCAGGATCACAGTTAGTATCGACGATACCAAATACAGCGATACCTAATTTACGTGCTTCTAAAATCGCGTTTCTTTCTTTACGAGGATCTACGATGAAGATTGCTTCTGGAACTTTCTTCATATCTTTGATTCCGCCTAAGAATTTTTCAAGACGTCCTCTTTCATGTTTTAATTGTAGCACTTCTTTTTTAGGTAACTTCTCAAAAGTTCCTTCTTCTTCCATCTTATAAAGATCTTGTAATCTCTTAATACGACGACGGATTGTTTTAAAGTTAGTTAATGTTCCACCTAACCATCTTTGGTCCACATAGTATTGACCTGTACGGATAGCTTCTTCTTTAACTGATTCTTGAGCTTGTTTTTTAGTACCGATGAATAAAACTTTTCCTCCATCTTTAACAATTTCAAGTAATGCTGCATAAGATTTTTCAATTTCTTCTGCAGTTTTCTTCAAATCAATAATGTAGATACCATTTCTTGAAGTGAAGATGTAAGGTGCCATTTTAGGATTCCAACGACGTGTTGCATGACCAAAGTGCACACCAGATTCTAATAATTGTTTCATTGAAACGACTGCCATAATATTATTTCTCCTTTTTTGTTTTTGACCTCTGCCAAGAGATGCATATCCACCCATAGGGCACTAGAATATTTAACTCTTCGACATGTGTATTTTATTAGCCTTTATAAATATATCATATTTAGGGGCAATTTGCAAGTATAATTTGACGTTTTTTAGTGTTTATTTAGTACCACTACTACCAAACCCACCGACTCTTGCGACATCCGCCGCATCATCATCAGATGTTTTCTTATAATTCATAAAAACACCTTGTGCAACTCTCTCGTTTTTTTCGATTGTAACTTGATTTTTACCAAAGTTTAATAACGGTACCATAATATGACCTTCGTTATTTGTATTATTATAGTAATCCGCATCGATCACACCAACGTTATTGCTCATCATCAAGTTCTTTTTGATTCCTAATGAAGATCTAGGAAAAACAAAAAGTGCTTCATCATCAGGAAGTTTAACTTTTAATCCAGTAGGAATCATTTTAATTTCACCTGGATTAAGTATGATTTCTTCAATGCTTGCTAAATCATAGCCCGCACTATGCGATGTCGCTCGCTTTGGGATACTTACGCCTTGACTTTGATATGCAGTGACAATTTCAAATTTTCTCATTGATTAGCTCCTTTAGTTTTAATAGTATGATTTCTTCTCTTTTAAGTGCTGTTTTTATGCCTTGTTTATGATGATTTTCATCATACATGGCAATCTTGTTGACCTTGATTGCTTGACAAACATCAACATAATCAAAAGATAGACCTTGATCTTGTTCTCTACCCTGTAAATCAGGTATATCAAAATTGTCAATATGGCAAAAATAATAATATGATTTTTGTAAATATGTTTGCTTGTTTTCGTTTAAACCATATTTCAATTCCTCAGTATATCCTAACAACTTAATTCCAGTAATCTCAACTGCACCTATTTCTTCTCTTAATTCTCTTTGCAGAGCGGTTATATAAGACTCATTAGGTTTTACACCTCCACCTGGAAAAGTGTAATCTTTAAAGACTTTTGAATATAATAATCCTATTTTATAGTCTTTGTTTATAAGAATTGCTCTAACAGTCTCTCTTTGTTTAGTAGTATCTGATATTGTGAGTTGATCCTCAATCACAAGAGGTCCTAATCTATTCATTTTTTAATCATCCTTGGGTGTGTTTTATTGTATGTTTCTTTGATTTTTTCTTTTGATACATGCGTATATATTTGCGTAGATTTAAGATGTTCATGCCCAAGCAGTTCTTGAACGACTCTCAAGTCTGCACCATGATCTAATAGTGTTGTCGCAAACGCGTGTCTGATCATGTGTGGATGGATATTGTAAACATCACCTGAATCATCAATCATTTTCTTCAAAATAACTTGTAATCCTCTGACGGTTAATATACCACCTTTATAATTAATAAATACATAAAGCGTATGTGTATCATGACCTTTGGCTAGTAGTATCGGTCTTATATATGTTAAATAATGTCTAATTTCTTCAACCAATGCTTCATGGAGTGGTACATATCTATCTTTAGATCCTTTACCATGAATCAAAATTTGTTTTTGCTCCAATTGTAAATCTTTAATCGTCATACCAACGAGTTCACTTGCTCTAAGTCCACAACTAAACAATACATCTAAAATGACATAGTTTCGATAACCCAAAGGCTTTGTTTGATCAATTGATTCAAACAAAACTTTCAATTCTTCATCATGAATAATCACTGGAAGTTTTTTTGGTATTTTTGGAATCTCAATTTGCGAGAACACATTGATATCAATCTCACTTTCACTAATTAAATAATCATAAAAAGTACGAAGCGCTGATATTTTTCTTGCAATAGTTTTTCTGCTTAACTTAATCTGATCCATATGTGACAAGAAATGTCTAGCTAATCTTTCTCTTCTCACCGATAACAGATCTCTAGCAAGTTCTTCAGTCTTAATGAAATTCTCAAAATCTCTGATGTCCTTAATATAACTCTTTACTGTATATTCTGAATAATGTTTTTCATTTGATAGATATGCTTCAAATTTCTCAACTATATCCATGTATTCAGCTCCTTAAAATGAATTAAACACTCAATAGAACGCTTTGCATATAGTGTCTTTCTCATTTTTTTAGGATGTTTTTCTTTAAGTTCTGGAATAAGTCCGAAGTTTGCATTCATTGGAACAAACGATTGATTCGGAGTTGAAATATAACGTGCCATCGTTCCCATCATCGTTTCTTCAGGAAGTGGTACAAGTTTTTGATCATTGATCAATGATGTTAATTGAATCGCTGCGTTTAATCCTGATGCAGCACTTTCAACATATCCTTCAACACCACTAATCTGTCCAGCAATAAACACTTTGGGATATGCTAATGCTTGAAAACTTGAATTAAGTACATTGGGGCTTTCAATATATGTATTTCGATGCATCACACCATATCTCAATATATTAGCGTTTTCCAAGCCTGGAATCAATTGAATGATTCGTTTTTGTTCAGGCCATGTCATATGTGTTTGAAATCCAACGATGTTATACATGGTTTGTTTCGCATCATCTTGACGAAGTTGAACAACTGCGAATGGTCTAGGTTTTCCTTCTTGTTCTAAACCCACTGGCTTTAATGGTCCGTATAGTAGAGTTTGTTTACCTCTAGAAGCCATAACTTCTACTGGCATGCAACCTTCAAAAACATTATTCTCGAAATTCTTAGGAACAACTTTTTCAGCATTGATTAATGCATCATAGAATACATCATATTCATCTTTATTCATCGGACAATTGATATAAGCTGCTTCACCTTTGTCATAACGACTCTTCAAATATGCGATATCCATATTAATTGAATCTTTTTCAATAATTGGAGCTATTGCATCAAAGAAGTGCAAATGTGTTTGATGAAATATTTTTGATAAGTTTTCTGATAATGCATCACTGGCTAAAGGCCCTGCGGTTACCATTGTATACGTATCAGTATCAATACTTGTCACCTCTTCATTGATAATCTCAATATTCGAGTTATTCCTAATCTTGTCCTCAATATATTTTGAAAAAAGCTCCCTATCAACTGCAAGGCTAGAGCCAGCAGGCACTGAAGCATATTCAGCAGCTTCAATCACTAGAGAGCCAATCATTCTCATTTCTTCCTTTAATAAACCAACAGCAACTTGAAGATCGTTAGATCTTAATGAATTTGAACATACGAGTTCAGCAAAGTTACCAGTTTGATGCGCAGGTGTCATCTTTTGTGGTCTCATTTCATATAATTTCACTTTAATATTATGATTTGCTAGGAAATATGCTGCTTCCACACCAGCAAGTCCTGCACCAATAATTTTTACCATTTTATCACCATTTCTATTATACATGAATAAGTACTCTAATAAAAAAAATAATACGCATTTTATTGCGCATTATTAACTTTTCTTATCATCATATACTCTGGAAAAATTACATACAATCTCTTATACAATATGTGTGTAACAACAATAAGAAGTATTGAGTTTAAAGGAATGGTAGCAATTCGAAGCAGTAAAGTTGTCATAGCAACTGTTGATCCCCAATAAAAATAGTTCGCGAAAGTATTTGATAAATTTGCAAATATATAAGCCAAAACGATAGCGAAAGCTACTTTTGTTAAACTATACTTTCTACTAATCAATCCAGGTATAGCACCCCAGCTTACAGCAGCAAGCGAATATAAAGGCATATAAGTCAAACCACCTAACACGACACCCAGTGCATCACCAACAAGTGCCATCATCATGCCATATCCAGAACCGAGCATGATACTTCCTAATATCAATGGAATTGCGTAATAAGGCAAATTGAATGTATCAGATGTAATATATAATTTACATAACACATCAATAACCACAGACATTGCTGTAAGCGAAACAGCCAATAAAAGTTTTAATAATTTCCTGTTTTTTCTCATAAAAAAGACCTCCTATATTTGAGGTCCACTATAATTTGATTACAGCGGACGCGCCAGAAAACCGCCACTTTCGTGTTCGTTCTAACCCAACATCCCATGATTAGACACTTTACGCTTCCCAACTACTCTGTACATATTATTATACTAAAAATATAAAAAAAAGAAAGAGATTAATCTATAATCTCCAATCTATTTCTTTCCTATTGTGTTCTTTTAAGTATTCATTTGTTTTTGAAAAAGGTTTTGAACCAAAAAAACCGTTATAGGCAGATAGTGGTGAAGGATGTGCAGAAGATATAATCTTATGTTTGCCTTGATCAATATATTTAGCAAAAGTTTTAGCTTTCCCACCCCATAATATGAAAATAACCATCTCATCCTTTTCATTCACTTTTTTAATTGCTTCTAAAGTGAATTGTTCCCATCCTTTTTTTTGATGACTCAATGGCTTGTGAACTTCGACAGTTAACACTGTATTTAATAACAAAACGCCTTGCTTTGCCCAAGCAGATAAATCGCCAGTAGATGGATATGGAATATCCAAATCACTTACCAATTCTTTAAAAATGTTCTTTAAAGATGGTGGATATTTACCTTGAACTACACTAAATGCTAGGCCATGTGCTTGGTTATAATTATGATATGGATCTTGTCCTACAATAACCACTTTCACATGATCATATGGCGTTAAATTAAAACAGTTTAAACGCTGTGTTTTGGGTGGTAATATATCCTTCTTCTTATCTTCTTCTTTAAGAAATTGAACAAGATTTTGAAAATAAGTTTTATTCAATTCTTCATGAATAAAATCATTCCAAGTCATTTTGCTCATCCTTTTGTTCTTCATCTTCAGGTTTTTTTCTAAGTACTTTTATCAATGCAACAATAATAACCACATTGACAACGAGCAATCCAAATAGCATTGGATCAAAGTGTTCACTTATTAGAATCGGAATCCAGCCAATAAATGGAACTCTAAACGCATACTTACCAACAACTTGATCATACGTTAATTCAGTAACAGATCCATCTGAAGTTCTGATGACATCCCTATCATCGTTATTATCACCTTGTGTGATATAGTTTCCAGATTCTCCAGTATCTATATATCTATGCACAACCTCAGCTTGCTTATATCCGCCAGTAGTTGTAGGTAAGTAATTATTAAATACAATAATATCATTTTCCATTATATTTTCTTTATCGTCGCTAATAACAATAATTAAGTCACCCTTTTTAATCGTAGGTTCCATACTTTCAGATATTACAGTCGATATTTTAAAATTCATCGTATCATATAACTTATCTGGTGCAATGACGCTCATCACAATATATAAAACTAAAAAAATAGTGATACCATAAAATAAAATATTAGATACAATCTTTTTTATTGATCCTTTTTTATTCATTGAAATCACTATCCTTATCTTGTATTTTAGGTTTTTTAAATAATAAACTGTAAGATACACTAAATATAATTATATTAAAACAAACCGTTCCAATAAATCCTCCTGAAGAACTCATCGCGTATAGTACCATTTGCAGAAAACCGGCATCTCTTACGTTAACACCTACAAGCTCATCTTGTTGATAAGTGTCTGCTGTATCACCAATATAACTTGCTTGGAAACTATGGTTAATTAAATCAATATGCGTTACCTTTTTTTCCAAATACACACCGTTTTCTTCAGAATATACAACGACCAAATCCCCTATTTTCACATTTTCATAATCATATTTTTCAACAACGATGACTGTCAAATCCAATTTTGGTGGCGTTTGTCCATATTTTGCTGCTGCAGCTGGTTGAACACCAAATGCTTGCACAAGACTTGCCTTATCAATAAATGTTGGCAAAGCTATATATATAATCAATAGAGAAACAATTCCAACCATTATCCAATATATAATTTTTGGATGCTTCATTTGTGTTGCATTATTAGACGCTAGATCAACAGTATTTCTTGATTTCTCAACCATATCAATCAGTTCATTTGTTGATAATAAATCTTCCAATTGTCGACACCTCAATCAAGTATCTTACTAAACTTAAGATACATCCTCTTTCTTACTTTCCTTCTTATTATCCTTAAAAAGAATAACAATAGCTGTGATCACACCAATATTAACCAATATTGCTGCGATCCCAAAAGGACTTGAAACAAATTCAATGATTCTTCCAAGTACTGGTATTGAAAAACTGTATCCCCCAATAATATTTTTCTCTAATATTTGAGTTGAGACATTTGCTGAAGTACCTTCAGGATGTACTCTTAGTACACCATTTTCGTTGCTTAGTTGAGCTACGTAATATGTTACCATTTCTGAACTTCCATTATAATCCACGTCAGTATTAAATGTAACCAAATCACCAATCTCTAGATTACTAACATCTATATGATTAATAACAACTAGATCATATGGACTAATCTTTGGTTCCATCGTATCATATTTAGCAACATATGCTCTAACACCAAAAGTGTTTAACGATAGTTCAGGGAATGCGCTCAACATGACAATAAACACAATAAGCAGTCCAAGGACTGCATATAGTATTTTAAATATTATGCTTTTAATTATTTCACTGTGCTTCTTCAATAATGACACCTCTTAATCAATTTGTTCAACTAAAACTATTGTCATTATATCACATTGTTGTTTTTTTAAATATATTTTTTATACAATTGACCAATCATTATTACTACCAGGTTCTGCATTTGTTGCTTCATTTGCAGTATACACAGTACCATTATAATATACAATATCACCATTATAATATGTATTAAACCAATGCCAATCATATCCTACGACATAATTCCAAGCATCAGCATATGTACCTGGTGCATGTTGATTTGCATTATTAGCATTCACAACCTTATATACTTCATCGTTATATATAACATATTGACCTAGAACATATGTTGTAAATGGGCTATATTCTAAAGTTCCAACATCATTCCAACTATCTGGTGCTGTACCTGGTTCAAGATCTGCATTTACGCTATTTGCTAGATACCAGTATTCACCATTATGAATCACAAAGTCGCCATCTTCATAGTTATTATATGGTTGCCAAGTTGTTGTATTATATACTTTCCAATAAGATTGACCAGCTGCTGTACCTGGTTCATTTTGAAGATATGAAACTTTTTTATTGTCCAATGCTTCATAGATTAAACCGTTGTGAAATACATACTTCATGCCTTTATAAACTGTACTTGGATCCCAAGAGATGAGTGAATAAGGTGACCAAGCGCCTCCATTTGTTGGAAGATTTCCCTTATTATACCAATTTGCATAGTAATAATTGCCTTGATATAAAACAATTTCTCCACCTTTATAAACAAAGTATTGTGAGTATGTTAGATCAGCAGGTATACCCCACTCATTAGTTGAGCCTGGTTCACTTGTTGTATAATTTTCTTTATAAATATATAGTTGATTATTATAATATACAACTTCATTTAATGTTGTGGCTTGTCCGCTTGACCATGATATTTCATCTGGAATTAAGCTCTTCCAAGGACCGTTGATATCTGTACCTGGCTCATATCCAGTATGCTGCCATTGTGCTTCATATAAAATGCCATTATAAGCAACCACTTCACCAGTATAATAAGTTACTGTAGGATACCAAACTAAATCATTAAGAATAGTCCAATTGTTTTCATTTGTTGGTTCATCAGTAGTTTGGTATGTATATCCTTTGTAGATATAAACATAACCTTCATACCATACCAAGTCACCATTTGAATAATATGTATGAGGATCAAACAATGTAATTCCTAATGGTACATTATTTGATGAAGACCATTGACCAACATTAATAATACCATTAGATATTGTACTGCCATTATTTGCATATGATCCTTGAAAATAGGCTAATACATTTGAAGTTGAAAAGGCACCAGCAATTAGCGCAATCAACATCATGATTAACATTTTCTTTAATTGTGAAATTTGCATACCTTCAACTCCTCTCATGTACTAAAAGCGACCTTGGGTCGCTTATTATTTTTTATCTCTAATTAGTTATTAATTAAGCAACCATATCTGAACTAACTGCAAATGTGAATGAAATTACTAAACTACCGTTAGCAATTGCTTCATAAGCAGCTTGATTAGCTGGTTCGTTAGCAAAAATTACATGAACTACTACATCTTGAGCAGTACCTGCAGTAATATCTCCATTACCACTTGCTACTGAAATTGTAAATAAGCCTGAAACATCATTACCATCAATTTTTACAGTACCTACTGATACAGCTAATTCACCAGTATCGCCATCAACATCTAATGCAGTACCTTCCCATAATACACTAAAAGTTAAATCTAAGTTATCTACTGATGTGCCTTCTACTGCATATCCAACTGGAACTAATGTACCAGCACCTGTTTCGTTATCAACGATAACTGAAGTTTCAACTGCGACGTCAGAACCTTCACCAATTGTAATTGTGCCTGATGCTGTACCAGTACCATCATTTGCAATTGAATTTTGCCAATACGCGAATGTAAAAGTAGACACTGCTACTGCTACCATAATTAATAATCCTACAACTAATTTTCTTTGTTTCATTTTAAGTTTCTCCTTAATTTTTTATTAAATACTCTTTATTATTTTCTTTATTCTTCTAAACTTCTTTTCGGTTCAATACTAAATCTTAAATCAAACGATATCATTTTGTCATGAATTGCTTCATATGCCTTAACCGAATCATCGACATTGACAAAACTCTCGTCTATACCTTTACTTAAAGCTTCTTCTTCATCAATGGGCTCTTCAATGGTAACGACCACAGTGACTAAGACTTTAGAATTGAATAAGTTGTTCACACTATTTTCTTCAACTCCATTAATTGTCACATGAATCAAATGACTATATTCTGAAGATTTATCGACTTCTATATTTATCGCTTCAACTAATAAATCCACTTCTTTTACCAATGTCTTGTCAACACTAATATCATAAGTAAATACTACTTGTTCAACTTCGCCTTCAAACATTACATAATTTTTGGGAACCAATTTCCCTTTAAAATCATCGCTTGTTTGATTGATTACTAGATTTACTTCTTCTTCTGTAAAGTTAATTGTTACATTTGATTGAACAGCATTATTTGTCCAATAAGCAAAAGCTGCTGTCGAAGTAAATCCCAGTGTTACTGCAAATAATAACATGATCATCAGTTGAATTCCCTTTTTTTTAGACACCACAACGCCTCCTTTACAAAAAGAAAAGTCAACATACATTTATACGTTGACTTTGTTTAAGTATTTTGAGCTTGACAAGTCACCGTACGTTTCCTAAAATGGAAATGATTATGGTAACTGGCTGCCTTGTCTAGGCCCTGATAGCTTTGCGTCACTAAATCCCTTTAGTTTTGCTTTTCACATAATTACTAATTTATATTGCTTTTTTCATATCTTGCATGACAATTATATATGTAAGGAAAGCAAATGTCAAGAAAAAGAATTTGATGTAATACGTTTTCATGCATTTTTTTAGATTTTATGACTATCTTTCTATATATTTACAAAATTATTTAATTAAACTAGCTAATTTTTTAACAGTTCTGATTAATTGTGAAGTATAACTCATTTCATTATCATACCATGATAATACTTTTGCATAAGTTTTACCATCAACAGTCATAACTGAAGTTGAATTAGCATCAAATAATGAACCGAATGAAGTACCGATTACATCGCTTGAAACGATTGGATCAGTAACATAAGCTAATGATTCGTTTGCAGCAGCAGCGAATGCAGCATTAATTTCTTCTTTTGTAGCTGGTTTAGCTAATTCTACAGTCAAGTCTACGATTGAACCAGTGATTGTTGGAACACGTAATGCAAGACCATCTAATTTACCTTTTAATTGTGGTAATACTAAACCGATTGCTTTAGCAGCTCCAGTTGATGTTGGAACGATATTTTGTGCAGCAGCGCGTCCACGTCTTGAGTAGATACCTTTTTTATGAGGTGTATCTTGAGTTACTTGGTCAGCAGTATAACCATGAACAGTAGTCATATAACCAGCAATGATACCAAAGTTATCATCTAATACTTTAGCAACTGGTCCTAAACAGTTAGTTGTACATGAAGCACCACTCACGATATCTTCTGATCCATCTAATACGTTATCATTTACATTGTAAACGATTGTTTTAACATTACCTTTAGCAGGTGCAGAAATAACAACTTTTTTAGCACCAGCTTCTAAATGCCAACCAGCTTTAACTTCGTCAACAAATAGACCAGTACATTCTAATACTACATCAATTCCTAATTCTTTCCATGGTAAGTTTTTAGGATCTCTTTCGCTTAATACTGGTACTTTTTTGCCATTAGCGATGATTGTAGATCCTTCAAATGAAACTTCTCCATTAAATCTACCTTGTGCTGTGTCATACTTTAATAAGTATGCTAGAGTTTCAGCATCAGTTAAATCATTAACTGCTACTACTTCAAAATTGTCGTCTTGAGATAATAGTCTATATGCAAGACGTCCGATACGACCGAAGCCGTTGATTGCTACCTTAATAGCCATAATTTTCAATTCCTCCTTGAATAGATTAATTCTTCCGTATATATTTTAACATTTTTAAATAATAATACAAATATTATGGAACATTGTGTTAAGATGTAAACGTTTTTCCTTTAATTTCAAATCAACATTTGATATAATAATTAAGGAAAGTGAATTAATCTTTTTCCAAAAGGAGTATATGATGACAAAAAATATTGAAATAGAGTTCAAGACTGTAGTCTCTGAAGATAAATATAACGAGTTGTTACAGCATTTTCAATTAGAGAACAATATCTTCAAACAAGTGAATCATTACTTTGATACAGATGAATATGACTTGAGTGCCCAATCTATTGTTCTACGAATTAGACAAAAGGGCCCACACAGATTCAAAGTAACATTAAAATCACAAGGCGATAAAGAAGCTTACGAATATCACGTGTTCATTTCTGAATCACAAGCCAATCATATGATTGCTAACGGATTTAATACGCACGACTTCTTCGATCACATCCCTAATCTATTCGTTACTTTCAAAGTCAGTTTGGATAACTACAGGGTTAGCACACCTTACGAAAGTGGCATTCTATTTTTGGATCGTTGTGATTACTGTAGTACTACTGATTATGAAGTTGAATATGAATCAAGTGATTATGATCAAGGAAAACTTACTTTTGAAAAATTTTTAACAACTCAGGGCATTGAGTTCAAACCTACAAAACGTAAAAGTGAGAGAGCATTTACATGTAAAAGATGACAATTGTCATCTTTTTTTATTTAAAATTGACATTTTTACACATTATACTTATAATTATATATAAGAAAGATTACGGAGGAAGAAATGAAAGAACGCAATTTATTAGTATTCATTGCTGCCTTAATCGCTAGTATCCTTTTCATTGTATCTATAGTAGTTAGATTTTTTAGATGGTATGAATTTAATGGAGATTATGCATCAATTTCAACTTATTATTTAATTATTCCAGTCATTTTATTATGGTTAGGCTGGTTTTTGGATGATATGAAGTCAGTTGTTGCTGCTAGTGTTTTATTATCAGTATGTATGTATTTTCATGTAGAAAACATCGGAGTTTTAAGTGGTACACCTTTATTGGTATCAACTTATGCCCCAGCAATTAAGACAACTTATGTATTAAATCTCGTACTAGTGATTGCTACTGTGGTTATAGGTTTTGTATCCTATTATTTACCTAAATTTCAAAAATCTGAAGTATAATACAAACGATTGAATACAAAAAAAGCCTTGAGAAAGGCTTTTTATTTTTTATATTATTCTAGATTTGCTTTTTTTTCTTTCATTTCATCAAAATAACGTTTAAGTATTGATTGATAATCACAGTTAACTGCACCTTCAGGACAACCATCACACATAATTAATTCTCTAAGTCGTTTAGGGATGAATACACGAATTTCTTCGTCATTATATCCAACTTGTAATTTTTGGCCATCGATAATTATAGGTCTTTTTAATACACTAGGATTGTCAAGAATAAACTCTTTTAATTGACTGATACGCATATCATCAATATCTAAATCTTGTTCTTTAAACACTTTAGATCTCGTAGATATGATATCTTCAAATCCATTTTCAGAATTTTCTAACATACGATCGATGTCTTCCTCTGTGATGCGCTGATTAAATAAGTTTTTTTCTTCGTAGTGAATTTTATGATTATCAAGCCACTTTTTCGCTTTACGACATGATGAACAACTTGGTGTTGTATATATTGTAATCATAGTCTCTCCTCCTTTTTGGAGCATAGGTATTAGCCTATAGCACTTTGTGTTCTTGCTGTGTTAATTATATAATTATTTATACCTCTTTTCAAGTCAAGAAAACGTTTTTAACTTTTTTTCATACAATTTCACAAAACTTAAAATACTTTATATTTTATTTAATTTACGTTATAATGTTTGTAATGTTTAACTATTTAAAGAAAAGAGGATACATATTATGTCTAATTGGGACTTATCACCTTTTTATCCAAACATTGAGGCTTGGGAAAAGGATTTAGAAAAATTACCAAAATTAATTGATGAAATGGCTGAATTCAAAGGCAAATTATCTGAATTTGAATCATTTAAGACATTTCATGAAAAAGATGAAGCATTAACAAAATTTATTTACCGCTTATTTGGCTATATTCACTTAAGTAGTGACTTAAATTTAAAAGATCAAGATAAATCAGCAAAAAATCAACAAATCATGATTATGCTTTCTGATTTAGGTCAAAAAACTTCATATGTTTCACCTGAATTTATTTCGATTGGTGAAGAAAAGATTATGTCGTTTGTAGAAAAGGATGAAACTTTGAAGCCTTATAAATTTGGTTTCCAACAATTATTTTTACAACAATCACATGTTTTAAGCGATGATAAAGAACAGCTTCTATCAAATTTCAGTAGTATCAGATCAATTCCAGCATCGCTATATCAAGGATTAGCTATTGTTGATGCAGTTGACGAGCAAATCACATTAAGTGATGGCAGCAAAAAAACAGTTACACTTTCAAATTATCGCTCGCTTATCACTGAAGTACCAACTGCTGAAGATCGCAAATTGGTATTTGAAGCAGCTTTCAAACGCTATAAAGATAACAAGAGTTCATTTGCTGCAACTTATAACTTAGTTTTACAAAACTTGAAAGCCAACTACAAGTCAAGAGGTTATAATTCAGCTTTAGAGGCTGCATTATTTACAAACAATATTCCTGTTGATGTTTACAAGAGTTTAATGGAAGCTTCTTATGAAAGTAATGCTTCTATCAGACGTTACATTAACTTACGCAAGAAATATTTAGGCCTAGAAACCTATCATACATACGATCGTTTCTTAACACTTGTCAAGGATGATACAAAATATGATTATGAAACTTCAAAAGCCTTATGGTTTAAAGCATTAGAAGGATTTAATCCTGACTTTGTTGCTAAGCAACACAATGCAATCACTGATGGTTATGTTGATGTACTCCCTGCCGATGGTAAGAGAACTGGTGCTTACTCATCTGGTTTATATGGATTCCATCCATATATCTTATTAAACCATGATGATACACTTGATTCAGTATTTACGCTTGCTCACGAATGCGGACACAGTGCACATACGCTATTCTCTGATGAAGCACAACCTATGGCAACTTCAAGCTATACAATCTTTGTTGCTGAAATTGCTTCTACTTTCAATGAACACATTCTGCTTGATTACTTAGTTAAAAACGCTGAAACAAAAGAACAAAAAATAGCATTATTAGAAAAAGCAATTGATGGTATCATGGGCACATTCTTTAGACAAACATTGTTTGCTACATATGAATATAAAGCAAATGAATTAGTTGAAAAAGGCATGCCGATTAATGATCAATCACTATCTAATATCATGGTTGAATTATACAAACATTACTATGACATTGACATTACTACAGAAAATGGTAAAGAATTGGTTTGGGCTTATATCCCTCACTTATTTAGAACACCATTCTATGTTTACCAATATGCAACTTCATTTAGTGCATCACTTAAATTATATGATGATATTTCAAATGGTAAAAAAGGTGCAATGGAAAACTATATGAATCTTCTTAAGTCAGGTGGTTCAGACTATCCGGTTAACTTAGTTGCTAAAGCCGGTGCTGATTTAACTGATAAAGAAACTTTTAAAGCTGTTACTAAACGTTTTGATTCATTAATTGATCAATTAGAAAAAGCGCTTGAAGAATAATTATTCTTGCAGTATAATTGAATTACGATGAAAAGGAAATAGTACCTTATAGAAGCACATCAAGCGAGTTGGGATAGTGAAAGCCAATGGTGTAGAAATAAGTGAATGGGTCCTTGGAGTAAATAGTATGTCGGCTATAACGACTTATGAGGGCTAGAGGAAACTCTAGAACTAAGGTGGTACCGCGATTAATCGTCCTTAGATTTTATCTAAGGACTTTTTATTTATTAGGAGGAAAAATATGAAAAGACTCGTATCAGGCATTAAACCAACAGGACAATTAACACTGGGAAATTATATTGGGGCAATCAAACAATTTGTCGCACTTCAAGACGAATTAGCAGACACAGAATTCTTCATTTTTATCGCTGATTTACATGCAATCACAACACCACAAAATAGACAGGAGCTAAAGAAAAATATAAAGAGTATTGCCGCACTATATATGGCATGTGGATTGGATCCAGAAAAAGTAAATTTATTCATTCAGTCAGAAGTCCAAGAACACGCACAACTTGGTTATGTTATGGAATCAACTGCTTATATTGGTGAAATGGAAAGAATGACTCAATATAAAGATAAAAAAGGAAAACAAGTTGAAGGTATTCGTACTTCTCTCCTTACTTACCCAGCATTGATGGCTGCAGATATCTTAATCTATGATGCAGATATTGTACCAATTGGCGATGATCAAAAACAACATCTTGAACTATCAAGAAATCTAGCGCAAAGATTTAATAATATGTATGGGGAAACATTTGTTGTCCCGGAAGGATTTTTTCCAAAAACAGGTGCAAGGATTAAATCTTTAACTGAACCAACCAAGAAAATGGAAAAATCAAATCTAAATCCCAAATCTTATATTTTATTACTCGATGATTTAAATCAAGTAAAAAATAAAATTAAAAGTGCGGTTACAGATTCTGATGGTATCATCAAATATGATGTTAAAAATAAACCAGGTATCTCGAATTTATTAACAATTTATGCGTCATTAACAAATAGAACAATTAAGGATGTTGAAAAGCAATATAAAGATTCAAACTATCAAAACTTTAAGTTAGACTTAGCTGATATTGTCGTTGATGCACTTCGTCCTATCCAAGAACGGTATCATGAGATTATCAAAAGTCCTGAATTAGATGCTGCTTTAGATAAAGGTAGAGATGCTGCATCTTATATCACAAGAAAAAAATTGTCAAAAGTATATAAACGTTTAGGCTTAGGTCGTAAATAATATGAATGAGGGGGCATATCATTAAGAACAACATTCATTATCATTGTGCTATCATAATTTTTATTATTAGTAGTAAAATCAGCAAAAAAATAAAAGGCGGATTCGCCTTTTTATTTTGCTGCAAAAACTTCAATATCTGTAATATCTGATTTTGATTCACCATCAATTTGCATAAATGTCGGTTGATCAAAATGTAATTTCATATGTTTACCTTCATAAATCTTAACATATTTTTTAAATATTATATGTTTACCAAAATAGATTGTAGGAAATATTAAAAATAACAAAAACTTAGGAATGTTCTTAATTACCAAAAAATGGAGATTATCTTCTACACGATTAGCCTTTGGTGCCATATTCATGCCACCACCTTGATATGGTGCATTCATTGCACTGATAAACCAAATTTTATCTTCTTTAAATTCTTTTCCATCAATCGTAAAAGTTCCAGAAATAGATTTAAATTTTCTAAAGCCTTCTAAAGCATGTCTAAAATAATTTATCTTATTTTTCTTGTATTTAGAATTACTTACTAAATGTATAACAAATCCATCAAGTCCTAATCCCGAACCATTAATAAAATATTTTGACTGCTCATTATATTTGATTACGGGTAACTTATTTAAATAAGGTTTAATATGAACAACTTTATCCTTAGTTTTTAAACTTCTGATAAAGTCATTACCTGTTCCAGCTTGATACATGTAAAGTTCTTGTGGATATTTAAGTCCATAAATAACATTAACTAAACGATTTAAGGTTCCATCACCACCAACGATAATGATGCGGTCATCTTTAGCAAGACTACCTACAAACTGTTCAACATCTTCAATTTCAAGAATATTTCGAGTTTTAACTTTTCTTTCTTGCTTTTCAAGATGCCTAACAATATGATCAATAAATTTTGGATCATTACCATTTCTTGATAATGGATTAAACAATAGAATATCCATAGAACACACCTCTTAGTTAAATTTCAATACTGCGTATTTTTTCTTTCCTCTGCGCAAAACAACATATTTGTCATGAATCGCTGAATCTTTTGATACAATAAATTCTAAATTTGTAATCTTTTCATCATTAATAGATACAGCGCCATTTTTGATAAATTCACGAGCTTCCCTTCTTGATGAAGCGAGTTTAACATCAATTAACACATCCATTAATGATTTATCGCCATCAAGTGATACTGTATCTAACGTTTTCGCTAACATTAAAAATTCTTCTTTAGTTAATCCACTTAAAGAACCACTAAATAATGCATCAGTCACTCTTAAAGCTTGTTCCAATGCTTTATCGCCATGAACAAGTTTAACGATTTCACTTGCGACAGCTTTTTGACCTGCACGTAAATGTGGTGCTTTTACAGTTTGTTTTTCTAAATCTTCAATTTCTTCTTTTGATAGAAGTGTCAATGTTCTTAGATATTTGGAAACATCTTTATCTGAAGCATTAACAAAATACTGATATAACTCATATGGTGATGTTAAATTTCCATCAATCCATAATGCACCTGATTCACTCTTACCAAACTTTGTACCATCAGCTTTTAATAATAGCGGTGAACTCAATCCAACTGCATCATTCTTATCACCGATTGTTTTTCTAATGAGTTCTAGTCCTGATGTGATATTTCCCCATTGATCAGAACCACCGAATTGAATCTTGCAATTTTGTGAGCGATATAGTTCTAAAAAATCTATTGCTTGAATAAGCATATAAGAAAATTCAGTATATGAGATACCAATATCTAATCTTCTTTGAACAGTATCTTTACTTAACATATAATTAATAGAGAAGTTTTTACCGTAATCTCTTAGAAAACCAATTGTATCAATATTTTTAATCCAGTCATAGTTATTCACATAAACAACGTTGTCATGACCTAAAAATTTTTCAATTTGATTCTTAATCTTTTCAGCATTTTGTAGTGATTCTTCTAATGTTAATAATTTTCTTTCACTCGTTTGTCTAGGATCACCGATTAATCCAGTCGCACCACCAATTAAAACAATTGGTGTATGCCCATATTTTTGTAGTAATAACATACGTACGATTTGTACTAAATGTCCTACTGTTAAAGATTGTCCCGTTGGATCAAATCCACAGTAAAATTTAACGCTTTCTCCGTTCAAATGTTTAATTGCTTGTTCTTCATCACTAACATCTTTAATTAGCCCACGCCAAATTAAGTCATCATATAATTTCATTTTCTTCTTCCTCTCTCATAAATAAAATTCGTCCTTAAAAAATCTAAGGACGAATATAATCGCGGTACCACCTTAGTTCTAGATAAAATATCTAGCCCTCTGATTTTAATAATCTCCATAAATGTACTTCGAAATAGATTTTCTTTTCATGTTACACCATCATGAAATCTCTAGGTTAGGTTTATTTATTTCTACTTTGTTTACTTCATCGATTGATTAATTTTTACTTGATTGTCTCTTAACGATATAATGTGGTAGGATAATTCTAATATTATCAACGTCTTTAGAACTCATTAACTTCGTTAATAGTCTCATTGAGACAGCACCTATATCATACACTGGCACATCAATAGATGTCAAGGTAGGTCTTGATAAAAGTGCATATTTTGTGTTTTGAAAACCTGCAATGTCTAAATCTTGTGGAACTTTAACGTGATTATCTCTTGCAATATTCATAAATGATACAGCAATTGAATCTCTTACACCGATTGCACCATCAACTTTTTTATCTGCAAAGAATGTTGTGAAATGTTGGCGGTTAATATGTGTATCACCACTTGTTCTAAAAATCTTAGGTTCTAGACCAGCTTCCATCATCGCTCTTGTATATCCAGCCTCTTTTTTATCGTTCACTGAATATCTTCTTGCAGTACTTAATAAATAAATATCTTTGCGGTTATCATCAATCATCATTTTAGTGATTTCATAACCAGCTTTTTCATAATCAATTGATACCATTGGTATATTTTCATCATCAGAAACTACATTTGCAAATACAAATGGAATTTGATTATCAACAAAAATCTTTTCTACATCTTCAACACGATTAGAACTTAATTCATCGTTTAGATATAATACACCGTCTACTTGTTCAGCAACGATATCTTTTAAGATATCAAGCACATCCATATCTTCTCTAATCGTGAAAAGTTTAATCGAATATTTATAACTATGCGCAATATCACTAATACCGCCGAGCATTTCAGCAACTGATGCTCTTGTAACATCAGAAATCACAATACCAACAGTCGTAGTTTTGCGGCTAGCTAGACCTCTAGCAATTACATTTGGACGATAACCTAACTCTTTAATAACTTTTAATACACGTTGACGTGTTTCTTCCTTAACCTTTTCAGGGTTGTTTAATACACGAGAAACTGTTGCAAGTGAGACACCTGCTGCACCTGCCACATCATAAATCGTAGTATTACTCATAATATCACCTCTACATCTTTTTATCATGTATATTATATCAAATAATGTAAAGGCTTTCAAGTATTTTATGAAAATATTTTCATTCTTTTTCAAAAAAATAAAGAGGCAATGGATTGCCTCTTTATCAATTTAACGTTTTTCTTTAATTCTAGCTGCTTTCGCTGACAATGTACGGATGTAATGAAGTTTAGCTCTTCTAACTTTACCTCTACGTGCAACATCAATATGATCGATTGATGGTGAATGTAATGGGAATGTTCTTTCTACACCAATACCGTATGAAACTTTACGTACTGTGAAAGTTTCAGAAACTCCGCCACCTTGTTTTTTAATAACAAGACCTTCAAATAATTGGATACGTTCTCTATTACCTTCGACGATTTTAACGTAGACTTTAACAGTGTCTCCAGATTGGAAGTTTGGAACTTCTTTGATATAAGATTTTGTAACCTCAGCGATTAGCGCTTGCCCTTTAAGCTTTGACATAATAGACTCACTCTCTTTCCTTCCAATGTTCTTGTTTTATAACAGCGGACCATTGTGTATTTTTAACGGCTTTTTAATTATAACAAAGTTATAAATAACTTGCAACTATTTGTTTAATTCAGCTTTAATATCAGCCAAAATAGTTTTTTCTTGTTCATTTAAATCAATTTGATCAATTAGATCAGGTCGTTTTAAATAAGTTGTTTTAATACTTTCTCTCTGACGCCATGCTTCAATATTTTTATGGTGTCCAGATTTTAAAACTTCTGGCACTGTATATCCTTCATATTCATCTGGTTTTGTATACTGTGGATATTTTAACCAGCCCTGTTGAAGACTATCTGTTTCTCTTGATTCACTATCGATAACACCTGAAATCAATCTGACAACTGCATCAGTAACAATCATTGCAGGAATCTCTCCACCAGTTAATATATAATCACCTATTGAGATTTCTTCATCAACAAATTCTAACACTCTTGCATCAATACCTTCATAATGACCACAGAGTAAAATCAAATGTTTGTATGTTGCATATAAAATTGCTCTTTTTTGATTGAACAACTGACCTTGAGGCGATAGATATATCACTTTTGTTTCATCAGTCTTCAACGCTTTAATGACTTCGTAGAATGGTGGGAATTGCATAAGCATGCCAGCACCACCACCATAAGGTGTGTCGTCAACGAATTGATGTTTTCTCTTACTATAATCTCTTAATTGATGACATCTAACTTCTACTTGACCTTGTTCGATGGCACGTTTAACAATTGAAGTATTCTTAAACGATTCAAAAAACTCTGGAAATATAGTTATAATATCAATGATCATAGTAATCCCTCGACATTTTTAATGATAATTGTATCAGATATGGATTCAATAAACTCATTTCTAAATGGAATGAGTGTTTTCTTATCTTTGGTTTTAATTTCAAGTAAATGTCCTTGAGGAACCTCAATGACACTAATGACAAAACCAATTTTTTCACCATTTTCTAAATACACATCTTTTTTAATGAGTTCATCATAGTAATACTCATCATCTTCGATATCTTCACTTTTATCTTCGGCAAAAACAAATAACCCTTTATACTGCAAGACATCATTGATATTATCAATATCTTTAAATTTTGTAATAAGTACATTCTTATGTGGTCTTGAGTTTTCAATAACTAGAGGTTTAAATGATTTGTCTTTTAATTCAACATAGATTGTTTCTAGGGCATCAAAACGATCAAAATCACTTAAGTTATATATGTGAACTTCACCTTTAATGCCATGTGTATTGACAATCTTACCAATTTGATACATGTTTTAATCCTTAAAAAGAATCAATATCAATATGGACACGTTTATGCTCTTTTGAAGCACCTGCATAAACGATGGTTCTCATTGCGCTTGCAATTTTACCACCTTTGCCAATGACACGACCTAAATCAGCTTCATTAACTAGAAGTTGAATGTTAATTATATCTTCATCCGAAGATAGAATTTTAACTAAAACATCATCTGGGTTAACGACTAATGGCACAATCATGTTTTTGATTAATTTTTCAAAATCTACAGCCATACTTAGTACCCCCCTTAATTATTTGCTTAATACGTTATATTTCTTAAATAAACTTTTAACAGTATCAGTAGGTTGTGCACCATTATCCAGCCATTTTTGTACTTTCTCTGTGTTGATTGAAACTTCACCTTTTAAAGGTTCGTAAGTTCCAACGATTTCTAAGAATTTTCCATCTCTAGCTCTTGTTGATTCACTTGCTACTACACGGTAGAAAGGTTTTTTGTTTGAACCAAAACGTTGTAAACGAATTTTAACCATAATTTATAACACTCTCTTTCTTAACAATATTACAGTAACATTATACATGGTTTTTATTATGTGTCAAGTGTTTTTACTTAACAGTTAGAAATTACGGCTTTCATCATACAATTGCGATGATGAAAAACCCTTGAAGCCCTTGATTTTCTTGAGTTGTTTTCTTAAATTAGCCTCTTCTTTCTTATCGGCATAAACGACTACATAATTCATCTTATCAGATTGATACGCGATATCCACTGGGAGTGTATTAAGTTTTTCTAACATGTCTTTACCTCTAAAAAAGATGACATAAGATGCGCGTTCACTCAACATGACAACTACCTCCTTTTTTAACTATACCAAATGCATTAGGACTTGGAATGTTATCTGATATTTCATGCGATAAATCAGATATAAAGCTATTAAGTTCTTTTTCAAACTCAAATTCAAGCAAACGATATTCGATTACTTCTGGTTTATTATATAAACTAATCTTTGCTTCACTCAATAATCCAGTTATTTTCTTATAATCTGGATGGTATTTGCCTCCAGTATCAAGAATTTCTTGATATTGTTGCTTTATTTCGTTAAAAGACTTTATTTCATCTTTATATAATTGATCGATTATTTTATTTAATCGAACGATCTCTTGGAAATCTTTACGATTCTTAAATTCATCAGCGACATCATATGTCTTCATAATGATTTCAGTCATAGATATCTTCCTTTCTAATCTCTACATAATTGCCTTCTTCTAAATCATTCAATATGAGATTGCCTATGCGTATCCTCTTTAATTCTATCACTTTATTGCCAATCGCTTCAAACATGCGCTTAACCTGATGAAATTTTCCTTCATCAATGGTTATATTTACTATGTAATCATCAACCAGTACATCCATTGCCTTTGCTAAATATGGTTGATTTTTGTCATCTTTGATGATGACGCCTTTTAACAATTGATCAAAATTGACACATTTACTATCAAGCGTTGCAATATATGTTTTATCAACATGTTTCTTAGGATGTGTAATCTCATGGATAAACATGCCATCAGTCGACAATAATAATAATCCTGTTGTATCAATATCTAATCTTCCTGCTATATTAAAATCGAATCTATCATATGGATGTTTTAAAAGTTCCACTACGCATGGAAACATACGATCAGTGGTTGCTGATACATAGCCTTTGGGTTTATTCATCATTAAATAGATATTGTCCTTATAAAATATTTTAACATCATCAATATATACATCTTTATTTAAATCAACATTTTGACTGCCATTTTTTAAAACAGTTTCTCCATTTTTAACCAAATGTTCTTTTAAAAAGCTTTTAACTTGGCTTCTTGTGGCATATTTTAAATTAGATAAAAACTTATCTATACGCATTGATTACTCCTATATGTTATAATTTTATTGGAAGAGGTGTATATTAATGATTTTAATGAAAGATATTATACGCGAGGGACATAAAACACTTACGACTGTTGCCAAAGAGGTTAGACTACCGCTTAGCAATACTGATAAAAAACTTTTAAAAGATATGCTGCAATATATTAAAAATTCTCAAGATCCAGAACTTATTGAAAAATATGGCTTAAGATCTGCTGTAGGACTTGCTGCACCACAGGTAAACAAATCTAAAAGAATGTATGCAGTTCATGTTGAAGATTTCGATGGTGTTTTATATTCTTATGCATTGGTTAATCCAAGAATCACTAACAAAAGCACATCACTTATCTACCTTCCTGGTGGAGAAGGATGTTTAAGCGTTGATCGTGAAACCGAAGGTCTCACACCAAGATATGAGTCAATCACTTTAGAAGCATTATCCTATGATATTGAATCTGATCAACTCATTCCGATTAAACTTGAATTAAGTGGATATGTTGGCATTGTATTCCAACACGAATTAGACCATTTAAATGGTATTTTATATACTTCAAAACTATTTCCTGGCATTCCTAATGCTAAACCAGCATTTGAGTTTGTTACTGAGGAATAATCGTTAGAAGCATAATTATTGAAATAACATTTGTAAAACTTTAATCTGATTATCTAAAATGTCATCGTAGGTGGCATTTTTTGTTTCTTCATTAGGGAAGATAATTTTAGATATTTCAGTATTGATATTATCTTTTTGTTTATTCTTTGATTTAAAGAATTTTCTAAATCCTTTAGGTTTAGGTTCTTCTTCAAATATTTCTTTATAAAATTGGTTGTCAATTAGTAAAAATCCTTTATAGTTATCACGCATTAATTTTTTGAACAATTGAATGACATCGGCTTTCCCATAACCTAAAAGTTTTGGTGTACCTTGACGATTTGCATCATGACACGCAAATGCTGCGATATGCTTTTTTAAAAGCCGATAGTTTGTCGTTGTTGATTGTCCTTTATTCATAATGTGTACAGGATCAAAAAGTACGGTCAATACATTTGTTTTAAACTTCTTAAAAATGTATGTATAGGTATTCATTGAATGATCATCTGTAGGATATAGGATGATCTTTTTATTTGCTTTATTTGCAAGATTAACATAATCTTCTAAACGCTTTTCTACATTAGGATATTCATCAATAATGTTATTAAATTTAAATAATCTTAAATAGACATGAGTTGCTTTAAGTTTCGTTGCAATCTTTAAAGCATGCTTAAAGCGATCAATTGCTTCTTCGTGTTGATTGTTTGATTCCATTTTATATGGTTTAATCTCAGGGTCGACAATACTCACTTTTAGTTTATGACTCTTTAATAAATCATATATGATTCTGACATCTTTATCCTCAACATCAAAAATATCTTTATGTTGATTGAATCTAATACAAATAGAATCTAATTGATGCTTCTCGGCAATCTCAATTTGTTGTTCTAACGTTAAATTTTTATCGTGATCTAAAAAACCTGTAATTCTAGCTTTCATGATTTCATCCTCCAAACATACATAATAATTGCTCCAGCAACACTGACATTTAAACTTTCAACATTTTGTGTTTCAATTGTCACAAATTGATCAACTAGCACTTTTGTTCCATCGCTCAATCCATGGCCTTCGTTACCTAATACAAGTGCGATTTTTTCGTTGTCTTTTGATAATTTCCCACACTCGTGAGCATCAGCTGCAACTATTTTATAACCATTATTCTTTAACTCTTTTATCGCCTCATAAAGCGGTTTTCTTTCAATATAACAATCAAACAAAGCACCTTTAGATGCTCTGATTGTTTTCTCATTATACAAGTCAGCACTATGCTGACTAAAAATAATATGAGTAAACCCAAACGCTGATGCACTACGAATTAAAGCCCCTACATTATCTGGATCTTGAACATCATCTAAACACAGTATTCTATTAGATCTTTTCTCAATATTTTCTTTTTTACATAATCCAATTGTATCAATCCACGATGGTGTTTGTTGAAGGTCCTTCATCATATCTTCAGATATCAAAATGCCTTCTTTATCTGGATTAGATGTAATAATATCAATCAGCACATTTTTCTCTTTTGCTTTGTCAATTAAGTGTTCACCATAGACCAAAAACATATCGTTTAAATCCCGATATTTTTTCATTTTTAGTTTTACCCATAACTTAAATTGTTTATTCTGTTTCGATACGATCAATTGAATCGCTTCTTTCTTTTATATATGCTTCATATGCTTCTCTAACAGAGAATCCATATTCAAATATTTGAAAATCAAAATTCGGTGTAATCTCAAGTGTGATTTTATTATTAATTGCTTCATCCAATTGAGAAAAATTAAGTTTTTGTTCTTGTCTTTCAGATTGACTACTCTTTGGTTTTGTCACTGGATTTCTGGGTACATAAACACTACAACAATCGTTAAAAGGTCTAATTGAAATATCATATGTTCCAATTGTCTTTGCGAGTTGTATAATATCTATTTTATCATAAGTGATAAGCGGTCTTAAAACAGGAATTCTTGTAACCTCTTCAATCACCTTCATACTCTCTAAGGTTTGACTTGCCACCTGCCCTACGGATTCACCATTTAAAAGACACAATGCACCTTCTTCACCAGCCACCTTTTCCCCAATTCTATACATCATTCGACGCATGACTGTAATGATATATGGATCATATACATCTTTCAGTAATGACTCATGAACATCAATAAATGGGATTAAGTGACATTTGATTTTTCCATGTGCGCTATACTGTGCTAAAACCTTACCTAAATCAATTACTTTTTGAACTGATTCAAGTGGAGTTAGCGGTGTTGATTCAAAGTGAATAAGCTCAACTTCAATCCCTTGTTTAATTGCAAGATATGCAGCAATTGGACTATCTAATCCACCGCTCATCATCATTAAACCTTTACCAGCAACACCATATGGGTATCCACCCATCATAGATATTTGATTTAGATAGATGAATGTTTGATCTTTTCTAATTTCAATATGTAACGTTTGATCAGGATGATGCACATCAACCAAGATATCCCGTTCTAACTTTTTAAGTATTTCAGGTGCAACCATTTTGGTGAATTCCAAACTTGTATGTGGGAAATTCTTGTTTGCGCGTTTTGTTTCAATTTTAATTGATTTATCCTTATCAGTTAAATATTTATCTAATACCAATAAAGATACTCTAACGATATCTTCCACTTCAGGCTTTGCATTATAAATAACGCTTATTGAGTAGATGCCGGGAATCTTTTTTAACTCTGAAATAATAATTTCTTCATCTTGTTCTCTATAGTTAATGTAGATTCGGTCGTGAGTCATTTCATATTCAGTTTCATAGTTTTTTAAGTTTCGCTTCACATGTTGTCTGATTGCTTTTATAAAGAATCCAATGTTCTTTCCTTTAAGCATTAAATCACCAAAGCGAATGACTATTTTTTTGTTCATTTTATCACCACATATTATTTTACCACATATGATATAATAAACTAGGTGATAGAAATGAATTATAATGAATTATTACAAACTGCCGAGGGTCTTCTTCAAGTGCAACCCTCTAGAATATCTTTACTCGCAAATGCTTCAGCATTTCTTAATGAAGTCTTAGACAATATGAATTGGATTGGTTTCTATTTATATAATGGAACCCAATTAAATGTAGGCCCTTTTCAAGGAAGGGTTGCCTGTTCAGAAATAGCGCTTGGTAAGGGCGTATGTGGAGAGGCTGCGCAAAACAATGAAACGATGTATGTAGACAATGTACTAGAACATTCAAATCACATCGCATGCGATTCCAACAGCCGAAGTGAAGTTGTTATACCAATCTATGTGAATAACGGCTTATATGGGGTTTTAGACGTTGATAGTCCACTTATTGCAAGATTTGATAGTGCGCTCATTTCATTCTTAGAAAAGTTTGTTGAAATATTAGAAAAACAATTGACAATTACTACCCAATAGGGTAAAATATATTGCGTCGGTAAAAAGCAGGCAAATTTTCACAAAGATCATATCCCTACTCTTTAGGAGCCCTTAGTAACCTTTACTGCTTTAAGGTGAACAGAACATCGGGATTAACTTGTGTATGAAAAGTTGTGTTTTTACCTACCAAATCTAAAAGGAGGTAAAAAGATTATGTCACGTTATGTAGGACCGACTTGGAAAATTTCACGCCGTTTAGGATATTCAATTTCAGAAACTGGAAAAGAATTACAAAAACGCCCTTATGCTCCAGGTCAACATGGTAAACGTCGTACTAAACTAAGCGACTATGGTCTTCAGTTACAAGAAAAACAAAAAGTTAGATTCACTTATGGAATTTCTGAAAAACAATTCAGAAAAATCTTTGATGAAGCTGGACGTCTTAATGGTGTTCACGGTGAAAACTTCTTGCGTTTCCTTGAAGCTAGATTAGATAATGTTGTTTATCGTTTAGGACTTGCTCGTACACGAGCACAAGCTAGACAATTAGTAAACCATGGACACGTATTAGTAGATGGTAAAAAAGTAGATATTCCATCATACCGTTTAGTTCCAGGTCAAAAAATCCAACTTAGAGAAAAATCAGCAGGCTTAAAAGTTGTTGCAGAAGCTCTAGAAGCTCAATTTGCATCAGTTGAATTCGTAGATTTTAACAAAGATACTGCAGTTGGTACATTCGTTAGATACCCAGAAAGAAATGAAATTCTTACTGAAGTTAACGAACAATTAATTGTCGAATTCTACAACAGATAATTATACTAAAAAGGACATTTTATGTCCTTTTTTTTATGCTATTTCTATTCTTTTCTGACAACCCGTTTAATCTTGTGTTTTCACTTTTTTTATGATATAATACTTTCGGATTTAATCTACCCTAACATCGTTAGGGTATTTTTATTGAAGGAGTGAAATTATCGAAAGAACAAAAGAAACTAAAAAACTACACGACAGGAATTTTGTAAAATATGGCTTAGACTTAAATGTTTTTGTGTCTGTTTTCTCAGCCGTTATTGTTATTGCATTCATTTTTTTAAGTGTTGCATTTCCAACCGTAACATCAAATATATTTGGATCATTAAAGACATGGGTGACAACTAGATTTAACCATTGGTTCGTCATTGTAATTAATATTATCCTATTTGGATTACTTATATTAGCTTTTACCAAATATGGTAAAACGCGTATCGGTTATAAAAATGATACAAAACCTATATTCTCTAGATTTACTTGGTATGCTATGTTATTTAGTGCAGGGATTGGGATTGGAATATTCTTCTATGGTATCGCAGAACCAATCAGTAACCTTTCAGCCCCTGACGCGATTAACTCATCAAGCGTATCCCCACTCTCCATTATGTTCCTACATTATGGATTTCATCCATGGGCTGTATATGCTCTAGTTGCTATAGGTATTGGTTACTTTAGTTTTAATAAAGGATTACCCGTAACTGTCAGAAGTTTATTCTATCCCATATTAAAAGATCGTATTTTCGGTATATGGGGTGACATTATTGATACAATTGCTGTATTAAGTGTTCTATTCGGCTTATCAACATCGTTAGGCCTCGGAGCAAGTCAAATCAATGCAGGTATAAATTCGATTTTTAGTGGTATTCCTATATCGCCACTTGTTCAAATTATTATTATCATTGTTATTACTTTTATCGCAACGCTATCTGTTGTTAGTGGTATTGGAAAAGGCATTAAAATATTAAGTGAATTAAACATTCGATTATCAGCAGTTTTCTTATTGATCATAGTAATACTTGGGCCTACAGTATATATTTTTAGAGATTATGCGCATGCTTTCTTCATATATATATTTGATTTCTTTAAGTTAAGTACTTATGTAGCTGATAATCAAGCAGATCTTATTTGGCAAAGCGGATGGACGATTTTCTACTGGTGTTGGTGGTTTAGTTGGAGCCCATTCGTAGGCTTATTTATTGCAAGAATCTCAAGAGGTAGAACAATTAGAGATATCGTTTTTGGTGTTATATTAGTTCCAACTGTTATCATTACATTTGCGATGTCAATATTAGGTGCAACCGGATTAAATCTTAATGAAACAAATAATAACGTAATGACTGATGCTGTTAATAACAACTTAGCAACCAGCCTATTTGTCATGCTAAGACAACTCATTTCTAATCCTATTTTATTGACAATATTTAGCATATTAGCTTTAATTGTTATCATATTATTCTTTGTAACTTCAAGTGATTCGGGTAGTTTAGTTGTAGATAATCTTACAAGTGGTGGTAAACTTCATTCACCTAAGACACAACGCGTATTTTGGGCTGCGATGGAAGGATTAATTGCTGCTGCCGCATTACTTCTGGGTGGTACCGAATCATTGAACACATTACAATCTATTCTCATTATCATGGGTCTACCTTTTTCCATTATGCTGTTAATGATTATTTTTTCACTTTCAAGACAGCTTTATTTAGATCACAAACCTATTCATGTTTCAAAAAAACAACAAGTCGTTAAAGAATTATCAGAAGATTAATATATATAAAAAACTCAGTTCAAAATTATGAACTGAGTTTTATTTTTTAATAATTGCAAATTATTTGTTTAATGCTGCATTTGCTAATGTTATAAATGAATCAGCTTTAAGTGAAGCACCACCAATTAAGGCACCATCAATATCACTGGTTGCAAGTAATTCATCTACGTTGGCAGGTTTAACTGAACCACCATATAAAATCCTTAAGGCATCTGAAACTTGTGTTCCATATAATTCTTTAACAACTTCACGGATAGCTTTGATTGTATCATTTGCTTGTTCAGGTGTAGCTGTTCTACCTGTGCCAATAGCCCAAATAGGTTCATAAGCTAAAATTGTTTTTAACGCATCTTCGCTAGATACGCCTTCATAAGCTGCTATAACTTGTGCTTTAACAAAAGCATCAGTAGTTCCAGCTTCTCTTATTTCTAATGATTCACCACAACATACGATTGGTACAATTTCAGAAACAACAGCTTTCTTTAATTTAAGGTTAACTGTTTCATCTGTTTCATTATAATAAGCTCTTCTTTCACTATGTCCAATAACAACATAGCGTACACCATAAGATTTTAACATTTCTGCTGAAATTTCTCCAGTGTATGCACCTTCACCAAGATAGTGCATATTTTGTGCGCCTATGCCTAGGTTTTCACCTTCACGTTTTACTAAGTCTCTCAAGAAGATTGCAGGTGCACAAATAACTGTTTCAACTTTTTCTTTATCTGGTAACTCTTGATTTACTGCATAGATAAAAGCGAGTGCGTCATCTTTTGTCTTATACATTTTCCAGTTACCTGCGATGACAGGTTTTCTCATATTATCCTAAAATTGAAGAAACGTCTTTGATTGCTTCTTCAGCTCTAGATCCCTTCGCAACGATTTTAACATTTTCACCATGAGGCACTGCGAGAGACATCAATGCTAAAATTGACTTAAGGTCAACAATTTTATCACCATAGTGCAATTCAATATCTACAGCATATTTAGATGCTGTTTGGACTACTTTTGCTGCTAGTTGTGCATGTAATCCAGCTGTACTTTTAATAGTAATTTCCTTTTCCATTCTTTTCCGCTCCTTTTTAAAACATCGGTGGAGTACTTATCCACAATATTTTAGTGTGTTGATGAGATTGATTCAATAAATAATGTTCTTTGTTAGCCAAATAATAGAATGTCTCACCTTTACGAATCACATATCTTTTTTTATTTAATACTAAAACAACTTGACCTTCTAATACATAACCAAATTCTTCACCAGGATGTGGATCATCAATCTCTGATTGTCCCCCCGGTTCTATGTTAATGATAATTGGTTCCATCTCATATTTTAATGCATTGGGTACAATCCAACTAATCATATGCTTCAATTGATCATTTTCTTTTTCATAAAAGTCTTCTTTTTTAAATACGACTGTCTGTTCTTCTTCAAGACTGAAAAATTGGTGAACATCAGTACCTAGGACCTCCAGGATAGAAAAGAAAGTTTGCATCGAAGGTGATGTCAAATTGTTTTCCAGTTGAGATATATATCCTTTAGTTAACTCTAATCTATTCGCTAGTTCCTCTTGAGTTAAGTTATTTCCTAATCTTAAAGCTCTAATTTTTTTTCCAATGTCGATCATTTATTATCTACACATTCAATACCCGGAAGAAGTTTACCTTCAAGATATTCAAGTGAAGCTCCACCACCTGTAGAAATGTGTGAAAAACCATCAGCTAATCCAAATTGAATAACTGCAGCTGCTGAATCACCACCACCAATAATAGTAGTCGCGTTATCTTTGATTTCAACTAGCGCTTCGGCAACGCTTCTTGTACCTTCTGCAAATCTAGGGAATTCAAATACACCAAGTGGTCCATTCCAAACAACTGTTCTAGCAGATTTAATGAATGATTCGAATGAAGCAACTGTTTTAGGTCCGATATCCATTCCCATTTCATCGGCAGGAATTTCAGCAATACCTCTAACATTTTTTTCACTTTCTGGATTAAACTCTTTAGCTGTGATGACATCATCACCTAATACAATTTTACCATCAGCTAATTCTAATAACTCTTTTGCTAAATCAATTTTATCTTCCTCTAATAAACTCTTGCCAATTTCATAACCTTGAGCTTTAAAGAATGTATAAGCCATACCACCACCAATAAGTACTTTATCAGCAACTTTTAGTAAATTTTTAATGACTTCAATTTTATCAGATACTTTAGCACCACCTAAAATCGCAACGAATGGTCTTTCAGGGTTTTCTAATGTACCACCAATAAAGTTGATTTCTTTTTCTAATAAGAAACCAGCAACTGTTGTTCCAATATTATTAGAAATACCAACGTTAGATGCATGAGCACGATGTGCTGTACCAAATGCATCAATAACTAGCACATCACCAAGTGATGCCCAGTATTTACCTAATTCAGGATCATTTTTACTTTCTTTTTTGCCGTCTAGATCTTCAAATCTAGTGTTTTCAAACATCAGGATTTCACCATCTTTAAGTGCAGCAACTGCATCCTCAAGTGTTTTTCCCCTTGTTTCAGGAACAAATTTAACTTCTTGTCCTAATAATTCACTTAATCTATCTGCAACCACTTTTAAACTCTTAGAAGCCTTATCTTTTTCTTCTTTGATACGTCCAAGGTGTGAGAAGACAATCGCTTTACCACCTTGTTCTAGAATGTATTTGATGGTTGGTAATGCTTGTACAATACGGTTTTCATCACTAATAGCTCCATCTTTTAATGGAACATTAAAATCAACGCGTACTAATACCTTTTTGCCTTTTACGTCTATGTCTCTAACTGTTTTTTTTGCCATATAGATTCCTCCTATAATTTGTTAACGTGTTTTCAACCGTTAATATTATATCATTATTTTATGGCATTTTCTATAATATTAGACATGAAAATGTTTACTTATATACTTATTAATTTGTTCTAATCGCTTAATTTGTTTGGTGATTAGTTGATGCTTGTTTTTGATGATTAAACATCTGCCGCTGTAAAATATAATTTTACAGTCATTATAATCATGAGTTATTTCTTTAATTGCTTTGACATTTATCCATATATTCTCATAATTTTTAACCCTTTGTAGGGGTATTAATTGAATATACTCATTGATATATAATGGAATTTTATAGTATATATCAAATTGCTTCTTAACTGCTCTTTTGTAGCCTTCATAACTAAAAAGATAAGATAGGCATAAGTTTTTTATATAGGTTTGAACTGGTTGATTAATTATTTCTTCACAAGTAATTTTAAATATTTTCGTTGAAAGTTTATAATGTTTAATATATTCAATCATTTTTTTCGAAATAAAAAAAGGCTTACTCAGCCTTTTTAATTAGTCTTCTTTCGCAAGTAATCGTTTTTCACTTTCCGGATCAAAGAAATGAACTTTATTCATATCAAATGCTAATTTAATTTTATCACCAATTCTTACACCAGCTCTTGCGTTTACTACTGCACAGATATTATCTTCGTTAACATGAGTGTAGATATTTGTTTCGGAACCTAATAATTCAGCAACATCTACTTCAATATCAAGGACAGCCTCTGGATAAGTACCCATAACAATTTGCTCATCATGAATATCTTCTGGGCGAATACCTAATACTATTTTTTTACCTACAAACTTATTATCTTTTACAATTGTTAGTTTATCTTCAGGCACTTTAATCTTATAGTCGCCAGCTACAAAATAACCATCTTTACCAACCATACCATGAATAAAGTTCATTGGAGGTGTACCGATAAATCCAGCTACGAACATATTATCAGGCAAATCATAAATAGTCTTTGGACTACCAACTTGCATGATATATCCATCTTTCATAACAACGATTCTAGTCGCCATAGTCATTGCTTCAATTTGGTCATGTGTTACGTAGACCATTGTAGTTGCTAATGTGTTGTGAAGTTTAATTAACTCACCACGCATTTGAACACGCAACTTAGCATCTAAATTTGATAGTGGTTCATCCAATAAGAACACTTTAGCATCACGCACAATCGCACGTCCTAATGCAACACGTTGTCTTTGACCACCTGATAGTGCTTTAGGCTTACGGTTTAAATAAGGTGTTAACCCTAGAATTTCAGCAGCATGATTAACTTTTTCTTGGATAACGTTCTTAGGCATTTTACGTAATTTAAGACCAAATGCCATATTATCAAATACAGTCATATGCGGATATAACGCATATGATTGAAATACCATCGCAATATTACGATCTTTCGGTGCTTTATCATTTACCATCTCTTCATCAATGTATAATTCACCTGCAGTAATTTCTTCAAGACCAGCAATCATTCTTAGTGTTGTAGATTTACCACAACCAGAAGGTCCTACGAAAACTATAAATTCTTTGTCTTTGATATTAAGGTTAAAATCAAAAACTGCTTGTACACCATTTGGGTATACTTTATTAATATCTTTTAACTGTAATGTAGCCATATATATTTTTCCCTTTCTATAAATAACTAATTCAAAGATATTGTAACAAATATAATGATAAAAAAAAATGTGCACTGTGCACACTTTTTAATGAGTTAAGAAATAATAGATTACATATCCAGAAACAAATGTCTTAATATCAAATCCCGTTTCATTGACAAACTTATCAATGCGTTGAATCAATGTGTTTCTATGAATATATAATTTTTTTGATGCTAAGCTCATATTTTGATTAGACTCTAGGTAAACCTTGATGGTATTTTTCATATCTTGATTATTTGTATAATTTCTTAAAAAGTAATGAAAATCCTTTGGATTGAGTTTTGTTAATAAAGCTTGAGCAACAATTAAATCATTCAAATACATGTATTTAGGGAAAGAAATATATTCTAATAATTCTTTGATATAATCCTTATGTTCATGAAGCAAAGTTTCATCTTGAAAAACATACGATTCATACATTCTAATATCTGCAAATGTATCTGCTACTAAGTTGATAACAACTTCGCTTAAAGACACTTCAATCTCATGATCATAAATGATAATAATACGGCGATCATCTTCAATTAGTGATTGAATCTTTATGATTTCAGACATCATGTCCATTAACATTGGTTTTAGCGAATCAATTGGATATTTAGATTCTATAATAATATATTTCGCCATATTTTCTCCCCTTATTGATTATTTATGTCTATTATACTACTAATTCTGTCAAATATGTGAGGAAACAAAATTGTAAACATGTGCTGCTGAAAGGATACAGTATACATCATCAACTTTTGTCATGATACCAATGAGTTTCAAATTGATATCATAAACTGAGCCACCTAAGCTATGTTCTGAAATATTAAGTTCCACTTTATATAGATTACTATCTTCTAAAACTCCAGTAAATTTTCCAAGTTCTAAATAATTTATAATGTCCTCTTTGGCAGAGATAGTTGCGACGATCTCGCCCGTAAAAGGTAAGTATTCAGCTTGTTCTGCTACAGTAAGATCAGTATTAAAATCATAATCGAACGCTAACAGTATAATATGATATGATTGATCACTTGCAATTAAAGAGCCAGTGTAGTGGTCATCTTTAAAATCATGGATTTGATATGTTTGTCGCTTTGTTTGATCAAGATATTGGTCAGATGTAACGACATACATCATACGTCCCTCTTTAGCCACAATTACACCTGATTGTTGCTGTGAAGATTGACTTTGAGTGACCACTGTAACTTTAACGTTCTCTGAAGTATGTTCTAATTCTACTGCGTTAATAAACGATACAAACTTATCCGAAGTGGAAATATCCCTACCTAAGTATAAATCAAACTGATCAGCCAGATTAACATATGCTTCAGAAGGTTTTTGATATGTAAATGTTGCAAGTGCAACCACTGCAAATACGAAAAATAAAATAACCATGATTAAAGGTTTTTTCATGATGATAACCCCCAGTACTCATTTTCTTCAAGAAACTCAATTATCTTCAAACTCGGTACTGCATAGGCAAGGGTGGAAACATCGCTTGAAGTTTGAAATCTACCAGCGTAAACCAATCCAACAAGTTTAAAATCTTCATTAATCATCGCACTTCCACTACTACCACTTTTCACAGGAATATTAGATACAATCACATCAAATGTAACAAGATTTACAGATGATGCTGGATCATCGACAGTAATTTGTTTATACTCAATGAAGAAACCCATCGTAATGGCGTTATTTTGGCTATCTGGATAACCTATTGAAGCTAACTTATCTGTTCTTCCAATCACATCAAAATCAAGCGATAATACGTTTAATTCGTGAGATTTATCAACTTTCAATAATGATAGGTCATATGTGGCCATTGAAAACATGAGTTCGGCATGGATTGTTTCATGAAGATAGGTTACTACAGTATAGTTTTCTGCAGTGTTACCATACATTGTAACCACGTGATTATTAGATAGAATATAATAATAATCATCATCTTCGTCAATCACTGCACCAGTACCTATGTTTTGAAATCCCATACTTAAAAAATCTGCTTTGATCATTACGACAGCAGGCAAAACTACATCTGATATTTGGTTTATTTCTGCAATGTAGTCATCATATATCTGTTGTTGATCTAAAACATATGTTTGATAATCATTGTATAAGTCATCATAAGATTTGGGCATACATCCCGAAATCAAAACACTCAAAATGATCATCAATAAAAAAATCATGGGTTTTCTCATGGTATCACCTACGCATATTTTACTCTATTTTCTTAAAATAAGAAACTCTTATTCATTATCTATAAAAATAAAGCCCAATCAAATGATAAATTGAGCTAATTTCACTAAGTATTCTATTATCCGATAGAACCTTCCATTTCGAGTTTAATCAATTGATTTAATTCAATTGCGTACTCCATCGGTAGTTCTTTGGCAAATGGTTCAATAAAGCCCATAACAATCATTTCAGTTGCTTCTTCTTCAGTTAAACCACGACTCATTAAATAATATAATTGTTCTTCACTAATTTTAGAAACAGTGGCCTCGTGTTCTAAGAATACATCACTATTTTTAACGATATTTATTGGAATTGTATCACTAAATGATTCGTCATCCAAAATAATCGTATCACATTCAATATGTGCTTTAGCACCTTTAGCTTTCTTACCAAAATCAACTTTACCGCGATAATTTACTGACCCCCCGCCACGAGAAATTGATTTTGAAATAATTGTTGATGTCGTATTTGGTGCAACATGAATCATTTTTGCTCCAGCATCTTGAATTTGACCTTTTCCAGCAAATGCGATTGAAATGGTTGTTCCCTTTGCATGCTCACCCAATAAAATACATGAAGGATATTTCATATTCACACTTGATCCTATGTTGCCATCAATCCATTCCATATGCCCATTTTCATAAACATAAGTACGTTTAGTGACTAGATTAATCACATTGTCAGACCAGTTTTGAATCGTTGTGTACCGACATGTAGCATCTTTTTTAACAATGATTTCAACAACTGCTGCGTGTAGGCTTTCCTTCGAATAAGTTGGTGCTGTGCACCCTTCAACATAATTAACTGAGGCGCCTTCATCAACGATGATTAGTGTTCTTTCAAATTGGCCCATTTGATCTGAGTTAATTCTAAAATATGATTGAAGTGGTTTAGGAACATGCACACCTTTTGGTACATAGATAAATGACCCACCACTCCATACAGCACTGTTTAATGCAGCATATTTATTGTCTGCATAAGATATAACAGTTCCCATATATTCTTTAACAAGTTCTGGATGTTCGCGAAGTGCCGTATCAGTATCAACATAGATAACACCTAAATCTTCTAATTCTTTCATTGTATTGTGATATACAACTTCACTTTCAAACTGAGTAGATACCCCTGCTAAAAAATTTCTTTCAGCTTCAGGAATACCTAGTTTTTCAAATGTATCTCTAATGGTTTCTGGTACTTCATCCCAACTCGTTTCAGCCTTTTCTGATGCTCTTAAAAAATATGTAAATTCATCAAAATTGATGAAGGATAAATCTGGACCCCATGAAGGATTTTTTGTTTCAAGAAATTTTTTATAAGCTTTTAAACGAAAGTCAAGCATCCATTTTGGTTCATTCTTATACTTACTAATTGAACGCACAACATCTTCACTGATTCCTTTACCTGAATCAACAATAGCTTTTGCTTCTGTTTTAAAGCCATATTTGTAATCCCCAACAATGGCATCTATTTTCTTTTTATTATCATCCATTATTAATTCTCCTCCTCTTCTTTCATTTTGTTTAAGCCTTGTTCAACTGCTTTCCACGCAAGGGTCGCACATTTGATACGGGCCGGAAATTGAGAAACGCCTTGATAAACAACAGCATCTCCTTTTAAAACTTCTTGATTGAAAGGATAACCTTTAATAAGTTCATAGAACTCATGAATAATGCTTTGTGCCTCTTCCACTGAGTGATCTTTTAAAGTTTGGCTCATTACTGATGCGCTAGAACAACAGATTGAACAACCGTGGCCTTCGTGTTTAACATCAACGATTTGGTTATTTTCATCTACTTTTACTTGTACATTCATTTCATCACCACAACTTGGATTATTTAAATGTATGGTCATATATGAACTATCATTGACTAATCCTTTATTGCGAGGATGTTTATAATGATCCATGATGACTTGACGATATAGTGTTTCTATATTCATATATATGTTTCACTTCCTAAAATTGATTAAAGAAATCTCGTGTTTCTTTAATAGTTTCTACGAAAACATCACAGTCGTGATAATCGTTATAAATTTGAAAAGATGCTCTAAGGGTTGCATCCATATGCATGAAATCTGCAATCAGATGTGCACAGTGTTTACCCGCGCGAACGGCAACATTGTTTTCTGATAGAAACGTCGCTGCATCATGGGGATGAACACCCTCAATATTTATGGTGATTATGCCGATATCAGCGGTTTTATTATAAATTGTAATACCATCTAGTGCCTCTAGTTTTTTTAGTGTATAATCGCGAAGTTTAATCGTATGCATATGAATCTCATCATATCCGATCTCTTCGATATATTCAATGGCTTTAAGTAGTCCAATAGCTGCACCAATCACTGGTGTACCAGATTCAAATTTTGTTGGAATCTCTTGCCACTTAAGTTGATTTTTTGAAATGGTATCAACCATTTCTCCACCAAATTCAAATGGTTCTATGAGCTCAAGCATTGCTTTTTTTCCATATAATACACCTACACCTGTAGGTCCAAATATTTTATGTCCTGAAAATGCTAGAAAATCACAATCCAACGCTTTGACATCAATTTGTAAATGAGGTGCCGCTTGCGCTGCATCCACAATGACAATTGCGCCTTTTTCATGGGCAAGTTTGATGATTTCTTTAAGTGGTGTGATATACCCCATAACATTTGATACGTATGTGATAGCAACCACTTTTGTTTTATCGGTTAAAACTGTCTTAAAATTTTCAACCGTAATTCTACCTTCATCTGTCAAAGGAATATAATTTAGTTTAGCACCTGAACGTTTAGTTGCCATCATCCATGGAATGATTGATGAATGGTGTTCAAGTTCCGATGTAATCACTTCATCGCCTTCATTTAATCGTTCACGCAAAGATCCTGCAACCATGTTTAGTGCGGTTGTAGTGCCTCTTGTAAAAATCACTTCATTTTCTGATGCATTAATGAATGTAGCTACTTTTGATCTTGATTTTTCATATAGTGATGTTGTTTGTTGAGATAGATCATATGCACCCCGATGTACATTGGTACCTAAGTGGTTGTAGTAATAATCAATGTGATCAATAACGCTTTTAGTTTTCAATGCGGATGCTGCTGAATCTAGATATATTTGTTCTGGATGATTTACCAATACTGGAAAATCATTTTTGATTTTTTTTGCATCTATCATATGCGTGAATTAACGAGATTAACAAATCTTTCTTTTAGTGGTTCATCATCAATTTCATCGATAATTGGCTGAAGAAAACCATTAACGATTAATTTTTCAGCTTCACTTTTGCTCAAACCTCTACTTTGCAAGTAATATAGTTGTTCTTCTTCAATCTTACCTACGGTTGCACCATGTCCTGCTTGTACATCAAATTCATCAATTAATAATATTGGATTCACTTCAACAATTGAATCGTCTGATGTGATGATACCTTTGAGTGTTTGATAAGCATTTGCTCGTTTCATACCTTTCTCAATTTTTTCAACACCATTTAAATAAATTTTTCCCTGTTTACTTGCTATACCAATATTTGTCATATCACCAAATGTATCTGGTGCTTTGTGATTGATTAATACATCAATTTTTTGTCTGTTGTCATCAGATGAAACAGCAACTGCACGCATTTTCACTTCTGCACCTGGACCAATGAGATCAACTTGCACTTTAGCATCTATAACATTGCTAACAAAGCCACCGATTATATCTAATCTAGCATCTTTTTCAACCGTGAAGAAATGTTCTAATAAAGCATCTTTACTGCTAAGTTCAGAGACTAATAAATATTTTATTCGACTATTTGGCTCAGCTTGTAATTTGATTTTATAGTTATTCTTATCAACTGTGTCGCTTGAAACTTCTAGTATAATTTTTACGCTAGAACTTTCACCTACTACAATTGATAAAGACTCGTTAATATCATCTTGGATAGTTATTTTAACAGGTTCTAAAAAGTCTGTATTCTTTGGTATTATTAATGAATGTTCATCATAATTAAACCCTTCAGGAAGTCCGGATTTAATCTCATGATTTTTAATAATAATCTCACTCATTACGATTCAACGCTTTCATTAAAATCGATACCTAATTCTTCACGAACCCAAGTGTACCCATCTTGATCGATTTTTTCAATAAGTTCTTGTCCACCTGTTAATACGATTTTCCCATCAATCATAATGTGAACAACAGTTGGTTTAATATAGTCTAATATTCTTTGATAGTGTGTAATTAAGATACAGCCAAATGTATCATTAACCATATCATTAACATTTTCACCAACAATCTTTAATGCATCAACATCCAGACCTGAATCAATTTCATCTAAAATTGCAAACTTTGGTTTCAATACTTTTAATTGCAAAATTTCATTACGTTTCTTTTCACCACCGCTAAATCCTTCATTCAAATAACGATGTGCTAAGTCTGGTCGCATTTTTAACTCTGCCACCTTAGATTCATAATCCAATGCGAATTCGATTAGCCCTGTATCTTTCCCTGAAGTTGCAGCTAATGCCTGACGCATGAAATCACTGTTTGTGACACCCGGAACCTCAGCCGGATATTGCATGGCTAAGAATAATCCTGCGCGTGCTCTTTCATCGACTTCTAAATCTAGTAAATTTTCGCCATCTAAGAACGCTTCACCTTTGGTGACTATATATTTCGGGTGCCCCATAAGAGCACTTGCTAATGTTGATTTACCGGTACCATTTGGCCCCATAATTGCATGAACTTCTCCTGAATTAACTACTAAATTAACACCCTTTAATATTTGTTTGCCTTCAATCTCTACTTGTAGGTTTCTAATCTCTAACTTTGCCATAAAGACCTCCTTGAAATTTCCATTATCATTATATAATAATAATAGTTTTATTACCATCAAAACACTAAAGATAGTTAAGAATTATTATAAAAATAATATTTAAAATGTGGCAAAATATGTGAACAATTAATTGTTACCGTTTTCAATTCAATCAAAAAAAATAATATATAATTTGGGAACGTTTTCAATGGGCGAAGCCTCTAAATGCTTCATTTTTTCATGTATAATAAAAATGTAACAACAATCCTTTTTATGATATTGTTGCTTACAAAAATGTATTTTTCTCCCAAAAAAACATTTCGCGTTAACCTCGCGTTGAGTGCTTAGCTCGCCATCCTTAAGTCACTCAAAAAAAGGTTACTCCCTTAAAGTGACCTCCTTAAAAAGAGGTCTTTTTTCTAGAATTTCTTATTATTCATTAAACATGATATAATAAAATATACTAAGTTGAGGTGAATATTTTTGAAAAAAGCACATAAAAAATTTCAACAAGTCTTTATTGGTTTCATTATATCTATCGTTATTATGTTCGGGTTAGTAGTAGCCCCATTTTATTTGCCTATTGATAGTAATTATCAAATGCTACTAGCTAGCATTATCCTCATTATCATGCTAGTTTTTGTTGCTAAATCTAAGCCTAGATTGAGATACTATTTGGAACAATACATGTTCTTTCGATTAAAAGATAACCAAGGCCCTTTAATTGTTTCTGATATATCACCTGAACAACAAAATTTTTATCAAAGCCTCATAAGTGATGATTTCACTGCTTATTCTAGAGCGAAGGATTTCACGGTTTTATATAAATATGTTAAAGATAGAAAACAAGTAGCTCTAAGACGTCCTATGCTCGTTGTTTTTGTGATTATACATCAAGACGATATAACCTTCCAAGATAAAAATATTGTTAAAGAGATTAATAGACTTGAAGATGAACTCTATAAGAACAAAAAGCGTATTATTAATTACACAGTATTAATGGCGAAAACTGGACTTGAACTATCACCAAAAATAAAAGAAGCCTGTGATTATATTACCATCAGCAGGATGGGTAAACGATCTGTAGTTAATATCAATGCTTATTATGCAACTTCTACCAAATCTCACTATTTTCTCTACAGTGATTCGTATATGCCAAGTGTTTATTACAGTTACGCTGTAGAATTACTCAAAAAACATATATCTTAAATCAAAATATTTACAAAAAAATGAATCGTTCTAATTTTAAAATTTCAAACACTTTGTTAAAATTTGTTTGAAATTTTAATTCATGTAATTAAAAATGGCACTCGATTGAGTGCCATTTTTCTATATATCCATCTAAATTAAATTACACTTTACTCCCATTGGGCAACTACTTGTTCAGTATAATATGAATAATATGGATTATGAAGTCTATTAATTCTATACGACACAAAACCACATATTATAATCGCTAAAACCACAATTGATAAAAGGTAAGAAAATACGATTATTCCCCTTTCGGTAGTAGCCATCTTTCTAGTAATTTTGTCAGTAACATTTTTTATCTTTTTTTGCCATTCTCCCAATATTTTATAATTAATCTACATAATACGTATTTAAAATTTGTACTAGTTGAGTGGCATCATAGAAATTATCTACTGATAAATAAACATCTGGAACAATACCGAATTCATTTGAATGAAATTCATATGGATTTTCCTCATCACCAGTTTCAGTAGCATAACCATTAATTGAATTTGATGACATTGTAAATGCGGAACCATTAGGTAATAAGATTGGTGTAATTGATGATGCTCCACCACCGGATTGAGTACCAATAATAACCCCTAGTCCATTTTCTTTAAATATTGTAGACATTTCATTAGCAGCTGAGAAAGTTACAGGAGACTGTAATAATCCCCAATTGAGATTGCTATAATTTGGTACACCATCAATATACACATAGCTAATTGAATTGCTATTGGTACCAGCATTAATTGAAGTAACTTTAAATGGTTGATCTGTGATAAAGCCAAGCACTCTATATAATGCACCAACATTTCCACCTGTATTAAATGTTAAATCAAGTAAAACAGTATCCACTCTTGAAGATTCAGCAGTAATCAATTCCATATACATTTCCATGTATACTGCACTATCAGCAATAACTAAAGATTGAATATCTGAAGTGAAACTATCCACATAATCATTAAAACTTTGACTACTTTCTAATTCTAATGTGCCAACATAAAATAAATGGAATGTAGTGTCATAATCAACTTTAACATAGTATGTATTAGCCGCATAAGATTTTGAATACGTATTTGATTCGCTATCAAAAACATATCCATCGGCTACTAGAGCCGCTTTATAAGCATCAACCATATCAACAGTTAATCCCTTAACTAAAACTTCTGCCATATTATACTCTTGAGTTGAATTGTTGTAGTAGAAATATTTATTTCCACCCTCAAATGCAGGTAAAATTGCACCATTATCAAGACCGAATATAGCATTGAACAGTGATCCATCATAACCGACTGATTCTTCAATATCTGAAGTGTTAAAATCATCTAATGATAGAACTGCTTTTGATTTAAGAGTATCTAAGAACCAATATAATGGTCGATCAGGACTACTTGCAGCCCAATCAGAACCATTGATTCCCCATTTTTCTGCAATAGCACTATCCACTGCATATAACCCATCATTATAAAAACTATTCATTCTGGTTCCAAGTTGATCTAAGGAAGATAAACGAGGGCCAATATAATCGCTCACATTATAATATCCAGGATAACCATAAGATGTATGTGGCTCATCAATATCTTTATTAATCATATTAAATAGTATATCATCAAATGCTTTTGCACTCGTATTTAACAATTGATTTTTTAGTCCAAATAACATATCGTAATAATTGTCGACACCCATTACTTCTTGAGCGCCGTAGAATTCATTGAACGCAAATCCTAAGAAATTAAATGTATGAACAGCTAAATCTGCTGGTGTATCAGTATTACTAACACTAGAAGTACGAATTGTTTCATATTCACTTGTACCATAACTTGGTAAAGAGTATATACCATATAATCCATCATAATTATAATAAACATTATAGTAACTGCTTCCTGCAAATAGCTGATTAACAACATAGTAAGGTAATACTAAATCGCCTTCATACATAACTGCATCCATATCATAGTTATCAAGATCATATACAACATCAGCACCACCTTCATAATAAGCATTCTCATTTTCACGATCATATTTAATATGTCTACCATAATTAGTTTCTGTTGAATAAACATATGCCCAATAGAAACCTGAGTCAGGTGTCGTTATTGTGTTCTCTACAGTATCAACAATCAATGTTAAATGATAAAGTCCATCAAAGTCAGATAATCCATCTAAGTAATCTTGATGTTCATCTTCATCTAAATAATCATAAGAAACAGTAACAACAGTATGATCATCATTATATTCATAAGATAGATCATATGCTGGATCGATAAACCCATCTAGTAAATTAAAGAAATCCTCTAATCTAATATAAGGCACTGATCCGTTTTCTTCATATAAAATTGATACATTAGCATCAGCTACATCATATTCAGTTGTCAAGTTTTTGAAAGGAATAATTCTTTCTGAAGTAATTGTAACTGGGTCTGGATGACTCAATTCTACAGCAAATTCATGATAAACAACTGAACCATTTAATGAAAATCTCGCTGTAAATGAAGCTTCTGTATCATCATCTCCTGGCAATAATGGAAGAATAACCCCATTGCTTGATATATATTTACTATCACTTGACCATGCGATTCTTGAGCCATTGACTGGACCTCTATATGGTGTATCTATATAGTATCTTGATACATATATTGAAGCTTCTAATGCATCAATGTCTTGTTGGATAAGTGCTTTATTCGCTTCTTCATCTATAACATATCCTTGTTCTTTCCATAATGCAGTCAATGTTATATTAGAATTAACAGCTGATGAAAATACATACGCTACTTCACTATCATCTAAATACCAATATTCAAAATCATATCCGTCTCTCGTTGGATCGTTACTAGGCTCAACTGCATTTCCACCTTTAATCACAGTTTGTGAATCAATTGAAGAACCTTCTTTTGAATCAAATGTCACAGTATAATATATATCTTCCTCTTTTTTATCATCCGGATTATTATTATCTGTACAACTAGCTAGCATAAGAACTAGCAAAAAAACCAAACCTAATGTTTTTATTCTTTTCATGTGATATTTACACCCCTTTAATATCTATTTTTTATAATATACTAAAAATGAAAGCTATACCAATCATCGTTAAAGCTGCTAAACTTACATACCAATAATTTTTTATCTCTCTATTTTTTTGTTCAACATAATCTGAAAAATCTCTATATGTTTCATTTGTTTTTTGTCTATTAAAAAATTTAGCCGCAGTATATTTAAATGCACTAAAAATGTTATCTGCTCCTAAATTAACACCTATTGATATAATAAATACCAAAATACTTGGGATAAAAAAGGAATTGCTGATATGAATATTTGAATACTCGAAGTCATATAAACCTAAGAACACCAGTACCACAACAATCGCTATACATATCATACTTATGGCATAATTAATTAAAAATTTCAAATACTTGTTTTTATTATTCATTAACTTGTTTCTTGTAATCTTCAAACTCTTTATCGCTACATAAAACCATATGTCCAGGTTCTATTTCACGAAGTGTAATCACAGTATCTTCTGTATAATTATGACTAGTTGGATCATATTTAGACAAACCATCTCTCAATCTCTCATATTTCGGATTAGGTTGAGGAATAGAAGAAATCAAACTCTTAGTATATGGATGCAAAGGATGATCAAATACTTTTTGCTTATCACCCATTTCAACGATATGCCCAAAATACATAACTGCAACTTTGTCACTAAAATGTTTAACCACTGATAAGTCATGGGCAATAAATAATATAGTAAGTCCTAATTCTTCTTTTAAATCATTTAGTAAGTTAATTACTTGAGCTTGAATAGATACGTCAAGAGCACTGATAGGTTCATCAGCAATAATGACTTCAGGATCACAAGCAATAGCGCGTGCAATACCAACACGTTGACGTTGTCCACCTGAAAACTCATGTGGATAATGTGAAGCATGTTCAGGCATTAATCCTACAAGTTTTAGTGATTCATATACTTTTTCACTTACAATTTTATCATTCTTAATACCATTAATATATAAGCCTTCAGCGATAATATCTTTAACTGTCATTCTTGGATCTAATGAATCAATCGGATCTTGAAAAATCATTTGAAGTTTTTTCAATAAAGATTTGCTTGCGCCTTTAGATGCAGTAATATTCTTATTAATTTCAACTTTATTATGACTAATCTTTTCGCGTATATCCTTACGCTTTTCACGATATTTTTTTAATGCCTCGCTATGCATTCTATCTTTTTCGCTACCTGATACTGTACTTTGAAGATTATCATATTCGGTAAATACATCTTGTTTAAAAGACTTTAATTCTGCTTCAAAAGATAAAATCTCAGCATTTAATTTTTTAATATTTTCAGCAGCAATAATTTTATCTTGCTCAATTTGTTCTTTTGATGGATAATAGCGATTAAACTGATCTTTTTTACATTGCTTTATATCTTCTTTAGCTTTTTCTATATTTTTTGCAGATTCTGATGCAAAAGCATCAAATTCTTCCTTTGATATAGATTGCGCCTTAAGTTCTTTTCTTTTACTAGCTAATGCCTTACGTTGTGCCTTAATCCCTTTTTTTAATGAAGCAGTACCTGCAACAATACGTTTACCTAATAAATAAACTTCACCATCAGTGGGTTGATATAATCTCATAATCGTACGGCCAGTAGTTGTTTTACCACAGCCTGATTCACCAACAAGTGAAAAAACTTCACCTCTGCAAATTTCAAAACTTACACCATCGACGGCTTTATTGTATATACGATATTTACCACTACCAGTAATAAAATGCTGTTTCAAATCGTTTACTTTTAAAACGACTTCTTTACTTTGAGTTTCATTCATATTTCTTTTCACCTTCTTATTCTATACAAAAAAGGGTAGTTGCACATTCCTGTGCAACTTCTATATCCTATTTTTGTTTACTCTTCTTAGTCATATCATCAATTTTAGTTTGCATGGAATCAATTCTATTAAAAATCATTTGCGGTGGCTTAACTTTTGGAGCATTTTCATGAAGTAACCATGTTGCTGCATAATGTGTATCAGTCACTTTAAATAATGGTGGCATTTCCATAAAATCTATCTTCATAGCATATTTATTTCTTAAAGCAAATGCATCACCTTTTGGTGGATATAACATATTCGGTGGAGTTCCAGGAATAGTTATTAATCGCTCATTAGAATTTAAATCCGGCATACTTGATAATAATGCCCATGTATATGGATGTTTAGGATCAAAGAATATTTCATCTGCTTCCCCATATTCAACAACCTTACCTGCATACATAACAGCAACACGATCAGCAACATTAGCAACCACACCAAAATTATGAGTAATAAATATTAGTGATAAATCACGTTCTCTTTTTAATTTTTTAAGTAGTTCTAAAATTTGAGCTTGAATTGTTACGTCTAAGGCAGTAGTTGGTTCATCACAAATTAGAACCTTAGGATTTGCTGTTAATGCAATGGCGATAACAATACGTTGTTTCATACCACCAGAAAATTGGAATGGGTACATGTTAATACGCTTTTCTGGTTGAGGAATACCAACCTCTTGCATGATTCTTAATGATTCTTCTCTAGCTTCTAGATGAGTTACTGCATTTTTTCTCAAATATTGTTCGTATGAATCTGAAATAATCTTATAATCATTTCTATATGAGAACTGATGATTAAAACGTTTAAATAATGGAAGTAGTTTAGTTGCTAAGAAAAATTTCATTTTAGATGAAAAATTATCGTTAACTAATTGTGTCTTATATTCAGACAGTTTGTCCATGTAGTCTTTCTTATATCCTGCATATTCATCACGAATTAGTTTCTTCGCTTCTTTTTCTTTATTCTTTAATGCTTTCTTATAAATTTTTATATTTTTCTTCAGTTCTGTAGATTTATCTTTTATTTCTTGCTTAGATAATTTTGGGTGACTCTCATTTAACTGTGCAATAATCAATTCATTTTCTTGAATCAATTCATCCTTTTGTTCTTGAGTAATACTTTGATTATCTTTTATTTGCTTGATTTCCAAACGATATCTACTTATTTTCGCTTTTTTATCAGCCTTAAATTCATAATTGGATTTAACTTCACCAAGTTCATATAAGGCATTTGAATATTTTTGAAAATCATCATGTATTAACGCTTGATACTTATTTTTCTTTCGCTTACCGTTAACAATCATACCTTCAGCGATTTGTTTACCAACACGCATAATTGGATTTAGAGATGATGTAGGATCTTGGAAAATCATTCCGATTTTATTTCCTCTAATCTTGTGAAATTCTTCTTCACGCAATTTCAGTAAATCTTGTCCTTCATACATAATTGTTCCATTATCAACAATTGAATTACCCGCAAGAATTCCCATTACAGCACGAGAAGATACTGATTTACCTGAACCAGATTCACCAACAATCGCTAAGGTCTCTCCTTGTTTTAATTCATAAGAAACACCACGAACAGCTTTGACTATACCTTCATTAGTACGAAATGAAACTGTTAAATTATCTACTTTTAATATTGTGTCTTTATCTATCATTTATCTTGACCTCGCAATGTAGGATTTAACGCATCGCGCAACGCATTACCAAACATGTTAAAACTAATCATTAAAACAATAATAATTACTGACGGAATCACTAATTGGAAACCTCTACCTGGTATAAGCATCGCTGTTTGACCCTCTTGTAAAAGAACCCCTAGAGATAACCCTGGCATTCTAAATAAACCAAAATCAAGCGTTACACCACGACCAATACCAAATCCTAAAAATGACAATGAAGCTTCAACAAAAATCATACTTGGGATTGCCAGAATTGATCTTGTTACAATAATTCCTATACCATTAGGCAAAATATGTTTAAAAATAAGTCTTCTATCTGAAGCCCCAAGGCTTTTCGATGCAAGCACATACTCTCGACCCCTATATCGGTAAAATTGTATTCTGGTTGTTGAAGCAGTGCCTATCCATCCAGAGTAGGTCATATATATAATGAGCAGCATTAATCCAGGCCCATAATTTAAATATATGATTGTAAGAATAGTTAGTCCAGGGAACGATGCAATATAGTCAGAAAAACGTTCCATAATAAAGTCAACTTTCCCGCCATAATACCCTTCAATAGAACCGTAAATTACACCTATAAAAATATTGATAACTGAAATAATTAACCCTAAGAATAGTGAAGTTCTAAGGCTTAACCAAATTTCTGCAAATAAATCACGACCATCTTTATCCGTTCCAAACCAAAAATAAGGCATACTATCAAAACCATTATAATAAGCTCCATCCATTTCAACATCATATGTGAATGTTGTAATATCAGCAAATTTATTATGTCTAATTGTTACAGAATCGACTTTTCTAATAGGAACGCTCTCAGCTTCAAACGTATAATCAATATCCACAACAACTTCACCTGATGCAGGAATGTTATTGCTAATTAGTTCTAAATATGGAGCAAATTCTTTGCCTAATTCAGGATATACTTCAAGATATTCTAAGAATCCCATTTCTGTAGGGCTAGAGTTACCTTGTAAATATCTTTCAACATTGGCAAATATTCGATTATATATATAATAATTAAAAGAAGCAACTATATATTGTCCGTTTATACGTTCATAACGACCACCTTGATTTTGAATTGCTTGAATTTCAAATATACTTAGATTGTAGCCTTCAAAATAATACACATTTTCACCACTAGCATCAGCAACTGTTATGTCTACAATTTCTACTTGTGCATTAGAAGATTGACCCTCTACAAAGGCATTATTTTCATACACTAATGATAATTTAGTAGTCTTGTCCGCTGAAACATTAAATGTTGTTGTTCCACTTTGATTAATTTCACCTAATAATATAGGATTAGTTAAATCATCCAAATATACTTTAACCACAGTATCTGGAGATATATCTTGGATATTAAATGATACTTTATATCCATCTAAAAATTCAATAATTCCGTTTGATTTAACAGTAGCTGAAGCATAACCATCTAGATAGATAACGCTTTGTCCATGTATTGTCAAAGGATCTTTTTGAGTCGATTCTTTTACAGTATTTGTTAAAGTACCTTGTTTGATAAACTCTGGCAAATAAGAGTCATCTAAAGGAAGATAAAGGCCTGTTTCCGGATCAATTTTTGAATAGTCAACCGGTATATTTTCAATTTTACTTGACCCATCAGCAATTCCAATTTTTTCAAGTAGCGGAACGCGTGGTGGTAAGTTTTGAACATTCTTAACCACATCAGAAGTGTAATCTTTGGTTGTTAGTATTGGTACTAATACAGATAACAAAATGAATAATGCTACAATAAAGAATGCAACTACATTAGTCTTGTTTTTAGCAAATCTGACAAGAGCATCTGCCATAAAACCTCTCGGTTTTCCTTCAAACTCTTTGTCAAATATTTTTTCATCTAAAGGGACAATTTCAAAATTTTCTTTAATAATTTTTTTATTTTCTTGATTATACATTTTTAGCCCCCATCTTAATTCTAGGATCAATAAATCCGTAAGAAATATCCATGAAAACTGCTGTTACTAAACCAATGATTCCATAAAATGCAGTATTATACATAATGACGTTATAGTCGCTCGCTTGCAAAGCCTCTAACATTTTTGCACCAGCACCTGGAATGCCATATACTTGTTCAATAATAGCAGACCCAGATATTAATCCTACGAATGAGAATAACAATCCTGGAATAATTGGCAATAATGAATTTCTAAGTGCATGTCTATATATAGACTGTCTCTTAGACAATCCTTTGGTTCTAGCTAACATGACATATTCACTCGTAAGACCTTCTGTTAATTCCGCACGAACAGCACGTGTTAATCCCGCGACACCAGATGTTGTCATAACAACTACTGGAATCAAATAGCCTTTAAAAATTATATCTGGACTTGAATCAGCTGTAGGCCAAGATTTCGGAACCCAGTCTAAATCAAAACCAAAATACTTCATCGATAGCAAGATGACAACAAAAGATGGCAATGAAATGAATACCATAATAATAATTTGAACAATATTATCAAAAACACTATCCTTCTTAATTGCAGATGTAATACCAAGCGCCAAGCCAAAAGGAATTTGTAAAATTAAAATAAAGATATTTATTTTGAATGAGTAACCTATGGCCGGTCCTAAAATATCCTGAACTGGAATGTTTGGCTTCATGGCCTGAGACGTTCCCCAATCAAAATGGAGCACGATATTTGAAACCCAAATTCCATACTGTTGCATAATAGGAACATCACGATAGACATAGAGAGTCTCCTCATTTTTTGATGTAAATACTATATGCAAGGACTCATCAGTATCGCTTTGGTACTTAAGTACTTCAGAATCAAATTCTTCTTTTGTATCAAAATCATCAATACTAATAACCTGTCTCGTCATATATCCATCATAGTATTGTTGGTGTAACCATGCACGTTTAGCATGGATTTCCTTAGGGATAGTGACAGGTTGCACCTTCAAAAATATGAAAGTTGTAGTTAGAATACCAATTAGGACAACTACAGCCCATAGTATTCTCATAAATATATATTTTTTCATTATTGCAACTCCTTAAATGTGAATATTATGATCACATATATACATTAAATCTATTATACTATATAAACCCGTAATTCCACGGTTTACTTTCGTGTTTTAAGAAAACTCTTCTAAAAGTCATATTTATATTTGTTTTCGAAAATCTTTCTTCGTAAATAAATGCCCTGCAATTAAAGCAGAGCTTTTATATTTATAAAACTGTTAAGGATTAAAGGGTCCCACATTATGTAGAACCCCTCATTCCACCTAATTAAATTCTAATTTTGATTATAATAATACCTATTATAACCAAGAAGCACCAACAACATTACCTGCTACAACATATACTAAAATGTAAACGTCGCCACCACTTCTTTGTCCACCTTCAGCGTCAGTGTCAAATTCATAAACTGCAATCCAATTTTCTGGAACACCAGCAGCAGATGCTAGACCAGCAATTGTACTTGCGCCAAATGATGCTTGAATATAACCTGTTCTCGCTAATTCTTCATCAGTTGTCACTTGTCTTAAGTTGAAAACTGGATAACCATATTTTGTAACAGCTTCTGTAGCTACAGCAGCAACATTACTTTCATTTGCAATTGATAATTCTTCACTTGCACCTAATAAGTATAAATCACCAGCTTTAGCAACAATTACAAGTGTTCTTGTATCTGTAGATTGATAATAATATGCAGTTTTTGAATCATAATCATCGAAATCTAGTTCAAACCAAGCGATTAAATCAGCTAAATCAGCAGGACTTACTGCAACTTTTTCATCATAAGTAAGACCAGCACTTACACCAGATAGAATTGCCTCTTCTGAACTTTCATAAGTCACTTCTTTAACGGCATACAATTCATAAATAGCGCCAGTTCTTTCAATAACGAATAGGTAACTTGTTTCTTCACCAGCTTCGTTTTTAGCAACTACAGCTAATCCAATTGTTTCATCAGCTTCTGATCCAAAGTCACCAACAACTACTGGTAATAATGCTGCACCATCAGCTTCACTTGATGATACTTTAGTAAGATCATTTTCTTGTAAATAAATATCAACAATGCTGTCAACAGAACCATATTCACTAATCTTATTTCCATCAGAAAGGTAAACTTTACCATTTAATAATTCATAGATAGCATCAAAACTAAATAATTCGTAATATTCGTGACTGCCTTCATTCCATCTAACTGGAATTTCAGGAACACTTGAATCATAACCATAGTTTAATAAGAATCCTGAACGGTTATCTGAACAGAACACATCTAAGAATGATGCTGCATCAAGAGTTGAACCACTAATACTAGAAAGTGCTAAATCATATTCACCAAGTTCAATATCATCATAGATTTGTGAACCCGGAACATGTTTAGGTGTAACAACTACTTTGACATAGTTTTCATCATCTACTAATTTTTCAAAATAATCTTTAGCAAAAGTAATCCAGTTATCTGCAATTGCAGCACCAGAACTTGCATCAAATGTTAATACTTCAAGATCAATTACAGTATAATTGTCAACAGTACCTTTTGAATAATGACCTGCAGCAATTTCAGCTGCTACAGCCTTCTTAAATAATGCTTGAGCTGCTTCTGGATCATATCCATTTGTAGAATAAGCTAAATTTTCGCCAACAGCTTTACCTTGCTCTGTAGAACGATATGGAATACCTTCTTCAGCATCAACATAATATGCTTCTGAAACTTTCATGCTTGTTGGATAAGTTTTAGCGTCATATTGTACTAAATCATCTCTATTTAATGAGAAGTATAAAGCTAATCTAAAGTCAGTATTTCCTAAAATTGGTTCAGGAACATATTCAGAACCTGGCCATTGTGCTTGTTGTGCTTGCACTGAGCCAACCATATTAATATTTAATGACCAAACTGAAGCGCCTGGAGATCTTAGTACAGTAGGATCATCTTTAAAATCTTTAACTCTTTCATTTGGAATACCAACAGCGTCTAATAATCCGTTTTGGAATGCTTCGAATGCAGTATCTTGAGCAGCACTACCTGTTAAAATTTTAACTGATTGCGCAGTCCATGAAACTGTATTTGATAATGGATAAGTGTCAACTTTTTCATATCTTGAACCTACGCCATCTTCCCAATATGTAATTTTATACATACCTGATGAAGCAACGTGTTGAGGGTCAGTACCATATAAATTTGGGTCAGCTTCATATAAAGCTTGATTGACAGCTGGCATACCAAAAGTATATTTGAAATTAAAAGCACTTTGAGCTTGAGTATATTCAACAGTTAATGTTAAACCATCTTCAGAAGCATGAATACCAAAGTCTTCCCATAAATCATCAAGTTCGGCTTGAGAAGCACCATTTGCAACTGCAGCCGCATATTCTTCCGCACCTTTAATGTCGCTTGAAATGAAATCGCCGCCACCTTGAGTAGCTCTAAACCATTCATTATCTAATGCTAAACGATAAGTGTATTCAAAATCATGTGCATCTAATTTATCTGAGCCAACTGGGAAAGAACTAGTATCAGTACCTTCGTTATACGCCCATTTTAAATCATCCCTTAAAGGAATTTGCCAAGTCTTTGAAGTCATTTTTCCATTAATCTCTTCACCACCAACTGCAATTGGATCCCCTGATGCTAACGCTGGAACAAATAACCAACCAGTCGCAGTATCATTTAATGCTGTTGAATAGAATGAACCATTAATATATGAACCATAATCTGATTCTGTTGTGGATTGACCAGTATAATAATTTAATGTTTCTGGTTCTTGTTGCATCCATGTTCTATAAGTGTATTCACCTGCTTGCGCTGGAGTTTGCATTAAATCCAATGTGCCATTGTTATTTGCAGCAACAGTAGCATCATCTTGAGTTAATGTAGCATAATCAGTACCCCAACCAAATGATGGAATATAGTTGCTAACAGGAAGAACAATACGTTCATGTTGTAGTGATAGACCAGATTGTGCAGCTAGTGGAACACCAGCATACGCATTTTCTAATAACCATTTTTCAGCAGCAGCGAAGAATGTTGTTCTTGTATCAGCTGATGCAAAAGTATAATCATACCACCCATTAGCCAATTCGGCATCAGATATTGGGTTTACGGTAACTACTCTTGTAGCTTCAGCAGATAGTCCTTCACTATCTTCTACTTTATAAGTAAAAGTATATTCGCCTGCTTCATATTCATTAAGTGTACCCGTGACTTTGATGTCTTTAGAAATATCTCCATCTTCAGCATCATAAGCAGTAACTCCATTAAGTGGGTCAAATGCAACGCCATGAGGTGTAGCAGTATTTGCAACGCCTGATAAAGTAGGTGCAGTGTTTTCTGGATCTTTACACGCAACTAATAAAACAGTAGCAAATACAGTTAATAATAAAAGCATTATTTTTCTTTTCATTTTTCTTTCTCTCCATTTCTATTTAATAATTGATTTACGTTATTATACCATGATAATTGTGAATTTCAACCTTTTATATTGCACCGTAAACGTTTTCAAAGGGCTTTTCTAGTTGTTTTTTATTGTGTTATTTTATCTAAATTATGTATCTTTTTATCGTTCTTTACTTTGTTACTTAACAGTACAGTCAATATCTAATTTATTATATGAAAGAAAACTATAAAGATATTACCTCATTTTTGCTTAAAACTTAATTGTACAACTTCTTGAGCATTTTTGAATACATTTATTTTTAATGACAATTACAGTGCTTCATTTTTATGCGTAAAATTCTTGTTTAATGCTTATTATCTTCTTTATATTATAAAAAAACCTATCATCGCGCGTGATGATAGGTTTTTTTTAATTTATCCATGTTTCTTATAAACAGTTATGAAATCAAACTTATTATATTAATTACATGTTGTTGAAAATAGTGGTTTTAATAATACTTGTTCTATTCTTCATCCAATGAATAATCCATTGCAGCATATCTTTGATACATCTTCCAACGATTTTTAGCATTTTGTTTGTTCTTAGCTAATAATTCTTCTGCATGATCAGGATTAATCTTAGCTAATTGAGCAAATCTTGCTTCATGCAACAAGAAGTCTTGATACATATCCCATTGTGGAGGTCTAGAATCAATTTGGAATGGATTTTTACCTTCTACTTCACGTCTTGGGTCAAATCTAAATGTTGGCCAATAACCACATTGAGTAGCTAATTTAGCTTCTGCAAATGAATTTGTTAATCCACCCTTAATACCGTGTTCAATACATGGTGCATAAGCAATGATAATTGATGGTCCCTTATAACTTTCAGCTTCTTTAAATGCTTTTGTTACTTGAGCTGGAGAGGCACCATGAGAAATTTGGGCAACATATACGTGACCATAACTCATTGCGATAGCAGCTAAATCTTTACGTTTAGTTGGTTTACCTGCAGCGGCAAATTTAGCGATTGCAGCTGTTGGAGCAGCTTTAGATGATTGACCACCTGTGTTAGAGTAAACTTCTGTATCCAACACTAAAATGTTAACATCTTCATTGTTAGCAATAACGTGATCAAGCCCACCGTAACCGATGTCATAAGCCCAACCGTCACCACCAATGATCCATTGAGAAACTTTTCCAAAATAATCTTTAAGTTCTAATAATTCTTTTGCATATGGTGCATCAATTTTTTCAAGTTCTGAAACTAGCGATGGTTTAAGTTGACGAGTCATTTTAGAACTATCTCTATTTTCAATCCAGCTTTCAGCTGAAGCTTTCAACGTTTCTGGCATTTCTGCTAAATGAGAAGCAAATACGTTTTGTACTCTATCTCTCATTGTTTCATAAGCAACCTTCATACCAAAACCGAATTCTGCATTATCTTCAAATAATGAGTTAGCCCAAGCAGGACCGAATCCATCTTTATTCTTAGTATATGGAGTTGCAGGGAATGAACCACCATAAATTGATGAACATCCAGTTGCATTTGCGATAACTAAGTGGTCACCAAACATTTGAGTTAATGCTTTAATATAAGGTGTTTCACCACAGCCGGCACAAGCGCCTGAGAATTCAAATAATGGTTGTTGGAAACTTAAGTTTTTAAAGTTATCGGTACCTAAGTCTTTATATGTCACTTCATTAAAGAAGTAATCTGCTCTTTGTTGTGATCCTTCAGCAAGTTGTTCGCCTACTGGAGACATCTTTAATGATTTTTCCTTAGTTGGACAAACGTTAACACAAAGTCCACATTCAGTACAGTCTAATGCTGAAATTTGAATACTGAATTTCATACCTTCAGTACCTTTACCTTTAGCATCTAAGAATTGAGTACCTTCAGGTGCATTAGCAACTTCTGATTCGTCAGCTAAGAATGAACGGATAACAGCGTGTGGACATGCGAACACACAGTTGTTACATTGAATACAGTTTTCGCTCTTCCATTCTGGAACATAGTTAGCAACACCACGTTTTTCATAAGCTGTTGAACCATTTTCCATATGTCCATCTTCATATCCTACGAATGCAGATACTGGAAGTGAATCGCCTTCAATTGCGTTAACAACATCAGCAATTTTCTTAACGAAATCTGGACGTGATTCATCAACAACTCTAACTTCATCAGTAAGTGAAGCCCAAGCTGGATTAACTTTAACTTCTACTAAGTTTTCATAACCAGCATCAATTGCTTTGTAGTTTAATTCAACAATTGATTCGCCTTTACGCCCATAAGTTTTTTTAGCGTATTCTTTCATGTATCTATTAGCATCTTGATTAGACATTAATTGAGGGTTTAACTTAAAGAAACCTGCTTGCATGATTGTATTGATACGACGACCTAATCCAATTTTATAAGCCAAATCTACAGCGTTAATAATATAGAATTTAGCATTCTTTTGAGCAAGTTGTCTCTTAACTTTATTAGGTAAGAGCGTTTCTATTTCTTCAACCGGTGTTTGTGTATTTAGTAAGAATGTACCACCATTCTTTAACCCTTTTAACATATCGTATTTAGTAAGATATCCATCTACTGAACATGAAATGAAGTGAGGATAGTTTACCAAGAATGTTGAACGAATTGGTTTTTCTGAAAAACGCAAGTGCATACGTGTAATACCACCGGCTTTTTTAGAGTCATAAGACGCATAAGCTTGTGAGTAGAAATCAGTATGGTCACCAACAATCTTAGTAATGTTTTTAGAAGCTCCAACAGTACCATCAGAACCTAAACCGAAGAATAATAATTCTGTTGTATTATTTTCGTTGAAGTCAACATCTTTGTTATAAGGTAATGAAGAATTTGTTACATCATCTTCGATACCTACGGTAAAGTTAGTTTTTTGTTCGCCAGCTAAGTTTCTATAAACAGCAACAACCATTGCAGGTGTAGTATCTTTAGAAGATAGACCATAACGTCCGCCAATAATCTTAGGTGCATTCTCACTACCATAATAAACCGATTGAACATCTAAAAATAATGGTTCACCAATTGAACCTGGTTCAATTGTTCTATCTAACACTGAAATCTTATTAACAGTCTTAGGCATTGCATCTAAGAAATACTTAGCACTAAATGGTCTGTATAAGTGAACAGTCATGAAACCAACTTTTTCGCCTTTGGCAACTAGATAATCTACTGCTTGTTTTGCTGATTCACAAACTGAACCCATAGCAATAATAACATCAGTAGCATCTTCTGCTCCATAATAAGTGAATGGTGCATAATCTCTACCAGTTACTTTAGAGATTTCTTTCATATACTCATTTACAATATCAGGTACTTGTGCATAATGAGTAGATTGTAATACTCTTGATTGGAAATAAACATCATCAGATTGAGCTGAACCACGAGTAACAGGTCTTTCTGGGTTTAATCCTAACTTTCTAAATTTAGCTAAAGCTTCGCGGTCTAATAGACGGTCGAATACTTCATAATCCATTACTTCAATTGATTGAACTTCATGAGATGTTCTAAAACCATCGAAGAAATGCATAAATGGAACACTTGATTTGATTGCAGCTAAATGAGCTACCCCTGCTAGATCCATTGATGATTGAACTGATGTAGATGCTAACATCGCAAACCCTGTTTGACGAGCAGCATATACATCTTGGTGATCACCAAAGATTGATAATGCTTGTGCAGCAAGTGATCTTGCAGCTACATGAAAAACACCTGGTAATAATTGACCAGCTATTTTATACATATTTGGAACTTTAAGTAGTAAGCCTTGAGATGCTGTAAATGTTGTAGTCAAAACACCCATTTGTAATGAACCGTGAACTGTACCTGCAGCCCCAGCTTCACTTTGCATTTCAACCACTTTTACTGGCATGCCAAATAAATTCTTTTTACCCGTTGAAGCCCAAAGGTCAATATTTTGTGCCATTGGTGAAGATGGTGTAATTGGGTAAATACCTGCAACTTCTGTGAACGCATACGCGCAGTGTGCAGCAGCTTCGTTTCCGTCCATGGATTTTATTACTTTTTTCGCTACCATAAACTTACCTCCATAATCTATTCTAAGATTTTTAATATATCTAAAGCATTCTCTTTCGGAGATGCTTTCTTAAATACATGTGTAATAATACCATTCTCATCTAGGACAAATGTGGAACGGTTCACACCCATATATTTTCTACCATACATGCTTTTTTCTACATAAACGCCAAAATATTGGCAAACTTCTATTGTTTCATCGCTGAGCAAAAGAAAAGGCAAGTCATAATTATCAATAAACTTTTGATGACTCTTCTGACTATCCTTACTTATGCCAATAACGACAATATCACGTTTTTGAAATTCATCATATTGATCTCTAAACGTACATGCTTGTGTTGTACATCCTGATGTGTTATCTTTTGGATAAAAATATATCACAATGCGCTTTCCAAGAAAATCATAAAGTTGATGTATATTACCCTTAGCATCAGGTAATTTAAAATCCTTTACTTTTTCTCCAACTTTTAGCATATCTTTGCCTCTTTTTAGTATTCGTAAATAACCATTTCTTATTATAACCTATTTTATAGCATTTTTTAACCCCTTTTTCACTTTTTTCCATAGTTTTTCACACTTTAAAAAGATTATAATTGATTTTACTCAAATAATCGCTTCTGAATATAATCTCTATAATCTAGGAGAAAATATATTTGATAATTATTAATTTAAATCACTGAATTCTCTATATTGACTGAAAGTATGCTTAAATATGATATTCTCAATAATTTACCACAAATGATTTTTTATTACTAAAGTTTCTTCACCTATACTAACATTTAATAATGGTTATGTAGTTTTTCATTTGGTGCTCGATAGCTGATTTCTAGTATATCCTCTAAATAAAAACATTCAAGTTCTATAAAAAAAGACCCCTTAGCCTCAATAAAGTATCTTCATACTTTTATAACACTATGGAGTCATTTTATTTTAATATGGTGCGGGTGACAGGAGTTGAACCTGCACGCCGTAAGGCGCTAGATCCTAAGTCTAGTGCGTCTGCCAATTTCGCCACACCCGCGCAAAAAGAATTATAACCTATTTTTTAAAAATAGTCAATTCTTTTTTTACGCTTATATTTTTTTCTTATTTTTTAGTACCCTAATCATTATAAATGCACCTATTGGTATAATAACAAATCCATAATACCAATAGTCTATAAGATCAAAGTTATCAACAACTTCCACGTTTACCCTAGACGTGTATGTTTCACCATTCAAATCATAATTAAAATATATGTAGTAAGATCCTGCTTCTGATTCGTGATTTTCATATTCATTATATACAATATCTATATTTTCTATATTACTGTTTTGTTTATACAAATAGTTTTGCATATATCTTAATACGTCATTTTGTGTCATCATTTTGGTTGTTGATGTTTCAATAATAGGTGTTTCGACTTCAAAACTTGGTCCTCTATTTTCAATCACATGAATATAAATTGTTTTTAACGCTTCATTTTGATGCGCATCAGTAGATTTTAGAACCATTTCATAAACACCTTCATTCACATCCTGATGATAATTATCTGATGTTACAGTGACACTAACAGATCCATCAACATCATCATAAGCACTATATGCACTTAAGATTTCTAATGAATCTAGCGGATCATCTGTTGTATATACCATCATCGCATCAGGTCCCTTGATTTTGGGTGGCACTTGATCTAACACATTGATCGTAACTTGATTTGAAGTTTCATTGCCACTTGAATCACTAATTTTCATTTCAACAACAAAAGCTCCAATTGTTGACGATGACGAATACTCATCTCTTACAATTTCAATATTTTCATATGTCAATTGATCAACATTATCACTTACTATATATTGCATCATAATCTCCGTTAAAAGTTTTTTATCACCATAAGTTAATGTAATTTCTTTAGGCCCTATAATTTCTGGTGGTGTTGTATCTTTAACAACTATTGATAACATATAATACTTTTTTATATGATTTAACGTAGCTAGCAATTTAATCTCGTAAGATCCAGGTAGTTTATTCCCGTCTGAATATGTATCCTTAATGACATCATATGTAATAGCATTGTGATTATTATCGTATGCTGTAATTAGAGATAATAGATCATCTGTTGATAATAGATGATCATAATTTATATCTATGGTTCCAGATTCACTTCTTTTATAATCCTCATTTAAATAAGGTTCAAACCCTTTAAAATTTTGGTAAGTTCCTATATACATAACTATCTCATAGTTAGGATTTGTTGAATCAAGTGTAACTGGAACGTTAAATAGCGTGAAATCTGCTAATGGTGTAAATTCTACATAAATTAAATGATTGATTTCATCTGCTATATACCTATAAGTAAACGGTTGTCCTGTCTCAAAGATTTCATATTCAAAATCACTATCCATAACTTCAGTAAAATATGTATTTACATATGCATACGACATAACCAAAGTGAATTGTTGATTATCTTTTGTGATAAACGGATAATCACAATACCCAAAAATAGGATTTTCCGGTTTTTGTTCAATAGTTCTTAAATTCAGTAAATTATATGTTTCTATGGATATTTCATTACTGGCCGCATAACAAATATCCATCACAAGAAAAGAAACACACAAAAAAAGTGTTAATATTAAAGTTTTTTTCATTCTTATATCCTCCTATTTAATAATAGGAAGCATCTATATTTTTTTCTTATATTAAAAATAAAAAAACACCTTTTTCAAGATGTTAATTATCTAATGGCAGGCCCAGCTGGATTTGAACCAACGATGAGGGAGTCAAAGTCCCTTGCCTTACCCCTTGGCTATGGGCCTACATATGAATCATATTTAATACGTACTTTGTGCGTATTTTTTATTTATTTAATTCAGCATAAATAATTCTAGCATATCAAAAACATAATTGCAACCGTGATATAGATTTTTTATATATATTTTTCTTCCTTAATTGACTGCCTTTACCCTCTCCCAATATATAGCATTGTTCGAGCCAGTCAATTAAAGGAATTGATTTTAAAACTTATAGCATTATTTAATTAAGTTCTCTTATAGTAAAGACAATTGAATAGGGATATATGTAAAATGCGTTTAATTTATAAGATTTTAGAGTTGTGAATTTGAAGCAGTCACTGCCTGATCAATGAGTGTTATATATCTCACATAAGAGGCCTTAATTAAGTAATGTAAAAAATTGAATATAAACGAAAATGTAGGGGCGGCTATCACTAATAGCCCCCCTAGTTGGTTTTTTACTAAAAAAAGGAGTCTTTTATGAGAAAAAAATAGTCGGGAATTATGAAGTAGATTCTAATGGGAAAATCTACCACAAAATCAATGGAAATGAAAAATCTTTGTTGTTTAACCCTAAAACTAATAATTTATTTGTTAAGTTATATGTTCCTAATCTTAAGCGTAAAAAAACATTTAATGTACACACTCTAGTCGCTGGTGCTTTCGTCCCTGGATATAACCAAGAAACAGATATGATTAAGTTTATTGACAATAATAGAAAAAACTGTGCACTAAACAATTTAGAAGTTTATCGATATCACAAAATCTATCCCATGAAAGAAGGATAATACTTATGGAAAAAATAATATTTGATAATTATCTTATCTCTAGTGAGGGTTTCTTATTTTCCCTTAGAACAAATAAAACTATTGGTACGCATGATACTGTTAACGAGCGCGTATATGTAAAGATTAGAATAAATGGAAAACGTAAGCAATTTTATATCGCTGAATTAGTTGCTCAAAACTTTATGAAATTGAAAGTAAACATGTTAATGAGTAATTGCTTATATCACAACTCCCAAAAGATAAATATATGATAATTATGAATCTACATGAAAGATTTCATTATAGCATTGCATGGTTATCAAAAAAGACCTTATCACAATTACATAATATTAAAATAGCTAATAGATAAAGTAAAGGAGTATTAAATTAATCATACTCCTTTACTTTGAGCTCATACGAGTCTCGTAACATGGGTAGTAGCCCACATCTCTTGAACATGGTATATATCAATGCGTACATAGTGTCAAGAATAAAAAAATAGAGACCGTCAGGCCTCTGTGATATGGGTCGTATTCCATATCTATTGAACATAGTATATATCAAAAACATTGAAATATCAAGATTCAAAAATATTTAGGTCATAATGATATAAAAATGACTATGATATATTTGGATATTGATATTCAGATGCTAGACAGTGATTATAATAACTATTATCCATATGAATTAAATCTAAAAAAGTTGCAGAACCCATCATGAAACATGAGACTATTATGTTCTTTTGCACCCTTCTTATATTATATTTCAAATAATAGATGTCTAATGATTGTAGACATGTTATAAAAATGCAAAAATAAAAAAAGAGAGCGTCAACTCTCTATGATATGGGTCGTATTCTAGATCTTTTAATGTTGTTATACATCTATTCAAATATTATTTCAATAAAAAAGAAGGGCGACCCGATAAAATCGTTCATAGCACCTTCTACATTTATTATATCATAAAATGATTTATTATTTTTAAAAACATTCATTACCCTATCATAAATATTTTTTTCTATTGAACATTATTCTTTTGATTATGTTTCTTTTATATCGAATACAAAAATTTTTTTCTTTTAAATAATTATCTTTAGTTTTATTAAAATCTTTTATCATTTAATAAGACATATTAAATAAATCAATTATAAAACACCTTGCTTATTTAACAAATTATTCTCATGAAAATATATTAATAACAATTTAGTGATTTTATATAACTCGGCATTTATCATTTTAATATTGTATTTTCTTAAAAACTTATTTTTATTTAAATCATTCCCATGAGATATATCAGATCGAATAGAATAACACTTAATTATAAATTGTTTTACAGATAAATTAAGTATTGGCGTTTTAATATTTGCTACATTAAACAATTCAACTATTTGGTGCTTTACTGATTTTTCTTTTAAGTATCCCAAAGAAGTGATTAATGTCTCAATATCTTTTTCTTGATAATTTTTAGTTTTTAGTTCTTCTATCGTATTATCTAATAGTTGCCTTTCTCTTAAAGTTTTATTTCTTTTATTTTCTGTTAATAGAGATATTAGTGATTCTAATGACATCATCATTTTAAGTAACTTTAGTTTGGGATTATTTTCATGCAGACTATCATTGAAATAATCAATACTATTTAAAGATTTTTGATTTGTAAGACTATTAATATTTTCACTTTCCATTGAAGATATAAAAAAGTCTTTATCATCATTATAAGTTTTATAATAATCTATTGCTGCAGTAAAAATAAATGGGGTTTCTTTATCATCATAAATTAAAATTGAATCTATACCTAAAGCGGTTTTCCCATTTAATTTAATATGATTACCGAATTCACCATTAATAAATTCTTTATCTATTTTAACATCATATTTTAGACCAAAGTAATGTAGTTTAGTAAATATTATTTTTGCATATTCTAAAGCTATATCTTCGTTATTAATATTTTCACATTTAATAGAGAGTGCTTTGGATTCTAAAATTGTTTTTTGCTGTTCATTTTCTTCTTCTCTACTATATAATTTGCATATTTGTGTTTTATTAATATTAAAACAAACTTCTTGTTCAAAAATATTAATTCTTCTATTATTATCAATATTGAAATTACATAATAGTGTAAACATAAATGCCCCCTATTGTTTATTCTTACTTAAATTATATAATTCTTCATGATATTCTTCAATAGCTGAATCTAAATCTATCAGTTGATCTAAAGAACAATCCAGAATATCCGCCATTTGGACAATTCTTTTTAAGTTAGGTGTTTTCTTTTTAGTTTCATAGTTTGTAATGACATTGTCAGATACACCCATTTTCTCTGCAAGTTCTTTTTGGCTCAAACCTTTTTCAATTCTTAACTTTTTTAAATTTAAATAATTTTTCATAATATTACCTCAATTCTATTGACGCACCCTATAGGTTAGTGTTAATATATTGACATACACCCTATAGGTTAGTTTCTTAGGTAAATAAAAAAGTACCTATTAAATATGACAATGTAGTCAAAGTCCCTTGCCTTACCCCTTGGCTATGGGCCTGTCTATTTATTTGGCTGAAATTTTGTAATTCAGCATAAATAATTCTAGCATATCAATTTAATAATTGCAACCTTGATATCAATTTTTATTAATTTATTATATATGTATATAAAATATTCCAATCTTCAAAACCGCAAGTAAATTTGTCATATTTTCTAATAAAGAAAAAAGACAAAGGATAAACGGCGACCAAACCTTCCTTTGTCTTCACGAATGATTAAATAAATGGGGCGGCTGAAGGGAATCGAACCCTCGAATGTCGGGACCACAACCCGATGCGTTAACCACTTCGCCACAGCCGCCATGCAATGCGCAATTATTATTATACAATATTTTTACTATTTGTAAAGTAAATTATGTAAATTAACAATTTTTATTGTTTAATAATTATTTTTTTAGTATTATAGTCTAGAAGGATGTGATGCAATTGAAATGGATAGGAAGATTAATATATATTATACTTGTTATCTTTTTGACACAATATGTTTTATTAATGGGTTATGTGTCAAGAGGAAATGAATACTTTACAAAGGATGTTAGAGATCATGTAAATGAAAACATTAAATATCTTGAGGGAATCTCTACTCTACAAAACTTAGATTATTTTAAAGAAACTCCAATATATACTGCAACTTCTGATTTAGATGATACTAAATTTGATGTTAATATTTATGCAATGGGTTTTTCTTATAACGATGAGTATTACGATGGATTTATGATTTTGGTTAACAATATCCATATTTATCAAAATGGTGCTGAAATAACTGATCCTGTGATTAAGATTATTGTTGATTTAACCGGAGACACTTTCTTATCTAATGGCAAATACGTGAGTCAAGTAAGTACAACCTATGATTCAACTATTGAAGGTGTATATCAAGGTATGCCATTAATGTTATTATATGAAGAAAATGGATATTTAACATATAACAATGGTACTGAAGATGATACAAGCGATGATTTGCTTGCAACAATTAGTAAAATTACAATCAATTATTCAGATAGAAATATGGATGATGATGGCGAATTCATCTATAATCCAAGTGGCAAGCCACTATTTGTAGCATCTGATGGAACTAATGATGATGCCCTTGTGACTGATGATAGTTTTGAAATAACTCCTGAAGCATATGAATTGAGCAAACAATTCAGTAATGATGTATTATCTGATGATGATATCTCAAATCTTGGATTGAACACAACTAAGGGTAATATGTCAGCTTATAACTGGCAAATTTGGAAAACTATGATTATTTATGTATTATCAGTAGTTGTGATTACATACTTCTTATTCTTCCATAAACATGTAAGAGCTAAGGTTGCACAACGAAATGCAGTGAAAGCTGCTAGTACTATTGAGGCTAAAGTTGAACCAATATTTAAAGATGAAGTTAAAACCGAAAGTAACGGCGAGGCAAAAGATGGAAAATAATTCCATCTTTTTTCTTTCTATCATTGCAATTATCTTTAATATTTGCTATACTTATACTTGCCGTTTAGGGATATGGTGTCAACGGTAGCACAGCGGTCTCCAAAACCGTTAGTTCGGGTTCGAATCCTGATATCCCTGCCATCAAAAAAATTAAAAGTCTTTATGGCTTTTTTATTTTATCATATTGTATTTATCCGTACTTGCGTCTATAATTAAATTAAAATACAAAGGTGGGATAATTATGAGAAAGATTACAGTTATAAGAAAAAAGAGTTTCGTTGGTATGGCAATGAAGGCTCACGTTTATTTATCAGATAACACTGCTAAGAAAAATGCAATTAACGGCATTCCCGTTCTTGAAGTCGGACATTTAAAAAATGGTAAATCTATTACGTTTGAGATGCCTGAAGATGCAAGATATGTTATTGTTTCTGGAAATAAGTTAACACGAGCTACGGGAAATAAAAAAGTTTTGATTCCTGCAAATGATAAGGACTATGTATTATCAACTAAGGCTAAATTTGGTTTAGTCTCTGCTGAATTTTCCCTTAAGATGGAAGAAGATGAATAGCATAAAAAAACACTCTTTAGTTGGAGTGTTTTTTTATGCTATATTAATATTTTCTATTTTTTACCTATATACGTTTCTAAAAACTTACTCGTTTCAGTTGGTCCAACTTTGATCAACACATCATCTTCGTGAATTAAAACTGGTAATGTCAATATATTATATTTCTTTACCATTTCAACAAACAACTCTGAATCGCCTTCTTTGTCAATCATTTTAATATCATCTTTATATTTATCGCTTAAAGCAAATTTTAAAAACATTTTAAGTTTTTGACAATTCGGACAATCTGGCTTAGTTAACATATATACTTGACTCATTTTTTTCCTCCTATCTGCGGTGATTCAAAATAAAAATCTTGATCTTTTAGGCTTTCGGATTTCATTTTTTGATATCCGTTTCCCTTCATTGAAAAATTATCCATTGTTTTTGTTTCTGTGTTTAATCCGTTTAAAACAACCGGATTTACTTCTTCATATGGATAAATAGGATCAAAACCTAGATTCATTAATGCCTTATTGGCATTATATCTAACAAATATCTTCACATCATGCGATAATTCTACGGGATCATAGATTGTCTCAACTAATTCTGCTTGTTCCTTATAAAGTTTGTGTAAAAGATTAAACATCCAGCCTTTTAATTCTTCTCTTTTTTGTTCATCAAACTTTTCAAATATTTCTTGAGCAAGTCTTCCAACATATAATCCATGTATACTTTCATCTCTTAATATCAAATTAATGATTTCGCCTGCTTGCATCAATTTACCTTGTCCATAGAAATATAGAGGATAATAAAATCCACTATAAAATAACCATGTCTCTAAAAAAACACTTGCTGTCATCGCCTTCCATTGTGCCTCTAAAAAATCCGAATTTGTAAAATTAATATGTTCTTGATCATATTTTCTTAAATAATTATAACGATCTAGCACCTCATATGAACCTACAATCATACTCATGATATTTTGTAGGTTTTTATTTTGTTCTCCCCAATTAAATAATTCATTAATATCATTGGTTTGCATATATGTCATAAAGATATTTGAGTAACTTTTAGCATGTACTGCATTTTCCATTGCTGCCATAAAGTTTATGACTGCTTTTCTTTGATGATATTTCTCATCTAGTGATCGAGAAACCACTGGCATACCTATATCCCCTTGATATGTATCTAAAAACGTTAGTACAAGTAAGTTTCTAGCATATGCCAACTTTACGTCTTCAGATAGAATATGCCATACATTTAAGTCGGGTTGCAAACTAATATCTTCAGGTCGCCAAAACTGGCTTAGATTTTGTTCATAGAAAAACTGTGTAAATGGGTCTTCATTCTCATTCCAATTGGCTCCACTAAATTCTAAAGGTGGTTCAAAGTATGGTTTCTTAATTTCTATTTTCTTCTTATTTGCCATGATATTCTCCTAAACCGCACATGCTTCACACTCATCAATTTTTAATTTTTGAGTGCGTGTATAATATAATGTTTTAATACCTTGATAATGTGCATATAAATAATACTTTTGTAAATCTCTTGTCGTTTCATCAGATGTAATTGCAAGTTCAAATGAAATACCTTGATCAACATGTTTTTGTGCTGTCGCAATCACATCAATAATTTTAAAGTTATCCATTTTATAAGCAGTTTCATACATAAACTCAGCTGTATCTAAAGCTGGCATTGGAAAATATGTTTTAGAATTTCCGTATGTTCTTTGTTCAACAAGTTGTTTTACTGGTGTTAGTGATGGCGTTGCACTCATCACATATCCAATACTTCCATTTGGTGCTACTGCTAGGCGATGTGAATTATATAATCCATAAGTCATCACATCTTCCTTAATCTTTTTCCAATCATTTTCTGTTGGTATATATATATCTTTAAAAATTTCTTTAATCTTATCTGTTTTAGGCAGAATTTCGCCTCTGCCTTCAAAATATGAACCATCAGCATATTTTGTCTTCTCAAACTCAAAGAATTTTTCACCTGTATCCTTTGCTTTTTGCATTGAATGCACTAGACTGTAGTAATTGACAATATTAAAGAACACATCGATTAAATCTAAGTTTTCTTCACTTCCATAAACAATATAATGCTCAGCAATAAATCCATGATGTCCCATAATACCAAATCCAACACTTCGATTTAACCTATTCGCTTTTGCAATTGCTGGTACATAAGTAATATCGGTTTGGCTTGATACTGAATTCATAATATCCATAGCTGCAAATACAGTTTCTTTAATTGAGTTATGCTTAATCATGTTTCCCATATGTCCAGATGCAAGATTACATGAGATATCCATACCGATTTGATCTTGATCTCTTTTATCATAGTCAGCATAATGTGATGTAACGGTTGGTTGTAAGATTTCTGTACATAAGTTAGAAAACTTAACAGGATTATGCATCGCATTTTGTTTATTTACATTATCTGAAAACATAATATATGGATATCCACTTTCTCCTTGAAGAGATGCTATTGCATCTAATAGTTTTCTTGGATTGATCTTTCTTTTCCTAACATTTGGGTTTTCGACTAATTTGTCATACCAGTTTTCCATATCTATAGAGACATCAGCAAAGTTTTTACCATACGCTTTAAATACAGTATGGGGGTAGAAAACATACATATCCTTATTATCTCTAGCAAGTTCTATCATCTTATCAGGCATCACGACACCCATTGATAATGTCTTAACTCTAATATCATCATCAGCATTTAATTTTTTAATATTTAAGAAATCTTCAATATCTGCATGGAATACATTTAAATATACTGCTCCAGCACCCGTGCGTTGACCCATTTGATCCGCATATCTAAAATTGTTGTCCAGAAGTTTAGCAACCCCAACAACACCTTTAGACACATTAGGTATCTCTTTAATCGTTTCGCCTTTGGCTCTTAAATTTGAAAGGTTGATTGAAACACCTCCACCAATCTTTGACAGTTGCATCGAAAACTCTGATATTCTTGATATATCATTTAATGAGTCACCCGCTTCAAGTAAGAAACAAGAAACAAACTCTCCACGCTTTTTCTTCCCCGTATTTAAGAGTGTTGGTGTCGCAGGTGTAAAATCCTGTAATATCAAACTATTGATCAATCGTTTCGCCATCTTAAAATCTCCGTTTGCGTGGTATAAAGCATTCACTGCAAGTCTGTCTTCATATCTTTCTAAAAAAACCTTCTTATCACGTGATTTTAGCGCGTAATCATTATAAAACTTAAACGCCCCCATATATGTAGGAAATCTGAACTTCTTATCATATGCATCTTTAAATATCTCTGATATCTGTTTCATACTATATTGATCTAAAAAATCAGATTCATAATAATCATTTTGAACTAAATAATGTAATTTTTCTTCCAATGAATGAAAGAACTGTGTTTTTTTATTAATCTCGTTTAAAAAATATGAATGGACGGCTTCTTGATCTTTACCAAGGTCGTTAATGTTCCCATATTCATCAACGATTTGATTGTTCAAAACTATCCACTCTGGTATTGTACTTTTATCCATAAACTCATCCCTCTTCTTTACCCCTTTATTCTATTTTCTCGCAAGGTATGTTTTTATTATACAAATCAACATGTACAACCTTAAATGATATGCTTTATCAAATTGTAAATTTTACGTCAAGATTATTAAATATATAAAAAGCCAAACTGAATTATAGTTTGGCTTTAATATTTTTATTCATAATCTTCTTCTGGATGAATGAATGTATGTGCTTCATATGGTGTATTTTTACCATATTGATGATTCAATTGGGATATGAACTGATTACAGGCATCAAATGCACTCTCATCTAAAAATGGGTATTTAACACTCCTAATTTGATTTAATCCGTGATCAAACTCAACCGTAAATTTGAGTCCTTCAATTAACTTTTTAATTAAAGTCATATCTTTTAATGTAACTCCCATGGTCAGTTTAATTAAATCAAAGTCATCTTCAGTAAGCAGGTGATACGGTAATTTCATATCAACATGATAACCATCAACCAATCCCTTATCCATTAAGACCTTCATTTTTTCAACATGGATACCTGTCGTATAGATAATAATTTTCTTATCAACAGCTTTTTTCACCTTAGATAAATCACTAATCAAATCATCAAGTGGTGCAAGCATGAACTCACCGCCACTAAATAAAATATAATCAAATAAATCTTTTTGTCTTAAAATGTATTCAATTAAATCATCAACCACATAAAACTCTTCATGTTTTTTTTCTATTAAATCTTTATAGTTAAAGCATTCAAAGCAATGAAACATACATCCAGTCAACCCATGAATTAAAAGTGATGGATGGCCTTCAATTTCTGATAATGTCAGCATTAATTTATTATAATAACGAATCATTTTTACACCTCTTTAAAAATAAAGCCCTCTAAAGTATTAAACTTTAAAGGATTTTATCATTTAGTTTTCAAATAACTTTAGTTATTGAATCGTATTATTCTTCAGTTCTTTTAGCATCAACATCTACAAAACGACGTCTTTGTGCCCAGTCAAGTCTTCTAGCTCTACTCCAGAAATTGTAATCCCCTTTATAGTAACCTTTTTCATCAACTTTAATGTTTTGTCTAGCAATCATTCTAACATAACCGATAACTCTTGAATAAGTTGCGATATCTGTAGAGCCACATACTGGACAAGTTTCGATGATTTTAGCATCTTTCGCAACAATCTTTTGGCCACATTCTTGGCAAGATGTAATTGTTGGAGTTAACGTAATATAATTGATTGGTTTTTTAAATAAGTTTTGTAAATAGTTAGACAATATTTCTGGTTCGATTTGATCTTCAATAAAATGGTGAAGAATTGAACCAGATGTAGCATATCCTTGGAACTCAGCAGCATTTTCAATTTGTTGAGTGAAATCTTCTTCACTAAATGGTAACATACATCCTGATGTTAAGAATACATCGTCGCCTGCGCCTTGCACAAAGATTTCTTTTCCATGATTTTTAGCCCATTTAACATCGCTTCTAGCAAGTTTAATACCGGCATTTTCAGCTGGTGCATATTCAATGCCACAAGCAACGTGATCTCTAACGATGAATTCGTTAATGATATCACTCATGTATTGCATTAATTCATGAGCATAAAGTTTACCAACTTTATCACTCATACCATCTTTATAACCAATATTGATTAAACCTTCATGCATACCTGTTACAGCAAATACATTGAAGTAGTTTCTTAAGTCGTGATTATATGCAAAGAATGTTGGATATAGTTCTTTATGGTTTTCAACCCATGAGCGTTTCGCCATGTGTCCTTCTTCCATAACTTCTAAATATTCTCTAATCTTTAATTTTAATAAAGCTTGATCATGACCGAACTCGATTAACATACGGTTCATGTTTAAGTTTAATACTTGGATTGCTCCAACATTACCAACTGATGATCCAAAAATACCACCACCAGCTCTTGACAGTACTGATAAGTCAATATTTAAGCGGCAGCATAGACTTCTTGATACACTTGGATCTTTAGGTTTAATTCTTGGATTTAAATTCGTATAGTAGTGATCAGTGAAAGGTCTTGTTCTAAAGTTCTCAAAATATACACCACCCCATTGATACATTTGTTTTAATAAATGTTGGAATACATCGTTATCATAGTTGAAATCATCATCGATTTGAACTGTGATTAATGGGAATGTTAGTGGAATACCTTTCTTAGTACCCTTAGCCATTGCATTAATGAATGCATAATTAATTCTATCAAAGTACTCAGCAGGAATATCTTTATATTGATAACTCATACCTTCACCACCAATGATGACATATTCATCTTTGATTTCTTCAGAAGGTTTACCAAATTCTAATGTACAGTTTGAAAATGCTGATTCTGAACCTGAACGAAGTGGTAAATTTAATTCATAAATCAATTGATACATCATTTTTGTTAATGTATGTTCAGTATAAAACTGTCTATTATGTTCTTCTTCATATAAATAAGATGCTAATACTGTTGTCATTTGAGATAACATAACAGCACCTGATACTTGTTGGCTCATTAAAGTAACGACATTACTAAAATGTCTAATAAGTGTAGGAAGTGATGAAGCAGCATCTGATTCCAACATATTTTTAGCAATACTTGGAATACCTTTTGTTGCAACATCTTTACAACTTACTGATTGGCAATAAGAACTTAATTGCTTATCGTGAATATAAATTACACCATCTTGGTATAAATCAACAAGTTTACGTGGAAAAATATGTTTCATTAGATACTCTTCTTCAGCCTTGTTTGAGATGTTCTTTCTTAATAGTGGTAATGAATAAACAAAGTTACTGTTTTCACGCTTTAGATAATCAGCCCTTTTATCATCATCGTTTCCAATAAATTTGTTAATTAATTCATCTGTGGTTTTAAACATTGACATAATCTAACTCTCCTTTTTCTTTTTGTTGATTTTCAATCCAGTGTTTAACAATATTGACATCACGATCAAATCCTGATGCTTCAAACTTTAAAACGAGTGGTATTTTATAAATGCGATTAATCTTATCTCCAGCAGCACCGTAATTGGCTCCCCAATTTCTGTTACCTGATACACAAACACCCTTAATTAAATGACTATGCTCATCCAAAAAATCTTTTGTTGTCTTTGGAATTTCACCAAAATTAAAGGTTCTCGTAATTAATAAGATATCATCGTTATCTTCAATAACATAATGATTTATATCTTGACATAACAAGCCCAACTTTTCAGCAAATTTCTTTGCCTGACCAGTTAAGCTATCATAGATAATAACCATTAATCCATCTCCTTATAAAGAAAAAAATAAAGCATACAAGGTATACTTTAAGTACTTTTAAGGGTGTTGAAAAAAGAACGCACTTGTCCCCATGTACAACCGCTATGCAAATCCCCTTAAGCACCGCTGCCACAACATTGTTGTACACTTATTATAGGCAATTTTTTTTGATTATGCAATACTTTTTTTTGTAAAATTTTATTTGCTAAAATCTTTCAATAAAATCTGAATTTTTGTTCCTTTTCCAAGCGCAGAAGTAAGTTTAATTGTCCCATTATATTTTAAAACAATATGTTTAACAATCGCTAAACCCAAGCCAGTTCCGCCATCCAATCTTCCTTTATCAACACGATAAAAACGCTCGAAAACGCGTTGCTGGTGCTCTAAACTAATGCCATCTCCTTGGTCTTCAATAGAGAAATTAATACCTGCTTGATTTTTGTACATACTAATATATATAACCTTATTTATACTGCTATACTTGATTGAGTTCTCTATTAAGTTTTTAAATAATTTTTGTAAATCAACAGGATCACATTTCATCTCTGTCGGTTTAGTATCCAAACTGATGATTGTTTTCTTATTTTTAGCTAACGATTTTAAATTTTCAATTGATGATTTTAAAATGCTATTTAAATTTTCAATGTTCATCTCAACCGGTTCAGCTTGTTCTAATCTTGAAAGCATTAGCATGTCTTCAACCAATAAAGTCATAGTTTTTGTTTGTAAAAAAATAGTTTCTGCTGCTTCTTTCACTTCATCTTCATTTTGTAATATACCATGTTTAATCAGTTCGGCATTGCCACTGATTGCGGTAAGTGGAGATTTTAATTCATGGGAGGTATATGAGAAGAAATCTCGTTTCACTTGAGCGAGTTGTCTTTCGTTTTGTACGTTTTGTAAAATAACAAGGACAGTTGGTTGATTTCTTAACTCTTGATTAACATCTAACTTAATTGTTTGTACTTCATATGCAACTTCATGAATCATCATATCAAAATGTGATTCCTTATTTTGTAGATTCGTATCATGAATGGCTTGTTTTAATCGTGGTTCCCTAATCACACGATAACCTGGTTTATTCAAATCACTATCGTTGAGATCAAATAACACTTTTGCATCCACGTTGAAATAGCTTAAATTTTCGTTTTGATCAAATAAAAGCACCGATTGTTTAAGATGATTTAGAATCGTGTCTAAACGCAGTTGATATCCTTCTACTTGTTTAACATGTTTAGATGTTTCAAGATTTACCATATTCATTTCATGTAATAAACCATTAATATCAGCATAAGGACTGTTTAGACTCATCAATTGATATTGCCCCTTATTTAGATCTTTCATACCTTTCTTAATTTTCTCCAAAGGCGATAAAATATTTTGATTAACTTTATTTAATCCATAATAATAGAATGCTACTGTGATGACTGATCCAATCGCAATAATCCAAATCACACGATTGTATATACTCGTTTGTATTTCTAAAGGCACTGATACACGCAAATAATAGCCGTTATCAAGTTTTTCGGCTATATATAAAAGTTCTACGCCTATCGTATCAGAAGTTCTACTATGGACACTTCCAAGGTCTAAAATTTCAGGTCTTTCACTCTTATCTTGTCCGACTTCCTGATCGTGTGAATCAGCGATGACTCTCCCACTGTCATCCAATACTGTAATTCTACGATCTAAATATCTATATGTAGATACAAAATCAGAAGCATTGCCATCATATAAGTCATAAGATATTTCAACCTCATTTAGAATAAATGACATAAACGCTTCTTTATTTTTATTTTCAAAGTAATATAAAGAAAAAAAAGCAACAGTAAAAAATAATATGAATGCACTTATTAAAAGGATCATGTTATTTCTAATGATTGCTCTTTTCATTGTATGTGGTAACCTACACTTCTTACAGTTTTAATCTCAATTTCTGCATTATTCTCATTCAATTTTTTGCGAAGCGATTTAATATGCATATCAAGCGTACGTGTTTCACCAATAAAATCAGTATCCCAAACATTTTTAAATATTTTTTCTTTACTCACAATGTCATAATTATGTTTTAGCAATAGTTTGAAGATATCAAATTCTTTTTGTGTCAGATACACTTCGTTACCATTGATGGTAACGATATGCTTACGATCATCAAGAAAAACGTTCCTGATTTGAAATTTCTTATTATCTTGAGTTTTTCTAAGTTTTGCTTGAACTCTTGAAGTCAATTCTAAAATACCAAATGGTTTGCTCAAATAATCATCAGCGCCTAAATCAAGTGCTAAAACCTTATCCATTTCGCTTTGTAAGGCGGATACCATCATAATTGGTACTTCCTGATCCATCTTTCTAATCAGTTTTAGAATATCAAGACCTGAATAATCAGGTAGCATGACATCAAGGCAGATCATATCTGGACGTTGTAATCTAAATGCATTTAAAAATGTTTCACCAGTTGCAAATCCTCTTCCCTCAATACCAGCATTTTTTAATGTCTTATCTATAATGTTTGCGATTGCACTATCATCTTCTACAAAATATACTAATGCCATATATACTCTCCTAAAATAATGATGTATTCTTATGAGTACCCTGATCCATAAAAATAATCCATTCGGCAATGTTTACCGCATGATCTCCAACACGTTCAAAATACTTAGCAACCATTAAAACATAAATGGCTTCATTTGCTTCAATTTTATCATTTTTTAACTCTAATGTCATCTTATCTATTAACTTCTGGAATAAAGCGTCAACCTCGTCATCTTTTAAAATGACCTCTCTAGCAATATTAGCATCAACTTTGACTAAAGCTTTAATACTTTCCAAAACCATCTCTTCAACAGCTTCCGCCATTTGCGTGGTGATTGGTAAAACACGTCTGTTTCTTGCAGCATCTAAATGCAATGTCATTTCTGCGATATCAGTTGCATGATCTCCAATGCGCTCTAAATCCGTAATTAATTTTAATATACCTGTAACAAGTCTAAGATCAGATGCTACAGGCTGTTCTCTCCAAATGATCTTTAATGCTTGTTTTGCAATTTCTTCTTCGTAACTATCAACTTCATCATCACTTTTAATAACAATTTTAGCTAAATCATAATCTTCAGTCTTAAAGGCATGAAGGCCTTCCCTTAAATTCTTTAAAGCAAGGTCTGCCATGCCGGCAACATCTTTCTTTAATACTTCTATTGAGTCTTGTAATGTATGTCTTAAAGTCATTTCCTTACCTCCTATCCAAAACGACCAGTGATATAGTCTTCGGTTTTCTTGTGTGTTGGTGTAGAAAACATTTTATTTGTTTCATCAAATTCAATTAACTCACCCAATAAGAAGAACGCGGTTTTATCTGAAATCCTCGCAGCTTGTTGCATATTGTGTGTCACAATAACTATTGTATAATTCTTCTTAAGTTCAATAATTAAATCCTCAATCTTCGCAGTAGACACTGGATCTAGTGCCGATGTTGGTTCATCCATTAAAATAACTTCAGGTTTCATCGCAATCGTTCTTGCTATACATAATCTTTGCTGTTGTCCACCTGATAGAGCTAATGCTGAATCCTTCAAACGATCCTTAACTTCATCCCAAAGCGCTGCTTGTTTTAAGGATGTCTCAACAATTTTAGAAAGTTCTTTCTTATCTTTTAATCCTTGACATCTAGGACCATATGCAATGTTGTCAAAAATGTTCATAGGAAATGGATTGGGTTTTTGAAAAACCATACCTACTTTTATTCTTAAATCAATCACATCATACTTATCATCGTAGATATATTCATTTTGATATCTGATATCACCATCAATATGACAAACCTTAATTAAATCATTCATTCTATTTAGACTTCTTAATAGTGTAGATTTCCCACATCCTGAAGGTCCAATAAGTGCTGTGATCTGTCTTTCAGGTATATCCATATTAATATCAAATAGTGCTTGTTTTTCACCATAGAATAGTTTCATATTTCTTATTTTAAATATATTGCTCATTTTAATTTTACTCCTTAACTAAATCTCTTTGTAAATCGATGTGTCATAAGCTTAACAATTAGATTCAAACTTAACACAACAAATAATATGATGATTGAAATAGTTGCTGATAATTCAATATTAGGTGTCTCTCCTGCCATCACTGACCAGATGTGAACAGCAAGTGAAGTTGCTTTACCAGTGACTGTAATATCATCTTTAACAGCTGTACCAATCGCGTAAATTAACGCCGCTGACTCACCAATGATTCTACCAATTGATAACAACGCCGCTGAGAGAATGCCTGGAATTGCATTTGGTAGCATTACTTTAAATGTTGTTTGTGTAATATTAGCACCTAGTGCAAGTGATGCTTCTTTATATTCTTTGGGTACGGTGTCAAGTGCTGTATCGGTTGCCTTAATAATAACTGGTAACACGATGACTGCAAGCGTCAGTGAACCCGATAGAATCGAACCACCTTGAATTGTATTTGAACCAAATAAACTCATCGTCAACGGGATAAAGAATGCCGCCCCCATCAATCCATAGACAATTGATGGTATACCAGTTAACATATCGACTAAAGATCGAATTGCTTCTACAAGTTTGTTTTCTGGTGCAATCTCGTGTAAATACAATGAAGTTGATATACCGATGGGAAGAGCAATCACAAGCGTGATAACAACCAAGTAAAGAGTTGCTATAATTGACCCCCTAATACCACCACCAGCAGTTGATACAGGAAACGATGAAATACTCACCGATGTATCAAAAAGATTTGCAATTTTTTCTGCGCCATCATTTAAGAAAAATGGCACTTTTAGACCTTCATCAGTGACGACAAATCCTGCCGTTGAAAACTGATCAGCTACTTCAATAGATTTAATACTGTCTGTCGCTGAATTAACCAATGCTTTCAATGGTGAATCTTGTGAAACATATGCAACTACAACCAGTGGATGTCCTTCCAATGATTTTGAATCTTCTAAAATAATACCAAATCTTGTCGAGAAGTATTGATCATCTTTTAATGCTGGTACTTCAAAACTATATGTGCTATAGTCCTCTTCATCAGCTGATTTTAATATATAAGTTTCACTAGTATTATCACCTGTGATAATATCCCAATTTAACAGTTTAAGACCTTTGCTAAAAATAAAGCATAGAATCGCACCTAAAATAAATACAGAAATGAATGATGAAACATAAGTGATTACTTTTAAAAAGCGATCTTTGTTATCTCGTCTTTTATGATTCATAATACTTACTCATTCCTTTCTTAACTTTATTTAAAATTAGATTTGTAATTAAGATAACCGCAATCAAGACCAAACCAATCGAAAATCTAATATCATAATCTAAGCCTTGCGTCTCTTTTAATCCAATTAAAATAGTTGATGTTAATGTTCTAGTCGTGCCAAACAGAGATAAAGTTGGACCACTTCCAGCATTTCCTGATACAAGTGAAACGGCAGTTGCTTCCCCCAAAGCTCTACCTACACCTAAGATTACTCCAGCAAATATACCTGGTTTAGCAGCTTGAATGCTAATATTAAAATATGTTTGTGTTTCACTGGCACCTAATGCAAGTGAACCTTCTTCAATATTTTTAGGTACTGCTTTGATAGCCGTTACCGATAGCATTGTTACCGTTGGCAAAATCATCATCGTTAGTACGATGACTGTTGAGAGAGTCGATAGTCCACCTGCTGTTGTCACACCAAATAAACTTGCTAATTCTCTAACCCAAACAACAACATATCCACTACCAAACACACCAAAAATGATTGATGGAATAGCTGCTAATACTTCAACAACAGTGTTTAAAGTATTACCAATTACATTAGGTGCCATTTTAACGATGAATAAAGCAGTTAACACTGCAATCGGCGTTGTTAACAATATAGATAGAAAAACAATATATAATGTATCAATGATGACAAAACCAATTCGATATAGTGGGGCGTAATATTTTAATCCTGTCAAAAATAAAAATACGTTTACTTTTACGCCATCGTAATCATGGAAAAAAGGACGCAGGCCGCGTCCTGATATTTGCCAAATGATTAAGATGATCATCGAAGCAGAGATCACTGCAGCAATCAACAAGATAGCTTTAACTAATTTATTGACTGCTTCGTGACGCTTTCTAACTGAATCTTTAATAACCATCATACTATGTCTTATTTAGCTAATTCTGACCAAAGTTTGGTATCCCCACCATAAATTGCTGCTAATTGTTGAGAAGTGATATTCGTTAGCTTAGTGTTTTTTTGATTAACTACTGCTACGACTGCATCCCACGCCAATTGACCGTATGTGTCAGTTGCTCCTGCTTCACTATCTTTAAAGTTTCTTGATGCGAAACCTATATGTAACATATTCGCACTGCCTTTTTCTTCCCCTTGGACACGTTTGAATGCATCACCTGAACCAGTGTGATTATGTTCTGCGACAAAGTTACCAGCTAGACTTGAAAATGCTGAACTCAATGCTTTAGCAACTTTTTCAACAGATGTAGAACCACCAAACTTAACTGTAACACTTGAATTATCTTGACTTACGATTGAGTAATCATCCTTAATATCATCCCATGAAGGATCTGATGCTGAGATAGATACAATACCACCTTGTGATTTGATAATTGCTTTTCCTTCTTGAGTACCCATATATGCTACAAATGCTTTTACAATAGCATTTGCTGCATCATTTGATTCACTATCATTTGCTGCATCACGAGTCATATACATGAATGGACGTTTCAATCCATAAGTATCGTTTAACACATTTGCTTCAGTTGCTTTAATCCCTTCAAAATCTAATCCTATTAAGTCTGAATCAGCAAGTGATGATAATGAGATGTATCCAATGCCAAATTCATCATTTTCAACTGCACTAATCATATCGCCGTTTCCACCAACTTCAACATAGCCTTTAGCTAGTTGACTATTATCTTCTACTGCATCTGAGAAATCAATACCTTTAAAAAATGCCTCTCTTGTTCCAGATGTAGTGTCTCTTGTATAAATTTGAATTTCAGGATCTTCGTTGCTACCGCATGCAGCAAGTCCAATAAGTAATACGAATAATAATGCAATACTTCCTATTTTTTTCATTTTAGTCTCCTTAAATTGATTTTCAACATCATTATATACAAACTTAAAAAATGATAACACCATGAATCAGTAATACTTATGTAAAGAATATGTAAAAACAAAAAAAGGCTCAACGAGCCTTCTTAATTAAAACCATTTTTTCTTTTTGAAAAAAACTAACATGCCAAGTGCAATTAAAACACATATCACTGTAAATATAATCACACCAAATGGTTGATCAAGTGCAGAAAATTCGTGGAAGTTCATACCAAAATAACCAGTTAAAAATGATAATGGTATAAAAATTGCTGAAAATAACGTTAGTGTTGACATAATTTGATTCATTTTAGTGGATTGATTGTTCATATGTAAATCTAGAAGTTGTCTCATCATGTCCCTTGATTGATTTAGTTTTGATTCGAGCCTTTGAAGATGGTCTTTTAAATCTTCAAAGTATGATTGATGATTAGGATATATAATAGGTAGTTTTCTTGATAACATCTTATCAAGTTGTTCATACATTGGCGAAATAATGTTTTTTAGTTGAAGCATCTGTTTTCTAATAAGATAAAATGCCTCTTGTTCCATATCTCTAGACTCCAAGACCTCTTCTTCAAATATTGCAAGACTATGATCAAGTTGATCAAAGACTTCTAGATGTTCATCAGTGATGATATCTAATATATGATAGAACAACAAATCAGATTGATGTGATTTAAGTTCCTGATAATCTTTTAATAAAGGAATAAGCGATTCAAGGTATTGAGGCTTTGTTTCATGAAATGTTAATACTGTATCATTTAGATAAAGCATGCTCATATAATCTTTGTTTATTTTTTTATTGTCATCAAAATACAAAATATTAAATGATGTAAAGATATATTTTTCTGTGTATTCAAATTTATTCCGTTGCGCTACATTTAGGATATCTTCCATTACAAATGGTTCAATCTGATATGTATCCTTAATCTTTTTCAACAGATCAACGTCATTTAATCCAACGACTTGAACGTAACTTTTATGATCAACTAATCCCTTGAATGCTTCATTCTCAATAAAAGTATCTTTATCATACTGATAATGGTAAATCTTTGTTGAGGTATTTTGATACTTTCCTGTATAAACCATGGATTTTGGTTTATAATAGTTTTCCAATTTCATACAATACCCTCTTCTCCTATATTATTTTATCAGTTTTCTAGTCATATTTTTAAATGCTAAAAATAGCATTAAACCTGTAAGCATCATGATTAAAACAAATATCCAAAACATTGGAATATCTAGTCCTATAACTTTAATATAGTCCATACCAAAATCAGTTTTTATTTCTGACATAATTTGTTCGTTATTAATCATCGCACCAAGCTTTTCCATTGGTTCTTCTAATAAAACGTTTTTTAGCAAAATCGTCATATGTGTAAATGGAACGATAGATGCGACATTTTTCATCGCACTACCCAGCACACTTAAAGGCATATAAATACCACTCAGAAAACCCACAAAAGTACCTAATATACCTGATAGTGTACCAAATGCATTTACTGATTTAAGCAATGTTGTTATATAAATCATTAACGATGATGAGATAAATGTATAAAACACCAATATACCGCTCACTTTTAAAATAATTGCTAAACTATACCATGCACCGCCAAATATACCTGTATAAAATATCGTAATCAGCCACATAAATAAAGATAGAATGCTTGTAACAATATTTGCAGCTAAATAATAACTTAAAATAATGCGTCTCCGCTTAATTGGTGTAACAAGAAATGCGTCTAACGACTGATTGTTTAGATCTTCAATGATATTTCCCATCATCCCAAGCGATAACGACATTGAGTTAATAACTAAAACCCCACCCATCATAACTCCCATAACAAGTTGTGTTTTAAGGCCTTCATCTGTGATACTATCCATTGCGCCACCAGATGTATACATTCTACCAATAAATAAGAAATATAACGCGATTAAGATAATTACACTTAAGAATGAAAAGAAAACTGCGACTTTATCTCTTAAGAATCTTAAGATATGTCTCTTAATTAATGCCCAAGTTTCAAACATGTATCCCATCTCCAATCACATTGATAAATACATCATCCATTGTTCCTTTGATAACTTCAAAACTTTGTGTATAAGATCTAAATTTAGCTAATAATTCAAACGCTTCATCAGTTTCACTAACTTTAATAATAAATTGATCAGCAACTTTGACGTATTCAATTTTCTCATTATTAATAAATTCCGTGAATTTCTTTTTATCTTTTGGAACAATTTTCATTCTGTCATAGCTATATTTATCTTTTAGCATTGCAGGTGTTCCTTGTGTGATAATCTTCCCATGATTGATGATAATGACATGGTCAGCATTGGTAGCTTCTTCCATATAATGTGTCGTTAGAAATATCGTTAATCCTTTTTCTGCCCTTAGTCGATCAATTACTTTCCATACGACCTGTCTTGTCTCTGGATCAAGGCCAGTAGTTGGTTCATCCAACAGAAGCAATTCGGGATTTGAAAATAATGCTCTAGCGATTTCGATTCTTCTTTTTTGTCCACCGGATAATGTTTTGAATTTTTGATGCTCAAACGCACCAAAATCCAAATATTCTTTTAGTTCATTATATCTTTTCATCACTTCTTCCTGATTATTTAAATAAAGTGCACCTCTAACAACTAAATTTTCTTTAACTGTCAAAAGATCATCTAATACGTTATTTTGAAATACAACTCCAATTTTCTCTCTAAAGTAGTAAGGGTTTGTTTGATTGTTGAAATATATCTCCCCACCATCCTTTGACAAAAGGGTTGTAATCATATTGATTGTTGTGGATTTTCCTGCACCATTAGGCCCTAAGAAAGCAAACAAACTCCCCCTTTTTACCTCAAATGAGATATCTTGAACAGCCTTAACTTCTTTATATGATTTAGATAAATGTTCTATTCTTAAAATTGCGTCCATATAATCCTCCCTATTCTGGTTTAATTGATAATGTAGCATAAAATGTTGGAATGTGCAACTTTGCTAAATCACCTTCAGTATTATAATCTTCATAAATATCTTTAAGTATGAATCCGGCTTTTAATTGACCACCTATGTTCTCCTCTAATCCATGAGAAAATTGAATACCACTGTCCTCTTTTTCTAAGAGTTCCATCTGCTCTATATTTACAAGCGGATTAAATGGGAACTTATTTTTAATTCTTGGATTAGTATCAGAATCAATCATAAAATTTACTCCATTATCCAATCCCGATAACATTCTTCCACCTTTTTTTAGCACGCGATAAGCTTCTTCAAAAATTGAATATACATCTTCCATATAACAATTAGAAACTGGATGAAATATTAAATCAAATGATTCATCATCAAATGGTAGTCGTTCTGTAACATCACCTTTAATGATATTAATTTTATATCCTTCTCTATTACTAACTATTTTTTCACTTTCTAATTGTTTATCAGACATATCAATAACCGTACACTTGGCACCAAGTGCGGCAAATATCGGCATCTGTTGTCCACCACCACTAGCAAGTCCTAAAACTTTTAGTCCTTTAAATGGTAGAAACCAATCTTTTGGCACTGGTATTGTTGGCGTTAAAACAACTTTCCACTCGCCTTTGGTTGCTCTAATATAAGTCTCATGGGAGATAGGTAGTCCCCATTCCCATCCTTCTTCAATCCATTGATCAATAGTTTTTGAATTTTTTTCAACATATTTTTTCATGATAATCCCCTCTATATATGATTCTCTATCATTTTACCATTTTTGTACTTTTCTAAATATTTTTTTTAGAAAAAAGAGTCAATTATGACTCATAATAATTTTCAACTAATGAAACCATTTCATCAAATGATTCTTCTTTTAATTGATTGATAGATGATCGTTTATATGCAAAAACATCAGGATATATCGGTCTACCTACACGAACAATTATCTTTGATTTGCCGATAAACGGTATTTTTTTTATCTTAGTTGGCTTAACAAACTGTATACCTACCGGAATGATTGGGCTCTTTGTTTCCTCAGCTAATAAGAAAGCACCTTTTTTAAATGCTCGAATTGCTTCATCTCGTTGGATAAGGTCACCTTCAGGGAAAAAATGAACGATCTTACCTTTTCTTATCTCTTTTGATAGTTCATGAAAGAAAACTTTCATTTCATTTGGTGTTTCGGGAATTGGAGTTGTTCCTAAAACAGATACAAATTTACCGGCAACAGGTAAATCGAAATTATCCTTGATGCCAGTAAATATTGGTTTTCTAGGAAATGCCGATAACCCATTCATAACTGAATCTAAGGTATGAACATGATTTGATATCATGACAGCACCACCATCAATATGTTTTAAATTCTTTCGATTTTTAATTCTAACACCTTTAAATATAAATAAATATATTGATAAAAATGGTACAGCAATAAAATAATATATGACAAACGAAAGACTTTTCTTCCATTTTGATTTAACAACCATTTTCTTATATTTCTTTTCAATCAAATCATAAGCTTCTAGTTTTTGTTTATCCTCAATTGCTTGCTTAAACATTTGCTCTAAAAGATTAACCGCATGTGATAAACGGTAGTTTTCTGCATATGTTTCATATTTTTGTGACATTTCGTTCTTTTTATCAGGATGATCCAACCAATAATCAATCTTTAATGCTAGTGTTTTATAATCTCCCGATTCAAACTTACTTCTTTCATCAAGTGCAAATTGCGCAGTCGCACTTTTCTTAGACTTAGCAATCACTGGAACAAGACCACAAGCAATTGCTTCAAGTGCTGCTATACCTTCAATTTCCGCATCAGCAGCATGAACATATAGATCACTTTGATGAATAATATCTATTAGTGTCTTTTGATCATAGAATCCAAAAGTTACATCAACACCATATTTTTTCGCGAGTTTCTGATATTTATTTAAGAATGGACCGCTACCTGCTAAAACAAGTTTAATTCGATTTTTATATTTTGATTTAGAAATCGCTTTAATAATGATGTCTTGTCTTTTTTCTAATGCATATCTACCCGTTGATAAGATTTGGAAATACGGTTTATCTTCTTTTTTACCACGTTTATATATAGAATCAATACCGTTTGAAATCACGTGTTTTTGATTCTTATAATGATGCTTCTTTAATTCATTTGCAATAAATAATGTAGGGCAATGAACGTGCAACACCTTTCGATACATGCGCATGTGAAACCTTTTATATATAAGCCATGCAATCGGTCTTCCAAGTCTACCTAATCTGATACCATACGTTATATTCTCTGGTTGCGCATGAAATGCAGCTGTATATGGTATATCCATCTTCTTACACAATTTAATACCTTTAATACTTAATTGCCATGGCATGAAGAAATGTACAACATCAGCACCTTCAAATGCCTCTCTCATGACTTTTTCATCATATTTAGCAAAAAACATATGTTGCTTTTCTGAAACTTTAGAAACAAGTGGTATATTTCTTTTTTCTAAGTGATAAATATTCTCACCCTGATAATTTCCAGCGGTAACAATTCTCAAAGTATGTCCTTTTTCTTCTAATTTTAATTTTGATCTTAGAGCAGTAATAGTTGTCCCATTAGAGAATTCTCCATAATTATCGATCACATAAACAATAATCATTTCTATGCACCTATCCTTTAACAAGCTGTGAATAAATTATAGTCTTATATATTTAAGTTTGCAACTTATTATAGAAGTATTGTGATATAATAAAAATACTTTAGAACTCTAAAGAGTGAAAGCAGGTGTTTGTAATGTCTTATAAATCTAAGTTTGCATCAGGAGACATTGAAGTATTATTTGATGCGATACTAAAACTAGATAACATTGAAGAGTGTTATAGATTTTTTGAGGATGTCTGTACAATTAAAGAGATAAAAGATATTGCTCAACGTTTTGAAGTTGCTAGACTTCTAAAAGATGGCGAATCCTATCAAAGAATATCTGATAAAACAAAAGCTTCTACTGCAACTATATCGAGAGTGAGCAAATCATTGTCTTATGGCGCTGATGGGTATAAATTAATCTTCGAAAAAAAATAGGGCAAACCAAAAATTTGTCTTTTTTTTACTTTTTATAATTTAGTGCTTTACAATGATAAAGTGTTAAAGTATAATGTTTATACGAGGTGAAGAAAAGATGAAAAAAATATTATTAAGTTGGGTTATATTACTTGGAGTTGTTATACTCAGTTCCTGTGGAAATGGCGGCATTGTAAATACTTGGGATGAGATTGAGGATAGAGGCTACTTTGTTGTAGGTTTGGATGATACATTTGCCCCAATGGGTTTCAGAGATACAAAAGGAGTATTAGTTGGTTTTGATATTGATCTTGCTCAAGAAGTTGCTTCAAGATTGGGCGTCGAAGTTAGATTTCAACCAATTGATTGGGATTCAAAAGTTATGGAGTTAAATTCTGGCACAATCGATATGATATGGAATGGTTTAACAATTACAGATGAAAGACTTGAAGAAATGATTTTCTCGAACCCTTATCTATCAAACAGTCAAATGGTAATGATAAAAAATGGTTCTACTGTTGAAACCTTAACAGACCTATCAAAATTAACAGTTGGTGTTCAACTTTCAAGCGCTGCACAAGATGCAGTTGAAGCAAATGCTATATATAACGATTTAGGCTCAGTTGTTAAATATGACAATTATAACCTAGCACTATTGGAATTACAAAATGGAACAATTGATGCAGTTGTCATTGATGAAATCATGGGTCGCTATATTATCAGTCAAAATGAAGGACTATATAACGTTGCTACAGAAAACTTTGGTGAAGAAGAGTATGGTATTGGATTTAGATTAGAAGCAACTGATTTAAGAGACAAATTCAACGAAATATTGCTAGCAATAATTGCTGATGGTACAGCAGCATCTATTTCAACTACTTGGTTTAACGAAGATATATTTTTGAGTTAAGACATGGCATATTTATTAGAAACAATAAATTATCTATTATCAGGAGCAGGTGTGTCAACACTAATATTTGTTGTCACACTTCTCTTTTCTTTTCCATTAAGCGTTATTTTTTCCATATTATATCGTCATAATAAAATATTGAGAAAAATTATTTCATTTTATACATGGTTATTTAGAGGTACACCATTGATACTACAGCTATTCTTCTTCATGTATGGCTTACCTGCTATTGGTATAGCCACAAACCGTATCCTGGTCGCATTAATCACATTTTCTTTAAACTATGCAGCATATTTTACAGAAATATTGAGAGCAGGAATTGAATCTATTGATAAAGATCAAGAGGAAAGTGCTTCAGTGATGGGTGCAACAAAACGCCAGACATTTAGATTTGTCATCCTTCCTCAAGCTATCAGAAAAGAAATTCCAACAATTACTAATGAAGTGATCACGTTAATTAAAGATACATCACTGGTTACTGTCATTGCAGTATCTGATATCATGCGTCAGGTTAGAGAAATTGTCTCAAGAGATTTTACAATCTCTCCATTTGCAGTCGCTGCAGTATTTTACTTATTATTTAGTTTCGTTATTGTAAAAGTATTTAAACAAGTTGAGAAAAAATGTGATTTCATAGATAACTATCAAATATAAAAGGTGCTATATCAGCACCTTTTTTCATTTGATCAATACATTATTCTTCCCGTTTTGCTTAACGATTAACATCGCTTTATCTGCACGGTCAATCGCGTTTAAAATTGTCTCCGATGGTTCCTTAATCACGCCACCAATAGATGCCGTCATCGTAACTAAGTCCTTATATTTCCGAGATTCAGATTTATTGATTAATACGCGTAGTTTCTCAGCTGACTTTTGCAATTCTTCTCTTGTGACATCAAAGAAAAATACAACGACTTCATCCCCACCATACCTCATCGCTAAATCTTTTCTCCTAATATTATGTATGATTGTATTAGCGAGTAATGTCAGTATTTCATCTCCAGCCAAATGCCCATACGTATCATTAACATCTTTAAAATAATCAAAATCTACAAACAAAACCCCAATAGACTTAACATTTTGTTGCTTAACATAAACATTAAATTTGTGTTCTAATAATCTTCTATTATATAAACCTGTAAGCGGATCAACTAGATCAAGATTTCGATGTACTGGAAAAAAATCCTTAACTAAAGATTGCTCTGATTCATCAGAAAATACCTCTATTGCACCAACAACTTCATCATTAACAATATATGGCATAGCTTTTACAAAGACTGGAACACGGTATCCACCTTTATGTTTCAAATAAACATGCTTTTCTACTTTCTTATTTTTGTTAATGGCATACATCAATGGACAACCGTGTACACACAAATTGTTTCCCTCGTCATCAACATGATTTAAAATATTATCATAACAGTAGTGTCCGACAACCTCATCTTTTTGGTATCCTGTAATTTCAGTAGCTTTCGGATTAAAATATAACATTTTACGATTATTGTCAACCACATAAATCGCATCATTAAACGTTTCGAATAATTCAATTAAGTTTTTGAGATTTTCCATAAAAAATCCTCACATTTCAATTACTTGGTAACCCTATTTTACCCATATTAGTCTTTTTTTTCAACTAAATGAAAAAGGGTGATTAATCACCCTTCTTCTCTCATGAACTTGAAATACGCTTATGAAGTAGGTGTCACATCTTCTAATATCATACTAAACGGTGCAAATTCATTATAGTAATAAATTTCAAAATAAATTGTTTCACCAGCATTCAATTCGATAGTTGCAACAAATTGCGCATTGCCACCATTGTCATCGTAACCACTTACATATTGGAACATTGCATCAAATAAATGTACTGCAGGATCCGCACCATCTAGAGATGATGAAGTAAGTGTATAAGTACCTGCATTAACAGGTGTAAATTGGTAATAGATGTCACCATAGAACTCATCAGGTTGAACCGCTACATTTAATACCAACTCTTCTGACATCATTAATTGATCTTCGAAACTTAACGGAAAATATAGATTGTATTTTAGTATAAATGATTCAATATCATCAATTTGAGTTTCTGTTAATGTTGAAAAATCTAGTGCGGCTACAGTTGCTAAGTCTGCCTTGAATTCAGCAATATCAGATTCGACATTTGTTTTCGCCGTTGTTAAATCAGCTGGTAAGATACCGAGCAATGTTTGAACATCAGTTACACTGAAAATATCATCAAATATAATATCAACTGTATCATCTACAAGCGTTGCATTTGCTGTAACCACTGTATCAAGAACATCAATCATCATTAAATATGTAGCAAATCCAGGATCTTCAGTATAGGCTGTTGCACCAAAGTAAGTCGCAACATCAAGTAAATCAATTTGAGCCACGATTTGTGTTTCAACACTTACGATATTCTTTATAATGTCAATCACAAATGGATAAATTGTATCGGCTGCTGTGTCGATTGCTTCAAGTGACAATCCCGATCCACTATTTAAATATGCTACTGCAACTGCAGGAATTCTAGCAACTTGTAACAAGTTGTCAATTTGAGTTTCCGTTAATTGGGCATTCACGATAGCATGATAAGTCGTAAATTCATCAAGGATGCTTGTTATAAATGTCAACGTTTCAGTTTCTGTCATTAGCGCTATTTCTGGTGTATTAATAATTAAGTCAATTAAGCTACCATCAGATAAGATAAGTTGATCAATAACGCCATCTCCGATAGTTTGTAACATTTCACCAAACATAACGAAATTATCAAAGTCATCTAGCAATTCATTTAAAACATAAGTAGCAACCACTGTGTATTCACTTTGTTGTTCTACAGGTATTGAATCAAGGTAAGCAATAACTGTATTTAAGACATATGTATATAACGCAGACGCTGAATCACCTGTAGTTAAATCATCAAATGTAGCAACTTCAGTTGGATGAGCTAATACAAAATCATCCATGAATGTTTGAACAAATTCCAATAGATCAATAAATACTGATATATCTAATGCATCATTTTCATCAGTCATAGTAGTAACTAGTCCATAAACAGTTGATATATCTAATGCATCAACATCTTGAACAAATAATAATGCTAATTCAAGTGATGCGTGAACTGTTTGACCGATATGTGGATATAGGTTATCAGCAATATCACTTAATTCATCAAGTGTTAAATCTAATCCTAATTCTTCATATGCTTTAATAACAACAGGTAATTTAGCAAATGACAATATTGCTTCAAATTGTTCTGCTGTTAAATCGTTTAACAATACATCTAAATAAGTATCTACATCATCAAGTAAGCCTGATAATGCAAGTAATCTAGATGCATCATCTTCTGCTTCAGTAAAATCAGTAATAGAATCAATGATTGCACCTTGTGTGTCAATCAAATTAACGACCATATCGATACCTAAACTTGATACCATATCAAGTAAAATTATAACATCATCATAACTATCGGCAACATCGTTTAATACATATAAGAATACTTCTTTTTCGTTTTCGTCTTCAATATTAGTATCAGCATAAGCAATTAATTCAGCCAATACCATACTATAAATTGCTTCAATATCATCGCCACCAACTAGTTGATTAAATGCATCAACTTCTGTTTGATGAGCAACAACGAACGTATCAACATAATCACGAACAAATGTAAGTAAATCAATGATATCATGAGGATCAGGACCAAATTCATTTGAAGTAATTGCATAAATAATTGGCATCACTTCATTCAAATCATCAACTGCAAAGTCCTCAATAAAATATAATCCTAATTCAATTGTTGCAACATCCATTTCACCTAAGAATTGTGATTCTGTCTCAAAATCAGCCAGATCAATATCAAGCATTGAACCTGTAAAAGTAAATGCTATATTATGAAGTACAGCAAATTCTTCAGCGGTTGGAACAGATAATTGTAGTAAGTCTACTAATTCATTCTTAATAATTAATACTTCAGCTGGTGTTAATGCTGATTCACCAGCAATAATTTCATCAATTGATTCGATAAGTGATGTAGGAATGTTTTCTCTGATAGAGAATAAGAATTGAACAACAACGTATAATCCAGCTTTATTTTCTGATTCGCCGTTTACTAACATATTCATCATTCTTGTAAATCTTTGGAATTCTTCTTGTTTTTCCATCAATTCTTCACTTGACCAACGAACATTGTTTTGATATCCAGAATACTGACTTCTAACTTCCCACATATTATGGTTAACTAGGAATTCACGTGCGTTTACGTCATTATATATTGAAACTACAATTTCTTGAAGTGCTGCGATGTCATCACTATATTCTTCTGAAAGACGCATTTGGAAATCTTCATAGAGTTGTCCACCACTATTATATGCTTGAACTGCCATATCATTAAATATTTGAGCAAATGAATAAGAATTTTCATGATCAAATAGATACATAATGACATATGCGTTTTCTACTGTTGAATGATTCAATAAAACATCATAGAAATCAGAAAATGTTTGTGACGCTAGAAATGCATTGAACTGTGCTTGATATTGAGCAACTTGTGATGTTAAATCAGTTACATGTGCATTTGTTCTACCAAGTTGTTGATTAAGTGCTATTGGCGTTAAACCATAAAGCAGTTCAGTGAAACGTTCAGGTGTGATATTATAGGCTTCCAACATTTGTAGTTCAGTAAGTAGCTGAGTAAATGAAGTGACTTCTGTCTGATTCATAAGAATGAACATATCTTCAAACATATCTACAGAATCATCAGTTGACATTGCTAAATCATGAGTCTTAGCTGCATAGTACTGAGCCATTTGTGAGGCAACTAAATAGTCTTCATAGTCATCTACTTCAGTAAAGTCGCCTTGAACCATATCGGGTTCATAAGTTGAATCCATCACTAATAATACAGCAGCATATACATCGGTTGTTACTGATTGTGCAGCAATTGTATAATTAACACCAGTTGAATAATCAGATGATATTTCTCCAGCAACTGCTTTAACTGTAATTGTGAAGGTCCCAGTAGGTAAATACAATGTTGACAAATCTATTGTTTCATCTTCAACCTCATATTCATAACCATTAACCAACACGACATAACCCAATGCATTTGAAACTTCACTCCATGTGAGTGTATCAGTAGCTATTGCCAAGTTAGTTGGGGCATCCAATACAAGTTCAGTTTCAACCACATAATTTACTGCTGTTGATGCTACAGATTGGTTCGTTCCATCCGTTGCCTTAACAGTAACTGAATATGTGCCATTAGCCAAAGTCAATGTTGATAAATCAAATGTTGTTGTTACAACATTGTGATCTGCACCGTTAACTGTAACTATATATCCTGTCGCATCTACAACAACACCCCAAGTTAAAGTATCTCCTGTAATTGTTACATTACCAGGAACAGCTAAAGTAACTCCACTTGTGATTTCATAAGTTACAGAGTTTGAAGGTAGAGAAACAGCATCTTCACTTCCGGCAGCTACAACATAAATTGTGTAAGTACCAACTGCTAAGTCCTCTTGTGCTAAATCATATGAAGTTTCTGTTGTTTCTTTCGTGTTTGTCCCTATAAATACTACATAATGATCTGCATTTTCAATCGCAGTCCAACTCACTACACCTTCGTTGGAAAGACTAATGACTGGTGGCGAAAGGGTAATTTCCCCACAACCAATCATTATAAATGAAAATGTCAAAACAGTGATTAAAGCAAATATTTTTCTCATTTTATCCTCCTAATAGAAAAAGTATTTGATATTTCATCGTTGTTTCTTTTATATATTTGTAACCAAAGCTTCTTGTGCCTTAATTATATATAATAAATGCTGATTTCTCAATACAAGTTGCTTATTTGTTCATTAAATTTACGTTTTAGAAGGTTCTGATATAATCAATTTCCTCTATCTTACCTATAAGATAGGACTGATAAATCATGATAATTATCCATAATGTGGTATTTATCATCAATCCGACAAGATAAGTTTGAGGCGTAAGACTTATTTGTTCATAGACATTAAACATGATGAGAACGTTCTCCAACAATTGATAAATCATGATAAATCCTATGGATGATATGATGATTGTTGCAATAAGGACAAATCCTTGATTTTTCCAATAGTTCATAATGATTTTTCTTTTTGTTAATCCCAAAGTTAAAATTTTAGCATCATCAGTTGCCAAGTTAGTTTGTAACAATGTGCTGTGATTCACTAATGAAATCATAAAACTAAACATCATGACACCCATGATTGCAGAAACATAGTTAATCACTTTTCGCATTTGATCAACCATTGGTTCTACAAATGCTTTTTCATAATCAATAACAATAATCATGCGCTGTCCATAAACTTCAATTAATTCCTCTTCAAGCTGCGATTTATCGGATGACTGAATCATAATCGTCTGAGAACTCATTTGACTATAAACTGGTGATATATACAGATTTACAAATGCAAGTTCTATTGATTCTTTTTGAAAAAATCCAGCAATTTTAAATGCAATATCATTTGCTGTCCCATCAAATGAAAGAGCAAATGTATCACCAGGTTTATAGCCATAAACCTTTTGATATTTATATGGCAAGATAATTTCTAATTGATCCATACTTTCAAAGTTATCAATTGTTTTTTGCGAAATATTCAAATTAAAATATTGATCAATTTTTGATCCTTCAATTGATAAAACTTGTGTAATGGATTGATCATTAACCTTAGAGACTACATTTTCATAATACCCCACGCGAATGGCATCATCAACCAAATCCATATTCTTTATATCATCATATATTTCATCTTGATTATCAACAATTCTAGTTACGAGCAAATCAAATTGATACTCTTCTTCTAATCTATTGATTCTTTTATTTAAATGATTGATATTTAATACTAATGAAAAACATACGATAAACACTATTGTTAATATTGACATATATTGATAAAATTGACGTTTGTTCAAAATCTTTTTAAATAATAGGAAGCGAAGTCTAGATTTCTTTGTTTTGCCTCTAATTAATTTAAATATTTGAACCGTAAGTGAAATCGTCAAAAATATAAAAAGTCCAACAGTTATCAATTGAACGATAACTTGATAAGGATTAATCCATTGATTAATACCATCTATAAACATAAGTAAATAAATAAGTACACAAATAAGTGAAGCAAATATATAAGGAATAATGGAAATCGCCTTCTCTTCACCTTCCACATTGAGTTCTCTTATGTCTTGATTCTTACTATAATTTCTTGTATATATCATGAGGACAAGTAAAAATAGTGCTATATAAATCATCATTGAAAAGACAATAAATTTACCGCTAATCTCATATAAAGCTGAAGAATTCAAATAAGTATATCCCAAAGCAATTACTCTATTCGTAATCCATAAACCTAAACCAAATGTAACTACACTCAGCATAAAAAGTTCAACACATATAACTTCAAGTGAAAAAGATGTTCTTCCACCTAAAATATTGATAATTCCATTCGTTTTTTTCTTATCATAAAAATACACACTAAGTGTTGTTTCTAAAACCAATAAAACGGCAGCAAACACAAACATCATGACAGAATTAAACAATGCTGTCATTCTTGAAACATCATTGTTAATCGCCGTCATATTATATGTTTGTGTATATCTTAGTTGATATGAATTCAACTCAGTAAGTAATGTTTGAACTTGATCATATGTAGCGTCATCATCAATATCAACATAAACACGATTATATAAATTCACTAACAACGCTGGTGGAAAATTAGAAAGAGTTGGACTTAATGATTCCAAAAAAAATGCGATTGATGTATCTTTATCAATAAATATACTTGAACCGACAAACAAGCCTCTATCTTCAATAATATTTACTACTTTAAATGCTTTTGAAGTATTACTTGCATTAATGATGATTTGATCACCTAATTCAATATCATATGACTTTGCATATGATGCTGTAATAATCACTTCATCGTTTTTTAAATTTGAAATATTAATTTCATCAACATTAGAAATAACTTTTAAATTTTCTATAGATGATGCAAACATATGAACATATGCTTGTTCATTATCTGCATTTGCAAGTATATCAAACTCAAAAAACGGATAAAAATCATCCGTTACTTCTTTAACACTTTCATTATTTAAAAACCCGATAGAGAAAAATCTGGTTGATCCGGTTTGACTCACATCTAAAATCATATCAATATTATCATATTGTTCCTCAACCATACCATAGTAATAGTTATACATCATCGGCTTCATAGATAATGCTAAAAAAATGATTACGGAAACACCCAAAAAACCAAGGCCCAACAGCAATGATCTCAAAGGATGATAAATCAAATTTTTATATGCAAGCTTGAAAATAAAAATTTGCTTGTTAAGGATTTTTCTCATCTTTAATAACCTTTCCACTTAGCATATGTAAAGTTCTGGTTCCATATGACGTTGTGTCCGTGTTATGAGTAACCATAAAAATCGTCTTATGATATCTTTGATTAAGAACCTTAAATAATTCCATAATCTTTATGCCTGTTTCATAATCTAGATTACCAATAGGTTCATCAGCAAAGATAATTTTCGGATTGTTTATAAGTGCACGTGCAATAGCTACTCTTTGTTGCTGACCACCAGAGAGTTGTGAAGGATAGCTGTTTATCTCTTTTTCCATACCAACCATACTTAAAACCTTTTTAATGTCCTCTGATGGTTTATCCAATCCAATTACTGATGCTAATTGAACATTTTCATAAACAGTTAGATTTGGCACTAAATGATAAAACTGAAAAACGAAGCCAATTTCTTTAGCTCGCAATTCAGCTTTTTCTTTTTTTGTATATGTAGAAAGTTCTTTATTTAACAAAATCACAGAACCTTGATCGTAGTTTTCTAAGCCGCTTAAAACATAAAGTAACGTAGTTTTTCCTGAACCAGAAGGACCAACAATAGAAACAAACTCTCCATCATCAACGGATAAATTGACATCATTTAACACTTGTACATCAAATTTGAGTTTGTGAAATGTTTTAAACACATGATTGACTTCAATTTGTGCCATATTCTTCCTCCCTATATTTGTTAACTTCATTATATCATTTTTAGTATAAATAAATATAGAAAAAAAGCCCTTGCGAAAGGACTTCTATTTACTCTAGTTTCTTGCACCACCATTGCCACCACGTTGAGATCCATTTGATCCAAACATGTTTCTAAACCCACTTCTAAATTGGTTAGCAATATCATAACATGTACCAAATGCTCGATCTTTTGAAAATGCTGCTAGGTGATGTTTAGATGCCATAACCAATTGTTCAAATACATCTCGAACATCCTCTGGAAGATTTTGTAATAAGAATGTTTCATATAATTCTATATTAGCTTTCTCGGCTTCAATACCTGTCACAATTGCACTTGCAATTGAATCAGGTGCTACCACATTTACATTTTCTTCTGGAACTTCTATGCCATAAGTTTCAAATAATGGTAATAATAGGTCAATATGTGTCTGCTCTGCATTAACAATATTTGTAAATGGTCTTACTTCACCAAATGCTTCAATAATTATTTGATATGTAGCTTTGGCTGCATATTCATCTAATATCGCATATGTTAACATATCTTCTAATACATACTCACCATTTACATCAGTTGTTAACTCTTGTAAATCTGCCGTTTGTACATCTACTGATTGAGCACTGACACTCAATCCAAACACTGTAGCACCAGTTAATACTAGTCCTAGTATAACAAATACTTTAATATGTCTTTTCATTATAAGACCTCCTTTGTTTTGTACTCTTAATACATTTCAAAGGAGGATTTTATTGGTTAATCATTAAATTATGTGATTTTTCACTATTTTAATACTTTTTTAATAATTTTTTCTTTGGTTTTATTATATGGAGGGTGTGCTAAAGTCATTTCGAAAAACATATTTGCCCGAATATATGGTTTTAAATGACTGAAGGTTTCAAAAGAAGTCTTTCCGTGATAAGAGCCTAATCCGCTTTGACCAACACCACCAAATGGAATATATCCATTAGACACATGCATGATGGTATCGTTGATTGCTCCACCGCCAAATGAAAGTGTTGAAAAAACTTTTTTAACCGTTTTATTTTGTTTAGTAAATAAATATAATGCCAGCGGTTTCTCTTTAGATTTCAGTAGTCCAATCAATTCATCTATATCATTAAAAGTTAAAATTGGTAAAATTGGCCCAAAGATTTCTTCTTGCATGACCTTATCGTCCCAAGTTACTTGATCCATGATTGTTGGTGAAATAAATTTTTTAGACTCATCCATAACATTACCATAAATAACTTTATCATCTATGATCAGTGATTGTAGTCGAGTGAAGTGTCTATCATTAATAATATGACCGAATTGGTCTACATGTGCATACTTTTTATTGATTGTTTCTTTTAAGATTTTAATAAACTCGTCGTGAACTTCTTCTTTCACATAAATATAATCAGGTGCTATACATGTTTGACCAGCATTAATAAATTTACCAAAACTAATGGAAGATGCTGCTCTTTTTAAATCTGCAGTTTCATCGATAATCGTCGGACTCTTCCCACCTAATTCCAATGTTACAGGTGTTAAATATTTGCTTGCTTTTTCATAGACGATTTGTCCAACACGCGTGCTTCCTGTAAAAAAGATATAATCAAAGCGAATATCCAATAGCGATGATGTTACTTTATAATCACCTGTAAGAACCTTGATATATGCATCATCAAATGTTTCTGAAATCATTTTTAGTAGAACCTTTTCTGATTCCTGAGCATATTCACTAGGTTTTATGATTACAGTATTGCCTGCAGCGATTGCACCAACAAGCGGTTCTAATACAAGTTGAATCGGATAATTGTAAGGTCCAATAATTAACACCTGCCCATATGGTTCTGGCATGATATATGATTTTGTTCCAAACATATAGAATGGTGTTTTTTTCTTTTTAGGTCTCATCCAATGTTTTAAATGTTTAAGGACATATCTAATTGAATGCAAGGTAAAACCTATTTCAGTAGCATATGCTTCAAAGGAAGATTTGTGTAAATCTTTAAACAAAGCTTCTTTTAGTCTATCCTCATATGCTATGATTGAATCTCTCAATTTAATGAGTTGCTGTTTTCTAAATTGATATGATAACGTTTCACTTGTCTTAAAATATGATTTTTGTTTATCTACTATTGATTGCATAATTCATCTTCTTTCAATCGTTTCTTTATTTATATATTACCACATATCTTTAAAGCATAATCACTTACTTAATCAAATGTATGTCATATAATAAGTGTAAAGTAGGGCAAGGAGGATTGCTTATGAGCATAAAAAATTGGATGGTTGACGATTTTTTTGATACACTCTTATCATGGAAAAATGAAATGTTAGCATTAAGAGCTATTCTGTTAGAAACCAATCTTATTGAAGAACGAAAATGGGGACAACCCTGTTATACTTATAAAAATAAAAACATTGTCATATTGGGACATTTTAAACAATGTGTCACAGTAAGTTTTTTCAAAGGCATACTATTAAAGGATCCTTACCACATATTATCATCTCCTGGTGAAAACTCAAGATCTGTTAGGATGCTTAAATTCACAACTGTTGATGAGATTATGACATGTAAGTCAATAATTTTAGAATACATTGATGAAGTAAAAATGATTGAAGATCAAGGATTGAAAATAGAATCACCAAAACAAAAAAATCCAAATGATTATCCAGATGAACTGAAGGATTATTTTAGAAAACTACCCAGTTTTGAAGAAGCATTTTCAAGACTTACACCAGGTCGAAAAAGAGCATATCTAATGTTTTTCAATGGTGCCAAACAATCACAAACAAGAATAAATCGAATCAGTAAATATATCGATAAGATAATTGATGGTAAAGGATTAAATGAATAAAATCGCTTTATAGTGAGATTTTTCATTTCAATGATTTTATTATACCTTTCTTTAATCTACATAATAGTGGCATAAAATCCTCCATGCAAATAACATCTGCATCAAGTGCAACACTCAATTTACTTGCAAATATTGTTATACCACTTGCCACTCTTCTATCAATTGCGATTACATGTGTGATTTTCTTAGATATATTTTGCTTCACATTTTCAATATGTTGATCAATATCATCTACGATTTAACTCCAATGCCCCAACATGAGAGAGTGCTCTAACAATTGGAGGAATAATCACAAATTGTATAATGATACCAGGCCATGCAGCCACAAAAGCACCTGCAATAAAAGCTTGTATAGTAAATCCATTACCATAAATACCAATTAAGTATTGCGCAGCACCCCAAACAACTCTACCGCCTAGCATCGCAATAATTAATGCAAATATCGTTCTAAATAATAGTTTTGGTTTGTTAATGTGTCTAAATGCAAAGCCAGATAAACCACCATATGCTGCAAGTTCAAATGTCATTGCTAGTCCAACAGGATAAATTGGTGGCATGCCAAAGATTAAAAATCTAAGTACTGGTAACACGAGACCGATTACGAATCCATAAATTGGTCCTAGTATAATACCACCTATCAATACTGGAATATGCATAGGCAATAGCATACTACCAAATGTTGGTACTTGACCTGTTAAAAATGGTAATAATAATCCTATGGTTACTAATAATGCTGAAAATACTAATTTTTGTATATTAATTAAGTGAGATGATCTCATATTCTCTTACTCCTATTTTAGTTGTTGTTTGTATTGTATACACACCGAGTTCACTTTAATGTACTTTAACAGTAACTATGCTTTCTAATTCAAGGCCTAATACTTCATACATCTTAAACTAGACTCTAAATCAATCATGATCTATGGTAGTTTGATATCCCTTGAATTTTCAATTCTATAGGGCTCATCAATCAATTTTTTAAATGTATCATCGGCACTTACTACAAATTGCTTAAATTTAACATCCGTGGCATCTTTAATATAAATGACATAAGATTTTGATTCTAATATTCCTGAGCCAATTGTAGGCCTTAGATCAATTTTTTCTTTATTGAAATCACTTATGTTTTTTAAATTAAGTACAATCTTTTTAAAAGTAATATTAGATATATTTTTATCCTCACCATAGATTACAATACCGTTTTCAGTTTCCATTCTTACATTTTTAAATGTTATATCTTTAATTGAACCCAACTTAGTATCTTCATGTCTTTTAACAGCTGAAATGAATATAGGTTCGCCTGTTCCCCACCATAAGCCTGGTTGATGTCTTTCATTTTGAATATTTATATTTTCAAAAGATATATCTTCTATATTTCCTTGATCTCTTAATTGAAAAGAAATACCTCTACTCGCTTTTTTTATTGAAATATTTTTAACTGATATATGTTTAAAATCCGCTTCACTTTCAGTACCAAATTTAATGCCAGCTGAAGTTGTTACTAGTGTGCAATCCTTTACTTCAATATATTCACAAGCCCCATAATGATTAGCTGCTTCAGTATTTTTAAATACGATGGCATCATCTGCAGCTTCAATATAACAATTTTCTATCTTCATACGTTTACAATGATCTGGGTCAATACCATCACAGTTCGCTAATTCTAAATTGTTTAATATTTTCATATCGTGAATATAGACATCTTCACACCCAACTAAATGCGCTGTCCAAAATCCGCTTCTTTGTAAAGTAACTTCTTTAATTTCTAAATCAATAACATGTTCCAAGAATAGTAACGGTATTCTTGGATAATAAAATCCTTCAATAAAGCCTGGTACTTGATTACCATAATAGATTTCTTCACTACCATCAATAATACCTTCGCCGGATATTTTCACATGACTGCAATCCTTAGCATAAATGAAGAACTGTGAAGGCCTACCGGTATACTCACAGTTTTCCCAAGTTGGCACTTCATCCAAATCTAACAATCTTGATGCAAGCTCACCAAATGTTGTATAATCTCCAATATTTTTGCTTGCCATCAATACAGACCCTTTTTCTAAGTGTAGGTCAACATTTGATTTCAGTATAATTGAACTTGTGAAAAAAACACCCGGTGGCACTAATACTTGACCACCACCAGACAAATGACACTTATCAATTGCTGATTGAATATGTTTATTATTGTTATATCCCTCAATTTGCTTTGCGCCAAATTCCAATATATTAAAAATCATGATTTCTCCCTCTATGTTAGTGTTTTAGAATCATTAGCATGAAGAATTCGTTTAGTAGTATAGACATTTCTTCTACAGATTCTCGTTTATTATCTTTGTTTATCCATTGTTGTAACATATAGTATCCACCAAATGTAATAAACGTTGCAGCATAGTCCACTGTTTCTTTATTATATTTTAATGCCAGTGCCTCATTTAAATATTTTTGAATTTGTGGTGAATAAATCAATTTTATTGGGAAGTCAGGATCAATATTATTATTAATTAAAAGTCTAGAAAATTCTACATTTTCACTTAAAATAGAAAGAATCATGACTAATACATCAGTATCTTTTCTATTAATCGCCGTAATATTATCTGATAAAGAATTATTAATACTATTTAAAAACTCTTCTTCCATCCCAGCTAATAAATCAAATTGACTGTCATAATATTTATAAAACGTTGAGCGATTGATGCCTGCTTCATCACACAACTCTCTAATTGTGATTTTATAAATATTCTTTTCTTTTAACAATCTGATCAAAGCTTCTTTTAATAATCGTTTTGTCAATAAAACCCTTTGGTCTGTTTTTGCCATAAAAACATCTCCCATCATTTTTTTATTATTTGTTAGATAAACAACACATTGGTGTTTAAGCATTGTTTATCTAACAATTTTTGTGTCCACGGATGGTTTTTTAATCGACACATGTCTATTATAATATAAATTGTAGAGAAATTAAATTCAAATAGTAAAGGACGTGATGCAAATGAAAAAAATTTCTCAATTCTTAGTTAAATATCGTATATACATATTTATCACATTCATCATATTTACTGTAGCTAGTGTTTTTTTAACTTTTAGCGTAAACATTAATTATGATTTAACAAAATATCTTCCAGAGGATTCTTCAATGAAAATTGGTATGACTTTAATGGAAGATGAATTTCACGATGGTACTCAATCAACATTAGAAGTCATGATTGAAGGCTTAGAAGATACTGAAATAACAAATGTGCTATCTCTAATCCAAGAAACGAGCAATCAAATTAAAGTTGTATATGACACAAAAAGTGATTATACATTATATACAATTACAATTCCTGATGGCGCTTATTCAAAACTCGCAACACAGGTTTATACTGATGTTAATCAAAGTCTTGAAGATTATCAATCTTACTTGAGCGGAGATGTTGCCGAAGCCAATAGTGGTTTCATGTTGCAACTTATGTTGTGGAGCATCTCGCTTCTACTTCTTGTTTTAGTAATACTTAGCAGTTCATGGATTGAACCACTTATATTTATTGTTACCATTGGCATTGCTATATTGATTAATATGGGCACAAATATCATCTTTAGTTCTGTCTCACAAACAACATTCAGTATTGCAGCAATTCTACAGTTAGTTCTATCCATGGATTATTCAATCATGTTAATGGAGAGATATCGACAAGAAAAAGAACATGCAGAACCTGTTGAAGCTATGAAAAATGCAATATCAAAAGGTCTCTTATCCATCAGTTCTTCTTCAATAACTACAATTGTAGGCTTGCTCTGCTTAATATTTATGAGTTTTACTCTAGGTATGGATATGGGTCTAGTGTTAGCTAAAGGAATCTTTATTAGTTTAATTGTAACTTTTACTGTACTTCCTACATTTATCTTAATGTCTGATAAACTCATTGATAAAACAAAGAAACCTACTTTGAAATTTAGAATGAAGAAGGTAGCTGATTTTGAATTTAAATTCAGACATGTACTTTTAGTGATCTTCGTTATTCTTCTTGCAGGTAGTTTTTATTTAAGTAGAAACACTAATGTGGATTTCGCACTTGAAGCTACTGCAAAAGATGCAACTATTATTAATGAAAAATTCCCACCAGATAATCAAATTGTCGTTTTATATGATTCAAAACATGAAGACAAAATCGCCAATGTTTTAACACAAATAAACGCTTTATCTGGAACTAAAGAGTTGAATGCTTATGCAACTACGCTTGGTAGAAAATTAACAAGTCAAGAGTTATCTTTAACCCTTGGTATAGATCAAAATATTATCGAAACACTTATTTATATATATAACAATGGTGATATTAACAATCTAACACTTAATGAGTTTACAACTTTTGTGCTATCTGATATTGCAAGTAATCAAATGTTTGCTTCAAATTTTACTCAAGATGATTTGGCTCAACTTACAATGCTACAAAACTTTTCAAATACTACTATCATATCAGCATCATATAATTCAACTGAACTATCTTCAATGTTAGGTATAGATCAATCAACAGTCGAGCAACTGATCACAGGCTACTATATGCAAAATGGAGAAGATATAAAAGAAACAATCTCGTTATACGATTTTGTTGGCTATTTTGTTACACTAAGTCGTGATCCTAATTATAGTGCAATGTTTGATGAAGCAACTAAAGCTCAAGTAGAAATGTTATATGGTATCATGCAAGTTTCTTATGCAAATCAAACATTCTCTCCTATTACACTTGCACAAATGCTTGGAAGTATGTCATCAAATTTTGATGATTCAATACTTATGATGATTTTCTATATGCAAGCAGCTTCAGTTACAGACATGAGTGAAGTCAAAATCTCAATTGATGAGTTTATGACATTCATGGTTAATGACCTATTATCCAATGATACTTTCTCCTATTTATTTGATGAGGAAAGTAAGGACTTACTATTAAGTAATTATCAATTAATTGAAAATGGTAAAGCTCAACTTGTTGGTTCCAATTATTCAAGAGCAATCATCTCAACAAGTTTTTCTTCAAATGGTGAGGATGGTCTTGATTACATAAATCAAGTTAAACAATTATTAGAAGATACCGATGTAACATATCACCTTATTGGTGAATTACCAATGGCATATGAAATGAATGATACATTTGTTGATGAATTAAATTTCGTTACATTGCTAACTATTATTGCTATCTTTGTTGTTGTATGTATCGCATTTAGATCATTCTTCGTACCAATTGTGTTGGTGGCACTCATCCAAACAGCAATCTTTGTAACAATGTCATCAACAATCGTTTCTGGTTCAAATCTATATTTCTTGGCAATCATCATTATTCAAGCTATTCTCATGGGTGCGGCAATCGATTATGCAATTCTTTATACAAGTTACTACCGAACTGCCAGAAAAACCTATGGTATTAAAGAATCAATGGAACATGCTTTTCAAGGTTCAATGCTTGCAATTATGACATCATCAATCATTTTAATTGTAATCACTACTGTTGTAGGTCTAGTCATTGATCAAGCAGCTACTGCTGTTGTCGTTTTAGCCATTGCAAGAGGTATGACGGTTGCAGTTGTTCTAACATTATTTATACTCCCTCCAGTACTCGCTATTTTTGATAAATGGATATGCAAAGAATTTGGGAACCCTAAAAATAGTAAAATCGCCTAAAAAGGCGATTTTTTTTATTTTTCAATCTCAATGATTTTCGTATAGATTTGTAATGGGTAAACACCATCATGACTTTCACCAGTCATTATTCTTGATAGATTTGAACCCTTGGTGATTCTTGATACCCCAGACTTTGACAATACATCTATATAGGATTGCTTGACATCCATAGGTGTCATTAGACCAACAGTTTGTAAGTGATTTTTATGCGGTCTAAGTGTTTCTATGATTCTATCTTTTGGCAACATCTTGATCCATATACTTCTAAATAGCATAGAAAGCACTAGATTCGAATCATCTGATGTCATGACGCTTATTCCATCTTTTTGCCATATCTTTTTATGCGTAAGATGTTGTTCTAGTCTTTCATTGTATAATTCTAATGCGTTCTTACTTTTCATACCATATGGTATAGGTTTATGTTCCTTATTGACCTCTACAAAAATATGAAAAAATCTTTCCGCAAATTTATCTAGTTCTTCCCTTGAATTAGTATCCACGAATATACCTTGAGCTGATGAACACAAAACTTGATTGGTCATTGCCATATGATGGGCAATGCCTTTTAAATCTTCATCACTTGCATCAAGTGATGCATAACCAAAAGATAATTTATGTCCCCATTCTATAATCTTAGTTGTTACTGAAGCCATAGATCTTGCTGCTTTAACAGCAACATCTCCACCCCAAACAACGATTGCATCTGCTATTTCTGAAAATATTTTAAGCGTTTCTATCTCTGTAGATGGTACATCAAACACATAAATATAGTTCATAAGTTTTGGTTCTATAGCAATAAGTTCAGATAAAAGTTTGACTGATACGCCACGATCTCCAGAAGGAAGTTTCAAAATATTAATATTACCAGCTAACAAGCCTTCAATAACCGAGTACGCGGGTAAGACATCAACGTTACCTGCGGCGATATGAAATAGTATGCCAATAGGATGAATTGCTCTAGAGTTATGTTCATCCAAATTTTGCAAGTGATCATAATCTTTACCTAACTCAATTTCAACTTTTCTAATCAATGCATCTTTTTCAAACATTGGTAAATGATGTAAGAAATAGTCATATGGTATATCAAACTCTTCAAGTAAAGGAATAATGAGTTCATCATATGCACCTGATTTAACCTTTTGAGCCAATTTATCACAAGCATCTATGACTTCACCAACCCTTAAGGGCTCATTTTTTTTTAGTGTTTCATAACAATCATCCCTTAGTGACTCAATTTTATCTTTTTGGATATGATTTTGAAGAATCTCACCTTTATAAAGTATCATACTATGTCCCCTAACCTTTTAATAATTCTTCTGCACCTTGTGCACAAGTTGTGATATCTTTAATACCGACTCTACCAATAATTTCTAACCATGGTGATTTTTCTCCACAAGCGCATCCTTCATCATGTAGAATACCTAAGTCATCCGTCATAACAGATAGTAATGGTGTCCCTTCAATCATCGGTGTTAACAGATTAATAAGTCCTAACTTGCCATGAGGAAGTGGTTCAAATGTATCTGGATCACGAATAATAATTCTAGCATATGCAGGTACATGAAAGTGGTGGTGATCACAATCCGTATAGAGTACCGGGTGTTCAACAGCACCAAAGAATTCTACACAATCCTTCTCTTTAATACCTAACACTTCATAGACAAGTTGATAAAAATCTTTTTTATCTACTTTCTCTGCATAAAATTGTTTCCATCCGCCTCCAACTGTAATCTTTGAACCTTTAGGCATTTGAAGTTTAATGCCTTCTGCCTTCATCTCTTTTAATAAAAAATACGTATATGCTGGAAATCCAATTGTTCTGATTGGAGTTCTTTTTTTAGATGCTTTAATAAACGCTTGTTTCATATATTCCAAATCAACTTGATAACCTGTATCTTTATGCCAACGAATAGCGTATATTCTCTTCTTAGCAGGTGCAACATATGTAAATCCATACGCAGTCTTCATAATACCCGCTTCACTATGTTTTGTTGGTTGATACCCAAAAATGAGATATGTCACAGGTCTAATTGACCATAATTTATGATATGAAAAAATCCGTTTGATCATTAAAAAACCCCGCCATAGATCACCAACACTCATCGCTATTTTACTTTTGAATCCTGAAGAGGTACCAGAAGATGTAGCCTTAATAGGCATCTTCCATAACGGTTTAGAAAACAATTCGTGATGTTTAAAATATAACGTTGGTAAAAAAGGAAGTCTTGCTAAATCTTTCATTCTCCTTATCTCATGTGGATCAAATTTCGCCTCATCTAATATACGTTTATAATCACTGCAGTGATTATAATGATAAATAGCATTCTCTCTCATTGAAAGACAAAAAAGCTCATCTGACCTTTCTAAATCATATAGCTTTCTTGTTCTAAATAATTTTCTCACATATCTTTTTTTCATACTTTCCCCCAGTATTAATTATTAATGCATGATGTTTTTATCTGATTTTAAAAATATACTTTTATCTATTGATCTTGAATCCGTTGGTTTTGCAAAAAAATACCCTTGTTGATAATCACTCTTTAATTTTTGAAGTAACTCCAACTGTGCTTCTTCCTCAACACCTTCAGTAATTACTTTAAGTTCAAGTAAATGTGCTAAATTAATCATGAATTCAAGCATTTGAACACTGTGATCTGATTTTGATAATTCTCTTATGAAACTTCGATCTATTTTAAGAATATCAATTGGTAATTTTTGAAGATAAGTCATTGATGAATATCCAGTACCGAAATCATCTAATGCAATCTTGAATCCGAATTTTCTTAACTCATTTAATAAATCAATCGCGTGATCAAGATCTTGAACAACCATTGATTCTGTAACTTCTAAAATACATTTAGATGGATCTGCATCATAATGTGACATCATTTTTTTTAGTTTTGTTATAAATCCCTTTTCATTTAGCACTTTAGAAGATATATTAATTGATACAGTGATATCGTATCCTTCATCTCTCCACTTCTTTTGCTGTTTCAAAGACTCACCAATTACAAAATATGTCATTTCAATAATATGCCCTGTTTTTTCAGCAATTTCAATGAAGTCTTCAGGATAAATGAATCCCTTAAATGGATTTTCCCATCTTACGAGAACTTCTACCATCCGAACTTTTAAATCAATTGATGAAACAATTGGTTGATAATGCAATTTAAATTCTTTATTCTTATTACCATAGTATAGTTGATTTGCAATATCTGATTGATAAAACACTGTTTCAGCTAAATCTTTAGAATAGTATGCAACTTGATTCTTCCCTTTTTCTTTAGCAATATTTAACGCTAAATCTGACCATTTCAATAACCCTGTAAAAGTATGATCATCAGAAGGATAAACTGTTACACCAGCTGAGAAGGTAACATAGTGATGATCTCTTCTAATCTTATACGTATGTTTTATCAATGAAAATCTTTCAGCCACATAATTTTCTAAGGCTGCTTTATCTTTTTGCTCTTTAATATAAATGATGAACTCGTCACCACTGATTCTACCAATTTTGTTTGGTTCACCAAACACAGTTTTTAATTCTTCAGCAACCATTTGAATCAGTTCATCACCAGCATCATGTCCTCTTGTTTCATTAATATCTTTAAAGTTATCAATATCTAGGTACATAACGCCTAATATTTCATTTTCGTTAAAGTGCATATGTTCTTGAAATGACTCAATAATCATGTTCTTTGAAAAAAGCCCAGTTAAATCATCATAGTATGCCATCGTGTATAATTTTTCTTCAAGCGTAGTTAGTGTTTTGTTTGTTTCACCAAGTTTATCAACAGTTGATTTAAGTTCAATGATTGAATAATCATATAAGTCCATTCTTCTTTTAATAATCAAATAAAACAATACTCCAGTAAATAAAACATAGAAAATACCTTTATATGTTTGAATGGTTTCCGTTACTTCGCTGTCTTGAACAAAAATACCTAAAACCAAATCAGAAAAATAAATCCATAGAATACCAATAACTATGTATATTAAGATAATCTCTATGGTGTTACGAAATGGTTTTCTCTCTATAAATTTATTTGTGTCTTTACCTTTTTTCATTTTATTGGACCTCAAAAATATAACATTAGTTATATTTTAACATTTCTAATAAGAATTCAGTATTTTTAACTGCTATGATGCCTTGCCAGTATACTCTTGCTGTTTTGAATTCTTCTTCATATTGCCCCCAATGAAAATTAATATCCCACATCGGATATTTGTCAATATAATGATTTAAATCAATCAATTGCCTATCAACATATGGTTTAATCCACTCATACACATAATCTGTAGGATGCGAACAAAAACCTAATGGTGATAACCCATACTCTTTCGATTCAGGATCATATGTCTTTAATAAATCTAACATTTGTTTTTTTAATGCTATTTCAAATGATGGGAAGCATAAGAAATCTTCTCTTATGTCATATAACCATTCATATGTATCAATAAAATCTTTGAGTTCATGCATTTCTGAAGATGGGAATCTTAAGAAATGGCAAATACCATTAACCAAAAGCTTTTTAACTTTTAGATTAGGTCGATATTTATAAATAAATGCCCAAAGTGCAATGCTTGGATTAAATCCCCAATAACATGTATCTGGTAAGTAATCCCACCATCTTGCATGCGGATAATCGTTGTTTGACTTAATATTGACTGGGTAAAAACCATCATCATCCATATGCGTTTCAAGATAATCAAGTAAGTTTGAAACCATTGGATGTTTATCGTCTATACCTAGCTGATTGATATATCCAATAGCTGTCCAAGCTTGAATCGATGAAGAGTTAGGATTGGTATTGTCAGGCTCAATGCCATGTCCAAATCCGCCATCTACATTCTGATATGCTAAAAGTTCAGTAATGACATCATCTTTTGAACCTTCCAAAAATAAGAACTCATATAATTTCAAATCTAATGGTCGTGCATGTTTATTCATCCATGCATATACTTTATTACTATCCATATTTATCACCCTATAAATTAAATGTATCTTTAATTTTCAATGCAACATCTTCTGGTTTTAAATGTTCCGTCGATATTTTTAAATAGTGTTCAAACTTAGCACTAAGTTCTCCCTCGTTACTAATAAATCGATATTTGTAATAATCATTTAATAAACGTTCTTCAGATAATTTCAAATCACGTTTTGATGCCTTATGCTTTAATCTGTTTTCAGTTTTGTTTCTCTCTAACCTAGTGGGTAGATCAGCAATCAATTCAACAGCGTAAATTTCTGCATCTTGTTTTTTAAATATCTCACATACATAATCCATATACTTCCAATCAGAAGCCATGTCAAATGCCCACATGTATGTAAATATTAAACCATATTGATTGCTTTTAGAAAAGACCTCAAAAACATCATCACGCCACATTTTTGTTAATTCTTTTTCAAAGTGTCCGAATATTTCAATTGAAGGTTCAATGGTCATGTGATTATGAAACAATCTCAAATCTGTAATTTTCATGAGCTCTTGTCCAACTGTCATCTTACCAACAGCAGAATCACCTATAATCAATACTAATTTCATTTTGATCACTTTCCTTTCTAGACTATATCATTCTTCAACACCTTTGATAATTTTCTTATCCTCATACATGCGTCGATCAGCACATGAAATCAATGAATCAATATCATGTATATCATCTTTTTCAATACAAGACAATCCACCAGCAAAACTAATCTTTAATGGATTGACTAAATTTTCTTCGCTGACTCTTCGTCTTAACTTAGCAATTTGTTTTTCTACTTCACTACATTCGATATTTAGAAATAAAGCAATAAACTCATCGCCACCGATACGATAAATAGCATGTGTTAAATCAATCGTTTCTCTAATAATACTTGAGAAATTTCTAATCAACTCATCACCTTTATCATGTCCAAAATTATCATTAGTTATTTTTAGATTGTTTAAATCTAACATGAGACAAGCAATTTGATTATACTTTTCAGGGTTTCTAATGATTTTTGTTTTCTTTTCTTCGAAAGCAGTTCTATTTTTTAAGCCTGTAAGAATATCGGTATATGCAAGTTTAACATACATTTCTTCGAGTTCTAATTGGCTCTCTTGTAATTCTATTTTCGTTTTTAAAAGTTGTTTTTCTTTTTGTTCATCATATATTGCAATATCTTTCATAACCGTTTGATAAATTACAACATAACAAAAAGCAATCATAATCATAAATACATAAACTACTGGAATATACTCTCTCCTAACTCTCATCGGTTCTGGATAAGATGTAATCATATACATCATGACATAAAACAATATAGAAACAATCGCAAAGCTTACCCACCCTTTAGTGATTTCTTGCTGAATCACAATATATGATTTACGATATTTAATCACCAATAACAATAGTCCTATATATTCAATATTTAAAACAATAAAGATCACAAGCGGATTATTATCAAATAAAAAAGAAATAGAGGTTGCTATTGCAAGTGCAAAAAAGCCCATAAGGTCTACTGTACAAAAAGTAAATACAAATCTTGCACCTTTATATTTAGATAAAAAGAAACATATGATCAATGATGGAATAGAAAATGCGATGGCAGCTGCCAATCCTCTATTATTAATCATTGTTACCAATTGTAGATATGCAGGAAATGCTATTGCAATATACCCGCCTAAAACAATCACTGTCTTTTTCATCGAATATTTTAATTCAACCAGCAAAGGAAATATTGCTGCTAAATACAAACACATAATTATGTCGTTTGCATGTAAAATATAATCCATAAATCCACCAACCCAAATTTCGCTAATATTTATATCTAAAGCACCTCTTGCATTAACTCTCAGAAAGTAAAAGCCATCCTTCGTTTAAATCATGCTTAATCTATTTAACAAATGTTTCTACTTTACTAACTCTATGAAACATTTATAGAATAAAATACTATTGCATTGTCGGTTTGTATTTTAACAGTCTCGAGCAGACATCAATACTATATTTTCAACATGTTCTGTATAAGAAAACATATCCACAGGTTGTACTTCTTCAATCTTATACATATTGATTAAGCTCTTTAAATCTCTCACTTGTGTTTCAACATAACAAGATATGTAAATAATTCTCTTTGGTTTAAGTTTTTTTACAGCATTCAAGAACTTAAGCGTAGCGCCTGTTCTTGTAGGATCTAAGATAAGAACATCCACTTTCTGATTAAATCCATCCATAAATTTCTCTACATCATCGCAGTAAAATTTAACGTTGTTCATCTGATTCATCTTAGCGTTAAAGTTTGCATCTTTAACAGCTGATTGATTCACTTCAATGGCAACTACATCTTTAGCTTTTTGTCCTGCTAGAAGTGAAATTGTACCAATACCTGAATAACAATCCATCACTTTATCTTGTTTTGATATGTGTGCCATATCTAGTGCTTTTTTATACAATATAATCATTTGTTCAGGATTCACCTGATAAAAAGATTTTGCTGATAACCTAAACTTTAGTCCATCAAATCCATCTTCAATATAACCTGGACCAAAAATATTTTTTTCTTCACCATATAAAACAATCGGTATTTGCCTATTTTGAATCATTTGAATACTTGTTTTAATTTGTGGAAAATCTTTTCTAATATCATTTGTAATATTTTTAGCATTAGGGAAAAGTATTCCATTAGTTACAAAAACAATAAGCATATCATGATTCAAATATGATTTTCTGATAAGAACATGTTTTAAAATACCTTGTCGTTTTTTAATATCATATGCTGAAATTTTATAATTATTTAGCACTTGTTCAATTTTTTGAAGTACTTGATTAATCTCTTCATCATGGATAAAATGATTAAATCCAGGATCAATCTCATGAGATCCTTCAGCAAACATACCTAATCTAAGTCTTGGCTTCTTATTGATATATATGGAAGTCGCACTTGCCGTTACCTTATGGCGATAATGCTTTGGCGAACTATTTCTAATCACTTGATTAACTTTAACATTAATTCTGGCTGCCTTAAATACATCTTCCACATGTTTTTGTTTATAATTTAGTTGTTTTTCATATCCAATTTCATTAAAATTAACATTTTCCATATATACTTCCTACTTAATATAAATACTTATTTATATTTTATCATGAAAACACCATAAAAAAACAGGCGGTTTCACCTGTTTTACTTGTGTTTACACTCTTGATGTTTTTCTAAATATGCTGGAATGCTTTCATTAAAGAACTTGATATATGTTTGATTCATATCTTCTAAGTTTTCTGGTAAAACATCCAACGCTTGTTGCAAAGCAATACCGTCAATGGCTGCTATCAGTATAGATGCTACACTTTTTTGACATTTGCTTTCTTCAATTTCAAACGCGTCTGCAAACAGTTTAGACACAACATCAATCATCATCTTATAATTTTCTTGATATTCTTTTTTTAATTGATTATCTTTTTTAATTACATCACTAATGATTTGAATATGTAGTTTTTGTTCTTCTATTTTTTTAATACGTTTTTCTACCTGTTTATTAATCTCTTTTAGTAAAGCTTCACCTTTTAATTTATGCTCAGCAGCTTCTACTTGTCGATATAAAGCTGTTGTAAAATATAAGGATTGCTGCATCGCATCAAATATAAGATCATCTTTACTATCATAGAAATGGTAGATAGCACCTGTCGTGAGCCCAGCTTTTTTTGCAATTTTTCTAACAGATACTTGATCAATAGGCAATTCTTTTAACGTCTCAATCGCTGCATCTATAATATGTTGTTTTCTTTGATTGATTTCTTCCATAAATATCACATCCTATGACTTCTATATAAATATGATATCACATTTAATCAGCTAATGCTTTGATTTCTTGATATGGCTTTAAATCAGAGTATAACTCACCTTTATATGGATTACGTTTAGTCTTAAAAACTTTGTAAATCATATAACTTACGACTGCAACATTTGCTGCTAAAGCAAGTGCGCTTACAACTGTATAAATTGTTGAATTATAAGTACTTACAATTGTAAATTTACTGTCATCTTGGAATAGAGGAAATGTTTGAGCAAACATACACCACATTGCAAGTGTTTGTGCTCTGTGTTGTAACCAAGCACCTTTACCAACAGTAAATGCACAAATTGTTGGTGTGATCAATAAGACTAAACCTGCATAAACTGCGTGCGTTGGAATTGCATTATATGTATAGGCGAAATTCCAAATATCATATGCGATGATCCAAAACCATAGCATGTCTGGCCATAACATATCTTGTGATTTGTCTTTTTTAGTTTTCTTTCTAACAACGATACCAAACCAACCAGTGATTGCAACAATATTTAATAAACCTGCAACACCATTCATATAATTCCAAATACCGCCAAATACACCATTAACATCACCGCTTGTTTGTCCAATGATTCCAAAAAATGTTGTACCAATTTCAAAATCTCTAACAACCGCTTCTAAGATGTTGATTGCTAAGATTAGTGGAGGAAAGATTAAAACCCATTTCTTATCTCTAAGTCTCCAAACAACGTTTCCATTTGCATCTTTCTTTTCAACAAAACGGATCAACCAAAAACCAATACATCCAGCAGTTGATGAATAAACTTTTGCTAAATGGAACCAGTCTGTATAAGTAGCATCTAATACAGTAAACCATACTACTGTCAAAATTACAGGAAGAATGATAAAAGTAGCAAACCCTACCCATTTAAATCTTCTTGCAAGTTCATTTAATACGAATAAACTTACAAATACAGCTAGCACGACTAATAAAGTTAATCCAGTGCCATGTACAATATCAAACATAAAAAAACACCTCTCTCTTTTCTTTTTATTAAAAAAATAACAATCGTTATGTTTCCACTAATGTTATAGCACAATTGATTTTTATTTACAAGCATAACCAAACCATTTCATCAATTTAAAAGTGTTTTATATTGTTTTTAAGTAAGTCTTTCTATATAATGAAAGAAAAAGGAGCATTTCTTATGATGAATGAAAATTTATCTAAACTCAGACGTTTTAATATAATTATGGGTGGCTTGCACTTAGTTCAAGGTGTTATCATGATTTTCTTAGCAACGTCTGTTATTCAAACAATTGCTGAATTTCAGCCAGTGATTACTCAAAATTACTTATACTTTGATGTACTCACTCAATCACTACAATCTACTTCAAAAGCGTTATTCACACTACCTTTCGGCATATTAGTATCAGTCTTTCTATTTTTATCTGCTTTTGCACATGCAATTATCTCTATTCCAAAGAAAACATATGAGATCTATGTTAATGATTTAAAAAAAGGTATCAATCGTTTTAGATGGTTCGAATATGCATTGAGTTCTTCTATTATGATTGTGTTAATCGCGACATTATTTGGAATCTATGATATTGCATCACTCATTTTAATCTTTGCATTAAACTTTAGTATGAACATGTTTGGTTTAGTTATGGAACAACTGCAAAGTAAAAATGACACAGATAAAGTGAATTGGGGTCCATTTGTATGGGGTTCAATTGCCGGTATCGCACCTTGGGTTGCTATTCTTCTATACATGTTTGGTACAGGTAATTTCGATATGGTTCCATGGTTTGTATGGGCAATCATTGGTACATACTTTGTAGCTTTTAATACTTTTCCAGTAAATATGATATTACAGTATAAAAAGATTGGCAAATGGAAAGATTATTTATATGGTGAAAGAGTTTATATTATACTAAGTTTGGTTGCTAAAACATTCTTAGCGTGGCTTGTTCTATTCGGAGCAATGCAACCTTAATCAAAAACAAATAAAGCTCATCTAATAGATGAGCTTTACTTTTATTCATACTTTGTATTAACTATATCATGCAAATAATATTTATCAAAACTTAAGTTATAAAAAAATGGCATTTCTAGAAATGCCATTTTTATTGTTACTATATTAAATCAATTATGCTATTGTTAATGCATATACCGCAGTATTTGCTAGCGTGATCAATGTAAAGAAAATTGTAATAAAGAATACAGAAGTCCAAATATTTCCCGTCTTCTGTGAGATTCTTCTCATCACGATACCAGCAACTGCTAATGTAGGCACTAATCCAACTGCTAGAATACCATTTAGGTTAAATGTAGAAAATGCTGCAACACCTGAAGTGTACAAGACGCCATATTGATAAATCAAGAATAAGACAACAGGTAATGCTAATAGTGACGCTGCTAATATATCAGCTTTCCAACCCTTCATCCCCTTCGTATTAACAAATACTGTAATTGCTGCTGCAAAGTAATAGATAAAAAATAGTGGTATATACTTCAATCCTGCAACGAACTGATGGCTATTAAAGATTTGAATTGCATATGTGTAGAATCTAAAGTCGGTATGGAAAATCCACCCAACTAAAGCTACAAATAATAATAGTCCAACAACCATAGCAATTGCAGTTAATAAACTTGCTCCTAATTGAAGCCATGATGCTTTAACACCATAAGGATTTTCATCAACTTCACCTGCATTAACGATAGGCGTAACGATGAGAACTGTAAGCAAAATTAATCCTGCACTACCCATTGCCCAATATACTATTGTATTAATTGAAGGTGCACTCCAATAAATAACATTAGATATAATTTGCGTATTTGTTAACAACCATAAAAATGCAAGTGCAACTAGTATGACAACAAGTCCATGTCCAGTCGCTTTTTGAGCAACTCTAATCTTGTCTTTATCTTTGCCAACCATTGATGCAATCCAAACACCTATAAGAACAGCAACAACGCCAGCAATAATATAATACATGCTGTTAGCAAGGCCTTCAAGATCTGTTCGGTCCATAAGTTTAGTTAAGAAGAACATGCTTAATAAGATAGATAACGGAATAATCACAAACTTAATAGATTTCTTTTCTTTGGATAATTTAACTTCAACTTCATCAAGTGGAATATCATTTGCATATACCTTCTTAAATACTGGAAGTCCAGCTAGTAAGCCAAATACTGGAATAATCATCATAAATAATGAGATTAATGAAAGTCCTGTAAATGCTTCTTTTAACCACCATACTTGTCCTGTTTTACCAGTTGAAATATCATAATCTTCTAAATTGCCAAGACTGTGAAGATTTAATTGATATTCAAATGCCTTTTCAAAGAATTCAATCGTGTATCTACCTGATTCTAATGACCATGTGTTTTGAGGGTGAGTTTCATCTGGTGTATATATAACTCTTTGTCCACCATCTAAATTATAGAAAGTTCCAGCATCAGCATTACCTTCATCAGTTCTTCCTAAGAAAGCTAGACCAACAGAATCCTCTGTGTAATCTTTGTATCTTACGGTACCATCAGCACCAGAATCATTATCAAAGAAAAATTGATCATAATGTGCTGCAATCACACCACTTGAACGTGTAGCAAAAAAGTTTTCAGGATTAGGTGTGTAAATATATCTAAAATCCGCACCGACTGCAAGTGATGCTGCAATCATACGGTGTCCAGAACCAGCAGCTTGCATTTCATCAAAAATCACTGCGTATTCTGAAGAAAAGCCACCCATTGAATGACCGCTAACACCAATCATACCATTACCACTAGCATCTTTTAACACATAGTCTTGACCATACATATATGTCACTGCATCAAATACAGAATATACATAAAAGTTAAAAGCTGCCGGTGTTTCCCATGATGAGTCACCATGATCATACATATCAAAAGCTAATACAACATATCCTCTTCTCGATAATTCAATAGCACCGATTTCTTGCATTTCAGCATTATTCAAGTATCCATGTGTTAAAACCACTGCTGGTGCTGGGTTACTAGCATCAACACCTCTAGGTGTGTATAGGTAACCAGATAATTCACCGCGTTCAGTTTCAAATGAGATCTTATCTACTTTAACACTAAAGAATGAGTTTTGGACCAATGATGCACCTAAACTAAACACTAATGCTGCGATAATTAAGATCAGTAGCCATCTCAATGACTTAGTCATATTTTTAAACATAGTTTTTTCTCCCTTCAACTATATGTTTATTTATTTAACTAAAAGAAAAAGCGAAACAAAAATCTCTCAACTTTTTGCTTCGCTCGACTTCTCTTGCATTTAACATTTCCATTCACATGTTAACATGGTTTCATAAAATTGTCAATGATATTTGTAAGCGCTTTATTATAATCTTCTTTTTTTGTTTAACAAATAAAGTGAATAAGAAAATATATATATACAAAAAAGTATTCCAATAAAGAAATATAGCATGTTTAAATATCCAATTTCAGTTGGATTAATGAAGAAATAGGGATACTTGTGTGTAATTAAACCTCTAATCATCGCATATACAAAATATATAAGTGGAAAGACTAAAGCCTTAAATGTATCTCTAATTCCAACTGTCTTTCGCGGTGTATAAAATAAATAATCCATAAGCATTATTAAAGGTAATAAGAAATGTTTTAAAACATTGGATATTTGCCAATATGAAACTGAGAATATATGACCTAGCAATGTATTATATACCAAGAACGTCAACATAATACCAACAGTAACTATGAATTTAACGGATGTTTCTCGTCTCATTGATTTAAGTTTAAAAATCTTTTTAACAAACATATAAGTAATCCAAACAAATACTAAAAAATTAGATAGTTCTGTATAATAATATAGATAATTCATATCAAAACGCATTTTGAATAATTGTGTAGAACCTAAAAAATTGATAAATGCCAAAATCCAAAAAATAATTCTGAAAATCCACATTTGTTTATATCTAGTCATAGAGATCTCCTCTCATAAGTATGTATGATTTTATCATATAACTATTTACTGTGCAATCAAAAAATAAAAAGGCATATTTAAATGCCCTTTATACGTTTTTAATCTCCATGGTTTTACCTTCATATTTCCCTTTTTTATATCTTAATTTAGAAAGGGCTGAACGTTTAATACCAAATTTTGTATATACTTTGTCAATCTTGATATCGCCGATATTCTTAGAATATACACCAAATGTACGATCCATCATCTTAAGAAATTTCATCGGTGTCATTTTATCTTTAGACCCTATATTGATAATAAAGTCTTCATACTTATCACCTTTACCATCTCTAGATGATTTTTCTCTAGATTTTCTAGGATTGATACTTTCGATATCATCATAATACTTAGGTTTCGGCATCACTTGGTGAAGTAATGCATTGATTAAATCATCTTTAGATGTTTCATCTAAGATATCTTCAATCTCTTTTAAGTGATCAGAATAATCTAATTCTAGTTTTTCTTTTAATCCGACTTTGAACGCATCGAGTTGAGCATTCTTAATATCAGCAATTGATGGAATATCAAAATATTCAATCTTAGAGTTAATAAAATGTTCTAATTCTCTTAACTCACTTTGTTTTCTTGGCGAAACAAGTGAATAAGCTAATCCTGTTCTACCCGCTCTACCTGTACGACCAATACGGTGCACATAGATTTCTTTTTCATATGGTAGATCATAATTGATTACTAGTTCTACACCGTTAACATCTAATCCTCTTGCAGCAACATCAGTTCCTACTAGGATTTCGATTTGACGATCTCTAAATCTTCTCATAACATCACTTCTTGAGCGTTGTTTAATATCACCGTGAAGTGCATCAGCTAAATAACCTTCGTTTAAAAGATATTCAGTGATTCTATCAACGTCTGCTTTGGTGTTAGAAAATATGATTGTACTCTTTGATTGTGTGTAATCTAATAGCCTTGGTAGAGATGCTAGTTTTTCAGTATTTTTAACAATATAATATGATTGCTTGATTTGATCAACTGTTAAACCCTTACTTTCTACTTTAAGTGTTACTGGATCATGTTGATAAATCTTAGCGATTTTTTTAATCGCTGTTGGCATTGTTGCAGAAAACAACAAAATTTGTCTTGTTTCAGCAATGTGAGACATAATGTTTTCCATATCTTCTTGGAAACCCATCTTCAACATTTCATCCGCTTCGTCTAAAGCAAGTGTTGAAACTGTTGATAAATCGACTGTTCCGCGATTCATATGATCAATCATACGTCCTGGTGTACCAATAATTATATGTGGATGAGATTTTAATGCTCTGAATTGTCTTTCATAAGATTCCCCACCAACGATTAGTGTCACATTCATGTGCTTATTAAATTTTACAAGTTTTAAAATCTCTTTAAAAACTTGGGTTGCTAACTCTCTTGTCGGACATATAATCAACCCTTGAGTTACTTTTTGAGTTGTGTCGATTTTCTCAAGCATTGGAATACCAAATGCAAAAGTTTTACCTGTCCCTGTTTGTGCTTGCCCAATAATATCTAAACCTTTAACAGCCTCCGGAATTGCTAACGCTTGAATTGATGTTAATTCTTCAAATCCCAGCTCATTAATCGCTTTTTTGGTTTCTTCTAAAATGGGTAATTCATTAAATAAAATGGTCATGTTTTTCCTACTATCTATAATTTGCTTTTTTCAAGCCTTGCTAATTATACCATAGATAATTTCAAACACAACCTTTTTATTATTTATTATTCAGTTACTTCAACATTACCTGTATTTGTTGATGCTTTCAAATAAATCCCAGCATCATCTAACGTAAGATTAAACTCATCGCCTTGCGATTGTCCTTTAAACTTAACTCGACCAGTATCTGTTTTTAAATATATAGATCTTTCATCTAAATCAATACCTGACACAGTGACATCTCCAGTGTCACTATCTAAATCAATCTTGTTAGACTCAACGTTAATCACTTCGATATCACCTGTATTAACATTAATATCTAATGATAGACAGTTAATGTTTTCTACATCAACACCTCCGGTTGAAGAGTCAATGCTGACACCTCCTGTAGCATCTACATTCTTAACATCTATGCTACCTGTGTCAGTATTAAGATTCATTGTGGTTGATTTGATGTCAGCAACACTAATGTCACCTGTATTAGAATCAATTAGTAAATTTTTGATCAAATCAAATCCAGATATTTTTGTATCGCCTGTGTTTGATTTAATATCTGCTCCGAATTCATAGTTTTCTGGAATATTAATAACAATGGTTCTTTCTTCTTTTGGCGATATAGAAAAATTAAACCAAAATCTTATGCCTCTTGGATCTTGTTGTGTTATTTTTAATGTCCCATCTGTTAAACTAAACGCCCAAGTTTCTTCTTCTTTTTCATAGTGATCAATCGTGATATCTGAACCAGTTACAGAATTAATTACAATGCTCTTAGTTTCTACATCAATCACTAAATCTGTAATCTCTTCTGTATATGTAATTGTATCTTGCAAGACATAATCCTCCGTATTTGTAAATAAGCCAGTTAAAGCACTGATACTACCGCCAGATACGAAGCCTACTATGATTAAAATCATACCTAATAATATAATACCTAATAATAATCCTTTAAAAATCTTCATTATTCTTCCCTCTCTTTTGATAGTAACTTGCCAATCCACTTAGCAAGTACACCCAAACCTTTCCATGCCGATAGAATCATGGCATATCCAACCGATAACAAGATAGCTAGAACAATTAGTGAAACACCTAATTGAAGTGCTAATTCATTAAAAACAAGCCCTTGTCCAAACATTGTGATAAATTCAGTAAAAATAAATCCAACACCAGATGCCATCAATGCGAAGCCTGTAACAACAAACACAAATGCTAATATCACTAACACAAGGAATACCACACCGATTGGAATCCAAAGTGGTGTGGTAAATAAGATAACAAGAATTAACCAAATATTCTTTTTAGTTGTCTTATTCTTTTTATCAGAAGTTCTATTTGATACCACCTTAGGAATCATTGATCTTGCGATTTGCTTAGGATCATATTGGTTAAGGATGTAATCAATGTTTTGACCTGCATCTAATTTATCATTGATCATTTCTTCATAGTAATCAACAATCTCTTGTTTCTCATCAACATTAAAGTATTTACTTAACTCGCTATTTAATGAGGTAAACCATCTTTTTTGTTTTTGTATATCACTCATAAGCTTCCACCTTAATCTGTAGTTAAGATATCATAGATTTTTTTGATATCTCTCCACTCTTCTAAAAATTCGTCAATTTGTTCTACACCCTTAAGTGTAATTTTGTAATACTTTCTATTTCTGCCATTATGTAACCTATTGTAAGTTTTTAATTGTCCTTGTTTTTCTAGCCTTCTCAAAATGGGATATAATGTTGATTCACTGATATCAATGTGTGGAGATAACTCTGTAATAATCTTATATCCATAGGAATCATCTTTAGATAACATTGCGAGTACAAATATTTCTAAAACACCTTTTTTTAGTTGTTGTTTCATATATACCTCCATTTCACTAATATTATACATTGCATAGTATAACATGTCAATAGTTTTTATCAATAAAAAAGAGCATATAAATATGCTCCTTATCGTTTTATAAAATCAATAGCTTCATCTTTCCATAAAATATGATGTGTTACGTGAAGATCTGTAATAATTCCTGTGAATATTTCTTTAATAACTTTACTTGATTTTTCATAACCTGAATATTTGATGACCTCTCCTAGAAGTTCATCAAAACTCATTTGACCAACAACTTCTAGGATGGTTAAAATCTCACTTCTTAATTCTAATGGATGAATATGCTCAAAAGATCTTCTTGAACTATAGCTATTACACGCTCTAAAATCAAATGATGTATTATCTTGATAATAGTATCCATCTTTATATATTAAATCCATTCTGTTTTTAACAATTCTAAGATCATCTTGAAAGTCTAGATCAACCACACTTGAGTAACTGCGTCTTCCATAAAATCTAGGAACGATTTTCTTAAGCTCTTCTTCATGTATTGGCATTGTTTCTTTTAATATCTTTTGAATGGCGTTTAAGGTTAATTCATCCTTGTATTTATCATAGAGATCATCATAGTTTGGATAAAAGTTAAATTCAATATGTTTTTCTTTTTTATGTGCTTGTTCAAGTAAGATTTCATCATATGAATCATCAATTAGAGGATTTCGTTTACCAAAATCATCAATAGCATTTAAAATATATTTCTTAAGTCTAGAGACTTCTCTATCTTTATGTTTCAACCAATCGGTAGACCATATGCGATATGTTTTCCACCCTCTAACTTCTAAAACATCTTCTCTCAAACGATCGCGGTCTCTTGAAACATGTGAATCCTGGTAGATGGATCCATCACATTCAATGCCTAAAATATAATGTCCTTCTTGTCTCGGGTGAAGAACCGCTAGATCAATCTTATATGCTGATGAGCCGACACGCTTATCAATCTTGTAGCCCATCTTATCAATCTCGCTATATACATCCTTTAAGAGTTTAGAATGATTATCAGATACCTGATCATTCACATTTCGATCAGGGCCAAATTCTGCAAATCTTAAATATTCTTTAAGCATACGTGTACCTTCAGCAGATGTTCTATTTAAATCAATATCAACATCTCTAATGGATGAAACTAAAATTGTATTATATTTCGCACGAGATACGGCAACATTTAATCTTCTATATCCGCCCTCTTTATTGAGTGGACCAAAATTCATTGAAAGTTTTCCCTTAGCATCTCTAGCATAACCGACACTAATGATCATCGTATCTCTTTCATCGCCCTGTACGGTTTCGATATTTTTAACGAAGAATGATTCTTCTAATTCATCATTAAAAAATGATTCTAAATCTTTATTCATCCTTCTTAATTTTTCAATTGCTCGCTCAACGGCAACCTGTTGGGTCTGGCTAAACGTTACAACGCCTAATGTCTTGTCTCTACCATAAGTTTTAACATGTTCCATCACGAGTTCAGCAACTTTTTCGGCTTCAACGATATTGATACGATCTTTAAATATACCATTTGGTGTATAACAAAAATCTATACCTTCTCTTATCACTGCTTTTTTACGTGAAGGGAAAGTGATCAAATCCTTATATATAAATTGATTAGATACATAGATTAATTCTTCATATTTTGAGCGATAATGCCATTTTAATGAAATAGGTTTTAAAACACCTTCAGCTAATTCTAATATAGAATCAAATGCGTTAGCATCTACTTCATCATCATCGATATCCTGTTCAGCGGCGTCAAAGAATGATGTTGGTGGCAATTGTTCTTTATCACCAACAATAATGACTTGTTTAGATCGATAGATTGCACCAAGCGCGCTCTCAGGTCTAACTTGAGATGCTTCATCAAAAATTACTGTATCAAATTTATAATCTGTAGATTTTAAGAAACTACTTACAGATAGCGGAGACATCATTAAACATGGTTTTAAATCCATAATGAGATGTGGCATCTCTTTAAACAATCTTCTAATCGGTTTAATTCGTCTTGATTTATTTGCTTCTCTTCTTAGCGTAATAACTTCTACGTTGTTACCTTCAATACCATCAATTGATGGTGTATGTTCAGCGATTAATTGATCAATTTGATATTTAGCAAATTTGATCATTTGTTTATCCGCTTTTTTATATGTCTTTTGATATTGATCATATGCACTTCTTGAAAACATATTCAATACTGGCGTTTGTTGAAATATATGATCAAGTGCCATTAAGTAATAACGTTTGTAGTATATCTTAGATAAATCTTTTGTGATATGATTTTTAATCATGACTTGATAAAAATCAGTTAATCCTAATGTATCACCTTGATGAACGACTTGATTTAATGATAGATAATCGTTAAGTTCGTCCTTATGTTCAACCATTTCTTTTATCTTTTTAGATAACTTTGAAAAATCCAAGTAATCAAGTGGATTCATATCCATATCAAAACTAGCCTTTAGTGAATCCATTAAGACTTCAAGTGAATGCTTTTTTAATTCCAATCTTTGAATATTTGCCTCAATGATTGGTTTATTTGAAAAGACATGTTTTATATAGTCTTCAAACCCTTTGATCAAATGGATACCTTTTTGATAGATATCGTGATTAATGATATGATATTGTTCTAAAATGTTAATCGCATGATCAATTTCGCTTACATTTGATACCTTATAGAAACGTTTAGTAAGTGACTTTGTGATTTTTTCATAATCTTTCTTACTATCAAGAATCAACGATAAATCATCTAGCAATTGTTGATGTTTGAGTCGTTTTTCTTTTTGGAATAGTTTTATTTTGTTCTTAGTTTCTTTATAAGATGTAGAAAACATTCTTGATACTTCTGATTGCTCAGCTCTAATGATACGATAGTATTCATCAATCGGTTCATCAAGAATCTCTTCATCATAATATGAATTAAATGTTTTAATTTTATCTTCACATATTTGATATTTTGATTTGATCTCTTTATAAGCATTAATATCATCTAATAGAACCTTATTTGCATCTTTCTTATCCATCAAAGATACAAGTGGTTCTACATATTGATCAAGTGATGTCACATGCTTTAAAAACTCAATATGTTTTAAAAGATTATCAAAGTGCATTAAAGATACATCGATACCCTCAAAGTTCAAATCTATATCTTCTAATAGATCATTGATGTCATAGTCTAAGTTATTGAGTAGATCAAAATATCTTTCTTTTTCTTTTAATGTCATTGAAGAAGTCTTTAATCCAAAAAAAGGATGTTCATCAATTGGATCAAGCAATTGAACAAGTCTTTCAAACGCTTCGATATTCTTTTTAATATCTTCAAGTTTAATACCATCAATATCTTGATGCATAGGCATATCAAAACGAACATCTAATATATCTTCATATTCAAGATACGCGCCTATCATTTGATAAACATTTAAGTTAATTGGATTTCTTACTTTTAATAATTCATCAGCATACTTTCTTAACTCAACCATACTGTGTTGATAATTGTGAGAAAGATTTCTCAATTGCTCATCATTAATCTTAGGAATCGATTGTCTATCTAATAATGATTGATTAAGCGATGTAACAACCGTTTTCTTATCAATTTTAGCATTGTGCAAAGGAAGTGCATAATCTTCTAATCCCGCTTTTTTTAAGTTTTGATAAACGACATCTAATGCGGCTTTTTTTTCAGCAACAAATAATACATGTTTTCCTCTGGCAATAAGTTCTGAGATCATATTGGTAATCGTTTGACTTTTTCCAGTTCCTGGAGGACCCTGTAAAACAAAACTTTTACCTGCTATCGCAGCTTGAATGGCTAATTCTTGACTAGAGTCAGCATCTAGTGCTTGATAAAAGCGTTCTGGTTTTATCAAGTGATCTAAATCTGTATCCCTATATGATTCTATATTATCCTTCATTATTGATAAATCGCCTGATAAGGCTCTTATCATAGAATTATTCATAAGGCTTACTTCATTGTCTTCAATGTCTTTATACATACTGATTTTAGAAAAGGAAAATAGTCCTAAATAAACTCTATCTGTCATAGACCATTTAGAATTTCTAACTCTAGATTTAACAAAGTCTACATACTCAAGATAGTTCGTATATAAATCTTTTGTCTCATCAAAATCATAATCGAGATGAATACCAAAATCCTGTTCCATCGCTTTGACTAATGCCACATTTATCTGTAGTTCCGGATCTTGTATGTTTATTTTAATGGGGGCATCCAAAGATGCTCTTTCTAACTCAACAGGTACTAATACTAAAGGTGATTCATTAACAACTTTAAAATCATCTCGATCATACCAGTTAAGAAATCCAATTGCTAAATACAAGACATTAATCGCGTTTTCTTCCTTAGCCAGTTTTGCTCGCTTCATTAAATTAATTAAAGCCGGCTTTTGTTTTCTCTTCGATGCTGATGTGTAGATATAATTTGTTTTATCTGATTTTTTTATTCTATTCTTAAAAGAATTAATTACTGGTGTAAGTTCATCAGATGAATAAACATCTTTATCTTTTAAATCAAATCCGTTAACAATCACGTACTTATCTTTATTTTCACTCTCACTAATATCTAAGTCATATAATTCAAATGATTCATCAGAGGTAATGCTATCTTGAAACAACTCAGCAAACTCTAGTTTGCGTTTGTGTTCAAGTAAGTCAAAAAAACCTTCAACATCAGGATGAATAATTTCAATTGTTGATGAACGATAAGGCTTAAATTTAATCGCTTGATTTCTTTTGGAAGTATCTAATAATCTGTTTTTCCACACTGCTAAATTTTTTGATACCATGTTGATACCTCCTCTTATGTCTTTAATCAAATTATAACACAAAAAAATACGCAAATTAACCCTTTATAAAATAAAAAGATTACACCTTTTTTTGTATAATCTTTCACATTCTATTTATTTGGCTTTTTTACTCTTTTAGAAAAATACATGTATGCGATTAATAAAATCATAAGAACCAAACATAGTGGTATAAGTTCTATAATAAATGGCGCATACCAAGGTAGAGGCTGACATGGTGTATGGTATAGGCCTATCGCATATATTACTGAACTCACCAAATATAGTACCATGGATACTCCCGCAATGATTTTAATACCTATCAATACTTTTCTTATACTATTTTTTGACATACTTAACTATCATAATGATCACACTCACTATTACGATTACCAAACACAAAAGTGCATAAATACCATATGCGTTTAGTGTAATAACCGATGATGTCTCATCAATTCTTTGAGTAAATATTAATATCCCAAAAATGATAAATCCGATGAACCCAATCATCATCATAGCAACATCTAACTTGAAATATTTTTTATCTAGGTAGTGTTTATGTCCTAATAGTTCGTCAGTAGATATATTGTAAAGATTAGCTAGTTTTAAAATATATTCAGTATCAGGTATACTTACACCTGTTTCCCACTTTGATATTGATTGTCTAGAGACACTTAATTTTTCAGCTAAATCTTCTTGTGTATATGCATGACTCATTCTTAATGTTTTAAGTTTTTCTGATATGATCATTACTTCCTCCTTCACTTATATCATATAGATACAAACGAAATAACACCATCAACTTATATTTACATAAGCGCACTTATCAAGTGCGCTTATTTCTTTTATTATTTATTAAACATAATTTTTTCTGAATTAAACATTTTAGCTAACACCCATACACCTATACTTACAACAACTAAGTTTACGATAATTGTTATACCTAGGTTAAGTGGATTGACCGCTAGACTTAGAATACCTGTAATACTTTGAACTGAGTTATATAATGGGATAAAATATGCAGCTGTATTTGTACTAGATACACCTAGCATAGATGAAATACCAATCAGCATATTTAAAATCATAAATGGCGCGGCAAGCGATGCTGCTTCTTTAACAGATTTAGCATATGCAGATACAATTGATAATAAAACAACATAGATTAATACTGTTGAAATGATAACAACAAATAATAATACATAAGTACCCACACCATACATACTTACACTAAAATTTGATTCTCCTAATAATTTAGGAAGAGATAACATTAACCCCAAGAAACTTGAAGCAGCTGACACTAATGTAATTAAACTTAGAGATATAATCTTACCTAAAGCTATTTCACTACGCTTTGTAGGTGTCATTAATAATGTAGCAATCGTTCCTCTTTCTTTTTCACCAGCTATTGATTCACTAGAAATGTTCATCGCTCCACTAAATAAGAATGTCATTAATAAAAACGGAAGAATTGAAGTAATAATCATCATTGAAATATCATCTTGTGTTGCTAGATCATAAGTAACATCTTGATCAACATTAATATCAAAACGATTTGTCATACTTGTTTCATATTGATTAAGTATTGCCTTATAGTAATCATATATAAAACTTGATTCATTCTTTGCAGAATTATAATACATGTCAATATCTGGAGCTGCACCTTCACCTGTAACATAATTTGTCATTTTGTTATAAAAATCAGGCGTATAAATGATATATAGATCAACATCTTGGTCTTGAATGTCTTGAAGTAATGAATCATCTGCTTCATCCAAATATATGATATTGAAATTATATTGGCTAGATACATTAAAACCTTTTAACTCTTCTGGTTGATTCAAAACATATATTTGATATTCATAATCATCATCAATTGCAGTCATTTCACCCATGAAATTTCCCATAACTGAATAAAGTACAAATATGATTAACCCTGGAAGGATAAGTGAAAAAACCATACGTCTGTCAGTAAAGAATCTTGTTAATTCTTTTTTAATTAATGTCAAAATATTACTACTCATGATCTTCACCTCTTGTCTCATCATAAAGATTAAAGAATACCTCTTCTAATGTCTTGTCACTAGTTAAATCTTTAACAGTGCCTTCTAATGCCATCTTTCCATCAATGATAATCCCTACTCTATCACATAGTTTTTCAACTAATGAGAATATATGTGTAGATAAGATAACTGTTTTCCCTTGAGCTTTTAAATCTAATAAAAAATCAGTAACTGTCTTTGCAGTAATGATATCAAGTCCATTGGTCGGTTCATCAAAAATAATGATATTTGGATCATGAACAATAGAGATGACTAGTGATACTTTTTGTTTCATACCAGTTGATAATTCAGCAACCTTAACTTCTCTAAATTCATCGATACCAAATTTTTTAAACATCTCTTCTTTTCTAGTTTTTGCAACACTTGGATCTATGTGATGTAATTCACTGAAGTAATCAAATAAGTAATTTGGTGTAAAGAAGTCTTCAAGCTTTAACTCACTTGTAAGAAATCCAATTTTACTATGAACCTTATCTGGCTCATCCGTCACTTCTACACCATCTACAAACGCTGTACCAGCATCTGGTTTAATAAGTGCAGCAAGCATTCTAAGAGTTGTTGTTTTACCAGCGCCGTTAGGCCCTAGTAATCCATAGATTTCTCCCTCATATGCTTGAAATGATAAATCATTAACTGCAATTTTTTTCTTTTCTTGTATCTTTTGAATTCTCTGTTGTTTCTTGGATAAGTTAAATGTTTTAACTAAGCCGTTAACTTCTAATAGTGTTTTCATTTTTACCTCCTAATTTTTTCTTTTATATATATAATTCATAACTTGAATAAATATCGCATGTAGCAATAATATACCCGCTAGTACTAATGACACATAATAAGTAGATTCAAAAGCGCCAAAGATGATAATCGCAAGAATATTCGTGATTAAAGTGAAATAAAATCCTGCACTCATCGTCTTTTGTTTGATCATGACCATGCGCTCATCATTTTCTGCGATTTCTACTTTTCTGATAAATTTCTTACTGTTTTGTGCAATAAGTGAAAACGCAATGAGTGTGATACCAAATGATAGTGAGAAACCATCTAGAAAATCATTTAAAAATGGTACAACTAAATCTAACGCAAAAACAAATACACTAAGTGAACCTACAATCAACATTACCTGTAAATATATTTTAATAAATGATTTTTTCATGTTAATCTTCCTCCTCGTCAAATAAAAAGATATCATGAATGTTTGAATCAAAGTATTTAGCAATCTTAAATGCGAGTATAATCGATGGATTATACTTCCCTTTCTCAAGAGAGATAATGGTTTGTCTTGAGACTTGTAAGATGTTTGCTAAGTCTTCTTGACTCATATTCTTTTCTTTTCTTAATTGTTCTAGAGTATTTTTCATTTCACCACTCCAATGTAAAACAAACTTTACATGTATAATTATATACTAGTTTTTCACAATGTCAAGCACGCTTTACAAATATATAGAAAAAAAGCATATTCTATCCAATAGGCTAAACTTCATTTCAATAACTTGACGATACTTTTTTTTACATAATCGTACCTTCTTGCATAATCATTCTTGATCGTTAATATTTCAATCCCATTATCTTCACATATTATATTTTTTTTAGCATCCCTGTTCATTACTTTTTCATCAGTATAATGCTCCGGACCATTCAATTCAATTACTAGAACTGGTGTCTCTTTGTTTCCTTGTTTCTTAAACAATACAAAATCAAAGTTGCTTTTTAGACCAAAATCAAACAATTCTACAGTTTTAAAATTCCTCAATATATGATTAACCGATACTTCGCGCCTAACAATATAATCTTCTGCAGTTGTTAAAAAATGTTTAATTGTACTAAGTAGTTCTCTTTCTGATTCAGTGTTAAACTGCTTAAAATTAGCACCATTAACAATCTTATTTTTCTCTTCTGCAGTTGTTACTATTTGCTCTCCATTGCTAATTACATAATCAAATAATTCAATCAAGTCATTGACTTGTTTATTTGAGTGTTTTTTAACACTTACAGCATCACCAACTAATACAAATGTCTTCTTAGCTCTTGTCATTGCAACATTAATGAGTTCTTTATTGTTTTTAAGCCAATCAAAAGTTCTTTTATACGTATTAGGAGTCACACAAACACTTAAATAGATAATATCTTGCTCATCACCCTGAAAAGTATGAATTGTTCCAACAGGAATATCATCTAGATTTTGTTCTTTCATATAAAACTTAATATTCTCAACTTGATTTCTAAATGGAGTAATAACTCCAACATTTTTGTAATTACCTTTTTTCTTAATATCAAGCACTATATGTTGTGCTTCTAAATCGGAAACATTGTGATTAGATCTATTTTTTTTGGAATCTCCAATGCCTATATACAATAAGGATTTATCACTTGATTCTTGAGTTTGAATTATCAATTGTTTATCATAATACTTTAAATTACTAAAATGAATAATTTTAGGAGCGCATCTATAGTGATATCTCAATAATATAAATTTCGAAATAATATCAACTTGAATCATAACTTTAATTATTGAATTATCCAAATAACTATATACCTGAGATACTTGATATTTTTTAAGTAATTTTTTATTTAACACTGGATTCAATATAACAACAGGAGTTAATTGGTTTTGATCTCCCACTAATAATAGTCTGTCTCCTCTAATTATTGGAAACAATGCGCAGCCAATAGAACATTGGCTAGCCTCATCTATAATAGTCAAATCAAAATGAGGTTTTGGGGAACCTAATCTCGGAGCAGACATATTTGTTGTAAGTATAATCGGGAATAACTCTAATAGTGATTTTAAATTTGAATCCTTCTTAATATATTTATTAAATTTCCTTATTTTATCATCTTTGTTCTCTATATGAATAATTTGATATAGTTCCTGATAATTTTCTGTCTCTAATTTTCTTAATCTATCTATTGAACTATAATATAGCATCATCAAGAAGTTATAATCTGCTTTTAGAACATATTGCTTAGCTTCTTCATCACTTAATATAGGCAAATCATCAAGTTCTCTTTGTATATTGTTATATTCTTCTTCTATAGTAACAACTTTCAATGAATCACGAAATTCACTCATTAATTTAGTATATACATCGAGTTGCTCCTCAAGTTCTATTCTTTTTTCATAATCATTCAAAATTTGATTTAACTCTTTAAATTGTTCTCTACTTAACTTTTGCTTATCACTAATTTTTTTAAAGTCTACTGACGCAAAATCTCTCTTATATTTAATTAAATCGTTTTTTAAAGTTTCAAGAGCTTCATAAACATAATCATTGTTTCCTAATCTCAAAACCGGAGTAGGAATATCTTTTTTCTTATATTTTAAATCTCGCAATTTATCATAAATATCATTAATTGGTTTATTATTATTTGATGATACTAATACAGTTTGATCGGTCATTAAAGCCGATATCAACGAATTAATAATGCTATGTGTCTTCCCTGTTCCTGGAGGACCTTGAACATAAGTAACTGGTTGTTTCATTGCATTATACATAACTCTCAATTGATCAATGTTAAGTTTGTCATCTACACAAAATAACTCAATATGTCTCTTTTTACTCAACAATGTTGTGTTCATATTCCCAAAAAAGGCATTTAATGGAGTACTTAATTTATTTTCTTCATGAGCCTCTTTAATAGCATCAAACTCCCTATCGTAATTGATAATAAATCTTCTTTTCATGTCCATTACAAATGGATTTGTTTCTAATTTTTCATTTTTAGGTAAGGCTTCATGTAGCATTTTATTTGCTTCTTCTTTATTTCTAGAAAAAAGTTCAATGAAATATTCAGTATCTATGTCTAAATATTTTCTTATATTATGTTTATAATTACCTGATTCATCAGAGCAAAACTCGTAATTGAAATGTATTTGATTTCCTGTGATTATTGACTTTCTTGCTGGATCAAATACTAAATCTCTATAAGCAACTACAAACATACCTTTTGAGGTATTAATCGCACAAAGATTTATTGCTAAATCCACTTGCTCATAATTTTCTTTTTCCATTTGTTTTGCTATTTTTTCTAAACCTTTTGCTAGAGCATGAATTTGCAATAAATTCAATTTCACTTCATCTTTTTCTTTGAAACTTTCTTCATCTAATCCTGGAACAAGTGTTGATGCTTCTTGATAAGGTGCTTGATCATAAATCAAACATGCTTTGGTATAGTCTAGAATATTATCGTTATACTGATCAAATTCTAACCATTCTAATTCCGATAAATTATTTTCTATTTTTTCTATCAAATCTTTCGAATCATCATATATAGTACCTTCTATAATTTCGGCGTCAATAATATTATCAAAATTCAATCTGCAATCATATATTAACCCTTCTGATGCATTATTTATTTTTGCATTGTTAAAAGAATCACCAATTAACTGTTTTCTTTCAATATCAATATCTTTAGCAGCGAACCAATAACTTGTATTCTCATTTGAATTATTATTATATTTGATTTTCAGCCATTTGTTTTCTTTAATGGACTTTGAAATGATTTTGCCTTTGTTATACATTTTATCTAGTAAATCCTCTTTTTACAATTTCATTCTTCAATATATATGAATTTAAACCATTCCCAAATTTAGCTAATGTAACCATATTTTTAAAATGATTTTCTCCAATATTGCTAATATGATAATTGTAACTTTTCCCTCCTTGGTATTTCACATCAATACTTTGCAAATTTATTTTATACATTATAATTGATGAATTTCCATTATTGTTTTTGTATTTTTCCCACACTTTAAGCACTCCTTTAAATAGTTTCACATATATTTTTTAAATATTTAAACCGTTTTGTTTAACAACTAAATTTTTTCTTATATTCATCATCTTTCTTGATTAGATTCAATTATCAACTGTCTTCTTTAACTTACTAGTAAACACAACTAACCCATTTTTTATTACTCCGTATATTTTTGTATATCACTAAATAATTCCACTAATTCTTTTGGATCAATATCTACTAAAGGCTCATACATAAATGTATTTACATGTATGAAATCCGATGTATATAATAATACTTTCTTCATAAGTTTATTGATATTTTCATTTTTATCAGTTTTATAGTTATTGTATAAATATTTCGTCTGATTTTCTTCACAACCACTTATCATTTCAAAATCTTCATTGATATATTTTTTTTCTAAGAATACTCTTGATGCAATTGATAATATAATTTTATCTGGCAAATAATAATACTTATCTCCTTTGATTACTTGAGAAATTTCTTCTAATTTTATCAAATACTTCTCGTTTCGTTCTTCTTCACTTATCTCATTGACCTTAATATTCATTTTAGAATAATATTCAATAATATCTTTGACTAGAATATTATCTGTTCCCTCTTTGAAGTGTAATGCCTTTGTTAAGCCTTTGCTTACTATTTTTGCATTTTTATCTGTTGACATTATTGAACTCACTTCACGAACAAAAGGAATTGCTGCTAATAAGTGTTTAACATCTTTGATATTAGAGATATATCTAGATACATCAATGCTTATTGCTCTATTTACTTCTACAGTCACTTCCCCAAAATTAGAACACCCAACACCTACAATAATTCCATCCTTTCCTAAATATCTTTTTACTCTTTGAAAAAACTCAAAGTTATGCGTCATTATAATTAATTCACAAGATTTATCTTCTATCATCTTATCTATATACATTAAAAATCCATTTCTATTTCTGTAATCAAATGTTTCAACAATATCATCTAGAATTACTAGAAATTTCTTTTCTTTATATTTTTGTTTCATTTGTTCATATTTAAACATGAAATCTAAAATTCTTAAAATCGATTTTTGACCAGAAGATAAACAGCTCTCTATTTCTTGATGACTCTTTTTACTATTTTCATCTTCATCTCTTTTATGTCTAAATACAATTTCTAACTTTTTTTTGCCAATTAATACACTTTTTTTATCTTCAATCTTAATTTCAAAGATTGGATCAAAAGCGCTTATATATTCTTCTGTTATTTTTTCAAACAATGATTTATTTTCGGCTGCACGCTCATATATTTTTTCAATTTCATTTTTAATTCGATTCAAATCTCTAATCGCATTATTAATATCTTCATTTGAAATTTCACAAGATTTTTTTATATATGAATATATAATTTGATTTTTACCCTTTGGTAAATTCATTAAAACTTTTGGGTATTTTTTAAAACTATTTAATAATTCGGATGATTTCTTTCCTAAGATTTTTACAACCGCTTGATATTTTACTTTCACATTTTCATCTTCTAAAATTTCTTCAAGTTTTGAATTAAAGAAATTCTCAAGTTCTTTATCATCAGTATATTCTATGTCCTTTATTTTTATAATTCTAGATTTATCTTTGCTAAGAAAAAACGATGATTTTATTTGTTTCAATAATTTTTCTGCTTGAACTTCATCAAAAGCTTCATCAAAAAAATCACTTTGTATTTTTTTATTCACCTTGTCTTGATATAAATTAAGTGCCTCTTGAAAATCTTCTTCATCAAAAATGTCATAATATTTTGGAAATTGTTTCGTAAATGAAAGAGTATTTTCTAAATCTGTTATAACTTTTGCATCCATAATCATAGTTAAATACTCTATTAATTCATTTGCTGTATATTTTTCTTTATTATATCCAATCAATTCTAAATTTTTTTTCGATATTTTAGGCTTATTAAATATACCATCTACTTTTTTCTGATGATTTCCAATTTCTTCTTTTAATTTAAGAATTGAGTGTTGATCTACATTTGATGAAATCAGCTCTTTTATTGTATCTTCAAGCCCTTCTGTGCAATCAACATCACTTGAGTATACAATAACATTCTTAAATTCATCTGTGTTTTTATATGTTCTTCCTTCTATTTCTATTTCTGCAGTATACTTTTTATCAGGATTCAATCTATCACAAACTTCTCCCCATTTTGAAAAAGCAGTTGCAAAAGATGACTTAAATGTTCCATTAGGTGCATACACTAATGCATTTTTTATATTTTTTTTCTTAAACCAATTTAAATTCTTAATACCATAACAATTCTCCATCTTAATTATTTTCATTTTTTTCTCCCTTAATTTACAATAAAATAACGACACCTAAATGTCGCCTAATATCATCAAATAAGTGCAATTATCCCCTTTTCTTGCAAATTCTAGTTGTTGTATTCTATTATTTATAATAATACTATATTTTTGATAAAAAATAAAGCCTACATTTAGTAGGCTATTATTTGTTTAATCTTAAATTCTCTTCCACCGATCACTTCAAACTTATGACTTCCACATTTTGGACATAATCCTTCATGTTCCATTAAGTTATATGTATGACCACATTCGCATATCCCAATGGCAGGAACAACTTCCAATTTCAATTTCATATTTTTAAGAAATGATTGTTCAATTGCAATTGGATATACTTCTTCAATATAGTGAGGTACCATGCCTGATCCTTCACCCACTTCTAATACAAGTGTATCAATTTCTGTAAGGTTTTGTTCCTTATAGATTTTTTCAATACTTTCAACTACTTGTATGATAATACCTAACTCATGCATGTTATTTATTCTTTCCTGAGAATTTTCTCTTCACATTTTTAACTGCGACTTTAACTTTTCTCTTCAAGACATTTTTAACAATATGAGGTTTTAATTCTTGGTATGTAACGCCCTCTGCATCATATACACGTTCTAACCTAATCGCGTCAAATTGGCACTTAGTTGTACATTGGCCACAGCCAACACACATGTAAGGATCAACAATAGCTTGTCCACATTTTAAACATCTAGATGTTTCAGCTTTAACTTGATCTTCTGATAATACACCTGTTGGATCTTTAAATTCTTTTAAGATACCATCAGTTTCATTATGTGCTGCATGTTGTCTTTGAACATTATCATAACTCATTGGTGCTAAGTTATCCTTATCAAGTGAAATATAAGGATTAGCAAATCTACCAGCTGTTAATGATTGGCCTTTATTTACAAATCTGTGAATAGAAATCGCTGCTTGTTTACCAGCAGCAATTGCATCAACTGCAAATCTTGGGCCAGTCACCGCATCACCGCCAGCAAAGATATCTTTAACAGATGTTTGTAATGTTAATGAATCAGCGATAATCGCTTTATTAGGACGAATCTCAACATTGTCATCATTAGCGAATCCTTCTGATTCAATGGATTGACCAATTGACTTGATCACCATTGAAGTTTCAACTTCATATGTATCATCTTCATCATATATTGGAGAGAATCTTCCCTCAGCATTTAATGTTGATAAACATTTCTTAAATACAACAGATTTAACTTTACCATCTTTAGCAATAAGTTCTTTAGGACCATATCCATTATAGATATCAATGCCCTCTTCAATAGCTTCTAATATTTCTTCTTCTGAAGCTGGCATATTTTCTCTTGACTCTAAACAAAACATTGAGACTTGATCAGCACCTAGGCGTGTTGCAGCTCTTGCAACATCGATTGCAACATTACCTCCACCGATAACAATCACATGTCCTGATAATCTTTCCTGTTTTTCCATGTTCACTGCCTTTAAGAAATCAACAGCGGATAATACATTTTCACTATATTCATTATCTAATCTTAAATCTCTTGATCCTTGAGCACCAATAGCAAGATAGAATGCTTTATAATCTTTTTCTCTTAATTCATCAAGTGTTACATCTTTACCAATTTCAGTATTAATAACAAATTCTACACCCAATTCTCTTAAGATATCTATCTCAGCTTTAATAACATCTTTTTGTAATCTAAATGCTGGGATACCATACATCATCATACCACCGACTTCTGGTGATCTTTCAAATACTGTTACCTTATATCCTTCAACCGCTAAATAATAAGCACAAGATAGTCCTGAAGGTCCTGATCCAACAACGGCAATCTTTTTATCATAGTCATGTTTAATCTCAGGGATATATCTTACATCTGCGTTCATATCTTGCTCAGCAATAAACTTCTTAATATCATCGATTGCTACTGGATCATCAATATCCCCACGTGTACATGCTTGTTCACATAATCTTGGGCAAATTCGTCCACAAACAGCAGGGAATGGATTATATTTCTTGATTAATTTTAATGCTTCCGTATATTTACCTTGCGCAGCAAGTTGAATATACGCAGGAATAGAAATGTGAGCAGGACATTCTGCTTTACATGGCGCACCACCTGTTGGCACATTTTGTTCCTTATTAAATCTATAATTCTCATTAAACATATCTAATGTAAAATCTGTATCTCTTGGTGTATCCTTCATTCTAAAATCAGGAAGTGGTGTTTTAGAACATAATGATTGGCCTGTTTTAACAGCATTTGTAGGGCAGTTATCAACGCATTCACCACAACCAGTACATTTATCTTCATCAACCACTGCAACATAGTTTGAACGAACCATATCTGAGTTATAAAACATTGTTGCTGAACGTAGAGAAAAACATGAACATCCACAGCAGTTACAGATTGCATGTGTCTTACCAGAACCATCAAGGTTTGGTATTTGATGCATTAATCCTTCTTCTTCAGCTTTATCAATAATAGCATATGCTTCTTCCCGCGTAATTGCTTTACCACGTCCTGTACGGATGTAGTATTCAGCAGCATGTCCTAATTGAATACACATATCTTCTTTTAAGTGCCCACAACCTTCACCCATCGCTTCTCTTGCTGTACGACAAGCACAATCAGATACCGAAATCACTTCAGCATCATCTAGATAATATGAAATTTCTTCATATGATGCCGCTCTTGTTTCTGCTTTAATTGCTTTTTCAATTGGAATAACTCTCATTAAACCTTTACCAACTGGAAATGCTCCAGCTGTTTGAGGACCATGTTCAACACCATAGTCGTTAAAAGCAACGGCAATTTCTGGGTGTTTTTCAACTTGGGCTAAATTGTTAGCCATCATTTCCATGACACCTGGAATCCATGTGTCATGCCAGAAAACATCCTTACCATTTTCTGTATTAACAAATGATACACCTACATCTGCTAGTTTTAATAATTGTTCATGACAGTATTCAACTGTTTTACCACATACAGCAGCAATATCCTCAGCAGTTTGATGTACTCTAAATTTTAGGTGTAATCCAATTTCTGCCATTTCTTGAGTAACAACAGGTGCTAAGATTCTATATTCTGAATTAAGAACGGTAATTTCGCCTTTTTTACCCATCGTTTTATTACTAATCTTATTAGCAAGTTTTAATACTAAATTTTCACTCATTTGCTCCATGCTCCTATTTCAGCTCTTAACCATTCAAACCAAGGTTCCATACCTTCGCCTGTTCTAGCTGAGATAGGAATGACTTTTATATTTGGGTTTATTGATTTTACTCTTGCAGTTACTGCATCAAGATCAAAATCAAATACACTCATCGTATCAATTTTATTAATTAATAATACATCAACAATACCAAACATCTTAGGGTATTTAAGTGGTTTATCATCACCTTCTGGTACCGATAATATCATCGCATTCTTTGATGCTCCTGTATCAAAGGATGCAGGACATACAAGATTCCCTATGTTTTCTAAAACTACGAAATCAAAATCATTATCTTCTAATGATTCTAAACCTGTTTCAGTCATTGAAGCAGTCACATGACACATACCTGCTGTATGAAGTTGTACAACTTTAGCACCTGTATGTGAAATCGTATCTGCATCAACATCAGAATCAATATCCGCTTCAATAATACCTATTTTATAGTCTAACTTTAAATTATTAATCGTTTTAACTAAAGTCGTTGTTTTTCCTGAACCTGGTGAAGACATTAAGTTTAATAAAAAGACTTTATCTTTCTTCACTTGTTCACGGACGATTTGTGCTTTTTCATCATTATTCGCAAGCACATTTCTTTGAATTTCAATCACTTTGAATTTATCCATGGTTTACTCCTTTTTTTATATCGATATGAAATTAGATAACAACCGTTATGTTTTACCTTATTTATAACATAAAATAGAAAAAAAGACAATAGTTGAAAAGTTCTGTATAGTATATTATTACGCTCAACATGATTACTTCAAATCTATAAGCGGAGTTATTAAAGAAAGACCTATGAATTAATCGATCATTTAATATAGCTGTTATTTTAATATCCACTTTGCATTTTAAATTTTCAAAATAAGAAGTGTGCCTTCGTTATCCAAGAATCATTTCTAATAATTCTAATGCATCAGATCTTCTAATCCAATCATGATTCTTTTGATTATAATAATTCCTTAAGCAATTATAACAAGAAGTATTTATGTCACAACAGCACTTATTGACAATATTATACGCTTCATGAAAAGCCCGATTTAGTATATCAGTGTCATATAGTCTTTTCGAATGTCCTGCCCCGCCTGGAACATTATCGTAAATGATTATATCTACTTCACCAACTGTACTAATATCACTAATCACTCCATTTATATCTGTTCTTTCTATTTCAAAGACATGACTAACTCCTTCAATTAAACTATACAATAATGAAAGCGATTTTCTTCTTAATTCAAAATAATCGATATCTTTGAATATCAATCTAATTTTCGTTGCATCCGTTCTCAATATCGCTCCTAATGACACCGGATATAAATCTCCATTGCAATTTTGGTTGTATTTAGTTTTATGTTTCTTTTTGAGATGAGGCAATCTTTTTTTATCATCAATAACTGTGTATCCACACTCATTGCACATGTAGAACTTTGAATCATTAATCACTAATAATTCATCATCTATGAAAGTTTCAACAGTAACTTGATTATCTTTCACCATAAAATCTTGGGGGCCAAGTTCGCGAACTCCTTTGTTCAAATAAACAATCTCTCCAGAATATGTTTTTTGTGGTTTTTTACTATTTTCAGCATTCTTTTTATTGCCATCGGTAGTAAACCCAAATTTAGGGATCACAAACGGAGTAATCAGTCTTTCTACATTTTGACCACATCTATCACATTGATGTAATATTTGTTGTTTTAAATGAATGTGATTACAATTTTCACATTGATAAAAAGTATATTTTTTCAACGGTTTGTCTTTTTGCATATTCACATATCTTGATTTATAAATATTATTTTTTACAACAACCTCTGATTCTGGCGCATATTCTGAAATTGCTATATGTAGATCTCTATTCAAATTATAACTATTATCATATCCATACGAATCCTTATTCTTAATAAGTAAACTAACGACATCAACTGGAAATCCGTGTTTTGGAATAATTCCATTTCTTGATAATCCATTGATAAGTTCTTCATCTCTTATATTTGCAATTATTTTTTTATTAATATCAGCCTCTTTATAATTCTCGTTTATAATGGCTTCTTGTTTAGATTTTTCATATTCTTCAATACTTTCTAGCACTTTGCTTTTATATTGCATTAAATAACTAACCGCCCCATAATTAACAAAATCTAACCACTTCATTTTTTTATATTTATCTTTTAATTCTTGAGGAATAACTTTTTCATCTAAATATTCTGTAAGTTCTTTTGGTTTTGATTTCATATACATTATGAAATTGTCCAGACTCTCTATAAATTTATTTACAGTACGGTAATACTCTTTATACTCCTCAATCCGAAAATAAAACCCAAGACTTGATGCTAATAAATGTCTTAAAATTATTTTCTCATTTGCAATAGAAAAATAGGGTGGCATAATTTCTCCAGCAATCATTTTAAGTGGTGCTTTAAAAAAAGTATAGTCATGTGAGCTAGTACTACAATACGTTAGGATAAATGCTGATGTCTCAGCTTGTCTTCCTGCCCGACCAGCACGTTGAACATAATTTGAGGGAAGCGGTGGAACATTTCTCATAAATACAGTACTCAAACTATCAATATCTAATCCCATTTCAAAAGTAGTTGAAGAACTTAATAGATTAATTTCATTATTATTAAATTCATTTTGATATTTCTTTGCTTCAGCTATACTGATCTGTCCTGTGTGTTCTTTTGCTACAACTTTTTCAATTCTTTTATTTGTATATTTTTTTCTATAATAATTATTTTCAAAATACTTATTCGGATTAATCTTATTTAATTTACCTGGACAATCTTTGGTTGGGCATACACCCTTAACATTGTATACTGTAGTTTTTCCACATACCGGACAAACATAAAAATCACTAATCTCTTGAAATTTGTACTTATTTATGTGTATTCTTCTACCTTCATTTGGTGTAACATTAAACATTCCACACTGATTGCAAAATTCCCAAACACTTTCTAGTAACTGATTAAATTTATCATTACATATTCGTTTTGTATAATTTTCAATCTTGTTATTGTTATATGAAGATCTAAAATTTGCAGCACTATATTTATTATTACCGAATGCACATTTATTGCTATAATATACTTCCTTAATCATGCTTCTATATTCTAGAACATCAAGGTCATCAGACGATAAAGAACTAGTATACTCTATAGCAGGATAATATCTAAATACATCAAGAACCACTCTAGCAAAATTTAAATATTCGTCTGTAGTTAAATTGAATTGTTGAGCAAATTCAGATATAATTTCTCTATCGTATGTTGCTGAATCAAAATTGAGTTTAAAACAATATAAGCCTAAACCTTCGCCGCCATTTTTTCCATCCACATATAATAAATCATATAATACCGTTAACCACGATAAAGATTTAGCTGTCCCATTCGCATTAGTAATCAGTCGTTTATCAATAATCAATTTCTCTAAACTATTCAGGACAAAATTAATTTCCATTGATTCATTGTTATTTTGTTTTATCACTTCAAATAATAATCTTTTCCTTAAAAAACGATCGTGATTGTATTTAAAAAAACTTGCAAAATGACTTGCTTGTTGACGTCCATCTGAAAATGCAATAAATTTCGGGTAAATAGCATCTTCATCTAATGTTTCATATAACATTTGACCAAGTAAAGCAGTTGCTTGGTCTTTTCCAACATTAAAAGATTGAACGATTCCACTCTTGTTTGACGAATTGCCACAAACAAGACATTTATTGACATTAGTAGAATTGATGTATTTATCATCCACTTTAAAAACGTTAACGACATATTCTAAACCACAGTTGCACTTATCAGGATTAACTTCATTCTTGTTATATATGTGTCCACATTTATTGCATAATGCATATTCTTGAAATTCTTCATCATCATATTCATCAATTTTAGATGAATTATCCACACTTCTTTTTACTATAAAATAATCAACTTTATTTTCATATTCACATTCACTATAATTTTCATATATATCAACGTGCATATTTTGAATCAGTTTATTATTAGTAACTTTGCCTATTATATAGATAGTACTGCAATATTTACATGTTCCAATTTCAAAAGCTTTTAAATTGTTTATTTCAGTATGTCTTGTCAGTTTAATTTCTGTTTTCGGATTAAATGTCATATAAGCCCCATCAAGGCCTCTGACAAAAGAATGATACTTAATATCATATAATGTTTTAGTTTTAGCGTTGCATTTCACAATTAAGTCAATCATTTTCGATAGATATTTATCATTAACCTTCAAATATTTCATTAATTGATTATATGTTTTCGGTATTTCAAGATAATTAAAAATATCTTTAACTATTCTCGTGTTTTGTAATATTGCTGCTACATTAATTATTTTACCTTCAGTTAGAATCATCTCTTCTAACTTACTCAATTGATCAAAAGTTAGAATACCGTTACCATTTAAGCCAATATCTTTGTATTTAGCAAAGATTATATCATCAACAGTAAACTTTCGGTTTGTCAAGTTTTGGGCAAATGTCACAATGTCATCTAGACCTTTCCTATCATTTGCTTTTCCTAATGTTGCACTAGTTAAAATGAATTGAATTTCTTGCGGTGCCATCCCTACAACTCTCCTCAATAATAGAGACATCTCAATTGCTGCTGCTCCTCTATATGTGTGTGCTTCATCTAATACTATAAATCTCCAATACTCTAAATATTTACTGTTCAAAAACATATGAGAATCACTTGGACGAATTAAAAGATATTCTAACATGGAATAATTTGTGAATAATATATGTGGAGGGTTATCTTGAATCTCTTTTCTAGTTATCATTTCATTTTTTAAATCAGTTTTTTTACGTTTCGCGTCTTTATTTTCACCAGTATATAAACCAAATCTAATCTGAGGATAGTCTTTCAACAATTCTCTTATTCGATCCATTTGATCATTAACTAATGCATTCATAGGATACAAAAATAGTGCTCTAATACCTGGTCTATTAATAGTATTATCTTCAAGAAGTATCGAATTAATAATAGAGTATAAAAAACTTTCAGTTTTTCCTGATCCCGTCCCTGTACTAATAACAATACTTTTACCGGAATTTATTTTCTTTATTGCTTCGACTTGATGTGTATATAGTTCTCTATTTTCAAGTAATCCTATATCGTTGTGTAAAATTTTATAAAACTCTTCATGTAAGTATCCATTCTCAATTAACGTATTAATATTACTATCAGTACAAAACGGCAGTTTTATATTTAAATACGGACCTTTATAAATCTCAGCATTCTCAATCTCAATCTGAAATTTGTCATTAATTTCATCGTCCTTGAATGAAAATGATGATTTCAGATAATCTTTGAATTCTTTTTCAATATATTGTGCTCTATCTAATGGATTATGGTTCATACTAAATCAGCTCCTAACATCTAAACATATATCAAAAACGGTTGGAGAGTTCCCATTCCATTCTCTACTATTGATAATGAAGTTTCTTTTATCATTACTAAGTGATAATGGTTCGTTATCTTTATCAGCGCATTCAAACCATAGCCTACTTGAAGTTATATAATCTGTTAAAGTAAGGGTAACCGGATTAAAATCAAAACCAATCCGTTTATTGCTTTTAGTCTCATAATATATGTATCCTTTAAATCTATTTAAATTATATTCTATTATTCTAATTTTATATTTTGAATTAATATAGGATAATATAGGATCAGAATCATAATTAACATATTGTTCTTTTTTAATCTGAATAATATCAAATTTATTATCCACAAAATCTTCAAATTTATATATAAAATATTTTATGAAAAAATCCGCTGAATTATTAAAAAACATCGTATTATCATGAATTTTGAACGTATAGTAACTGAATGATTCGAAATCCTTAATTATATTATAAGGATGTAATTTGTCTGAATATATCTTATTATTATTACTATCAAATATATCGAGAGTAAACTGTGCAGAGCCAACTATATTTGGAATTATTTCTACTTCTCCAGTGTGTGGATAAAGTTTTATCATGGTATTTTTATTCAAAATAGTGGGCGTGAAATATATTCTTAAATATATATTGTTAACTTCCAACTCAATATATTGATGACTTGAATAATTAAGCAAATACTCCTTTCTAATCTCATAAACATTAAATTCATCTTTCATAACATTTAAATTACCGATAAATTCACCATTTTCATTGTAAATATTCACCACTATTTCATTTGATGTAAAACCCTTGATTTTCAATGTCTTTATATCTTTTATCCATAAATGCTCCGTATTCTCAGTTATTTCATTCCATTTTATATCATAGTTATAGATTACTTTGTCTATAACAACGTAAGCATCAAACTGTGCATCTCTAATATTAATAGTGACCGGTGTATCGTTAAATAGATTAATAGTCCCATTTATAAAATTTAAATCTGATTTTAATTTAAAATCATATTCAGTATCTGTTTTAACAATTTCAAAATTTTTAATAATAAAAAAATTCAATTTGAATATTCTCTTATCATTATTAAGAACTTCAAAAACATAAAAATTCGATTTTGAAAATACCTGAAGTTCAGCCGCGAATATTTCATATACATATCCATTGCTACTTTTTTTAACTACTAACTTTTCCTCTAATTTCTCTCTCTTACCGTTAATAAATATAGTGAAATCCCTTTTATTTATTTGACATTCCCACTTAATATAATCAACATTAAAATATGTTTCATAAATCTTGCTATTACGAGAAATAGTCAAATTCTTTATACGTTGACCGATAATTCCTTGCTTAATTGAATCATATCCTATATAGACAAAGCCCTTAGATGTCATAATGCAATTGTTTTTTTCAATGGTTTCTATTTGGTAAAGTCTAAAACCTGCTACATTATATAAATATTTTTTTTGATTTTCTATGATTTCATTATCTAATAAATATATTTCATTATTACGATATCTATCTATGTTATTTATATAATTAAAATTCGAGTCAAAAAACATTGGCTCAAAAATATAGTCAAAAAAATCGAACGACTTATCATTGTTATATATTAAAATTTCCATTTGTTTAAACTCATTTTTCACATTAATGGAAAACGATTTTGTCCTCATTCCTCCAATAATATTAATCAATACTATTCTTTCATCATAAATCACATGGTTATCAAGAATCACTCTTACCCTAGGCGAATCCATATTGTAATCAAATCTAAATTGAGGAAACTTTAGATAGAGCTTGTCACCATCTAGATAAAAATACGGTTTCCCAGATCGCTCTTTAGGTTTATATATTAATTCTTTTTCATTTATTGGAAATCTCCTATACATGTTTAAACTTGCGACTTCATTATCAAGAAAGGAGTTCGTAGAATTTTGATTATAGCATCGCTCTATCGAATCAAGAATTACCATACTATATTTAATTAATGAATCATGACAATTATAATTCTTGATGATAGTTTTTGTTGCCTGAATCAATTTATATGTTTTCTTATTATTCTGTATGTTTATATCTAATTCGTTCGTATGGTCATTCAATACTGTACTTAGATATTTAAATACATGTTGTAACTCAGAATAAACTACATCTTTGTTTGGTAAATAATAATCAAAATTATGCTTAAAGATATCATACATAAATTCTGCATAGTTTTTTAGATAATGTGCTGGTACAATGGATATCATTATAGCTGTATCAATAGGCCTAGTATTATTGAAATATAAATTGTAATCGTTTAGTACACTATAAATTGTATTTTGTGCTTTGTGTTTATTAATTCTAAAAGACTTAACATATGTTTCTTCTATATACCTCCAAAAATTTCCATCATAAAAATCATAAGCTATAATTGCAAGCGATAATAAAATCATGTATTTATTACCATAAAAATAATAAGAATCGAGATTATTGATAATCTCCATATCAGCATATTTGTGAATATTTCTTTTCGAATTCACATCATCCATCTTTAACAACTCTATTCCAATTGGTTGCTTCATCCTTATTTTTTTAAGAAGATGCATTATTTTGTCTTTATCCATATGTATTGCCTCTATTTATATTTTTTTCCATTATCAGTATAATCATTCTCTTAATCTTACCAATCTCAGTGCTATGTTTAGTTATCCTTAATAATACAAGCCTTTAACTAAAAATAGAAAATTCATTTCTAAATCGAGGATTCGCCTTTTTTTAGCTCCATGTTAATGTATTCTCTTAAGTATTTAAATGGAAAAGGAATCACTGAATCCTTATCAATTCTTACAAACTCTGTTTTGAGAAGTCTTAAGTACTTTTCAATATACTCGTGAGGGAAATTTTTAATAATCCTTACAGTAAAAGCCTTATCAAGTGTATTATACCTAACCTTACTAATCGCCCTATAGGGAACAAAATATTTAAATTCTTTCTCATCATCATAGTATTTCAAGTTCCCTGCAAAATTGTATATCTTTGTCTTGTCTTCTTTTCTACTTAATCTGAATTCTATCAGTATTCCTGTCTTTTTTTCAAAATAACTGATAAACTTTCCTTTTAATTTCAATTTACTCAAATATTGCGTTAATAATGTTTTAATTTCATTTTTATTAATGATAATATCCATATTTTTTTCTATATTCAAGATAATTCCATCACAGTTATTAATTCTATTTTCAATATGTAAAAAATCTCTTAGATGTTTCAAGAATAAAGCTTTTTCTACTTCATGATTTTTTGATATTTTTTGATATTGCTTATCTATAAATTTAATATCAGGGAATGGAATTTCATCAGTTTTAGTGATTGTATATATTGTCTTGTTTATTTTCAGCAATCCTTCACAACTAAATGATTTTAATTTATGTATTTCGCTTTCTATTGGAAAATACTCATTAAAAATCAACTCTTTATTAATAATCTGCAAGGTGAAATATCTACCAATTTTCTTCTTTTTATTATACCTACCGTAAATAAAAACCCAATCCTCGTAGTCTCTCATACCGATATTTGTTAAGCGCAATTTCCGATCAACAATATCTCTTTTTATTAAATTTTCCAACAAATATACTGAAGCTTCAGGAATACTATTTTTAGTATCATAGTCTTTAATCGTTTTCTTAAACTTATCAATATTTATATTTTGAACGGCAATCTTCGAATTAATGGTATGACGGTCTTTACACTGATTTTGTTTATACTGTTTTGGAGAATTCACAAAAACAAAATTGCACATATTCTTTCTGATACGTTTTGAAAATAATAAATCAACTTCGATATTCTTTTTAAATACTGTTTTGCTTAATATTTTAGACATTTCATTTTTTAATTCTACATTGTTTAGTTCACTTTCCGCATCAATTAATTTGTTCACTATGTTAAATTTAGTATCATTAATTTGGTTACAAATATTCTTTATTTCATTAGATTGTTTGTACTCTGATACAAAGTTTTGATAAGCATATTGATTAAACTCAACAATCATCTCATTTTCAAGTCTTTCTTTTATTAGTTTTAACATCTGACTATAATAGTAGACTTTTGTTTTTCTATAATCATTCTCGTTATCTGATATTTTAAAGAAAACTTGCGTGTTTTTTTTGTTTATTGTGTCAGGTTTCATCTTTAAATAAATCTCTCTATTTTTGTCCCTCTTCTTCGTTATTGCTATAGTCATTCCATTTATTTCATATAATTGCTCTTGTATAAGATATTTGTTAATTTGATAATCGTTAAAATTGCTAATGTGATACAAACTTATCACTTTTTGAGAAAGAATATCATTATAAAGATTATATTCAAATACTGTTTTACAATTCGTAACACTCTTTAACGTTGTTAACTGCCAAAGTTTACCACTAACATTAGACATTGACTTATCATAATGAAAAAGCGTGCTCAATAATAATTGCTTGATTGGTTGAAAATATAAATTGCCAGGACTTACTAATTCATATTCAGTCGATATCAAGGCTGGGAAATCAGAAAATTCTTTATTAACAAGAACTGAAATACACATATCACCACAGTTTGTTTTATGCATATAAATAGATTTAATAATTGTCTTTAATTCTAACTTATTAAATTCCTGTCTAGAAATAAACTTACCTGATAGCTTATCTTTTAGTTGAAAAGTATATATATTATATTTCATTCTCCAATCAAATAAGCTTATATCCATCTTATTCGTTATAATATTCATTAGTATTCCCCTTTTAATATTTGCAGAAGTGCATCAGTATTATATTGCTTTGTATTAGGATCATAAAGCCAAGGAATAGTTTTAATAATAATACCCTTATATTCAGAGATTACAGAACTATATCTATCGCTTTCTTTGAAAACATTTATTACATATATAACTCTTATATCAGTGAATCCAGTTTTATACCTAATATTCTCCAATTCTTCATCTTCATATTTTACGAAGTATTCTGACCAGTTTTTAAAATCAATCATTATATTATCATTAATCATAAAATCAAATTTCTCAAAAATATCATTATCTTGAATTCCTTGAATTTCAATTTTAAATTTACTAAAAATGAAACGCCCGACTTCTTCTCCAATAGCACCTTTATATATATTTTTAAATAATATTTTGTTAATTATATATTTATGAGGCTTCCATTGTGTAGAATATCCACATTCTTGAAAGTATTCTCTCATTTCTTTGTTTTCATCAATATAGTCAAGACCAGATGAGGCAGAACTAATACTATATCTATTTTGAGAATAATCATTTAAATTTTCTTTCACTATGTTTCTGTATCCAATACTATATTTATCAATATCATCCCAGAAATTATAATATAGTGAAGCTATTCTATGACTAAAGCCTTTAAATTTATCTAATGAATCAAAAGTGGGGTATCTCAAAACAAATTTGCGTAACTCTTTCCACATTTGGATTTTGTTTTCAGTCCAATTCCATTTATCAATGAATTCATTTATTAAGTCTTTTGTCTTATTATTTTTATCTAATAAATCAATATCAAATAAATTATGTTTTCTGGTTTTTTCATTTGCATGCAATAGCAATTTATAAAACTCATTTTTAGATTTTGAATCTTTATAATATTTGTATCCTTTTTTGAGATATTTTTTAACTTCCTCTGTTGTATAGATATTGATGTTTCTAACAGTATCATCTTGCAATCTCTTAATTCTCCCTAGAGATTGGATTATATATTTAATAGTACTCACTACAATATCATCAATATCAATGTATCCTAAAATAGGTTTTTTTTGATATCCAATGACATTACTAAATGCATCTTTAATTAATTCTTCTTTTCGTCTACGATTTATCGAATCATTAATCATAGCATATTCCATTGAAAATATATATTTTGCTAATTCTTTATAATCATTTTCACAGTTTGATAGCTTAGGTATTACATTAGTAGGCTTAGGAATGAATACAGAATCAAAATCTTTCTTTTTTACAATATCTTCAACAAGTAAATCATATTGCAAATTAACTCCAAATCCTAAAGTTTGTAATGCGGAAACAATGATTACTTTAGAAGATTTTTGTATTCTGTGTTTCAATTCCTTCATACCATCATCATTATTTATAATATTCCCTGAGATTATCTCAAAAATTACATTATCTTGGTTTTCATTATCAGAAATAATTTCAACTTGTTCTTTGATAAGTTTATATAAATCATCATTTTTCCTAAGATTGCTTGTAGTAAAAAACAGCAAAGAGTGATCATCGCTATTTAAAAACAATGTTATAGTACGGTATAGATCTCCACACACTTTTAACAAATAGTAATAATCTGATTTCGCAACAATTTGATTGTGTCTCATCATTCGATCATTGCCAATAACTTTTTCAAGATATTTAAGATTTTCTGCATCTTTATCATCAACATTGAGATTATAATCTGAATCTATGTATTTAACACTAACCGTGTTTAAATTATCTTTCGATAATATATACTCATCATAATTATTTCCTAATACACGCTTAAAAAAGCCTAAATCATAATTAGTAATCAAAGACTGATGTAGTGCCGTAGCTGATACCCCAATTACAGGATACTGATATGCAATAGATAGCAACAAACTCTCTGGTGTTGTATCATAATTAATAGAATAAAATTTTGATTCAAAGTTATGTTCTTCTGCATCTTTTATATCTAAGTAAGAAAAACCTTTTCTATAGAAAAGTTGATCAAATCTTCTTTTATCCACCAACATGTCATTGGTACTATCAGGAAGATAATGATAATGCTTCTTTTGAATATGATTATACGCTTTTGTCAATATAAACTGATGATATTCATTACCCATATTTAACTTATCAATAACACTACTAACTGCTTCTCTTGTAGTTATTTTATGAGAGTGAATATTATTAAATATTTTTTTATAATCCAAACATAAGTATGAGATTTGACTAATAAATTTATAGATTCCAGAATTAACTTGTTCGTAAATATATTCTAAATCAATTTTCTTATCATAAATGTTTTTATTTTGATTTTCAATCGTAATTTCATTTATTTTTAAGATATCATTGAATGTATGTTTGAAATACTTATGCCCTTTACATTTGTTTCTATTTGGAATAACGGTAAATCTTTGTTTATCATAAAAAATAAATCTTCTTTTTCCAAAATCGTTAACTAATTTAAAAGGATAATTCAATTCACTACCTAAAAACGAAATATTCTTATCAATATCAACACATCGTTCTTTAATAATATTGATTTTTCTTTTAACATAATCTATGCCTTTAAGATCTTCCGGAAAATTCGAATATATATTATCATTGTTTATAGTTTCTACTATTTTCCTATAAAACCTGAAACTATCTACTTGAATTTGATCATTATTTGAAATAATCATATCTAATAATTCAGATTTTGTAGCATCAATCTCATCAAAGATAATTATGGTTTTGCCATTAAACGGTTTATCCCAAAAATAAAATGGTTTATCTATTAATGGATCAACTGGTAAAAAAAATTTTTTAGTTGTTAATAATATTATGTTTCTATTATACACATCAATTGCCGGATATAATTTTGTATAAAACTTTTTCTCGAAATCATTCTCGTTTATGATTTCTTTCACAGTTTCTCTAAACTCGTATTCTGTTTTATAAAATTCCGATCCATATAGAAACTCATTATTGTCATTACTTAACATAATTGCCATCAATGTTTTCATTTTATTAAAAATATTCATATTTTTAGATTTTAAATATTCAAACTCTATATTATATGAGTCTACATTTTTAAAAACATCCTTAAAAGAATTAAAAAGGCCTTTTAATCTAAGCGTATTTTCAAGTAAATCTTTTCCTATTCGTGGCGTTAAATCTTTAGTCAAATCTTTGTCTTCAGGTAATAACTTTTCTTGATTAGCTACAAATATTACTCTGTGATTCTTATAGTTTTTTTGTATATATTTAATAACTTGATAAGTCTTCCCATATCCTGTTGGTGCTTCGATTATAGTTAGTCCATTGATGTCTTCTATACACTTTCTATTGAGAATCTCTAACAATTCATATTTTATTTGCATATTTAAACAGTAACCTCAATATTTAACCCATAATAATTAACTCCGCCACCAGTAATATCTGCAACTTTAACAACATATTCCTTACCCTTTTGAATATTTAAACTAATTTTTTTTGCGATATAGGCAGGAATATATCCTATTTTTTCATCATTTTGAGTTACTACAGATACTGCATACTTATCATATGGGTTATCAGGTTCTATTTGAAGTTTGAGACTATCTCCTTTTGTTAGTTTTCTAATCAACACTTGCCCTTGTGATTGAAATGACTGTTTGCCCTGACTATTCATTGTAACTCCACTTACTTTTGTAAAAAAAGTCATATATACCTCTTTCTTAAAAAAATAAGCGACACTTGAATGTCGCTTCTATGTTTCTCCATTATCAGTGTAATCATTCCCCAAAGTTACTTAATCATGTTGTCATATTTAATTAATTATATTTTACTATAATTTATAAACAAATTAAAGGTTAACTTTCAACAAGTTAATAAATTTATAAAATTAGTGCCTACTCTCTTTATAATAAACCCTTTAATAAGTCCTCTTTAATATCCATACAAGTCAATAAATCTCTATCTCTTTCATGATAATCTGTCCCACATGATGCGATATATCCAAACATTTCTTACATCTTCTTAAGATATTCTATCTGTTTATCACTATAATTGCCATAATATGTCTCTATCCCATCAATACCATAACCCTTAAGTGCCTTACATATCTCATAAACGCTTTGATTATCTATTTCACTCTTATGTAAGTTATTTAATATCTCATAAGGATGTGCCCAGATGACTTTACCCCAAGCTTGATGAACTAAATCAACAGCATCTGATACTTCCATATAATCAATGAATTTATCATAGTAATTATAAATGATTTTTTCTAGTGCTTCATATCTATTTGATACATATCCATGTTTGACAAAGTTTTCTGCGATAATGGTTTTATTAGAGACACCTTCAAATAGGTCGTAGTCCATTTTATATCCTTCTTGTTTTAATATTTCAACCAAATCTTTTAATCTTTCCACGATTGGCTTTTTAACTTCATCATATATTTCTTTAAACATATCATAATCAAAATTTAATCCTAACATATGAATCATATGATGATCTGTTAAAAAATCAACATCCAATTCATTAACATTTGTTGATAATTCAATGCCGTTGATAAATCTCATTTGATATCCATTCGCGATTGCTCGTGCCTCATTGATACCTTCAATTGAATCATGGTCTGTTAGCACACATATTTCAACACCATCATCATAGGGTCTATCCATCAACTCTTTTGGTGTAATCCTCCCATTAGACTCCGTTGAATGTGTATGTAAATTTATTCTCATATTTTTGCCCCAATCTAACTGTCATATAACTTAACTTATTATACAATAATAACTTAAATTTTTAAAGATTGGCTTCATTTGATATCTATATCATTAGACATCTTTTTTTATTTTTTTTTATATCATGATATAATATTTAATAACTTATATACAAATAGGGGGTATATGCCATGTTAAACCACAGTAAGTTGCGAATCATATATCTAATCTTTAGGATCTTAATCGGCATTTTATTAATCGCTAGTGTCTTAGGTATATTTATTAACATTGAAGATGATTCTATCAGTAGAAATATTTTTGTTGCTACACAATCTCTAATTCTACTCATTCTATCATTCGGACCATCATTCGCTGAAAAAAGATTTAAAGTTGATATTCCAACCTTCATGGAAAGTATCTTCTTAGTCTTTATTATTGCAGCACTATTTCTAGGAGAGATTGCTGAATTTTTTGTTCACATTTCTTGGTGGGATGATATGTTACATACAACATCTGGACTACTTGTTACCATCATAGGTTTCTCAATTATTAATACTGCGGTTAAAAATCCAAATAAAAAGATTACTTTAAACCCCATTGTCATCTCAATCTTTGTATTCTGTTTTTCAATGACAGTGGAAGTTTGCTGGGAAATCATTGAATATTCAGCAGACAGTTTAATTGCAACAAGCAATATGATGCGTACAAGAGATTCTATCACAGGCATTCCATTTGATGGACTTCATGCCATCGGTGATACGATGCACGATATCATCTTAACATTCTTTGCTGCAGCATTTATCAGTATCTTAGGCTATATTGATAACGTTAAGCATTTAGGTATATTTAATAAATGGTTAATCAAACCTAACAAGTAAACTAAAAACCGCCCTATTTATTGATAGTGGCGGTTTTATATTTTAATCTAGATAATCTTTAATTGATTTTACAATTACATCTAATTGATCAATATGCACGCAATGTCCTGCATCTTTGACTTTAATGACGATTGGATTATTTAACATCTTGATGTTCTCTTCAATCATATCAGCATATACGACATTATCAGAATCTGATAGTGTTAAATAGATTGGACATTTTATCTCTTTCATTCTTCCGTTACCTTTTGTATACAAGTTACTTTCATTTGAGATATTGAAGTTTACCCAACACCAGTTAACATTCATTTGACATCTTTCTTTTAATGTCTCATCAACATATAAATCAAATAATTCTTTGTCCTCAATTGGTTTAATAATTAACAATAAATTATTCCAAACCCCTTCAACAAAATATCTATCCCCTCTAGCTAACGCATCAGGTACAAATCTCATGTTAGGATCCATCTTCATATCATCATAACTATCAAAAACACGATGTTTTAAAACATTCCCGTCTTTGTCGAGTCTTCTAGAATAATACCCCTTAACACTCATACCCTCTAAACTATATAATGACTTTACTAGATTAGGGCTTAATAAAGCCAGTTCCATGGCAACACCAAAACCTGTAGACCAGCCCATAACATGGGCTTTTTTAATGCCTAATGCATCACAGAATAAAAATATATCAAATGCTAATTCCTTTAGTTCAGTATAATCATTAACAAAACTAGAGTCGCCAAATCCTCTCATGTCAGGTGCAATCACCCGATAACTATCCTTTAATTCATCAATTAAAGTAATCATGGTTGCTGATGACGCTAAATTTCCATGAATTAAAAGGATAACATTATCGCTCTCGCCCTTGTCGATATACGCTATGCTTTCACCATTGATTAAATCAATGGTCTTTTTCCCAATGTTGTATTTCATATTTTCTCCCTTTGTTAAACAACACCTATGCTATGTGTATATTAACCATGACTGTTTCATGGTTCAAGCACAACAGTAACAAGCACTTCATCATCTGAACTATATCTTTGATTTCTTAAAATATAAATATCTTTACAATCTTGAGAAATAGTTTGAGTTTGAGACAACATTAAATCAATCATTGAAATCTCATTTAGTATGCCTTCTGCATTCATTTCAAAAAGATATAGATATGTATATGTCTCAGATACTAATGTTATCTTTTTACAATCATTTGTAATATGAAGATGTAATATGTCTGAATCAGGTGGTAAATAAAACTCTTTTCTACCTTGTGATAATGAAATCGTCTCACTGCTGAAGGTATTTCCTAACTGTGCTAGTTTTAGTTCATAACCAAAGGGTTTTTCTTGGATTTTTATATAATAATCAGCATCATCTTCAATATAGAAGATATTATTCATTTCTGTAAAATCAGTTGCTATGATATCTTCATAGATTTTTGCATCTATTTCATTTAAACTGGTATCATATACTTCTATACCTATCTCATAATCAAGTATTTCTTCTCTCGTACTATCAATTCTATAGTAGCCTGGTGCTAAGTGCATTTTATAATAATCACTTATACCCTCTGTTCCATAGGTTGTGATGATTTTTTCATCAAAACTATGTAGTTCAATTGCAGTTTCAAAACTTGAGTTATTCTCTTCTATTCTAAAAACATATGAATCATTTAAATCAACTAATACAACATCATCATATGTATAACAAGAAATAATCTGAATCTCAGCTGTCAAATCACTGATATTAACATTCATATCAAGTGTAGAGTGATCATATCTTCTTCAATTTGTATCAAATATTCAAAACTGATATCATCTTGATTAAATTCATAACCATTAGACTCATAAACATCTCTGATCATCTGAATCTCAGAAGTTGAAAGTACTTCCTCTATATTTCCTGTAACATGATAACCATCATCTTCTTTTGTTATTGTATATATACTATAATCAAATGGGAAATCGTGATTTGAAAACTCATAATCTACATATTTAATATCGATTGGGTTAGCAACAATATAATCTATATCATCATATAGATAACTATTATAAGCATGTAATAGTTTATTTTCTTCTTGATAAACAAAATATGACCACTCTCTACCTTTATTGATATCAACTTGATATGGAGATCTACTCACATCTGCATAATTTGTTTCCGTGGTAGCTGATAGTTCAACATGCTTGTTATCATATACTTTCAAGTCATGTCTTGGTTAACATGATAAGTATTAGATGCTAGAAAATTTTTAACATCGCGATTAAAGTTAAGTACTGTTCTATAAGACTCCGAACAACTAAATAACAAAATAGACATACCTAGTATAATAAAAACTAAGTTAACTTTACTTTTCATATTTACTCTGATAAGTATGCTGCAACACTAGAGATAGGATTTATCGTAAAATTATATGTAATCATTCCTTGATTATTTATGCCTAAATAATAAAATCCCGAACTTGTGATTTGAAAAATATTACTTTGTTGTGGATATACGGAAGCTTCAACCTTATAATCGGATAATTCAGGATGAATGACTACTCTGTCGCTATTATAAAAATCAAATACTGCACCTGAATAGTATCCTTTAGAAATGTCACAAGTCATCGCGTAATATCCTGGTTCTAAATATACTTTATAATAATCGTACGAATATCGGTATGTCAATGTATTATAAACTGGTTTATATGCGTTAGTTAAACTGATTGCATCATCAAATGTAAAATGATCACTATAAATTCTAAAATCGCTTGAATGAATATCAATGGTTTCGTAATCATCTGTAGTAATCACTGATTTAGTGCTCATTTTGATGCTATACTTACCCATCAAAATATTTGCTTCTATGTTCATATTAATTTGATCTTCTAAAAACTCATAATATACGGTTGCATTACTATTTTCATCATCTAGTTTAACACCAGCGTTTGAGGCAGTTTTTGTAAACTCTTGCATTTGACTTTCATTAAATAATTGATTTAAATCTGATTCAACTAAATATCCGTTGCCCTGTTTCTTAACTGTTCCAGCAAATGTATTATTTGCTTGTATATTATCTATATCTATGTTATATTTTTGTGGAATATAATCCCATATCTCAAACCATACACATGTATAATCTAAAGCCAATTCATCTTCATCTTGAAAAGTGTAGATTGCATAAGCATCTTCACCTTCAGAACCAACCGCCTCTTCAATATATGTTTTTGTACTTCCATCATCCATCAAAATATAAAAAGGATCAAATCCAATCGTAAATTCAGAAACTGCTGTTTCAGAACTTAGTAGAGCACTTCCATCATAAATCTTCGTGATTGCTGTCGTCTCCATGTGATACTCATCTAATGCATCTAAATTTGATAATTCTGAAGATAGTTGAGCTGCTGCTACTATGCCACAACTGGATAATATTAATACCAAAAAGCTAGTTAATGCTAAAATACATGTTTTTTTCATTGTTATTCCCCTTATCATGTAATGTTTAATTATATTGTAACACGTCAATTATATAAAATAAATATAAGAATTAGCTTACACAAAAAACAAAAGTGTGATATAGTATTTTGGGTATAAAATATTTTGGTCTAATTGGAAACATATCTTTATATAAGATTTGAACAACACAAAATAAACATATATAAAGATAAGGAGAAACAAACATGCCAAAAACAACCAAAGCTCGTATATTATTTAGTATCTTCATGGCTTTTGTCATGGTATATTTCATGATCGTATATAATATCTCGCTTGAGACAGGTGGTCTAACCAATCAAGTGTTCAGATACGCACTTCATGAAATAATAATCATGTGGCCAGTTGCAGTCATCTTAGAATTATCATTTGTTGGATTACTTGCAAGAAGAATAGCTTTTAAAATCGTTAAACCAACAGATAGACCAATTGCTATAACACTAGCGATATCTATATCAATCGTATGCATCATGTGCCCATTGATGAGCTTAATTGCAACATTATTATTTAACAATATGGAATCTGGATTTATTGCAACATATATCACAAAGACAGTACTTAATTTCCCCATGGCTATAGGTTTACAATTATTTATTGTAGGGCCATTAGTAAGATCAATATTTATATTATTTAGCAAAAAAGATAGACAAACTACATAAAAACGGTGCTCACAAAATTATCGTGAGCACCATTTTTTATTTATTTAATTTTAATAAACCAAAGGGTACCTTCATGTTTAAACGTATATTTTGATTTTAACTTGTATGTAAAAAAAGGTAATGCTTGCTTATTCTTAGCACCATAATTCTTAGGTGAGAAATCTTTCATTTGACTCTTTAGCATATTTATTACATAACTAAAATCTGCGAATCCATCTTCATCGTGATTTGATTCGATAATCTCATTAACAATTTTAACTAACTTATCAATGTATTTCTTATTATCTGGTTTCTTCTTATTGTTACTAGAAACCTCTTCAGCTTGTCCACTAATCTTTTCAACACTGATAAAATCATTAAATACATTCATATATGCATTTGACGCCTTATTATCTCCGGCACCAATGACATAACGATTATTCTTTTGTAGTTGGTACACTAAAGGTGTAAAATCACTATCTGATGTTGCTAGACAAATTGAATCAATATAATCTTTACTTAAAAGATTCATCGCTTCAATGGTCATTCTAATATCTACTGCGTTCTTCCCTTTTGAATATGCAATTTGACTCATTGGTTCAATTCCATATTTAATAAATTTTTCTCTAATCGTACCATCGTTTAAATTTGAGTAAAATGCATATTTGATCAATACATCCCCAATTTCATTTAATTCATCAAATAAAATTGGTAAATACTTTTCTTGGTTAAAATTATCATAATCGATGAGTAGTGCTATTTTTTTTCTTGTTTCTATCATGTTATACCTCATTTATATATATTTAATAAAACGTAATTACTACCTTCATTATACATGAATTATTTAAAAAAGACACATACTCATCATGTGCCTTCCCTTGTTATATTAATATTTGATAATATCATCAATAATTCTTTTTGTATGCTGCCACTCTAATATTTGATTTTCTAAATAGTGTTTACCCATTTCGGTAATTGAATAGTATTTACGTTTTTTCCCAGTTTCACTATCTAACCAATAACTTACAACATATCCGAGTTCTAACAACCTTTTAAAACTCGTATAAAGGGTCGCTTCAGTAAGCGTAAAAGAACTCTCACTGAGTTCTTCTAATGTTTTATTTATTTCATAGCCATATGAATCATTTTTATTAAGAATACTTAATATCATCATATCCGTATGACCTCTTAAAGCATCACCTTGTATTGTCATTAATTAACTCCTATTTCTAATGAATTCAAATATAGCCATACCCAAACATATAACAACTAAAAACAATATTGCAAAGACAAAACTAAATTGATATAAAAGAAGATTACCCACCAAGGTTACAACTACAATGGCAAAAAAGAAAATATACATGAACATTTTTTTCTTTATGACTTTAATAAATCCTAGTACACCAACAGTAATGAGTGATAAAGCTAAGATACCACTTGCTACCGATGGTATGATATACATTTCTGTTAAAATTTCGTTTGAATACACGATATGAGAATTATAATCACCAATAATCCTAATAATATTTTCAATGAAGAAAAGACTAGAAAAAATCGAAAAAACTGAGAATATTTGGATGATAATTCTTGGATCTTTTTTTGTATATATCTTACTATTTTTATCATCATTGATGAAATCAACTGCTATACTACTTGCAGATTTTAAACTTTTTAACCCCGTTAGTTTTTCATATTTTAACATTGATTTCTTATATATAAGTATAAATATTAATAATATAATAATAAATGTAATGACAAATATACTTGCAAAAAACAAAATGATTGAAAATATACTGTCAATAGCATTATCACCGGAAATTGTTATTGGTCCTGCAAAAGTGATCATTAATGAATATACAATCATCGTAATTAAATATGCAGTTGCTATAGACCAAAAAATACCATTTGTTTTTACATACGAAAATGTCTTAGTCAAATAATAATTATGCTTATCAATATCATAATCATGCTCTTTAACATATTGACTTTGTTGATATAGATAAACAGCACCAACAGCAAAAAACACAATACTAGTAGCAATCACTAAACTACCATAGACAGCATTAAGCAATACAATAATTAATCCAAATACTGATAGAACTGTTGATGCAATCAAAAACATTTCTGCAAAGTTCGGTTTGTAAGTTTCTAGTTTTTTTTCCTTTTTAGTATCAACAAAATCACCGATGGTTTTAATCGTTTCAATATATGCATATGACTCGTCATGAGTCTCTTCATATATCGCATCATACCGATCGATTAAATTGCTGATGATTTCTTCTTTCTTTTCTTGATTTCCCTCGCTAGAATCAAATCTTAAAAAGTAATAAACATATCTTCTAATCTTGTCGTGCATAAAAATTCCTCCATACCTAATCTGTATAGGTATATTATAATCTAATTATACCTAATCTGTCAAGGTATCAATATTACTTTGTTGATGTAACATATATCTGGTGTAGAAACTATTTATGATTCAATGATGGCAACAACTCTTGTTAGTAATGGCATGTATAATATTTCACAACTCACTTATACCGATAACTACTTAGACAGTCCATACCTCCAATTAGCTAAGGATGGAACGCTTGAACAAATTTAATCAGATTTCAATATCTTTATTCTTAAGACTTCTAAACAAGTTGATATGGCACATGAATTTATCAGTTATATGTTAGATCCTCAAATTGTCGCATTAAACAATGAAGTTGTTGGTTATGCTGTAGGTTTAATTGAAACTTATGCTATTGATAAGATTAATACAATGGTTTAAACCGTAAGACCATAAGTTTATGCAAATAAAAAGGCAGATTAAATTTTGTCTTTTTTTACATTTAAATAAGTCTTGTAACTTTTTGATATAATACTATTGACCTTGACATTGTGTCATACTCTAAAATATAAATAGGTGATTAAAATGAAAAAGATTGGTGAAATTAGTGCTCAATATCACATTTCAAACCGCATGTTGAGATACTATGAAGAAAAAGGTATTATCAAAAGTTCTCGTGGAGAGAATAACTATCGCTATTATGATGTTCAATCTGAACAGCGAATTGGTCAGATTTGTCTACTAAAAGAATTAGATTTTAGCATAAAAGAAATTGATCAGATCTTTTCTGCGACTAATTCTATAGATCTGATTCAGATTCTCTATCATAAAAAGACAATTCTTAAAGATAAGATTGAACAATACAATCAGTTATCCGCAATCCTCAACAACTTCATAAGTTTATTATTGGAAAATAATAATCCATTCTTCAAAGCTCTCGAACTTTCATTAAAAGATCCTAATATCATATTAAGGAGTAATAAAATGTTAGATGAAATTTTAAGAATCGTTAACCTACCTAGAACTAAAGTCGTTTCTTTCAAAGCTCTGAGTGAAACACCAGAGGATGATGCACATGCGCTTGCAAATGCATTTATTAAAAAACACCAGCTAAAAGAATTTAGACATTTTGGTTTCAACAATCCAAATCCTAGTAATGGTAATCCTGTATATGGCTATGAGATATGGATAACAGTTACAAAAGACTATAGCGGTGAAGTAATGAAAGAACTCAAAGGTGGATTGTACGCTTCACTGACCACTTCAATGTCAAATATATTTGAAAATTGGCAAAGATTAAATAAAATGATTGGGGAATCTAACACCTATGATTTTGATGTGCAATATATTAAAAAAGATAGCACTTATGATCATCAATGGTTAGAAGAAATCACAGATTATGACTATTTCAGTGACCCAAAGAACGATTTCTTTAGTAAGCAATTAGATTTATTAATGCCAATTATTAGGATTTAATAAAATTAAAAGGGCTTTATAAGTTAAAGTCCTTTTTCTATGTTTAAATTTGATAATTTGGTTCTAATGTCTCTTCAGTTGATGTTGCAAGATAAACAACTACAAAGTACACAATAGCATTTAATACAAAATTGAGTAATGTTGATAACCAATAATGAAGTGAAATCATATAATCATATGGCGTATCAAAAATCATTCTAATGATTAAAGCACTTAAAAGTGATAAACACGATATGATAATAAAAATTGTCATGAGTAGATTTCGTTTTTGTTTAATCAGTAATCCAAAAATCACACAAACCATTGATATAATATAAAATCCTGATGAAACAATGCTTGAGAAACTAGAGACAATAAATATTCTACTACTCATATTTTGGATAACATTTATGTTTTGCCCAAATCTTACTAGATAATATGCTAATTGATAAGAAGTTCTTATTAGAGTTGGCAATATCCCAAATGAGATTATTAAAAGAATAATCAATGAAATAGTCTAGTAACCAAGTAAATAAATGCTGCTGCAACACCAATTTCAGGTTTTAATATATACTTTTTCATAGTAACCCCATGGTTATTGTTATTCATATCTTATTTTATCTAATATATTGAGAAAACTAAACTCTTAATGATTAAAATGCCCTTTTCGATATTGATTCATTTCAACCAAATATGGCTCATGCCTCATCGCATTTTGAAAATCCTTGATGATTTTTTCAGTCTCCAAACTTCCTTCAGATGTGAAATCTAATCGTAATGCTTTGATGTTTGCTGTTCTTAGTAATTCAATCTCATTAATTAAATTGATTGCTTTAGAGTCCATCACTCTCATGTTACATTGACCATCATTGATCAAAGCGAATGTTCCATGTTCCCTATGTTTTAAGTAATATTGATGTTTGAAACATAGATTGCAGTGAGGTTGATGACCAAAAGATTTAGCCACTGGACAATACTTTGATATCATTAAATCTTTATGTCCATAAACAATCATTTCCAGATTAGGTATTTGGTTGAATACAGCTTGATATCGCTTTGAAAAGTTTATCACATGTTCCTTATTCAATTCAGAAGATAATGTCACACGTTTAACTTGGTAATGCGATAACAGTGCAGCTGAGTATATATTAGTGACATTCATAAATTCATCACCAATCAAATCATTTTCACCTTGATTTAAGTATAGACTACCCAATTCATTAACTACAGTAGGTCCTTTGATGTCATATGATAAGTTTTCAATTATGCGTCTTCTCACTGGAATAAAAATAATATTCGATGTTTTAGGAACCTTTCCTTCCAATAAATCATCATAATATATCTCTTTAATCCCTTGATTGATTGCAACTTCTAACTGTTCTAGAGTATGAACTTTAACAACTAAGCGTTCGTTTTCATCATAAGTAAAATTCGATTCGATTTTAGATTTAACAATCACTGCATCATCTCTTTGAACACGTATCTCATTAAGTTTTTCTGTAGCTTCTCGTCGTAACTTATTAATTTCTGATAGATTCACAAATGCTTGTTCTTTTGTGTACACTTCAATTTGATCCATGTAGTATGGTGTGCCACCAAACTTAGAAAACTGCTTTTTAATCTGTTCTTTTGTTACAGGTTTGTTAGTAGCTAACTCTAAATTATTATCTGAGACCGCTTGCACGTGGTGATCAAATTCATCAATGATTTCAAACTCAAGAGGCATACCAACAAATGCCTTCACATAGCCCTTTAACGGAACTACTTGAGTATGGTCATGCAAATATAATGATATGTTTTTTTCAAGCACACTATCATTTGTTTTATATATGATAGAACCCACTAAAACTTTTTCTTTAACCTTAAGTAAAATAGTATCATGTGCATTTGCTTTTTTGATGACTTTGCCATTTTGACGTCTCATAAAAGTAACTAGATTACCATATTCTGTATCGCCTATAATTCTAAACCCATCACCATTTTCTAGGCTCTCAGTTAGTTTGATTAGTGCGTAGTTAGGTTCGTATCCGACAACTTCACCAATCTTTACACCAATGTGATTAGGTCGAAAATTATTATTGATATCTTTAGGTTTTTCATTTAACATAAACCCTTTTGTATATTCTCTATTAAACACTCTCTTAAGTCTATCTATTTCAGGTTCTAATGTGATACTATTATGCTCAAAATATGCGTCAATTACTTTTCGGTAACTCATCACAGTCTGTGCGACGTAACTATTTCTTCTCATTCTTCCTTCTATTTTAAATGAGTCAATACCAGCTTCAATGAGTTGATCTATATATTCTATGGTCATTAAATCTTTAGCACTTAAAAGATATGACTCATCAGAAACAACTTGGTCATCTTCAATGAGTTGATATGGAAGTCTACAACTGTATGAACATGCACCTCTGTTTCCACTTCGATCATTTAAGATAGAACTCATTAGACAGTTTCCTGAATAAGATACACATAGTGCACCATGGACGAACACTTCTAGTTCTATATCAACTTCTTTTTTGATTTCTTTAATAACATCTAGGCGTGTTTCTCTTGCTAAGATCACACGTTTAACACCGAGTGACTTTAATAACTTAACCTGACTTACATGATGTGCATTAACTTGTGTTGATGCATGGATATGAACATTTGGATATCTTGTTACCAATAATTTTATTAACCCGATATCTTGAACAATTAATGCGTCCACATGATTTTTAACAAGTACATCAGTATATGATAAAACATCTTTGACTTCATCATCAAAGATTAATGTATTAACGACTACAAAAACGGATACGCCATGCAGATGTGCATATCTAATAGATTCTTTTAAATCCTCTTCTGCAAAGTTTTCTGCATAAGCTCTAGCACCGAAACGATATCCAGCCATAAATATCGCATTAGCCCCTGCATGAATTGCACTATAAAAAGCTTCTTTGGATCCAGCTGGAGCCAATAATTCGGGTTTTCTCATAAATAACACTCCTATCAACCGAAGCCTATTATATCACTAAATATCTTTTATAGATATCAATTTATTGATATACCTCTTCAATTGTTTTGCTCATATCAATCTTTTTACATGAGTTAAATTTAGCAAAATCCTTAATCCTTTTTTTCATGAGTTTTTTAATATCTTGATTTATCTTTTTATGTTTATACCATATGTGTTTAACAATTAAAATATTTTGTTTTCGGTCTAGAGACATTTCAATCTGTCCAATAAACTTGTTGCCATATAGGATTGGTAACGCATATGGTGCAAACTTTCTCAAGTGAGGTTGATGATATATTTCCCATCGATATTCAAAATCAAATATTTTCTTAATAAGTTTTCTGTCCCATATGAAATTATCAAGTGGTGCAATAAACTCAATGCGTTTATGATCATCTTGCTCAAATGATATCATATCAACATCTTCTTTTAATATATAATATGGTTCTTTGATATCCTTGATTTGAACTTCTACAAGTTCATTGTTATCAACCATTTCAGCAATATATTTTCTTCGCTCAGCGGTCTTAAATCCTAATCCTAAATATGCATCTGAAGGACCAGCAGCTAGCATACCTACGCTGGATATTCTTCGCTTAATTTGGAATTTGTGAAATTCCTCAATAGATTTGAAAACATCGTCTTGATTTAACAAATGTTCATCAATGTGATTTTTGGCAAGTGCAAAATATCTCTTAACACCATCGCGATGATGAATGATTAAATCACCCTTGAAAAAGAGATAATCAATGATTGCCTTACTGAGCTTTTGGTGACGCCATGTGAAGAACTTTGCTTCTTCCGTTGAATCAAAATCATTCGCATTTAAGTATTCGTTATCTTCAAACATTTGATAGATGTGATTAATTTTATCCCTGTGCTCATGAAGATGTTTGTCATATGTTTTTTGGTTATCTAACCTAATGTTTTTTAAACTTGGCCAATCAGATATTGGGTATATAGACATAACTTTATCCCATTGATCAACTAATAAATAATCCTTATATAAAAGTTCATCTAGAAAGGACTTATCATAGTTCTCTACTCTTGAAAACAACACCAAATCTGCATTCCTTCCACAAATATCAATAGGATCAAACTGGATACATCCTACTTGTTTGAAAAAATCCAAAATATCACTTTTATCATGAAATTTATACTCACCTAGCAAACCCTGTTTGTGTAACATAAAATTTCTAGCTTGTTCTTTTGTTATATACATATATATCTCCCATAATATTTATAGTCCTATTATATCATTACTAATCTATAAAAAAGGTTGAATCAAATCGATTCAACCCAATGCTATATGCTTATATTAATCCTGTAAACTGATGACTTTTTGGACGAGTTGATAAAACTCATACCGATATCCACGTTCATCATCGCCTATTGAGGCCTCTGATCTTTCCAAAACTTCCTGTAGACTCGCACTTGCTTTATATTTTGAATTTGCTATGATTAATCCAAATTCAACGACACTGCTCGCAAATCTGAATGTTTCACTTGGGCTATCAGTCAATGAATTACGTAATACTTGATAAGAAATGAGTTCTGATGTATCAGCTTCTGGATTTTTATATCTAATATCAAGATTCAAATACTCTTCTTCATAGTTTTCTCCATTATAGCGTAGATCATTTGGTTTATCTTCAAATGTCTTTTGCTCAACATATTCTGTTGAATTAGCTGGAATAATCTCATAAAATGCAATCACAACATCACCTGAGCCCATATCACCAGCATCTTTTGCATCATCAATGAAATCACCATAATTTAATATTCTATTCTCATAACCAATTAATCTATATCCCTTAACATTTGCAGGATTAAACTCAATTTGAAGTTTTACATCCTTAGCAACCATGTATAAAGTGGCATTTAATTCATAAAGAAATACTTTTTCAGCTTCTTCATAATTATCAATATAAAAATAAGCACCATTGCCATTATCAGCTAAAGTCTCCATCAATTCATCATCTATATTACCAGTACCAAATCCTAACACACTTAAACATATACCTGATTCTCGTTTTTCAGATACCAATGCTTTTAATTGATCAGTATTAGACATGCCAACATTGAAATCTCCATCAGTAGCAATCAATATACGATTATTTCCACCTTCAATAAAATGTCTTTCTGCAATTTCATATGCAAGCTTGATACCTTCTCCTCCAGCTGTTGACCCACCAGATTTTAAACTTTTTAACGCATCTCTAATATCAGCAGCACTATCGGCACCTTCCAATACAACACCAGCTGCTCCTGCATAGACAACAATTGATATACTATCCGATGGTGATAATTGATCAATTAAAATCTCAAACGCATCTTTTAATAAAGGTAATTTATTATCAGTGCTCATACTACCTGATACATCAATTAAAAATACTAGATTCATTCCTTCGCTCTGTTCAACTACTACTTCAGGTGCTTTTACTCCTAACATCAATAATTGATGATTTTCATTCCATGGTGCAACACTTAATTCTGATGTTACATGTATTGGCTCATCCCCTTGTGGACCTTCTAAATCATACTCAAAATAGTTTATCATTTCTTCAATTCTTACCGCTTCAGGTGTTGGCATTGAACCTTCATTAATCATGCGTCTAATGTTCGTATATGATGCAGTATCAACATCAGTTGAAAATGTTGACACTGGCATATCAGAAACACTTATAAATTCATTTTCTATGCGAACAGCGTAGGTTTCTCCATCATTTGATCCATCCATGTTAGACCCTGAACCATTAAATCCATTATTGTAGATTCCATCTAAAGGATCACTTCGGTATTCACCACTACACGCGGTTAGTAAAAACAAACTTGCAATCATTATTATACTAAGTAATTTCTTCATACTATCTCTCCCTTATTCGTTTTTCATTTTAATTATAATTAATAATTGTGACAAAAGTATGTTGTTTATATGACAAATTTGTGGCAAATCCGAAGGGGTAGAGATATTTCATATAAATATATGTTATTATATTTATAAAGAATTACTATAAACGGGGTGACTATATGCACATACTTATCGTTGAAGATGAGAAACATCTTAATGACCTTTTACACGACTATATTGAAGATCAATATCCCAGAGCAAATATCGTTCAAGTCTATGATGGAATTTCAGCATTAGATCAAATTCATGAATCTTTATTTGACTTGATTTTACTAGATATTATGTTACCTCATATGAACGGTTTTGATATTTGTAAAAAGATTAGGGAAACATCAGATGTACCTATCATCATGTTATCTGCACTTAACGATGAAGATAACCTATTAAAGGGATATGATTTGGGTATCGATGATTATGTAACAAAACCGTATAGCCCTAAAGTCGTTATTAAAAAAATTAAAGCAATCTTTGCTAGATATGACCACAAGGCACCTGATGATATATCAAGATATGGCATCATCGAATATAATTTTGATCAATTCAAAATAAAAGTTGATGGCACTCCTATCGAACTTAATAAAAAAGAATGGGAACTATTCACACTCTTTGTAAGTCACATAGGTAGAGTCTACTCTAGAGAAGAATTATTAAATCTCATCTGGGGATATGATTATTATGGTTATGAAAGAACTGTAGATACACATATCAAACGATTAAGAAAGAAACTACTAGGTGCATCCGATTATATAAAAACAGTTTATAAGTCAGGATACAAATTTGAAAATTAACATATAAAATAAGGAGGGAAACATGAGAATAAACATATTTTTTAAAACATTTTTAATGATGTTAATATCTTTTTCACTTGTTTTCCTTTTCAATATGTACTTATCTTATCAACGGTTTTCTCCACTATATATTGAAGAAAATATTCAAAATGTTAAGCAATCAATTATGAATTCAGTTAATGATATAGATAGACAAACAAGTCTTCAGGATACAGAACTTATTCAGTTATCCAGCGAAACAGCTTTTCTCAGAGTTACTGATAATGTACTCGTTCAATCTATCGGTCCTAACTATTTAGATGAATCAGAGATTATCGATTTTGTTATTGATATTTTCGATAACGAAGAATCAGTAATTGATGGTAATCTCACCTATCATTTAGAACTAGTTGGTGATGTATATCATATCAACTACATCTATGAGTTTGATGGTGGTGGTGACTATTTGATTATTCAAACTCGTATTCAATCACTTCAAAATGTTGATACCGTATTAAGTAGAATCAATATGACACAATCTATATTTATGGTCATCGCAATTTTTATCATATCGATGATGATATCATCAAACATATCAAGTCCTATTAAAAAGATTAATGCTTATGCCAAGAATATATCAAGTCTCGTATTCAATAAGAAAATCAATTTAAAACGTCACGATGAATTCCAAGATTTAATATCCTCTCTCAATGAGATGACATTCAATCTTCAAAAAACATATCAACAATTGAATGACGCAAATCTAAAATTAACAACTGATATTGATTTAGAAAAAGAACAGGAAGAAAAGAAAAAACAACTCATCATGACCATTAATCATGAAATAAAAACACCACTCGCAGTCATGAAAGGTATGATTGAAGGCATGATAGATGGTGTTGGAAGATATAAAGACAAAGATAAATACTTAAAAGCATTATTAACCCAAATATCAACAATTGAAAACATCACGCAAGATTTAACATACACATTAAGATTAGAAGATAAAAGAAAAGATGGTCATGTAACTGATTCATCCTTTATTAATGAAGTAACTGATTCAATGAATACTTTTGCTAGTCAACACCAAAAAGTTATTCATACAAATATCAGTTCAGGACATCTTATCATGAGTGAAGAACTTTTAAATATCTTAGTTACCAACCTTGTCAAAAACGCGATTATCTACAGTGAATCAAGAATTATTAAAGTCAATGGTGAACTCATCGGTGATGATTATCATATCACAGTAAGAAATAAAGGTATGATTAATGAATCTGAACTAGACAAACTCTTTGATTCATTCTATCGAATTAAAAACAAGAATTCTTCTGGTACTGGTCTTGGACTTTTCATAGTAAAACAAATATCTGAGCTCTATGGATATCCTTATAAAATCTTTAATGATAACGGAGAAGTTGTCGCAAAAGTACAAATCAAAAATCTAAAATAAACTTGTCACTGTTTTGTCATAACTGATTGATAAAATACGACTGAAGGAGGTGCAAAATGAAAAAGTTATGTGTATTAATCTCAATTATTATGATATCTGTATCACTTGTTGGATGTGCTGCAAGTGGTGGACCTTATTCATATGATACATCACCAAGTATTTATTCAAGCATGGTATTTGATTGGGATTCTTTTACTTATACAAATTATGATGCATCCGGCATATTAAAAAATACTGGTAATCCTACCGATGACTTTGTCATTTTGTATCAACATATTTATGGTGAGTCATCAGATAATAATACTCTTGATTTATACACTCACCTAATTTTACTATTAGATAATCTCTCTACTGTAGAAAACATGGATTTTGAAACTATATTAAACTACAACTCTTCTGAATTAAAAACTGCAATAGAAAGCCATCAAATGTCATTAGCACTAAATGATATTGTAATTTTTAATGATTTAAAGGAAATGAAAAACAACAGTTCGTTATATAATCTTTATATATCTAAAATACAATATATCGAAAAAAGGTTATCCATCAGTTTAACTGAGGAACAGATAAGTGCATTAGATTATTTGCAAATTCAATCTGTCAAGTTATATTCAAGTAATAGCAATATAAAACCTGGTACTAGCAATTCTATACCTCAATACGATCAAGCCTTCCAAGAAGCAAACTTTGATTTTACTCAAGATCAACAAGCATTGTTAAATATCTCATATAATATTTTAAATATGCTTGTTGCAGATTAAATTAAATAATTCATTAAAAAAGACAAACAATGGTTTGTCTTTTTTTGTCTCTATAAATTTTTAAAACGATCAATGAAGCAACCCCACTCATCTGATTTAAAGAATGGTATATCATCAATTGATGCGATTTTTAATTGTGAAGTACTTTCTACAATTCGTTTATCAAATGGTATCTTTAATGTGATCTGAACACCCTCACTATAACAAAAACTTTCTATTTCTTTAGTTTTTTCCATCGATAGATCATATTTATTAATAACGACTTCACAAGGAACTGATAGACTCTTTGTAAGTGCTAAAACTTTTCTTAGATCATGTAATCCACTAATTGTAGGTTCAGTGACAATGATTGCTTTTGTAGTTCCAGTAATTGTCGCAATCACATTACATGCAATGCCTGGCGATCCATCAATGACAATCAAATCTTTTGATAATTCTAAAGCGTTCGACTTTGCAAGTTTTCTTACTTCACTCACAAGCTTACCACTAGATTCTTCTCCTGGTATAAGTCTTGCATCAATCATTTTTCCAAATGGAGTATTTCGATTATAGATTTTACCTATAACATAATCTTCCATCGTAATCGCATCAACAGGACAGACAAGTTCACAAACACTACACCCCTCACAAGCGTTTGATTTCAATGTGATGTCCGGTGTTATCGCATTAAAATTGCAATGATTATAGCACAAATTACAATGAATGCACTTATCCTTATCAATCACAGGTCTTTGAAATCCTATAAAATCCTTTGATGCCGTAATCTCATCTCCTAAAATTACTTTTAAATCTGGTGCATCAACATCGCAGTCAGCAATAATAAAGTTGTCTAAAAATGGCAAAATAGATAGCGTTAAAGTTGTTTTCCCTGTGCCACCCTTTCCACTGATTATAGCAATTTCTCTCATATGTTCACCGCTTTGAGATGATCAATAATTTTATCTATACTTGTTGCGAAATCTTGACTGTAGTCCGATATTATTTTTCCTGTTGAATAAAGTTTTGCATACTTTTTATCAAAAGGAATCTCAGTGATTAAATCAATGTGCTCACGATCTAAGTATTCATAGATATCATTAGTACCTAAGTGTGCTTTATTGATAACAACACCAAAATTAATTTTTTCTTCTCGCAATAGTTCAACAACCATCATCATATCACTAAGGCCAAATGGTGTTGGTTCAGTAACAACAATAGCATAATCAACATCACTAACAGCTGCAACAGTTGAACATGCTGTCCCTGGTGGACTATCGATGATAACAAGATCATCATGTTCTGTTAAATATCTTAATTGAGCGATTAAACTAATTCCGGACACTTCTCCAACATTTAAATTCCCATACAAAAAAGACTTATTCTTACTCGTCTTAGTATGTATAATTTTACCAATTGATTTTTTCTGATAAGTGATTGCATCATACTTGCAAGTTAGCTTACATCCTCCACAATCGTGACATAAATCCTCAAATACAATCACTTTCTTTTTAGTCGGTAGAATAGCATTAAATTTGCAAAAGTTTCCGCATGCACCACATAAAACGCATTTTGATTCATCGACAATTGGATACTTTTTATACACATCCTCAAAACTTTCTACTTCATGGTTAATGAACAAATGACTATTCGGTTCTTCGACATCCGTATCAATTAAAGTTGCATCTTTCATTCTAGAAAAAAGGTTCACAGAAACTGTTGTTTTTCCTGTGCCTCCTTTTCCACTTAATACTGCTATTTTCATTTATTTTTAACGTGAGGTTTTTCAATTGAAGGTAATTCGTGATTTAAGTAGGCTATGATTGCTTCTTCAACATTCATACCATCTTTATATTCATATGCTTTAACTTCAAACCCATCAAGTGCAGCAAGTGCTTTAGGACCAACTTTTGGTGCTAAAACAATACCAACACCTTCATCAGATAATAGTTTTACAGCCCTACCACCAGCGCCACTCACATCTTCTTTAGCAGTATTTTCAATAAATTTTTTATCTTTTGATACATCATCATAGATTACAAAATAATCACATCTACCAAAGCGATTACTTGTTTTACTTTCTAATGAATGCCCATTTGCACAAATACCAATTAACATTTTGAACCACCATGATGTTGGTGCCCATCACCGTGGTGATGACTACATGCGCTACCTGTTGATTTCAAAAAACCGTTAATGTATTCATTAACATTGCTTTCTAAAGATCCTTGTGCACCTAAAATTACATCAATATTTTGACTCTTAAATAAATTAATCGCCATTGCCCCCATACCACCTGTAACAATGATATCAACATTTTGACTACCTAAGAATCTAGGTAAAACACCTGGTTCATGAGGTGGTGCTTGAATAAACTCAACATTTTCTACATGATTTTCTTTAATTTGATAAATTGCGAATTCCTTTGTATGCCCAAAATGCCCATCTACTGTTTGTCTATCGCTTGTTGGAAATGCGATACGAATTACTTTTTTCTCTTCCATATTAATCTTATTTTCTCCTTTAAGTTTTATATTGTTTGTTTCATTTGTAATATGAAAACTTTGATTATTTAAAATTGATCCTGTAAGTTTACTTCTACCACTTATAAGTAACCTCTGTACGGTTGCTCTAGAGATATCCATTTCTTCAGCAGCTTCAATCTGTGATAAATGTTCATAATCGCAAAGTCTTAAAGCTTCAAATTCATCCAATGTAATATTTACTGAATCATTTCTCTTAGATTTATTTCCAGAATCATAATTTCTTGGACCATCTAGTTTTCTTGCATATCTTCGCTTTCGTAGGTTTTTCATATATTCACTCCTATGTGCATATGCACATTCATAGTATAATACTATAATTAATAAATGTCAATATTTAAATAAAGAAAAAGCCTATCCCGGCTTTATCTATACACATCTATTTACTTATTCTTGATTTGAGATCTTCAACAGCATCAAGCCATTCCTCTAGGTCTTCGCTCTCTGCCCAAAGATCATATAGATCACTGTGTTCAGCATTCTCTATTCTATTTAATGCCTCCATGCAAAGCAGTAAATCTTCAGGTTCGATTTCTTTCTTCATCGTATTTCTAAGATAATAATCAATTGATTCGTAGGGAAGCATATCTTCATCAATTGAAAATGAATCAGATGGTTTACCTAATGCAACTGCGAATAATTCGATTGCTGCTAATGCTTGACTGGCATCAACCGCATCTACATACTCACCTTTCGTGCAAGTTCTAATCTTATCAACCAAATAGTATTTTTGCAAAACATCTTCAAAATCATCTAATAAATCTAATGCTGAGTCATTATCAAAATTTCCAGCTCCCCAAGCTCCCATATAACCACCCTTTTCTTATAATATATTTAATATATGTTACTTACTTCATATGTTTATAATTAAACACATAACTAATGAGATGCATTTCTTAATCTTATTTCATCGCTGATAGTAAGAGCGATTGTTACTATATATACCGCTAGTATGCCTATATACTTATGCACATGTTTAAATATACATGTAACCGTCAATGCTAATGGCATAGTAGCACTCAAAATTATCGCAAAGGTGATCAAAGCAAAAATCAAAAATAAGCTCATATATGACACCCTGAATAATAGTACCTCTACAAATCAATAATTATCTTTACACCAAACCACTATAGTTTCAATTAAAAACCATCTCAAAAATAAATTGAGATGATTTGATTTACTAGTAAATTCTAATTATTCAAATTAGAACCCTAAGAACTCTATATACACCTTTGCCATCTGTGATTTTTTCAATTGAACACACAACTCCTTGTTGATATTTTCTTGTTTCATTGTTATCCATTCAACATGTCCACATTTTTCGCAAACAAACGGATAAACATTCATCGCTCTCATGCATTCATTAGATAATGCTCTTTCTTCCCTAAAATTACTTTTTCCACACTGACTGCATTTCATGTTTAATGCCTCCCAATTATTTGTATTGATTATCTTAAATCAATTGTGTCCAAACTTTATTTGAGGTCTGAGATGTCGTATTTATTAATGTAAACCCTTACATCAATATTATAGCACATAAATATGAAGTTTAACTATTAAATTATAAAAATCATAATTAAAGAAAAAGAGTTGTTACTGAAACTCAGATATCAACTCTTTATATATCATATATCTATATCAATAAAAACCTTAATTTATTCGATAACAATCGTAACAACTCGCATATTTAACACTGTAAACGATACGCTATCACCAACATCTAAACCGATAAAATAGCTAAGTGCATCATCATTAAAGTTACTAACATTAATCTTATATCTCTTATCATTATCTAATTCTACCCAGTAGATTGTATTACCATCAACAACATATGATGCAATACTCGTAATAACACCAGACACTAATGTACTTGAGGCATTATTTTGTTCGCTAAGTTTGATAAGATAATTATTATATGCTGCATCTTTACTTTCTGACATACTATTTATTTCTAAATCTTGAACAGATACATACACATATCTTAATATACGTCCATCCTCGCCTTTGATCAATATAAAATAGGTTGGTACACCTTCTACATTAATAGGGACTGGAAAAGATGTTGAAATATTGTTTTGTGGAAGCAAAGTCAACACTTTATTCATCGCTGCTTCTTCAGTTGCTCCTGGAAATCTAAATAATTTAGTTGCTTTTGTCTTCATACCACTGTAGACAAAACCAATGGTTGATTCATCATTTCCTGCACTTGTAAGTCCAGTAAAGTAATACAACTCCCCTTCATTCATAATAACTCTAGTTCCATTTGAAGGCTGTAATACACCTCTTTGAGCAAATATAGAATTTAACCATCCATCCTGAAGTGATCCCCAATAATCCAATTGTGAAAATATTAAACTATTAGGATATACAGAATCCACCCATTCAGGTTCTTCCCCTGGTTTGTAAATATCAGTTTGTCCTGTCATAGCATTGACAACTGCAATCCTGTTAATTTTATCACCACCGTTAATAAAGATTGTTGGAAGTGAATATTGCAATACATAATATGGATTACCAGACTCATCAATTTCAAAAAATTCATTTTCTAAGCGATACTTGCTTAAACCATTATAATATGCATGTCTATCTAAATCCTTATTGAAATAAGCTGATGGTGTATAGATTAATCCTTTACCTGAAGTCTCACGAATATTTATAAACTTAGTCTCAGCAGTTACCTTATTTATTAAGATATACCCTGGTGTCCCATCGTTATGATTACTCAACCATTTAAAAAATCCTCGATATTCAAGTGGTGCAACCAAATATTGCTGTCCCTGGTAAATGATATCTGAATATGCACCTACTTCAAACTCACTGCCAATACCTGGATACTCTCCCAGTTTTAAAGAACCAAGCTTACTTCCATATGCTTTATCAACAAGCGGCAATGTTTCATAATCAACAGTTTGAATATCAGTGATAAAATCAGCTTCTTCTACATCAATTAATTCTGCGTATTTATTAGCAAACATATATGGTCTACCGCCAAATACAAAAAACAAGATTAAAACTAATAAAATGCTAGAAAATAACATAGAATTTGATTTAGTTTTGGTTTTCTTTGGTAATCCTTCATAGATTGAATAAATATTATAGCAGTAAATGAAGAAAAGAAAAATAAATAAAATGATACTGAAATATCTAAAATTAAGTTTAACTAGCAATACATAATTAGCACCAATCATAGATAATACTACCAATAGCATTTGCCCAACCATAAATATGAATTGCTTATTAATTTTTTTCTTTGAATTCACCTTAAGAAATTTACTAGCGTAATGTATATCATTAGCAGCCACTAAAAAATGGATTACAAATCCAAATAAAACAACAATACTTAATATTGATAAAAAAATCATTAATTCCACCTCCGTAGTACTTATCTATATTATACACAAAACTGTGCTCCATAGCAAAAGATAAAGGGCTTTATTGTGCAATTTCATACATTTAATTTCATTGGTTTTATTCAATCGTGATTACCCACAAAATTAGACCAATTCTTGAGTCATAATTATATCTTCCTATCTTTAACTTGCAAATCATTATACAAGTTGAAGTTAACTTTAAGTCAAGAGTAATGTTTGTTTTTAGCATATTATTTCATATTATATATTTTTAAAAAAGATAGTACCATTTTTGGTACTATCTAATCTCAAATTGATTTATTGTTAATTATATCTTATCAACTCTATAGAATTCATTTTCTTAAGTTTATTTGAAACAATATTCATAAATATAAGTGTTATTATTACCGGTATACTAAATATAATTACTATAGAAAATAAATTATAATATAGATAACTAAATGAAATCAAATTTAAAGAAATCAAGAATTTATTAATCAATTGAACAATGAATATATGGATTATTGATACCAAGACCGTTGTCGAAATAAGAATGATTAACATCTCCGCAACAAAAATTCTCATGATATCTTTCATACCTATATTTAATGATTTTAAGATACCAATTTCTTTCTTCATTGTTATCATAGAATTATTAACATATGAAATTATGATCAGTATTGATATGACTAATAATATAATTGCAAGTATGGAAATTAATAGCACCACTGAGTCAATATATGAAGACGTAACATTAATTGCATCCGATATATATGAATAATCAGTAATTGAATAAGCATTAAATTCTTTCAATAATTGACTTGTTACAGACCCTTCAATCACTATGCCATTAAGTGCATTTGATTGATAGTTGTTTCTCCCATACTCGAAAGATAACTTATTAAACTCATATTCACTAAATAACCATGGTACTTGCTCATGAGTCTGTTGGAATATCCCTTTGATTATGTAACTCTCCACCCCATAATCTATAGGTTCTCCCAAATTATATGTATATTGTTTAATTTTTATTCCCAATTGATTACCAATCAATTGACCTATATCATTCCCATTCGATAGTTCAACTGCTGTATCATAATCAATGACAATTTCATTGTCATCTAAATCTAAACTTCCTACTGCTAACACTTGATAAAATGAGTGTTTTAAATCTGTGATTCTAATATCAAGTTCGCTATCGTTTACTGTTGCCTTAATATAGTCTCTATCCGTTGCATGGCTGATCAAATAATATGTTTCTTCATTCATGTAAATAGAGTGTTTCAAATCTTCTATTTTAACTTCTTCAAATGAATTATAAACTCTATCTCCAGCAACTACGTTCTGGTCGATAATATCAATGATCTTTAATTGAACATTATTAAGTAAAATATACATGCCAATCAAATCATTTACACTAGGTAATTCCATTTTTGTAATAAGTTCACTCGAAAGTTCCTTTGTAATAATGATCTCATTCTTATCAAGGTGCGTATGATTTGATATAGTCTTCTTATTAATGTCTGTCGTTCTATATATCCTAGATACTGTAACATCAATAGTTTCGTCTTCATAGACAAATTTCGGTGAAATTTGACTAGTAAATAACATATAGTTATTTATATTATATTGATTAATGATTGTTTCAATATCTGCATTAGATATAGAATAAACCAATCCATTAGACAAACTGTCTTTATATTTTACAAACTCAACATCAGATATTTGTTCTTCTTTAAACTTTTGTTCTTTAATTCTATAATCATCATTAATAAGAATATTAGTAGCTGATAATGCAAATAAAAAACTAATCAATAATGTCAGCATTAAAATAATAATCCTCGAATATTTTGTTTTGTACCCTTTACTCGCAAACTTTAATATATGTTTTATGCTTAGTGATTCCTTATTTACTTCTGATCCTAGATTCATGCCAGCATCACTATGATTAATCACTCTATGTTCAGTAATCCCTCCATGTTCAAGCTTATAAATCTCATCAGCAAGCGGCATAAAAAGCGATAAATCGTGGGTTGCAACAATGACAACTTTATCATGACTAATTTCTTTTAGAATATGAGCAATCTCTTCGGCGTTTTTTTTATCAAGATTCCCCGTTGGTTCATCTGCTAATAAAAAAGGTTTATCAATGAGGATTGCTCTTGCTATTGCAACCCTTTGTTGTTGTCCCCCGGATAATTGATTAGGCTCATGATCCATGATATCATCAATTAGTAAATGTTTAAAAACAGGTTTTATAGAATCAGTATGATTGTTATGATTTATCTCTAACGAAAACTTAACATTTTCATAGGCATCCATATGATTAAAAAGATGATAATCCTGAAAAATAAAAGAACATCGTCCATTTACATCATTCATTGAAACGTCATCCCATTGATCAACACCTGAAATACAATTTAGTAATGTTGACTTGCCAGATCCTGATTCACCAATGAAAACGTATAAACCTGGTTTATCAATTTTAATATGGATATCCTTTAATGCAACAAATTTTTCATTTTTTATTAAATATGTCTTGTTTTTCCCCACAATATTAATCATTCTCTTAACCTCTATTAATTAAAATTTCCATTTGAAGTATAATTATATGTATCATTAATCGTTCTTGGATAAGAAAAACTTGGATCTCCCCAAGCTCCATCTTTAAATATACAGCCAGTATAATTTACTACGACTTGAGATGAAGATAAATAATTTGCATACAATGAATACTCATCAACTGCAAAATATGCTACAGCTCTTTGTCTATAAGCACCTTGATAAGGGACTCCTCTTACATTATCTGCATATCTAGTAAAAATTAAAAGCCATATTAACTGAATTGTTACCTTCAGTAATATGTTGGCTTATCTCATTAAATCGTTGTGATAGAGAATACGAAACTAATCTCGGATATTGGCTGTTAAATTTAAAATCTATTTTCACATACTGTGAACTAAATGATCTAGAAAAAGTTTTTTCAAGTTGATGCATCAATCACCGCTTCAACAAGAACTTATTTGCCCATAATAGTATTTTCTTCATCTTTCTATGATTTCTCTTTTTATTTTTTGTAATTTATTATTACTAGAAAAGTCATAAAAATATGCATATTATATACATTATACCCCAAAATGTAGTTAACAACTTTGTTTAAATATTAATTTCGGATAAAGTCTTAAGTAAATCATAGCAAAATTGATGATTATCTTTGTTAAAAGCAAAAGGGCTTAACAAAATATCATCAATCTGTTTGCTATACCAATCAAATAGCCGATTCACCACTTTTAAAAAATTATCTTTTTGTTCATAATAACTAATTGTCAGTAGTTTTTCAGCATAACTTTTAATAAAGCAATCATTTGTATATTCAATGATTGTTTTACTAATCCCCTCTAATTCAAATTCAATAATATCTTCTATATTCATACAACTTTCCTTCTTTTTTTAATTTTTCTAAAAATACCAAGCGAAAATGTAGTTCATTTTGAACTTACATCTTCTACTCTCTAATTTGTCATTTTTTGTCTTTTGAGTTATAATGATTAAGGTCTAGTAACATTTGTAGGCACAAAAGGAGCATTGTCATATTCAGCAGATACTTCTACTGAATTTACCATCATCATCGTGAATAAAGACGCAATGAGAATAAAGAGAGTTAGTATCTTTTTTCTCATTCTAATTCCTCCGTGCATATAGAATACACCGGTAATCAAGCTTAGAACAGGACACCTAATGTCCGTATTTTAGGAGAACTCTATGAAATTGGATCAAAGTCTTTTACAAAGCTATCATTTGGACAATATTAGAATAAAAAGGGGTATGACTGTTGAACATTTGACCGAAGGTATTTGTACAGATAGACAATACCGAAGATATGTTTCAGGTGATAGTATCTTGCGTTTAGATATGCTCAATAAGTTTTGTGACAAACTAAACATTGGTATAAATGATTTTTTTTATAGCCTCGTACAAAAAGACCACCTCATCTACACAGAGTTGGTCAGTGCTTATCGAGCTTTAAACAATAAAAATTTTGACCAATGCATTGATATATTAAAAGAGATCGATGTTGATTCACTTGATTTAAGCAATAAAAATTTCTATGATTTCATATATTTAAAATTACAGCATGAAAAAAAAGTAATATCTGATATCAATGTCATGTCAAAACTTATAGAGTCAAAGATCTATGAGAATCTATTTAAAACTGAAATCTATGACTTCATAGATATCCTATATATCCATTTGATATCTCAAATTGAAGTCAAGACGAAAAAAAAGGACGCCTTCAATCTCTTAATTAAATTGTTGGATGTTCCCGAACACATTTATATTAGTACTGAAAATAAATTTATGTTACCTCCTATTTTCGCGAACACTTCAATTATATTAGGTAGGTTAAATGAAGTCGATGAATCACTAGCAATTGCAACAAGAGGCATTGAATTCTGCCTAAATCATAAATTGTCTCACGCACTTCCTAATCTTTATTATGTTCAAATGCTAGGCTTTAGAGCAACCAATAGAAAAGAGGAGATGTATGTATCAGCAGTTAAATGTCTCTCATCTTGCATTGCAACTGACATGAATTTGTATCAAACATTTTATGACCTAATAAAAAAGGATCTTGGTATAGACCCTTCACAATTATTTACTCATATTGATTTATAATTAATTACTATTTTCAATAACACAGACATTCATGTCTGTTTTTTTATAGTGATATAAAGGCAAAATTATCATAATGTGCACCAGCTTTGATAACAGTGCTCCTTTAGTATGCTTGAAATCTCAATATTTGATCCATTCAAGAACATTTCTATATTCAATAAACCTATCCAAGTACTCTTTCTTAAACTGTGTAAGTATACATTTTTTTCTATATAATCATATATTAAGCTTCCATCAACCATTCAAACTCAACATAATCAGTCTCAATTTGTAGCATAATAGCCTGACCATCATATAATTCAATAATTAGTGAATTATATGCCACATAGTTATACAAATATTCCAAATGGCTTTTTTCTTTATCATTCCATAATTTGATAATTCTATTATTATCTTGAAGTATATATGCATATTTTTTAAATACTTTCTTCCATTTGTAAATCTCAAAATCACTATCTAATAAATGAAATCTCATGATGAGTGAGTTTGCATCAGGGCGAATATATTTAACCGAATCGTGATAATTAATATTTTTTTCAAAATGAAAAACTAAAAATTCCTGATCAACTATTTCAACCTTTTCAATTACACAATCATGTGGTGCGATAATTGTTGGTAGTTGATTTTGATTTAATTCATATCTATCTATCATATTTAGGCTCCCTTAGTATTATGAAATATAAGATGATCACTTGTCAATTTTATCATGAATAAAACAAAAAATCTGATTCTTCTTTTGTGAGAATCGTATCATATTATAAAATAAATCATTAAATACGAAAATAACGATATCGGTGGTAATGAAAGAATCACATTTAAGACTTTGATCTCTTTAATCTTAAATATTTGAATCCCAATCATAAAGATACTCTTACAAGTAACACCTTTGAGATATCATCTATTAAAATTGTTGCATGTATCCCACCGAAGAGAACAATATCTACTACATTTTTAAAATATGCATAAAACACTCCTTCAGAGTCAATCAATCGTTAAGGCTGATTGTTTTCAGAATGTATTACTGTGCAAAATATATGTTATATTCCAAGAAAGTAAAATCCATTGTATTTATTAATAGCAATATGTAACCAGTCTAATAATATCTCATAATCCTCAGGTTGATCTCTTTCTATTAACATAAGAATCTCTTTACTCTGGAATTTAGATATATATTTAAAATCAAAACTATCTATCTGAAAGTATTTAAAATATAGTTTATCATATTTATCACTAGTATCTATATCTATATATAACGAATCCAATGCTCTATTTTTCATACGTCGCTTTTTATTTGAATCATCAGTCTTACAATATTGTAATTCTATTGATTTTATACCTACACTATCATTAAATAGTTTAAACACTTGCTTTCTTTTATTTAACTCATAAATATTATATTTTTTAAGCATAAATATTAATTCTTTAAGCATTTCGCCATTTGTATTTTTCAAAAGAACGCTTACTATATCGTTCATATTTAATACAAAAACTAAATAATTGCTTTGTATATAAGCATAATCAATCTCATCATATTTAATAACAGCGTTTAATATTTTCCCAAAATGGACAAAAACAATGTGTAACTCACCTTCTTTAAAATATACAGATGTTTCACATATTTCAAGTTTCATCCCTTCACCATACCACATATGTACATTAACCTTGTAGACGCTCTCTAATCCTTGTTCAGATTCATATTCTTCAAGCTTTTTTTGTGATTTTTTATTATCAAAAGATGGTGTTTTACTTTTTTTAGTAAATAAGCCAAAAAGAAAATAAAAACTTATTCCCCAAATTAATCCCATGCCATAGCATAAAAGAAAAATATACCAATTAAATCCCTCGTTAATTGTATAAATAACAAAAAAGAGAGAACCAAAAACCAATCCGCCAACCAAATCTACTATTAAAGTAATTTTATCCTTTTTATTCATATGCTTCCCTTGAAACCTTCTCTATATACTAATGTTATATTTTCATCAAGTAAATTAATTTGTCTAGTTTAAATTCATCTTCCTTAGGTTTACCTAATAATTTACATTTGATTACACTATACATATTTTTATAAATCGATATCTGACGAATGCAATCCCAATAATCAATAATTCCCCACTCTGTTTGCGATATTATATTTATTTTAGTGTTTCAAATTTATCAGCCATTGTTGGATTATTTTTAGTTAATTTTTTAACTGTTAAATTATCGGCTTTATCATTTGCTAATCTTAGGTTATTCTCACTAGATAATAACGCTTCTTTAGTCTTTTGTAAATGAGATATTGTTTTATCAATCTCTTCAATTGCTGTTTTAAATTTTCTACTCGCTAAATCATAATTTCTAGCAAATCCTGTTTTAAATGCTTCTAAATCTTCTTCAAAGTTAGTAATATCAATATTTTGTTTCTTCATTAATGCAACTTCTTGTTTATACTCTAAAGCATTTAACGAAGCATTTCTTAATAATGAAATGATAGGGATAAAAAACTGAGGTCTAATAACAAACATCTTAGGATATTCATAAGAAACATCAACAATACCCTCATTATATAAATCATTATCACTTTCAAGTAGTGATACTAAAATCGCATATTCACATTTCTTTTGATTTCTATCTTTATCAAGTTCTCTTAAGAAATCTCTATTTTTCTTCTTTGTTGAAGTCGTATCATTTTCATTCTTCATTTCAAACATAATAGAAATGATTTCATTACCAAATTGATCGAACTCTTTAAATATATAATCACCTTTTGATCCAGATGATGCATCATTGTCTTTACCAAATTTGGCATTAGGAAAAGCAACTGATCTGATCTTATTAAATTCAATCTCACAGTGTTGTTCTAATGATTCACCAACCATCTTAGTTGATTGTTTCGCTTTAAAGTCTTTATAAAATGCTATTGTTTCATCTTTCACTTTTAGTTGATTCTTATAGTTTTCTTCTATCGCTGATTTTTCAAGTTCTTTTTGTTGTTTAGCAATCTCTATTTGATTAGCTAATTCAACAACCTTTTTTTCCTTTTCAGCAATCGCTGTTTGTTTTTCAAGTTCTTTATCTTTACTGATCATTTCTAGTTTATTATTTAATTGTTGAATTTCCATATCTTTATTTTTTAGTTCATCTTTATATTTAGATTCAACACTGATGACTTCTAGTTTCTTACCATCATCAGAATGTTTCAGTTGATTCTTAATATCTTCAAGTTCTTGTTGTTTCTTTAGCAGTTGTTCTTTATAAAGAGATTCAACTTTTGACTTTTCAATGATGATATCTTTATCATTTTGACTCTTCAATTGTTCAAGTTTCTCATGAATCTCAGATTGGAACTCTTTATTTCTTACCTGACTCACTATTTCTAGGTAACTTGATTCATCAATCGTAAACTCTTTCCCACAATGTGGACATTTAATTTGATTCATTTATAAATCACTCCTACTCATATATAATTTAATTCTAAATGATATATCATCTGTAAGGTCCCTTGAATATCATTTATACCTTATAACCTATAATTAATTATAGCATATATAAAATGATAAAAACCTATGGCACGATTAGTTCGTTAAAAAAACACCTTAGTAAAAGAAATGGCAGCATAGTTATACCTTCTTTTTAACTGTTTGGCGTCTTTTGATTAAGCACTGATATCAAATCATATTTATTAAATGTATGTACACTTGAACAACTACAATCATTAATGTTTATTTTATACCCACCAATAATTCCTAAAAATGCAGATATTAATCCCAGTCGTGGAATAACAATTGCTGTAATTGAATCAGATGAAACTATTAGTCCATAAAATGCTATAAAAAGCATAAAAAAGTTCGTAGTTATGTAGATATATTTACCCAATTTCTTTTTTGTTCCTTTAAATATAGTAAATAATCCTATAAGCAATAATAAACAGACTAGACTTAATATGAAAATTCCACTAATAAAGTATATATATGAAACCAAACCCGGTCCATTTAAACCTTCTATAAATGCTAAAATTGTAAATGTATTTAAGATAAAAGAGAAAATAATAGGTGTAATCAAAAAAACCTTTAAATAATTATCATCTTTTTGTGCATAGTTTTAATTTCAACATCCATCATATTATCAATTGTAATATCAAATATTTCAGCAAGCCTCTTTATATTATATAAATCGGGTTGTGCTTCAGATCTTCCCCATTTACTTATTCTTGTCTACTCACTCCAGCTGATTCCACCAATTTATCTTGGAATAAAGATTTATCTGTTCTTAATTGTCTAATTTTAGTGCCCAAATATTGCATAGTACCCTTCCTCTTTATTTCATATTACACTAGATTAAGAATACTTCACAAGAATATTTCGCCTTACAAATTAGCAACCAGTGGTTTCTTTTGAGTGTTTTCAACTTTTCATCATGTATTTACGCTATCTTATCCTGGATATCCATAGTCATTTAATGTAATTATGGTGTCGCTAATATGTCGTGAAGTTTACTAACTTACTTTTATAAATTTAAAAGTGAAATAAATTTGTATATAGCTTATATTGATACAACTAAAGTAATAAATGAAGATTTCAAATAGTATCAAGGAATGTTGTTATACGATATCTGTCTTAAGAACTAATAAATTATATAATGTTTTAATAATTTCACTCCGTTTTTTGCATAACTCAATCTCAATTGCACTTAAATGCTTTAAAAAGGTAAATCCTCTTCAACTGAAATATCTTCTGTATCAATTGATTCTTCAGGCACATTATCTAACGGATTGTCTGCAGCTTCTGCTTGTAGTTTAAATTTTTTATTTATCTTTTTTACAATATTGTCGAAAATTAACTTTATATCGTTAATGATTCTTTTTCCATTTGCATCAACTATTGTTGAATCATCAATATAATCCAATTCAAGTTGTGTTGATAAATCAAGTTTTGAGACAAATTTATCAAACAGTTGTTTACCATCAATAGTGAGATTATCTTTAGGAATTGTAATAACTACTTCACTATCACAGTATAGCTGAAACTGGCTATCAACAACCTTAAATTCAATTGTTTTTTTCATATCTCTTCCATCTCTTTCTTATGGTTTCTATTCCACCATCAAGTAATAATGCAACCTGATTTAAAACATTGGTTTCCAAATCTTGATACTCTAATGCGCCACTTTCAATGTTAATTTTATCATTATCTCTAGTAAAGATTATTACGTTGTCTGCATCAAGGTTGACTACAAATTGAGGGTTGTGGGTAACCAATAAAATCTGACGATTGCGCCCCATATCTTTGAAATTCTTGAGCAAATGTCTTTTTATCGATTTGGGTGATACATCATCTTCCGGTTGATCTATTAAATATACTCCATCTTTGTATCTATCGGATGAAAGAACTTCAAAATATATTTGAGAATTTAAACCGGATGAATATTCAATAAATTTCCCAGTTTCATCTAGTTTGTTTGGAATTGCTTTCTGTGCAAGATCTTTATCAATTTGATTTATTACTTTGCTTTTATAAAACTCAATAGGTTCAGTTATACCATCATAATTGTTAAGGATATCTATTAATTCGTTTTTTGTCTTTACTGTAGAAAAAGTAGTTTTTTTTGTTTTGCTAAAAGGCAAGTTTAATAGATTAGACAGATATTGGTCATCATATTTTTGAACGGCGGTTCTTTTTATAAACGTAAAATTGAGATAGTCTCTACCTTCATCTTTAATTTCCTTAGTATCAATATGTGGAGTAATCGGTTGTACTGCCATTTTTAATGCAAGCAATTCAACAATTGCATCAGTGAAAATTTTTTCTTGCTGTATAAAACTTTCAAGATTTTGATCTGCTGTATTTTTGATTGCCGTTTTCATTACTTTATAATCGTTAAAAGCACTATTAATACAGTTAATGAGAGCTAATTTGTTAGCTGCTTGATTTTTGAGGCTTTCGTATTTTTTATTTAATCTATCTAGATATGTGATGAATTTATTAATCTCATTATACTCATTGTTCTCATTATTCTCATTGTTCTCATTGTTCTCAACTAGTACCTTTAAATTATTCAATTCTGTTTTAGTTTTAGATATTTGACTAATGATTATTGATAACTGTGTTTGTTCGCTCGTAAAATTACTGTTAAGGCAATCGATGACAGAAACACTTGATGCATTTTCTCTTTCCTTCAATAAATCTATATTGCTTAAACTGTTATATTTTTCTTTAAATTTAAAACGAGCACTTAATAGACTAGAAACCTTATTCAATTCTTGTATCAAAATTTCTCTTACAATTGAGGTATCAATGTCTGGCGGATATTTATCTTTGAAGAATGAATCACTCTTTAGTTTACCTAGGTTGAACTTGATGCGAATGTCCCCTTGCATATCAAAAGCAAAAATATTCTTTTCGGTAAGTTTTGTTTTTATCTCAAATTTATGCTGAGCTAGATAATTATCATACCCATCCTTTAAAGTTTTATTTAAAGATGTAATTTTTGTTCCACGATAATCGGTCATCTTATGAAGTAATAGTGATTTACCAACAGAATTATCACCAATAATAACATTTATACCTTTCGATAAGGGAACGATTAAATCTTTTCCTTCTATTGAAATCTGAATAGAATCAAGAGCAAACTTACCTTGACAAAAAAAGTTATCATCAAGACTAATTCTGGAATCATCAGTTAGTGCTAATGCTAAACCTCTGAAATTAGGAAGACATTTCAATATTGTGTGTCTAAAATCATCATCTTTAGAAGTTTGTGAATATTTTGGGTATGAACTCCATTCGTGGCAATCAGATCCTGTAATAAATCTTAATAAGTCATCATTCAATGTAGATTTGCTATAATTATTAAATGCTTGATTTTTACGATTTTTAAATTCAAAAGCTTCAAAGTACTCGGAGAATAAGAATTCATTAAACTTTTCCTCACTGATACTGTTTGCATCACTTTTTTCTGGTTTACTTTTTGAGGTTAATGTCTGTTTTTGGTGCGCTATACAAATTACATCCAAATCGATTTGACCAAGTAATTCTATAAATCGATTTTCAGTAAAAGCACTATCTTCACTATTGTCATAATTAGGGCGAGAAGTAGTTGAGTTAAATGCTAAAACGGTTTCGATGTTTTTAATTTTAACTTCATCTATATCATTAAAGACGCAAACTATATGTATTGGTTTTTGGGGATTTGAACTGAAAGATACTGTAAATTCAACAGCAGGAAAGACTTTTTTGATTGTACCTTTGCCTTCCTCACGTTTCAATGTTTGATAAAGATTATAATCAAACGAATCATGATCAGATATACTGCAGATGTTAACTCTGAATTGATTTAGTTTAGATACTAAAGTTGAAAGGTTGCTAATAGTATTATTGTTCACTAGTGATCCGTCTTTAAATTTAGATTTCATTGAATGTATATGTAAATCGATTTTCAAACCTTTTTTTACGATTTTTTCCATTTAAATCTCCTTTTCAATATACTAATCTCAAACTTGACCATCATATTTATGAGATATTTTTAATTAAATCCATGAAATACAATTTAAATTCTGTTAACATTAAAACTACAAGATAATATATTTCTCTAATATTTTAATTATGCGATATATTATCAATTCTAAATATGATTCTGATTGTTTCATTTCAAGTCTTTAAGATTCTTTGTGTAATTAAGTAGGGTTATTTACTATCCAACATCTTTAGATGCAATTTATTTATTTTTATTACAAACTTTCAGAATAAAAAACTGATATATCTTATTAAATATTCCATAAATTTTATTTGTATATAACATTTCTAATAGTACAAATAAAACAACAATCCATAAATTAAATCCAACAATGAATTTTGCTATGACTCCTAAAACTAAAAAAATTAAGATATGCCCTAAAATGTAAAAAGCAGTTTTATGAGTATAAACTTTGCTTTCAAGAATATTTGCGTTTGTGTATATTTGATTAAGTATATCAATCTCTTCTTGTGCGAGTTTATCTCTATTATATTTTTCTTTATATTTTTCAACGAATATATTTGAATTATCAAATTGAATAATAGATTTCCAATAGAAAATGTTTAGTTCTTCTTTCTTTTTCTTTTTAAAATTAAATCTGTTGGAATATATCGGCACTAAAGACCAAACCAACATTAAGAGAGGTAATAATAAGAATAAGAAAAAATATTGCATTCCATTTAATTGTTGTTGGGTATAAAGAGTTACCGGTATATCTGAAATAAACGCAATCACTGCAGATATTATAACAATGAAAATATTTGCTTTTGTATCTGCGTTTCTTTGTTCTTCTTTTATTATGTCATATGCTTTGACGATTGATTCATTCATCATTCATTCCACCTTTAATCCAATCATTAAATTCCACATCAATAAGATTGCATTGTACATATTGTCTATTTTTATAATTAAATGTTGTAAACCAGTTATCAACATTTTTATTTGGGTTTTCTTCTTTCAATTTATCCTTAATATATTTCAGGTTATCTGCATTTATTCCAATTGGCATTCTTCCTGCTTTGCTCATACAATTGGATAAATTAGATGCAGTATGTATTGCATCTCCAATCCAAACTTTATCATTAGTGCCAGTACCTTTTCTACCAGTCTTTACGATAAATTCATAATCGCAGGAAAAACCTATACCTATCTCTATTTTTCTATATCCTTTTTCATCAAATAAAAGATTAAGCATTTTAACCATTGTATTTACAAATATTGTCAAATTAAAAACTTTATATTCATCTAAGTCATTAGATGTTGAATATATTCCAAAGACACAGTCTCCTCTAATACCCAACTCTCTAACTAAATTTTTTTCCAAATTAAGTATTTCTAGTGTTTCCGATATAAAAGATCGTAATATTTTTGACATTTCTAAAAATTTTTCTTCTTCCATCATTTTTGAGGAATTTCTTAGATCTACAAAAATAGCACTAGTCCATGCTTTTATACCATTGTCATATTTAAAGTCAGAATCATTGTTCGGAATGGCTTTTCTTTCATTTATTTTTGTATCATTATCCAATATTTGAGTGACTCTACTTTTACCATCTATATATTTGTACTTCATTTTATTATCCCCCAATAATAGTATTATTTACATTAATTATAGCACCTGTTCGTGAATTTTTAAAGGTCTTAAAAACATTCAATTAAAAAAAACTAAATACATGCATATTCAAGAAATCGTAACAAAATAGAAATATATTGAATTTTATCTGTACAACAACACGTTTATAACCAACTTATTGAATTTCCATATGTTTATTTTTTATACTAATCGTTTTCGACCTCATTTAATGACTTTATTAAGACAAAAATCAACCTTTTTGGTTGATTTTTTTACTATACATATGAACTTCTAATAATTTTTCAATTTATGAATTGGCTCTATAAAGTTGGAGAATATTTTAATAAACCTACAGCTATTATAATCTATTATTCATAACTGTATTTCTATAGTCAACAGGACTCGTTTTTAATTTTGAAACGATTCTTGCTGTATTGTAATACTCAATGTATTCATCAATAGCTGCGAGTAGTTCTTCAACACTTTTATATTCACCTTCATGACAGTACCATATTTCCATCTTCATTCTTCCAAAGAAATTTTCAGTTGGACTATTATCTAAACAGTTTCCTTTTCTACTCATAGACTCTATGATACCTAATTGGTCAAGCTTTTCGCGATACCTTGAATTTTGATATTGAACGCCTTGATCAGATTGAATCATCATCCCTTTGATTTGATCCCCATGTGTCTTTTTAAGTTGGTTTAACGTCGTCATAATCTTGTCCATCTTTGCATCTTGACCAGCAACATATGCGAGTACTTCACGTGTATTAAGAGATAAGTATACAGACTCTTCATCAAGCAAGAATAAACTTACATCTGTACCTGCTTTTTCATAAGGTTGGCTCGTTATGAAATTTTGATTCATTTCATTTGTTTTTGTTCCACCTTGATCACCTTCGTATGAATTGTATTTGCGCCATTTTGGTTTTCTTATTTTTAGATACCCTTTTTCTCTCATGATATCATTCACTTTATGCTTGCCAATATGATAACCCATTCTTTTTTTATGTTTATCTATGTATAGATAATCAATCACTTCTTTGATGGCTTCATATTTATCTACTTTTTCTTTTCCTCTGAAACGTGGTAATAATATGCCGAACTTGCCATCTCAGATATTTCTAGAAGGACTTCTAATCCAAATCTCTTCCTTAACTCTGTAAAAATTAAAGCTTTTCTCTATTTGTTACGCCTTCCAGTCTTTGGGTTAAGGAGTACGATTATCCATCTTTTAATACATAATTCTTTCTCGGATATGTGTCTTGAACCCCTACTTCACTTTTTGTCTCATATACTTTCATCCAACCACCTAAGATTGTTGGATCAGGAAGACCTAAATCTAATGCCACACTTCTCAGTGATTCTTTGCCTGATAATACTCTTGAAATTGCTAGAAGTTTTGTATCCCTGTAATACACGATATCTTCTCAATTTAAAAGACCTCTTTCCCAAACTTCTTGTAAAAGTTGATTAAATACTTTAGATTTGTGATATCATAGTTTCCATTATCTTCGGATATATGTGAGGGTGTTTTACCTCTTAAAACATGGTCTTCACACAGCTTTAATCTATATTCAAATGTTAATCTCATATAAAAAAAACTCCTTAGTTTAAGATCAGGTATCATGATTATACCTTCTCTCCAATTTTTTGGAGTCATTTCATTAAATAATGGTGCCGAAAATAGGACTCGAACCTACGACCTGCTGATTACGAGACAGCTGCTCTACCACCTGAGCTATTTCGGCACAAACTTATTAAAAATATTTTTTCTTAACACTAGGATGTGCATAAAATCTTAATGCTTCTTTATGCACTTGTATAATAATGTTCCCACAAACAGCTTGTTCTCCATCTGTGTTCCACATTACATTATCGTTAGTCTTTATCTCAAATTTACTAGATGCCATATGATAATCTTCTTTCATCTTTCTTCCCCCACGGATGAAAGATGATAAATATCTCACACGTCTAAATGCTCTTTTTCTAGTAAATATTCTTAATTCAAACAATCCATCGTTTAATTTAGATTTTGCAAAGTTATGTAATCTCATACCACCGACGCGATTACTACTTAGTCCCATAGCCATCATACATTCTGTATTTAATACGCCATGATCATGTTTAATTTCAACTTTATATCTATAATCGATTGCTAAATCTTTCATACCTTCAAATATGTAAGCTAGATATCCATATCTATTAAGTGCTCTTCTTGAAATATCATAACTAATCTTTGATAAAACACCACTGGCAGCCGCATATACAAAATATCTATCATTCATCTGATTGATATCCATTGCTACTGGTTCATTGTTAAAATACATCTTTAATGCTTTCTTATAGTTCTTTGGTACACCAAGAATAGCTGCCACGTCATTAGCTGTACCACATGGGATGACACCAATGATTGGTCTTATATCTGATTTCATAACACCATTAACGACTTCGTTAATCGTGCCATCTCCACCACAAACCAAAAAAACATCATATTTGGATGCCATTTTTTCTGCGTATTTTTCTAAGTCGTTTTTAGCTGTTGACTCATAGATATCAACATCTCTATGGTTATCCGCAAATGCTTTTCTTATTTCAGGAACTTTTGTTTTAAATTTTTGTCGGCCACTAACCGGATTATACATAAGTAAATATTTCATAATCTTCCTCTTCCCCCTATAACATATTTATTTTATCACAATCTAAATGTTATGACTAAAAATACATAATTATACTTAATCTATTTAAATAGATTATAATAAGACTCTATGATTTTGGCAAGGACTATTGTTATTCTTCATATATTTTCATTGTTTCTTGTAGTGATATCGAATCAAGTTTATGTTTTGATGCATAACTGCTTATATAAAAAATTATAAAATATATGACAACACTCAATATTGCATGCCACCAATAAAATCTCATAGGAAATAATAAATCATAAAATTTTGCAAAGAATATTTCCATATATCTAAAACTTACAATCGCGATTGGAATAGATACAACAAATATAACAAACCCATAGATCATATACCCACCTAGGATAATCCGATTAATCTCCTTTTGGTTATATCCCATCACTTTAAATAAGCTAATATTGTAAAACTGATCTTCAATTGCCATTGATGTCAAGATATAGATAATCATCACGCCAATGGAGATGCTCACACCAATAAATACATATACGAAGGTTTGCATTAAATCATTCATTGAATCTGCTTGTTCAATAATATCTTGATTACTGATAACTAAAAAGTAGTCACTATCATTTAACTCATTGATTGAATAAATCATATTATAGTAATCTTCTTCTTCAAAAAATGCATCACCGATTAATGATCTATTAACATAGACGATATTACCCATATACTCCTCAGAGATTCCGACAATTTCTCCAGTATAACTTTGATTACCAAAATTAATCTCCAACTCATCCCCAATACGATAACCTCTCGTTAAACTAATTGATTCACTGATGATGATACCATCATCTAATAAACTTGTAATGTTATGATTACCACGATTAAAGAGTGGACTTAACTCTGAGTCACTATCTAAACCGATGAGACTTGCATCTTTGCCGTTAATAATTACACTATCAATACTTAATACCTTTTCTTCATCATCCAATAACTGATAACTGCTATCGTAAGAAGTATAACCGATGTATTGGTATGGTCTTTCGTTATATAAATCATATAACATACGATCAAAAAGGCCATTCATGCCAAATGTGAACAATACTAAGAAAGACGCAAATAACATTCCAATCATAAAGACTAATACTTTAATTGGTGAACGAAGCAATAAGAGTTGTTGAAGTTTAGTTGTAATATTTGTCTTCCTAAATAATTTAGCTGCAAGTTTTGTTAATTTATTTGAATCATCAACAACTTCTGGATTGAGTAGTGTAAGTGGTTCTTGTCTTAACAAGCGCATTATCACTAAATAGCTTAGACCTGTAACAAATGAAAATGGTACGATAATTGAAATAAATATAGTTTCAAAATTTTGTGTGATTGGTTGATACGGGATAAGATAGAAATCCAAATATATCTGCATCATTGGATATGCCATCACATATCCTAAAAAATATCCCAAAACAATCATCACTAAACTTAATACCCCTATATCAATTAAATAAGGTACTGCAATCTCTTTATTCTTATAACCTAGTGCTTTCAATATCCCAATTTGACTTCTTTGTGATCTAATGATTCTTGAAACAACGATCCCAACAATCATTAATGCGATTGACGCGATTAATAGGCTGATGAATATAGCCATCCCACGACCAGCAGTTAATTCTGTATATATTGCACCACTTCTCATATTATTAATAGTTAGTGTAATTCCTGTAATATATGGAAAACTTCCGTCATCTTGATATGTATCTATAACATCACTTTCAAACTCACTTTCCCTATATCCATCTAAAAATATTCCTGCGCCTTCAAAACTGACTATTTCATCTAATGCTTCAAACGCATCTTCACTCATGAGTGCGATAGTTTGTGTCTTGTTATCAATAATCATTTGATTACCAAACATTGATAAACTATAATCAGGAAATAGCACATATCCTGTAATCTCATAATTAACATCATGAATCGTGATATAATCACCAATTGTCATGCCATTCTTTTTAGCAAATGTTTCAGCGACACAAATCTCATGATCGATCTCTGGTTTTCTACCCTCAACTACATAGCTTTGATTAATATCTTTCATATCTTTTAAGACACGAATTCGATATGCTTGATCATCAAAATTAAAATAAACATCTTTACTCTCACGTATTTCTAATTCGACATGTTCATACGTATCTGTAAACTTATCCATTCTCATATCTAAAAGTTCATAATAACTATCCTTATCAATTGTTTTAACACCACTTAGTGTATATGGCATTTGTAGTGGATCAAGATTTTGAAAAATCGCGCTATTCGTCATCAGATATGTCATATCTTCTTCAAATAAAACATCAAGCATTGATATTGCAAAATCTTCCTGATTATATGACTCTAAATACTTATCTGTAGGTTCTTCTGTACCACTGATGGCATAGCTCATCACAGTGTAGATGAAACTGCTTAACATAATAATAATACCTAATAGGACTAATTGTAGATATCTCTTCTTAAGCGTGTTTAACGCATTCTTAAATAACATAATTAACCCCAAATAATTTTTGATGCACGTTTTTTGTGTTCATTCTTAATGACATCTACAATTTTCCCATTATTTAATTTAACAACACGATCTGCCATCACCGCGATATTTGGATTATGCGTAATTAAAACTAGCGTTGTTCCATATGTTTCATTCATGTTTTGCAAAACGCTTAATATACCCTTAGCATTTTCTTCATCAAGTGCACCTGTCGGCTCATCACAAAACATAATCTTAGGATTTTTAACAACAGCTCTCGCAATAGATACCCTTTGTTGTTCTCCACCAGATAACTGAAAAGGATACTTATCAATCATTGGAAGCAATCCAACTTGATCAATCACATCTTCTACTTCCATAGGTGTATCGCTAATCTCACGACCAACGTCAACATTTTCTCTTACACTTAATGCCTGCAGTAAATTATAGCGTTGAAAAATAAATCCAATATTCTTTCTTCTAAAGAATGTTAATTCTTTCGTATTCATCTCGCTAATCATCTCATCACCAATTTTAATTATTCCATCCGTTGGTGTATCTAATCCACTACACACATTTAATAATGTAGACTTACCACTTCCAGATGGTCCAAGCAACACAACGACTTCTCCATCATTAATTTCTAAACTCACTTTATCAAGTGCCCTTGTTTCTACAACACCAGTAATATATATCTTAGTTACATCCTTAAGCTGAATTGACATAGACTTGTCTCCTGAAATCTATAGTATATGGATATATTTATATTATAAATCTTTATTTACATAAATACAAAAAAATAAAAACCTATAGGAGATAGGCTTTTATTCCAACAAATTATATAAATGAAACAAAAATAGAAGTTAGGAAAACATAGTGTTCTATCTACGCTTTTCATAAAGCAGTCCACCCCGGTCCATTAAGAACCCTAAGTTAGTTAACAGTCCCTATGCATTCCTACAATACTATTTTATCGCTGTTTTTCTATTAAAAACAGGGCACATTTGTCCAAAATGCACTTTTTTTCAGTAAACTTATTATTTTATGCTCATTTTTGTAAATACCAATTCATTAAAACTTATCAAATAGAATATTTTCTTCTTTCATATCATGATTTGATAACACTTTAATACATGCATTAATCATTCCAGGAGATCCACATAAATATCCTTCACTTTCAGATAAGTCTTCTGTATGTTTATCAACGACATCTGTGATTAGCCCAACTTCTCCAGTCCAGTGATCATCCGGTTTCGGTTCTGATAATGCCGGAATGTACTCAAAATTAGGAAACTCTCTTGATAGTTTTTCAAATTCTTCGGTATAGTATAAATCTTGTTTAGATCTTGCCCCAAAGAAATATTTTACTTTTCGCTTCATACCAGTAGACTTAAGTGCTTTTAAAATTGATCGAATCGGTGCTTTTCCTGAACCTCCTGCGATGCAAATCATATCTTTATTTGAATCTTCTCTCAAGAAAAAATCTCCATAAGGCCCAGTAATCGTCAATTTATCACCAACCTCTAATGCTTTATGAACAAATGTTGTTGCTTGCCCCTTAGGCACATAGCGGATCAGTAATTCTATGTTTTCCATATCTTTTGGATCGCTTGCAATTGAATAAGCTCTAACTACCTCAATACCCGGTACTTTAATCTGTACGTATTGTCCTGGCTTAAAATTAATATATTTAGGCATGATTAAATGAAATCTTACTAGCTTAATATCATACGTCAAATCCTCAACATAAGTAATTTCTGTATCGTATGCTTTCGCTGAAAGTAATCCTGCTGGTAAAACTATTTTCATTTGATCGTAGACTTTTGTTTGGCATGATAAATGCACGCCTTCATCGTGTTCATCTTTTGTAATAAACGCTTCTTCTGTCGGTTTTAAAGGTGACGTATCATCAATTAGCTTTACCTTACAAAACCCACAAGTCGCTTTGCCACCACAGGCAGAAGGAATAAATATCTTTTCTTCACTCAAAGCATTTAATACTGTATCATTACCTTGAAAAGGAATGACTTTGTCATCGTTGATATAAATTGTTTTTTCTTTATCACCACCAATAAGTTTTTCAACAAACATTAAAACAATTGAAATGATAATTAAAAATCCAATCAGTATGGCTGGTAATATTATCCAATTCATTATATCCCTCCTATACCAGTCCTGTAAATCCCATGAAGGCAAGCGCTAATATACCTAGCATGAAAAATACAATTGCTTTACCCTTTAGTCCTTTTGGTGGGTTTGAAATTTTATGCATTTTTTCTCTTAGACCTGCTACAAGCACAATGGCTAAAAGCCAACCAACCGAAGAACCAAAAGCGAATGTTGTTGTTTGAACAAAATTATAATCTCTGTTAACAAAGAATAGTGATACCGCTAAAACCACACAGTTAACCGTAATGAGTGGTAAAAATATACCAAAAGCATTATATAGTTTAGGTACATATTTCTCTAATAATATCTCAAGAATTTGAACTGTGGCAGCAATTGTTATAATAAACACGATATAACTGATATATGTCGTATTTGTTTGTTTTAAAAGCTGATATATCGGCCAGTTGATCATCGCTGTAATTGTTACAACAGCAACGACTGCAATCCCCATACCCTTAGCATTTTTAACATTTGTAGAAATCGCAATTAAAGGGCACATACCCAAAATAAATACTAAAGCAATATTATTGTTTAATATTGATGATATAAATAGTTCTAGTGCGTTCATATCTATATACCTCCCTTACATTGTTTCTTCAAAATTATGTGTCCATTGGCGAAGCCCCCAAATAAATAGACCCAAAATAAAGAATCCACCTGGAGCCATAGCCATGACTACCCAATTTACCCAACCATCTGGTACAACTTGCATATTTAGAAATGTACCAAATGCTAAAACTTCCCGTATGGATGCTGTTAATACTAAAATGATTGTATAACCCATACCACTAGCAAATCCATCAACAATTGAATATTTAACCGGATTTTTAGCAGCAAATGCTTCTTGTCTTCCCATCACAATACAGTTTGTAATAATCAATCCAACGTAGGCACCTAGACTATCAGCAATGGTTGGAAATACAGCTTGTAAGAAAAACTGAACGACAATAACAAATGATGAGATAACAACCATATAAGTAATCATTCTAACCTTGGAAGGAATAAAATCTCTAATCAGTGAGATAATCAGTGATGATGCCATCACAACAAATGTTACCCCTAAACCCATGGCAATCGCATTATCAACTTTGTTTGTTACAGCTAACGCAGAACAAATACCTAGTACAGCAATTGCAATTGGATTTTCAATTGATATGCCATTTTTTAATATGTTATACGTCTTTGTATATTTTAATCTAGTCCATTTTCTCATGACATATCTCCTCCATAGTTTTCTTCACTCCAAATCGCCATTGCATAACTATAGGTTTCGTTTAACATTGCCTCAAATGCTTTTGATGTTCGAGTTGCCCCAGTGATTGTATCGACTTCATTATCTTTATTATTACTATCATCTTTATTGATTTCTAATTGTGGCGTCATCTTAACACCGATAAAAGTGTCTAAATATTGAGATGTTGCAACCACACCACCTAAACCTGGTGTTTCTGCTTGTTCAAGAACAGCGATTTGTTTTATTGTTATCAAATCTGATTCTAATGTAATCACGCCTGAAATCGTATCCCAAACGCCTCCACCGGAAAACTCAAAACTAATCCCATGAGTGTTTTGATCAACATAATATGTTATATTCCCTCTCGCATCATTTTTATATTCAATAACTTGAATCTCTTGATTGAACACATCATGAATATTTGCTGTAGTATATGAAATATCAAAACCATCTAGAATTGCTGATTTTAATTTAATGTCTGCATTTAGGGCAATTCTATCTTTGGTGAGTTCATAAGAACCAACTAATAACCCTGATGTAATCATGCCTAGTAAAATAATAAAAATCATGAGTCTAACATTTTTATTCATAAACTTCACCAGCTTTCTTTATATCTCCACTATCCAGTAAGGCACCAACTGCATTCATTAATATAACAGCGAACACTGTGCCCTCAGGAAATGTTCCGAAATTTCTAATCAGAACAACGAGTAAACCAATACCTATACCATAAATTGCTTTTGATCTATTAGAAAGTGGTGAAGTGACCGGTTCAGTTGCTACAAAGAACGCAACAAGCATTAGTGAACCTGTAAATAGTGAATAAAATGGATTAGCAAATCCATCTGGATAAACATAATATCCAATAAGTGTTACGATAAATACAGTTGAAAGTAAGCTTAACGGAATCTTCCAATCAATTGCCTTTACTAGCATAAGGATTAAACCAAGTCCGATAATACCTATTCTAAACGTTTCTCCAATAGCTCCTGGTGTTTCTCCATAAAGCAAGCTTTCCCAACTATAAGTAAATGCTTGTCCACTATGCAGTAGTGACAAGGGTGTTTGTGTACCAACAACGCCCGTGACAGGATCTAACCAAGATGTGGATAAAAACTGTGGAAATGATATCGTGACAAACAAAATTCCAACAAGTGCTGGATTAAATATGTTTTTACCTGCACCACCAAATATACTTTTTCCAAAAAAGTATCCAAAAAAAGAACCTACCCCTGCAATCCAAAGTGGTACAGTAGGTGGTAATAATAATGTCATCACTAGCGGTGTAATAAACCAAAAATTATCAAAAGGAAGTTTTCTAATCATCGCAAAAATCAGTTCTACAAATCCAGCAATAATAATGGCTACAATTGAAACCAAAAGAACATAAAAACCAAAGATATAGATTCCTGCTATAAGCAATAAACCCAAAGCAATCGAAATTAAAATAAGATTTCTAGGCGTCCGCATTTTTTCATATGAATCATCTCGTTTTTCCATCATAAAATCACCATTCCCTATAGATTTAATACATATTCCGTATTTACCATCATTCTATCATATCAATTATGAAAGCCCTATCAATATGAAAGATAAAATAATTCTTGTTCATTTTTTAATAAAAAATAGGCACAAAATAGTGCCTATACTTTTATATATGAATTGGTTTATCAACTGCTCCATGAGCAGCTTCCATGATAATTTCTGACAATGTAGGATGCGCATGAATCGTATCAGCAACCTCATAGGCAGTACCTTCAAGCTTCATCGTAATTCCTAATTCAGCAATTAAATCAGATGCATTATATGAAAATATATGTGCACCCAATATCTCTTTATATGTATCCCCAACCAATAGTTTAATAAATCCTTCTTTTTCACCATCAGCAATGGACTTACCAACACCAATAATAGGGAATGTAGATGCTTTATAGTTAACACCAGATTCCTTTAATTCTTGCTCAGTTTTTCCAATACTTGCGATTTCTGGCTGACCATAAACAGCATTGGGCACTTGATCATAATTCATTTTCTTTTCATGCCCTAAGATATTTTCAACAGCGGTTAACCCTTCATGAGATGCAACATGTGCTAGCATGTATTTCCCATTTAAATCACCAATTGCATAAACACCTTTAACACTTGTTTCTAATTTATCATTTGTATCGACAGCAGATCTATTCATCTTTAAGCCTAACGATTCAAATCCCTTTGAATTAGCACGCATACCAACTGATACCAATACTGTATCAGCTTTAACCTTATATTCACTACCATCTAATTTATATATAACATCATGACCATCGATTGCTTTGACTTCAGCACTCGTATAAATTTTTATACCGTCTTTTTTCAAACTCTTTGCATATGCAGATCTAATATCATCATCCATTTGTGGTAAAATACCATCTAATTTTTCAATAATTGTTACATTAGTCCCAAGTGATGAGAATATCGTAGCAAATTCTACACCGATGACACCACCACCAATTATCACTAAATCTTTAGGTACATCATCAATTTGTAAAAGTTCTCGACTTGTCTTTACAAAGCCATTATCGTATGCTTCCTTAAGACCTGGAATCGGTGGGATAATAGGTGATGCACCTGTAGCAAGAATTAAGTTTTTGGTCTTTAATATTTCATCATTAACTAACACTGTATTTTTATCTTGTACCGTACCTAAACCTTGATAAACATCAACACCATTCTTTTTAAGCAGAGATCCAACACCTGTAGTTAGTTTTTTAACCACGACGTTTTTTCTTTTCATAATTGCTTGCCAGTCAAAATCAACATTATCAACTTTTAAACCATAATCTTTAGCATGTAAAAATTGTTTATAAACCTTAGCACTTTTTAGAAGTGCTTTTGTTGGTATACATCCATGATTTAAACAGATACCACCAACAATCTCTTTTTCAATTAAAGCAGTTTTTAAGCCTGATTGAGAAGCCTTAATCGCTGCAACATATCCACCAGGACCACCGCCTAAAATAACTACATCATAATCCTTCATTTTTCTCACCTCAGTTAGCTAATAATAACAATGGGTCGCCAATCAATTCTTTGAAATATGTCAAGAATCTACCAGCATCAGCACCATCAATAACTCTATGATCGACTGCTAGTGATAAAGGTAGTACATAAGAAGCCTTGATTTCACCATCAATTACAACCGCTTTTTGACTAATTTTACCTACACCTAGAATACCCACTTCTGGATGATTGATAATCGGTGTTCCTAAAGATACATTTGCTGCACCAAAGTTTGTTATACTAAATGTCGTGTTTTGAAGATTATCAAGTGAAACTTTACGATCTCTTGTATCTTGTCCAACTTCAGCAATCTCACGCGCAAGTCCAAACAATGATAATTTATCAGCATTTTTAATATTTGGAACAATAAGTCCATCAGGTGTATCAACAGCCATACCTATATTATAAAACTTTTTTACAACCATTTGTTCATTTTCTTGATCAAAGCTTGCGTTAAAGTATGGGAACTTCTTTAAAGCGATAATTGTCGCCTTAAAAATAAATGCCATATACGTTAGTTTAATTCCTTCTTTTTCTGCCATCGGTTTAAGTTGTTTTCTCAAAGAAACCAACTTATCAACAACGATTTCATCCATCATCACAGTGTGTGGAATGATTTGTTTAGATAAAGTCATTGATTTGACGATTGCTTTTCTTAATCTAGAAATAGGTACTAGTTCAACATCACCTTCAGTTGATACTTCAACTTGATGCATTGAAATTGCTTGACTAGATTTATCATTAAAATTTTTAATATCATCTGTCATAACTCTTCCGTTAAATCCTGAACCAGTAATTTGATTAATATCTAAGCCGAGATCTTTCGCAAGTTTTCTTGCAACTGGGGTCGCTAATGCTTTCTTACCTTTTTCTTCATTTGATTTATCATTTGATACTTCATTTGATGATTCAATCAATTCTGATGATACTTCAATTTCACCAATAACCCCTGCTGCCTTTTCTTCTTCAGCAACTGGTTTTACTTCTTTTACCTGATCTTCGCTACCATCATTGATATCAACAATAATTTGACCAACGGTAATTTCATCACCTTCATTAAAGTATATTTTCGCAATCACACCATCAACTGGTGATGGTAGCTCTGCGTTTACTTTATCCGTCTCGACAATAACCAAAGTATCTCCATCTTTGACATTGTCACCTTCTTTCACTTTCCATTCAAGGATTTGACCTTCGTGAACACCTTCACCAACGTCTGCAAATTTAAATCTATACATAGTAACCTCCTATTTAAAACTTAGCGACTTTTTTGATCTCAGCCGCAATTCTCTCTGGTTGAACAAAGTGATAATGTTCACCTCTAGCAAGTGGTACTGTAATATCAAACCCTGTCACTCTTGTCGGTGCAGCTTCTAAATGAAGAAATGCCTTTTCATTGACCAGTGATATAAGTTCCGCACCAGGACCATATGTTTTAACAGCTTCTTGAACAACCAAAAAGCGTCCAGTTTTTTTAACTGAATTAATAATCGTTTCTTCATCAATTGGATTAATCGTTCTTAAATCAATCAATTCAACACTGATGCTTTCACCTTCTAATAACTTAAGTGCTTTTTGAGTTTCTCTCATCATCGAACCCCAAGCTACTACGGTGACGTCATCACCCTCTTGCACAACCTTAGCTTTTCCAATTGGAATACGGTACATTTCTTCTGGTACCTCTTGTTTACCAGAGCGATATAATCTTTTCGGCTCCATAAATATCACTGGATCCGGATCTTCTATTGCTGAAATTAATAATCCTTTAGCATCATATGGTGTAGAAGGATAAACAACCTTTAATCCTGGAACATGTCCAAAGAATGTCTCAAGCGACTCACTGTGATGTTCTAACGCTCTAATACCTCCACCAACAGGAAATCTTACAACGATTGGAAGATTGTATTTACCTCTTGAACGATTTCTAAATCTCGCCATGTGCGTGATGATTTCCGTAAACGCAGGAAAAGTAAACCCATCAAATTGAATTTCCGTAATTGGACGTAGTCCATTGATTGCCATTCCAATGGCACTACCGGTGATTGCTGCTTCAGCAATCGGTGTATCAAACACGCGATCTTCACCATATTTATCTTGAAGGCCTGCAGTTACTCTAAAAACGCCACCTTCAAATCCTGCATCTTCACCAAAGATAACAACGCTTTTGTCATCTTCTAATTTTTGATCCAATGCTTCTTTAATTGCAGTAAGTAAATTGATAACTGCCATATTATTTACCTCCCTCTGCTAAGAATTTTTTATGTGTCTCATATTGTTCTCTTAGTTGAGGTGTCATCTCTTCATATGTATATTTAAATATGTCTTCTAACTCAACTTGACCACCTTCACTTTCAACCTTCTTAAAGGTTTCAGTAACAAATGCGGTCTTTTCTTCATTAATTTTTTCTACATCTTTTTTAGTTAAATACTTTTTATCAAGCAAATATTTCTCAAATCTTGTTAATGGGTCTTTTTCTTCCCATGCCTTTTCTTCTTCTTTAGATCGATAAATGGAAGGGTCATCAGATGTCGTGTGTGGTCCCATACGATAAGTAACTGCTTCAATCAAAACGGGTCCCTTACCAGAACGTGCATAATCAACTGCTTCTTTGGTTGCAGCATAAACAGCTAATACATCATTACCATCAACTTGAATACCAGGTATACCGAAAGCAACAGCTTTTTGTGCTAAAGTTTTAGCTCTAGTCGCTTTTTTTCTCGGTGTAGAAATCGCATATTGATTGTTTTGAATTAAAACAACCATCGGTACATCATATGTTGCGGCAAAATTTAGGCCTTCATAAAACTCACCATGCGATGTACCACCATCACCAATAGTTGCAAGTGCAACCTCATTCTTATTTAATATCTTTGATGCGTACGCAAGTCCCGCAGCATGGTTAATTTGAGAACCGATAATGATGTTTACAGGTAGTACTTTAACATCATCATTATAATGGCTTCCCCATTCATTACCATACCAATACAAATATAGCTGTTCTAGTGTAACACCACGGTATAACATAAGATTTAATTCTCTAAACGCAGGCGATACCCAATCTTGAGGCTCTAAAGCAGCAGCCGCACCTAACTGTGCTGCCTCTTGCCCTCTATTTGGGGCATATGTAAGCATACGGCCTTGACGTTGGTATTGAAGTGCTTTTATATCCGCAATACGCCCTAAAACCATTGTTTTATATATATTTAACAATGTATCTTTATCTAATTTAGGCTCAAACTCCTTATTTATCAAACTGCCGTTCTTATCTAGAATTTGCAGTTGTTTTCCTTTAAGTGGATCATATGATTTAAATAACATAATCTCCCTCCTTTTTCACCATAATTATACAAATTATGTATTTTCTAATCAAAGGCATTGCTTATGAAAACGCTTATATTTTACTATTTTATAAATACTATATTATGGATCAAAGGGATCTATTGATGAAGATGATTATTTATATTTTTGTTTATTATAAATTGACTAAATATAAAACAGATAACTGTCAAAACAATTGTCTTTTACACTGCAATTTATTACTTTCATATATAAAAAAAGCAGAAAGATTTATCCTTCTACTTTTAAATGATTACTTGCTTAAATTTTGTTGAAGTATTAAGACTAATTCCCTTAATGATTTGGCTGCAACTGCAGTTGAAGCTCCACTAGGATCAAGCATTGGTGCAAGCTCCACAATATCGGCACCGACGATATGATTTAATTTAGCAAACTGATCAAATGCCCATAGTAAGTCTTTATACTGCATACCACCTGGTTCAGGGGTTCCAGTTCCTGGAAATACACCTGGATCTAATACATCTAAATCAATTGTGATATATACCGGTTTATCCTTTAGAAGTTCAACAGTTTTATCCATGCCTTCAAAATCAAATTTTCTCATGTTGGTATGACCACTGTTTGCCCAAACAAATTCAGGTTTTTCACCACTTCTAATGCCAAATTGGTTAATCTTACCATCACCAACAAACTTATGAACGTGTCTCATAAATGTAGCATGTGATAATTCTCTACCAAAAAACTGTTCTCTTAAATCTGTATGTGCATCTAAATGGATGATATGTAGATCAGGATATTTTTCAAATACAGCTTTAATCACTGGATAGCTTACCAAATGCTCACCACCAACCATCATCGGTGTTTTTCCATCAGCAAGTATCTGTTTTGTTGTGCTATACACAATATCCAAAGCATCTTCAACAGCACCAATAGGTAAATCCAAATCTCCAATGTCTGCTGTCTTATAATCATTTAGATCAGCATCGCGATATGGAGAATACCATTCAACACCAAATGAATCTACTCTAATTGCATTACCAGCAAATCTAGTGCCAGGTCTAAATGATGTTGTCGCATCCATTGGAACACTAAAAATCACAACATCCGCTTCTTCATAAGTACTTTTACAACTTTGAAATGACAAATCTACTTTATTCATCATACTCACCATCCCATTTTATCCATTCTTCTTTATCAATAACTTTAATGTATCCCGCTTCTGTATCGCTTAGAATCGTTGATCCATTCTTTTTATAAAATTCAAAATCATCTAAGATATCTTGAGATATAATCTCACCTGGAATCACAATCGGGATACCTGGTGGATATATCATAACAGACTCAGCTGCAATCTCATCAATTGAATCTTCTACTAGAACATATTTCTTCGGTGCATGATATGCCTCTCTTGGACGCGTGTATGCATCTGGATAACGATAAACCATTTTCGGTTTGATCACATCTAAATTCTGTTCATAATATGTATCACTTATTTTCTTTAATCCTTCAACTAAACCATCTAAATCATTTTTTGTTGTCGCAAGCGACAACACAGCAAGAATTAAATGTGTCTCGGCAAGTTCTACCTGAACACCATGTAAATCAAATAATTCTTGATATACGGTAAAACCAGTAATGCCTAAATCAGAGACTTTAACTAAGATTTTTGTTTCATCATAATTTGTCGCTCCCTGTTTTATAAAATCCTCTTTAGACATTGTTTTCATACCAGGAATTTCATTAATTTGAGTTCTTGTAATCTGAGCAAGTCTAATGACTTCACTAATCTTTTCTTGCCCATTGAAATATATATATTTTCTTGCAACATCTAAACTAGCAAGTAATAGACTACTTGGTGATGTTGACTGAATCATATTAATCGTCGATTTTAATCTAATATGATCCACGCGCTCACCTTGCGTGATAAGGATTGAACTTTGCGTAAGAGATCCAACTGTTTTATGAAGTGAACAAGATGCCATATCAGCACCAGCCTTCATTGAACTAATTGGAGATTTGTCACAGAAAGGAAAATGAGAGCCATGGGCTTCATCAACCATCACTTTCATATCAAATTTATGTGCATATTTAACAATTTCTTCCAATTCTGAAGTTACACCATAATATGTAGGATTGATGACAAATACGACTTTAGCATCAGGATTTTCATCAATAGCTTCTTTCACACTATCTAATGGCATATGATTGGCAATCCCTAATTTCGGATCCAAATACGGTTTTACAAATATTGGTACAGCGCCACTTAAGATAAGTGCATTAATTGCTGATTTATGAACATTTCTTGGTAATATTATTTTTTCTTTTGCACGACATGTAGACATAATCATAGATAATATGCCCATTGTCGTCCCACCTGTAAGAAAATATGCTTTTTCTGCACCAAATGCATCAGCCATTAAGGCGTTCGCCTCCATGATGACACCACGTGGTCGATTAAGGTTATCTAATCCTCTTGGTGCATTTGCATCTAATTTTAATATATTTATACCAGCATAATCTGTCATATCATTGGAAATTTGCCCAAGTTTATGTCCAGGAACATCATGCTTGATGATATTGCTTTTCGCGTACGCTTCTAACTTTGAATAAAATGGCGTTTTTGAATGATCAAATGTCATGTATCAACCCACCTTTCTTAAACCATATCTATTTTATCACGCTTTATTTTTTTTATATCAATCATTTTATGTTTTTTTATTGAAAGACTTACCCTTTATTTTATGATATCATTAAGATAGTTATGAAAGGAGTGTTATACATGATACATAACATATTACTATCAACTCCAGCAACAAATGTCTTGTTAACCATAGCAACCGTTGTTGTCTTAGTTGCTATTTTCTTAATATCAAGACTACTTAATAAAAGAGATAGTGGTAAATTGAAATCTTTACTTCTAGGTATTGTATACTTGGTTAATTTCATTTCACTTGTTGCTGCAACTATTTTCTTATTATACTTATGGGACTTTGATCTTGTTACTTTTTTTAGCGACCTAGGTTCTTCAATCACGGCAAAATTAGAAGACAGTATCGGATTATTTGTTACAAGTGCTTTAGTCATGTTTATTGCATTATTCTTATTAAAAGTAATGAAACTAAGTATCTCAAGAATGGGATCAAAACCTTCCGCTTCACAAAAGAGAAAAAAAACAATTGCTAAACTTTTAATGTCTTTATTCAAATACAGTATTTGGTTAATTACAATACTTATTATCTTATCAATTTGGGGTGTTAACGTTGGTCCAGCCTTAGCTGGTTTAGGTATTGCTGGTTTAGTCATCGGTCTTGGTGCCCAAAAATTCATCAATGATTTAATCAACGGTATGTTCATCATCTTCGAACAACACTATGATGTCGGTGATGTTATCACAACTAATGGTTTCACTGGAGAAGTTGTTGATATTGGTTTGAAAACGACTAAGATTAAAAACTGGAAAGGTGAATTAAAAATTTTAGCTAATGGCGATATTACTGATGTCGTTAACCTATCAAGATTTCAATCGCTCGCTATCATTGATTTCGGTGTTGCCTATGATTCTAATTTAGACAAGGTTACTGAAGTATTAAAAGATAACTTACCTAAATTAAAATCAATGTTTCCTGAGATTACTGAGGATCCTCAATTATTAGGTGTCACAGAACTTGCTGATAGTTCAATCAATATGCGTGTTATTATTAGAACATTAAATAATCAACATTGGAATGTTGAACGTCAAGGTAGAGCATTCATTAAAAAAACACTTGAAGAAAATGGTATTGAAATCCCATTCCCACAAGTCGTTGTGCACGAAGCAAAATAACTTTGATAAACATTGTTATAGGTCCTCACTTGGGGACCTTTTAATTTGCTTATAAACTATTATATTTTTAGTTCTCTAAATATTACAATTTAATTTTGACAATAAAATAATTAAATGATAAAATGCCTATTAAGAATCCTAATGTGTTGGGGGGATTCAAATTTAATATTTGGAGAATACAATGAAAAAATATTGATTTTGATTTTCACTTTTTTTACGGTAGTAGCTTTTCCCACATTTCCAGTATCAGCTGCTGCTATTGGTCCTATTGTAGTTGTCGACCCAGGTGGCGGTGGTTCCACACCGACAAATGATAATTACCGTATGTATGGTTTAGGATATGGTATTAATCTATTGCATGCCGGAGAGATTTCTATGGACTATATTGATACTGGGTCACCAATACTAGCTTCTTATTTCTTAAATCATGTAAGTTTGTCAGAAAATACAACTGCTGGTTTTAATTATAGTTTTATGAATAGCAATAGTGACTACGTAGGTTTGGATACAAAAACATACGAAGATCGGGATATACGACCTTTGGAAGAACTGGGTATAAAGAACATACATTTGAATTGACAGATTTTGATGATGAAATTTTCACAATAATGTACAAAGCAACTGGAAATGGTGCAAATACTTGGTATTGTAACTATGTATATGTGAGTGTGAGTCTATTCTAAAAGGATTGATAAAATGCTAAAGCTCAATAGTGTAAGTAAGATATATACAAACAATGGAATTGATAAAAAAGTATTAAATAACGTAACTTTAGAGTTCAATGAACATGGACTTTATTTTATTGTAGGTAAAAACGGATCTGGAAAGACTACTTTGCTTAACTTAATAGGTGGTTTTGACACAGTCACTAGTGGAGAAATCTTTATTGATGATATCGAAATCACATCGTTAAATATAGATCAACTCGACACACTTCACAGAGAACACATTGGATTTTTATTCCAAGAAACAAACTTAATGGACAATCTAACTGTTATCGAAAATATTGAGCTACTCAATCATTTAGGTTCATCTAAATATACAGAAAATCAGAGAAAACAAATATTTGAACATTTTGATATCGTTTCATTGGAACATCGCTTCCCATATGAATTGTCCGTAGGCCAAAAACAAAGAGTCGCTATGGCAAGAGCATTATTAAAAAAGCCTAAAGTCTTGTTAGTCGATGAACCTACTTCTGCATTAGACAATGAAAATGGTCTTAATCTGATGAAGTATTTAAAATCCATCTCAAAAGAAACGCTTGTAATAGTTGTAAGTCACAATGAAGATTATTTTAACTCTTATGCTGATTACTTAATTGAGATTGATAATCCAAAAACTTTTCCCTTAACATCTACAATCAATACATCTTTTAAAAAAATAAATTTGGATGATCATTTCCGTAATGAGAAAATTATTAACCTTAGTTTAAAGGAAGTATTTAAAAACACAACACAAATTATATTAAATACACTTTTACTTAGCATATTTTTTTCAACACTACTGGTATTATTGTCGATAATTAATTTTAGTCCTTATCAAACATACCTTAACACAATGTCATACACCGATACACATTGGACTAGCATAATCAATCAAGAAACTTATAGTGATAGGCAATATCTTACACCAATTAGTCAAAATGATATTGATAATCTACAACTTAAATCATCATCAAACATACCTGTTTATATAGGATTTAATGGTGATTTGTATGATCATAGTCATATCAATGAAGATGATATTCCCTATTATTATCACTACGAAATAGATGGAACCGCCTATATTGATTCATCACTTTTAGATAAATTAGATTTCAGTTTAACCTCTGGGAGACTTCCTGTCTATAATAGTGATTATATTGAGATACTCATTACGGATTTTTTCTATCAAAACATGAGATATCTAGGTTACGATAATTTGAATATTGATAGCGAAAATGATGTTATAGATTCCACTATAGCTATAGGCGAAAAAACATTTAAAATTGTTGGAATCATTGATACTGATTTTCCAACAAATACATATACTGAATTACTCAACTATACAAAACAAAACAGCAACTCAGCTAGCAATTCAAAAAAAGAAGACTTTGATTCCTTTGTAAAATTCAGTGTCCATTCAACTATATTTATAAATCCAAATGTATATCACGGCATCATCACTGATGAATTATCTCAAAAATATCTATATTTGGATTCAAATGAGAATACAAGATTTTCTATACAAAACCAAGATATTCGTGGAAATTTAGTGACTAGCATTGATAATGTAGATGACAATAGCAATTTTATAACTCGAAATTTAGGAGAACACAACGCTATCATAGGCATAAATGCACTACCGTTGTATATTCAAACATCAATTCATACTGATATAAGAAACCACAAGCAAACTCTAATTGATACTTTTGCTTACGAGCACTACAATTTAATCCAAGAAGCATTTGAAGCAATCTTTGGGGTGAGTGACTATAATGATTATGCTTACTATATTTTAAACTCTGAAAATAATGAATTTGAAAATCTATACAGTAATGATTATTTTACAACGCTTTCCACTGATTATGTGGTATCCAATTATTTAAATATGCATTCATTGACGCTAGATATGAGTTATTATAATCAACCATACACCTCATTAAATATTGTTGAGATCGCTACTGCTCCTTTATTGAGTGATAAAATATATGTTTCTTCAGATACATTTACAAAATTTGAGAATGATCTATTCGGATCTTTTGGTTGGATATTAAATCTTGACCCAACCAATAGTTCAATGAAATCATTTTTTGAACATGCATCTTTAACTAGTACCTCAAAACATATTGATGGATATCGATTGAGCGATTTGTTTGTCACTCATATTTATGAAAAACAATTTGACATAAACAATATAACAAATGTATATACAGCTATTATATATATCTTTTTGATTATACTAATATTTCTAATTAACTATATGAATTCGCTGTCAATTCGTGGCAGTATGAAGAATTTTGCCATTTTAAAATCATTGGGCTATAAGAATTCTTATATACAAAAAATAATGTTGGTCAAAAACATATTATTGTTCTCAATCGTGTTGATCATCTCTTCGTTATCCTCTATTTTGATCATTCATATTATCAATAATCATTTAATAATAACTCAAAACCTATTTATTCAATATTACAGTCTTAGTACAGAATTAATGATTGGATTTGTAATTACTATACTTGCTATTATAATTCTTTTACACACGTATTTTAGTATTGCTTACAAAAAAATAAATGTAGTAAATATCTTAAAAAATAATTAAACTTGAAGGAGACTCTATGATTGATCTTATTAAAGTGAATAAAACTTATCATAATAAACTAGATGCGGTTCAAGTTCTTAATAATTTCTCATATAAATTTGAATCAACTGGTATTTATTTCATTCTTGCAAAAAGTGGTGAAGGAAAAACTACGTTACTAAATATAATCGGTGGATTTGATAAAATAGACACAGGAGAAGTATTTATTGACGGTAAAAACATCACTAAAATGAGTGATAAACAGTTAAGCGACTTACGAGCTTCAACAATAAGTTATCTATTCCAAGAAAAAAATTTACTAAATAATTTTACAATCATGGAAAATGTTAAATTAAACATGTCCTTGAAAGAAGATATTTGTGATGATGAAATCATCACGAACCTTTTTAAAAAATTTAATATTGATATGTTTCTAAATAATTATCCTAATGAATTATCAACTGGTCAAAAACAAAAAATAGCTACAGCTATGCTAATTTTAAAAAAGCCAAAAATCATCTTAGCTGATGAGCCTACTGGTTCATTAGATACTGTACAAAAGTTTTGGTTAATCAAAGTTCTTCGCGAACTATCAAAAACAAGTTTAGTCATTATTGTTACCCATGATCAGAAATTAACCAATCGCGATGACACAATTATCACTTTAAAAGAAGATTCTTCTTGTGAAGTCGAAGCATCTTCTACTGCTTTAGAAACTACTAAACTAAAGTCACAAAAACTACCTTTAAGACAAATTTTACTACTTGCATTTAGACAATCAAAAAAGAATAAACAACATTTACTATACACCTTCACTATATTTGTTATTTCATTTTCTTTAATTTTTGCGGCATTATCTTTTTTTAATTTCAATATATTTAAGAGTTTTGCTCAAGAAATATCTAATGGTCAAATAACTCATTTATTGTTGGAAAAAAATACCAATGACAATAGTTCCGATCTCTTCGGATTAACCAGTCAACTCTATTTAGATGATAATGATATTGACAATCTTAAGTATTACGCCAAAGAAGTTTTTCCTATATTTGATGATTACAATGATAATAGCCTTATGTTAGATTACTCAATCCAAAATTTATATACTTACGACCAAATTACTGGAAGTACAGAGATTACTGATGAACAAATTGAAAACTTAGACTTTGATTTGATTCATGGTGAAATGCCTAAATCCTATAACGAAGTAATGATTTCTAAATTTCTAGGAAATGTATTACTTGCTTCACAACAATTTGATAACATAAATTCAGATCAATTACCTGGAAATATAATTCATGTAAATAATAATTCTTTTTATATTTCTGGTATTATAGACACTCACTTTGATGAGTATAACGATTTCACACATTTTAGTAACTACTATTCTCTAGATGAGTTAAATGAGACAGAGATGATTAAATATGGTGAATTTATTGAGACAATTGATTACGGTTGGACAAATCTATTATTCTTCAAAACTGGATATTTTAATTCGGTCTTGAAATCAACTTATAATGACAAAATTGATTTTATTAATCATAACTTCAATAAATTCATCTTTGATAGTGATTTTTCAAAAAACACATTAGATTTTATATATGATGATAACACTTACGGTTTAGTTGATAATCAAATTGTGATTTCTTACAAAATGTTAGATTTTGAAACAAAAAGAGAGATTAACAATTTAAGCCAATCTCTTAAAAATAACTTAATATTCTCTTTTGCACTTGAAAATTTTCAAGATATTGAACAATCTTTTATAGCTGATAATGGTCCTAGTTCATCTGAAGATTACGCATACTATATTATGCAATCTGACGTTAATTTGTATCACCCTTCTTTTGATCAGTACTTCTTTTTAGATAAAGCAAGGGAAGAAGTTATACTTGATAAATCTTTGACCTATCAGATCAAGCGTTTCGACTACGTTGAAACATTTGAAGTTATCGACATAGATTTTGATGAAAATCAATATTACAGTTGTACAATTTCTTCCGAAAATTACGATGCTATTTCCAATTCTATAGGGGTATATCAAGGTGTCATATTGAATTTTAATGACGCTGATTCATTCATTAATCTTTTCTCTGAATCGGAAAATCACAACTACACTTATATTATACAAAATGGCATATTTAACGATTATATTTTGTGTCAAAATTCAATAAGTGTCTATGAAATTATATTCTCTATTCTAGGTTTAGTTTTAGGTTTAACCGCGTTTATTTTTATGACGTTAATAACAAGAAATAGAATAGATCAGGATATGAGTAACATTGGATTATTAAAGTCGTGGGGATGCACAAATAAGACAATATTCAGTGTTTATTTTTCTTATAACTCTATTGCATTAGTTCTTTGCTCACTGATATCTATTCTAATAAACTATTTACTAATGCTTTATCTTAATTTCAGCGTTTTCAAATTATCATTCTTTTATATGAATCTAAATAATATTTTGATTTTCATGTTATTTGTTCTTATGTCCGCTATAATAATTACTTATAGTTCAATATTTAGACTTTTTACCAAAAAAATAATGGATATAATTATTGCAGCTAGAAAAATCGATTGATATTATATAAACTATTTTCCTGAATCTCCATAATTATCTAAATATCTTGCACTTGGATCATCAACATCACAACCATCCCAGGTTTTATTAGGCATCCAGTATTCTTTAATTAAATGTCCATGATTTGGATAATACTTCTCAAATATTTCTCTATACAATAACGCTTCTTTTGTAAATGGTATCGGTTCAAACATAAACTTTTTTTCTTCAAATTCTATGTCGCTATAATAATCATCAGCATAAGCTTTTAAAATATCGACCATACTATGACCAACTGCATCGCTAAATGCAGCTTTTTGGCGATATAGAATTTCGTCAGGCAAGTATCCTTTATCAAATGCTTTTCTAAGTAAATATTTACCCATGCCATATGTATTCATCTTCTTCTTGGGATTGATTGACATAACATAATCTACAAAACTCAAATCACCAAAAGGAACACGAGCCTCCAATGAATGATGCGCTAAGCATCTGTCAGCTCTTAATACATCATACTTATATAATTCTTTCATTCGCCTAATTGCATCATCTTGAAATGATTTAGCATCTGGCGCAAAGTCTGTATATTTATATCCAAAGAGTTCATCACTAACTTCACCTGTTAATAAAACTTTAATATCAGTTTCTTCATGGATATACTTACTCACAAGATACATGCCAATAGACGCTCTGACTGTTGTAATATCAAATGTTTCTAGCGCATAGATTACCTCATCTAACACACCTAATACATCTGCTTTAGTCATGATTACTTCATGGTGTTCTGTACCTAAATAATCGGAAACTATCTTTGCATACTTCAAATCAATTGGATCTGTTTCCATGCCGATACTAAATGTTCTTAGTTGTCTTTTACTATGCTTAGCAGCAATTGCACATACCAGACTAGAATCAAGTCCTCCAGATAATAAATATCCGATTGGCGCATCACTTTGCATACGCTTGATAACGCCTTTACAAAGACGTTTCTCAATCTCTTGATAAATCATATCATGATTATCATTATGATATGATTTAGGATCAAAAATACTTGTATAAGCCTCGAATTTCCCATCAACATAATAATGTCCAGGAGGAAAAGCATGAACTTCTTTAACAAGTTCAATCATTGCTTTTGCCTCACTTGCAAAAACTATTTGCCCATCTTCTTTAGTGTACCCATAGAACAACGGTCTTATCCCGATTGGATCTCTTCCAGCAACGATACATCGTTTTTCTTCATCATAGATAACTAATGCAAATTCAGCATCCAATTTTTTAAACATTTCAATACCATATTTTTTATATAGTGGTAATAAGACTTCACAATCTGAAGTTGATTTAAATTTATAATCAACTTCTTTCTTCAACGCTTGCTCATTATAGATTTCTGCATTGGCTGCAACAATGACTTGGTCATCATAAAAAGGTTGCATACCTGTCTCATGTAAATCCATAATAGCAAGTCTATTGAAATAGAATTTATATCCTTTTCCAATCACTTTCATCTGTTGATCTGGTCCTCGTTTAATGATACATTTTGATCCTTTATCAAAAGAAACTAGATCAGAGGTTGTTACTAAAATACCGCACACACTCATCATCCTTTCGTATAAACAAAAAAGAGCCTCATCCAATAAGGGACGAATGACTCTATCATATCCGCGGTACCACCCAATTTATCAATAAAAATTGATCACTTTTAAAGTTCTAATAAACCTATATCTCTATAACGGGAGAGCCCGGCTTAGCCTACTATATGTTCGGTAAACACTCCTTGGCGTTTTTCAATCAAGTGATTATGTAGATTTTCACCAAACATCTACTCTCTAAAATAATCCTCTTCATTTACTCTTCCAAATCATCGTTTGCAAGCATTGTATCATATCTTTTTATATTACGCAATATTCTTTAATAATTATCAGCAATTGACAACACTCTATTAAATTGAGTATAATAAAGATACAAGTTAATCTATATAAGAGTAAATTTAGAGCGAAGCGTCAGTGTCATTCATTTTTTGACTTCGCTTTTCTTTATTTTAAAAGGAGTATTCTATGTTTTATAACCAACACATATTACCTGCAATCTCCAACCATCAAATCCTAAAGAAATTCTTGGAATCTAACTACACTTACGGCATTTTGATGAATTTTCAACTTGCTCAACTAAAAGGATTAGTTGATGCTTGTCATAAAGCTGGAAAAAAAGTATTAATTCATTCAGAATTAATCAAAGGCCTTTCCCATGATGAATATGGAGCAATCTTCCTTATTCAGGAATTAAATGTTGATGGCTTAATTTCTAGTAAACCAAAAGTCATTGAAGTCTGTAAGAAACGAAAAGTTATCGGTGTCTTTAGATTCTTCTTAAAAGATTCTATTTCACTAGAACAATCACTTGCGATTACGCAAAAAATTGAACCGGTGTATCTAGAAGTGCTTCCAGCAAGTTGTACAAATCTTATTCCAGTCATTAAACAACAAGTAAACGCTGAAATTTTAATGGGTGGTCTTATCCAAGATAAAGAGCAAATTTTACACTGTCTATCCTCGGGAGCGATTGCTGTAACAACTTCTAATCCAGACTTATGGATCTAACATGTTAATCATTTATTAAAGAGATTAGAGAGAAAAACAATTTATCTTGTTTTTCTCTTTTTTATTTTTTCATAGAAAGAAGGCTTATATATGTCACAAAAAATATACGATTACACAATAGTCGGTGCAGGTATCATAGGAACGATGATTGCTAGGTACCTAAGTCAATACGAAGTAAAAACATTACTCATCGAAAAAGAAAATGATATTGCCAACATCCAAACTAGTGCGAACAGTGCTATCATCCACTCTGGACATGACCCTATTCCTGGCACCTTAAAAGCACGACTTTGTGTTGAAGGTAATAAAATGTATGAAGATTTAGAAAAAGAGATGCATTTTCCACTTAAATATACTGGTGCATTAGTCGTTACATCTAATGAATCGGATATATCAAAGCTTGTAGAACTTCAAGAACGTGCTAAGATCAATGGTGTACCAACCTATCAATTATTGCTTAAAGACGATATTAAGAGATTAGAACCAAATCTAAATGATTCTATCATAGGTGCCTTATCACTTCCAACGACTAAAGTTACATTTCCATGGGAAGTAGCAATTAAGGCATGTCATGTCGCGATTAGGAATGGTGTAGACTTTAGAAAAAACTACGAACTAACCGACATTAAATACGAGAATGATTTATTTGATTTAACAATCAATCATGACTTTCATATCAAAACAAAATCAGTTATTAATGCTACTGGCGTCAAAGCTGATGTGATTGCTTCTTTTCTTGAAGAAACTCCACCTTTCAAGATGACACCAAAGCGCGGTGAATACTTTGTTCTAGATAAAACAGTCGAAGGTTTGTTTAATCAAGTCATCTATCCTCTTCCATCTAAAAAGGGTAAGGGTGTACTCATTACACCCCAAACACATGGAAATATCCTTTTAGGACCTACAAGCGAATACACTGATGATATAACACCTTTTACAACTTCTACTGGTCTAGGCTACGTTAAAGAACACGTTAAAGATTTATGTGATCATATACCTTATAACAAGATCATCCGATCGTTTGCTGGCATAAGAGCAAGTTCTACATATAATGACTTCTATATTAAACCATCTAATAAATATACCAAGTTCTATCAAGTTGCGGGAATCGACTCTCCGGGGCTTACCGCTGCGCCCGCAATTGCTAAATATTTAATTGAGGAAGTTATTCAGCTTCAAGCAAATAAAAAACAAGACTTCAAGCCAAATCTTGAACAAGATATTGTCTTTAGAGATTTATCTCTTAAGAAACAAAAGTCACTCTTTAAAGTGAATCCCTTATATGGTCGTATCATCTGTCAGTGCGAACAAATTAGTGAACAAGAAATCATTGATGCGATTCACAGTCCTGTTGGTAGTGACACCCTTAAGGGTATTAAAAAACGTACGCGATCTGGTTCTGGTACATGTCAAGGTGGATACTGTCAATCAGAGATTCTTCGAATCATCGCAAGAGAAACTAAACAAGATCATACTGATATCAATTACGATCAACTAAATACACACATATTAGACAAAGAATCGAAGGTGGGAAAATGAAGGCATATGATGTTGTAATTATCGGAGGTGGTGCAGCGGGACTTGCTGCAGCTACATCGTTTAAAGATTCTACTTTAAACATTCTAGTGATTGAAAGATCCCCACAATTAGGTGGTATTTTAAATCAATGTATCCATAATGGTTTTGGTCTTCATGTATTTAAAGAAATGCTTACTGGTCCTGAATTTTCCCAAAGATTTATTGACCAAGTCAATGATTTACATATAGATGTAAAAGTTGATACAACTGTAATCGATGTTTTCAAAACTCAATCATTTACAATTAAATGTTCAAGTCCTATTGACGGCATTTATGAGATTACTACTAAAAGCATTATTCTATCAACTGGATGTTACGAAAGGTCAAGAGGTGCAATCTCAATTCCTGGTACAAGACCGAATGGCATTATGACAGCTGGTACTGCTCAAAAGTATCTTAATATTGACGGCTACCTTGTGGGTAAAAATATATTTATTCTAGGCAGCGGTGATATCGGGCTAATTATGGCTAGAAGAATGACTTTAGAAGGTGCAAAAGTTCATGGCGTTGCAGAGATGATGCCCTACTCAAATGGGCTTAACAGAAACATTGCACAGTGTTTGGATGACTTTGATATTCCATTATATTTATCTCATACAATCACTCAAATCAAGGGAAAAGAAAACATTGAATCCATTACCATTCAACAGTTAGATGATAAATTTAAACCAATACCAAATACTGAAAAAACTTTTGAAGTCGACACACTACTTTTATCTGTTGGATTAATCCCTGATACTAAAGTTTTCAATCACTTAGGTTTAATGATTGATCCTATTACTAAAAGTGTTGAAGTTGACCAAAACTATCAAACAAATATACCTGGGATATTTGCCTGTGGAAATTCACTTCATGTACATGATCTTGTCGACGATGTCGTACTGGAAGCTATTCGTGCAGGCCAATCAGTGAAGTCTTTTCTAAATAATACTCAAAACTCTATCAACGCTAAAACAAATATAACATTTGATCATCATATTAGATATATTGTACCTCAACACATTAATCAAAATCATATGTTAGAAGATGATCTTACACTTCTTTTTAGAACAAATCAAAAATTTGAACAAGCAACATTTGTAGTCACTCAAAATGGAAAAGAAATATATCGTAAAAAACAAAAATTTATAGCACCTGCTGAAATGAACAAAATAACTATTCCATTAAATAAAATGAGTCTAAAAGATTCAATTAACGTTTCACTTGTGGAGGTGAAAATATGAGTAAAAAAATGATATGTATAAACTGTCCAAGAGGTTGTCATTTAGAAATATCCAAAGATATGGTAGTCTCAGGAAACTTTTGCCTTAGAGGTAAAGATTATGCCATTGAAGAAATGACACATCCAACTAGAATCCTAACAACAACTATTAAAACTTTTGACAAAATTAATCCACGACTTTCAATTAAGTCAAAAACTGGACTTCCAAAATCTATGATTTTTAAAGTTATGGACAAAATTAACCACACGACTTTAAAAAAACATGTTAAAATAGGAGATATAGTAATCGCTAACATTTGTGATACCGGCATTGACATGATTGCTACAAAAAATCTTTAGGGGAAGAAAAACACATGGAAAAATACATTTTATCTATTGATCAAGGAACGACAAGTACGCGTGCCATTATATTTAACAAGCACAGTGAAATTGTCAGTATGGCACAAGAAGAGATCAAACAGTATTACCCAAATCCAGGTTGGGTAGAGCACAATCCTAACGAAATTTGGATTAGCGTACTAACAGTGATGGCGAGAGCACTTGTACAAGCTAATTTGAAATCTTCGGATATTGCTTCTATCGGTATAACAAATCAAAGAGAGACAACCGTCGTTTGGAATAAACTATCTGGTCAACCAATTTATAATGCTATCGTTTGGCAATCGAGACAAACTGAAGATATTTGTCAAGACTTAAAAGATAACGGTTACGAACTTCTTATCAGAGAAAAAACTGGTTTAGTCATAGATCCTTATTTTTCTGGAACTAAAATCAAATGGATTTTAGATCATGTTGAAGGTGCTCAGGAACAAGCTGAAAGAGGCGAATTATGTTTTGGAACTATTGATAGTTTCCTAATCTATAAACTCACTGGCAATGTTCATGCTACCGATTACAGTAATGCTTCAAGAACAATGTTATTTAACATTCACACCCTCAAATGGGATAAAGAATTGTGCGACATGTTAGATATACCAATGAGTATATTACCAGAAGTTAAACCTTCTTCTTTCATCTTTGGTTATACATTGCCTTATCATTTCTTTGGTCAACGCACACCAATCAGTGGTGTTGCTGGTGACCAACAAGCTGCGCTTTTTGGCCAAACATGTTTTAACAAGGGAGATGTTAAGAACACTTATGGCACTGGATGCTTCATGTTGATGAATACTGGTGATGAAATTGTTGATTCCAAACACGGTTTACTTTCAACAATCGCTTGGGGAATTAATAATAAAGTAACCTATGCACTAGAAGGTAGTGTATTCGTCGCTGGTTCTGCTGTTCAATGGTTAAGAGATGGACTCCACTTAATTGAAAAAGCAAGTGAAACAGAGAATCAAGCCTATAGTCTATCATCAAATGAAGGTGTTTATATTGTTCCTGCATTTGTAGGACTGGGTACACCATATTGGGATCCACACGCTAAGGGAGCAATATTTGGTCTCACAAGAGGCACAACTAAAGAACACTTATCAAGAGGTGTATTAGAAGCTATCTGCTATCAATCAGTTGATGTTCTAGAAGCAATGAAAATAGAATCTTGTTCTGAAATTAAATCATTTAAAGTTGATGGTGGTGCTGCAGCCAATGATTTCTTATGTCAGTTTCAATCTGATATTCTTGACTTAGATGTATTAAGACCAAAGATATTTGAAACAACCGCTTTAGGCGTGGCATATCTATCAGGTCTATCATCAAAATATTGGAAAAATATTGATGAAATTAAATCATTATGGCAATTAGGTGAAACATTTACACCAAAACTGTCAAAGAAAAAAAGAGATGCTTACAAGAAGGGCTGGAAAACAGCTGTTGAAGCAACTCAATTATTTAAACTATAACAATAAAAAAGACTTCTAACGAAGTCTTTTATTTTTTGGAAATCATTTTACTCTTTGAATATGAGCAAGCATTGCACGCTTTTTCATCTTTATGTTTCACTTGTGAGTAAACCACACCAAACAATATGAGTCCCACAATTATTAAAATAATAACATCTGTTAATGTCATAACATCACCTCAATTAAATGACCAATTTGGTAAACGATGGTAGCAACTATCCAGGCCATACCAGTTTGTAAACCCAGTGTAAGCCAGAAATGTTTTTTAGAATTAAGTTCTTTCCTCATCGCCCCTACAGCACCTAAACATGGAATACTGAATAAGTTAAACACCATAAATGCATAAGCTGATGCGGCTGTAAAGAATCCAAAGCCTGGCGCATTAAATATTAACAATCCAGCACTTGTATCCTCACTTAAACCAGAAATAATAGCCATAGATGAAACAACTTGCTCTTTAGCTACTAAACCTTGAATTGCTGATACGGATGCTTCCCAACTAAATGTACCAAGGAATGGATAGAAAAACCATGAGATTGCTCTACCAATACCAGCAAGCATACTTTGATCTGGTGAAATACCATATTCAAAAGTGAATGAGAAACTGATAAGTAGCCATATAACCAAAGATGCTAAGAAAATTATTGTTCCTGCACGCGCAATAAATCCAGTTACTTTTTGTGTGACATCTCTTAAAATATAAGACACTTGAGGAACTTTATATGTTGGTAATTCTAAAATGAAATTTGAAGCTTGTCCCTTATAGAAAACCTTTTTTAATATAAGCGCACTCAATATAATAATACCAATTGCTAAGAAGTATAGTGATGCACTCACAAGTCCAGAATGATCATTAAAGAAATATCCAGCAAAAAGTGTAATAATTGGCAATTTTGCACTACATGGAATAAATGGCGTTAGCATAATCGTCATTTTTTTCTCTGTATCATTTTGAATTGATCGCGCTGACATGATCGCTGGAACGCTGCATCCACTACCCACAATAAATGGAATTAATGATTGTCCAGATAATCCGATCTTTTGAAAGACTTTATCCAAAAAGAAAGCAATTCTAGACATATATCCTGTAGATTCCAATAATGAAATCAATAGAAATAATATGATAAGTTGAGGTACAAAGTTCAATACTGCACCAACACCTGCAACAATACCATCAATGACTAAACTTCTTGACCAATCTGATGCATTCCATAAAATCAAATGATTATTTAACCAATCACCAAATTGACCAATTGCACCGTCGACAAAATCAACCGTTGCACTACCAAAAGGTCCTGCTGCTAAAAAATATATTGAAAACATGATACATGCAAATATGGGAAGTGCCAAGTATTTATTCAAAAATATTCTATCTAACTTGTCGGTTGTTCCCATATGTGATTTATGCCATTTAACTGAATCATCTCTAATATTTTCAATATATCGATATCGTTCATCAACTACGATTTGTTCTAATTCTCTTTGATACTCAGGTTTTATATCTTCAATAATACGATTAATTTCGTCATTTCCATATACTTGATAATCCTCATGTTCTTCTAATAACTTAAAAGAAATAAATTTATTAAATTGATGATTAATCTTTGATGATATTTTCTTGCTTGCTTCTTCAATAATATGATCAAAAATATGCTTATACTTATTTTTTCTATACGCGCCGCCCTTGATGCAATTAATCAAATCAAGAATCCCAGTTTTCTTTAGCGCTGAAATACGAATCATTGTCGTATCAAGCTTATCTTCAATATACTTATAATCAATTTTGATACCCTGTTGATCTACTAAATCACTCATATTAAGAGCTATAATTACAGGTTTGCCTAATTCTAAAAGTTGTGTTGTTAAATATAAACTTCGCTCTATAGCTGTTGCGTCAATAATATTAACGATTAAATCTATATCATCTTCTAATAAATAATTAACCGTAATCTTCTCATCTTGGCTATATGCTGATAATGAATATACCCCAGGAAGGTCGATAATTTCATAATCAGTCGTTCTAATAATACCTTCTTTTTTCTCAATCGTTACACCTGGCCAATTACCAGTCTTTTGATGAGACCCCGTAAGAAGATTAAAAAGTGTTGTTTTCCCTGAGTTTTGATTACCAACTAATGCTACTCTCATTTGATAACCTCCACATCAATAAATGCTAGGTCTTTCTTACGTAAACACAACTCATATCCTCTCAATTCAATATCAATAGGATCTCCAAGTGGTGCAATCTTTTTAATTTTTATATAAACACCCTCAGTGATACCCATATCCATTAATCTTCTTTTGAATATATGATCTGGTGTATGAATAAATTTAACCTGTGCCTTCATACCTCTGCCTAATAAATCGAGTGTTGTTGTATCCCCGATGTTTAATTGACTCTTTTTCATTTTTTTACAACTCCATTCACATCATACCATTTCATTATAGATATCCTTAATGAGAAAGTCAACTTTTTTTGTACTAATTCTAAATAAGCATATAAATAAAAAAGACCAACTAAAGTAAGTCTTTTTTACCTTTTCTATCACTATGTTTTTGAACATACATCTTCATATCAATATGATTGAAAAAATCAATAACGGTACTGAATTTTTCTTCATCATAGAAATCATATCCATAACTTAGATTTAGATTGTATTTACAATCATTTTCCTGATTGAATTTTTGCAGATTAATTTTAATTCTTTCAACTATACTTTCGATTACATCAAGATTCTTCGCTGATAAGATGATTGCAAACTCATCTCCACCAATACGACTCACAAAATCTTGTTTTCTAACCGATGCCTGTAAAATCGTACCAATTTCTCTAAGTGCTAAATCTCCTTCAGAATGTCCATATAAATCATTGATTAATTTGAAATCATCTAAATCAATGATCATACCAAATACCTTTTCATTTTTATTTGAATCACTCTTTATTCTAGCAAGTTGGTATTCAAACTCACGACGGTTAAACAATCCGGTTAGATAATCGGTATTCGCAATTCTTAATTGTACAAATATATAACTGATCAATAATGAAATCGTGATTGAATTCCAAATCAAACTAGCTTGTCTATAAACTACTAGAAATACGATTGCTATTACTGGTGTAACAATAAATAATAATAATGGTGTTATATCCTTTTTCTGCATATACTTAAGTTGTTTAACGCTCAAAATCAAGCCAACAATAACACTGATAAATAAGAATAAAACATAATATATATTCATCGTTCCTGTTTTATACACATTATCACTTGTTAACTCGAAGACATAATTACCTCTAACACTTAAGAATGTGAAAATCATACTAACAACTATCACAAATATAAAATAAATATATCGTTTTCTAAATGAATATTCATTCTTGTATATATCAAACTCCAAATAAAGAACACACAAAAAAGCTAATACCGGTGACAGTAAATAGTAAATAAGTAGTGCGATAATCATAAAAGTGTGCACGAACTCCCCTGGAGTACCACTAAGCAATAGAACAACTGACTCAATTGAAAGGATTGCAACATTTGTCCAAAGCACTACAAAGAAAAACTTATTAACATGTTCAGATCGATACATTTGAGCCTTTAAACTAAAATAAAGAATTAAGGCTATAATGATGGATAATACATTATTTTGTATTTCATACATAAAATCTATTCCTTAAACTTCTTATGCAACATTTATTTTACCAATATTATAACATATAGAGTATAAATATTATCTATATCCCTATGATTTTTATGATATACTTAAGATATAAAAACAATGGAGGACATTTAAGATGGGATATGTAAAAGCAATAGATGGCCTACCTTGGATTGTTAAACTCATTCTCGCATTACCAGGCCTAGATATTTTATATGGTATTTATCGTTTAGTTAAAGGTGTTAGCAAAAACGATATGGTACTTACAGTAGCTGGTATTATTTGGATTGTTTTTGGAGGATGGACAATTCTTTGGTTAATTGACATCATTACAGTAGTTTTAAATAAGAAAATTACTGTATTCGCTTAATTAAGTCAAAAAAGGACAATCGATATGGATTGTCCTTTTTTTTGCTCAATATTTATTAATGTAAAATATTATAAAGACATTAACCCTCTAGCAAGGAAATACACAACAAATGCTGCTGCTAATACGAACATAACTGGGCTAACATTCTTGCCTTTACGTTGTACTAACATAGCAATAACATATACAATAAACCCTAATGCAATACCGTTACCAATTGAATATGATAAAACCATTGTGATCATTATTACAAAAGATGCTAATACTGATGCTTTATCATCCCAATCAAATCCTTTAAGTTGCCCCATCATTAATACACCAACTAACACTAGTGCCATTGGTGTTAAAATCTTATAATATTCAATAAAAATACTGAATACTGGGAATAATACAATTGATAATAAGAATAGGATACCCACAACAACTGCAGATAAACCAGTCTTAGCACCAGATTCAATACCAGTACTTGATTCAACATATGAAGTAACTGTAGAAGTACCAACTACCGCACCTACAGCTGTACCAATGGCATCAGCTAATAATGCTTTATCGATGTTTTCTAGTTCGCCTTTATCATCCAATAAACCTGCTGGTTCAGAAACAGCAATTAAAGTACCTGCTGTATCAAATAAATCCAAAAATAAGAACGTGAAAATAACAAACCATAAATCAACATGATTGAATACTGTAGCAAATCCACCAGTAAAACCAAATAATGTTTCACTAAATGTGCCTAAATCTTGGTATCCGCTTGAAAAAGTTGGCATACCTTCAACACCAAGTAAACCTAAGATAAAACCAACAACAGCTGTTGTAATCATTGAGATGATTATAGCAAATTTTGAAAACTTAGTTTTTGATGCATATAATCCAAAAGCTAAAAGTATTCCAAATATTGCTAATAAAGTGCCTGGATCTGTTAAATTCCCCAATGTAACCAATGTTGCATCATCATTTACAATGATACCAGCGTTTTGTAAACCAATAAATGCGATGAATAGACCAATACCAGCTCCAATTGATTTTTTAAGTTCTGTTGGGACTGAATTAATGATCATTTTTCTGATTGGCAAAATTGAAATAATTAAGAAAATTACACCTGAAATCAATACTGCTACTAAAGCTTCTTGCCATGTATAGCCATAAACACCACAAACTGTAAATGCAAATAATGCGTTAACACCCATACCTGGTGCAAGTGCAATTGGATAATTTGCAAATAAACCCATAACTAAAGTTGCGATTGCAGATGCAACTGCTGTAGCTACGAATATACCACCAACTGGCATACCTGTTGTACTTAAGAAGCTTGGATTTACACCTAAAATGTAAGCCATTGCTAAGTAGGTTACTAAGCCTCCGATAAGTTCAGCCTTAATAGATGAACCTCGTTCTTCAATCTTGAAAAATTTTTTTACTCTTTCCACTGTTCAAATCTCCTTTGTTTTTTTGTGCATTCAATTTATGTACCCTTTAAAAAACAAAAAAACCACTAATCCCCTTGTGGTTTCTACATGATGAAAGCACCTCAAAAGTACTTTCTCATCGTAGTCGCGCAATTTACGGTTGCACGGTAGAAACTCGACCACCACATCTGGTCTATTATACGATATATTGAATACTCTAAAATTATACCAAAGGCCCTATACCTTGTAAAGATAAAAGATAACTTTTTTAAAATTTAAAAATAGTATTTAATTTTCCATCTTATTTTCATTCTTTGTTGTAAATACCATAATTATAAATGATGTGAACACACCGCTTAATATTGCTGCTAAAAACATTAATATATCGGAAGCTGTCCAAAACATAAGAATCCCTCCATGAGGGACAAATGATGTCACACGAGCAAGTCCTATAATAACACCAGATACCAAGCTGCCAAGTAGAGAAGCTACAACAACTTTCCTTTTATATAACGAATAAAATGGCAACGCTGCTTCTGATATAAAGAATGATCCAAGCAATACCATCTGCCAACCGCTCTTCTCTTTGAGTTCCATAAATCTATTTTTGAACACTAAATGGAAAAGACCAATTGCTATTGGTGGAATCATACCACCAATCATAACCGCAGGCATGATTGAATTTCTAACACCAAGACCAATAGTCGATAATGCAAATACATATACAAGCTTATTGATAGGTCCACCTAAATCATATGCCATGAGCATTGCGAGTATACCACATGTGACAGTTAATGCGACAATATTTAAATTAGGGAAGAATGATTCATACCAATTTGTAATGCTTCCCATAAATAATCTCAAACAAATAATAACTAGATAAGTAAATATAACCGATACTAAAGGAATCCATACAATCATGAGTGTCTGTTGGAGAGTTTTTGGTGATTTTTTAATCACATATTTTAATCCAACCACTAAATAACCAACAAATAAACCAATGATGATTGCACTTAAGAATCCTAAATCATATCGAACAACCATATATCCTCCAAGTAGTCCCGGAAGTAACGCAAGCCTATCAGCTAATGCAAAAGCAATAAATCCAGCTAAGACAGCATATGCAATTTGAAATACCATATATCCAGAAAATGAAAAAAACTCAACCATCTCTGGATGTGCAGAAACTAATAGGCTTATTTCTGTTAATATAGTTGCTACAACAATAACAGGTAAATAATAAGAGAAACCTTTCATTATTGCATTCCAAACTTTTTTCATGAAATCACCTTTCAATCTAATGTATTTAATAACACTTGTTGTGGATTTCTAATTGCTTCTGATGTTGATGTATGATAAATCTTTTTATGCTCAAAACGATCTTCACTAACTGAGACATCTGCTGCAATTAAAACTGCATCTGCTAATTCAATATCATCATCAGTTAATTTGTTTTCTACACCGATTGCCCCGTGTGTTTCAACCTTAATTAATATTTTCATTTTTTTTGCTGCAAGCTCTAATGATTCTGCTGCCATATATGTATGTGCAATACCTGTTGGACAAGCTGTAATCGCAATTATTTTTCTCATTCTATTCAACTCTTTTCAATATTTCCATAACTTCTTCGCTAGTCTTAGCATCTAATAATTCATTTCTAAAACTTTCATGAATTAAACTTCTGGATAGCATTGCTAGCACCTTAAGGTGCAGATTAACGCCATCTTCAGGAATACAAATCATAAAAAATAAATGTGCTTTTTCACCATCAAGACTCTTAAAATCAATACCTTCATCAGAACGGCCAAAAACAACTGATGGTATATTAATATGTGATGTTTTGGCATGAGGCAGCGCAATCTTCAATCCAATACCTGTTGTATCTAAAGATTCTCTATCCCATACATCTTTAATTAGAGCATTGAGGTCATCAATATGCCCTTTTTTGTTCATCACTTCAGCAAGCTCTTCAATCACTGATTTTTTATCATCAGACACTAAATCTAATTTAATATCTTCAATATCCATGAATTCTTCAAGTCTCACTATTTTTACCCCTTCATTTGTATTTTTTTAAAAATACGCTCTACATCAATCAATTCAAAATTCGGATGTATTAAATACGCATAAGAAGTTGCATGTGCAAACTTATAGGATGCAACAACATCTTTAGTTTTTTGATAATAGTATGCAAACCCAGCAACTAATGCATCACCTGCACCAATTGTCTGGTTTGTTTTAATCTCATCAAGTGCAATCCTGTGCACTTCATTCTTCGTTACTAAAACCGATCCTTTTCTACCAAGTGATAGAACTACATTTTGTGCACCTAATTCAATTAACTTTTTACAGTAAGGAACAAAATCATCTGGATCTTCTTCTAAATCAAAATACGTTTTTAACTCAGTTTTATTAGGTTTTACTAACAATGGTTTGTATTTTAAAACTTGGTTATATAACTCAGTGGGAATATCAATGATTAGACTAATATCTGGATACTTTAAACTTGATATTAAACAATCATAAATATAGGGTTCGCTTTTGATACTACTACCACTGAATATTAAAATGTCGTGACTTTTAACTTTTTTGATTTTTTTTGTTAACTTATAAATCTCTAAACTCTTAACACTTTCTAATGATGTGTTAATCTCAGTTTCACTCTCGTCGTGTAATTTAACATTAAACCTAGTCAAAGCTTCAGTCTTAACAATATCAAACTTGATGTATGGAGAATTATTAAAAGTTTTTTTATAAAATGGTTTTAACGCTGGATTTAAAAATGTAATGCTTCTTGATCTACATGCCAATTGATTTAATGTTTTAGATACATTAATACCCTTGCCCCCCAGATCAAAATGATATTGTGTTGCTCTATTGAGCTTTCCCTTCTCAAATTGATCGTGATATAAATGATAATCAATGGCTGGATTTAATGTGCATGTCGTAATCATCTCATATCTTCTTTCTTCAGTTTTCTGTTTTCTATCTAATTTTGATTATACCAAATATTATCTAAAAATAGTAATATTGCTAGTATATAAGTTCCGTTTTAAAGCCATTTTTGTCATATTTATTAAGATGTGTCTTATTTTATTCATAAAAGAAAAGCACTTCAGCAGAAGTGCTTAAAAGTTACGCAATTGTTTTTCGCTTAAAATTACCAAATACATTCTTAACCGGACTTGCTACAACAAATGATTGAGAATCTAATTTTTTAATAATATTGGTTAATGCAACCAGTTCATATGATGAGATAATCACGTAAACCATTGTTTTCTCATGATTAGAATATGCCCCTTTAACCTGTACCAAAGTCACACCACGATATAAGTTGTTTAATATTTCACTGACCAATATTTTAGGTTCTACCGTAATAATATTAACTGCTAAGAAATGATAAGCTGTATGCATCCTATCCGTAATCACTGTAGAAACAATTATACGAATAATCGTATATGATGCAATCACACCACCACTTAACATGATACCTGTTGATGACATTTGTCCACCAATGATTAAACCACCAAGGATTGCAATAACTACATTCATTGCTAATGAGAAAAATCCAACACTCTTTCCTCGTCTAAACGCTAAGTATTGAGCAACGATATCAAGTCCGCCTGTAGATGTCCCATAGCGAAGCGCACCACCGACACCAACACCAATGAGCAAACCTCCTAAAATCGCAGCAGTAAGCGCATGTTCAACACCTGATAACCCCATGTCTACCATGGGAATCCAACTTAACATAAAGGATTGAATAAGTACTGATATTAAACTGTAAATTGTAAATCTATGAGATACACCAAACCATCCAAGAATCAAAATCGGAATGTTGAAAATGATGATGAATAGACCTAAAAAGTGTTCTGATACATCAACATTAAATATACTGACCAATATATCTCTAACCAACTGTCCAATACCAGGAATACCTCCAGTATACAAAGGGACAACAGATGCTTCCAAAAACCAAGAAACACCGATACCATAAATAATTGTGAACACCGTCACAGCAATAACACGTTGTATTTCCGGAAAAATCTTAACTTTAAAATGGTCGGAACTAATCCATTTACGGAGTTTATTCATTTTGATCGTTTAATATCTCCTCTAATTTTTTATTCATTTCATATCTTTCAAATAGTACTTCACCTGGTTCTAATGTAACTTCCTCAAAGAAGTTAAAAGTATCAAGTGATTCAAAAGTATCATCATTAATTTTAATAAGCTTTAAAATCTTAGCTGAAGTTTCTGGGATAAATGGTTTAAGCAGTACACCTACAAAACGAATTGTTTCAATAAGTTGATATAAAACATAATCTAATTCTTCTTGTTTAGTCTCATCTTTAAACAATATCCAAGGTGCTGCAACATCAATGTACTTATTTGCATGTCTAGCAAGCTGTACGATTTCTTCTAATGCATCAGCAACCCTTAATTCTTCCATCAGTTTTTCCATCTTAGGAAGAACTCCTAATGCTTTTTCTTTCAAACTAAACTCAAATGGTTCTTCAATATCAACTTTCTTAACTAAACCATTTCGATATTTTTTAGCCATACCGATTGTTCGATTAACCAGATTACCAATCGTATTAGCCAAATCGCTGTTATTTCTTTCAATCATTAATTCAAAAGTGATATTTCCATCTTGGGCATATGGGATTTCATGTAATACATAATATCTCACTGCATCTACACCAAAGTATCTAACCAAATCATCGGTATACATTGTATTTCCAACTGATTTACTCATCTTTCCTTTATTAACTAAAATCCATGGATGACCAAATACCTTCTTTGGTAATTCAACCCCTAAAGCCATAAGGATGATTGGCCAATAGATCGTGTGAAATCTTAAAATATCCTTACCGATTAAATGAACATCAGCAGGCCAATACTTCTTAAACTGTTCCGTGATATCTTCATTAGGATTATATCCCAAACCAGTAATGTAATTACTTAATGCATCCACCCAAACATAGATGACATGTTTTTTATCAAAATCAACTGGTATACCCCATTTGAAAGATGTTCTTGAAACAGAAAGATCAGGAAGCGAATCTTTTAGAAAATTCTGAATCATTTCGTTCTTTCTTGATTCTGGTGTAATAAATTCCGGGTTTTCTTCAATGTGTTTTAATAGTCTTTCTCGATATTTTTCAAGTCTCAAGAAATATGTTTCTTCTGAAGTCCAAACAAGTTCATCACCGCTAGGACCTTTTCCATCAACAATATCTTTATCAAAGATAAAAGATTCATCAGCAACCGAATACCAACCTTCATATTTACCCAAATAAATATCGCCTTGTTCAAACAATTTATCAAAAATTGCTTGAACCGCTTTTTCATGATAATCATCAGTAGTTCTAATGAACTTATCATAACTAACACCTACCATATCGTAGATACGTTTAATCTCAGATGAGATATGATCAGCATACGCTTTTGGTGAAAGTTCATTGATTTCTGCTTTGCTCTCTATTTTTTGCCCGTGTTCATCAGTTCCTGTTTGAAATAACACATCATCACCCATTGCACGTCTAAAACGACAGATAGCATCTGCTAGAATTGCTTCATAAACATTACCAATGTGTGGAACAGCTGAACTGTAAGCAATCGCTGTTGTTAAATAAAATTTTTTACCCATAATTAGTCCTCCAATAAAATAAAAATCGTCCTTAAAAAAATCTAAGGACGAATCATCGCGGTACCACCTTAGTTCTAGAATCCCTTCTAGCACTCAACACCTTAACGCGGCAAACGTTTTAATCTACATATCGATTAAAAGGCTCAAAAACCATGTTCATACATTAAATGATTCGTTTCCACCAACCACGAATTCTCTATATACGACCTAATGCATTACTCTTTTTCTCATCGCCGATTAAAATATCACTTATATTATATATAATAACATTCAATTTTACAACTAAATTATTTATTTAATTTTAAATGCTTTATACACTTCATTTTTAGGTATCTTTCTTAGACTCGCGACTTTCTTCATCGCGTCCTTTTCATTCATATCTTCATCTATAAACAGTTGGACATGATCGCTAATTGAAATATCGTTATACTCAATTTTGCCATGGAATCCATCAACAACAATAACATACTCACCTTTATTCATGTGTTCCATATCAATAGCTTCTTTTAAAGACGTTCTAATCCATGTTTCAAACGTTTTTGTAAGTTCTCTAGCAATTGCTATATCCCTATCGCCTAAAACCGCATAAATGACCTCTAACGTATTTTTAATGCGCATAGGTGATTCATAGATCACTAAAGTTGAGTTTAATAACTTATACGTCTCTAAAACCTGTTTAGCTTCGCTTTTCTTACGGGAAAGAAAACCAATGAACGTATGTGGTTGCATCGATAGCCCAGATCCCACAAGTGCTGAAAGTGACGCGCTTGCTCCGGGTACTGGAACCACATAAAAATCATGTTTGATTGCCATTTGAATTAATACATATCCAGGATCACTAATCCCTGGCGTACCTGCATCAGTTATAACTGCAAGATTATGTCCAGATTCTAATAATTTCAATGCTTCAAGACTTTTTTCTTCTTTATTAAATTCATGATAACTAATCATCTTAGTATCAATATGAAAATGTTTGAGTAGAACCCCTGAATTTCTTGTATCCTCAGCAAATATAAAATCAACTTCTTTAAGTACTTCAACAGCACGATATGTCATATCACTAAGATTACCAATCGGTGTTGAAACAACATAAATCATTGGTTTTGGTTCTTTAAAACTACGTTGGATCAAGATGTAACAACCCTTTTTGCACGTTCTCTTAAGTCTCTTTCATGATAAACCAAACGAATAAGTTGTTTTTTCTTATATTCATCAATAACAAAATGCTTTCTGATATCTTCTAAGAAAAAATGTTCTGCAGTATTATAAAGTTCATCAACCATGGTTGTTTTAATCAAGTTTAAGTAAACAATATTTTTAACAGCATGACTGGCTTCTGAAAAAAAGTTAATTGTTTCTTCTAAATCACCACTTAATGTAAATGTGTATTCATTGGCAATATCATCACCAACTTCTGCAAGCATTAAATTAAGCAATCTCTTTTCGATAACTGATGCTTCTCCATCAACTGAAACCATGTGCATTGCTAAATCTAAAAACTTTAACTTTTCTTTTCTTGATAATAAACTAAGTAACATATGTTTGCCCTCCAATAAAAGACTCAAAATTTTTCGTATATATATGCTTGTCTTCATAGATGATAAGCGGCGCTTCCACAATCATTTGATCTTTTCCGTTTTTAATGCATTGAATCAATACGTGATTTGCAGGTTTATCCGCATATGGATGTACAAATCTAACACGCTTAACCGTTAATTGATTTTTATTTAATTCACTTATAATCTCCGCAAATCGATCTGCACGATGAACCATATAGAAATAACCACCAAACTTTAATTGATTGCTTGCCTTACTGATTAAATCTTTAAGTGATAAAGTTAATTCATGTCTTGCAATTTGTTGTGAGTACTGATCGCTTAGTTGATCTTTATGTGCTGTCTTAAAGAATGGAGGATTGGTAATAATACAATCCAGATTCTTAAACTCAGTTTCTAAATAATCACCCAATATAAGTTCACTACGTTCTTCCAGTTCGTTTAATTTCATATTACGAACTGCAAGTTCAAATCGTTCCTCTTGAATTTCAACACCGATTAATTTAGCTCTGCTCATCTCGCTGACATAAATAAGCAATGCACCATTGCCAGTACCTATATCTAAAACTGTCTTAACCTTATAAGAAAGATTAAGAAACTTTGCGAGCAATACAGTATCTAAATTAAATGAATGATTTCTTGTTTGTTCTATTTCTTTAGTTGAGCCAATAAGTGTTCTTCTGATCAAATCTTTACCCTTTTAAGATTTTTAACCAATACCCATTCATCCGGTTCGTCATCCTTGTAATGAACCTTAACTTTTTGTCCAAGAATATTTGAATCAATAACCTTACCTTTACCTTTTTCAGTTTCGACAAATTCATGAATATCAGGTAATGATGCTTTAAGTGATGTATATGCATCATCTTCATAACGGATGCAACATAGAAGTTTACCACACACACCTGAGATCTTTTGTGGATTTAAGGCTAAATTTTGATTTTTTGCCATTTTAATGGATACAGTTTCAAACTCTCCAATAAACGTCGCACAACACAAAATAAGGCCACATGGACCAATGCCACCAATCATCTTAGCTGCATCTCTAGGACCGATTTGTCGAAGTTCAATACGTGTGTGATAAATCTTGTTTAAATCCTTAACAAGATTTCTAAAATCAACGCGATCTTCAGATTCAAAATAAATCAATAATCGTTTGCGATCAAGGGTATATTCAGCACCCAAAATCTTCATTTCTAAGTCGTTTTGCTTAGCAAGTTTTCTTGTCTCTTCAACAACTTTACTCTCTAATGATTGGTTATACTTATCTGATTCAATATCATCATCAGTCGCTATTCTTAAAATCGGCTTTAGTTCACTCACTAAATCTGATTCTTCAATCTCTTTGATCATGTATACAGTACCGATTTCGATACCTCTTGATGTTTCAACAACAACCAATTGGTCCTGTTCAACATTTAAATCTTTATACGAAAAATGATATTTTTTCCCAGCTTCTTTAAATTTGACTAAAGCAACCTGCATGTTGTCACCTCTTCTTCTCTAATATATATGCGAGTTCATCTAGAGCAAGCTCTAGATTGATATAATACGTTTGTTTCTTGAAAATATTTTGAATATATTCTATGAGATCTTGAATTTCAAAAACGTCCATCGTATCGCTTTGTTCCAATATGTTATCTCGTAAAAATTCATACGTGATTGGTTGGTTTGATCGATAGTGGATAAGATCCATAAAATATAGAATAAGCAATTCTAAAAACTGTCCAAATAATAAGCGGTCTTGAAATAAGAATCTTCCGTTTCTTGAAAAGAATATTGGATAAATAATATCTCGATCTTTCCAATTATCTGATATAGCTGTGATAAACTCAACCATTTGATTGATATTAGGATCACCAGCTAAAGTCTGAGCTTCATCAAGATCCTTAGTCACAAACGGTAAGAGTGTTGCTAAGTTTTCAGAAACACCTTCACTCATGAGTTGTTCTTTAAGTTTGATTTCATCCGCACTATTTAAATGTACGATTTGAGATCGTGATTTAATTGTAGAAATCACATCATCAATATTTTCTGTTAATAGGAACCCAATCACTTGATGACTAGAAGGTTCTTCCATAAATTTAAGTAATGAGTTTGAAGCGCTTTGATTCATGCGTTCAACATTTTTAATCACGTAAATTCTAGGACCACTTACAAGCGCTGTTTTAGAAAACTCTTGTTGTAATGCTAAGATTTGTTCCTTTTTAATATTTAAGCCATCCGGCTCAATCACCATTAAGTTTGATAACGTACGCGTTTGTATTTGGTGTCTTAGTGTAAGGTTTTCTTCAGAACCACCATTTTGATTGAAAACAAGATAGCATATCTCTTCGACTAATTTCGATTTACCGCTCCCTTTGGGTCCGCTAATGATATATAAATGCGCTAAACGATTTTTTTTAATCGCTTGTTCAAAAAACGTAATGGCTCTATTCATATTTTTCCCTTTATGATTGTTAAAATCTCTTCAGCAATTTCTTCCAATGGTCTATCGCCATCAATTTTAATCACGCGATTAGGATATTTTTCGATTACTTTTAAATATCCATCTCTAACTTGGTAATGAAATTTAATTGATTCTTGATCAAGTCGATCGAATTTTTCGCGAAAAGCGATGCGTGATAATCCGATTTTAGGATCTAAATCAATGTAAAAAGTTAAATCTGGCATATGGCAAGTTGCATATTGATTAATACTTAATACAAAATCAAATCCTAAGTCTCTAGCATATCCTTGATATGCTAAAGATGAATCTAAATATCTATCACACAAGACAATTTTGTCTTGTTCTAATGCTGGAATTACAACTTCATCTAAATGTTGTGCTCTTGATGCAGCATATAACAATGCTTCTGTATATGCTGTTACACCCATATATTTAGGATTTAGAATAATGTCTCTAATTGCTTCTGCGACCATGGATCCCCCTGGTTCTCTCGTATAGACAATGTCATGAGAAGATAAAGACTTTTTAATATATTGAATTAACGATGTTTTCCCTGAGCCTTCTCCACCTTCAAATGTAATAAACATAATTTCAATCTCCTTTTGTTCATATTATACCATTACTTATAAAATACTCGATCAAGGTATAAACCTCTTGCATCAGCAGTTTTACCTGCTAATTTTCTATCTTGAGTTTTAAGTATTTCGGTAATGATTTCTGGTTCTTTTCGACCTAGACCAATCTCAATTAATGTTCCAACCATTGATCTAACCATGTATTTAAGAAAACTATTTCCATGAAATGTAATAATGTAATGATCTTTAGTTTCTTTTAATGATACTTCATATATTGTTTTCATCGTAGGTTTTCCCTTAACATATTGACAAAACCCTTTAAAGTCATGTGTACCTTCAAATAACTTGTATGCATTCTTGACTCTTTCAATATCTAAATTTCTAATATATACTTCATAATTTTTTTTGAAAACCGAGCTTTCTTCCTTAGCGAGCACATATTTATATTTCTTTGATTTAACACTGTGTCTTGCATGAAAATCATCATTCACTCTTTTCACGCTTAATACACGAATATCTAAGGGAAGACGATCGTTAATCCTAATCCAATCAATATCTAAATCACTATTGAAGTGAAACGGTTGCCTCAAGGCATGAACACCCTTATCTGTTCTTCCTGATGCATGTATTTTTATTTCTGTTCTAGTCATTAATCTAAAACTTTTTTCAATGACCTCTTGAATGCCTAACGCATTCTTTTGACTTTGAAATCCAGCATAATTCGTTCCATCATAACTCACAATTGCTAGAAATCTCATACTAGAACCTGAATGTAGATTGCTGTTGCAATAATTAAGCAACTAGCAACAAGCGTAACATAGTCTTTTAGACTGATGCGATATTGATCAATTTTCGATCTCTTCGCACCAATGATATAACCTTTAACTTCCATCGCATTTGCCAAATCTTCGGAACGATTAAATGAAATAACAAAAACTGGAATTAATAAAGATATAATTTGAATAATTTTATCTTTAAGTGAACTTTCATTGAAATCAACACCTCTAGAGGCTTGTGCCTTCATAATTTTTTCTGTTTCACCTAGGAGTGTAGGAATATATCTCAATGTTAATGATAATAACATTGCAAATATATCAACTGGAACTTTTATAATCTTTAATGGTTTCAATAATGATTCAACTGCATAATTTAAATCTGTTGTCATCGTTGTAAATGTTAAAAGTGAAGTAGTCATAATGATTGTCGTAATTCTTACAAAGATAAATCCTGCTCTAAGTAGGCCATCACTATATACATTTAACTGATAGGATGTTAACTCCACATATGGAAGTATCGATTGAACATAGAATACTGCAACAACTGCTAATATAAAATATAACATTCTAAACTTAATTAATTTTTTAGTAAATTGATAAAAAACAATAATCGCGATGATTGCAGCGATACTTGCTAATGAGATACTCATGTGCACTGGACCCATAATTAAATCTCCACTAGTTACACTCATCACCTGCAAAATAAAAGTAAACGTTAATAATACAATAATTGATCTCAAGCCACGAAGTACTTTAAAAATTGAAATGCCTGAACTAATTGTTAGTAAAATTGACCCAAGCAGTAATGTGCCTAATCCAATCAATGCCCGGACATCAACTGATAACGGGATTAAAAAAACTGCGACTAAATATATAACGACACTTAATAGCTTAATTCTTGGATCTAATCTGTGAAGCCATGAATTACCAGGAATATACTGACCTATCATAATTGAACTCATAACTTCACCTCCTTAAGAAATTGATATAGGCTATCAAAATCATAAAAAGGTTTATACTCAATACCTACTGTTTTTTCTAGATGCCTCATAATCTTAAGTGGCGTAGGTAACTCTAAGTGAAATTTAGAAAAATCTTTATGTTCAAATAGTTCTTCTTTTTTACCATCAAAGACAACATGACCTTTATCAAGTACAATCACACGTTTTGCATATTGGCTTACAATATCCATATCATGTGTGATTAAAATAATTGATTGTCCATTTTTTTCATGCAGATCAACAAAGATATTCATTAAATCAATTTTACCTTTAGGATCTAATCCTCGCGTTGGTTCATCTAAAACTAAAATTTTCGGTTCCATTGCTAAAATCCCAGCAACAGCAACTCTTCTCATTTGCCCGCCACTAATTCTAAATGGTGATTTTTCAAATAAGTTATCCTCAATACCAACCACATGCGCTGCATCGGTTGCTTTCTTTAACGCATCCTCATCGGATTGTTTAAAATTTTTAGGACCAAACATAATGTCTTTAATAATTGTTTCTTCAAACAATTGATACTCAGGAAATTGAAAAACAAGACCTACTTTTTGTCTCAAGTGATTGATTTTTTCTTTCTTTTTTGGTGGAAGTTTTTGTCCAAAGACTTCAACTTGTCCTGATGTTGGTAATAATAAGGCATTCATATGTTGAACTAATGTCGACTTACCTGAACCCGTATGTCCAATGATTGCAACAAACTCACCCTTACCTTCAATATTAAGATCTATATCTTCAAGCGCTACATATTTGGTTTTTATCCCTTGATACTTATAGCCTACTTGTTTGAATTGAATGCCCATAGTGCCTCCGTAATCTTAGGGTCAAAAGTCTTATCATTACTTGCTCTTGTATAAAGTTTAACTTCAAAAGGTAATTCTAGATGAGAAGATTTCAATAGTTCTTCCTCTTTAAATACCTCTTCAGGTTTCCCTTGTAAGATAATCTGACCGTCTCTTAAAACGACTAATTCATCAGAATCAGCTGCGAATGATAAGTCATGTGTAATTGTTATAATCGTTTTATTCAATTCCTTATTCAATCTTTTAATAAGTGAAATAATTTCTTCTGTTCCTTCAGGATCCAACATAGATGTCGCTTCATCAAGAATTAAAATGTCTTGTTCCATCGCTAAAGCACCAGCAATTGCGACTCTTTGTTTTTGACCACCAGAAAGTTGATGAGGTTCTTTAGATAAAAAATCTTGCATACCAACAAGGCCTGCATAATATTTAACACGTCGTTCCATCTCTTTAGCATCTAAACATTGATTTTCTAAACCAAATGCGATATCATGACGCACCGTCACACCAACAAATTGATTATCAGGATTTTGAAAAACAATTCCTATTTTTCTACGTATATCATTAAGGTTTTCCTCATTGAGTAATAACCCATCAATTTCAATGCTTCCAGATGCTGGTTCTAATAATCCAACAAGACATTTTGAAAGCGTTGATTTACCAGAACCATTATGTCCTAATATAGATATCCATGAACAATTTTCTATTTCTAAATTTATATCTTTAAGCGCTTCAGTTTCGCCTGTATAAGAGAAACTTAAGTGACTAATTTTTAGCATAATAACCACCTACAATTCATCTATAACATTATATCACGCTTAACGATCTTTATAAAGTATTTGTATTGATATAAAAAGTATTTTAAAATTGGCAAATCCCTTTAATTTTATGCCTTTTTTTGAGATAATAGTATTACTAACGAAAGGATTTGATAACATGATTAAACATTTAACAAAAGAGAATTTTGAAGAAATTGTAGTAAAAAGTGAATTGCCTGTTCTAGTAGACTTTTGGGCAGCTTGGTGTGGCCCATGTAGAAGAGTAGCTCCAATTCTAGAAGAACTTGACAAAGAAGTTGAAGGTAAGGTTGTCATCGCCAAACTAGAAGTCGATGAAGAACCAGAAATCGCTAATGCATTTCAAATCATGAGTATCCCAACTCTAATCATCTTCAAGGATGGTAAAATTGTGAAACAGCTTGTTGGTCTTCATTCAAAAGATGCGTTAAAACAACATTTAGAAGTATGAAAAAAATAGTTATTATAGGTCATGGACCTGCGGGTATATCCGCAGCCATCTATCTAAAACGCTCTGGTCACCACCCTATTGTCATTGGTAAAGACTATGGGGCTTTTTCGTATGATGATATTCCTATAGAAAATTATTATGGCTTTAGTAAGCCAATTACTGGTAAAAAGCTTATCGAAAATGGTGTTGCTCAAGCAGAGCGTTTAGGCATCGAAATCGTCTATGATTCAGTCATCGATATTAAACCTATTCTATATGACAGATATGAAGTCATTACCGAAAAACATCAATACGATGCAGCTGTTGTATTACTTGCTACTGGTAAACGAAGACTTAAACTATCAATACCTGGATTTAAACGATTAAGAGGCAAAGGTATTAGTTTTTGTGCCACTTGTGATGGTTTCTTCTATCGCAAAAAGAAAATTGCTATCATTGGTTGTGGTTCATATATGCAACACGAATTACAACATCTTGAGAACTTAACTGATGATATCACTGTTTTTACGAATGACCACGAATTAGCAGTGCCAGTTAATCACAAAGTGGTGACCTCTAAAATTGTCAGCTTTTCAGGTGACACAAAACTTGAAACAATTGATACAGAAAATGGTCCTTACAACGTTGATGGTGCATTTATTGCAATCGGCACACCAAGTTCTGTTGACTTTGCTCAAAAATTAGGTGTTATTGTTGAATCTAATAGTTTACTCGTTAACGATAATTACGAAACAAATGTTCCTGGATTATTCGCCGCTGGTGATGTGATTGGGGGAAAACTTCAAATTGCAAAAGCTGTTTATGATGGTATGATGGCAGCTGAATCAATTAAAAATTATTTAAATAAAGAAAAACTCTAGATATAATTAAGATAGCAAATAATTTAACGTACTCATGTATATGATTGCTCAGTTCGATATTGAACTGAGTTTTTTATATTTGACTACGTAAATTGTTCTAATTGTATTGTAATACTTGATTTATTCTTTAATTAGTTGATGTATGTCATCACACTTTTTTATATTGAAGTTAATCTATAACTCATCTTTGATCCATACATTCATCAATTCCATGACAGAATTATCTATTGGTGTTTCTTATATGACATTGATTGTTTCATGACCACCACCTTCTCAGTTGTGTTTTTTTGATGCCGATTCTCAAGCCTTAGTTTCATGTTTTAATCTTGCAGTTTTTACACCAGTGTCATCGTTTTTTCTTTCGATATTTGACGAGAAAATCACCCGGTTTCCTTTTGGGATTCTCCTGTTTAATACCTCCCTTCAAATATACTTAAACATGAAAAAAGATGCTAGTGACTTTTTTTCTACTAGCATCTTTTCATTTTAGATATAATTTCAAACGACCAAAATTTTTAGCGATTATAATTTAGTATCATCTACACCATCTAAATATGCTTTTAATGGCACAATTATATTTTCTAAAGTACCATCTTTAAATGGGTTTTCCAATTTAGCACTTTCGACCAAATCAACAAAACTCTTAGATCCACCTAATCTACATAAGGCGATGTAGTCTTCTACTGCTTTTAAATGATTTTCTTGACTCTTAACCCAAAATTGAAATGCACAAACTTGAGCTAAAGTATAGTCGATATAATAGAATGGTGATCCAAAAATATGACCTTGTCTAAACCAATAAGTTCCTTTTTCCATGAATGCATCATCATCATAATCTTTGAAAGGAAGATATTTCTTTTCAATAGAACGCCATAATGCTTTTCTTTCATCAGGGGTCATATTTGGATTTTCATATACGCCATGTTGGAATTCATCAACTGTTACCCCATAAGGTAAGAATGAAATAGATGAAGCTAAATGGTTAAACTTATATTTTTCAGTATCTTCTAAGAAAAATTGATTAATCCATGGCCATGCAAGAAATTCCATGCTCATTGAATGAATTTCTGCAGCTTCCATTGTTGGCCAGCGATATTCAGGAATTTGCCCTCTACTTGAGAATACTTGGAAAGCATGTCCTGCTTCATGAGTTAATACATCTACATCATGGCTAGTTCCATTAAAGTTAGCAAAGATAAATGGTGATTCATAATTAGCGATATATGTACAATATCCACCACCTTGTTTGCCGGGTTTACTATCAAGGTCTAATAATTCATGCTCTACCATAAAATCAATGAATTCACCTGTAGGCTCACTCATTTCATGATACATCTTCACAGCTCTTTCTAGCATCCATTCCTTACCACCCTTAGGTGTTGGATTACCTGATAAAAATGATAGTGCTAAATCATATGATTTAGGATTATCAATACCTAATCTTTTAGCTTTTCTAGCTGTTAATTCATTAACAACAGGAACGACTTGTTCATAGATTTGATCGCGATATCCTTTAACATCCTGAGAATCATAATCAGTTCTACCAAAACGATCATATCCTAATTGCACAAAATTTTCATATCCCAATTTATGTGCGATTCCTGTTCTAACTTTGACCATATCATCATAAATACGATCAAGTTTAGATTCATTATCTTCAAAGAATTTAGAAACTGCTAATTGTGCTCTATGTCTTACGTCTCTATCTTTTGATTGAACAAATGGTGCCATTTGACTTAAGTTATATGTTCCACCATCAAATTCAATTTTAGCTGACGCGATCAACTTACTGTATTCTGTAGATAATTTATTCTCTTTTTGTAAATCAGGAATAATTTCTGGTTTAAAAGTTTTTCTTGCAAGCTCTGCTCTCTTGAAAATTAACGTTCCAAATTTATCTTCTAGAGCAGTTCTGTTTTTAGAACTTAGTAACTTATCGTTAAATGCGTGTCCATACTGACTGATTACTGGACCGTTTTCATCAAAGAAAGCTTGTTCATCCTCATAGAATTTATCAGTTGTGTCAACACTGTTTCTAATTGATACTAAAACTACTTGTGATTCAATATCATCAAAAATTTTAAATATGTTTTCAATCGCTTTGATTTCTTCTTCTAATGACACATCACTACCAATGACTTGAAGCTCTTTTTCAACAACTTCTTTAAATGTATCTAAGTCAGGTCTTTTGTATGCATAATTTTTAAATTTCATTATTGCGCCTCTTCCTATATATACTAATTATTATTGATAGTATAACATATTTTAAATCATTAATTCCTATTTTAAATGATATAATACTAGTAGAAAAATTTTTAAGCTTTGCTATCTATGATTCCAGATGTAATCAAATCATACATATATTGTCAAGTATTTTTATATTCTTTGTTATACCATATCATTAATTAGCACGAGTAGATTTCTATAAAGAATTACTCTAGTAACCTGCTTAATATAATAAATAAATGCACTCAAGTTGAGTGCATTTTAATTTAGATATTAATATACTTTTTCGATGATTTCTTTCATATCTTTAACTAATGGTAATCTTGGATTAGCAGGGCTACATTGGTCTTCATATGCTAGATATGCGATTGCTTCTGATTTACTGAAATACTCGTCTTTGTCAACATTTTGAGAACCCATGTTCATCTTGATACCTACTGACAAACCTAAATCATAAACTGCTTTAGCAAGCGATTCTACACCTTCTTCAGGTGTCTTAGCTTTTAACCCTAAAAGTCTTGCTATCTTTTGATATTTTTCATCAGCATGATAAAAATTATATTTTGGCCATGTTGCTAATTTAGATGGCTTTTGACCATTATATCTAATAACTTCTGGCAGTAAAATTGCATTTAATCTACCATGAGGTACATGGAATTCTCCACCTAATTTATGTGCCATTGAGTGAGCAATACCTAAGAATGCATTACCAAATGCCATACCAGCCATCGCTGATGCATTATGCATCTTTTCCCTTGCTTCAAAATCTTGTCCATTATCATAAGCTCTCTTTAAATAACTAAATACAATTTCGATTGCTGATAATGCAAGAGCATCTGTATAGTCGTTAGCAAGTGTAGATACATACGCTTCAATTGCATGTGTTAATACATCCATACCTGTATCAGCAGTTACTGAACGAGGCTGGGTCATTGCTAATGCAGGATCAATAATTGCCACTGTTGGTGTTAATTCATAATCAGCAAGCGGATATTTTTTATTTGCTTTTTTATCAGAGATAACTGCGAAAGGCGTTACTTCACTACCAGTTCCTGATGTTGTTGGAACACAAACCAAACGAGTCTTTTCTCCCATTTTAGGAAACTTAAATGTTCTTCTTCTAATATCCATAAATTTTTGTTTTAAATCATCAAAGTTTACATCTGGATGTTCATAGAATAACCACATACCTTTAGCCGCATCCATTGATGAGCCACCACCAAGAGCGATGATTGTATCTGGTTGGAAATTACGCATAATTGATGTGCCTTTTTCAACTGTCTCAATTGATGGATCAGGTTCAACTTCACAAAATAATTGAACTTGCACCTTATTATCTCTCTTGCTTAATTGATCAGTAATCTTATCTACGAAACCTAAATCTAACATGACTCTATCAGTCACGATGAATACTTTATTTACATCTTGCATTTGTTTTAAGTATTCAATAGAATCTCTTTCAAAGTATATTTTTGAAGGTACTTTAAACCATTGCATATTATTTTTTCTTCTCCCAATTTTTTTGATGTTAATTAAGTTTACTGCACTAACGTTGTTCCCAACACTATTATGTCCATAGCTACCACAACCCAGTGTTAGTGATGGAATGAATTGATTGTAAACTTGACCAATACCACCAAAAGTTGTTGGTGAATTATGGATAATTCTAATGGCTTTCATTTGACGTCCAAATTCTTTAACGATTTCTTGATCATTTGAATGGATACATGCACTATGTCCTAAGCCATTGAATTCTACCATGGCTTTAGCTTTTGCAATACCATCATTAGCATCTTTTACTTCATAGAAAGCTAAAATTGGTGAAAGTTTTTCTTTACTGAATGGCTCACTTATGCCCACTTTATTGCATTTAACACCTAAGACAACAGTGTTTTTAGGTACTGTAATACCAACTTGAGCAGCAAGTGATACTGCTGATTGCCCTACAATATTTGGATTTAATCTAGCTTCTGATGCATTGCTATAATCAACACCAAATGCTAATTTCATCAATCTAACTTTTTCTTCTTCACTTAAAAAGTATGTGCCAAATTGTGAGAATCTATCAATCACTTCTTTGTATACCTTTTTATCAATAAAACATCCTTGTTCTGATGCACAAATCATACCATTATCAAATGCCTTAGACATGATGATATCATTTACTGCTTGCTTGATGTTTGCTGATTCATGGATATAAGCTGGAACATTACCGGCACCTACACCTAAGGCTGGTTTACCACATGAATAGGCTGCTTTAACCATGGCATTACCACCAGTAGCAAGAATAACACTTACACCGTCGTGATTCATCAAAGCGTTTGTACCTTCCATAGTTGATTCTGAAAGCCATTGAATACAGTTTTCAGGCGCTCCTGCTGCAACTGCTGCATCTCTAATTACTTTAGCTGCTGAAATTGAGCAATTCAAAGCGCTTGGATGGAATGAGAAAATAATTGGGTTTCTTGTTTTAAGAGAAATCAAACTTTTAAAAATTGCTGTTGAAGTTGGGTTTGTTACTGGAACAATACCACAAACTATACCTACAGGATCAGCAATCTCAGTTATGCCACTTACCTCATCTTCACTAATCACACCAACTGTTTTCATGTTTCTCATGTGATTCACTACATATTCTACTGCAAACAAATTCTTAGTTGCCTTATCTTCAAAAACGCCACGCTTCGTTTCGTTTACTGCTTCAAGTGCCAATTTACCGTGAACTTCAAGTGCAGCAACACCTGCTTTAGCGACGATATAGTCAATTTGTTCTTGATTAAGTTCATAGAACTTTTCAAGAGATTCTTGAGCATTTTGAACTAGACAATCAACTTTTGACGTAGTAGTCTCATTAATTGTTTCTTTCATTATTAAATTTCCTTTCGAGTTTGTTATCTTCATTAAAACAAATATCATAAACTTATTCAATAACGATTAAACAAGTAAACGTTTTCCGCTCTATGAAAGTGTTTTCCAGTTTACTATATATTAACTTTATATAATGAATTTTTGAGCTTGATAACTGATTTACAATTCTATCCTATAGAATTAGAAAGAAAAAGAACCAGTTAATTGGTTCTTTTATATCCTACATATTCACATATAGACAATTCTATATCATTGCTGTTAAAGTTGTTAAATCCCTCGTTGGTACAGAAAGTAGTGTTGTTTCTACACCCCAGATTAAATCAACAAATTCTGGATGATCAACGAATGGATTCCTATTGCCTTGAATACCATAAATCGCTTCGTTTCTAGTCATTTCAAATGCATCTACTGGGTCTTGTCTATTCCATGAGATGAGTGTTGATAAATCACCCATTTCATATTGGCTCGGTTCTTCATTTGGTCCTAAATCAACAAGTGTCAACTCAGGATACATTATATCTAGATAGAATAACATTCTTGCTAAATCACCTTTAACTTCATCTCTTGGTTCATATGCAACCGTTGATCCAACTTCTGAATACCACTTATTTCCTCTTCTAGAGTTTTCAACCGGATTAGCTGGTCTTAAATGATGTAAGTCAGATGCTGAATTTACTGTTGAATTATCTGCTTTAGCTTCTAATAAAGACTGTGGCCAAACATGTTCAGTATTGTAAGTTGTACCACTATCCCATGTCCCATCAACTGATTGACCAGTATATATTAAAATAACATTATTAGAATTACTTGGATCAACATCAGTTTCAGCCAAATAATAATCTTTAACTTGACGATATGTTACGCCGTGAAAACCATTATGTAACAAGGTATTTAAATAAGTAATCAATGGATCACCTGATAAACCTTCAGCGCCATCATAATAACCTGTATATGATCCACCATCAAATAACCACTTCGCATAGACTGTAGTATCTTTGCTTGGCATCACGTCAAACACATAAAGTTCAGAATAGCTTGAATCTGTGTACCATCCGCCAAAAGTATATCCTTCTCTTGTAGGATCTAAAGGCGCATCGATATAACTACCATAAGTATCTGTGATACTTGTTACGGTTGAACCATTATTTGTATTAAATGATACCGTGTAAGTGCCTATTTCAAATTTAGCATATAAATTAAAGGTACCGTTAAATATAGAACTTGTAACCACTGTTACAGGTTCGCCAGAAAAACCTTCATCTAGATACCAGCCAATAAAAGTATATCCTTCTTTTTCAGGACTCTTTAAAGTAACTGCATCATTAATTGTAATCACGTCAGGATTATTGTTTGCAGTAGCACCATCTAAATCATAATCAATTGTGTTTTCAATGATACTCCATGAAGCTGTAAGTGTAACAGATTCATTTGGAACAACTGTATCCTCAAACGCATCTTCACCAACAAACCAACCAACAAAGTTATATCCTTCTCTTGTAGGTGCTGGAAGATTTAAAACCTCTCCTGCTTGAGCACTAATATCATCAACAACTGATCCACCTTTTGAATTAAATGAAATCTTAACATTTGTCCCAATGACAGTCAATTTTAAATTTTTAGCTACTGTAAAATCACCATATTTAACATCAAATTTTAATTTAACCTCTACGTCTTCACCTTGTCTAGTAACAATACCAGCGGTTGAAATAGCGTCGTTATTTGAACTTGACCAAGTAACCTCAGCTTTATCATCTAATGGTGAAGTTGATGGAAGAGTAATATTTTTTGTTACAAATGACTCACTATCTCCATCTTGATAACTAATTTTGATGCTAGCAACAATATCATTGATACTATAAGTAAGTTGTGGTATTGATTCACACCCAACAAATATAAATGTGATTAATCCTAAAAATATTAACCCCAAAAATCTCTTCATTTCAAACTCCTTAATGTAATGCTTATTCGGATACAATAAAAAAAACAAGCACAAAGCTTGTTAATTTTTATATGAATTCAATGATTGCCATTGGCGCAGCATCTCCGCGTCTTGGCACTGTTTTAATAATTCTTGTATAACCGCCGTTACGATCAGCGTATCTTGGCCCAATTTCATCAAATAATTTCTGAATTGCATTTTGACCTTCTTTAACTTCTTCAAAACGAACTGTTTCTGCAGCTTGTCTACGAGCAGCTAATGAACCAACTTTTGCTAAAGTTACCATTTTATCAGCTAATTTTTTTAATTCTTTAGCCTTAGCTTCTGTAGTAACAATTCTCTCGTTAATGATGATATCAGTGACTAAGTCGCGTAATAATGCTTTTCTTTGATCGCTTCTGCGTCCTAATTTACTATAACCCATGGTTTTTACTCCTTATCTTCATCGTCAAAACTAAATTTTGAGTCTTTATTCGATGTATTTTCAAATTCAAGACCATGTTCAGCAAGTTTTTCTTTTAATTCTTTAAAAGATTTTCTTCCCAAACTACGAAGTCTCATAACATCTTCTTCAGTCATCTTAATAATTTGAGCGACTGTATAAATACCAGAACGTTTTAAACTATTGAATAATCTTACAGATAAATCTAGTTGTTCAATCTTCATTTCAAGTTTCTTGTTAACTGGTTCTTCTTCTTGTTCATAAATAAAATCTGCATCTTTTGCAGCTTCACTTATTTCGCTCACTACTGATAAATAGTCAATAAGCATTTTTGAAGCAAGACTTAAAGCATCTTTAACTTCAATTGCACCGTTAGTTTCGATTTCTAATGTTAATTCATCTTCATCGCCACGTGTCTTTTCAACATGATAAGATACACGTTCAACTGGTGTATAAATTGAATCAATTGGGATAACACTCTTTTCATTTTTGCTATAAACTTTATTCTTTTCAGCGTTAACATATCCAACACCACGTCTGACAGTAACTACCATTGATAATGAACCGTTTTCTGACAAAGTAGCAATCACTTGATCAGGATTAACGACTTCAACACCATCTACATGATTAAAATCTGCAGCCGTAACCTTACCAGCACCTACCGCATATAATTCTAATTTTTGTTCAAAGTCTGGATCGTCAGATTCAACTGTGAAAATAACTTTCTTTAAGTTTAAAACAATACCCATAACGTCTTCATAAACGCCTTCAATTGTTGAAAATTCATGTTCTACACCGTCAATTTTAATATTAACGATTGCAGCTCCAGGAAGTGATGATAATAAAACGCGTCTTAATGCATTACCTAAAGTAATACCGTAACCACGTTCTAATGGTTTAATGACAAACTTACCTTTATTTCCATCAACTGATATTTCTTCAACTGCTGTTGGTTTTTCAAATTTTAAGTCTTTCATTTGTTACCCCTCTTTCTATTATCCACGTGGACGTTTTGGTGGTCTACATCCATTGTGTGGTACAGGTGTTACATCTTTAATTGCTGTGATTTCTAACCCTGCAGCTTGTAATGAACGAATCGCTGCTTCACGTCCAGGACCTGGCCCCTTAACATATACTTCAACCTTGATCATACCTTGATCCATTGCACCTTTTGCTGCAGCTTCAGCTGAGTTTTGCGCTGCAAATGGAGTAGATTTTCTACTTCCTTTGAAACCAAGTGCACCTGCACTGCTCCATGCAACAGCATTACCATCAACGTCAGTAATTGTTACAATTGTATTATTAAATGTTGTGTGAATGTGTGCAACACCAAGGGGAATATTCTTTTTAACTCTACGTTTCGTAGTCTTTTTACGTGCCATTTTCTATTCCTCCTTATTTCTTCTTACCGGCAATAGCCTTTGGTTTACCTTTTCTAGTACGTGAATTGTTTCTTGTATTTTGTCCACGAACTGGTAAGCCTCTACGATGTCTCATACCTCTGTATGAACCGATTTCCATTAATCTCTTAATGTTCATTGTGACTTCTCTTCTTAAGTCACCTTCTACTATATGTTTAGCAACTTCTGTACGGATTGCTGCTAATTCGTCTTCTGTCAATGCTTCTACACGAGTATCTTCTGATACACCAGCCTCTTTTAAAATTTGTTTAGATGTTGATGGACCGATACCATAAATGTAAGTCAACGAAACCACGACGCGTTTGTTACGTGGAATGTCAATACCTGAAATTCTAGCCATAGTTCCTCCTATTAACCTTGTCTTTGGTTATGTCTTCTATTTTTTTTGTTTATGACGTAAACTCTACCTTTACGTCTTACGATGATGTCATCATCGCTTCTTTTTTTTACGGATGCTTTAACTTTCATATGTTCCTCCTTATTTACGACGATACGTAATACGGCCACGTGTTAAATCGTATGGTGATAACTCTACAGTTACTTTATCACCAGGTAAAATGCGTATGTTATGCATGCGGATTTTACCAGATACATGGGCTAATACGATATGTCCATTTTGTATAAGTTCAACTTTAAATTTTGTGTTTGGTAACACTTCTATTACTTTTGCTTCGGCTTCGATTAAGTCTTGTCTCGCCATAGATTCACTCCTTTTTTAAAGATGTCAATATTTCATATCCAGTATCAGTAATTACAATCATATGTTCGAAATGAGCACTGGGTTTATGATCAGTTGTTATTGTTGTCCAATTATCCTTTAAGACTCTAACGCGTTTAGTGCCTAAATTGATCATTGGTTCAACACAAATCGTCATGCCTGGTTTAAGAACCGGCCCAACATGCGGTGGTCCAAAGTTTGGTATAAATGGATCTTCATGTAGATTTCTACCAATACCGTGTCCAGTGAACTCTTCTACAACACCATAGCCAAATGGTTTTACATAAGCTGCCACAGCATGTGAAATATCACCAATACGATTGCCTGGTTTAGCCATCTTCAATCCTTCATATAGAGATTGTTCAGTAACTTCTAATAATTGTTTTACTTCATCACTGATCTCTCCAACTGGGAATGTTGATGCTGAGTCGGCATGATATCCTTTATAGTAAACACCAAAATCTAGCGAAATGATGTCTCCATCTTTTAGTATAACACTTTTTGATGGTATACCATGAACTACTACTTCATTTACAGACGCACAGATTGATCCTGGAAAACCTTGATATCCTTTGAATGAAGGTGTGCCTCCAAGACTCTTAATGTGTGTTTCGGCGAGTTGATCGAGGTGAAATGTAGATACACCAGGCTTAATATGCTCTTTCAACATCTGTCTAGTTAAGTCTAATATTCTTCCCGCTTCTCTCATCAACTCAATCTCGCGTTTTGATTTAATTTGAATCAATTGACCTCACCTAAAACTTTCGTAATTTGTTCATATGAGTATTCAACATTTTTTGAACCATCAACATGAACAATTAAATCTTGCTTTTCATAATAGCCAGTAACTGGCTTTGTTTCTCTTTGATAGACACTTATTCGATTTATAACCGTTTTTTCGCTATCATCAGCTCTTTGTATCAATTTACCACCATCTAAATCACAGATGCCATCTACTTTAGGTTTTTTATTTTCGATATGATATACAGCGCCACATGATTCACAAACTCTTCTGCCACTGATGCGACTGATCAGAACTTCATCATCTGCTTGCATGTCGATAACTGCATCAATGTTCCAACCCTTATCCGTTAAAACTTGATTTAATGCTTCGGCTTGAACAAGATTTCGAGGATATCCGTCGAATAGAAATCCGTTTTGAACATCCTCTTTTTCTAGTCTTTGTCTAACAATTTCATTTGTTATTTCATCTGGTACTAATTCACCACGATTGATATAACTTTTAGCGACTTTTCCTAACTCGGAATCACCACTAAATAATTCTCTGAATATATCACCTGTAGAAATGTGTGGAATATGATATTGCTTAATTAATAATTTTGATACGGTACCCTTACCAACACCTGGAGGGCCCATGATAATTAAACGCATTCCATTCATCTCCTAATTATCTAAATATTGAACCATATTCATTTTGAGCAGAATCTGTCTCAACTTGCTCAGTTGTTTGGATAGCAACCCCGACAATAATCAATAATGAAGTACCACCTAGGCGAATTGCACTCGCTTCAGTAGATGTGAAATTAAAGATTGTTGATGTCAATAATGGAATCACTGCCAAGATAACTAAGTATAGTGTACCGATGACGGTAATTTTGAATAATAGACTTGCAATATAATCTTGCGTATCAATACCAGGTCTAACCCCTGGAATGTATGAATTTGATTTTGATAAGTTATCTGACATCTTTTGTGGATGTATTTGTAAAAATGCATAGAAGAATGCAAAGACAACAATCAAGAGTACATAAAGGATAAATCCAATTGGTTCGCTTGTACTAAAGATATTAGTAAACCAAGCGCTTAAACCTCCTGAAGCATTAGTTGCACCAACGATAGACAATGGAATTGACATAATTGTTTGTGCGAAGATGACAGGGATAACCCCACCAACGTTAAGCTTCATTGGTATATGTGAATCAGATTTACCTTGACGGTTAGCATATTGAATAGGAATCTTACGTTCCGCAATTTGCATGTAGACTACACCGAATAAAATACCAAAATATAATAAGATGATAACAGCAAACCAAACGTATGACCAACCATTTTCAGCACCTAGGATATATTTTGAATACAATGTTGAACCCATGATAGGCAAACTTGTTACAATCCCAGCTACAATTAACATTGAAGAACCATTACCTACACCATGTTTAGTAATGATACTAGCAAACCACATAGCTAATGCAGTACCAGCGGACATAACTAATGCCATATAGATGTAGAACAAATAACGGTATTGATCAACAATAGCACCGTCTATGCTTGCTCTAATTAAGCTACCTCTTGTAGATAAACCCATGATTAAAGCCAAAGCTTGGATAAACGCCAACCCAATTGCAAGGTATCTTGTAACCTTGTTAAGTTTTTGTTTACCTGTTTCACCTTGTTCACTAAATTCTTTTAATTTAGGTATAACCATTTGTAATAACTGAACACCAATTGATGCAGTGATATATGGTGTAATACCTAGTGACATAATAGATAGATTTTGAAGTGAGCGCCCACTGAAACTGTTAAGAATTGCAAAGTAATCACTTTCTTGGATTACTTTTGACAATTGACCAACTTCAACAAGTGGGATAGTAGTATTTGCTAAAAGTCTTACACACAACAGGATTAATAATGTAAATGCTATACGAAGCATAACTGTTTTGTTACTTAGAACTCTTCTGATACGTACCAATAATGACTTCACTTTAAATCACCTCTACTGTTCCACCAGCTTTAGTAATTGCTGCTTCAGCAGCTTTTGAGAATAAATTAGCCTTTACAGTTAATTTCTTTTCAAGTTCACCGTTTGCTAGTATTTTTATACCTGATTTTACTTCTTTAACTAAATTAGCTGCAACTAATACTTCCGGTGTCACAACGTCACCATCATTAAATTGATTTAAATCTTTTAAATTTACAATAGCATATTCTTTTCGGTTAAAATTTTTGAATCCACGTTTTGGAAGTCTTTGGAAGAAAGGTAATTGTCCACCTTCAAATCCTGGACGAACGCCGCCGCCAGAACGAGCTTTTTGACCTTTATTACCTTTACCGGAAGTTTTACCTGTACCGCTACCTGGACCACGACCAATACGCTTTCTACTCTTACGAGCACCTTCAACTGGTTTTAATTCATTTAACATGGTATACCTCCTTACTCAACTTCTGTTACAGTAACTAAATGTGCAATCGTTTTAATCATACCATTAACTGCTTCATTAGTTTCTTTAACAACAACTGAATTTAATTTGTTTAAACCTAATGCATGTGCTGTTTTAACTTGATTAGGTTTGCGTCCGATTAGACTTCTTGTTAGTTTAATTTGTACTTTCATATTATCCTAACTCCGATACATCTACACCACGTAGTGCAGCAACTTGTTCAGCAGTTCTTAATGATTTAAGACCTTCGAATGTTGCACGAACCATGTTAATCGGTGTACTTGTTCCAATAGATTTAGATAAGATGTCATTAACACCAGCTAGTTCGAAAACAGCACGAACTGGACCACCAGCGATAACTCCTGTACCTTCTGATGCAGGTTTTAAGAATACTCTACCAGCACCAAATACTCCTGTAACTTCATGAGGAATCGTAGATCCTACTGTAGGTACAGTAATCATATTTGTTTTAGCATTTTCAATTGCTTTTTTAATTGCGTCAGGTACTTCTGAAGCTTTACCAGTTCCAAAACCTACTTGACCCTTTTTATTGCCGATTACTACAAGAGCTGCAAAACGGAAGCGACGTCCACCTTTAACAACTTTAGTAACACGGTTAATAGAAACTACGCGTTCCTCAAATTGTTTTTCTTCTTGATTTTTATTAAATCTTTCTTTAGCCATATGCTTCCTCCTTAGAACTCTAAGCCAGCGCTGCGAGCTGCATCAGCAAGTTCTTTGACACGTCCGTGATATAAATAACCACTACGATCAAATACAACGTTTTTGATACCACCAGCAATCGCTTTTTCAGCAATTAACTTACCAACTGCCTTAGCTGCTTCAATATTAGCATGCTTAAGACCTAATTCTTGACTGCGTGCACTGCATAAAGTCGTTTGATTAACATCATCAATTAATTGAGCATAAACTGCTGTGTTTGAGCGATAAACACTAAGTCTTGGTCTATCAGCTGTACCAGTAACAATTTTACGGATACGAAGATGACGTTTTTGACGACTAACATTTTTTGAAATTTTCTTAATCATTTTATATCATCCTCTCTTACTTAGCAGTTTTACCAGCTTTACGTGGAACATATTCGCCAACATAACGAATACCTTTTCCAAGATAAGGTTCTGGTTTCTTAACGGCTCTAATTTTAGCTGCAAACTCACCAACGGCTTGTTTGTCAGCACCTGAAATAATAATTGATGTATTTTTTGGAATTTCTATTTTAACGCCAGCAGGTACTTCTAATAATACTGGATGAGAGAAACCCATACTTAAATTCACAGTGTTACCTTGTAATTGTGCACGATAACCAACACCGCGAATTTCTAATTCTTTTTTGAAACCTTCATTAACACCTACAACCATATTATTTAATAGGGCACGAGTTGTTCCATGAATTTTTCTTGAGAAGATATCGTTATTAGGACGAGTAACTGATAATTCAGAACCTTCCAACTTAATACCTAATGTTTGATTGAATTGAAATTCAAGTTCGCCTTTAGGTCCTTTAACTACCACGTAGTTTTCAGGACTAACTGATACAGTAACACCAGCAGGTACTTGAATCACTTTATTACCTATACGTGACATAGTTTCCTCCTTATATTACCATACATAAGCTAACACTTCGCCACCAACTTGGGCCAAGCGTGCTTCACGATCTGTCATGATACCTTTTGATGTAGAGATTAATGCAATCCCTAAGCCATTTAAAACTTTTGGTAATTCATCTACTGATGTATATACTCGAAGTCCTGGTTTCGATATCCTTTTTAAACCTTTAATTACACGTTCTTTAGTTGAAGTGTATTTTAAAGTCACTACTAATTTACCTTGTACGCCATCTTTAGCGGCAACATAATCAACGATGAATCCTTCTTTCTTTAAAACTGCTAAAATGTCAGCTTTAAGTCTAGATGCAGGTATTTCAACTTTGTCATGACGCATATGATTAGCGTTACGAATACGTGTTAGCATATCCGCAATTGGATCAGTCATAACCATTTTTATTCCTCCTTAATTACCAACTTGCTTTTTTGACACCAGGTAGTTCACCTTTGTGTGCCAATTCACGAAATTTCAAACGTGATAAGCCAAACTTGCGCATATATCCTCTTGGACGGCCATCAATTGAATCACGATTTTTGATTCTAGTAGCTGAAGCATTTCTTGGTAATTTTTGAAGAGCTTCGTAATCACCAGCAGCTTTTAATTCAGCAACTTTTTCTCTATAACGTTCAACAACAACTTTACGTTTTTCGTTTTTTACGATTTTTGATTTCTTTGCCATGTTGCGCCTCCTATTTCTTGAACGGCATGCCTAGGCCACGAAGTAATTCTCTTGCTTCTTGGTCTGTATGTGCCGTTGTAACAATAACAATGTCCATTCCACGAACCTTTTTAACTTTATCTAAACTGATTTCAGGGAAAATAATTTGTTCTTTAATCCCTACAGTATAGTTACCTCTACCATCAAATGAATTAGCAGAGATACCTCTAAAGTCACGTACACGTGGAAGAGCAACTGAAATAAGTTTTTCTAAGAAATAATACATCTTAGCACCACGAAGAGTAACTTTAGCGCCAATTGGCATACCTTCTCTTAATTTAAAGTTCGCAATTGAGTTTTTAGCTTTTGTGATTACTGGTTTTTGGCCTGTTAGTAATTCCAACTCGGCAACAGCATCATCTAATACTTTAGGGTTGAATACTGCATCACCAACACCCATGTTAACAACAATTTTGTCAATTTTTGGAACTTCCATAATAGAAGAGTAATTAAAAGATTTAACAAGTTCAGGTTTTACAACTGTTTCGTATCTGTTTTGAATTGCGTTCATGTTAAACCTCCTTATTTATCTAAGCTTTCGCCAGATTTTTTAGCGTAGCGCACTTTAACTGGTCTATTGTTTTTACCGATAATCATTTGACCATTTTTATCAGTTTCAAAACGATAGCCAACTCTTGTAGGCGTTCCTGTTTTAGGATCAACTACAGCAACATTTGATGCATTGATTGGTGCTTCTACTTCTACGATACCGCCTTTATCGTTTTGAGTTTTTGGTCTTTCATGTTTTTTAACCATGTTAACACCTTCAACTAAAACTTTATTCGTTTTAGGAAAAACTTTTAAGACGCGGCCTGTCTTGCGAGTTTTATTACCTTTTTTGTCAGTTACGAATTGATCATGCCCTGCAATCACTGCAACTGTGTCTCCAGATTTAATATACATAGACGTGACCTCCTTATAACACTTCTGGAGCTAGAGAAACGATCTTCATGAAGTTCTTATCTCTTAACTCTCTTGCCACTGGACCGAAAATACGTGTTCCACGTGGATTCATATCATCTTTAATAATTACTGCTGCATTTTCATCAAATTTGATGTATGAGCCATCTGCACGACGAAGACCTCTCGTTGTTCTTACAATAACTGCTTTTAATACATCACCTTTTTTTACCATACCGGCAGGTGTAGCTTTTTTAACAGTTACAACAACAACATCTCCTATGTTAGCATAACGACGACGAGTACCACCTAATACTTTGATGACAAGGACTTCTTTAGCGCCTGTGTTATCAGCAACAGCCATACGGCTTTCTTGTTGTATCATTGTTTACATCCTCCTTATACTAAGTCAGCTTTAGCAACGACTTCTAAAAGACGGAATCTCTTAGTTTTTGATAGTGGTCTTGTTTCCATAATGGTAACAGTATCACCAAGTTGTGCTAAACCTGCTTCATCATGCACATGAAATTTCTTTGAAACCTTTACACGTTTTCCATATAAAGGTGATTTTTTATAGCTGTTAACAACCACGGTAATCGTTTTATCCATTTTGTCAGATACAACTGTTCCCGTATATACTTTTCTTTGTTTACGTTCCATGGTATCCTCCTTACTCTGTACGTTCACTGATGATTGTCTTCATTTGTGCAATCGTCTTTTTAACTTGACTAATTCGAGCTGTATTTTCAAGTTGTCCTACAGCAAGTTGAAAGCGTAAGTTGAATAACTCTTTTTTAAGCTCAACAATACGTTTTTCTAAATCAGCAGTTGATGCTGTTCTGATTTCTTTTGCTTTCACGCTTGCTCACCTCTTTTTACAATTTTGCATTTAATAGGTAATTTATGTGATGCTAAGCGTAATGCTTCTCTTGCAATTTCATCAGAAACTCCATTAATTTCAAACATAATTTTACCCTTTTTAACTACTGCCACCCAGTGGTCAGGAGCCCCTTTACCAGAACCCATACGCACTTCAAGTGGTTTCTTAGTTTTTGCTAAGTGAGGGAAAATGTTAATCCATACCTTCCCTAATCTTTTCATATGTCTTGTCATAGCAATTCTGGCAGCTTCAATTTGACGGTTAGTGATCCATGCACCTTCTTGCGCAACTAGAGCATAATCGCCATTAATAATTTCATTTCTACCTTTTGCTTTACCTTCGTAACTTACACGATGAGGGCGACGATATTTTGTTCTTTTAGGCATTAACATAATTATCTTCCTCCTTTATCGTTTCTATTACTGTTGTTATTATTTCTGTTATTGTTTTTACGGTTACGACGACCACCATTATTACGATTAGATTTAGCAAACTCTTTCTTAAGGTTTTCTTCTCTAGTTTGTCCTGGTAATACTTCGCCGTTGTAGATCCAAACTTTAACACCTAAGATACCATATGTTGTATGAGCTTCCGCTGTTGCATAATCGATATCTGCACGAAGTGTATGCAGAGGCACTTGGCCTTCTGAATAGCCTTCACTTCTCGCCATTTCAGCGCCACCTAAACGACCAGAGATTAAAGTTCTTGCGCCTTTAGCTCCTGATTTAAGTGCTCTTGAGATAGCAATTTTTTGTACTCTTCTAAAAGATGCACGGTTTTCTAATTGTTGTGCAATTGATTGTGCAACTAAAGTTGCAACTCTTTCAGGTCTTGGTTCTTCAACTACGTTGAACACTATTTCTTTCGAAGTTAATTTTTCTAATTTCCCAACAACTTCTTTTTTTGTTACCGCATCGCGTCCAATAACTACACCTGGTTTAGCAGTATAAAGTGTGATTTTAACTCTATCTCCGCTTTTACCTTTAACGCGTTCGATTTCAATGTGAGAAACAGCAGCATTTTTGTAATATTCATTTAGGAATGAACGAATTTCAGCATCTTCTTTAACTAGGGCAGGCACTGCATTTTTATTCGCATACCATTTAGAATCCCAATTACGAATGACGCCAACACGCATACCTACTGGATTAACTTTTTGTCCCATGTTGTCTCACCTCTACTCTTTCTCAGCCACTACAACTGTAATGTGGCTCGTTCTCTTTTGAATGATATCGCCTTGACCTTTTGCACGTGGCAATAATCTCTTAAGACGAACTCCTTCATTGATATAGATCTCTTTAACGAATAAATCGTCAACATTTAAATTTAAATTATGTTCTGCATTTGCAATCGCACTGTTTAAGACTTTAGATATAAGTGGTGAGGCAGCACGAGGTGTAAACATTAAAATCGCTTGAGCTTCTTTAACATCTTTACCGCGAACTAGATCAGCAACTAATCTTGCTTTACGTGGCGCAACGCGAACTGTTTTAGCTATAGCTTTTGCTTCCATGTGATCTCCTCCAATTATTTCTTCTTAGCTTTTTTATCGTCTTTACCATGTCCATGATAAGTACGAGTTGGTGCGAATTCACCAAACTTGTGTCCAACCATGTCTTCTGTAACATAGACTGGAACATGTGATTTTCCATTATAAACTGCGACTGTGTGTCCAACGAAATCTGGGAAAACTGTTGAACGACGTGACCAAGTTTGAATAACTTTCTTTTCGTTAGCTGCATTTTGCTTTTGCACTTTTTCTAATAAGTGGTAATCACAGAATGGGCCTTTTTTAATTGAACGTGCCATAAATTTCCTCCTACTTCGTACGACGTCTTATGATCAAATCATTTGACGCTTTCTTAGAATCACGAGTCTTAACACCACGAGCTTTTTTACCCCAAGGTGTCATTGGTGATTTTCTACCAATTGGTGTTCTACCTTCACCACCACCATGAGGGTGATCATTAGGGTTCATTACTGAACCTCTTACAGTAGGTTTAACACCTCTATGTCTTGTTTTACCAGCTTTACCGATATTAACAAGTTCCCAAGATTCATTACCTACAACACCAACTGTTGCACGGCAAGTTCCTAAGATTTTTCTCATTTCGCCAGATTGAAGACGAACTAGTACATATTTTTCTTCGCGACCTAGAATTTGAGCAGATGCACCAGCACTACGTGCGATTTGTCCACCTTTACCAGGACTTAATTCAATATTGTGAACAATTGTACCAACTGGGATATTCATTATCGGCATTGCATTACCAATTTTAATATCAACTTGTCCACCTGAAATAATTTGCATTCCAACTTCTAGACCTTTAGGTGCTAAGATATATCTCTTTTCACCATCAACATAGTTAATTAATGCAATGTTTGCTGTACGATTTGGATCGTATTCAATTGTTGCAACTTTACCTACGATGTTATCTTTGTTACGTTTAAAATCAATTACACGATATTTTCTTTTAGCGCCACCACCGATATGTCTAACAGTGATTTTACCTTGGGCATTACGACCGCCCGATTTAGAAAATGGCTCAAGTAGTGATTTTTCAGGAGTAGATGTTGTAATTTCGTCGAATGTTAACACACTCATGTTACGACGTCCATTTGTCGTCGGTTTGTATTTTTTAACCGCCATTTGGTTAAACCTCCTCTAATATTTCACTTATACTGTGAAAGCGTCGATCTTTTGTCCTTCTGGAAGTTGAACGACTGCTTTCTTATATGCTGGCTTAAAGCCTTCATATTTACCAACTTTTTTAGCTTTTGGTAATACATTAACTGTGTTGATCTTAACTACGTCAACACCGAAGATAGCTTCGATAGCTTTCTTAATTTCTACTTTATTAGCTTTTTTGTCAACTTTGAAAGTATATTTGTTTTGACCTTCAATTAATTTCATTGATTGCTCAGTGATGATTGGGGCTTTAATAATTTCATAATACTTAGTCATTGCCTAGTACCTCCTCTAAAGTTGCAACTGCATCTTTAGTAAGGATAAGGTTTTTACAATTAAGTAAATCAAATACACTCACATGGTTTGCAGAAGCTAATGCAACTGTTGGGATGTTTCTTGATGCCAATACTAGATTGTCATCAAAAGTTGCAGATACAACTAAAGTTTTACCTTCTACACCAAGTCCGCTTAAGAATGCAGCGAATTCTTTTGTTTTAGGTGTTGCTAATTCAATTGAATCAACAATCTTTAATTGACCTTCTTTTAATTGATAAGATAATGCTGATCTAAATGCAAGTTGTCTAACTTTTTGATTTAATTTAACAGCATAACTTCTAGGTGTTGGACCAAATACGATACCACCATGTCTCCATTGTGGTGAACGAGTTGAACCTTGACGAGCACGCCCAGTTCCTTTTTGTCTCCATGGTTTTCTACCACCACCTGATACTTCACTACGGTTTTTAACTGAGTGTGTACCTTGTCTCATCGCAGCTCTTTGTGCATTTACTACATCAAATAATGCTTGTTGATGAGGCTTAATTCCGAATACGAAATCTGATAATTGTAAGTCAGAAACTTTGTTACCAGATTGATTTAATATATCTACTTTTGGCATTTTCAAGTTCCTCCTTATTTAGCTTTAACAGCAGACTTCACGATTACTAGACCTTTGTTAGGTCCTGGAATACTACCGCTGATTAATAACAATTGGTTTTCAACATCTACTTTAACAACTTTTAAATTTTGTAAAGTCACTTGTGCAGTACCCATTTGTCCCGGAAGGTTTTTACCCTTCATGTTTCCTTTTACTGGACCCATTGAGCCTGGACGTCTGTGGTATCTAGAACCGTGAGCCATAGGCCCGCGATGTTGATTGTGTCTCTTAATACTACCTGCGAAACCTTTACCTTTTGTTGTACCAGTTACATCAACTGTTTCGCCATTTGCAAATATTTCTATGCTGACAGGAGCACCCACCGCTAATTTTGAAAGTTCATTTCCTAGCTCTTCTTTAAAGCGGATTTCTTTAACGAAGCGCTTAGGTGCTGTTTCAGCTTTTGCAACATGTCCCATTTCAGGCTTGTTGCTTAATTTTTCTCTTTTAGTTTCAAAACCAACTTGAGTTGCTACATAACCATCTGTTTCAACAGTTTTTTGTTGCAATACTACGTTGTCAGCCACGTCTACAAGAGTTACTGGAACTAACTTTCCATTTTCATCGAAAATTTGAGTCATTCCAACTTTTCTACCTAAGATTCCTTTGGCCATAACCTGTTACCTCTTTCTTGTTATTTTTTTAGTACGATATCAATACCTGATGGTAAATCAATATCCATTAACGCACTAATAGTTTTTGGGTTTGGATCAACGATTTGGATTAAACGCTTGTGAGTTCTACGTTCAAATTGTTCACGTGAATCTTTGTTAACGTGTGGTGAACGAAGAATTGTGAAAATTTCTTTTTGTGTTGGAAGTGGAATTGGACCTTGTACAGTTGCCCCAGTTCTTAATGCACTATCAACAATTTTCTTAGCAGCATCATCAATCAATCTGTGATCATATGCCTTCAAACGAATTTTAATTACATCTTTTGCCATTTCTTATTAGCTCCTTTCGCCTATATTCATGTTATAGACTTGCTCCGTGGAAAAACCCAACTACATAGACAACGGCTATCCGTGTGTCAGCAACCTTCCATTTCACAGCCTTATCGTGTATTCACACGAGCGTTATTATTATATATTAAACGAGATAGAAATGCAACCTTTTTCTACCTCTTTTTTGTATTAATTATCACTTTTTTAAATTCGTTCTTTTTCTTTTTTTTCTTTGGCATCTCTTCTTCTCTTAGATACGCCAACATATCGGCCTCTAGAACTCTCATAATTCATCAGCAATTCCTCAGATAAACGTATATTTGATATCGGTACGATATAATTTGAAAAACCTGCATTAATCAATCTAAGAAATATGTCCCTATTAGTTAGCATATTTCCAGAAATAAAATGTCTTAATCTTATCCCTGTCCTTCTCATATGCTGATGTGCATATTGAAGATAGACAAATAACTCCTCTTTCATATCTTCAATTGGCATGAAATCGTATCTACTAAAATCATATGTGATTTCTTCAGTTAAATCATTTAATCCAAAAACATTAAAGTCTGTCTTTACATAATCTTCAATATAATCAACCGCTGTTTCAGTTTCTAGCATCACACCAAATTTAGGTCTACAAGACTCAGGCAAATCAGCAAAAAGGTATTTGATCCTTTCTCTCCATTGCTTAATATCTTTACTATCTCTTAGCATTGGTGCAACCAAATCAACTCTAACCTTAGTTTCCTTAACAGCATCGTGAAGGGCTTCAAAAAATAAAATATAGACAATATTATTAGTCTCTTTATATGTGATTGATGCAATAGCTTCTTCCATATAATCTAAAATTTTAAACTCTCCAAAATCAGGTATTCTAAAGATTGTTTCATTATTTCTAGAATGCTTTAAAATTTCAGTATACTCTGAAACCAACTCCTCTTTTGTTGGCAACATACCTTTAGCCATAAATAAATATTCACTTCTATACATAGCCAAACCAGCATAATAACTTCTATTTGTCACCAATTCAATATGTCTCGTATCAACCAAAGGGGCATAAAACTTAATTCTAGACATTTTATAGTTAGATATATCGTCTTTTTTAAAAACTAATTGATCTATCCACAAACACTTCTCTTTGTATAATTTTCGTTTGCCTTTTACAATTATTTCATCCTTGTAATTATCGATAATAATTCGTTTGCCATGCTTTATCTCAATTTGAGATTCCACCATTGGAATCTCATAAGCAAATGAAAATTCAACCGTTTCATCTTTATCAGAAACCTTTCTTAAAACGAAACCTTTCACATATGGAGACAATTGATACATATATTCCTTAAAAAAATCATCTGTGATTATGATGATTGGTTCATTATATCTACCAATTGTTTCTTGTAACAAAACCCTTTTAATAAGTTTTTTAATAATTCCATCAGAAGATTTGACAAAGGCTATCGCTTGCTCAATAGACTCATTATTCAAATATGTACTCGTGATGCCTTCTCGTAAATCATTAAAGACATCTTGAACCGCTAAATCATACAAATCAATAAATGACTTTTTCTTATATTTCCTGTGTTTCAGCAATGCTTGATATAACTTTGGCGCCCAAAACATAGTCTCAACCGCTTCTACACATTGACTAGATTGTAGTTTTGATTCCCTATCATCGTTAATTCGATAGTTGGACTGTGCGAACTCTAGGACAGTATCCTGAATCAGCTTTGCCAAATGTCTCATCCTTCGTCTTGAGGCAAATCTATACGTGTGTAGAGAATCAAATACTACCGCTTTGCCATAAGCAGCATACTCAAAAAAAGTATGCTTATTATACTTTTTTACTGTGTTAAACATTATTTAATTACTTGTCGGTCAGATTAATTATTTATAATCTTGCATAACGTAAAAATACGCCCCTATCATACCAGCATCGTTTCCTGTTTTAGCCAACAATATTGGTATGTCTCCTGTATGAAATCTAGAATTTTCTTTGAAATACTTAATCACAAGATCTAATAAGAAATCTCCTGCTCTTGATATGCCCCCACCAATTATAAAAACCTCTGGTTCGATTGTGATTGCTAAATTAACCGCTGCAATCGCTAAATACTTTGTTACTCGATGAACAGTATTTAGAGCTGCCTGATCGCCACGTTTTGCTGCATCAAATACATCTTTTACCGAAAATTTCCCTTCTAAAGAAGATCCAATAAGAGATTTTTGTTTTGCTGCATAATCTAAAATAGCTTTTGTACCACATACTTGCTCTAAACATCCACTGGCTCCACAACCACATTGTTCGTCTGTTTCGAAAACTTTAATGTGACCGACTTCTCCCCCTAATCCAGTTTTTCCTTCTATGATATGAGAATCGAGAATAATGCCTCCACCAACTCCTGTACCTAATGTAAATAGCACAGCGCTATTGTATGGATTTGTCAAACTCATATTTTCACCTAATGCCGCTAATGTTGCATCATTACCAACTTTGACAATGACATGTTCTGGTAAGATTTTTCTGAAATTTGAAACTAGATCAAATTCACAAAAATCCAAGTTTGCACAAGTTGAAATATATCCATCTTTTGTTGGACATGGTACAGCTAAACCTATACCAAAAATATCATCCATTTGGATATCTACTCTATGATTAATTCCATTAATTGTTTTTAATATAACTTTAAAGATAGACTTAACATGATCGTCTTTTGGAGTAGGCACTTCAGCCTTATCAATAATCTTGTGATCTTCGCTTGAGAATAATCCTATCTTTATAAATGTTCCCCCAACATCTACACCGTAAATGTATTGTTTCATTAATTGCACCTTCGTTTCAAACTGTTTTCGAGAAATATTATAACACACATAGTATTATACAGCAATCTTCGATAAAAAAAAGCAAAACATAAATGTTTTGCTCAATACGAATCAATATTTGTCTTTAAAATAATCGCTAATATTCTCAAGGGATTTAAGTAAAACTTCATCCTCATCAAGATGCAAATCATCAATAAGAGATGAAATCATTTCTTCATGAAACATATCATGGACCTTTAGTGCTTCTATAGCTGGTTCTCTTAATGTCAAATAAACTTTTCTTCTATCATTTTCATCTCGATATCTAGAAACATATTCTTTTTTCACCAATACATTAACTGAAGTTGTAAGTGTTCCTAACGTAATTCTAAGTCGTTGTGCTACATTTCCCATCGTTGGAACTTTGCTGTTTCTAATTGCTTCTAAAACATGAATTTCCGTCATAGATAGCTTAACGCCTTTATCCTTTAGTGTTTCCGATTCAATGCTTAATATTTGATTAAATACTTCAACTAATAATTCGTTAATAAGTTCTTTTGCTTTTGCCACATGTGCCTCCATACTAAATCGAAATGTACCCAACAGCTATCGTACCAGGACCAGCATGTGCACCAACAACCGGAGTTAACGGAACTACTTCTATTTTAACATTTGGATTTTTCTTTAAGATAATATCTTTTAACTCTTCTGCTTTATCTTTGTTATTTGTATATACTATAAACATTATAACATTTTTTTCAAAAATCTCATTGTTTATAATTTCTACAAGTCTACTTTGAGCTTTATGAGTCGTTCTGATTTTCTCCAAAGGAACTAATGTTCCATCACTTTGTATATGAAGCAATGGTTTAATTTTTAGTAAGGTTCCAATAAAGCCATTTGCTGCTGAAAGCCTTCCATTTTTAACTAGATATTTTAATGTATCGACAAGTACATATATTTTAATATGATCTCGAATCTTTTCTAAATGATCAACTATTTCTACTAACATCTTATTCTCTTTTATCATTCTTACTGCTTCTAGAATCATATATGCTTCACCATAAGAAACGCTCTTTGAATCAAGAACATATATATGTACGCCTTCTACCATTTCTTTAGCAAGAAGCGCACCTTGATATGTTCCACTCAACCTAGATGAGATCACCACAACTAAGATTTCATCATACCCTTCTGCTTTTAGTTCTTCATACACTTGAGCGATTCTTCCAGTGGATGTCTGAGATGTAGAAACATCAATATCAGGATTTTCATCTATTTTTTTATAAAATTCATCGGCAGTGATATCCACATAATCTTCATATTCTTTACCATCAAGATTTAACGTTGATCTAATCACTTTTACTGGATAATCTAATTTCATATAATCAATTCCGGAATTGCCACATACAACTAAGCCTATTTTACGCATTTTTTGTTTCTCCTTCAAATTGTTTGATATTCAAATTTTATATATATGATATCATAGATTTAAATAATTTATTCAAAACTTGCGATTTTTTCTAATTGATGAATTGCAGTATTATTTACTTCCAATGAAAAATGGTGCTGAAGAAATCGTACAAGCTTATCAATCTCACCAGAATTGTATTCAATATTTTCCGATAACCTTGTTTTGGTTTCATCATTATATTCAGGTCTATAAATCAGCACATAGTTAACAACCTTTATCTCTGCTGACATCATGTTTGCAATTATTTGTCTGTAACTGATAGATTCTTGAAGTTTTTTTGTATATCTTTCTTCGCTTCTTCTCTCATCTTGATTGAACATACCAAATTCTAATACCACTATTAAACGATCAAATATTAAAAGATAGTCAGATCTCATGTGATTACCAAAAACAACAGGATATTCCATTATGATTAAAATATTTTCTGTATTTACACCTTTTTTATACAATTTGAAAATAGTCCTCCTCAAAAGAACCACAGTATCAAACCATGTAATAACTTCCTCATCTTTCAAAGAGAAAATAGAAATTTCTTTCTCAAAAAACTTCTCTTTTAGCATATTAAATTGTTTTAATTTTCTATACTTAATAACCCTATTCTTCAGCAATTGTTTCTCAATATTCCATTTTAATTCATCTGTAAAATCTGTGAATTTTGAAAACTCACTAAAACTATTAAATTGATATAAACATTTTATATTCATTACTAACACCTCTATTAATCATAGATACAATACAGTAAAAGTACTTAAAAAAAAGTCTACTTAAGTAGACTTATTAATTATAGATATTTACATAAACAGAGATGTGCTGATTATTCCAATGATCAAACTTATCAAATTTGCCACTATTGCATACATGAATGCTCTTAATTTAGTATGTTCTTTTAATAACAGCATATAAATAACGATTTCAAAAACAAAAACTATTACCTCACCAGACAGTAGAACACCTATATATCCCCAAAAATTTCCATATAAATAGCCTAATACTAGAGAAATATATAAAATGAGTTGTGTGATAATATTAGTGATAATTACTAATTTAATAGATTTTTTATCCCTGTAGTTGAATGCTAACAGCAACAAGAATTCTATGCCAACAGTGGCAATTACTGTAATTATCACTTCTAATACAGTATCTGTAACGGGAATGTCTTCTGATATAGATTCTGCATCCAATTGATATATCTTATATCCATTATAGTCAGTACCATTATAATCACTATATGAAAAATCAGACAAATCAAAAGTGATATACGCATTAAACAATTCCTTCTCTATGACACTTGAAACAATAATATTCTTGGATTCTGTTACTACAACAACTTTGAAAATATCCGGTGGTGCAAAATAGCCACAATGAAAAACATTCGAATTATCAGTGCGCTGACTAATGGTGTGCGGTATTCCTGCGTAAAGTGTGTATGCGGCGAAACCATCATTATCATAATATCCATTTAATACTCTTGGATAATTTTCAGAATAATAATATGGATCAATTGCATACAAAAAATTATCATTACTTAAAACATTTACTGCTGATCTGTCATACTGAGCCAACAGATCAAAATAATACGATTCATTTAATCCAATTATTTCAACATCTGTTGTAGGTTTCGGACCTAAATCAGCTTGAGCACTAGGTAATATACAAATTAATAAACCAATTAAACATAATAAAAGAACTTTTTTATTAACTCTCATCATATATTATCACTCCCTATTGGTTTTCTTCCCTTATTATAAACATAAAATGTGACATTCTTGTGTAATCAATAATATAAATCGTTTATAACTTACAATAAAAGATACAAATATGTAAATTTGTATCTTTATAATTTGTTGAATATATTATATACATGTATTTTGTTCATTATGCGTTTTCTTCTTGAATATAACTTATGTGATTATGTATAACATCAATAAAAGAAATCTTAATCAGTTATAAATCACTATGTATGTAAACACTAATATTATTCTCCTCAATGGGATTTATTCTATCAAAATAATCCGCTGGATTAACTCCAGACATTTTACTAGTAAGAAATATAAACAATAGTATCAGTGCAATTGCTAATCCAACAAATACCAATAACCCTTTTACAAATCCATTCATTTTAACAACATATATAAATTATTATACAATAACTATTATATTTAGAAATAAAAAAAGCCACTAAATGGCTTATTTAAGTTCTTCATGGTGGCTCCGGGCAGAATCGAACTGCCGACACAAGGATTTTCAGTCCTTTGCTCTACCGACTGAGCTACAGAGCCAAAAGAATGGCGGTCCGGACGGGATTTGAACCCGCGTTCTCCTGCGTGACAGGCAGGCATGTTGACCCCTACACCACCGGACCTAATAATTGGTTGCGGGAGAGGGATTTGAACCCACGGCCTCCGGGTTATGAGCCCGACGAGCTACCAGACTGCTCTATCCCGCGCTATACAACTAATTTTATTAGGAAAATACTCAAATGGCGGAGGAAGAGGGATTCGAACCCCCGCGCCTGTTACAGCCTGCTGGTTTTCAAGACCAGTCCCTTCAGCCAGACTTGGGTATTCCTCCACTATTATAACATAAATTATTAAATTTTAAGATTTAAGTTGGTGGACCCGGTAGGACTCGAACCTACGGCCGACCGGTTATGAGCCGGTAGCTCTAACCAACTGAGCTACGGGTCCTAGCTGGTAGCGGCGGGGGGGATCGAACCCTCGACCTCACGGGTATGAGCCGTGCACTCTAACCAGCTGAGCTACGCCGCCATAGAACCTTTTTTTAAAAAAGATTATGTCTACCGCTTAACTCAAGCTAAATAAACAGTATCATTTTACTACAATATTGGTGGAGCCTAGGGGGATCGAACCCCTGACCTCCTGCGTGCAAGGCAGGCGCTCTCCCAGCTGAGCTAAGGCCCCATTAAGTGGTACCTCGAGTCGGACTTGAACCGACACGGATTCATCATCCATGGGATTTTAAGTCCCACGTGTCTACCTATTTCACCATCGAGGCAAATTGTAATGGTGTCCCGTAAAGGACTCGAACCTTTGACACCTTGATTAAAAGTCAAGTGCTCTACCACCTGAGCTAACGGGACAAATGCTGGTGCCGAAAACAGGAATTGAACCCGCAACCCCCTGATTACAAGTCAGGTGCTCTACCAATTGAGCTATTTCGGCAAAAATAATGGTGGGAGTTAACGGGCTCGAACCGCTGACCCTCTGCTTGTAAGGCAGATGCTCTCCCAACTGAGCTAAACTCCCATTATTTTTATTAAATTATAAAAAGATACAGCCTGGCAACGTCCTATCTTCGCTCCTTGGAACTATTTTCGGCGCTGAAGTGCTTAACTTCTGTGTTCGGTATGGGAACAGGTGTGACCACTTCGCCATCGTCACCAGACTTCTCTCAAAACTAGATAAAAGATTTGTCAAAAGATTATTTAAAATTGCTTATATAAGGTAAAGTCCTCGATCTATTAGTACTGGTCAGCTTCACATGTCACCACGCTTCCACACCCAGCCTATCAACGTCATCGTCTATAACGGATCTTACTAATTGGGAGATCTCATCTTAAGGGGGGCTTCACGCTTAGATGCTTTCAGCGTTTATCCCGTCCATACTTAGCTACCCAGCTGTGGCCCTGGCAGGCCAACTGGTGCACCAGTGGTATGTCCACCCCGGTCTTCTCATACTAGGGGCAGCTCCCTTCAAATCTCCAACGCCCACGACGGATAGAGACCGAACTGTCTCACGACGTTCTGAACCCAGCTCGCGTGCCGCTTTAATGGGCGAACAGCCCAACCCTTGGAACCTTCTCCAGCTCCAGGATGCGACGAGCCGACATCGAGGTGCCAAACCGCTTCGTCGCTGTGAACGCTTGGAAGCGATAAGCCTGTTATCCCCAGGGTAGCTTTTATCCGTTGAGTCTCGGCCTTTCCATTCAGCACCGAGAGATCACTAAAACCGACTTTCGTCCCTGTTCGACCTGTATGTCTCACAGTCAAGCACCCTTATACTTTTGCACTCTACGAATGATTTCCAACCATTCTGAGGGTACCTTCGCGCGCCTCCGTTACTCTTTAGGAGGCGACCGCCCCAGTCAAACTGCCCACCAGACACTGTCCCCCGTAATCCACTTACGCAGGTTAGACATCAGATGCACGAAGGGTGGTATCCCAAGGTTGACTCCTCCGAAACTAGCGTCCCAGATTCTCAGTCTCCCACCTATCCTGTACATCTTACACCCAATGTCAATATCAAGTTACAGTAAAGCTCCATGGGGTCTTTTCGTCCTGTCGCGGGTAGCCGGCGTTTTCACCGGCAGCTTGATTTCACCGAGTCTCTTGTTGAGACAGTGCCCAAATCGTTACGCCTTTCGTGCGGGTCGGAACTTACCCGACAAGGAATTTCGCTACCTTAGGACCGTTATAGTTACGGCCGCCGTTTACTGGGACTTCAATTCAATGCTTCGTTTCCTGACATCTCCTCTTAATCTTCCAGCACCGGGCAGGCGTCAGCCCCTATACATCACCTTACGGTTTAGCAGAGACCTATGTTTTTGATAAACAGTCGCTTGGGCCTATTCTCTGCGACTTCTTTTTTTCATTAAAAGTCCCCCTTATCCCTAAGTTACGGGGTCATTTTGCCGAGTTCCTTAACAAGAGTTTTCTCGCGCGTCTTAGTATACTCTACCCACCCACCTGTGTCGGTTTACGGTACGGGCAGTATATAAATTATCCCTAGAAGCTTTTCTCGAGAGTATGACGTCATCATCCTTTACCTACCGGATCTCACTCTTATTAGTGTGCGGATTTGCCTACACACCAAGCTCGATCCCTTGTCCCCAATCCACTAAAGGGGCGGATGTTAGCCTGCTCTGTCACTCCATCAGTCTATATACTGGTGCAGGAATCTCTACCTGCTGTCCATCGGCTACGCTTTTCAGCCTCACCTTAGGTCCCGACTTACCCAGGGCGGACGAACCTTCCCCTGGAAACCTTGGGTTTTCGACGGATAGGATTCTCACCTATCTTTTCGTTACTTACACCGGCATTCTCACTTCTAACCACTCCACATGTCCTTCCGATCATGCTTCTCCGCTGTTAGAACGCTCCCCTACCACTTGACTTTCGTCAAATCCGTAGATTCGGTATTATGCTTAGCCCCGGTACATTTTCGGCGCAGAGTCACTCGACTAGTGAGCTTTTACGCACTCTTTAAAGGATGGCTGCTTCTAAGCCAACCTCCTAGTTGTTTGTGCATCTTCACTTCCTTTTCCACTTAGCATAAATTTTGGGACCTTATCTGACGGTCTGGGCTCTTTCCCTTTTGACCACGAACCTTATCACCCGTAGTCTGACTGCTAACCATGTTTTATGACATTCGTAGTTTGATTGAGTTCAGTACCGCGAGGTGCGGCCATCACACATTCAGTGCTCTACCTTCATAAAACTTGCATGTTAACGCTAGCCCTAAAGCTATTTCGGGGAGAACCAGCTATCTCTGAGTTCGATTGGAATTTCACCCCTAGCCACAAGTCATCCAAACACTTTTTAACGTGTCCTGGTTCGGTCCTCCATTTGGTCTTACCCAAACTTCAACCTGCTCATGGCTAGCTCACCCAGTTTCGGGTCTACAGCACCTAACTTCACGCCCTATTCAGACTCGCTTTCGCTTCGGCTCCACTCCTTCAAGCTTAACCTTGCTAGATACCGTAACTCGCCGGTTCATTCTACAAAAGGCATGCCATCACTCCTTAACGAGCTCTGACTAATTGTAAGCACACAGTTTCAGGTTCTCTTTCACTCCCCTCCCGGGGTTCTTTTCACCTTTCCCTCACGGTACTGGTTCACTATCGGTCACTAAGTAGTATTTAGCCTTATGAGATGGTCCTCACGTCTTCAAACAGGATTCCTCGTGTCCCGCCCTACTTATTGTTACCCTAGTCTATATCATTCTAAATACAGGACTCTCACCTTCTCTGGTCGGCTTTCCCACACCGTTCTTCTATGATATAGTTTTATAACTATTATGGTAACTGGCTCCTCCACGTTCGCTCGTCGCTACTAGCAGAATCGTTATTACTTTCTTTTCCTGTAGGTACTTAGATATTTCAGTTCCCTACGTTTCGCCCCGTATAAATACGGTAACATGGCTTCACCATGCTGGGTTGCCCCATTCGGATTCCCACGGATCGTCGCATACTTACTGCTCCCCTGTGGCGTTTCGCCGTTAGTCGCGTCCTTCTTCGCCTCTTAGTGCCTAGGCATTCACTGTGTGCCCTTTTTTCCTTTACCTTACAATTTCTTTTTTGCTTTTGACAGCTTTTATCTACTTTTCAAAGATCTCTTCATGGTGGAGCTTAGGAGGATCGAACTCCTGACCTCCTGCGTGCAAAGCAGGCGCTCTCCCAGCTGAGCTAAAGCCCCATTGGTAAAACTTTTTTATTATCAAATAATGATAATGGTGGGCCTAAATGGACTCGAACCATCGACCTCACGCTTATCAGGCGTGCGCTCTAACCACCTGAGCTATAGGCCCATTTGATTGAAATGCGTCTCTGAAAACTGAATATGATGAGCATGTACTTCTCTAAATAAGTACTTGTGAGAATTGTTTTGAATACTTAAAAGTATTCGCCTTTCTCCTTAGAAAGGAGGTGATCCATCCCCACGTTCCCGTAGGGATACCTTGTTACGACTTAACCCCAATCATCAACCCTACCTTAAACGGCTCCCTCCTTACGGTTAGGCCACCGGCTTTGGGTATTGTCGACTTTCGTGGTTTGACGGGCGGTGTGTACAAACCCCGAGAACGTATTCACCGCGACATGCTGATTCGCGATTACTAGCGATTCCGGCTTCATGAAGTCGAGTTGCAGACTTCAATCCGAACTGAGACTATTTTTATGGGTTTCGCTCCACATCACTGCTTAGCTGCCCTTTGTTTTAGCCATTGTATCACGTTTGTAGCCCAGGTCATAAGGGGCATGATGATTTGACGTCATCCCCACCTTCCTCCAGTTTGTCACTGGCAGTCTCGCTAGAGTCCCCAACTTAATGATGGTAACTAGCAATAAGGGTTGCGCTCGTTGCGGGACTTAACCCAACATCTCACGACACGAGCTGACGACAACCATGCACCACCTGTATCCATGATAACCTCCACTATATCTCTATAGCTTTGCATGGTATGTCAAGACCTGGTAAGGTTTTTCGCGTATCATCGAATTAAACAACATGATCCACCGCTTGTGCGGGGTCCCGTCAATTCCTTTGAGTTTCATACTTGCGTACGTACTACTCAGGCGGAGTACTTATTGCGTTAACTACAGCACTGAATTTCTCCAACACTTAGTACTCATCGTTTACGGCGTGGACTACCAGGGTATCTAATCCTGTTTGCTCCCCACGCTTTCGTGCCTCAGCGTCAGTTGTGGCCCAGTAAGCCGCCTTCGCCACTGGTGTTCCTCCATATATTTACGCATTTTACCGCTACACATGGAATTCCACTTACCTCTACCACACTCAAGCCTGACAGTTTCTAAAGCATCACAGCGTTAAGCACTGCACTTACACCTTAGACTTATCAGGCCGCCTACGCACCCTTTACGCCCAATAATTCCGGATAACGCTTGCCCCCTATGTATTACCGCGGCTGCTGGCACATAGTTAGCCGGGGCTTATTCATCAGGTACCGTCACACTCGCTTTTCCACGAGTCATTCTTCCCTGATAAAAGAACTTTACATACCGAAGTACTTCGTCATTCACGCGGCGTTGCTCGGTCAGGGTTTCCCCCATTGCCGAAAATTCCCTACTGCTGCCTCCCGTAGGAGTTTGGGCCGTGTCTCAGTCCCAATGTGGCCGTTCAACCTCTCAGTCCGGCTACGCATCGTTGCCTTGGTAGTCCACTACACTACCAACTAGCTAATGCGCCGCAGGTTCCTCCTTAAGCATACCCCGAAAGGTCTTTTAAAACATCGAAGATGCCTCCAATGTTCCTATCCAGTCTTAGCAATCGTTTCCAACTGTTATCCTCGTCTTAAGGGCAGATTACCTACGTGTTACTCACCCGTTCGCCACTCTCTAGTAAACTAGAGCGTTCGACTTGCATGTATTAGGCACGCCGCCAGCGTTCATCCTGAGCCAGGATCAAACTCTCCAAAAAGTTTATTTTTGTTTTGTTTGTTAATAGCTCTTTTTATTTCTTTGATTCGCTCATCATCATTCAGTTTTCAAAGACCATTTCTCGCACACTGTTTTTCGCGTGCTTATTAATTCTATCATTATAAAATAACCTTGTCAATAATTAATTTCTATTTTGATATTTTTTATCAAACAAGGCTTTTAAAATAGATGGTGGAGGGGGACAGATTCGAACTGCCGAACCGTTAGGAACAGATTTACAGTCTGCCGCGTTTAGCCACTTCGCTACCCCTCCGTTTTTAGGCTTGCCTATATATTCTAACTTATCATCTTTAAAATTGCAACAGTTTTATGACTATTTTTTTAGTTTTTTAAAAATGGTAATATTTTCATATGTATGAAAACCATATAAACATCATATTATTTCATTTTTGGGGTCTCAACCAACTTAATTCGCTTAATTAAGTCAGGCTTAAATAGCATGACTTCGCGTCCACATTTTTCACACTGAATTTTAACTTCTGCACCGTTTCTAGTCACAATCCATCTAAAAGAACCACAAACATGTGGTTTTTTCATTATTATAATGTCGTTAATATTAATCTTCATTCTTAGTGATTCTTTCCAATAAAGTGTTAACATCTTCATTTTCGTTTAAATATATTGTGATTCTTTTATCATTGATTGAAACTTTGCGATTGTTTAAATATTTTTTTAATTTTTTTTCTTGTTTTATATATTTATTTTCCGCTTTACGATTAATCTTGTTTGTTTTTTGCTCTCGTTTTGTTAATTCTTCAACTTGTCTAACACTTAGTCCTTGTGTCGTAATTTTATGTGCCAATTTAATAATTTGTTCTTGATCCTGCAATTTGCTTAACGCTCTAGCATGCCCCATATTGATAACATTCGTTAAAATCAAATCTTGAACTTCTTGTGGTAAATTAAGTAGACCTAAAATATTTGTAACATGTGATCTGCTTTTTCCTATTTTCTCAGCAAGTTGTGTTTGCGTCAAGTTCATATTTCCCATGACAACTCGATATGCTTCTGCCTCTTCAATAGGTGATAAATTTTCTCTTTGCAAATTTTCTGCTAAAGCAATTTCAGCAATCTTCATTTCTTCATATTGTCTAACAATTGCTGGAATTGTTGATAATCCAACTTGCTTAGACGCCCTAAAGCGTCGTTCACCGGATACAATCAAATAACCTTGAGCGATTTTTTTTACAATAATTGGTTGAAAAACACCATGTTCTTGTATAGATTGGGCAAGTTCATTAATTTTTTCTTGATCAAAAATCCTTCTTGGTTGAAAAGGATTTGGAATAATATCCGATAAATTGATTTCAACAATCACTTCTCCTTCTAAAACATCATCAACGTGGTGTTCTTTTAAAAGGTCAACAAATGTTCTAGCTTTATTGTTTTCTTTCATTTTGCTTTACAATCTCCTTTGCTAAAGACTTATAAAGTCGTGAGGCTGGTGCTTTTGGTGCATACGTTATAACTGGAATACCATACGTAGGAGCAACCTGTGCGGCTACATTACTTGTAATAATTGTATCAAATACGCCTTCTTTGAAATAATTCTTGATTTCATGAACAATTTCCCATCCTGCCTTTGTTCTTCGATCTAACATCGTCAACAACACACCTTCAATTTCAAGTCGTCTATTGTTGATTTTTAAATTTTTTTGTACGATTCTAATTGTATTCAATAATTGAGTGAGTCCATCAATTGCTAAAAATTGGCACTGTACAGGTATAAGCACTGAGTTTGACGCATATAATGCACTAAGTGTCAACAACCCTAAAGACGGGGGACAATCAATAAAAATATAGTCATATCGATCAGATATTTCATCTAATTTATGTCTTAAAATATATTCTCTATCTTCATTTGTAAGTTTAACTTCAATGTGTGCTAGTTCAATAGTTGCCGGAATTACATCTAGATTAAGATCTTTAAGGTGGATGAGACAATCTTTAATTTCTCTGACACCTAACAAAGCGTCTGTAATCGTAGAGTATAACATACTACGATTGATGCCTAAACTTGTCGTAGTACTAGCCTGAGGGTCTAAATCAACAAGGAGAACTTTTTTACCTAACATACCTAACGCAGCTGATAAATTCACACTTGTCGTTGTTTTACCTACTCCGCCTTTTTGATTTGATATTGCGATAACTTTCCCCATTGTGTATACCTCTTCCTTATTATAATGGATTTTTTTTTATAGCAGCGAATGCTCTAGGATACCCTAAAACATGCTTTTCTTTTTTGATGATGATATGTGATCTAAATCCCATATCTAATGGTAACTCTATTTCTTTTATATCAACAATGTTACCCTTCAAAACTTTAAGCACATTTTGAGCAAGTCCAATCTCTTCTTGATAATTTGATGCTTTGTAAGCAAGAAAAAACTTTCCTTCTTTAACCATTGGAAGTCCTAATTCTAAAATGATTTGTAGTGGTCCGAGTGCTCTTGCTGTAACGATATCAAACTGTTTTTGATGATCTTTAGCATATATTTCGATTCTATCATAGACTAATTTTACATCATTTATTTGTAATGCTTCAAGTAAAGTTTTTAAAAACTTTATTCTTTTCCCCAATGAATCAATAATCGTAATCTTTAAATGAGGATAAATGATTTTTAGTGGAATGCTTGGGAAACCAGCACCAGCACCCATATCACATATTGTTTGATAGTTCTTTAAGTCAACACTATTAATCATTGTCAACGAGTCAAAAAAATGCTTAAAATAGGCTTCGGTTTCTTCTGTAATACGTGTTAAATTAACTTTTCGATTATACTCAATAAGCGTACGATAATATATATCAAATTGTTCTTGTTGTCTATCTGAAAGTTCAAAATTAAACTTTTCAGTGACTTCTTTTAAAAAGATATCAAGCATGTTTATAACTTCCAGATTCTATATAGATTAATAAGATTGAAATATCTGCAGGATTTACGCCTGAAATTCTAGATGCTTGTCCAACCGTTAACGGTCTAATCTTATTCAGCTTTTCTCTACTCTCAGATGATATATTATGAATGCGCATATAATCAATGTCTAATGGAATTTTTTTGTGTTCTAGTCGTTCCATTTTTTCTACTTCTCTTTTAGCTTTTTTAATGTATCCATCATACTTAACCATAATCTCGACTTGTTCTAGAACTTCGTGATCATAATGTTTATCAATAAAGTGTTCAATATCTTCAATACCCATTTCCGGTCTTTTTAGTAGACTCGCAACGGAAACACCTTCATATATTGGAGAGGAATTTCTTGATGCCAAATAATCAAGGTTTTGAGCGTTTGGTAAAACCTTGAAATCACTGATTTTTTCTAGTAAATCTGCAATCTGTTTTTCTTTCAATTCAAATCGCTCATATTTTTTTTCATCAATTAAGCCTAATCTTCTACCATAAGGCATCAATCTCAAATCTGCATTATCATTTCTAAGTAACAATCTATACTCAGCTCTTGAAGTTAATAGTCTATATGGATCTAAAACACCTTTAGTCACTAAATCATCAATTAACACACCAATATACGCCTCATGCCGTTCCAAAATAAGCGGTTCTTTTTCATCAAGTTTTAAGCTTGCATTAATACCTGCCATTAATCCTTGGCAAGCAGCTTCTTCATAACCGCTTGTTCCATTGATTTGTCCCGCACAAAATAAATTATTGATTCGTTTTGTTTCAAGTGACAAGCTCAATTGGATAGGATTGATTGCATCATATTCAATCGCATAAGCATATTTGATAATTCTAACGTTTTCTAATCCTGGTATCGTTCTAATCATTTCTTCTTGTACTTTTCTTGGCATGGAAGTAGAAAATCCTTGAACATATAATTCATCATTTTCTAGTGATTCTGGCTCGATAAAGATTTGGTGGCGAAGTTTATCGCTAAATCTAACAACTTTATCTTCAATTGAAGGACAATATCTTGGCCCAACACCTTCAACAACACCGCCATACATAGCAGATTCATCCAAATGCTGATTAATAATCTCGTGTGTTTTCTCAGATGTATGTGTTAAATAGCAAAACTCTTGTAGATTATCTTGATAGTAGTTGTTATCAAAACTGAATGTATAATTCATCCCATCGCCAGGTTGAACTGTCATCTTCGATTTATCAATACTATCTTTAGCAATTCTTTGTGGAGTACCAGTCTTAAGTCTTATTACTTCAAAACCCAACTCTTTAAGTTGTTTACTGATACCAAATGTGGTTGGATCTCCACCTGGACCATTCATTGTTTTTTCTTTCCCTATGAGAATATTACTACTTAAATAAGTCCCCGTCGTCAATATAACAGTTTTTCCAAATATCTCTTCACCAGATTGCAAAACTATACCTTTAACAGTATTATCTTCAACGATCATGTGATCAACTAATGCTTCTAGTAATGTAAGATTATCTGTAGATTGCAGCACTTCTAGCATTACTCTTGGGTATGCTAATTTATCAATTTGAGCACGAAGAGCGCGTACAGCTGGTCCTTTGGATGCATTAAGCATCTTCATTTGGATCTGTGTTTTATCAGCACTTCTAGCCATTTGACCACCAAGTGCATCAATTTCTCTAACCACGATACCTTTTGCTGGTCCACCAATTGATGGATTACACGGCAAAGAAGCAACCTTTTTGAGGTTGCCTGTGATTAGTATAGTTTTTTTTTTCATTCGCGCCATCGCTAAAGCGGCTTCTACACCCGCGTGGCCTGCACCTACAATGATGCCATCATAAATCATATTATCACTTTCTTTTACTTCATTTTTTTAAGCTTTAAGTATTTTTTCTACATATACAGCAACATCTTCAGCTGTGAATTTAAAATGCTTTAAAACTACGTTTAACGGTGCACTAATACCGAATGCATCAATGCCGTAAACATTTCTACTATATTTATACCAAGGCATTGTACTTGCCATTTCAATTGCAACTTTTTTAGTTCTTGGAAGTATTTCTTTTTGGTATTTCTTTGTTGAATTATCAAACATGAACATAGAAGGCATACTGACAACACGTAAATCATATCCTTTAGCTTTCAAGATTTTTTCTGCATTTAATGCTAATTCAACTTCAGATCCAGCAGTTAATAATATACCATCAAGTGTTTTTTCTTCTTTTTTAACAATATAAGCGCCTTGTTTTAATCCTTCATATGAAGTTTTCTTTTCATTCTTAACACTTTGTCTTGTAAGAATAATTACAGTTGGTGTCGTTTTAGATTCAATTGCAACTTTCCAAGCCGCAATCGTCTCATTCGCATCAGCAGGACGAATCACATTTAAATTAGGAATCGCTCTTAATCCAGCCAATTGCTCAATTGGTTGATGCGTAGGCCCATCTTCACCCACACCAATTGTATCATGTGAGAACACAAAGATAGATGGAATATTCATGATCGCAGCCAATCTAATCGCTGGTTTCATATAATCACTAAATACAAAGAACGCCCCAGAGAAAACTTTTAACCCGCCATGTAATGTAATACCGTTTACGATTGCACCCATAGCATGTTCTCTAACACCAAAGTTGATATTTCTTCCTAATCTATTTTCTTTAGAAAAGTGTCCATCTGCCCCTTTTGCTTTTGTCGAAGCAGTTAAATCTGCAGAGCCACCAATAAAGAATGGATATTGTTCTGATAATCTATTAATTACTTTCCCACTTACACTTCTAGTTGCTTCTTTATCAGCTTGTGAAAACTCTTTAAAATCATCAAGATTCATCACTATATTTTGTTCTAAGTATTGATTAAATTCGCTAAATAATTCAGGGTAAACTTCCTTATAAGAAACTACTAAATTATTCCATTTTCTACGTACCCTTTGTCCTCTTAAGAATACACGTTTACGATAATAGCTGTATACGCTTTGAGGTATTTCAAATGGTGCATAAGGCCACTTTAAATTTTCACTTAATATATCTCTTTGTTCAGACCCGATTGCAGCACCATGTACTTTTGATGTGCCCTCAAGGTCTGTACCATAACCGATAATTGTTTTCACTTCAATGATTGTTGGCTTATCTGTATTCTTTTTAGCTTTGTTTATTGCTTTTTGAATGCCAGCTAAGTCATTACCATCACCAACATTTAAATATTGCCAGCCCATAGCTTCAAACTTACCTTTGATATCATCGCTATTAGCCCATTTTACCGGACCATCTAATTGAATGTCATTAGAATCAAATAAAACGATGAGTTTTCCCAATCCTAAATGCCCTGCAAGACTTGCGGCTTCCATAGCTACACCTTCTTGCAAATCACCATCACCACATATTACATATGTGTAATGATTTATTATTGGATAGTTTTCTCGATTAAATTTAGCAGCCAAATGTGCTTCTGCTAGCGCCATACCTACAGCATTAGAAATGCCCTGTCCCAAAGGACCAGAAGTTGTTTCAACACCAGCAGTATGCCCATATTCAGGATGTCCTGGCGTCTTGCCAATTTGTCTAAACTGTTTTAAATCCTCGATTGAGATATCAAAACCAGATAAATGATTAAGTGCGTAAAGCAGCATCGAACCATGACCTGCCGATAAAACAAATCTATCACGATTAATCCAATCACTCTTCTTCACATCAATGTTTAAATTTTCAGTAAACAATTGAAAAGCCATAGGCGCTGCATCCAAAACAATACCTGGATGACCACTGTTTGCTTCATTAATTGCATCAACACCTAAAAACCTAATTGCATTAATTGACAACTCTTTCATGGCTATTTATCCTTTTCCTCTTCGTTTTCAACACTTTTTTCATTTTCAATAACTTCTTGCGTTTCTACTGTTTCTGGTTCCTCGAATTTGAAGTAATTTTTGTAGTGTTCTTCTTGTGACTTAACCAGACGGTCAAACTCCTCAACTCCAAGTGATTCTCTAATCTCATCTTGTGCTTGAACATTTGCCTCTCTAATACGCTTAGTCGTAATACGTGTTTGAAAAATATTGCTAACAAATATTAATACAATTAACGCAATCAATATTTGAGCAGTATATTGTTGTAAAAAGAAAACAGATAGCGTTGCGATTAATAAATAAGCAATTAATGATGGATACACAAATCTCTTATTAACTGAATTAGTCACTTGCTCCGCTTTAATCAAGAACCCTAACCAAATTCTATTCACATTAAATTCATAAAAAGGTTTTAAAGCTTCATAATATGACTTTTCAATAAGAACTTTGTAATCATTACCACCTGCAGATGTCCAAATAGCAAACTTGCCACGTCCTGCATATTGTGTTAAATAACTTGTCTCATTCATGTCATAAAATGCAACCTTAATACCATCAATATCTTGCACTTCAAACGGTTCCCCATTTAAATTTTTATATACTTTCGGATTTATTTTCATACTTTCAACCTCCATCAGTAACATTATAACATTATATATATAATTATTTTAGAATATGTTAAATTCTCATATTTCATTTAAAAATCCCCGTCAAGCATCACCACCCACATAATAGACTATGCTTATGGCTGCTTCGATCAAGATCTGACCAGGTTCACAAGCTACTATTGAGTGATGATGCTTGATGGGGACTTATTTTTGTCTTAGTGTTTTAAAAAATGTCTTTAATAACTCTTGGCTTTCATCAGCTAAAATATTGCCTTCACATTCAATGTGATGATTAAATTTGATATCAAATAACTGTGTCAAGCTATGGATACTTCCTGATTTTGGATCGACTGCTCCATAATAAACTTTTTTCACTCGTGATTGAATCATGGCGCCAGCACACATTGGGCATGGTTCTAGTGTAACATAAACTTCACAATCTTCCAATCTCCAAGAGCCAATTTTCTTTGCTGCCTTTTGCATTGCCAAGAATTCTGCATGTGCATGAAATTGTTGCTTACTTTCGCGCAGGTTATGTGCCCTTGCTATTATTCTATCACGATATACGACAACTGCACCCACAGGCACTTCATTTTTATTAAATGCTTTTTGTGCTTCTTTAAGGGCGACCTTCATGTATTTATATTTTTTTAGGTTTTCCTGGGACTTCGTGATAATGTCTTGATCTCGGCTCATAAGATTCATTAGCTCCTACTAAAATTGTTGGATCATTATAGTTAGCGGGCTTTCCATTAATGATACGTTGAGTTCTGGTTGCAGGTAGCCCACTTTTAACACAAATAGCTGTCAATTTAGTAACAAACTCTGCTCTAGCCAATAACTCTGGCATAGGTCCAAATGGTTCGCCTCTGAAATCGCGATCAAGTCCACCTACAATCACACGTATACCCTTATCTGCTAATGCTTCAGCAACATCTATAATCTCGTTATCAAAAAATTGTACTTCATCGATAACCACTGCATCAGTATCATCTTTAATATATTTAATAATCTCATGACCTTTATCAATAATAATAGAAGGCTTTTTGCTTAAGTTATGAGAACAAATTTCTTCTTTTGTATATCTATTATCAATAGTAGGTTTGAATACAAGAACATTTTGCTTTGCATACTCAAGTCTTTTTATACGTCTAATAAGTTCTTCAGTTTTTCCTGCAAACATAGGTCCACAAACCACTTCTATAAATCCGTTTTTATACGTATTATACATAACAAAACCTCTTTTTCATGATTCCTTTAACAAAAAACGTGATAATTAATCACGTTATTCGTTGTCATTTTTCTTTGAATTAATACCGTAACGTTTGTTGAATTTTTCAACACGTCCTGCAGCTTGGATGTATGTTTGTTGACCTGTGTAGAATGGGTGCGTATCAGATGTCACTTCCATTCTTACCACTGGATAAGTTTCACCGTCTTCTTCATAAACTGCTGTTTCTTTAGTATGGATTGTTGATTCAATTAAAAATTGTTTTTTTGATTGAGCATCTTCAAATATTACTAAACGTGTATTTGGATGAATTCCTTGTTTCATATTAGACTCTCCTTCCGCCATAGCCACTAGCCATAGTAAGTTTTCGCGAATACATTATATCATTATAAAAAGTGAATAACAAGTGTTAAAGATTAAAATATTTAATTTTAACTTTTTTCGTTATGAGTTGCTTGCCAAACATTTAAAAATTTACTTGAAATAACACCAGTTAAGAAGCCTGCAGGGATACTAATTAATAGCATTACTGGAAGCCAATAGACGATTTGATTAGATCCAATAACTGGTATACCAATTAAGATTTGCCCAATTGAGTGAAAGACTGAACCTAAAACACTAATACCAATAATACCAAAGTAGTTTAATCTTTTCAAAATTACCATCACGGTAAGCGACAATACTGCCCCACCAACACTTAGATAAAATGCTGGTGAAAGAAATGTCCCTAATAGTGCCGCAACCAAAAATATTCTAAGTAATGTTAAAATTACCCCTTCTTTTGCGCCATATAAAAATATGACAATTAAAGTGGCAATATTCGCAAACCCTATCTTAGCGCCTGGCACTGTCAATATAGGAATAAAACTTTCAATTATATTAAGTACAATACTGATTGCTAGAAGATTAGCAAGCAATACCATTTTTCTAAGTTTTTTTCTTCTCATCTTTTTCCTTATTATTGAATAATATCAATATCTGATGTTTTAGCATCAAATTCAACTCTTACCCTATTTGGTAAGCATATTAAAGGTGCCGCTGTTGACCAACCTTGCTTGCTACAAATATTTTGTGGACTTTCTTCATATCTAACTCTAATTCTTGCCTCATCAAAATCGACTTCGACAATAACTTCTTGTCTTAAACCATTGATTTCATAATCGCCTAGTAAAACTATTTCCTGATGACCATCATTATTTACAGTCACAAAAGGATAATCTTTTTCATATGCCCCAGGAGTATCTTGACTATAATTTATACGAATGTCTCCACTTGCAAAATCTACACTAACAATTGGATCACTCGTTCTATAGTAAATATTTGCAGAAGCAGCATCTCCAGCATAAATTATATATTGGAAAACTAAAAACAATGCAGCGAAAACTACAAGTAGTATAAAAACTAAATAAATATCTCTTTTTTGCATCGTTTTCTTTTGATTCATACTATTCCTCTTCGAACGTAATGTCGCCTAACATATTCATATAAACAACATCGGTTGCTTCTACATTATAATTATATCTTACAATACTTATATTTAGTTCATTTTGATGTTCTGCTACCCATACATCAAATACATCTTCAGGCATAGAAAATAATGCTGTAGTAAGTGCATCAAGTAATCCTGCATCATTGCTGATAAGTGTGACACTGTGATAATATTGCATCGGTATTTTAGTCTTTGGTGATACAATATGATGATATCTTAGACCACCATGAAGTACATATTGCTCATAGTTTCCACTGGTTGTTACAGATTCATTCATAATATTACTCAAAGTCCCATATGAACCGCCTAAAGAACATATTGGACAAGTTAATCCAATTGTATAATAATCTCTTTCTGGGTTACTGTTTTCACCTAAATAGAGTGAACTTGTACCAGAATTAATATAAAAATAAGTAACGCCTTTAGACTTTAGATAATCAGCTACGCATTGAGTTGCATACCCTTTAGCAATTGCACCTAAATCTATTTTAAAATCATCTCCACTAGTTTTGACAAAATACTTACCATCATTTTCAGATAATAACATTTGATTGGTTGAAAAATCAAGTGCTTCAATCTTTATCATTGCATTATTAAAGACTAAATCCGATACTTCTTGTTGATATCTATCATCACGATCAATAACTACAGATTCTCCATTTATATCCAATGTTAAACTTAAAACGATAGATGAATCATTTTTGTCATATTCTATGGATTTAATAACACCTTCATCATTGATAATTACTCTATTATCATCACTAACTTCACCATCGTAAAAATAGTATACATATATAGAATCACCAATAGAAAAATCGCCAAGTTCTGTTTCTATAACAGATTTCCAAATATCAATAGATTTTCCCACTGAAACATCGAAATAGCCATCGGTTAAATCTTTAATATACTCTGCTTTAACTAGTAAATCATAAAGCGGTTTATCAATTTCAAGTTTTTGGCCTATTTTTTGATTTATTGAATACACATTTTCAAAATAATCATCTGATGACAATGCCTTATAATTATTAGACAGTTGATCATAGGTATAAAAAATTTGCTCAATCTCTCTATCAATCTCTTTTTGTTTGATTCGTGTTGTCTGATAATTTACTTCTATGTACGTATCCATAAACTCATATGTACCATACACATATTCAACTTTTTGAACCCCTACTATAAAAGTTACTATTCCTAATATGATAATTACTAGTACTGATATACTGATTATTTTTTTACTCATTATAATCTACCTAATTTCTTAAAGAAAAGGACATAAACATTATGTCCTAAATCTTTACATTAATCACTGATCCATCTTTATTTGGATGGTCTTTTAAATACTCTAAAATAGGATTAAAATTCTTGTCTGCTTTACCTGGTTTACATCTAGACAGTTTTAAAACTTCTCCATCAACGATACCTTCGGCAAATGCATGACAACCTGGGGTACCACATGCACCACAGTTATAATTTGGCAATAATTTCTCAACTTCGTTAATTCTAGGATCTTCTTCTACTACTAAATATTTATTTGCTAAAGACAGTACAACACCTAAGACAATTGCGATAATCCCTAGCACTATAAATGGCCAAACATTTTCCATTATAGCTTAACCTCCTTCATGAACTCTAATGCTTCTTGAAATTTAGAGTCGCTATTTAAACTACAAGCATCACTACCTGCAGCACCACATGCTTCACAATTTTGTGCATCTTGATATGCTTGTTCACAGCCTTCTGGAATACCGGCTTTATCATTTAATAAACCTGTACCAACATATAAGAACACAATAATAATAACCGCAACGATTGCGATAATAACAGGCATGACTAGATGATACCTGCCAATCCCATAAATGCTAATGCCATAAGACTTGCTGTGATAAGTGCAATTGGCATACCTTTTAATGCTTTTGGAGTATTTGCTGCATTAAGTTTAATACGAATAGCAGCAAATGCAATAATAACTAATCCATAACCCATCGCTGATCCAAGTGCATATACTAAGGCTTGAGGATAAGTTGTGGACATATCAGAAACATTTGTTAACGCAACACCTAATACTGCACAATTAGTTGCAATTAGTGGAAGATAAACACCAAGCGCTCTATATAGGCTCTTGCTCACCTTCTTAACAACAAGTTCAGTTAATTGAACTAATGCCGCAATAACTAGAATAAATGCGATTGTACTAATGTACTCAATGTGAGCATTAACTAATACGATATGATAAATTGGGTATGTGATTGCCGCTGCTAAAAACGTAACAACGATAACCGCTAAACTCATACCAAAAACTGACTTCATCTTAGTTGAAACACCAAAGAATGAACATAGTCCAAGAAATTGCATCAATACGATATTATTAATCAGTAGTGACGATAGTAAAATTGCTATTAAATCCATTATGCTTCAGCTCCTTTCGCTACAGCAACTTTCATGGCTGCTTCTTTCTTAGCTTTAGCTTCAGCAATTAATTTTAATTTTGCTGCTTTTGCTTTCTCAGCTTCTTTAATTTTCTTAGCATTATTATGAGCTGTAATTATTGCTAGAATAATACCCATAACTAAGAACCCTCCAGGAGGTGCTGTTAAAATCGAAATTGCATATTTGCTTAATCCGAACCCACCAAATAATTCAGCTTGAAAACCAACTGGTAAAATATAACCTAATTTAATCATACCAGTTCCTAGAAATTCACGGAAGAAACCTACAATAACTAACGCTAATGCAAATCCAAGTGATGTGCCCATACCATCAAGCATTGATGGAACAACTTTGTTTTTAGATGCAAATGCTTCTGCACGTCCCAAGATAATACAGTTAACAACGATTAATGCTAAATAAACACCAAGTGTTTCACCTAAATCAGGTGTAAAAGCATCAACCAACATTTGTAACGCTGTAACTTCAGTCGCGATAATAATAACATATGATGGAATACGTACTGTAGATGGTACAAATTTTCTAATTGTTGAAATAATCAAATTACTTATTGTTAAAATAATGAATACTAAAATACCCATACCAAAGCCAGCTTCAAACGTTGAAGTAACAGCGATTGCAGGACACATACCTAATACCATTACAAAAATACTATTTTCTTTCCAAATACCTTTTGTGAAGGTTTCTAATAAAGAGGTTTCTTTATCTTTTTTAACTACTTTTTTAGTCTCAGTCATCTAAATCCACCTCGCTTACTAATGCTTCTAAAATACTATCAATTAGTGTTCTAGAATAAGTAGCACCTGTTTTTAAATCAGAATTATCAGAAATGACTGTAGAAATTTCAGCTAATGTTTTTCCAACAAATTCATTCAAATAAGTTTCATTTCTTCCCATATAGCCAACTGTGTGTTCATATAAGTCTTCAGGGACATAAACTGTAACAATTTGATCATTTGCATCAAATACAACTTGTAAAGTAATTGATCCAGAATGTGTACCATCATAACCTTCATAATCACCAGTACCAGTTACTGTATAGATGTAACCATCAGGTACTAATGAAGATGTTGTAATATTTTGTTTAGCTGACACATGATCAGTTACAATAAATGCACTATCGTTTTCAACAACATAATCTTCACCAAGTATAGCGATGAATGGATCATCTTCATATAAATCATAATTCATTTGAACGGCTTTCCATATGATATCATGAATTGCACCAGTACTTGTACTTGCAGTTGCCCCAGATTCTAAATCAGCATCAGGTGCTGCATTAAAACTTGGAATGCTTTCTACTGATAAATAAGGAACACTATCATAACTTGTGTAGATATATCTTTGAATATTCGCAACATAAGTAATTGTTTGTTCTAATGAAACAATTTCAACTGTTACCATATCATCTTTAATACCAACAAGTAATTCAATGTAACCATAATCTTTATCTTTAGTACCACTGAAATCAAATGAATTTTTGATTTTAACATTGTAGACAACACCAATGGTTTCACCTTTGCCGTTTACCGCATTTGCTTTAAAATCTACAATTGAATACGAATTGCCACTTGGATCTTCAATATTTACTTGATTTTCAAGATCTACCATTTGTCCAAATAGTAAATCTTCAGGATTTTGTGTCACTGTTCCTTTAATAATCAACATGACACCTAAACTAATGATTAACATAACAACTGCGTTAATGCTTAAAAATAATGTTTGTTTTTTCATATTATGCCACCTCGCTTACTAATGCTTCTAAAATACTATCAATTAGTGTTCTAGAATAAGTAGCACCTGTTTTTAAATCAGAATTTTTATTGACTACTGTAGAAATTTCAGCTAATGTTTTTCCTACAAATTCATCAAGATAATCTGAATTTTTATCCATATAACTCTTGGTATGTTGATATAAGTCTTCAGGAACATAAATTGCTACAATTTGATCATTTGCATTGAATATAACATTTAAAGTAATTGATCCAGAATGCGTACCATCATAGCCTTCATAATCACCAGTACCAGTTACTATGTAGATATAACCATCAGGTACTAATGGAGATGTTGTGATATTTTGTTTAGCTGACACATGATCAGTTTCAGTAAATGTAGCATCATTTTCAATAACAAAACCTTCACCTAGATAAGTATCTAAAGGATTAATGTCAGATAATCCTTCAACACTAGCAAATGAAGTTGCAACATTTGATAATAAATCAGTCATCGTGTTTTTACTGTATGTCGCACCAGATTGCATATCACCACTTGGTGTAACTGCAGCAATCTTAGTACCAATAAATAATTCTAAATTTGCTCTTGTACGATCAAGGTTTAATGTTTGATTTAATGTTTGGAACGTAGCATTTAAAATTGTACCATCAGCACCTACTAAAACAACGATTGTCATATCACCATAACCATTTGTTCCAGTTGCTTGGAAAATATATCCAACTAATTTACCATCTTTATCTAATACTTTTTCCTTAGCTGAGATTGATGCTGGATCATTGCTTCCTAACTCATCAGTAAAACTATAATCATTAATACTGAATGGAATATTTTCAAGTTCTTTCCACTCTTCAATTGAAGGAACACCTTCACTTGGTTCTTGTGTTAACTTGTTCCAAAAAACTTGAAAACCACTTAATTCTGGAGCAACATAATCCTCTGCCCATGCATCATATTGATCACCATAAGAAGTTTCAAACAATAATGTTGAATAAGCTTCTTTTGCTTTTGCTTCTTGATTTGCTGTAATTGTCTTAGATGTAGCTAAATTAACTAAACCAATAATTAAACCACATGCAATCGCAATAAGTGTTAATACTGAAGTAAAGTGTATTAACGGATTGTTTTCAAAAAACTTTTTCACGCAAATGCACCTCCTGAAAAGAATACGACACAGCCCATGATAACAAGTACTGCAACGTAAGATACAATAAATTTCCATGAATATTTGTTCTTAGCCCAACTTGGATAATCAATTAGAGGAACAAATACATTAGCAAATAATAATGCGAATGCAACTCCTTCTGGATAAGAACCAAAAGCTCTAATCAATACAGCAAACGTAGCGATTAATAACCCATAAATCCAACGACCAGGTTTTGTTACTGGTGCGGTTACTGGATCTGTAGCCATGAATGTGGCACCAAATAATATACCACCAGATAAAACATTATATAAAACAAAGTCTACCCATTGGTCAGGATAAATACTTAATCCAATCAATGCAATTAGAATAACAAATGTCGATAACATTGATAATACAATACGATAATCAGCTGTCCTTCTAATAAGTAGATATGCTAAACCAATCAAAATTGGAATAACACTGATTTCACCCATTGTACCTGGGATAAATCCAAAGAATAAATCCTTGAGTGAATAACTGTAGATTGCATTTTCAAAACCCATACCAGTTAATGCTGATAATGGTGTAGCACCAGCAACAACATCAACGCCAGTATAAGCTAATGTAAACATACCTGATAATGCGAACGCAATGAACACACGACCAGCTGCTGCAACATTAAAAATATTGCTTCCTAATCCACCGAATAACATCTTCACGACAACAATTGCAAAAACTGCACCGATAATAACTGCATACAATGGTAATTGTGAAGGGATAATCATTGCATAAATGACAGCACTTACTGCTGGTGCTGTAACATTGTTAATCGTATATTTTTGAAATCTTGATTTTAACTTTTCAATAAAAGTCTCACCTTTTGCTCTTTGAGTCATTGCTACTGCTACTGCCTCAAGACCAATCATAATGACTAAACTGACAACAAGACGGATGACTGCATCCCATCCGAAACGATAAATTGCAAACACCACTACTGGCATAAGTGCAATCAATACGTCAATCATCATTCGTTTAGTGAGCGAATCATCCTTACGTATATAAGGACCTGTTTGCTTAACGAATTCCATAATACCTCCTACTTACTTCGCGAACTTTTTCGCTAAACGCATATATTCTGTCAAATGAATTTTTGATGGACATACATATGAGCAGAGTCCACATTCAATGCATTTTTTAACTTCAAGTGTTTTAATCATATCTGTATCTCTAGATTTATATGCATTCATGATTTGAGTTGGTTGAATATCAACTGGACATGAGTATACGCAAGCAGCACAATGGATGCAAGGCTCTTCGACATATACTTTTGCATTTTTAACAATAAGACTTGTAGTTGTATGCGTCATGACAATATCATCACGATCCACATTTGTACCCATCATAGGTCCACCTAAAATAAGTACTTTATTCTTATCCAAATCTTTGTATCCTCCTGCAATTTCAATTAATTCAGGGACATACGTGCCAATACGTGCTCTAAAACTCTTATTGTGAACACCCTCACCACTAATTGTAAATAATCTTTCCATGACAGGTAAGCGATGCTTAACAGCTTCATAAATGCTCGCTAGAGTTGATACATTAAAATTTAAAACACCATATTTAGCCAATAACTGGCCTTGAGGAATATCAATACCAGATGCGGTTTTGATCATTTCAAGTTCCCATCCTTGTGGATAGTAGTTACCAACCTCAACAACTTCAATATCGTAATCAGTAAATTGCTTTAAACAAAAATTGATACGTTCTGAAATTTCCTTATACTTTTCTTTTACTGCGATGATTCCTTTTGGCGCACCACTAGCTTTCATTGTGTAAATTAAACCTTCAATAATTTTTGAAGGCTCGTGAATCATCAATCCATAATCTGAAATTAGATTAGGTTCACATTCGACCCCATTAGCAAAAACAATATCAATCTTCTCATCGGTTTGCATTTTAATATAAGTGGGAAATCCACTTCCACCCAAACCAACTAAACCAGCTTCTTTTAAAATCTCGACATAATCTGCTTTTGTTAATGCATTAATTTCTGCATCGCTTCGATCTTTGATGCTTTCATGCAATGTATATTTTTTGTCGTTTTTTACAATCAGGCAATCAACTAGTTTACCACTTTGGTCAATATGATTTTCGTTACCTACAACTTCACCACTAACTGTCGAATGAATAGGTTGTTCAAAAAATGCGCCTTTACGTGTTCCGATGATTTCACCAACTTTTACAAATTGGCCACCAATAACACATGTTTCACCCTCAGGACAACGTGCACTAGTTACTGGATAATAAAGGAATTCAGCATCTAGATAATGATCTATAGGTAAAGCTTTTAACTCCTTTTTCCCATCTGGCAAATGTCTTGTCTTTTCTATCATTAAATTGCTCCTCTCTCATATAGTGGAAAGGCTTTTGTTAGTTTAATAACTTCTTCCTTAATCTCCATGAGTTTTTCTTCTGATTCTCTATTTTTCAATGCTTCATCTATAAGAGAAGCAATTTTATCCATCTCATTTTCTGTAAACCCTCTCGTCGTTATCGCAGGCGTGCCAAGTCTAATACCACTACCAAATGCAGGTTTTTCTTGATCATAGGGAATCGTATTCTTATTGCAGGTGATATTAACTAAACCTAAGACATGTTCAGCTTTCTTGCCCGTAATACCGTATTTATCTTTAACATTGATTAATATCAAATGATTGTCAGTACCACCAGAAATAATCTTATACCCCAAGTTTTGCATTGCTAATGCCAAACGTTTAGCATTTTTCACAACCTGCTTTTGATATTCGACAAATGCTGGTTCCAGCGCTTCCCTAAAAGCAACACCTTTAGCAGCAATCACATGCATCAAAGGACCACCTTGAATACCAGGAAATACTGCTTTATCAATCTTCTTAGCAATACTCTCATCGTTTGTTAAGATGATGCCACCTCTTGGGCCTCTTAAAGTTTTATGTGTTGTAGATGTTACAACATGGGCATAAGGCAATGGTGATGGATGTACTTTAGCTGCAACCAATCCGGCAATGTGTGCCATATCAACCATTAAATATGCACCAACTTCATCTGCAATCTCTCTAAATTTCTTAAAATCAATAACTCTTGCATATGCACTAGCACCTGCAATAATTAACTTTGGTTTAACTCGTAATGCAATCTCCCGCACTTGATCGTAATTGATAAGTTCAGTTTCCCTATCTACACCATATGATTCGGTGTGATAAAATTTACCAGAAAAATTTAAACTGAATCCGTGTGTTAAATGTCCACCTTCATTAAGTGACATTCCTAAAATCGTATCTCCAGGTTTAATCAATGCTTGATATGCAGCCATGTTGGCTTGTGAACCAGAATGGGCCTGAACATTAACAAAAGCAGCATCAAATAATTTTTTGAGTCTGCTTCTCGTTTCTTCTTCAATCACATCCACGAATTCACAACCACCATAATAGCGATTGTTAGGATATCCTTCAGCGTATTTGTTTGTTAAAATGGAGCCTTGAGCCTCTAAAACAAATTCCGAAACGAAATTTTCAGAAGCAATCAATTCTAAATGAGTTTCTTGTCTGTTTTTTTCTTTTAAAATATATTCATTAATCACATCATCATATTGATCTAACTTCATAGAAATTCTCCTTTTTAATTCGTGGTTTATTATAACATAATAAAGGGCAAAATAAAAGATAGGTTATAATAAATAAACCTATCTCACGTCGTTATTTATACGGGTTATAATTTAACGTTATGATATACGTCTTGAACATCGTCTAATTCTTCAAGCATATTCATTAATCTTTCAAATTTACCTTTTTCTTCTTCATTAAGTTCAGTATCCATCATTGGCATCCACATGATTTCATCAGTGTCAAATTCTAAGTCTGGATGTTCATCTAGAATTACTGTTCTAATTGCATTATAATTTGTAGCATCACTTAGTATTGTTACGCCTGATTCATCCGCTTCAATTTCATCAGCATCTAATTCGTTCATAACTAATAATTCTAAAACTTCATCTTCAGTCAATCCTGGAACAGTGAAAACTGCTTGGTGATTAAATTGGTGAAGTACAGAACCTGAAACTCCTAGTTTTCCACCGGTTTTTGTGAAACAATTTCTAACTGTAGCAATAGTTCTATTGACATTGTCAGTTAAACATTCAACGATTAAGTTTGAGTTACCAGGACCAAATCCTTCATAACGAACTTCAGTGTAGTTCTCGTCTCCTCCACCTTTAGCTCTATCGATTGATCTTTTGATAACATCTGCAGTAACTTGATCTTTTTTGGCTTTTTGAATGATGCGTTTTAAGTTAGCATTTAGTTCTGGATCAGGTACACCTGACTTCGCGGCCATATAAATTTCTTTACCATATTTTGCATATAGTTTGCTTTTTGCTGCGGCAGTTTTTTCCATTGCCACTTTTCGGACTTCGTGTGCTCTTCCCATGTTAATTCACCTATCTTATTTTTTAATAAATTTATTTTCGTATGTTTCTATACTTTGCGCAATAATCTTTTTAGCAGATTCGGCACCCTCTACATCAAGGATGTATGTTTTCTTTCCTTCAAGAGATTTATACACTTCAAAGAAATGGCCCATTTCTGTTAAAAGGTGGTGCGGCAATTCGCTGATATCTTTATACTGAGTTAATGAAGGATCACCAAATGGAATCGCGATAATTTTTTCATCAATTTCATCTGAGTCAATCATTTTCATAACACCAATAGGATATACTTCGACGATACTTAATGGCTCGATATCTTCTTGACATAATACCAATACATCAAGTGGGTCATTATCTCCTGCGTAAGTTCTTGGAATAAATCCGTAATTTGCTGGATAATGAGTTGAAGTAAACAAAATTCGATCAAGAATAATCATGCCTGTTTCCTTGTCTAACTCATATTTTTTCTTTGATCCTTTTGAGATCTCAATACATGCGACAAATTTATCAGGCGAAATTCTTTTCGGATTTATGTCATGCCATATATTCATATTTTTTTCTCCTCTTTTCCTTTACACAATCTATTTTAGCATTATACACCGAAAAAAAACACCCCAAAAGAGAGTGCTTTTTCTATAGCAATCGAAAATGTTACTTATCCCCGTTTGCCCCTTTGACGTATTTAACTATCGTCTGGTACGTTTATAAATCGCTCTTCATAATCGTAGTCACAGTGTTTCGGCACTGTGGTAGATACGTCATCACCCCTATTAGATGACTTATACGACAATTCAAATACATCCTTATTATAACAATTTATTGATTTAAAAGTAAAGTATAAAAGTTAGTTTTTTTCAATATTTTTACAATGTACTAAATAGAGTTCATAAGTATTTTCTAGAAGCCCTAAAATTGTCATTGGTCCAACGCCTCCTGGCACTGGTGTAATTTTACTTGCGACTTTGCTCACACCATCAAAATCAACATCTCCAACCAAGTGTCCATCAACATGATTTGTTCCAACATCAATTACAACAACACCAGATTTAACCATATCTTTTGTTAAAATATTTGGTCTACCAGCTGCTACAACAATTAAGTCGGCATTCAGCGTATGTTCCTTCAAACTTCTTGTCTTTGAGTGACAAACCGTAATGGTTGCACCTCTATCCATAAGCATACGCGCAACAGGAAAACCAACAATATTACTTCTACCGATAACAGTTGCATTCATTCCTTTAACGTCAACATGATAAAAATCTAATAACTCAATAATGCCTTTTGGTGTTGCTGGATATATCGTTTTTTTCTTTTGATATAAATATCCTTGATTAACAACATGAAATCCATCCGCATCTTTTTCTCTAGAAATGAGATCTATTAAATAGTCCTCATCCAAGTGTTTAGGAATAGGCAGTTGTAAAATCATACCATCTACCTCATCATTCCTATTTAGACTAACGATAACATCTTCTAACTCTTTTTGCTCTACATTTTCATCTAGATGGTATAACTTATAATCAATACCAACTAGGTTGCACGCTTTTTCTTTACCCTTTATATAAGATAAGCTTGCAGGGTTGTTTCCAACCAAAATAACCGCTAGACAAGGCGATTTATCATATATTTTACTATTTTTTTCAATCTTTGATTTCAAAACTTCTCTTAAAGCTTTTGAAGCTTTTCTACCACTCATTAATTCCATTTTACTACCCCTCTATCAGTTCTCCATGTTCGTTAACTTTCATGTCTAATGCCCTTGGTGTTTTATTAAGTCCTGGCATTGTTACTATACCTTTTGTTAATGCAACAAAAAAACCAGCACCAAGTGAGGGTTTAACCTCCTTAATTTCTATAACAAAATCTTTAGGGCATCCGATTAGATTTTTATCTGCAGATAGTGATAAATGAGTTTTTGCCATACAGACAGGAAGATTCCATCCCAAAGATTCATATGTTTTTAGTTGCTGTAAAGCTTTCTTTCTAAAATGTACAGAACTAGCACCGTAGATAGATGTCGCAATCTTTTCAATCTTTATTTTAATACTATCACCTTTTTGATAAGTAGGTACAAAATAATGATTTAATCCAACAACTGATTCAACAAGTGATGCAAGACCAACCATGCCTTGTGCGCCTTTCTCGAAACCATCAGCAAACGATAGACTATAATTATTTTTATTTGCCCAATCAATCATATACATAATCTCTTCTTTTGAATCTGTATCAAAATGATTGAGTGCAATGACAAAATTTAACCCAAAATTTTTAATATTTTGAACATGCTTCTCAATATGTGGAATACCACGTTTTAACGACTCTAAATCTGGCACTGAATAATCTTCTGCGCCACCGTGTGACTTAAGTGCTCTAATAGTCGCTACAATAATCACCAAATCTGGAGATTTTGGAAGATATGGCACTTTTAGATTTAAAAATTTTTCCATACCTAAATCAGCACCAAATCCAGCTTCAGTAATTGCGAAATCACCTAACTTTAAAGCCATTTTAGTCGCATTAATAGAATTACACCCATGTGCAATATTAGCAAACGGACCAGCGTGTACAAATGCAGGTACACCATCAATGGTTTGTACTAAATTAGGATTTATCGCTTCTTTTAATAATAAAACCATTGCGTCAGCGCATCCAATATCTTTAACACACAGTGGTTCATCAGCTTCATTATATCCAATTAAGATTCGGTTCAATCTCTCTTTTAAATCTTTAAGATCTTCTGATAATGCCAAAATAGCCATAATTTCTGAAGCAGCTGTAATCATAAATCCATCTTTTCTTTGTTTAGTTTCGATCACACGTAAATTGCGATCATTCATATCCATCGCTCTACGCCAGATTACATCTTTAATCTTTAATTCATTACCTTGATATATATGATTATCTATAATTGCAGACAATAGATTATGTGCTGAAGTAATCGCGTGTAAATCCCCAGTAAAATGGAGATTAATTGATTCCTCTGGTATGATAATAGATTTACCACCACCGGTAGCTCCACCTTTTAATCCAAAAACTGGTCCTAAACTAGGTTCTCTAAGCGCCAAAACAGGTTTTCTTCCAATTTCGTTTAAGCCTTGTGCCAAACCTATGGAAATCGTTGTCTTTCCCTCACCCGCAGGTGTAGGGTTTATCGCAGTTACTAAAATTAATTTGCCATCTTTTTTATCCTTTAATCGTTTTAACAAATCAAGCGAAATTTTTGCTTTATCATTTCCGTACGGAATGATCTCAGATTCTAAAATACCCGCTTTTTTTGCAACATCAACAATATGATTCATTTAATTACCTCCCTTAAAAGAAAAAGTACCGAAACCGGTACTTTCATTATAGCATATTACCCTTTGAAAAAGTGATACCCTTCTTTTAAGATTGATTCCGCTTTTTGAACATCTTCATCCTTAGCTTCTTTTGTATCTTTTAATGGGTACTCAAGTTTGAGTTTTTCCCATTTCGTTCGTCCTTTTGAGTGATAGGGTAAAACCTCAATGCTTATCACATGATGCAATATATCTAAAAAGTTTCTTAATCCTTTTAAATGCAACTCATTATCTGTTAATCCCGGCACTAATACATGTCTTATGATTGTATCTACCTCTAGTTCATCTAATAATCTAGCAAAATCTAGTACTTGACTATTGGAAGAACCAGTAATCTTTTTATGTTGTTTCTGATCAATATGTTTAATATCTAATAATACTAAATCTGTATATGATAACAGCTCTCTAAACTTGTCAAGTTGATTAACACTATAACATGACGCAGCTGTATCTAGACAAGTATGAACACCTCTCGCTTTAGCTTCCTTGAACAATTGAGTCAAAAACTCTATTTGTAATATAGGATCTCCACCACTTGCTGTGATACCACCTTTATCATAGAATTTTTCATATTTCTTATAATCATTCAATATATCTTCAACCGTCATCAATTGATTATTCATAGTTGACCAAGTATCTCTATTATGACAATATTGACATTTAAATGGACATCCTTGAAAGAAAACGACATATCTGATACCAGGACCATCAAAAGCACCCAATGTCTCAATAGAATGAATATTACCTTTAAACTGATTCATGGAACGTTCTTGAAATAACCTCACGTTTTTGTTCATCAGTTAAGTTAGCAAAGTTAACTGCATACCCAGAAACTCTAATTGTTAAGTTGGGATATTTATCAGGATGATTGTAAGCATCTTGAAGTGTTTCTCTATTCATAATATTAACGTTTAAATGATAACCGCCATTATTGAAATAACCATCTAGAATAGAAACTAAATTTTCTACTTTAATAGATCCTTCGTGAATGAAATCATCACCTGTTTCAGAGTCTTTACCTAAAGCTTGAGGAACAAGTGTGAATGTATTTGAAATACCATCTTCGCAGCTTTCATGTGGGATTTTAGCAACACTCAATAATGATTTTAATGCACCTGATTTGTCGCGACCATGCATTGGGTTAGCCCCTGGAGCAAGTGGTTCACCTTTCTTTCTTCCATCTGGAGTAGTTCCGGTATTTTTACCATAAACTACATTCGAAGTAATTGTTAATATACTCATTGTTGGAACTGATTCTCTATACGTATATTGGTTTTTAATCTTATTAACAAAACGATTAACAACATCAACAGCTAAACTGTCAACTCTATCATCGTTGTTACCATAACAAGGAAAATCGCCTTCAACTTCGAAATCAACAATTAATCCTCTTTCGTCGTAAACAGGTTTAACCTTAGCGTACTTAATAGCAGATAATGAATCTGCAACAACTGATAATCCTGCGATACCGGTTGCAAAATTTCTTCTAACTTCAGGATCATGAAATGCCATTTGAATTGCTTCATATGCATATTTATCATGCATGTAATGGATGATATTTAGTGCACTTACATAAATTTCTGATAACCAATTCATAAATTGATCATATCTTTCCATAACAACATTATAATCTAATACTTCAGCTTGTAAAACATCACCCTTAGGCCCAATTTGTTTACCACTGATTTCATCGCGACCACCATTTAATGCATATAATAATGCCTTAGCCAAGTTAGCTCTAGCACCAAAAAATTGCATTTCTTTACCAATAGTCATTGGCGATACACAACAAGCAATACCATAGTCATCTCCATGTTCTGGTCTCATTTGGTCATCATTTTCATATTGAATACTACTTGTGTCAATTGATACTTTAGCACAGAATTTTTTAAAGTTTTCTGGTAATGCTTCACTCCATAAAACTGTTAAATTAGGTTCTGCAGAAGTACCTAAATTATATAGTGTTTGTAAATATCTATAATCAGTTCTAGTTACCCATGAACGTCCATCATTAGTTAAACCACCTAGACTTTCAGTAACCCAAGTTGGATCACCTGTGAACAATTCATTATATTCAGGTGTTCTAGCAAAACGTACCATACGTAATTTCATAATAAAATGGTCAATTAATTCTTGAGCATCAATTTCATCAATAATACCTTCTTTCAAATCTCTTTCAATATAGATATCAATGAATGTTGATGTTCTCCCTAAACTCATTGCCGCACCATTTTGATCTTTAACAGCTGCAAGATAACCAAAATAAGTCCATTGAATTGCTTCAAAAGCGTTAGCAGCTGGTTGTCTTAAATCAAATCCATAGATATCACCCATTTTAGCAAATTCATCTAAAGCTCTGATTTGATCTTGTGTTTCTTCACATGCACGAATATTCTTTTCGTTCATGACTAATGACATAAAATGTTCTTTTTCTTTTTTCTTTTCGGCAATAAGTGCATCTACGCCATATAATGCGACTCTTCTATAGTCACCAATAATACGTCCACGGCCATAGCCATCAGGAAGTCCTGTAATTATATGAGCGCTTCTTGCTGCTCTAATATCAGGTGAATAAACATCAAATACACCTTGGTTGTGTGTTTTTCTGTAAGTTGAGAAGATATGAATCATCTCTGGATCAATATCATACCCATATGCTTTTGCTGCCTTATAAGCAATCTTTATTCCACCATAAGGATGGAACGCTCTTTTGAAAGGAGCATCTGTTTGTAAACCTACAATTTTTTCTAAATCTTTATTAATATATCCAGCAGCGTGACTTGTCATTGAAGATACAACTTTTGTATCCATATCAAGTGCGCCACCTTGTTCTTTTTCAAGTTTTAATAATTCATAGAATCTTTCGTTTAGTTTTGTACTACTTTCTGTTGGTCCTTCTAGGAATGCTGAATCTCCAAGGTATTCAGTGTAGTTGTTAATCATGAAATCTCTGACGTTGATTTCCTTTTCCCACGAACCGCCTTTAAAACTTCTCCATGCGTTCATTTTTTGTTACCTCCATACTTATCAAGTTGTTTCTCGAATTTGTCAAACCCATTATATTGTTTTTACTTTTGAAAAGCCACAAAAACTATAATTTTGTTGATTGAAAACGTTTTAAAAATGATATGATATTGTTATGGTGGTGATTGTATGGATCAAGCAATATTAGTGGGTTTGGATATAGAGACAAACAACCTATATATTAGAAGTAATCTGGATGAATTAGAACAACTAGCATTAGCTGTAGGTATTAAAACCAAGGATAAAATCGTACAAAGAGCTAAAAAGATATCTCCAAAATATTTTATCGGTAAGGGGAAAGTTGAAGAGGTTAGGAAGATGATCACTGTCTTGGATACTAATTTTGTCATTTTTGATGATACCCTTTCAGCTTCACAACTTTCAAACTTGGAAAAAGTCTTGGACGTACAGGTTATTGATCGAAGTTTTTTAATACTATCAATTTTCGCAAAGCGTGCTCAAACAAGACAAGCAATGCTTGAAGTTGCGCTCGCACAAAAATTATATATGTTACCAAGATTAACTGGTATGGGTAATATCCTTTCTAGGCAAGGTGGGGGAACATATAATGCTAAAGGCCCCGGTGAAACAAAACTCGAATTAGACCGTAGGAAAATATTGAGCGAGATATCATTTATTAAAGAACAGATTCAAAAGATTGAAAAAGAACGCCTCGTCTCTATGAAACGAAGAAAAGAAAGTCGGATTCCTGTGGTAGCGTTAGTTGGATATACCAATGCCGGTAAATCATCATTGATGAATGGACTCACTGCTTATCTTGAACAAGACCAAGAACCCGTATTTGAAAAAGATATGTTGTTTGCGACATTGGACACAAAGGCGAGACGTATACAACAAGAAAATAAGCCTCCTTTTATTCTTATAGATACAGTTGGTTTCGTTTCCAAACTTCCACATGAATTAGTAAGATCTTTTCAAACAACCCTTTCAGATGTATTAGATGCAGATCTACTTCTACATGTCGTGGATGCTACTGGTAATTACTTAGAAGAAATGTTTGTTACCAAAAATGTATTAAAGCAGATTAATGCAGACGAGATTGAACGGATTTTAGTTATAACAAAAAAAGATCTAGCTTTTAGACCTCTAGAACTTCATGAAGATTATTTATACATATCTAATAAATCAAAAGAAAATTATAATGAACTAGTCAATGCGATTTACGGACATATCTATCGGAACCATAGAATATCCGAATTGAAGATTCCATTTACCGAAGGACAAATATATTCCACATTAAAAGAAATAACTACTATTTTAAATACGAGATACTTAGATGATGGTATCTATATATCAGCAGTGCTATCTCCTAAACAAAAAGAATTATATAGATCTTATATCATCCAATAAGAAAGGTGCAGATTGCACCTTTTTATATATAATAGCAATCATTAAATTTGCATATTAAAAAAATCATTAACATTATTATAGAATTCTTCTCTTGTGTGTGTCTTACTAAGTTTTCCTCTTAATTCTTTAGCATGCGGAACGCCTTTTAAGTACCAAGGTCCATGACTTCTCATCTCTAAACAAGCCACTTTTTCACCTTTTAGTTCGATTAGAGCATCCAAATGTGCCAACATTATTTCTCTTATTTCAGCATGATTTGGTTTTTCAATCATTGACCCATCTTCTAAGTATGCCTCTATTTCTCTAAATATCCATGGATTACCAAGTGCACCACGTCCAATCATCACGGCATCACACCCTGTGTATTGAAGCATATGCTTAGCAGATGGTCCATCAATAACATCACCATTCCCAATCACTGGAATACTTACAGATTCCTTAACCGCTTTAATAATATCTAAATCAGCATACCCACTATAACCTTGTGATCTCGTTCTGCCGTGAACTGCAATTGCTTTGGCACCTGCTTTTTCAATCATTTGAGCAACTTCAACAGCATTCTTGCAAGTGTCATCCCATCCCGCTCTAATTTTTACGGTAACAGGCTTTGAAACACTATCTACAATCTCTTTAACAATCTCGTAAATCTTTTCTGGGTTTTTCATAAGACTCGCCCCTGCCTGCACCTTAACGGCCACTTTAGGCACTGGACACCCCATATTGATATCAATGATATCGCAATTGCTATGTCGATCTATATATAAAGCAGCATCTACCATTGTCTTTTTATCAGAACCAAAAATCTGTTGAGACATCGGTCTTTCAAATTCAGTCATATATAATAAATTCAATGTTTTCTCATTTCTATGAAGTAAGCCTTTATCGCTTACCATTTCAGCATAAACAAGCCCAGCACCATACTTTCTAGCAAGTATTCTAAAAGGACTATTCGATACGCCAGCCATTGGCGCTAATATTAGTTTGTTTTTAATTTCTATATTTCCTATATGAAATGACATATTTATCACCTGCTTTATTGTATCATGTTCCATCTTTGCTTTCAATTATGCTACAATATGAAATGAGGTAGATATGAATGAAAGATTACGCAATTATTAGTTATGCATATCATAAAACAGTAAGAATCTATGCATCTAAAACAACTAATCTAGTTGAAGAAGCTAGAAAAATACATCAAACATGGCCAACCGCATCCGCCGCCTTCGGCCGTTTTTTAACTGCATCCGCTATGATGGGACTTATGTATAAACCTGGAGAACGAGTAACGTTAAGAATCAAAGGTAACGGTCCGATTAGATCAATGCTTGTTGAAACAAACCCAAACGGTGAGGTTCGCGGTGAAATCAGTAACCCAAATGTATACATTAAATATAACAGTGGACCTAAAGCAGGAAAACTTAATGTCGGTGCAGCCGTTGGACAGGGGTTTCTATTTGTCACAAAAGATTTAAATATGAGAGATAATTTTACCTCTTCTGCTCAACTTCAATCAGGAGAAATTGGCGATGACTTCACCTATTATTTTGCTATCAGTGAACAAATACCTTCTTCTGTTGGCTTAGGTGTTTTGGTAAACACTGATCAAAGCATTCTTGCAAGTGGTGGCTACATCCTGCAATTAATGCCCGGTGTGGAAGAAGAGACAATTGCTAAAATTGAAAACATATTAAAAATAATTAAACCGATGAGCACTTTGATCAATGAAGGAAAAACACCTGAAGATATCACAAACATCTTATCTGGTGGAGATTATCAATTGCTATCAAAGCATAACTTAAGATATCATTGTCCATGTTCGAAAGATGGCTTTGCAAGGAGCCTTTCCGCTTTAGAAAATAAGGATTTAGATGATTTGATATCGGATGGTCACGCTGAAATAGAATGTCATTTTTGTCATACAAAATATAACTTCAACAAAGAAGATCTTCAATCCATTAAAAATAATAGATAATAAAAGAGGGCTTGATTAATAATCAAAGTCCTCTTTATTATTGTTCTTATTTAAATACTTGCAATGATACTTTAAAAGATCGATAAACTTTTGCTTGTCCACTGGAGAGACAGCAACATTTCTAATCATACCCTTTGCACAAACAATCTCCACAGCGTCTGATGATAATGCAAAACTGTTATTCGCGATTTTTTTTACATCTTTTATTTCAATAATATCATCGTATTTTATATTTTTAATAATATATCCTAAACGAATATGTAAATGATCATCTTTTAAAACATATACAGATGCTAATAATATTGGTAAAATCATCACTGCGCTAACACCCATTACAGCATATATAGCAAATTGATCATGTTGCTCTATTTCATCCATCCAAGGCAGTGGTGATAATGCTATTAAAGCAAATATAACATACAAAGTGATTTGAATCCACAAGTCTTTTTTAACTTTGAAACTCATATTTATGCCTTCTTATTCTTTAATTTCTTTAAACCTTTGAATATCTTTAAGTTTAATATATCAACAACACCTTCGGCTTGATACATCGATAATGCTTGATTACTATATAATGTCAACATTCTTATCGGCGTCTCTAATATAGTTTTCTTCATCACTTCTTTAGTCCATGACACATCAGTATCTTTAATATATTTAATATTTTGACGAATCACCCTAGACTTAACGATTTTACCAATCAATGTGTGCTCAACATCATTCATTGTTGTTGATAAATCATAGGGTCTTTTTCTTTTAACATGCTTGGCAGGTAATGTATGTTGATATACCTTACTAAAATCATAAGGATTATATTCATATTGATTATAACTTAGCATTGGATGTCTCACCTGAACACCATCAATAAATAGTTCTATTTGTTCGATTGCTTCACCTGCATGTTTACATAGATAAATGTTATACATACCTTGTTCAACAACAAATTTCTTTTTGTATATATCATAAAAACTAAAATCTTCTTTTGTTAATAAAAATTCCACTGTTTTAACTTCATTAGGTTTTAATTCAATTTTATCAAATGCTTTAAGTTCACGAGTCGCTTTATATACTGAACTAACGTTGTTACCAACAAAAATCATTACAACTTCTTTAGCAACCATTTGTCCAATGTTTCTTACTGATACAGATACCTTATATCCTTCATCATCTGACTTGACGTTAAAATCTTTATATAGAAATTTGCAATAACTAAGTCCATGCCCAAAATGGTATCTAACCGGTTTTTTAAATGTTTCATAATAACGATAACCAACAAATATTGATTCATCGTAGTATATCGCGTTATTATCTTTTGTTATTTTCACATTACATGTATTTATATCATCAATCCAAGTTTCTGCAAGACGTCCAGATGGACTTATTTTCCCATATAATATATCGAGTATTGCAAGACTAGCAGCTTGACCACCTAAATAAGCTATTAAAATACCTTTTGTTTTTCTAAAGGGTTCTAAATTAACTACTGATCCTCCAACAACAACACAAACAACGTTCGGATTAACCGCGTATATTTTTTTAAACAATTCAATTTGATTCATTGGCAAATCAAGTGTTGTTCTATCAAAACCTTCAGTTTCAAGTGCCTTAGGCATTCCAATGATATATACAACTTTTTTTACTTGATTTGCTAATTCAACAGCTTCCATCTCAAGTTTTGAATCAGGTTTAATCTGATTCAAATCAAATCCTTTAGCAACTTTTACATTTTTAGAAAAATTTACTGCAACATCGATAATTTCACTCACTTCAGATGCATTTACATGTGAAGATCCTCCTCCTTGATATCTCATTTGATAAGCAAATCCTGAAATGATTGCTATGTTATCCGACGGATTTAAAGGTAGAATATCTCCGACATTTTTTGCTAAAACCATAGACTCTCTAGCAATAATACGTGCTTGTTCATGCTGTTTCTTAAAATCTACAGGTTCTTCACTTTCAACCTTTTGATATTTTAAGGCTAGTAATCTTATACGATTAGCTGACTTATTTACCGCTTTAATTAATGCTGGATCATTGATGCTTGCATTTTTAATTTTTTGATGCCAAAATTCATGATTTGAAGGCATTTCTAAATCGCATCCCGCTTTTATGCTTTGTACTCTATTGTGAATAGAACCCCAATCACTTACAATAACACCCTCGTATTTCCATTTATTTCTAACGAGTTCCTTCAATATCGGATGCTCAGCAGTATAATACCCATTAACTTTGTTATAACTCGTCATAAGGGATGCTGGATTTTCTTTAATTACACGTTTAAAATTCTTATAATATATCTCGTTTAATGCACGATTATCAATCACACTATCAATCGTAAACCTGTTCGTTTCTTGATTATTAGCTAAAAAGTGTTTCACTGAAGTTCCAACGCCTTGATCTTCAACAGTACGTACAAAACTTGCTGCAAGTTCTCCAGATAGTACAGGATCTTCGCTGAAATATTCAAAATTTCGTCCACATATAGGTGATCTTTTAATATTGATCCCCGGGCCTAAAATCATCTGTACACCATTAGCTCTACACTCTTTTGATACTGCTAATCCAAGTTTTTTCATCACTTGTCTATCAAAACTACATGCTGTCAGACTCGCTGTTGGAAAACATGTTGCTACAACACTACCGTTTTTTCCAGTTGTATCTGAATCATCAATTTGTTTTCTAACACCATGTGGTCCATCACTCATTAACAGACTAGGAATATCCTCGTGACTCTTCGTATGCCATACATCTTGGCCATCCAGAAGTTTAATTTGATCATCGAAGGTTAATTTCATTAATCACACCTCTTAACTAGTTTTAATAGTTATTCTAAATACATATCGTACACTTATGATACATGACTTATTCGCGAGTTGCAAATCGTAAATAAAAACCCAAGTTACACTTGGGCTTCGTCAGTAAATTTGTTTAAAGCAAAAAGCAAGTCCTTAAGCGGCAGTCCTACAATTGTAAAAAAATCACCCTGATAACTTTCAACAAGTGCCCCGCCTAACCCTTGAATACCATAAGCACCAGCCTTATCCATTGGTTCTTTGGTTTTTATATACTCTCTTATTTCTAAATCACTTAATTTTTTCATTTTAACTTCTGTTTTTGAACAGAAACTATACTTCTTTTCACCTCGTTGTAAAGCAACACCAGTAAAAACTTCATGCGTTTCAGAAGACAGCATTTTTAACATACGATATGCATCCTCTTCATCACTAGGTTTTCCTAGAATTTGATTATTAAAAACTACAATCGTATCTGCAGCTATAATAGTATCTTCGGGATGTTTTATAGAAACAACTTCTGCTTTTTGTATTGCAAGATCAATAACGATATCTTTTGGAACTAGATGTTCATCAATAACTTCTTCGATATCACTTGCTTCTACTAAAAAATCTATCCCCGCATCTTTTAATAGTTTTGCTCGCCTAGGCGAACTGCTTGCTAAAATTATCATTTAAATACCCCTTTACATGCAATTATTATAACATGTAATAATCTATTTTGACTCATTTTTTTACAATTTAACATGTTATAATATAACCATAAGGAGAGACTATTATGAAACAAATCATTGATTTATTAAATCAATCAATTAAAAACGTCAAGAAACAAAAACTAATCTTATCGGTCTCTGGTGGCGTCGATTCAATGGTTATGCTCGATATTCTTTATAAGCATGATTATCAAATTGAAGTCGTACATTTTAACCATCAAAAACGTGAACAATCCAACGATGAAGTCGTTATGGTTCAATCTTATTGTGAGAAAAGAAGTATCCCTTTCCACTATTTTCTAATTGATGTGGACGATACTGGTAATTTTCATCACCAAGCGCATACTCTAAGAAAGCACTATCTCGTTGATGTCGCAAAAGAAGTTAAATCTAACTATGTTTTAACTGCCCATCATTTAGATGATTTATTAGAATCTATACTTATTAAACTTACGAGAGGAAGCAATTTATTGGGTTACGCTGGTATGCAGCCCATTTATGAAAAAGATCATATTTTTTACGTAAAGCCATTGCTTTACACAACAAAACAAGATCTACTAGATTACGCTTCTATTCAAAAAGTACCATATATGAGCGATCAATCAAATGATGAAAACTATTATTTGCGAAATAGATATAGACATGCTGTTTCACCGATAATGAAGCAGGAAAATCCAAATTTGTTAGAACAAGTAAAGCAATATCACTATCAGGTTACTGATGCATTTAAGTTCATTAGAAAATTATCGATTCAAAATATACAAGAAAATTCAATTGATTTACTTACATATCAATCACTAGATCCAGTCATCCAAAATGACATCATCGCATATTTACTAGAAAGCAATGAAATTGATTCAACTTATGAAAAAATTACAGCAATTAGAGATATGCTAAATTCAAAGAGCCCTAATCAGACTTATGATTTAAATCATAAATTTGTATTCATTAAGGCTTATCAAGCAGCATATATTGAACAATATTCATCAACAGAACCTGTGTTTATCAAGCTTAGAAATGGTAAAAACAGTGCTAAAAATATGGAGTTTTTCACATTTTTAGATGAAACATCTATCAATACTGAAGAATTCACAAAATTATGTTATAATGAATTAGCGTTTCCCTTGTGGCTTAGACATCGTCTAAACGGGGACGTATTGGCATTTGATTATGGCCATAAAAAATTAAAAAAATTACTTATTGATCGAAAAGTTCCAATGCGAAAAAGAGATCAATTATGGGTGCTAACAGATAACAATAATCAAATTTTGTGGGTTGAAAATTACTATTTGAATCAAACACTTGGAAAAGCCAAAACATTATTCTTTAAATCAAAAGGAGTTTAATCATGCACAAGGATATTCAAGAAATCTTAGTTTCAGAACAAGAAATAGATGAGATTTGTACAAATCTAGGTAAGAAACTAGAAAAGGACTATGAAGGCAAGAAACCACTTCTTGTTGGATTACTGAAAGGGTGCATTCCTTTCATGTCAGACCTTGCTAAAAAAATTAATCTTCCATTGGAAGTTGCTTATATGTCTGTAAGCAGTTATCATGGTGGTATCAGTTCCTCTGGTAATGTAAAAATTAAGATGGATTTAGATGTATCTCTAGAAGGTAGAGATGTCTTAATTGTTGAAGATATCGTTGATACTGCAAACACTATTGTAACAATCGTTAATTTATTCAAGCATCGCGGTGCTTCTTCTGTTAAGGTTGCTACACTACTTGATAAACCTGCAGGAAGAACTCAAGCTTACGATCCGGAATACGTAGGTAAAGTGATTCCTAAAGCATTCGTTGTAGGCTATGGATTGGACTATGATGAATTTTACAGAAACCTACCATATGTAGGCATCCTTAAACCGGAAATATATGAAAAATAAGAGGTGAATATATAGATGAATCAAAAACCTAATAAAACGAAAAGAACTGACTTGAAAAGAAAACCTGATTATTTGATTATGATTTTCACTGTCATCGTTATTTTCGCAGTGTTCATTTTTATGCGTAATGCATTAAGAGAACCATCAAAAGAATTAAACGGCACAGAATTAATCGCTGCTGCTACTAATAAAGATATTGCAACATTTTACTATCAACCTATTGGTGGAGACAACTTGAATTTTGTTACTGTTAGTGGTACATTTTTTGAACAATCAGTATCAGATTATGGAGATGTTCAAAACTTTACTGCGGTAGTTACTCAAGAAATTGCTGAAAAAGCTATGGAAATAGTTGAAACAAATGCGCTTGCAGTGACAGGTAGGGAACCTCAATCTGGTATTGACTTCTTAACAATCTTAATTTATGTTGTTCCAATCATTTTAATGGTTGTGTTCCTATTCTTCATTTTCAGGAACGCAAACAGCCAAAATAATAGAGCATTTGATTTTGCTAAAAACAGAGCTAAATTAAATCGCGAAAAGACTGTAACATTCAAAGATGTTGCCGGATTAGATGAAGAAAAAGAGGAAATGGCAGAGCTTATCGATTTCCTTAAAACGCCGAAGAAATATGTCGATATGGGTGCGAGAATTCCAAAAGGTGTTCTACTTGTTGGTCAACCTGGTACTGGTAAAACTTTAATTGCAAAAGCTGTTGCCGGTGAAGCAAACGTTCCATTCTTCTCGATTTCAGGTTCCGATTTTGTTGAAATGTTTGTAGGTGTTGGTGCTTCTCGTGTTCGTGACTTATTCAAAGTTGCGAAAGAAAACTCTCCATGTATCATCTTCATCGATGAAATTGATGCTGTGGGTCGTCAACGTGGTGCTGGTCTTGGCGGAGGCCACGATGAACGTGAACAAACGCTTAACCAGTTGCTTGTTGAAATGGATGGATTTGGTGGAAATATAGGTATTATCATCATGGCTGCAACTAACCGCCCTGACGTATTAGATCCTGCACTTCTTCGTCCAGGTCGTTTTGACCGTCAAATAACAATCAGTCTTCCTGATGTAAGAGGGCGTGAAGCAATACTTAAAGTACATGCAAGAAATAAGAAACTTGACCCAAAAATTAATTTAGATGATTTTGCTAAACGTATTCCTGGATTCAGTGGTGCTGATATTGAAAACTTGTTAAATGAAGCTGCATTACTTGCTGCTAGAGATAATAGAACTATGATTATCTCACATGACTTAGATGAAGCAATTGACCGTGTTTTGATGGGACCCGCTAAAAAGAGTCGTAAGTATTCAGATGAAGAAAAGAAAACGGTCGCTTATCACGAAGCAGGACATGCTGTTATCGGTATTAAGATTCCAAACGCTAATGTTGTTCAAAAAGTAACAATCATTCCTCGTGGACGTGCTGGTGGCTATAACTTGATGACACCTGAGAAAGAAACAATGCTAGACACTAAGAAAAAATTATTAGCACAAATTACAAGTTATCTTGGTGGTAGAGTTGCTGAAGAATTAGTCTTTGACACAATCACAACAGGTGCTTATGGTGATTTTCAAAGCGCTACTTCTATCGCGAGATCAATGGTTACTGAGTATGGTATGAGTGAACTTGGACCTGTTCAATACGAAACTCGTGGTGGCAATGTCTTCTTAGGACGAGATTATATGAGAGAAAAGAACTTCTCAGATCAAGTAGCTCACGAAATTGATAGTGCAGTTAGACATATCATCACAAGCTGCTATGAAGAAGCAAAACGCGTGATTACTGAAAACCGTGAACTATTGGATAGTATCGCATTTTACTTAATTAATATTGAGACATTAACTAAACAGGATATCGAAGAAATCACTAAGACAGGAAGTCTTGGCTGGTGGGATGAAAAAAACAAAAAAACACCAGAACCAAAATTAGAAATCAATGCGGCTTGATAAATATTTAAAAGTATCCCGTATCATCAAGAGACGGACAATAGCTAAAGAAGCTGCTGAACACGGAAAAGTTGAAATCAACCACAAGGTTGCCAAACCTTCTTCTACTGTTTCTGAGGGTGATACATTGACGCTTCACTTGGGAACAAAAATCATCTCAGTGAAAATTACTAGTTTAGCATTGATCAAAGATGGACTGATGTATGAACTTTTAAGTGAAGAAAAAAGGCCATAACTACCATTATGGCTTTTTCTATGATATAATATTTTGCGATTAGGAGGTTCTTATATGGATCTAAATAACTTAACTGAACAGGAACGCGTTAGACGCGAAAAAGCTGAAAATTTGAAAGAAATGGGTGTTGCTCCTTTCGGGCAAAAATTCGTTCGTTCACATAAATCTGGACAAATCAAAGAGGCATATGAACAATTTGACCACGATACTTTAGAGGAAAAACATATTGAAGTATCATTAGCTGGGCGAGTTGTTTTAAAACGTCGTCAAGGTAAAGCGGGTTTTATGCAAATTCAAGATAGAGAAGGAAGAATCCAAATCTATGTTAGAAAAGATATTATTGGTGATGACCAATATGAAATCTTTAAACAGACTGACTTGGGTGATATCGTTGGTATCAACGGTTATGTTTTCAAAACAAACACTGGCGAATTAACTGTTAAAGCTAATTCTTATACGCACTTAACAAAAGCATTACGTCCACTTCCAGACAAATTCCATGGTCTACAAGATAAAGAGGAAGCAAGACGTCGTCGCTATGTTGATTTAATTATGAACGATGACGCTAGAAGAGTCGCAATGACTAGACCAAAGATCATTCGTGCAATTCAAAATTATTTTGACTCACAAGGTTTCGTTGAAGTTGAAACACCTGTATTACAATCAATCTTAGGTGGCGCCGCTGCTAGACCTTTCATTACTCATCATAATGCATTAGATATGGACTTCTACTTACGTATTGCCACAGAATTACCCTTAAAGCGATTAATCGTTGGTGGTATGGAAGCTGTATATGAAATTGGACGTCTATTTAGAAACGAAGGTATGGATGCTAAACACAATCCAGAATTCACCACAATTGAAGCATATTTAGCATATGCTGATATGAGTGATATGATGGATATTATTGAAGGGTGTTTATCGACTGTTACTTTCGAGACGCTAGGTACTTATGATATTACATTTAACGATGAAGTTGTCCACATGCAAGCACCATTCAAGCGTTGGCATATGGTAGATGCTATTAAAGAAATTACTGGTGTTGATTTCTGGCAACAAATGACAGATAATGAAGCAAGAGCTATCGCCAAAGAACACGATATTGAAATTCAAAAGCACTGGCAATTCGGACATGTTGTAGAAGCATTCTTTGATAAGTATATTGAACCAGTAATCATTCAACCTACTTTTGTTTATGGTCATCCACTAGAAATTTCCCCTTTAGCTAAGAAAAATATTGATGACCCTAGATTTACCGATCGTTTTGAATTATTCATTATGCATGCAGAATACGCCAATGCATTTAGTGAATTAAACGATCCAATTGACCAAAAAGAAAGATTTGAAAACCAGCTAAAAGAAAAAGAATTAGGAAATGATGAAGCATCAGAAATGGATGTGGATTTTGTAGAAGCATTAGAATATGGAATGCCTCCAACTGGTGGGTTAGGCATTGGTATTGACAGATTAGTTATGCTACTGACTAATACGCCTAATATCCGTGATGTTATCCTTTTCCCTCACTTAAAAAACAGATAATTCAAATAAGTCCTTTTAGGACTTATTTTTTTATATGTTTATATGCTACAATATTTCTAGTAATAGAATTAAAAACTATGGGGGGCTTCATGAATACTTTAATTTTATATATAGATAATTTGCGATTAATGAAAAACATTTCACAAGAAGAGTTTGTAGACGGCATCATTTCATTAAGACAATATCATCGATATATATCAGGAAAATCGAATTTTCCATATCATCTCTTCAATGCATTTTCTGCAAAATTAAATCTCGATTTTAATGTGATACTAAATAATTTTGATATCGATAAGACTTATGAGGATAACCTTATAGTTGACTATTATAACTACACAATTAAAAATAATATCAGTTTAGCATTAGCCACACGAGAAAAATTACTTTCAAGACATATACTGAATCAACAATCTCGAAAACTATTTGATTATACAGAAATTATTTTAAAGTTTAAGATGGGTAAAATATCCAAATTGGCGTTGATGAATAACACTATGGTTCTAATTGATTATCCAAATATTCTAAAAGTAGATGTATATAATACATATGAATTTCTGATGCTATCATCATTAATCAACTTCAAGGAATTTCAAGATAAAGAAAAACTATATCTAAAAATTCTATCAGTTATTAATAATGACTCTGTCATCTTAAGTGGAAAAACCAATTCACCATACCTACTTTCTCTATATACACTAGCACGATATGCTGGCTCAAAAGAACGATATGAGGAATCCATACAATTTGGAAAAATGATTATTGATTATAACAGTCAAAATGCTACTATTTTATATGAAGATTTCGCTTATTTTTTCATTGCAGCAGGAAATTATAAGTTAGGTCGAATTGATAGTTATGAAAAAGCTTTACTTCAATTATATTATGTGCTTAAAATAATAAATGACACTGATATATTCAATTCTTTTGTAAAGAGTTCAAAAAAATTTTTTAATATTGACTTTGAAACTTTTATTTTAGATATAATAAAAAAAGCGAATACCGATTAATTGGATCGCTTTTTTCATCCCCCTTTAGTTTCATTACAACATGATTAATTAATTTGGTTAACTCGGACTAAGGATAATTATCCAATAATGTTGTTCTTACTTAGAAACTACTCTTATATTATATTTGAATAAATTGTATTTGTGTATGTCATATATGTCACATTAGAATAAAAAAGCAAGCCATATAATGGTTTTTTTTATGTTTTTACTATTTATTCTATAAAATTAGTCATAATAAATTTATAAACGAAATTATCAATACTATCAAAACCCTTATTGATAATGTCATATTGTAATTTTGCATACATACTATGCCTTTAGATGATATTTGTAATATTTCTTTATCCATAAATGCTATTGGTAAAATGTATCTACTGTATTAAATATTTCATGCCAACAGTTGCAAAAAACACTTCTGTTTCAATAGCCACAATATTTTTAAAAAAATCAGTATCAAGCTCAATAAGTTTTTTATATAAATCCCTTTTTAATTTAGAGTCTATATTTGAATCAGCAAATGTACCATCAGTTACACTTCAAAGTTCAAGGTCAACATTTATATAATCATGCTTCTAACAAATATTCGACCAGTGAATCCTTAAAATAATTGTTTTCGTTAAAAATCATTTCTTCCTTCAGCAAATATGAATAGCCTTCACAGTCTACACCAAAATTAAATTTTGTTGTTTTTTGTGCTATTTTTCATCAGGAACATTGAATTCAAGATATGATTGTATACTCCAAATTAATATCGATTTTTGTCATATAAACTGAATCCTCAGAAAATATATCGGCAATATCTCATCCTAAAAAATTAGGATAATCACAAACATTACCTTTACTTTTGCCACATACCACTAAATACAGTACTTAAAATAAATAACATAACAATACATAATATTATTTCAGTACCTCGCCTTTTTCTTTTGTATATCATATTATCTTGATTCAAAATAAAAAAAAGTCCCCAAAGAGGACTTATTTCTATTAATTAAATAATACCTAATTCATCAGCAATTTCTAAGAAAATATCTTGAATAGGATAAAAATCTACATCCATTTCATTAAACATCTCAAAAGTCATTTCATCTAGTTGTTTATACATTTCCTCAGGAACACTTTCTTGATGCTCTAATTTATCCATGACATCACTTTCAAAATCCAATAATTGATTCATATGATTAACATCATAATCTTCAACACTTAATAATTCATTTTGAAAGTCAATAGTGCTTAGTAATAAATTAACCTCTTTAGAAAATTTTTCTAATTTCTTAATGTCATTTTTATACGATCCTTTGAGTAACTCTTGGATTTTATCTATTTGATCAAACAAATAATAAAAGCCTGTTTCAAATATCTCGTGTTGTTCTTCAGTATACTTAGGATCATCAATTAATTGATCATATAGATAATCAGTAACTTCGAATATATGCTTGAATCTTAAAATTAAATCAGAATCTTGCTCCTGTAGATATTTAATTAATTCATGATACTCCAATTTCCAGTTCGCATATTCGTTATAAATTTTTTCATCGCGCATCATATCACCTCGGTTTAATTCCAGATTATGCTTTATCAATTGAACCAAACATTTCAAATTTTTCTTTTACAGTTGCTTTAGCAGCTTCAAATCCAGGTTTAAGTAATTTTCTTGGGTCGTAACCTTTGCCTTCAAGATCTTTACCAGCTTCTATATATTTACGAGTTGCAGCAGCAAATGCTAATTGTAATTCAGTATTTACATTGATCTTAGATACACCTAATGAAATGGCTTTTTTAACTTGATCAGAAGGAATACCTGTACCACCATGTAACACTAATGGAAGACCATTTGTTACATCTTGTACTTCTTTTAATGTTTCAAAGTTTAATCCTTGCCAATTTGCAGGATATTTACCATGGATATTACCAATCCCAGCAGCAAACATATCTACGCCAGTTTCAGCAATGGCTTTACATTCAACTGGATCAGCAATTTCACCCATACCAACAACGCCATCTTCTTCACCACCAATAGAACCAACTTCAGCTTCTACTGATACACCTTTAGCGTGACAAGCAGCAACAACTTCTTTAGTCTTAGCTAAGTTTTCTTCAAAATCATAGTGTGAACCATCAAACATGATTGAAGTAAATCCAGATTCTAAAGCTTTGAAAGCCCCATCATATGAACCATGATCTAAGTGGATTGCTACAGGTTGAGTGATACCATAATGTTCATCTAATGCTTTAACCATAGCAACTACAGTTTTGTAACCGCCCATGTACTTAGCCGCACCTTCTGATACACCTAAGATTACTGGTGAATTTGTTTCTTGTACTACTTCTAGAACAGCTTTTGTCCATTCTAAATTGTTGATGTTAATTTGGGCAACACCGTACCCTTCTTTGTGTGCTTTAACAAGCATATCTTTTGCAGATACTAACATATTCAATTCCTCCTTGAGTTTATTCAGTTATATTATATTACAAACTATGTTTGTAAATCAATTTATTGCATATTGTAACCGTTCTTATTTTCTATTATCTCGAATTTCGTAAAATAATAGCCCCTATAAAATCTCTAAAAAGTGGATGTGGTCGTAATGGTCTTGATAAAAACTCTGGGTGAAATTGGACAGCAACAAACCATGGATGGTTCTTTAATTCTATCATTTCTACTAAATTATATTTAGTATTAAACCCTGAAATGATCATATCGCTGTTTTCAAATTGATCTAAGTACTCATTATTAAACTCATAACGATGGCGATGCCTTTCTTCAATTAAAGATTTTCCATAAGCCTTATAAGCTTTTGTTCCCTCTTTGATCTCACAATCATATAACCCTAATCTTAACGTACCCCCCATATCTTCAAATGAATTTCTACCTCGTTGAAGAGAAATGACAGGGTTTTTAGTTTCGGGATCGATTTCTGTTGAGTTTGCATCTTCAATATTTAATACATTTTTAGCGTATTCAATCGCAGCTAGTTGCATGCCATAGCATAATCCTAAAAAGGGAATATTGTTTTCTCTTGCATACTTAATTGCTGCTAGTTTCCCCGGTGTAGCGCGTTTACCAAATCCACCAGGAACAAGTATGCCATGACAGTCTTCTACTGCTTCTTTGATATTATCTTCATCAATATGCTCAGCATCAATCCATTTAATTTCAATTTTAACTTTGTGATGAAATCCTGCATGTTGTAATGATTCACTCACTGAGAGATAAGCATCGTGAAGTCTTACATACTTTCCTACTAAACCGATACGAACGGTACCATCTAAATGCTTAATTCGATCAATTAATTCAATCCATGGCATCACATCTGCTTTTGGTTGATTTACAAATCCAAAATGTTTTAGTATTTTATCATCAATCTTTTGTCTATTCATTTCAGTAATAACTTCATATAATACTTCAACATCTACAGATTCAAAAACCGCATCAGCATCAACATCGCAGAATAAAGCAATTTTCTCTTTATTTTCTTTACTGATTGCCTTTTCACTTCGAAGCACTATAATATCAGGATGAATACCTAAACTCATCAATTCTTTTACAGAGTGCTGTGTAGGCTTTGTTTTAAATTCATTTGCAGCTTTTAAATAAGGAACCAACGTATTGTGAATATACATTGTATTATTGTATCCAAAATCACGACGTGCTTGTCTAATCGCTTCTAAGAATGGAAGAGATTCAATATCACCGACCGTTCCACCAATTTCTGTAATCACAACATCTGGTTGAGTATGTCTCGCAACATCGACTAATTTCTTCTTTATTTGATTTGTAATGTGTGGGATTACTTGAACAGTTGCTCCAAGATAATCTCCTCTTCTCTCACGTTTAATAACAGATTGATAAATTTTACCTGTTGTTACACTTGAATGTTTATTTAAGTTTTCATCAATAAAACGTTCATAGTGTCCTAAGTCTAAATCCGTTTCTGCACCATCATCGGTAACAAAAACCTCTCCATGTTGTAAAGGACTCATGGTACCTGGATCTATATTAATATAAGGGTCGAACTTTTGCATAAATACCTTTAATCCTCGGCTCTTTAATAATTGCCCTATCGCAGATGCAGTGATCCCCTTACCTAAGCTTGAAACTACGCCCCCAGTTACAAATATATATTTTGTCATACCAAAACCTCCTTTTTTTAAATAAAAAGAGTCTCCGCGAAGAGACTCTGATATATGGCTCTTATTCATTATATCAAAAAGGAAATTTTTAAACAATATCTTTATTATTGTTTTTTGATTTGTTTTTTCATGAGTATTTGACCGTCTATTTCAATCTTTTTAAAACCCATTTTTTCCAAGTATGATTCATGTTTTGGTTGTCCTGGTTTCGACACAAGATTAACCACACCAAAATATTTATAAAATTCATATGATGAGTCATACAAATATTGCCCAACCTTATAGTCACGATACATTGGAGTTGTATAATCTAAATATACTTCCATGTTTTCGCCATCTACTCGACCGATGAAAAGTCCCGCTGGTATAGTATTTCGTGTTATAAAGTATTTTTTTAGCTCTATATTATCAAAATCAAAATTAACATCCATGAATAACTCTATATCTTTTTTATAACATTCCATAAAATCTGATAAAAGTTTTGAATCATTTGATAATTCTACAATTTTAAATCTGTCCTTCGTGCGTTGCAACTTAATTAAATAATATAAATCAATGGCTACAATACCTAAATTCATGATTGCTGTTGGATAAGATTCAATAGCAAATCCGTATCCCGTAAATATCATCGATCCAAAAAGATTAATCATTCTCAATCGCTTCACTGAACTCATCAATAATGAAACAAGTATGATAAATGATGCAACATACCCAATTATTTCTACTACATTATCCATAATTTTATCCTTTCTTTATAGGAAAAAAACAGCCTACAACGTAGGCCTATTTCTTATTTGTCATACATATCTTCATAGTCATCCATGATTTCATTATAATCATCTTCGTCATATTCTTCATCATCGAATTCTAAGTCAACGTCATCATCAACATCATCGTCATCAGTAGACTTGATTGGACTAGAAACGTCAATATATTCTTTTTCTTCTTCTAATTCTTCTTTATCAATACCTTCATCTTCATCTTCGTCTTCATCTGTTTCGACTTCTTCAGGTTCGATGTCATCAATATTGAACTCAGTAAATTCTAATTCGTCATCCTCTTCATCTTCTTCGACAACATCATCAATATCATCAAGTTGAACGAATGCATATCCATCTTTATCCCAGAGTTCTAAATTTCGTTCTTTAAGATCCCAGAGTTCATCACCACAGAACACGAATTTACCGCTTTGCGTAATATCCATATATAATTGTGTTATTTTTTCAAAATCATTTTCAGATACACCTTTGATTTCACACACTTTACTAATAAGCGCTTTAATCTTCATAGGTTCGTTATTTTCTTTCAAAATGATTTCTGCAATATCTATCATTGCTAATGATTCTAAATTTCGACTCATACATGCCTCCTAAAACCGTATATATTGTATATGAAAGCTATTCATTTTGCAAGTGTTTTTTTATGCAAGATGCGTAATTGCTAGAACAATAACCAAAATCACTGCAATTACAATGAATAATTTAAGTAATTTCTTAACAAAACTTACTGTACCAAAAATTAATAGTACAACTACGAATATTGCACCTAGAATTTTAATAAATTCTGGTAATGGACTTACGAATTGATTATATAGCTCAAGTAATCTACCATCAATGTCTATTGTATCTCCTAAAAAACCATCAAATCGATCAAATTGATTTACAAAAAAATCTCTAACTATCTCCCACATAAAAATCCTCCTAATATTTCAGTCTGTTAGCCACTGCTTTTGCAAGTGTTAACTCATCTGCATATTTTAAATCTGCCCCCACAGGAAGTCCTGATGCAAGTCTTGTAATCGTTAGATTATCATGATCAAATAGTTGCTTAAGGAATTTAGCTGTCATTTCACCTTCAACGGTTCCATTGGTTGCGATAATTAACTCTTTAATACTTTTCATTCTATTTTCTAATGTGTCAATATTTAAATCTTTATCAGTAATACCTCTTGAGAAATCAATAAGCCCACCCAAGACATGATATAACCCGTGGTAAGTTGCCATCTTTTCCATAACAAATACATCTTTGGCATCAGCGACAACCATAATCGTTTCATTATCTCTTGTAGAATCTTGACAGATTTCGCATTCGTCTCGATCTGTTAGCATATGACATGTTTTACAGGTTCTTATTTCTGATTTTAATAATTTTAAATGATCAGAGAAATCTAATACTGATTCTTCATCCAACTCACTTACCATATGCAAAGCCAATCGCTCTGCAGTCTTTTCACCAATACCTGGCAATTTTTGTAAGTCTTCAATGACGGATTTTAGACTCTTTGGATACATTAAAATCCAAATCCTCCCATGCCACCAGTAAACTGTCCCATTGTTTCTTCTTGTTCTTTTTCAATTTGTTTTAATGCATCGTTAGTTGCTAATAAAACAGCATCCTGTAACATTTCAACCTCTTCTAACATTTCTGGGTTAATTTGTACATCAACAACTTGGCGTGATCCTTGGACAATAACTGTAACACCACTTGCTTTTCCAAAAAATTCTTTAGCTTCAAGTGCTTCTTGAGCTTCCATCATTTGTTTTTGCATTTTCTTTAACTTATTTAGCATATTTGGATTCATACCTTACTCCTTTATAACCGCTTTATCACCAAAGTATTCTCTTGCTACCTTAATAATCTCAGGTTCCTTTTTTTCTTTAAATTCTTTGTATAGTTTTAAGTCTTGTGCAGCAATTTTTGGTTTCTTAACTCCTTTTTGCCACTGACTCTTAAATGATTCTAAAATAATTAACCAATCACTTCTTAAAATTGCATAATAATTTTTAATAAGTTCTTGTTTGTGATTAAGCACCTCAAATACTTGCTTCTTGATTTCATCATCCATAATTCTTTTACAAGAATCAAGATCATCATAAACCAATAACATCTCATCATCAGATACCGCTTCTAATTCAGCTTGTGATAAAAGATATGCCGCCATTTGTAAATGTGGTTTTGGATAACTTTTTAAGTGTTCCCAACCTCTTAGCATTAGATCTTTCTTTTCTTTGTCACTATTATGAAGAATCTTTTCAACGTCTTTAATCGTCACAAGTGGTTCTAATTTCTTGTTTTTCGCCTTTGATTGAACAATCACAGGACGATTATCTACATTTTGTTTTAACTTGTGCATTTCCGATTTTATATCAGATATTGCCGCATCATAATCAATGTGTTTAAGTGTTTCATGTTCCATCATCTTAATCAGTGCTAATTCAACATAAGCACGCTTCTGATGAGTCCATTTCATATCTTGTTGTAATTGATTTAATACATCTAAATAAAAATATACTTTAGGTGTAGAAATCACAGCTATTAAAGTATCATACTTAGGATGATCGACAACTGTCGTTTTTTCTAGTAGCAAATCGCGTAACGCAATAATCAAATCATTAACAATTCTACTTGCTTCTTTACCTTGTGCAAGTAATTCTTTTAATATCACGAGTGTATTAGTAATCTCTTTATTAGCAATTGCAAGCAATATTTCTGATAACGCCTTTTTTGATACGCTGCCGGCGACTTCATGAACATCGTCTTCGGTAATCTTGCCCTCTGCAAAACTGATTGCTTGATCAAGCAAGCTAATCGCATCTCTTAATCCACCTTCAGCATCTTCGGCAATAGCACGGACCGCATCTTCTTCAATATCAATTTGTTCACGATCTATAATTTCTTTTAACTTATTAACGATATCATTAACTTCGATATTTTTGAAATCATATCTTTGACATCTTGATAAAATCGTTGCTGGAATCTTATAAACTTCAGTGGTTGCTAAAATAAATATCACATGTTTAGGTGGTTCTTCTAATGTTTTTAAAAGTGCATTAAAAGCTCCTGTAGTTAGCATGTGAACTTCATCGATGATATATACTTTATACTTACCAACACTTGGCATGTATTTAACTTTATCCCTTAAATCTCTTATTTCATCAACACCATTATTTGATGCAGCATCAATTTCAATCACATCAGCGATGTCGCCATGATCAATACCTTTACAAACATCACAAGTGTTACAAGGTGAACCATTTACTGGGTTTAAACAGTTAACAGCTTTAGCAAATATTTTTGCAACAGAAGTCTTCCCGGTACCTCTAGGACCGCTAAATAGGTAGGCATGTTGAATCTTGTCATGTATAAGTGCATTTTTAAGTGTACGTATCACAACTTTTTGTCCAGCTACTTCTTCAAATGATTTCGGTCTATATGTACGATATAAAGCAACATATGACATATTCAATCTACCTCCTCGCCTATCTTTTTCATTATAACATATATGTTATATGTTTTTTATCTCTTTTCTATTTTCCTAAACAAAATTTAGAGAACAGCTCATCAAGCAAATCGTCTTTATAATATTCACCCAAAATTTCACCTAATAATTTCCATGCTTCTGTTAAATCAATCGCGTAAACATCAACAGGCATATCAAGTTTAATTGATTCCAAAACATTCTCTAATGCGATTAACGCTTCTCTAACTTTAGCAATATGTCTAGCATTAGACAAATAATTCATATCCCTGGTTTCGATATTTTCTAAAGATAGTTTTTTAAAAATGGCATGTTCCAATTCTTGAATCCCTGTTTTATTAAGCGCCGAAATAGGAACAACCTCTTCAATATCTAATACATTATTTAGATCTGATTTATTCGCGATAATGATTCTATTATGATTTTTAGTCATCTCAAGTAATTTTTTATCTTCATCTGACAACTTCTTACTTTGATCTAATACAAGAAGTACGAGATCCGCGCCTTTTAATGCTTTCATAGAACGATCTACACCGATTTTCTCAACAACATCTTTAGTATCTCTGATACCTGCTGTATCCATAAGATTTAATGTAACACCGCCCATGTTAATATACGCTTCAATCGTATCTCTTGTTGTACCTTCAATATCTGTAACAATTGCTTTTTCTTCATTCAATAAAGCGTTTAATAAACTAGATTTGCCAACATTCGGTTTACCTATAATAACTGTTTTAATTCCATCACGAATTAATTGATTCTTTTCAGATTCTTTTAATACAACTTTCATTTTTTCAATAAGTTTAATAGTCTCTGGATAAATAATCTCTTTGCTCATCACGGTTGCATCATCATATTCTGGATAATCAATATTGACTTCTATCTGTGCGATGATTGTTAGCAATTCATCTCTTAAATTTTTAATTAAGTGAGATGTTTCTTTTTGTATACCAAGACTCGCAATCTTTAATGCTTGATTATTTTTAGCATGAATTAAATCCATAATAGATTCCGCTTCCACTAAATCAATACGTCCGTTCAAATAAGCGCGTTCACTAAATTCTCCTGGCGTAGCAACTCTTATATCTAATGTCAAAATACGTTCAAGAACTTTTTGCACGATTAAAATACCACCATGAGTGGATACTTCAATCATATCTTCTTTAGTAAATGTTTTTGGCGCTTTTAAGACAGTCACCATCACTTCATCCAAAAATGATCCATCAATATCTAAGACATGACCATAATGTACCGTATGTGACTTAACTTTTTGAAGATTTTTACCTTTAAAGATTTTATTAAATTCTTTAATTGCGTCATCTCCACTAATTCTAATAACTGCAATACCTGCAGTACCATATGCTGTAGAGATTGCAGCAATTGTATCATTCATCATCAGATTTTTTCCTTTGTTTCTTAGCTGGTTTCATTGGATTGAAACCTCTCAAAATATCTCTCGCTATAATCATGATAATCATCGCAGCTCCAACAATAGAACCTAACATAATATATCCTGATCCTAATATTAAACCTACCATCGCAGTCACCCAAATCGTTGACGCTGTTGTAATACCTTTAATACTATGTGTACCATCCTTTAAGATTGCTCCAGCACCAATAAACCCTATACCAGTAACAACTTGAGCAATAATACGTTGCCCTTCTGGATTTGTAAACACACCTGAATCCATTTGTGATTCAAACATAAGACGTTGCATAATCGCAATCCCAACACTACCTAAAGCAACTAAAATGTGAGCTGAAAATCCTGCTGCTTTCCCAACGTTTTGTCTTTCAAATCCCACGAATGCAGCGATTGCATACGTTAATGCAATTGGAAGTATAATCTTTAAAAGAATATCGCTAAAACTCATACCTGCATCTAGAATTGCGCTTTCTAAAACATAACTACTCATCATTTCTTTTTACTCCCTTCTTTATAAATTTCATTGAAATGTATTTTTTCCCCATTTTTTACATAACCCAATATAGCATTCACATTTACATTCGTTGCTGCTCTGTAAATTGATTGATCTACATCAGGGTTAATTTTTCTAAGCGATTGAATTAACTCCTTAATCTCTCTGCGCTTAGACGCTGTTTTTTTTGCTGCCACAACACATCCACAATTCATTGAGGAAATACCGCTGTTCTTTAACCATCTGATGATATCCTTTTCTTTAACCATCATCATTGGCCTAATGAGTTCTATATCCTCAAAGTTTTGTGCTTCAATTTTTGGAACCATCGTTTTAAACTGTCCCCCGTAAAACATATTAAGCATTGTGGTTTCAATGACATCATCAAAATGATGTCCTAACGCAAGTTTATTACATCCAAGTTCTTTTGCTGCATTATATAAGAATCCTCTTCTCATTCTTGCACACATATAACATGGATTTTCTTTAGCTATTTTTTCTACAACTTCAAATATATTAGAATTTCTAATCTTTACTGGGATATTTAAATGTTCACAATTAGATACAATTAACTCTCTGTTTTTATCATTAAATCCTGGATTCATTGATATGAACGCTAAATCAAACGGTATTTTATTATGTCGTTTTAATTCTTGAAATAGTTTAGCTAACAACAAGCTATCCTTACCACCAGAAATACCAACTGCAATCTTATCACCTGGTTCAACAAGGTTAAATTCATTGATTACTTTAACAAACGGTCTAAAAATATCTTTGCGATATGTCGTTGTTAAACTTTTCTCAATTTCAGCAAGTGGTCTTTTAGGTGTGAAAACTTCAATCAACTCACACGCTTGATTCATTATTTATCCTCTAGATATTTAGTCGCGACTGCATCTGCTTTTTCTGCAAATGATTCAAGATCATCCCACGATTCCAATTTAGCACCTGCTGCTTTGGCATGGCCACCACCACCAAATTCATTTGCTAGTAGTGAAATAACTGGTCCATTTGATCTTAATCTAATTCTGATTTCATTTGGATATTCAATGAACAATGCCCAAACCGGAAATCCTTCAATACCTGATAGGGCATTAACAACTGATGCAGCTTCTTCATCTGTTACACCATATTTTTCAATAACATCTCTTGTCATCTTAACATAAATAAAATGTCCTTTAGTCACATAATTAGAAAAAACATATCCTTTTAATGCGACCATATCCAAAGTTTCTTTTGATAATTGTTCATCAACGTATTCAATATCAACACCCTTTTCTAACAAAATACCTGCGAGTTGATGTGTTAATCTTGATACACCTCTATATCTAAATCTACCTGTATCAGTAACGATACCTGTATATAATGCCAATGCCCCTTTTTCAGTCATCTTCAATTCATCTCTAAATTTGTAATAAAAATATGAAATCATTTGTGCACATGATGGGAAATTAATTGCTACCCATCTCATATCGCCATAATCATCTACTGGTATATGGTGATCAATCTTAATTAGGAAATCTCCTAATTTATATCTTTGATCACTAATTCTATCTTCAGTTGCCGTATCAACAACGATACATAATGCGCCTTCGTAGACTGAATCCTCTATCTCATCAACTTTTCCTACAAAGTCAACGTAATCACTTGTACCACCAACAACATACACTTTTTTTTCTGGAAAAGATGCACTAATCACATCTTTTAAACCAAACTGCGCACCATAACAGTCGCCATCAGGTCTTTTATGTCCATGAATAATAATTGTTTCATATGCTTTTATTTTATCTAATATTTTTTTCATTTTCTTTTGCCCTTTCATCTAAATCATCTAATACTTTATCTACTTCATCCCAATCCTTCAATGTCGCACCACAAGCCTCAGCGTGTCCACCACCACCATATTTCTTGGCGATGTCAACAATAGAAATACCCCTCGCTCTAAATTCTGCGATAATTGCATTGTTCTCAACATCTTCTGAGAAACTCGCCCAAATTGGAACTTCTTTAATGCCCGCCATTTGATTGACCATACCACGAGATACTGATTGAAAATCTAATCCACTCTTTTCAATAATCTCTTTTGTATTCTTACGATACGCTACATTATGTTCTGTTAAATCAAACGCTGTAAACATATTTTTTACTTTTCTTTTTTCTAATGATTCCGTATAAATAAAATCATAGAAATCTCTAATATTTGGATTAAATTTAGTGATGTACGCAGCTAGTTCAAACGTTTGACTCGCTTCTTTTAAAAACATAAAGCGTCCAGTATCTGTAACCATGCCACCGTAAAGATAAGTTGCAGCATCCTGTGATACTTTCCAGTTATTCTCTCTAGCTAGATCAATAATCATCTCGCTTGCTGATGCGAACGCTTCATCACGATAGAAAACACTCACATTTTCTAAGTTTGTATCATTTGTGTGATGATCGATAATAATTCGCTCTTTTGCGAGTAGATATCTATCATCACTCATCATATATGAAACAGCAACATCAGTAATTATTACTAATGCATTTTCGTATATCTGATCACTTATTTCATCCATCTCAGCTTTGTAGCTGATATTGTTTAAGTCTCCAACCACATAAATATCTTTTTGTGGGTAATTCTCTTTAAGTAAATAATATAATCCCATTTGACTCCCAATAGCATCCATATCAGGTCTTTGATGTCTATGGATAACGATTGTTTCATAAGATTTGATTTTATTTACGACTTCATTTTTTATATTCATATAAAAACCTTCCCGTATTCAGATTATAATAGTATAACATATTTTTATGTTTTTTCATAAAGAAACTCGCTTAGAATATAAAAAACACCTTCTATTTAAAGAAGATGCTTCATGTATAAAAATATGTAAACTCTATAGTCTTTAACATTGTTTTCTAGATACTAAAATACAATGTTAATATTTGCTTTTCTTGCTTGGCTACATAAATCTTTAACTTTTAGATCATATTGTATACCATTTTTAATAAAATGTGTTCCACATTGTCGAAATTGAAACGAAACCTTTTGTTTTATACATTGCTCTCTGATTGATAAAACCCAATCGTAGTCTAAAGGCCTTGCGTTTATATCTGATTCTCCACCAACAACAACTAACTCAATATCCTTTAAATGATTGCTGATATCGATCTTTTCAATCAATGGTTGGCAAACAATGTTTTTATGCTTGATCGGTAATTGATCAAATATAGATAAACGATAATCTACGTTTTTTTGATTTTCAATCGTACAACTTACAATTAGATTATCATAACCATCATTCCAATCTTTAGGCAAACAATCTTTAAATCTTTCAATTCTTTTAGTAAGAAATAAGAATACTAAATCTGACCGCTCCTTAATCATTTTCCAGCATTCATCGCGCCATACATCTGCTTCTTCTAATAAAAAGTCAGATGAAAAGCATAAATATACTAATTGACCTGATTTCATTTTATATTCGCCTTTTTGATTTTTTACAATTGGCGCATAAAACTTATCAGTTCTCACAATTTGATTTGTATCTATCGCTCTTTTATAGTCACCTTTATGAATGTAGCAATACTTACATCCTTCACTGTATCTGTGACAACCCCGCCATGGGTCCCATCTCGCTATTTTAATCACCCTTTAATTGATAACTGTTTTACGCATCCATTCTAATGAACTCGATAACGCTTTATACCTAAATCGTTAAAATTTTTACTTCCTGCAATTTTTAATATGCCCTTTTAATTTCTTGCTAGCCCAGTCATAATGGCTTGCTGTGGTGCTTATAAAATAAGACCCAAGTGTGCTTCCGCCTACCCATTGATATACATCTTTAGTAAATAAATCCTCATTAGAAAATCTATTTGCCAAATTTAATACGTCATCATGGGATTTTTGTGCTAATTTCGTTGCTTTTTCTAACGAGGTATTTTGGTGTTTTTTCCAAAATTCAACATTCATTTCTCCATAAGTTTTCCAGTTGTATGGTTCTGGTAAGAAAGCTTTATTCGTCCCCTGTAGATTTGCCTGTACCCAAGTCAATAAAAGCTGGTGCCATTCATAAATATGAATCATGATATCTCGAAGATTTTTATCGCGCATCCAATGCGCTTCTCTCTTTTTTTCATCTCTTGAAAAATCAAACGTTATCGTTAGTTCTGTAACTGATAAATCTGAAATTAACTTGATTAATTTTTCATAATTATTTTCTGCTGCAGCAATTAAATCATTTTTTGATTTTGGTCTTCCCATAGTTTTCACCTATTTTTATTTATTTCTATTTATAAGCATTCACATGTTCAAATTGAAACATTCATGCTCTTTGAATATGTTTTCCAGTAATGAAATATTGTTATTCATATTATAACATAGTATTTATATTAATTACATTTAATATAAAACTGGGTTGATTTTTAATCAACTCAGTTTTATTATTCCCATTCAATTGTTGCTGGAGGCTTTGATGTAATATCATATACAACCCTACCAACACCAGATACTTCATTTGTTATGCGTGATGATATTCGAGCAAGTATATCAAATGGCACATGTGCAAAGTCCGCAGTCATACCATCAATAGATGTTACAGCACGAATTGCTAATACATAATCATAACTTCTTTGATCGCCTTTAACCCCAACTGTTTTAACTGGCGTTAACACGGTAAAGTATTGCCAGATATATTCGTTAAGTTTTTCTTCTTCAAAAACAGTTCTTAATATATGATCACTCTTTTGAACAATCACTATTTTTTCTTCCGTGATGTCACCAATAATTCTAATGGCTAACCCTGGGCCTGGAAAAGGTTGTCTAAACACTAATTCTTTTGGTAGGTTTAACGCTAATCCTAATTGTCTAACCTCATCTTTAAATAAAGTGTTTAATGGCTCTATAAGGCTTAATTTCATATATTCAGGTAGTCCACCTACATTATGGTGAGACTTGATCTTTTGCGCGCTCTTTGTTCCAGATTCAATAAGATCTGTATAAAGCGTGCCTTGTGCCAAAAAATCAACATCTTTTAATTTGTTCACTTCATTTTCAAAAACCTCAATAAATGCATTACCAATGATCTTTCGTTTTTGTTCTGGATCACTGATATTTTTAAGTTTATCTAAGAATATTTGCTTAGCATCCACTCTTATAAATTTGAGATCAAAGTTTGTTTTAAAATAAGTTTCAACATTATCGCCTTCATCTAATCGTAACAATCCGTGATCAACAAATATACATGTCAATTGTTTACCAATTGCTAAATCAAGGAGTGCGGCAGCTACGCTTGAGTCTACACCCCCAGACAAACCTAAAATGACGTTTGAATTGCCAACACGGCTTCTTATGTCAATAACTTCTAAATCAACAAAATGACTCATATCCCATGTTTTTGTAGTTTTTGTTAAATCGACAAAGGCTTCTAATATCTCCATACCTTTATCGGTATGCGTTACCTCTGGGTGAAACTGAATACCAAACATTGGTTTAATCTCGTGTCTTACCATCGCATATGGTGTTGATTTAGAATTTGCTGTTTCTAAAAATCCCGGTGCTAGCTTTGTAACTATATCACCGTGGCTCATCCATACCGTTAGATCTTTATCTAGGTTTTTTGTTAATGAATCTTCATTTGTAACCCTAATTAAAGTTTTCCCATATTCATGATGGTGTCCCTTTTTAACTTCTCCACCTAAATCATACATCATCAACTGCATCCCATAACATATACCTAAAATAGGTATATCTAAATCAAACAATTTTTGATCTACTTGAAAACTATCTTTATCATATACAGAATGTGGTCCGCCAGATAAGATAATACCTTTGATAGAATCATCGTTCAGCATATCAACACTCGTATCATGGGGTAGTAATTCACTGTAAACACCTATCTCTCTGATGCGTCTTACAATGAGTTGATTATACTGGCTTCCAAAATCTAAGACTATAATTTTCTCATTCATGATAATTTGGAGCTTTCTTTATATTTTTAACATCATGCGGATGAGATTCTTTCAACCCAGCATTTGTGATTTTCATAAATTGTGCATACTGTTTCATCTCTTCAATTGTACCGCACCCACAATATCCCATACCAGAACGTAATCCACCCATCATTTGATAAATCACATCTTTGATTAATCCTTTGTAGTGAACAGTTGCTTCAATGCCTTCTGGTACTAACTTATTTAATTCTTTAACCCCACCTTGGAAATAACGATCACTCGAGCCCCTTTGCATGGCAGTTAGTGATCCCATACCAATATAAGTCTTATACTTTTCACCATTGATATCGAGCAATTCTCCTGGAGATTCTTCACATCCAGCAAGAAGAGAACCTAACATCACACAATCTGCACCAGCTGCTAGTGCTTTTGAGATATCTCCAGATAATTTGACACCACCATCAGCAATAATCCCAATCTTATATTGTTTAGCAACCTGATAAACATCATTAACTGCTGTTAACTGTGGCACACCTACACCTGATACAACCCTAGTCGTACAAATAGACCCTGGACCTACACCAACTTTAAGGCATGTAGCCCCTGCGTAGATTAAATCAATCGCCGCTTGTGCTGAGATGATATTGCCTCCTATAATATCTAATTCTGGATGTTTTTCTTTAATTCTTTTAATCGTATCAATGACACCTTTTGAATGACCGTGTGCACTATCAACAGCAACGATGTCTACACCAGCTTCCACAAGCGCATCAATTCGTTCTATCGTATTTACTGAAACGCCTACAGCTGCCCCAACTCTTAAACGCCCCTTAGTGTCCTTACAAGCCAGTTCTTCTGATGTTTCATAATTCTTTACTTTGCCTACTTCAGCGGCTTGTTCCTCGATTGACATATTCTTATGAATAATACCTAATCCGCCAAGCTCCGCTAAAGCAATTGCCATTTTAGATTCTGTCACTGTATCCATAGCCGCAGATAAAACAGGTATATTTAATATAATGCTTTTTGTCAGTTTAGTCTGTAATCTAACGTTAATCGGTACTACCTGGGAATATGCAGGTACTAACAAAAGATCATCAAAAGTATACCCTTCTTTTATCACTTTTCCGTTCATCATTTTACTTATCCTCCTAATTAATTGTAGGTATTCTAACATATTAAAATGCTTTGGTCTAGATAAATAATCACATATTTACAAAAACAAAAATAAAAGCCCTTCATTGCATAACGAATGTATAGGACTTTTATTATATTTTAAACTTTTTTATGATAATTTAAATCAGATACAATCATATCTTTTAATGACAATTTAGGTTCCCAACCTAAAACTGATTTAGCTTTATCATTTGACGCAATTAAAACTGCTGGATCGCCAGGACGACGCTCTGCAAAATTATACTTAATCGGAATAACTTGTTCAACTGTTTTAACAACTTCTAACACACTATAACCTTCGTTAGATCCAAGATTCATCGTTTGTGAATTTCCACCCTTAGATAAGTATTCAACACCCAACACGTGTGCTTGAGCAAGATCAGAGACATGAATATAGTCTCTCACGCATGTTCCATCTTTAGTTTCATAATCAGTTCCATAGATATCCAAATGATCTCTAATGCCTAATGCTGCTTCATTAGCAATCGGAATCAAGTGTGTAGGGCGATTAGATTTATACCCAATCTCTAAAGTCTTATCAGCACCTGCTACATTAAAATATCTAAATATCACATATTTTAACCCTGAGGCATTGGCAGTCCATTTAATCATCTTTTCAACTGAAAGTTTGGTTTCTCCATATGGATTTATTGGCATAGTTACATCATCTTCATGACATACCCCTTTAGCTTCACCATAAACTGCAGCAGTTGAAGAAAAAACAAACTTCTTAACATTGTGTCTAACGACACTTTCTAATAAAACTCTAACGCCTTCAAGATTGTTATAGTAATAATCAAGTGGTTTTTCAACACTTTCTGGTACGACAATCTTTGCAGCAAAATGCATCACTGCATCAATTGACTCTTGATTAAACACTCTCTCTACATCATCTTTTTTAGTGATATCACCTAAATAAAACTTGACTTCTTTAGGAACAAATTCTCTATGTCCAGTTGATAAGTTATCTAAAACGATAACTTCATGATTTGCTCTTAATAATTCATATACAGTGTGGCTACCAATATAACCTGCACCCCCAACTACTAATACTTTCATAATGTCTCCTTAAATTTTGCGTGCTCCTTCTTCTGCACTTATTTTATAGAATGTTGGTTTATGACCAACTTCTTTAGTATAATTTTTTCCCACATCTTCTATAAACTTTTCTAATCTATCTTTTGATACGATTGCTACGATACATCCACCAAAACCTACACATGTCATTTTAGCACCAATTGCACCAGCGTTTCTAATACTATTGATTAAAACGTTAATCTCATGTCTGGATACTTCAAAATCTTCTTTAAGTGAAAGTTGAGATTGATACATGATATCACAAAATGACTTCATATTTTTTTCTCTCAAGTGCTTACAAGCTCGTATTGTTCTATCCTGCTCCGTAACAACGTGTCTAATGCGTTTAAAAACAATTGGATCAACTAATTTTTCTATATTGATTAATTCGCGGACTTGTAATTCACACAAGCTGTTGATTTGATATAGTGGTTTTAATATATCTAAGGCCATCATACACTCGTGATACCTATCAACGATTAGATTACTAGATAATTCGCGATTAATATTACTGTTGATTATATACATTTGATAATTTGTTAAATCAATAGGAATGCTCTCATAGGAAAAATCTTTGGTGTTTAATAAAACACCTTGTCCTCTTTTAGCCTGCATGATAGTAAATTGATCCATGACACTACTGGTTAATCCTAAATATTCTTGTTCAGCATAATGTCCTATGAATGCCAATTCAGTATGATCTAATTTGTAATCAAATAAATCATTAATCATCATTGCTAATAGCATTTCAAGAGAAGCGCTGGATGCTAATCCGATCCCTACTGGCATATTGCTAAATATGTATAGGTCAAAACCGTGATCTATTATAAACGCTTGCTTATAAAATGCAGCAATCACACCTTTGATATAATCTGTCCAAGGTGCTTCTGGATCATGGAAGAAGGTATCTAATTCAAATGTATATATTTGACTAGAATACTTTTTAGAAAACACATGAATCTCTCTATCTTCTCTTATACCAATGATACCATAGGAACCGAACTCAAGGCCACAACTAAATACAAAACCACCATTAAAATCTGTATATTCTCCCATGAGATTGACGCGCCCTGGCGAAAAATACGTTTTCCCATCTTCACGTCCAAATATTTCTTTAAATTTTAATTCTAAATGTGCTTTCATTTTAAAGCCTCCAAAAAAATACGATTGTTTTTTTATTATTTTGACCAATAATGTAAACGCTTTACTTGTATTATAAATCAACATTTTAAATTTAACAAGTAACAGTACAAAAGGCAACTGCTTATAGAAATAAAAAAGTTAGAGATTAATCTCTAACTTTCATCATTTTTCTTCTGATATCTTTGTTGTTCCTTTTTGAAATAAACAGATGGCTCTTTTTTACCCATAAATTTCTTTCTAAAAACAAAGACAATATAGAAACTTCCCGCAAGAACTAAAACATATACTACAAGTGAGATATACATCACATGTACATATGGTTCAAGCGTATGCGTATATTTTGGATAAATTTGGTCACTAACCAATTGATCAAGTGGTAATTCTTCGTTTGTATTATAGTAATCTCTGAGTTTATCCTCAATCACTAATTGATCATTGGTAATAGAAAACGCTTGTGTCCAAAGTAAATTCTCATTTCCATCATAGATTGTAAAAGAAGTAAAATTAGAATTCAATAGATCTATTTCGTTAATACCATATTCAGTACCACCCACATTGCAAAGCATTGCGATGTCTAACACTTGAAATTGTATAATAGATAGTTCTAAAGAATCTATTTCGTTACTGAATACGATTCTATAATATCCATCAACACCATCTCTATCAATAAAAACTGCATTAATATATGGTGAAACTGTTAACTCGTTGGTATCCTCATTAATAGTTGTATCAGCTGTTTCATAAAAAGCAATTCTAAATCTACTATCTTCTGCAGTAAATAGTGATGTTTGATAACTATAATCCCTGCCACTGCCATAAAAGAAAGCATCGTCGCTATATGCAAGTGCCTTTGTTCCTTCGTCTTGGAAATAGAGATATGACATTCTGCCTCTTGCATAATCAATGGTAAACCAAAAGGCAAAAACCGCTAATATTGCAAAGAATATTCTACCTACAACACGCATTAGCTATGGATACCTAGTTGATTATCTTTAGCGTATTGTTCAGCTTCAGCAAACCATTGATATAAATATCTATGATTAAACTCAAGTTTAGAATCTTTACTTAAATAATTAAATGAAAATCCGTGTCTAATAAGTTCATAGTTTAGCATTGTACCATCAACCCAGATGTAGGCTAATGTTCTACCATAGTTTCCGGTTGCACCTAAATAAGGATCACTTTGCAAATAAATGACTGACCCTCCATTTAGTACACCTGTAGTATATTCTTTAGCTTCTGGTCCCCATGGGTCTTGAGTAGGGTATGTTTCTGGTGTGTCTACCCCTAAGAAACGTACACGTTTGTCATTTGTGAAACCAGGTGTAAATCCTGCTGTGTCACCATCATTTATAGTAACTAATGTAACTTGTATCATTCCACTGACAGTGTCTAATCCAAAAGGATGACTTAAATACTCTTGATTAATTTCAAGCGTATCAGGAATTTCAACTGGGAAAGTTCCAAAACTTTCAAAATAATTAGGCATAAATGCTTGCCATCCATTTAGGGAAAAATCACGAGATCCCTTTACTGTGTTTTCTTTTCTAATCAATAATTCATCTTCTGAAACGAATAAGACATTGCCTAAATCATAGATTGTATCAATATATGTTTCGTTTGAGTATCTTAATTGAATAGTGTCATTACCATCATAGATTAGTCTTGTTGATTTTTGATCAGCAACATCTAATAACGCTTGACGAGATCCTTTATATGCAATAGTATATGAACTTTGAGGTTGAATTGTACCTGTTAATTCAATACGATAAGTTTCATCAAATGATCCATTTTGAAAAATTGAGATATGATATTCTGATAAATCGATTGCTACATCAGTTGGATTATAAATTTCAACTGCTCTATCATTATTATCGTCACCTTCTAAATATTTTGAGAAGAACAACGAAGTTGCTGCATCAGTAAATGAATTCTTATAAAGATTAACTGTAATTGTGCCTTGTTCAACGGCTGGATCACCAGCAACAAAGCCTTCATATCCAGCAAAAGTATCTTCTTCTTTTGTATCATCAATGATATATGCAAATTCATAATTAGAAATAAACTCATAATCTAATGACGCAATAATTTCAGTTTTAACAAATCCATCTAATTCAGGAAGGAAGGAACCATTCCATGTGATGTATACTTGAACTGTTTGATCAGCAGGAACAACATCACCTACTTCATAAGTGTCATAACGACTAAATGTATAATCCGTTAAGTTATAGTTATGCTCATAGCTAATCTCATATGAAACACCTAAATTATCTAGTATAGCAATAGTTTCTGTTTCTGTAGCGGCAGCTAAATCAGGTAATTCATAACCATTTTGTGCAATGTTGATTACGATAGTTGTTGATGGTTCAGCTTTATCGCCTGTTTCATACGCTTTGTATGAGACAAAATAGCCATTTTCTACATTGCTTGCTTCTATATATTCTACCGTAACGGCGAAATCTAAATCTTCTAAAGTCTTTATCGCTGATGCTTCTGTTTGTCCTTCTAAATCTGGAAGTTTAATACCACTTCCACATGACATTAAAATAAAAGCAAAAGCCAAAAATAAAACAGGTAATAATTTTCTCATTATTTAACTCCTTTAATAAATGTTTAGCATTAATTATTATACCATAAAAAAGATATACATTATTTATCTTATTAAATCTTATTTAATAAAAAAAGGCTGAATTCATAAAATGAATCCAACCTTTTTGTTAAATTTTAGAAAATATTAGTCTTGAGTATGTGATCCTAGATAAGTAAAAGTATTTTGAGCATATACAACCCATTCACTTTCATCAAAAGTAGTCGTTGGACCATAAACTGAAGCTGCTCTTACTAGAGTAAATTCACTAGTTGCACCATCATTTACTGGCCAGTTAGTTCCTGGATCAACACCAATCACACCAATCACATCAACGATTTCACCATTCTTTAATAAAGCTAAAGCGTCATCTCCATTATACCAAGTGACTGAACTTGCTATATCACCAACATTCTTGATATCATCAACAGATGATGAATTATATAATACATATACATCACCAGCAGCTAATGTGCCGCTTAATGTTATTGTTTGGCTTGCTGCAAATCTATCAGAAGAACTTGAATATAGATTAATTGTGTAAGTTGATAAGTCAACATCAACACCTGTACCATTATAAATTTCAACTGCTTTATTGTTGCTTGAACCTTCAATATATTCTGAGAAGAATAAGTAAGTACCAACACCTACTTCAAAAGTAGCTGTAACTGTTTCACCATTACTGTTTACTGTAGCTGTTAATGTTACTTTAACTTGTTCAGAAGTTGGCATAGAAACTGCACCAGTTGCTGCATCGATTAATGCACTGTCTGAAGCCCAAGTAATTACTGAATCATAAGCAGATCCTACTGTAGGAAGAGTAATTGTTCCTGCTTTATAAACTACTGAATCGACAACGATACCTTTAGCATCAATTTGTGCTTTTTTAGCATCTGTCAACGTACCAACTGAAACTTCAGTAGTATCTGTGAAATATAAGTATGGAACGTTATCCCAAGCAAGTGGATTAACGATATCAACAAGTGAACCCACTGAAACTGTTGCTAATAAAGCAGCTGCATCAGTTGATAATGTAACTCTTGAGTCCCATTTCATAACGATTGAACCTTCGCCAAGAACTCTATCAAGCGTAACTGTAATATTACCATAATTGTCAGTGTCAACAGCTGTAACCATTAAGTCAGTCATTTCAACTAATTGACCTTGGTAAGGAAGCATATCATCACTTAACGCGATTGCATCTACATTAACTGCAGTTGGCATAGTAGCTGTTTCGCTTACTAGTGCTAAGAAATCACTATCTGGTGAAATTTGAATTAATCCATGGTGTTCTGCAAGCAAACCAAGAACTGAAACTTCATTACCTAAATTAGCTTGTAAGAATGCTTCATTAGCACCATAACTTGTATAAATTGCCATACCAGCTGTACTATCTTGGATAAAGTAAGTGTTTTGGTATTCAGATGCTGTAACAACACCTTGAACATAAATAACTGAACCTAGATCTAATGCTTTAGCATCTGCAATTGATGAAATTGCAGGAACACCTACAGTAACAACGATTGCAACATCTTTAGTAACTTCACCTTTAGTGATTGTAGCTGTTAATGTAACATCAACTTGACCACTAGCAGGGAGTACTACAGCACCAGTTACTGGATTAATTACTGCTGCGTCGCTTGAAGCATAACTTATTGAAGCACCATATAATGAAGTTGGTAACTCAACTGAGTTTCCTTCGTATACAACTGCATCAAAATTATCTGGAAGATCTTCAGCAGCTTTATCAACAGCTTGAGTATCTGTTAAGTTAACAGTGATATCTGAAGCTTCACCTAAGAAGTAAGTATACCAAATGTTTCTATCTGAACGATAACCATATAATAATACATCAATTGTAATGTTATAACCATCTAAAGCTGTAACTGCATCTTTATTTGGTGAACCATAATATACTAATAATACATCATCAGTAGCGTATTCAGTAGCTTTACCATCAGTACCAACGTTTGTAATAACTGAAGTGCCTTCATAACCTACTGGAACTAAATAAGTATTATAATTAGACCCACTGTTAGTATCTTGAACATCAACTACAACTTTAACATCTAGTTGAGCATATTCAAATATCATTGGGTTATTATTATTTGGAGCCGTTCTATCTAATAATAAGTCTGCGATTGTTGTTGGAGTACCGGCTACATTTGCTGCTTCAGCTTCAGAAGCTTCTGCAATTAGTGGTAAACCAGTATCAGAAATTAATTCTGGACCACCATAATATAAATCAAATACACCTTGGATATCATAAACGCTGCCAACTGCTACACTTGAGTAGATTTGTGCAGTGTCATAAATATACATAACATCTGAACCATCAAAGATAAAGATACCAGCGCCAACCTTTTGAAGAACTGTAACACCTTCAACTCTAATATAAGTTCCTTCTGCTACATCATAGATTGCACCGATTGAATCTACTAATGTAGGCGCTTGGAAAGCAAGAACTTTAAATTCAATTGATCTAGTTGCAGTTTTACCATCAACTGTAATTGATGCAGTTACTGTAACTACAACATCATCTTCTCCACTTTCTGGTCTAATAACTGTTGCTGCTAAATATCCCTTTTCATCAGCAGCAATAGAGAAAACATCTGTATTACCTGAAGACCAAGAAATTGTATATGTTGTTCCTTCAAATTCTTTTTCTACAATAAACGGAACTGAAGTTAATACATCATTTTCATCATATTCTGCAGCTAACCAAGCTTCGTCTCCTGTAACACCTTCATTAGCAGGGAAAACTACAACTGTTTCGAATACTCTATTTAACAATTCTTCTGTAGTTTCATCTAATGCTTCAACAAATGCATAATATGTAACAATATCACTTTCAGAACCTTTAGAGATTGTTGCAATTAAAGTAACTGTTTGGTCTCCTTTAGTAAAACTTGGACTAGTTACTGTACCAGTTAAAGCAATGATTGATTCATCACTTGATGACCAAGCAATTGTTGCACCTGATCCATCTACTGATGTAGGTAATGATAAATCCCCAGAAACAATATATTCATCATCTGCAAGAGTATCAGCATATAATGCTTCAAGCGCAGATTTAGCAGCAGCTACTTGATCAGCATCTGCTACAGCAGAAACTGTAACTGTAAATTTTACCTCTTTTTTATTATCACCTGAAGTTAAAGTAGCTGTTAACACTACTTCAGTATCTTCATTTGGTCTAACAACTTTACCATCAGTAGCAATTACGGCTTCATTACTTGATGCCCATTTAACTGCTACATCACCGATTGATGTTACTAATGATAAGTCATCAGTAACCACATAAGAACTTGAACCTATAGTAGTTTTATAACTATCTTCTAAGCTCACTACTGCTTCTTCTAGTGCATTGCCACAAGCTGCTAAAATTCCAACGAATGCGAAAGCAATTAACACTAATAAAACGCGAGTTTTTTTCATCTTAATCTTAATCCTCCTATTAATTTTCTCTATATTTATGACTTGTTAAAGTCCTAATAGACGTTTAGCTTCTGAAATTGCATATTGTAATGCATTTTCTAAAGTATCTGTTTCTGTTGGGTCAATAACTCTTGAGAAAGTTACACCAACAGCAGTTCTAACACCTGAGGAACCAACGAATGCTGGATCAAAGAAGAAATATTCAGTTTCTTGAGCTGCTGCTCTAGCTGCTTTAGATCTCATAAGCATTGCACCTTCTAAGGCTTTGCCATCTTGATCAAAACCATCCATGAATTGAATATATTCTGGAGTACTATAAACGCTTGTTCTAACTGGTGAATAGCCTGTTTCAAGTGCGAAGTCTAATTGTACTTCTTTACTTGTTAAGTATTTTAAGAATAACCATGAAGCTAATTTTTCTTGGTCAGTACCAGTTTGCATAAGTGACATATTTGTACCTTGTTGAATAACTGCTTTATCTTGTGGAAGATCAGCGTTATAAGGAACAGGTGCTACTTCAAAATCAAATAAGTACTTACCATCAACTGTTGCAGGTGTATTGTAGTATGCCCCACCAGTTGAACCGATTGTCATAAATGTTTGACCTTGTTTGAATAAATCTGAAGCATAGTCAGAACCCCAATGAGATGGAATTGTCATCTTATCACGGTTATTGCTGAAGTAAGTTAACATTGCTCTCGCTTCATCAGAATCATATAGATAAACACCATTTCTTTCACTATCAATACCAGTGTATTCTCCACCCCATTGACGGATTAATGAGATGAACGCATTATCTTCTGAGTCATATGAGTAAGGAACAAATAGGTCTTTAGCAGTTTGAATTTCAGCTGCAGATAATCCTAATTTAGTACCATATGATTGTATATAAGAATCGCTAACCGCATTAAAATCATCAGCAATGTCAAATAAACCTTGCCATGTTGTTGGAAATTCAGAAATAGTACCAGCATCAATTAAATCTTGAACAACAGATGAGTTATAAATCATAACTTCAGTAGATTTGTTAAATGGTAATGAATAGTATTCACCGTCGTTTGAGTATTGGCTATTTTCATTACGGTAGTTCCATAAGATATCTTCAAATTGCTCAGAAGTATCAGTTGAATCATAACCCCAAGTTGGATTATCAATATATGGATTTAAGCTTAAGATAACATTGTTTGAAAGGTATTCAGCAACGTGGTCTGGATAACCTTGAACAATATTAGGTAATGTACCACCTTTAATTGCACTTACTACGTTTTGTCTTAATTCATCATAGTTATTACCATTCTTTTGAATGTTAACTGTGATGTTTGGATATAACGCTTTGAATTCAGTTGCATATTGGTTTAATGCACCTTCAACTGTTGAACCATTAGAATGCCACAATGTGATTTCGATAGGATCTTCTGATAATTCAGTTGGGATATAATTAACAGCAGCTTTAACAGTAAGTGATACAGTCTTAGTTGCACTAGCACCTAGTTCATTTTCAACTTTTAAAGTATACGTGAAACGTCCAGGTCTATTTAATGATGGTAAGTTTAACACTTCAATGTCAGCTGTGATGTCTTCTGCATCACCGTCTTTCGTATCAACCGCTTTAACACCTCTAAGTGGATCGTAAGCATTTGTTCCAATATAGTATGTTTGAGCAGTTTGTACATATAGTAGTGATACTGTTTGTTCAACATTACCAAAAATAGTTAATGTAACTTCTTCAGAAGCACTTAAACCTTCACTATCTTCTACGAAAACTGTGTAGTTATAAGTACCACCAGCAGAATTTTCTAACCATGAAGCGTCATAACCTTCAAATACGATATTTGCAGTTAAGTCTCCATCTTGAGTATCGTTAGCTGTGATTCCTGCTTTAGGATCAAAACTATCGCCATAAGCAATTTCAATTTCTGATACAACACCACTTAGTGTAGGTGCAGTATTTCTAACTTCTACGGCACATGCTACTAGCATTAAACCAAAAGTTAAAACCATGAATAAGCCTGTGATTTTTTTAACCAAAGCACTTATTCTTTTTTTGTTGCTTTTTCTTTCCATTTTTATCCTCCTAAATTAGTTTACCCTTTAATACCGCTACGTCCAACACCAGAAATGATATATTTTCTTAATAATAAGAACACAATGATTAGTGGAATTGTAACCATTGCGCTGGCTGCAATTTGCATATTGAACATAACGCGAGCATCAGTTCCTCCTGTTGTAAAATCTGCATCACGAAGTGCGGCAGAAATCAACCAGAATCCTTTTCCTTCTTCAACTGCCCCAACACTTGTCACTAAACGTGGCCAAATGAAGGCATTCCATGATCCAATAACACTTAAGATTGTGATTGTGAATATTGTTGGTGCTGCAATTGGAATCATCACTCTTGTTAAGTATTTAAAGTCGCTTGAGCCATCAACCTTAGCTGCTTGATATAAAGAGTTTGGAATTTGTCTAAATGTTTGTCTTAAAAAGAATATATAGAACACGCTTGTCATGAATGGAATAATCATTGCTACAAAGTAATGGTTGGTTCCTTCTGGACCCCCTACCCATCCAAGACCAGCTTGTGAAACTGTTAAGAAATTTGTAATGATATATAATTCACCAGGAATCATCATCGTCATTAATAATACTGAAAATATAGTTTCTCTACCTTTGAACTCCAATCTTGAAAACGCGAACGCTGCAAGAATTGTAGTGATCAATGTACCAAATGTTGAAGTAAGACCTACAATTAATGTGTTTCTAATGTAAATACCAAAGTTCACTTCTTCCAATACATATTTGTAGTTTACCCATTGCATTTCTGACAATGCGATAAAGAATCTAGGATTTTGTGTCAAGTTACTTTCATAATATGTCTTTAGTGATGTCAATAACATCCAGTAGAATGGAATGAAAATAAATAATGCCATGATTGCAAGGAAAGCATATAAGAAGAATGTACCAAATAATTTATTGATGTTTTGTCTTCTAACACGGCGTTTCATTTCATCATCTTCAGAGTCAACAACTTTTGCTTTACCGCTAAATAGACCTTTTAATTTAGTCCAAATTGTTTTAATTGCTACTTTATATCCACCTTCTGTTGTTTCAACTAAGATAAATCTTGCGATATATAGTCTTAAACCGAAACTAAATGGATTTAATAATAATAACGAAATGATACCTTGTGAGAATATACTACTTGCTGTCCAAGCGTGATATTCATAAAATTCTCTATATCTAGCCTTTTTAGTATTAATAAATAATAAAGGAAAGGCCACGATCATCATAATTGCTAATAAGCTCATCCAAGTGTTTAATACACCTTCGCTGATTGTTTGTCCAAAGATGTGATATGTATATCTTAGTATTTCATCTGTAGTAGGTGCAATCACTGGAACTTGAATTCTAGTAAACAAATATAAGAATAGAGCTAAATATCCAAATGCGAATACTGTATCTACAGCCTGTGTGATGTATTCCCATTTTTTTACTTGTTTTACTTTTTGATTGTTCATTTGGGCTCCTCCTTATTAATAGTGTACTCTACGCTTGCTCAATTGCATTTGAACAAGAGTAAGTACTAAAATTACTGCGAATAAGATAATCGAGCCAGCTGCAGCTAGAGATAAATTTTCGCCACTGTAAATGTAGTCATAAATATAGAATACAATCGTTTTTAGCGTATAGTTTGCACTATCTGGCTGACCGGCATCTCCAAATACTGCTACGACTGATGTATATGTCTTAAACGCTCCAATAAATGAAGTTACAATGATATAAAATATCATCGGTGAAATCATTGGAACAGTGATTTTTCTAAATATTCTGTTTTTTGGTGTAGCATCAATTGCTGCTGCTTGATAATATTGTTTATCAATACCTTGCATACCAGAAAGGAAAACCATAATTTTAAAGGCCATGCCATCCCAAATACCAAAGATGATGAGGACAGACATCGCACGCCAATAAGTGGCTCCACGCTCAACCCAAGATACCGGATCTATCCCGAAGATGCCCAGGAATTGATTGACCAAACCTGAAGTACCACTTTGAAACATATAAGCAAACACCAACCCGATAGCCAACGTATTTGTTATATAAGGTAAGAAGAATATTGTTTGGAAAAACCCTTTAAGTGGTTTAATCGAATTAAGTGCCGCAGAAACAAATAGTGACAATAATACAGATACTGGCACTGAGATAAATACGATTGCTAATGTATTTAATACAACACTTGAACCGGTGTGACTTGAAGGTAGAATAAAGTTATCTGTACTAAGTACTGTCGTGAAGTTACCAAACAGAGTGTAACCTGTAATACTTTCAATTAAATTACCATCCACATCTCTAACATGTTTGTATCCTTCATAAATAACCAATCTAAACGCATTTAAAATTGGATAAAATGTGAATATACCAAGTAGAATTAATGCCGGTGATAGATAAATTAAAGCTTTAACCCATGTAGGAAGCTGAAAATTTAAATGTAATGTATCTTTTATTTTGGATTTGATCCTATTAATAAAATTCCTAACGCTCCAAATCCAAGATTTTAAGGTATTAATCATTGGACTACGTCACCGCTTTCTTGATCAAATAACAAAATTTTATTTTCTCGCATTGTTAATACAACTTTTTTAGCTTCATAGTATGATTCTGAATCCACTAATGCTCTAATTTGAATATCTTTAACATCAAATCTTAACATTGTATCACGACCGATAACGTCTACTTCAGGATCTACGATAGCTAATCCTTGACCAGTTGTTAATCTAAAGTCTTCTGGACGAAGACCTATATCATATACTCCATCAGCTGCTTTTTTAGGTGCAAACTTTTCACCACTGATGTATACATAGTTATTTTTAACTTCACCTTTAACAATGTTAATCGGTGGGTTACCTAAGAATTCAGCAACAAAACGGTTTACTGGGTTTAAGTAAACTTGTTGAGGTTCATCTTTTTGTTGCTCAACCCCTAATTTCATTACAACGATTTCATCAGAGATACTCATCGCTTCTTCTTGGTCATGTGTAACGAAGATAGTGGTAATACCAGTTTCTCTTTGAATACGTTTAATTTCTTCTCTTGTTTGTAAACGAAGACGTGCATCTAAGTTTGATAGTGGCTCGTCTAATAGAAGAACTCTTGGTTTTTTAACTAACGCTCTTGCGATTGCGACTCTTTGTTGCTGTCCGCCTGATAGTTGAGCAGGTTTTTTGTCTAACTGATCGTCAATTCTAACCAATTTTGCCATTTCTTCCACACGTGCTAAGGCTTCGGCACGCGTTACCTTTAGGTTTTCCAATGGGAAAAGTATATTTTGCTTAACAGTCATGTGTGGGTATAGTGCATAATTTTGAAAAACTAATCCAATACCTCTTTTATCTGGTGAGAGTTTTGTAACATCTTCTTCCCCAAAAATAATTTTGCCACTTGTTGGTTTGTGCAAGCCTGCAATCATGAATAATGTTGTAGTTTTACCACACCCAGATGGCCCTAATAAGCCGATGAGTTTCCCGTCAGGGATGTTGATAGTCATATTATCAACTGCTCTAGTCTCTTTTCCTGTTTTGTCAACAAAGACTTTCGTAAGATTCTCTAATTTAATCTCCATAGTTTATAAACTGCTCCTTCTATATTTGTGCAAAATAAAAGCACCTTTGGATAATCAAAAGCACTTGTGGTTTAAAAAGTATCTAAAAAAACGGTGTATGATGTACGTATTTTATTGGTTGTAATCTCGTTTAGCAAATAATACATAGAATGTTCACCTCAACATGTTTATTATATAATAATACTTTGTAAATTTCAATGTATTTCAAATGCTAAAGTATCGCTTTTTTACATAAAATTTATAAACCAAATTTTGTAAGCGCTTTTAGTGTGTACATAAATTATAAGATTAATTTTACTATTTGTCAATTTTAAACGAAATATAATAAAAAAGACCCCTAGGGTCTTTATTATTTTTGTTGTTAAAAATCGCAATTTTTGGGTGTTCTTGGGAACGAAATAACATCACGAATGTTTTCTACACCCGTTAGATACATAATCAATCTTTCAAAACCTAATCCAAAGCCGGAATGTACACATCCGCCATATCTTCTTAGGTCAATATACCAATCTAGGTCAGATTTAGGTACACCCATGTCATCCATGCGTTTAAGAAGTAAGTCTATTCTCTCTTCTCTTTGTGACCCTCCAATAAGTTCTCCACTACCTGGAACAAGTAGATCCATCGCTGCAACTGTTTCGTTGTCCTCATTCATGCGCATATAGAACGCCTTAATATCTTTTGGCCAATCTGTAACAAACACCGGACGTTTGAAATGAACATCTGTTAGGTATTTCTCATGTTCAGTATTTAGATCTTCACCTTGTACTGGTTTATTGTCAAATTTAACATTGGCATTTAATAAAATATCAATAGCTTCCTTATGTGTGACACGAGCAAACGGATTTTCTAGTACATTTTTAAGTCTATCGTCTAATCCTTTTTCAACAAATCGATTGAAGAATGCCATTTCTTCAGGAATTTTATCATAAACTGCTTGAATCACGTATTTAACCATGTTTTCGGCAACTTCCATATCCTTATGTAAATCAGCGAACGCCATTTCTGGTTCAATCATCCAAAATTCAGACGCATGTCTTTGTGTATTTGAATTTTCTGCTCTAAATGTAGGCCCAAATGTGTATACATTTCTAAACGATAACGCATATGCTTCTGCCTCAAGTTGACCAGTTACGGTTAAATTTGTTTTTTTGCCAAAGAAATCTTTCTTGTAATCAACATTTCCTTCTTCATCTTTTGGTATATCGTTGAAATCAAACGTTGATACACTAAACATTTGTCCTGCGCCTTCACCATCATTACCAGTAATAATTGGCGTGTGTGTGTATACAAATCCTTCTTTTTGAAAAAATTCATGAATTGCAAAGGCAGCAATACTTCTTAATCTAAATACCGCATGAAAAAGGTTTGTTCTAGTTCTTAAATGCGCTACTTCACGCAAGAATTCTCTGGTATGTCTTTTTGGCTGAATTGGATATTTCTCTTCAGAGTCACCTAACAATTCAATATACGTTGATTTTAATTCAAATGGTTGTTTACGTTCTGGTGTTAATTCTAATATGCCCTTTACTAAAATTGAACTACCTACTCTAATTTTTTGAACATCTTTAAAATTATCAAACTTATCATCTTCATAGACAACTTGAAGTTGTTCAAAAAAACTTCCATCATGAAAACTTATGAACCCAAATGAACTTTGTGCACGATGGTTTCTTACCCATCCAAAAAGTGTAATTTCTTTTCCTGCATAAAAAGCAGAATTTCTAAATATTTCCTTTACTGTTATTTCCATATTTTAACCTCGCTTTTATCGGCGTTTATTCAATAAAAAAACGTCCTTAAATATGATATATCTAAGGACGAAATATTTTCGCGGTACCACCTTAGTTCTAGAATGCTTTCTAGCCCTCAAAATCTTTAACGCAGATTGTACGGATGGGTCTACTTTTATCGCTAATTTCTTCCATCTCTCAGAGTGTTGTCCAATTAGGTCTTACGGTTAGTCTTTCACCATCACTAACTCGCTTTTACGCAGTATCTATTTAGCGCTGTCTCTTCAACGATTTATACGACTATTATATGTGATTACTCACCTGATGTCAATGTTGAATTACTATCTATGTTTTCTTCAAGAATATCATCAAATTTTGTATCTTGAATATAATTAAATTTTTTAGTGATTTTTTCACTTGAAATATTCACACTATTCACATCGTTTGATACCGTTTCAATTGATCTTTTTAGTTTAGCCCAGCGATCAGAATAACGGCTAAATTCATCTCCCAATTTTCTTAACTCTGTTAAGATAATTGATGTTTGTTTATCTCGCTCCATATTTTTAACAATTGTCAAGATTGTTGTAAGCGTTGATATCAGCGTTGTTGGAGATACTAACCACACGTTTTTCTTTTGAGAATAAGTGATAATATCTTCGTGATAAGCTGTGATTTCAGCAAAAATTGCTTCAGCTGGAATAAACATAAATGCTTGCTCAGCAGTCTCATCTCTAATAATGTATTTTGTAGCAATATCATCAATGTGTTTTTTAACATCTTTTTTGAATTCTTTTTCTGCGCTTACCCGTTCTAAATTGCTTATTTTTTTATCTACCATTCGTTGGTAATTTTCAAGTGGAAATTTAGAGTCTACAGCGATATCTCCAAGTGGTTTTGGAGCATGTAATAGGGCATCAACTTTCATATTGTTTGAAAGTTTTTTTTGAAGTTCATAGAGTGCTCTATTATCACCCATTACAGACTGTAGAATTTGCGTTAGTTGAACTTCTCCAAAAGTACCTCTAGATTTCTTATCTGTTAGAATATTATTTAACTGTACAACCTCGGTTGACAAATCCTCAATTTTCTTTTGTGCACTATCAATTTTAGCAAGTCGTTCAATCACATCTTGGAATGTTTTATTTGTCTTATCAAAGCCTTGTCCAAGGCGCGCTTCAACTTTTTCGTTAATGTTTTTCATTTGATCATTTATATTTTTCATCATGTAGTCTTTAAATATATTTAAATCTTTTTGATTTGAACTGCTTGATTCATGAAACAACTTTAACATGTGTTCTCTAAGCATGCTATATTCTTTTTGTAGATATAGTTTTAATTCTGTGACTTCGTTTTGATCAATATCATTAGAATTTACGTTATTTTTTGATTTTCTTTGCAAAATTAATAAAACAACCAATAAAATAACAGCGACAGAAATTAAACTAATTGTGATAATATCAGTCATTTTTTCTCCTATTCTACATCTTCTAAGTAATAAATGTGGACAACATCGTCAATAATTTCGACATATGTTGTTATGTATGTGTCATTTGATAGGATAATATCATTAACCGATGTAATAAATCCGTCATCGTTCAATGTTTTTGCGTATAACCCTTGCTTGTCTTCATCTAACATAATGCTTTGATACGCACGACTCACCATATCTGTACAATAATACTTATTAGTCATATCAAGAAAAAACAAATAATTATATGCTGCTTTATCTTTAATAGATTTACCAAAATCAATCAATCCTGTTAAGTTGTTTTGATCAATATTTTTAACTCGAAGACCATAAAATTTCGTTCTGTAGTACGTACCATATGCATTATAGCCATCGGATTCTTCATTTCTATAATTAGGGTTTAACCAAAAATTTGATGCTGTTTGACTAGCTTCTAAACCTAAATTGCTTACGACATCGTTTGGTAGTTTAATCGCCGCAATAATATCCTTAAAACTGCCCGTCATGCCTGTAGCTTCATAAAAAGTATTGCTTTCAGCCTTAAATGTAGCATGACCTCCAAAGTAGAATCCCACAAATTGATGAATGACCGGAATTTCCGGTAGTGGTGATTGTTGTGTTAAATAGATATCTCCAATTTGTCCCAAATATTTTTTATTTTCATTATAAAATACACTACGTGTATCTTCTAATTCCCACGATGTTTCACGTGGAACAACATGATAAATTCTCTTTTGTATAACACCCTCGTTATACTCATAATCAACAGCGATTTCAGTGGTTGCACGTTCTTTAAACGCTTTTGTATCTATATACACTTGCATATTTTCATAAGATGCAACACCTATGCTATACATAATGCCCGCAACAATAATAAAAAGTAGTATATTTAATATACGTACTATGGCACTTTTTTTATGTTTTCTATTTTTGATTTTTAATAAAAACATCATAATGATCATTTCCTTTGAAAGTTTAACTAAATTATATCATAAAAAAAAGTAGTACAAGACTACTTTTTAGGTTTAATAACTAATGCGCGTTCTTCGCCATCGCCTTCTGATTCTGTTGTTACATCACGCCATTCGCTTAATTTAGTGTGAATGATTCGACGATCAAAAGCGTTCATAGGATCCAGTTTAACTGCTATATGCGTTTTAGCGACTTCTTTAGCTGTTTTAGTTGCTAAAATTTCTAACTGTCTTTGATGGTTTTCATAATAGTTTCCAATATCAAGTGAAACTACGATCTTACCATCAACAAAAGTGTTCAAATAATTTCTTAATAAGAATTGAAGGCTTCTAAGTGTTCTTCCTTCACGTCCAATTAACAATGCATTCTCATCACTTTCAACTAAATAATGGATTTCCTCACCATCCTGTAATGTTCTAGCTTCCATACGACAATCAACTTCAAGCGTTTGTAGTATGTTTTCTAAATAGACTTTACCTTCGGTAACAAGCGATACATTAGGTGTGGCTTCATATAAAACAGAAGCTCCTAATCCCAACAAACCTTTTTTCTCTTTAATGACTTCAAGTTTGATCTTATCGCCTTGTATCTTTAATGCTTCAGAAGCTAACTTCATCGCTTCTAATTCTGTTTTCGCTTCAATTTCTACTCTCTTTAACATCAAATCACCCCAATAATTCTTTTTGTTTTATCTGTTCGTGTCTCTTTTCGTTAATTCTACGGTTAATCAAAGTTTGACAAATTGAGTAACAGTTACCAACAACCCAATATAAAGCCAACGCATTATTACTATAAGCAAAGGTCGCCATCATGAATACCATGAAATAACTTACCATCTTCATTGTTTGTTGTGTTTGTTGTGCCTGTGAGGTTTGGTTTTGAGTACCAGTATTCTTAGCATAACTTGGTTTCTTTTGTGAAATTTGTTGTAAGGCAAACATTGTTCCACCAACGATAACTGCTAATATACCACTAGCAGATAATAAACCTTGACTACCAGCTGCTAAATTAATACCTAAGAAGTGAGTATTTGACACTTTATCAGCATACATACCACCTTCAAGTGTGATTCTTAGTACAACACGATACATCGCTATAAATATTGGCATTTGCAAGAATGGCATCAAACATCCAGTCACGCCAATTTTATGTTTCTTATAAATTTGCATTGTTTCCATCTGCATCATTTGTTGTGACTGCGGATCTTTACGCGTCGCGTATTTTTGTTGAATACGTTGTAAATCTGGCTGTGCTAAACTCATACGCATTGTCATATCGTTACTCTTGGCATAAATTGGCCACGCAAGAGTTCTTACAATGATTGTAGTGATAATAATACCGACTGCAAATGAATTACCTGCTAATCCTGCAAAGAATTGCATAATAAATGCAACCGGAATAATTAAGATATAATCAAACCAATTTGCTGCTTCAACAGTAATTGGATTTTGTCCCGTTCCAACATATGATTCAAAAGAAGTTGTTACACCACCATAACTGAAATTAACTGTAAATGCTTCTTGTTTAGCAAACTTACCGTTAGTTAGTGGTATATAAGGTGTTGAAAAAAGCTGTGCGTATGCAGTTTCGCTTAACGTCTCGTGAAGTAAAATCACATCACCATCTGCTTGAATAGCATAAGCTTCAACATTTTCTGGTTTAAATTCTTCTCCAACGTTATATATAACGTTGCTCGCTTCATTAAATCTAAAAACAACAAGTACTATATCATCACTGACAGGTGCTGTTTCAGGTAAAATGTAGACTTGAAATTGAGGATTGAGTGCTTTTTCATCAGAATTTTTACCATAGGTATATGTTCTAATAACTCCACCTCCGTCAAGTACTTCGTCTGTATAAGTGTCATACAAAGTTGTGTCATCAGAAGAAACTGTTTGTAAGGTAGCGACTCCTCCTTCTGTAACTGTCCAATATGAATAACCATCTTCACCACGCACATTAATTGTTTCATCATAATCAAAAACAATTAAATTCCCTGATTCGTCTCCAATTGGATTATTGACAATAATTTTTGCTAAAGGATCTTCACCACGACAACCCGTTAACGCAACTACTGCAAATAAAATTACAAAAGTGAATAATACTTTTTTAATATTATGCATGTTTAGTCTCCGTTAATTTTGATTTTTTTACTAATTCGTTTATATTCATCTTCATTTCTTGATAATTTAACATTTTAGATAATGGTTTAACCACGATAACGAAATCTACATCATCTTTTATATTGGGTGCAATTTCAGCAACAATCATTCTCAGACGTCTTTTCGCTAAATTTCTTTCGACTGCGTTTCCATATTTTTTACCTATAGATAAGGCAAATCTAAAATGTATGTTTGAAGTGTTTGATCTTTGATGTAGACCATACCATTGATTATTTCTTGATTTTCTATGTTTAAAAATCGCATCGATTTCGCTACTTTTTTTTATGCGATATTCTTTTTTCATATTAAACTGTAAAAAAAGGACTACTCAAAAATAAAACAGTTTTTATTTTAGTCGAGTAGTCCTGGTTTTTTAAAATAATCAATTTTATACAGTTAGTTGCGCGCGGCCTTTTGCTCTACGGCTTTTTAATACACGTCTACCACCTGGAGTAGCCATTCTAGCTCTAAACCCATGTGTCTTTTGACGTTTAAGTTTACTTGGTTGATAAGTTCTTTTCACAATAAAACCACCTTTCCTTGCGAAACCATGCTTTTTTATTATATATAATAAGACAAAGATTGTCAATAATAAATAATCTACTTTTTTTTATAAATACTTTATTGCATATGTTTTATAATTTCCCACACAAATTTTACATTACAAAATGTGGATAACTTTCCCACTTTTAACGACTTAGTGTGGATAACTGGAAAAAGCATATAAACACTTCTATAAAGCGGATAAAAGTTAAAAGTTATCCACAAATAATCCACAATATGACCATTTAATATAAAAGTTATCCACAAATAATGTGGGTAATTATTTGCTTGTTTTTTAGTAATACATGTTATCCTATTTTTACATAAGTGAACAAAGAGGTTTATATATGAATAATTACGATGAATTGTGGCAAAAAATACGATACGATCTTGAACATATCTTTTCAGAGGAAACATTTAACGATGTTTTTGAGCCTTTGAAAGAAACACTAAAGTATTCAAATAACCACGTATATATTTTAGTATCTAACGAGTTTATTAAAAATCGCATTAATCGATTTTATTTAAATAAAATTAACGATCTAGCTACAAAATATCATGGTAGTCCAATCCGATTTAAATTTGTTATAGAATCCGAACTAGTTCCTGAAGAGACTTTGACAAGTCCTGAAAGAAACTTAGATTTAAAATATCGACCAGGTAATTTAAATGCAACATACGCTTTTGACAATTTTGTTGTTGGGAAAAGTAATAATTTCGCTTTCAGAATGGCGATGAAAGTTGCTGATCAACCTGGTACAGTAGCAAACCCTTTATACATCTTCGGAGATGTTGGATTAGGGAAAACCCATTTGATGCAAGCAATTGGAAATTATGTATTGGATAATGATGTTACAAAGAAAGTTTTATATGTAAAAGCTGATGGATTTATAGAAGATTTTGCAAACTTGTTGAAACGTCAACAAATGGATGAATTTAACGATAAATATAGAGATCTAGATGTCTTATTAGTCGATGATATTCAAATTTTAGGTGGCGCAACAAAAACTCAAATGGAATTTTTTAAACTTTTTGATTATTTGTATCATCACAACAAGCAAATTGTTATCACCAGTGATAAACCTGCATCTGAATTAAAAAATATCATGTCGCGTCTGACATCAAGATTTGAAGTTGGATTGACCGTTGATATTCAAGTACCTGATTTAGAACATAGAATTGAAATTCTAAAACGGAAATTAGTCACTGAATCTTCAGATATACATGATATTCCAAGTGAAGTTTTAGAATTTATAGCATCATCCTTTGTAACAAATATTAGGGAATTGGAGGGTGCTCTTAAACGTGTTCTATTCTACTGCCTAGCAAATAATCTTGATTTGACATTAGAGACAGTTAACGAGGCACTAGAGCCATTATTAAAGACAAAGCGTAAGAGTGATTCTTTAAATGAAAACAATTATGATCGCATCCAATCAATCGTTAGTGACTTCTATGGTATCAGTTTAGATGACCTTATTGGAAAGAAAAGACATTCAAAATATATCTTACCTAGACATATCGCCATGTATTTAATAAAAAACAGATATAATGTCCCTTATAAAACAATTGGTATGCTATTTAGTAACCGTGATCATTCTACAGTTTTAGCTGCTTGTGAGAAAATCGAAAACGAATTAAAACAAGATTCTACACTTCGTTTAGCTGTTGAAACCATCAATAAAAAAATTGACCATTTTACACAAAAATAATGTTTATAAAATGTGGAAAATATGGTATAATAATAGGTGAACAAAGCCAATAACTATGGTTTTCCACTTACCCACATAGACTAACAACAATAAATAATAACTAAAATAAGAAAATAAAGGAGCTGCGCTATGATTTTTAGTATTGAAAGAGACACTTTATTAAATCATTTATTAAATGTTCAAAAAGGTTTACCAAATAAAACACCACTTCCTATTTTATATGCTATTAAATTCGAAGTTCATGAAGACCATATGATTTTAACTTCAAGTAACACAGATGTAGCGATTCAAGTTTTTGTTGATGAAAATGATTTAAAAATCAAACAAACTGGTAAAGTAGCTATACCTGGTAGATATTTAATAGAAATTATGCGTAAGATAACTGCAAGTGTTGTAGAATTTGCGTTAATAGAAGATAAAATTATTGTTATTAAAGCAGATCGTTCAGAATTTAAACTTCGCTTGATGGATGTTGAAGATTATCCAGAGGTAGATTTTTTAGATTTAGATGATCCTATTATATTAGATAGTCAATTATTAAAATCAGTGATTAGAGAAACAAATTTTGCCACTGCTTCAAGCGAAAAAAGACCTATTTTAACTGGTGTTAATTTTAAATATCACGATAATTTATTATATTGTGTTGCAACAGATAGTTATAGATTATCTCAAAAGAATGTTAAATTAAGAACACACAGCAAAAATTTTGATATCGTTATTCCAAATAAGAGTTTAGATGAATTAAGTAAAATTTTAGATAATTATAACAATGATGTTGAATTATACATTAATCCGAATAAAGTCTTATTTAAAATGAAGAATATATTATTCCAAACTCGATTATTAGAAGGTAATTATCCAGATACTTTAAGAATTATCCCTAAAGAGTTTCCAGTTGAAATTCCATTTAATAAAGAAGAGTTATTAAAAGCAGTAGAACGCGTTTCCTTATTATCTCCAAAAGATAGAGAAACAAATTATAACATCATCAAATTAAGTCTAAGACCTGATCATGTTGTTGAGATGAGTTCAACTAATCATGAAATTGGGGATGCATTAGAAGAAATTATTCCATCAGGAGATGCTATTGGACCAGTAATTAAAATCGCATTCAGTTCTAAATACTTAGTTGAAGCATTAAAATCATTTAGTTCAAGTGAAGTCGTTGTCTCATTTGCGGGTGAAGTTAAACCGTTTGTTATCAAAGGGAATTTAGATCAAGATTTATTACATTTAATCTTACCTGTTAGAATTGATTAATTAAAAAAACCGAAAAATAAAGCCGAAATTTTAGATTTCTGGCTTTTTTTATTTGTTAGAGACTAAATGGTGCAAGTTAGGCAATAAAAACGCCAAAAAACAGTGATTTTTCCTTTATATTATGATATAATATAAAAAGAAAACTAAGAGGTATGACTCATGAAAGATTTTAATATACATACAGAATATATAACTTTAGGACAATTTTTAAAAGCTGAAGCTTTCGTTGGATCTGGTGGAGAAGCTAAGTTTTTTTTATGGGAAAACGATGTTTATCTCAATGGAGAAAAAAAAACTGAACGCGGGAAAAAAATATATAACGGTGATGTAATTAAGATTGACAAACAAGTCTATCGTATTGTTTATGATTCGAAAAATTAAACTAAGAAATTTTCGAAACCACGAAAATTATGAATTAAAAATTAATCAACCTTTTGTTTACATCTATGGAGAAAATGGTAGTGGAAAAACAAGTATATTAGAAAGTATATACTTTGCAGCTACAACCAAATCTCATAGAACTACAGATGAAAAACAACTCATTCAAAAAGATAAACTCTTTGCTCAAGTTAAATTAGAAACCGATCGACATCAATATGAGATTACAATTTCCAAAACTGGTAAAAGGACGTTTATTGATGGTGTTGAAAAACGCAGATTAAGTGAGTTCGTTGGTCATTTAAGTGTTGTTTTGTTCTCACCGAGTGATTTAGAGTTAATCTCTGGAGCACCTAATATAAGACGACAATTTGTTGATTTGGAAATGTTACAAATTAATAAATCATATCTATCGTTACTAAACCAATATAAGAAAATATTAAAACAACGTAACAGTTTATTAAAAAAAGTGACCATTACTGACGATTATACATTTTTAAATATTCTTGGTGATCAACTCTACGATGTAGGCATCGAATTAATTGAATCTAGAAGCGTATTTGTTGATGAGATTAATGGATATTTAAAAAATGTATATAAAAAATTTAGCAGTCATCAAATATCGCTTATATATAAACCAGATGTTGATGAAAAACAGTTTAAAAAACATCTCACAAAACAACAAAAGCAGGATATTTTATATCAAAATACACTCTCAGGTCCTCATAGAGATGACTTAGGCTTCGAATTTAACGGTTTTGACGCTAAAAACTATGCTTCACAAGGGGAACAGCGATTAATCGTTATATCGTTGAAACTAGCGTTATTAGAGTGGATTGAAAATAAAACAAAAAGGCAAGTTATTTTATGTTTGGATGATGTACTTAGTGAACTTGATTTAGATAAACAAAAAATCTTAATTGAGAACTTACCAGAACATCATCAAATTATGATGAATAGTGCCATACCAATAGAAAATAGTCAAATGCAAAGCATTGAGCTAAAGAAGGAGATAACTTATGTCAAATTATGATGCATCAAATATTCAAATATTAGAAGGATTGGAAGCCGTTAGAAAACGTCCTGGCATGTATATTGGGAGTACAGGTTCTAGAGGTTTACATCATTTGGTTTGGGAAATTGTTGATAATGCAATCGATGAAGCTTTAGGTGGATTTGCTCAAAACATCAAATTGGAGATATTACCTGGTGAACTCATTCGTGTTACAGATGATGGTCGTGGTATCCCTGTGGATTTACACCCTAAAACAGGTAGACCTGCAGTTGAAACAATTTTAACGACATTACACTCTGGTGGTAAATTTGATGGACAATCATATAAGGTATCAGGTGGTCTTCACGGTGTTGGGGCATCTGTTGTTAATGCGTTATCAGAATGGTATTTAGTTGAAATACATAGAAACAACAAAAGTTATCAACAAAAGTATGAAAGAGGATTACCGGTTACTCAAGTTGAAGAGATTGGTGATAGTAATCATACGGGAACAATCGTAACATTTAAGTTTGATCCTGAAATATTTAAAGAAACTCAAGTCTATGATTATGAAACATTAAGAAATAGAATTCAAGAGTTAGCTTTTTTAAATCGTGGTATTAAAATCACAATCGTTGATTTAAGAAAAGATACACCAATTGAAAATGTATATCACTACGAAGGTGGTATTATCGAATATGTTGAATTCTTAAATAAAAACAAAGGTAGAGTAACTCAAGAAATTATTTTTATTGAAAAAGAAGTTGATGGTGTTTCTATTGAAATTGCTATGCAATATAATGATTCATATGCTTCAAACATTAATTCATTTGCTAATAACATTCATACCCATGAAGGTGGTATGCATGAAGATGGATTTAAGATGGCATTGACGCGTGTGATTAATAAATATGGAAATGATAACAACATCTTTAAAAAAGATGAATCACTTATTGGTGATGACACACGTGAAGGTTTGACAGCAATTATTTCAGTTAAACATCCTGATCCTCAATTTGAAGGACAAACAAAAACAAAATTAGGAAATCCAGAAGTAAGACAAATCGCTAGCCAAATCACAGGTGAAGGATTAGAAAGATATTTAATGGAAAATCCTAATGATGCTAAATTGATTATTGAAAAATGCATCCTAGCATCACGTGCTAGACAAGCTGCGAAGAAAGCTAGAGAAGCAACGAGAAGAAAGTCACCACTTGATACATTGGGATTCGCATCTAAATTAGCTGATTGTAGAAGTAAAGATCCATCAATCTCAGAAATCTACATCGTCGAAGGGGATTCTGCCGGCGGGTCAGCTAAACAAGGTAGAGAATCAGAATACCAAGCAATTCTACCACTTCGTGGTAAGGTGTTAAATGTTGAAAAAGCAAGACTTGATAAGATTTTAAGCAATAAAGAAATTTTATCAATGATTCAAGCATTTGGTACTGGTATTGGTGAAGAATTTGATTCATCAAAAGCAAGATATCACAAAGTTGTCATCATGACCGATGCTGATATTGATGGTGCACACATTAGAACACTATTATTAACATTCTTCTTCAGATACATGAAACCATTAATTGACCTAGGGTATGTGTATATTGCACAACCACCTCTGTATAAGATTCAACAAGGTAAACGTGTTGAATATTTATACTCTGACGAAGCATTAGATCAAGTATTAAAAGAAATCAATGGAAGACCAAATATTCAAAGATATAAAGGTCTTGGTGAAATGAATCCTGAACAATTATGGGAAACAACAATGGATCCGGAGACTAGAACATTACTTCAAGTATCACTTAAAGATGCAATGGACGCTGATATGGTATTTAGCATGCTTATGGGTGAAGAAGTTGAACCAAGAAAACAATTTATACAAGAAAACGCGATTTACGCGAATAATATTGATGTATAGGAGATGAGAGACATGGATGATCAAACAACAAAAACCACAGAAGGTCTAGTCAAAGAAATTAATATTTCATCTGAAATGAAAACCTCATTCTTAAACTATGCGATGAGCGTTATCGTTTCAAGAGCACTACCTGATGTAAGAGATGGCCTTAAACCAGTTCAAAGACGTATTTTATTTGGTATGTCAGAGCTAAATAATACAGCAGATAAACCACATAAAAAATCAGCGAGAATCGTTGGGGAAGTTATGGGGAAATATCACCCTCATGGTGATTCAAGTATTTATGATGCAATGGTTCGTATGGCACAACCATTCAGTTATAGAATGCCGCTTGTAGATGGACATGGTAACTTTGGTTCTGTCGATGGTGATGGTGCTGCTGCAATGCGTTATACCGAAGCAAGAATGAGTAAAATTGCTGGGGAATTAGTTGCAGACTTAGATAAAAATACAGTAGATTTCATAGATAACTATGATGGATCAGAACAAGAACCAAGCGTATTACCAACAAAAATTCCGAACCTATTAGTTAATGGTTCTACCGGTATTGCCGTTGGTATGGCAACAAACATTCCACCACATAACCTTGGTGAAGTAATTGACGGCTTACTAGCGTATATGGATAACGAAGAAATTAGTGTAACTGAACTTATGGATTATATTCCAGGCCCCGACTTTCCAACAGGAGGACAAGTTTTAGGATTAACAGGATTAAGAGAAGCTTATGAAAACGGTCGTGGATTAATCGCGATGCGTGCAACAAGTGAAATCGTGAGACATAAGAACAAAAATAGTATCATCATTACTGCAATTCCTTATCAAGTTAATAAATCAACATTAATTGAAAAGATTGCAGATGTTGCTAAAAATAAAATTATTGATGGTATTACAGATTTGCGCGATGAATCAAATCGTAAAGGTATGCGTATTGTTATTGAATTAAGAAGAGATGTAGAACCAGAAGTAGTCCTTAACAATTTATTTAAATATACACAGTTACAATCAACATTTGGTATCAACATGATTACTTTAGTTAAGGGTCAACCAATGATGGTTGGATTAAAAGATATCTTAAAATATTATATTGAACACCAACTTGAAGTTGTACAAAGAAGAACGCAGTTTGAACTTGAAAAGGCTGAAGCAAGAGAACATATCCTACAAGGCTTATTAAAAGCACTTCATGACATTGATGAAGCAATCAAAATCATCAAAGAAGCAAGTGCTCCCGAAGATGCAAGAAACGGATTAATTGAAAGATATGAATTAACAGAAATTCAAGCGCGTGCAATTCTAGATATGAGATTACAAACCCTAACGGGTCTACAAATCGAACGTATCGAAAACGAATCAATTGAGTTAGAAGTTAAGATTACGGATTTCAAAGATATTATTTCTTCACATGAAAGAAAATTCGAAATAATTAAAAATCAATTATTAGAAGTTAAAGAAAAATATGCTGATGATCGATTAACTGAAATTAATCTTTCAGAAGATTTAAGTATCGAAAATGAAGACTTAATCCCAGTAGAAGATGTGATTATTACAGTTACCAATAATGGCTATATTAAGCGAATGAACGTTGATCACTATAAGACACAAAACCGCGGTGGCGTTGGCATGTCAGGTATCAAGGTTCACGAAGATGATTACGTTGAACATATGCTGATGACATCAACTCATGACTATCATTTATTCTTCACGAATAAAGGTCGTGTCTATAAGATTAAAGGTTATCAAATTCCTAAACTTTCAAGACAAGCTAAAGGACTTCCAATTGTTAATTTATTACAATTTGACAAGGATGAAACATTGGCTAACTTTACAAGTGTCAAGAATTTTGAAGATGAAAATCAATTTTTAACATTCATTACTAAAAAAGGAATTATCAAACGTACACCAGTATCATCATTTAAAAATATTAGAACAAATGGTATTATCGCGATTGGACTAAAAGATGATGATGAACTATTAAATGTAAGAATAACAGATGGCACAAGAGAAATTATTCTTGGGGCATCTAATGGTAAAGCAATTCGTTTCAATGAGACAGATGTTAGACCAGTTGGGCGTACAGCTGCTGGTGTTAGAGGTATGACTTTAGGGGATAATGATGAAGTTGTCGGAATCGCAGTTGTAGAAAATAGCAATCAAGAAATTTTAGTTATTACTGAAAAAGGTTATGGTAAACGAACTAATGTTGAAGAATATAGACTTCAAATGCGTGGTGGTAAAGGTGTTAAGACAATTAACATTACGGATAAAAATGGTAAATTATCTACCTTAAGATCAGTTACTAATGATGATGATTTAATTGTCATCTCAGATAAAGGCGTTGTTATAAGAACACATGTAGATCAAATTTCACAGACTAAACGTGCAACACAAGGTGTAAGAATCATCAAGTTGAGACCTGATCATAAGGTATCAACAATTGCATTAGTACCAAAGAGTGATGATGAGGAAGAAAAGGAAGATACAGAACAATTTATACAAGAAGCTTTGGATGTTAAAGTTGATAAAAAAGTAGTTGAATCTGTTGAACTTGAACCTGTTGAAGTTGAAGCAAAAAAAGAAGAAGTTATTTCTAAAGAAAGTTTGTTTGATGAAAAATAAAATAAAAGCACATCGTTTTGATGTGCTATTTATTCATTAGGGGAGATTTTTATGAAGACGTATAAAAAAATTCTTTACATTGTGTTAATTGTTATTGGTGTCTTAGTAGCATTTTATTTTCTAAATCTGCTGAATACAACCTATCCTAGAAATATTATTAATCGAATTATGCAAGGACTACATTTAGTTTTAGTACCTGCACTTATCGCTTTAATGATTACATATTTAATGAATCCTTTTACAGAGAGACTTATTCATCATAAAGTACCGAAATGGCTATCTGTTATTTTGACAATTACTATATCCATTGGCATGCTAGTGGGTGTAATTATATTTATTATTACATTCATGATTAACCAAGGAACTAACATTTACAACAGTATTATTAGTTCCAATGTATTATCTGTAGTTGAAGATTGGGCAGCAAGTAACAATTTAAAGGGTGTTTATGACAAAATATATACTATTGTATCCGATTATGATTATACTTCCTTACTAGGATCTTTTGGAGCGATTGCTATTGGTGCATTCCAAACAATTACGACAATTGTATTAGTACCCATATTCTTGTGGTTCTTTTTATATGAAAAAGATAAGATATTTATAACTATGAATTCAGTACTTCCCAAAGCTTGGCAAAATCACATCGAATATATTGGATCAGAATCAAACCATGCGGTAGTCGCATATTTTAGAAGTAAAATTGTTTCTATGTTATTTTTATTTGTTATTTTCTTTGGCGTATTTATGCTTAGTGGTATTCCTATTGGATATGCAATATTCTTTGCAGCCATATTAGCATTCTTAGATTTAGTGCCTTATTTAGGACCATTCTTAGGGTTGCTATTACCAATCATTTATTTCTTCTCTGTAAGTCAAGTAACATTCCTTTGGATTGATAGCTTGACAGTTAACCCAGTATGGGCGACACTTATTTTAATAGGTGCCAATATGATTATACAGTTTGCTCAAAATAATATCATTATTCCCAAACTAGCTGGGGAAGCAATGAACATTAATCCATTATTAATTTTAGTTTCCATGCTATTTTTCGGTAGTGTGTTAGGTGTATGGGGTATTATTTTTGCAATCCCTTTATGTGGTATTGGCGTGATATTGATTGATTATATTAAAACTGATAATAAAAAAGAAAAACAAGATTCAAAGAAGAATCTTGTTGTTAGTAAAAAATAATAGCAAAGTTAAGTAATAAAGCACACTGCCTAATGGATTGTGTGCTTTTTCTTTTTATCTATTATTTTCATGTATTATTTGATAAAGAATGATAACAATGAATAGTAATAGTTCTATGTTTTTTTCTTGAGTAATAGTAATTTCATAAGTATCCCCCCAAGAGATGACGTCTTTGTTAATAGGTGCAATTTGGACACTGTTTTCTTCAATGTAAAAGGAATGGGCAAATAGACTACCAGATACTAGGTAAGCTTTATCTTTTATGGTTAAATTAAAATTAGGTCTGAATCCAAAAATATTTTGGTAGAAAAGATAAAACTTTTCTTTGAGCTTTAAATAATGTTTCACCATCTAAAGTTATCAAATTTAAACAATTCGACAGGCTCATAAATCTACCATGAATCTGATATTTGATATTTTGATTATCATCGAAAACATCAAATTTGTCCTTCAAAGTAAAAAAGTTTTATTTAATATAAAATTTCATTTTCTTCGCCTATAAGAGTAATTATGTATAATGCTTAAGATTTGTTTTTTCTTGAGTACTTGACACTGTAATTAACAAATAATATAACAGCTTGAGCCGGTATAGCAATAATAAAGAATAAATAACTATTGCTTAAACTAGGAAGCAATAGAATGGTTAGTGTTAAAGCAAGTGTCCAAAGTAGTACTGAAATCATTGTGACAACAATAGGTCTTCTACTCCAAATACATGAAAATACTAATAAAACAACAGCAGATATTGGAATCGCTACGATAAAAGAATACCATAATGGGAAACCATCAAGTGCAAGCATAGATCCTACACTATAAAAAGTAACAGCAATTACCCATACTAAAGCAAAGGCAGCTAGCGTCGTCGTTAGATGTCTTTTGTTTCTTACAGATTGTGGGACGAACGCTTTGTGTTTTTTATAAACTAATTCATCTAAAGATAGTCCAAAAAGTTCGGCTAAGCTACCTAAAACATAAATATCAGGTACGCCTTCACCACGTTCCCATTTAGAAACAGCTTTATCTGAATAACTTAAGTATTCAGCAAGTTCAAGTTGAGTCATTTTTATTTGTTTACGATAAAATTGTATATTTTCGGCAAGAATTGCTCTCATAAGTTCATTTTCCATATCTATATTATATCATTTTTTAATAAAAAAACTATAATTCTACGGAGAGTAGAGTTAAAAAAGCAAACTCTACTGGACCGTTTCATTCAGTGTAGTAATCTTCTGATAGGGTAGATAATAAAATTTTCACATTCGTTGTATGATTGAAGTATACAAAAGGAAGGGTGATGAACATGAAGCATGTAGCCATATTTGGGGACTCAGTTTCCAAAGGTATAATTTATGATTCTAAAAGCAAAAGATATACAACTGGACACGGCATTGATTGGAATGCCATTGAAGAACAATTACATATTAAGATAGATAATCATTCTAGATTTGGTGCAACTATCACTTATGGTTATGAGAAACTAAAAACATACTTAGACTCTAATCCTTTAGTAGATGTCATCGTTTTAGAATATGGTGGCAACGATTGTGACTTTGATTGGAAAAAAGTAGCTGCAGTTAAATCAAGGAATTATCAACCTAACACACCAATTAATGAATACAAAAAAACATTAATGGATATGATTAAATTAATTCAATCAAAAAACATAAAACCAATTTTACTAACACTACCAACTATTAACTCTAAAAAATATTACAAATGGATTGCTCGAAACGTATTTGACATGAAAAATGTATTGTATTTCTTAGGAGACGTTGAACATATATATAGACATCATGAATTATACAATGTGACATTATTAGAAGTGGCGAAGGCACTTAATGTAGAAACGATTGATATTAGAAGAGTGTTCTTAGACACTGAACATCCTAACAAAATGATTTGCTTGGATGGTATTCATCCAACCGTTTATGCTGAACAGTTGATCGTAAGATATGTCATTGAGGATATGCTAGCTACATACGGCGAATCATATAAACTACCGACTATTAATAAACTAGCCTTACACCTATATGAAAAGGAGTTTCTGGGATGAAAAAAATGAGTGAAAAGAAAATTAAAAAACAATTGCTTAAACTAAAAAATGACCATAAACTTATTGTTGATTATGCAGAAAATTATGCATTAATTGATACAGGAAAACATGAGGATTTTAACAATTATGATTTCACACTTAAAGATAATGAAGGGAATCAATTAACTTTAAGAAAAACATTGCATGGCGATCAAAATGTTGATATGATCTTTATCCTAAAAACAAATAAAGGAAGATATGTGAATGAGAAATATCGTTATAAAGAATCAAAAGTTCCTGCTGAAGTCTACTGTATGACCAGTGGAAAAGAATGGAAGTTTTCGTTCAAAGGCAATGTCATTAATACTCAATCACCAAATAGAGATAAATCATTTCTAGAATTTAACGCAGTTTTCTCATCAGATGAACCAATCGTTGATATGTTTGATCAAATCAATAACGATTCATCAGTAAGTAAATTGAAAACATCATATCCTGATCAAAAAACACTGAGTTTCTTAGGTATTGCAGATCAAGTATCATATGAACAACAAGGAACAATCAAAGCGGAAGTTAAATTTGATTCAGAAACGATGAAATTAAACTCTAAAGGACTCAGAAAACATAATTTTGGTACACTTGAATTCCAAAATTTATTAAAATTTTTAAGAGTTGCTTAAGCACTGAAGTGTATCACACAATTAAACATACATTTACTTGTATGTTTTTTTTATTGTATAATACTAAAGAGATAGTATAGATAGGTGGGAATTTATGCAAATAGAACAAAAGAAGAAAACATACAATGTTTTTGTTAGTTTATTTTTAATACTGAATATTTTTAATACATATTTTTTAACAACGCTATTATTCAATAAATACATAGCACCCTTTCCACATACATTTGTTGGTGAAGTGAATGCTATTTTAGGGAATATGGCTATTCTTTTATTGTTAGTTTTAATTGGAAACAATATTTTTCATCACGTGAAAGCTAGAATGATCTATTTGACATCCCTGACATTCATTTTAAATTTTTTGATTTTCGCATTTGGTGTATTTACATTGTTTTTTGGTACAGCATTAGCAAAAGAGGGATTAACTATATTTAATAATCCTGCTGAAGGCTTCGCATCTTCAACAGTAAGAGAAGTTTTTCATGAATTATTTAACTACTATCGAATAGTTGTATTTATTCCAACTTTTACCCTACTTGGTTTAACTGTTTGGACAAGTGTTAAAAAATATAATCAAATCAAATTAAAGACACATCTAAAACAAACGCTTATTGGTATTTTAGGTATTGCAATATTATGGTTTGCTAGTTCTTCAGTATTTATTAACAATTTTAGAAATGTTTTACCTGTTAAATCAACAATCGCATCCTACGCGTGTCAAAACTATGGTGTATATCCATATTATTTAGGAGAATTACTGGGTGTTAACTATCATATTGATCTAGAAGCAGAATTAGAAATTACAGATGATAGTTCTTTAGCAGAGGCTTATCAAGCATATAATAAGAATCAAAGCAGTTACGTAAATTTCTTTGATGGAAATATATATTCAAATAGATTAACAATAGATCAAGCAGTAGAAGATTTATATGTTGATCCTTTGATTGCTGATGGTAATAACTTACAAGGCATTTTGGAAGATAGAAATCTAGTGTTAATTCATTTAGAATCGTTCAATAACTTCTTGCTTGAATTTATGACAAAAGAAGCAGAAAATGGCAATAATGAGATTGTCCAAAACGCTTCAGCGTTTTTTAATCATATATTTGAACAAAGTTTTGTTTTTGAAAATATATATAATAACGTTGGGATGGGTGTATCATCTGATGGCGAATTATCTGTTTTAACAGGCATTAACGCGACGGGTAATGAAACATTATATTGGAAGTATAATGATATGCCTTATGAAGTAAATTCTTTAGTGGATTATTTTAACCAAGAAGGTTATTATACAGAAGCGATTCACGGAGATCATGCAGCATTTTATAATAGGGATGTTGTGTATCCAAAAATGTATGGCTTTGATGAATATTATTCAATTGAAGATTTTGTTGCTGATGGGGCAAACTTAGAACAGGGATATTTATATGAAATGGTTAACCAGTTATATCATGTAAGCCCATGGATTAGTGATTTTGAGTTAGCTGATTATGTATCATCTTTAGGCAGTTCATTAGATGAACCATATTTCTTGTATCCTATTACAATGATGGGACATACACCTTTTGATTTTGGCCCTTATCAAGATAATAGTCTATATCCTGATTATGAAGATGATATTTTAGGAATCACTTCAAGATATATTAATTTTGGCCCATATTATGCAGATATCATCAAACGTTTCTTTATTGCAGATGGTAATACAAATCAAACGTTAGACAATACAGTTTACGTATTTTATAGTGATCACGGTTCTGACTTAAAGAGTGGCGATATATCTACAATTATGGATATGCAATACGATAAGTTACACGAAAGAAAGTTATTACAACAAATTGTATCATTTATTTATGTTCCAAGTGACAGTGAATATGTTGATTATGGTGATTATCAATTAAGAAAAGGGCTACTTACAGGTACACAACCTTTGGTAAGATCAGAGATAGACATCTATAGAACGATTGTCGAATTGTTTAATTTAGATGCTGATGGCGATCTTTATTTTGGGGTTAATGGATTAAGTAAGGAACCAACATTCGCGCTTGATAACAGATTAGAAGATGTTGTATTAGATAATTATTTTTATTCTATGAGAAATATTGATCAAGTCTATCCTAGATCAGCAAATGTTTCAGAAGAAGTATATGATTATGTGTTAAGATATAAAGTGTTAAGTGACTATTTATTATCATCAAAAGATATGCAGGGACAAATAAAAGGGGCGATTGCCAATGTTTATCAGTAAGTTGATAGAAGATAAGTTTTATATATTTAGTATTGTTGGATATATGTTATTAACTGCAATATCTGGTGCAATATTGGGAAATGGATTGGTATTATTTTTAACAATCAATATGTTTTTAGCGAGTATTAGCTATGGGTTATCAGTTATTGCTGATTATGTTCATACCGAAAAAATGAAAAAATGGTTATTAGCATTGTTAAGCGCTTTATGGTTATTATTCTTTCCTAATACTATATATATAACAACAGATTTTATTCACTTACAAAACTATGAATTTTTCACCCACTATAATGATGCATATGCATTCATATTTAGTGATTGGTATGTCTTATTTATCATCTTTTTAGGCGCGATGATCAGCGCTAAGATTGGTATTAAGAGTGTACTAGTCATGATAGATGTATGGCAAATAAAAAAGAATCTCCATAAGATTTTGTGTATATCAGGTATATTTGTTTTATCAAGTATTGGTATTTATATTGGAAGATTCATAAGACTTAATTCCTGGGACTTCTATAGACTAGATATTATATTCAACGGTATAGCAAAAGAGTTTTGGTTTTTCTTAGGATTTGTAGTTATGATGGTATTGATTCATTTTATATACTATATTTTATTTAAGAATAAGAAATAATTAATAAGTTCTATCAAAGATGGTATGATTAAAAGGATAACTTGTGTTCTTACAAATTATCCTTTTTTGTATTTTAATATAAGAATTTAAATTATATTTTACTTAGCAAATTCACTGAGAGTGTTTAAATATAAATTTTTGGAATAATAAAATGATGATATTGTTTTTTTTAATGCTTACATATAGAACAGAATATACTTTCTTGAGATGGGATTAGAAGTATAAGAAAAAGATCATCAGTTGATGACCCTAATTTTCTGTCTAGTAAAAATTTTTATATTGAGTGATTTGCATGGCTTTTCACTTACAATTTAACATTGTGAATTGATATAAAAAAGTCAAAGATTTAATTGGCTTTAGTTTTTATAATAAGGCATTAATTGAATTAAAACACCCAAATACTTAATACAATTGATATAACCCCAACAATTAAGCAGTATATTGAGAAGTAGATAAGATTTTTAACTTTAACAAATTGATATAAAACTCTAACAGATAATAAACTGAAAACAAAACTCATCACAAACGCTAACCCGTATCCAAGATAATTGATACTCTCAGCTGCGCTTGCTGCTTCATAGAATCCTAAGAACATCACAGGTACTGATACGATGATATAACTTAAGAAGGAAAACTTTAATACCTTCTTTAATTCAATCTTTTGAGTCAAACCACCAATCATTGTAATACCACTTCTAGAGATTCCTGGGAGAATACCAAAGGCTTGAAAAGCACCGATAACAAGTGCGTTTCGCCACGAGATATCACGACGCCATTGTGTATTTCTTGTATAGTATACATAGAATAATAGACCACCGGTAACAAGTAATGAAAATCCCACTGTTAATAGATCATCAGGTAATAAATCTTTAAAAACAATACCGACGATTCCAATCGGAATAACCGCGATTAATAATTTTATGACATACATAAAATCTTCTTTAAATAGGTCATCTCGTTTGATTGCGAATTTCCATGTTCCAGCAATTAAAGCACCTATGTCTTTTCTAAAATAAAAAAGAAGCGCTAAGAATGACCCAGTGTTGGTTACCATTAAGAAAATTGTTAGATTGGATAAATCCATTCCAAACAAGTTGCTGAATATTGTTAAATGTCCACTACTAGAAACTGGGAATATTTCTGTAACACCTTGAATAATACCTAAAACTATGTATTTAATAATTTCTATAAATCTGTCCATGTTATCACCATAAATATTATAGCATATAAAATGAGTGATTATATGTTAAAATATCATTACAAGGTTAACGGAACAAATCACAATGAAGAGGGTCGTTTATGAAATCAGTTATTAAAGTGATCAAAGGAGGACTTATTGGTATGGGGAATATCCTTCCGGGTATCAGTGGTTCAATGATTGCAGTTACTTTAAATATATATGAAGAATTAATTGAAGCGTTAAATAATGTATTTACACATCCAATTAAAGCAATTAAAAGTGTTTGGCAATACGTCGTTGGTGTAGTTATCGGTATTGTCTTAGGTTTACTAGTAGTTAGTTATCTATTAGAAAAATTCACACTACCCATTACATTATTATTTGTAGGGTTTATTATTGGTGCCATACCAACGTTATATAAACAGTTTAAAGGCACTAAAATTGAATGGCATCACATACTTGTGTTTGTTATTGCTGCAGGCATGATGCTAAGTGTTCTTTTTGTGGAAGGAACAACCAGTAGCTTTCATGGATTCTGGTATTATATATCCGTTTTATTTGTTGGTGTGATTTACGCGATTGCGATGATCATCCCTGGGTTATCGGGAGCGACGATGCTGATGGCATTTGGATTTTATGATATATTACTTGAAATGGTTGATAGTATTAAAGATATCATTTCAGGAAATATTAGTTCAGGTGTAGCACAGTTGCCACTTTTGTTGTTGTTACTTGTAGGTGCAGTTGTTGGTTTAGTTGTTATGGGCAAAGTAATGGCAATCTTTATGAAAAAATACCACAAGCACTTTATTGTTGCAGTATTAGGTATTGTTGTAGTTTCACCAATCAATATTTTAGTGCTTTTACAAAGAGATACTCAAGGTGATGTATATGATAAGCCTTGGTACATATATTTATTAAGTTTAGTTATATTGGGTTTAGGTGTTTTAGCAACACTTAAGTTAGCAAAGGTAAAGAATAAATCGGAAGGGGAATTACATGATTAAAAAAGCAGTTATTCCAGCGGCAGGATATGGCACAAGATTTTTACCAGTTACAAAAGCATTGCCAAAGGAAATGTTACCAATTATTGATAGACCAACATTAGAATATATTGTAGAGGAAGCAATCGACAGTGGTATTACAGATATCTGTTTAGTTGTCAGTGGTAACAAGAATTCTATCGTAGATTATTTTGATAGAAATTTAGAATTAGAATATAAATTAAAAGAAAGTCATAAAACATATGAATTAGGGTTAATAACAAATATTGCGGTTGGTGCTAATATATATTTTATTAGACAAAAAGAGCAATTAGGTTTAGGGCATGCAGTCCTACAGGCTGAAACGTTTGTCGGATCAGATGATTTTGCTGTATTGTTAGGTGACGATGTTTACGTCAACGACTCAAATCCAGCAACAAAACAAATGATAGAAGCTTATAACAAAGTTAAAAGTTCAATTCTTGGTACTATAGAAGTATCTTACGAAGATACTCAAAAGTATGGTATTTGTGATCCAATTGAAAAATCAAGCGATCAATTAAAAGAATTAAAAAGTGTTGTTGAAAAACCAAACCCAGAAGATGCACCATCTAAAAGTGCAATTGGTGGACGATATATCTTAACATCAACGATATTTAAATACCTTAAGAATCAACATAAAGGAAAAGGTAATGAAATTCAATTAACGGATGCTATCTTAAGACTTATGAATGAAGAAAAAGTATATAGTTTCGATGTAGATGCTAAACGTTATGATGTTGGTAAAAAGACTGATTATATTGAAGCAATCATTGATTTTGGTTTAAAACGAGATGATTTAAGAGAAGAATTAATAGAATTACTTAAGAAGAAAGTGAAATAATCACTTTACTTTTAACAAATAGAAATTTATAATATAGGTAACACAAAGAAGGAAATAAGTAGTTAATGGGTTTAATTAGAGAGAACACGGCTGGTGGAAGTGTTTTAAAAGCATTGGTGAAATCTATTCCTAAGTGATGCTAATCACATCCGCAAGCCTGCGTTAAAGGCTATATTTGAGGGCTAGAAGAAATTCTAGAACTAAGGTGGTACCGCGAAATTTTCGTCCTTAGACAACAAGTCTAGGGATTTTTTATTTTATTGGAGGATATGAAAATGTTAGATTTAAAATTTGTCGTTGATAATATTGATTTAGTTATTAAAAAATTAAATACCAGACAAGGAGATTTCTCTTATCTGAGAGAACTTGTTGATTTACAAGAAGAAAGAAAACAAACTATTTTAGATGTTGAATCTTTAAAAGCTAAAAGAAATGAAACATCTAAAAAGATTGGTGAATTAAAACGAAACAAACAAGATGCATCTAGTGTGTTAAAGGAAGTAGCTAACATCGGTGATGATATTAAGGCACTTGATGAAAAATTAAAAGATATTGAAAATAAAATTAAAGATATCCTAGATGTTACACCAAACATTCCGTGTGATTCTACACCTGTTGGTAAGGATGAAAATGATAATGTTGAAGTGAAGCATGTTGGTAACCCACGCGTTTTTGATTTTCCTATTAAAGATCATGTGGAACTTGCACAAAACTTAGATATTCTAGATTTCGAGAGAGCCGCTAAAGTCACTGGAACAAGATTTGTATATGATAAAGGATTAGGCGCACGCCTTGAAAGATCATTAATCCAATTTATGATGGATATGCATACATTTGAACATGGGTATACTGAGATTATTCCACCATATATCGTTAATGGCGATAGCATGTATGGAACAGGACAGTTTCCTAAATTTAAAGAAGATGCATTTAAATTAGAACTAGCTGATCAAGATTATTATTTAAACCCGACAGCTGAAGTCCCAACAATTAATATGTATCGTAATGAAATTCTTGATGGAGATGACCTAACGATGAAATTTTGTGCATACTCTACAGCATTTAGATCAGAAGCTGGCTCTGCAGGTAGAGACACAAGGGGCATTCTAAGACAACATCAATTCCATAAAGTAGAATTGATTAAGTTTACAAAACCAGAAGATTCATATGATGAATTAGAACGTATGTTATTAAACTCTGAAGAGGTATTAAAAAAATTAGAACTACCATATCGTGTAGTTGCTCTATCTACAGGTGATGTTGGATTTGGTGCTGCTAAAACATATGATATTGAAGTATGGTTACCAGGGCAAGATAAATATAGAGAAATTGGATCCATTTCAAACGATGAAGATTTCCAAGCTAGACGTGCTAACATTAGATTTAAACGTACAAAAGAAGCTAAAACAGAATATGTGCACACATTAAATGGATCAGGGTTAGCTGTTGGTAGAACAATGATTGCAATCATTGAAAACTATCAAAATGCTGATGGTACGATCACTATACCAAAAGCGTTAGTACCATACATGAGAGTAGACATTATTAAGTAATTAAGCAACATAAAACCACATTCTGTGCAGGTGAGACCGCAAAAGTGGAAGCGATAAACAAAAAGTAGTCTAATCATATTTAAAGAGAACGTCAATATCAAGTGTAATTATGGAAGCTAAAAAAACATAAGGATCCGTTTATGGGTAAGTGAGAATGATAAAGGCATTTGGACAAATAAAAACCCTCAAATGGGGATTGCTAATAACTAACTCTGAAAACATGGATTTTTATTTATAATAAGAAAGTATTAAAAAATGAAATGATTATTAGTGCATAGTTGTTAACTTTTAAGAAACGCTGATAATTGAATAACACAATTTCACATTAAATAAACATTGCAATCACATAGTGTTTTTGTATACTATAGGTACTTCATTTTTTCTCTCGTTTTAATTCAATATGATATAATAAGTGTGCGAAAGCACGCTTATTTTATTAATAGGAAGGTGATTTTATAATGAAAGTATATTTTGTGGAAGATGAAAAAGATTTAGCTGAAATTATTCGTAAATATCTATCTCGTGAGGGATTTCAAACAACTGTATTCCACGATGGAGAAACAGCTATGGCACATATTAATGATGATGTTGATTTATGGATTCTTGATATTATGCTTGAAGGCGATATCAGTGGATACGACTTAATAAAAGCGATTAAAAAGGAAGAAAATGCTGCATCGGTTATTTTCACTTCAGCAAGAGATCAAGATTTAGATAAAATTATGGGTCTAGAATTGGGTAGCGATGATTATCTTGCAAAACCTTATTCACCAAGAGAATTAATATTACGTGTTAAAGCTGTACTTCGCAGAAGTCAACAAGGAAATTCTAGTGAGATGATTCACTATGAACCATATGAAATCAATATTTCAAAACGTGAAATTAAGTTTGATGGAGAAATGGTAGAGTTGACGAATAAAGAATTCGAACTTTTATTATTCTTCTTAAAAAATATCAATACAGCATTTGCAAGAGAAGAAATATTAAAACATGTATGGGGCGATAACTATTTTGGTAGTGATCGTGTTGTAGATGATCTTTTGAGACGTCTTCGTCATAAAATGCCAGAACTAAAAATCGAAACTATTTATGGGTATGGATATAGATTGTTATGAGACAAATGAAATTAGCAACACAAATCAATATTATTTTTACTGTTGTGACGTTGCTATCAAGTCTCATTTTTTTGATTGCTATTAATAGAGTATTCATTGAATCTAGAAGAAGCCAAAATATAGATCAACTAAATGTATTTTTTGATGATGTTTTACAAAGAGGTAATTTTGCAGAAAGTGAATATAATGGATATATTATTTATGATAATGGGTATAGCACTTATTCTGACAACAATAATTTTGCGTCAATTGATGATATATTTGATGCAGAAACACTCTATGATTTTTATATTGAAAGATGGCGTCCACCAACAAATGTATTTGCAGATGTTATTAGGAAGAGCGCTACAGTAACTGCAAACAAAGAAACTTACTATTTTGTTATGCAAATCAGTAGAAACAATGTAACAATTGCATTTACTGGCAATGATTATATTGAACTATCAACAAATCAATTTTCAACATTGCTTCAAATAAGTTTTATAGCACTTATATTATTGGGGAATATGATTATTCTAACATGGTCTAGAGTTACGGTTGATCGCGTTAGAAGGTTACAAAGCGATGTTGGTAATTTGGTCGCTTATAATTACCAGGTGCCTATCGAGATCAATGGACATGATGAAATAACAGACTTAGCCCAAGCGATTGAAAAGATGCGTCGTGAAGTTGAAAGCAGTGAGAAAACTAAGAAGGAAATGCTTCAAAATGTTTCTCATGATTTTAAAACTCCAATTGCAGTAATCAAATCATATGCAGAAGCGATTGCTGATGGTATTTCTGATCCAAGTGAAGCGGAAATCATCATCAAACAAGTCGATTTACTAAATCAAAAAGTAAGACAATTACTAGAATTTAATAAGTTAGAATACTTAAAAGATATTTCGGAGTTTGAAATGGTATCAATTAAAGATGTTATTTTAAACATTGTGAATGCCCAAAAATACCGATCTAACATTGAGTTTGTTACGGATTTAGATGATTCAAAATATTTCGGTATTCAAGAAAACTTTAATATTATGTTTTCAAATATTGTTGATAATGCATTAAGATATGCTCAAACAACAATTAAGATTACTTTGAAAAACAGAAAACTCACCTTCTATAACGATGGTGAGCCAATTAGCGAAAAATTTATTGAGCGTATGTTTAAACCATATGAAAAAGGATATAAAGGCCAATTTGGTTTAGGCATGAGCATTGTTCAAAAAACATGTGAACACTTTAATTTATCATTATCTGTTAGAAATGTGGATAATGGTGTTGAGTTTACAATAGAGCCGTTTTAATTAAATTGGCTCTTTTTTCATACTCATCTTTAGATAGGTTATCCATGTTGTTTTTAAATTTAAAAGTAACATCAGATTTATTATATCTGGGAATGATATGGACATGGAAGTGAAATACAGTTTGACCTGCGACTTCATTAGTATTATTTAATATATTTAACCCAACAGGTTTTAGGCTATCTTTAATCGCGATTGATATTTTCTGTGTAACATCTATCACTTTAGCAAGTAAATCCTTAGGCATTTCATAAATATTTGGATAAACTTTTTTAGGGACGATTAAAGTATGTCCTTTAGTCGCTTGGGAAATATCTAAAAAAGAAATGATATCATCATCTTCATACACGATATAAGCGGGTATTTCACGAGCAATAATTTTTTCAAAAATAGTCATAGACATCAACCTTCTTTCTTGGCTTTATTGTAACATATTTTAATTGAATTAAACACGATAAAATGCTATAATATTGGCGTATATAGGAGGAATTAAAATCATGAAAAAAATACCAGTAGGAATTTCTGGACGTCATCTCCATGTAACAAAGGAAGATTTAGAGACATTATTTGGTGAAGGTTATGAACTTACACCACTGAAAGAATTAAGCCAACCTGGACAATACGCTGCAGAAGAAAAAGTAGACGTTATTAGCCCAAATGGAAGAGAATTAAAAGGTGTACGTATCTTAGGTCCTGTTAGACCAGCATCTCAATTAGAGATTTCAAAGAGCGACGCTATTAGAGGTAAGTTTATAGCACCTGTACGTTCATCAGGTGATGTTAAAGGATCTGGTCCTGCAACATTAATTGGTCCTAAAGGAAAAGTCGAACTTGCAGAAGGCGTTATTATTGCAGATCGTCACATTCACTTTAGTGAAGAAGATGCTAAAGTTTATGGCGTTGTAAACGGACAAAAAGTGAATCTTAAAGTTTCAGGTGAAAAACCTGGTATCTTAGGTAATGTGCTTTGCCGTGTTAGTTCAAAATATGCATTAGATTGTCATTTGGATACTGATGATGGTAGTGCATTTATGTTATCTACAGGTGACGAAGTAGAACTAGTTAAATCTTACACAATCAACGAATAAGTGCCTGATAGGCACTTTTTTGACTTTGGAGGGCATATGATTAAACTCGAAAGACAGCAAGTGTTAAAAGATCCAATTTATGGATATATACATATTGATTATCAAGTGATTAAAAACATATTGAATACTTCTTTATTTCAAAGACTTAGAAGGGTAAAACAACTAAGCGGTGTGCAAATGGTATTTCATGGTGCCGAACATTCTAGATTTTCTCATAGTTTAGGTGTTTATGAGGTTGCTAACCGTTTTTTAAGCGTGCCTGATATTTGTGAAGCGTTTAGCGAAAGAGACAGGGGACTTTTGTTATCAACAGCGATGGTACATGATATTGGGCATGGGGCTTATTCTCATGCTTTTGAAGATATTGTTGGCACAAATCACGAGCATGTTGGGGCAAGACTTATTTTAGAAAATAAGGAACTTCGTTCTATATTTGATGAAGTTGATAAAAACTTTGCCCAAGATGTCGCAGATATTTTATTAAAGAAAAAGAGATTTCCTTTAATTGAACAATTGATATCTAGTCAATTGGATGCTGATCGCCTTGATTATCTTGAACGTGATGCGTATTTTACTGGCACTGCATATGGACATATCGATTTAGATAGAATTATTCGTGTTTGCCAAATAAGAAATGGTCACGTGGTGTTTAAATCAAGCGGCATTGGTGCAATTGAAAATTATTTAATCAGCAGATATCATATGTACTGGCAAGTTTACTATCATCCAGTATCAAGAGCATACGAAGTTATTTTAGAGAAGATATATCAACGTGTAAAAGATTTATGTGTTCAAGGATTTGAGTTTAAATCAAATATTATTCCTTTGAAGAGAGTTATAGAAAATCCTGCTGATTTAGAGCATTATATTATGATTGATGATTTTTATATGAACGGATTAATCGCAAGTTTCATCCATAGTGACGATGATATATTAAAAAATTTATCAAATGATTTTTTAAACAGACATATTTGGTCGTATTTAGATGATGATAAAGAAAATAAAAAAGAAATTGATCAGATTAAAGCATCATACACTTCAGAAGAATTAAAGTATTACACAACAGAAAAGAGCGTATCAAATTTAACGTATACCGATGGTGATAGAAAGTTTGGGGATAAAATATACATTCTAAATCCCAATGGTGAGATAACAACATTAAAAGATGCATCACAAATCATTAAGAGTTTAGTAGATTCTGGTAAACGCACAGATCCTAAGTTTTTTTATAGACCACTATGAGACCAAAAATATTTGTAGTTGAGGGTAAAAACGATGCATCGAGATTACATCAAATATTAGGTGATGTAAAAATTGTTACCACCAACGGAAGTGAAATCAGTGATCAAACCATTGATCTTTTAAAAGAGTTAGATCAAACACATGACATGATATTGTTTCTAGATCCGGATTATCCAGGAGATAGAATTAGATCTAAATTAGAACAAGAGTTAATACATGTCGCACATGCACATATTTTAAAGAAATACGCAATCAGTAAAAATAGAAAAAAAGTGGGTATTGAACATGCAGATAAAGAAGTTATTCTAGAAGCTTTATCTCATATTCAATATGAACAAAAAGATGTCGAAAGCGATATTAACACATTCTTTTTGTTTGAAGTAGGCTTGATTGGCCAAACTTACAGTAAAAAACTAAGAGAAGATATCTCTAAATACATGCATTTAGGTCATGTTAACGGTAAAACATTATTAAATAGATTAAAGATGTTTGGTTACCAACAAAAAGATATCATTGAGGTACTACATGCAACATCAAGCTAAGAAGAAATTTGGTCAAAACTTTTTAACTGATAAAAATTTATTAGAAAAAATAGTGAGACTATCCAAAATTAAAGATCAGCACGTGATTGAAATTGGGCCAGGACGTGGAGCGCTTACCCATTTTTTAACACGTGACGCTAAAGATGTTATTGCATATGAAATTGATACAACGCTTAAACCAATATTAAACAAATTGGAATCTGAAAAAGAGAATTTATCAATCGTTTATGATGATTTCATGAAGATTGATTTAAATATTAAAGAAGAAACACATATCGTTGCTAATGTGCCTTATTATATTACAACACCAATTATATTTAAATTTTTAGAAACACCCAATATTAAGACTGCGACTATTATGATTCAAAAAGAGGTTGCTGAAAGAATTAATGCTAAACCTAATCAAAAAGCATATAATAGTTTATCTGTATTAATTCAATACTATGCCCATGTTGAAAAATTAATGGATGTAAAACGTCATATGTTTAATCCGGCGCCTAAGGTTGATAGCATTGTTATTCGCATCGAGAAAAGAGATCAATCATTACTGCATGGTGAAGAAGAACAAAAATTTATTGAACTTGTAAAATATGCATTCACCCAAAAACGTAAAACGCTAGTGAACAATCTTTCTCAATATCCCGATGTTGAAAAAAGTGATATCATCACATTTCTTAATAGATTAGGATTTGATGAACGCATTAGGGCAGAACAATTAACAATTGAAGATTTCATTAGACTGGCTGAGGAGTGGAATTTATGATTACCGAAAATGCTCATGCAAAAATCAATCTAGCACTGCAGGTCGTTGGAAAAAGAGAAGATGGATATCATGAATTAAAGATGATTATGATACCTATTGAGCTTCACGATGTTTTAATTTTTGAGGATTCAAATGAAACAAAACTAGATTCAAATATCTATATAAAAAACAATGCGATTATTAAAACAATTGAATACATGCAAAAAAAGTATCACGTCAACAAAAATGTTAAGGTTTTGTTAAAGAAAAATATTCCAATTGGTGCAGGTCTTGGTGGTGGGTCTGCTGATATATCTGCAACCCTTAGAGGGCTTAATAAATTGTGGAAATTAGAGCTTGCTTTAACGGATTTAGAAGATGATGCAAAAGCCCTTGGATCAGATACTTTATTCTGCTTATATAATAGGCCTGCATATGTCTATGGTCGTGGAGATAAGATGGAATTTTTAGATGCTCCAGAATTTGAGGAAATCATATTGTTTTACCCAGGTTTTGAAGTTTCAACAAAAGATATTTTTAATGCTTATATGCCCCAAAACAAGATTTCAAATTTTGATAATTTACTGAAATATTATAACGAAAAAAATTATAAAAAATTCTTTGAAAAAACAATAAATGATCTTCATAAAACTTCGTGTAAAGTATACAAAAAGTTGGAAAAATATGAAAAAATGATTAAAAAAGAGTGTAAAAACGCATACATGAGTGGAAGTGGATCAACGTATTTTTCAGTTGTTTTTTCAAACAAAATGTCAAAAACAGATAAAAAAACAGATAAAATTAGCGTAAAACATCTCAAAACTGCTCCAAAACATTGAAATTTCTTTTATAATAACTCTCTATATGCTATAATTTAGGTATCAAACAGTAATAAAAATAGCGTCTTGGAGGGCTAAATGAAAATTACAGATGTTAGGGTTAAAATCGTGAATAGCGAAAGTCGATTAAGGGGAGTGGCTACAATTACTTTTGACGAAAGTTTTGTGGTACACGACATCAGAATTATTGAAGGTGAAAATGGTTTATTTGTAGCTATGCCAAGTAAAAAAACACCTAATGGAACATTTAGAGATATTGCACATCCAATCCATGGTGATATGCGTAAAATGATTGAAGATGCAATTGCTGCTGAATATAAAGTGGAATTAAAAAATTCTGATAATGTAGAAGCATAGTATAAATCGGATTCAAAAAGCTCTTTTCATAAGGGCTTTTTATTTGCAAAAAAATCAATTTTACTAGGTTTCAGCATTTAAAAATAGATAAAATCATGTATAATAAAAGTAGTAATTATGAGGAGTGTACATATGTCAGTAATTTATGGAAAAAAAACCAAATTATTTGCTTTGAATTCAAACAAACCGCTTGCAGAAAAAGTTGCTCGAGCTGCAGGAATAGAGATTAACAATGTAGAAGTTGTTAGATTTGCTGATGGAGAAATGTCAGTAAACATTGAACACAGTGTTCGTGGAAACGATGTATTTGTTATCCAATCAACATCTAGTCCAGCAAATGACCACTTAATGGAATTATTAATTTTTGCTGACGCAGTTAGACGTGCGTCTGCTAAAACAGTTACAGTCATTATGCCTTATTTTGGTTATTCTAGACAAGATAGAAAATCAAAATCTAGACAACCTATTACAGCGAAGCTTGTTGCAGATATGTTAACAACTGCTGGTGTTGATCGAGTAATTAGTATTGATTTGCATGCAGCACAAATTCAAGGATTCTTTAATATTCCAATTGATAATTTTCCAGCAGGACCGCTGTTAGCAGATTATTTTTCACATGATAAAGGTTTTAAAGATATCGTTGTTGTATCACCAGATCACGGTGGGGTGACACGTGCCAGAAGATTTGCCAAAACATTTGATGCTCCTTTAGCAATCATTGACAAGAGAAGACCAGAACCAAACAAAGCCGTTGTTCAAAATATTATTGGTAATGTTGAAGGTAAAGTTGCAATTATGATTGATGATATCATCGATACAGCAGGTACGTTATGTGCTGGTGCTCAAGCATTGATAGATGCTGGTGCAAAAGCGGTATATGCAGCAGCTACTCATCCAGTATTTTCAAACAATGCAATAGAACGTATTGAAAATTCAGTGATTTCTGAAGTTGTCGTTACTGATACAATTCAACTTCCTGAAGGATGTAAATCCAGCAAGATTCAACAAATATCTATTGGACCATTATTAGGACAATCAATTTTACATGTTATTAAAGATGAACCAATCAGTCAAATCTTCGATCAAATCCAACATGAAGAGGACAATCAATGAAATTGTTTGTAGGTCTTGGAAATCCTGGTAAGAAATATGCATTTACAAGACACAACGTTGGATTTATGGTTGTTGACACATATGCAAATAGAAATCAATTAAGTTTTAAATATGAATCGAAATTTGATGCTGAAGTTGCTGTGTTTAATCAAAACTTGGAAAAAGTAATTTTATGTAAACCAGCAACATTTATGAATTTATCTGGTGATGCACTTTATAAAATTATGAACTACTACAATATTGACATAGAAGATGTGTTTGTATTTGTAGATGATATCAATCTACAAGTGGGAAGATTACGATTAAGGGAAAAAGGTGGTCACGGTGGCCACAACGGTTTAAGAGATATTATTCAAAAGACATGTACAAGAGAGTTTAAACGCATTCGAATTGGTATTGGAGAAAACACACATTCAAGATTGGATTATTATGTATTGGGTGAGTTTTCTAAAAATGAACTTATTACGATTAAACATACTGCTGATCAGTGCGTTGAAATTATTGATGATGTCATTAACGGAAAGAGTTATTTAGATATTATGACCAAATTTAACACCCAAACATAGGTTTGGGTTTTAATCTCTTTTGGAGGCAATATGGTTGAGTTATTGAAATTGCATCCTGGTTTTTTAGAAGATAAAAAAACAGTTTATTTGAAGCATAGCCACGATATATATGATGTATATATGATCACAAAATTGTTTCATGAGGTTCATGAAACGATTTTTGTCGTATGTCCGAATCTATACGAGGCTCAAAAATACTACGATTTATTTAATCAAACCAATCATTACGACGATGTTTTATTTTATCCATCGGATGAAATATTGACTTTTATGATGGCGCTTGGTAGTCCTGAGTTTAAAAGTGAAAGATTATTTACTTTAAAACAACTTATGACAGGTAAATCGTTTATTGTTGTTATGACACAACAAGGTCTAGCACAGCGTCAATTAACACCGCTTGATTATCAAGCGAGCGTTAAAATTTTAAGACAAGGTGAAGAAACGGATTTAGAAGATTTAGTCAAATTCTTGGTTTATAGTGGCTTTGATCGCGTTTATACCGTAGAAAAGCCAGGTGAATTTAGTGTCAGAGGGCATATTGTTGATATTTATTCATTGAATCACGAACATCCATTTAGATTGGATTTCTTTGGTGATGAGATTGATGAGATAAAATTCTTTTATGTTGATACACAACGAAGTTTTGAAAAGATAAATCATATAGAAATTGCGCCGATGCATGAGTTATTCTATACAGATGAGATGAAAGATCACGCATTAAGAAAAATCAATAGATTTTTTTCTTCATACCAATTATCTGAAAGAGAGCAAAAGAAGTATGAGGAGGATATTTTAAATATTGAGGAACGAAATCATTTAGATGGTATGGGCATGTATATGCCATTCTTTAACGAACATCACACTAGTGTCTTAGATTTTTCTGCTGAATACCGATTGATTTATATCGATGTCGATAAGATGAAATTAAATCACGAACAAACTTTGGAAGATTTGGATACATACGCGACAACCATGAATGGTCGTGCGTTTTTAGATGTTCCTTTTAGAATAGATTTTAATGAATTGCTTGCATTAAATCATGTAGAAATTGATCACTTAGGTTTCAATAAGGATAAAGGCGATGATTTAAAGGTAAGTAAAGTTAATGAATACCAAGGTAATCTATCACTTTTCTATCATGATATGGTTATCTATCAAAAGGATTATCGTATTTTTATTTTATGTAAGACACAAGCGTATGCAATGGAACTTCAATCCTTTTTAAAAAATCAAGGGGACCCCGTTTATCATCAAATTGAAAATCACCCAGGATTTTACATTCTTGATAAAGAAGGCCATGGATCGTTTATTGCACATCAAGAAAAAGTTGTTATTCTTGATGAGGTACAAATATTTACCAAACGCATTAGACATGCAATTAAATATCGTAGTGTATTAAATCAATCAACTAAAATAAGAACCACTGATGATTTATTAATTGGTGATTATGTTGTTCACTATGATTATGGTATTGGTCGCTATGTTGGACTTGAAACGATGGAACTATCAGGCGAAAAACGCGATTATCTAAAAATTATATATGCTGGTGAAGAATCGTTATATGTTCCTATGGATCAAATTGACATGGTTTTAAAATATGCATCACATGATGGTATCACACCTAAACTATCTAAAATGGGTGGAAAAACCTGGACGAAGACTAAAGCTAGCGTTCGCATGAAGATTAAAGATTTGTCAGATCGTTTAATCAAATTGTATGCAACTAGAGAACAAACTAAAGGCTTTCAATACAATCAAGACAACGAGATGCAAGTACAGTTTGAACGGGATTTCTTATATGAACCTACAAGAGATCAAGTGAAAGCAACCCTTGAGACTAAAAGTGATATGCAATCAGATCGACCAATGGACCGATTAATTTGTGGTGACGTCGGATTTGGTAAAACTGAAGTTGCTATGCGTGCTGCATTCAAAGCTGTATTAAATCAAAAGCAAGTCTTATATTTAGTGCCCACAACGGTATTAGCAAGACAACATTTTTATACATTTAAAGATAGGTTTGAAAAATATGGTGCTAATATTGCATTAATGAGTCGTTTTGTTACGCAAAAACAGCAAACAGATACACTTAAAAAACTAGAAAAGGGATATGTTGATGTTGTTATTGGCACTCATAGATTATTATCTCGAGATATTAAGTTTAATGATTTGGGGTTACTCATCATTGATGAGGAACAAAGATTTGGCGTAGAAGCTAAAGAAAGAATAAGAGAGATTAAACAAAACGTTGATACTCTAACACTTTCAGCGACGCCAATTCCTAGAACATTACAAATGTCACTTTTAGGATTAAAGGATTTATCAATGATTGAAACACCCCCAATGAACCGCTATCCAGTTCAAACGTATGTGGTTGAAAGACATGATGCATTAATTAAAGAAGCAATTATGAGAGAAATTGCTAGGGGTGGGCAAATATTTTATTTATTCAATAAAGTACAAGGTATGGAAGGTATGGTTAAACGTCTTCAAAGATTAGTCCCAGAAGCTCGCATTAGCTATGCGCATGGAAAGATGAACCGTCAGCAACTCGAAGAGACATTAAGCGATTTTATAGAACATGAGTTTGATGTATTAGTATCGACAACGATTATTGAAACAGGGGTTGATATCCCAAATACAAATACACTGATTATCCACGATGCAGATCATTTAGGATTATCTCAACTTTATCAGATTAGAGGACGCGTTGGTCGTAGTGATAGAATTGCGTATGCATATCTACTATACGACAGTGGTAAGGTTATTAACGACGAAGCTAAAAAGCGTCTATCGGCGATTAAAGACTTCACAGCACTAGGTAGCGGATATAAGATAGCACTTCGCGACCTATCTATTCGTGGTGCTGGTGATATCTTAGGTGCTGAACAGTCAGGATTTATTGATAGTGTCGGTGTTGAACTCTATATGAAACTATTAGAAGAAGCCATTACTGGCGAAACAATGGAAGATAAAAAACCAACACAAATTGATGAAGTGTTCGCTCCACGACATGTCGATGAAAGTTATGTCAGTGAAGATGCTGCAAGAATTGAAATTCACAAACGTATCAGTGAATTAAATCATATCTCTGATGTAAATGATTTAAAAGACGAACTTACAGATAGATATGGCGCTTTAGACCGAGATTTGTTATTATATATGTATGAAAAATTATTTAAAAAATTAGCGCATAAGTTTGGTGTTCAAAAAACAATGGTTTCAGTTTTCTCCACAACACTTATGTTGACACAAGAAGCATCACAAAATCTAAATGGACAGACTTTATTTAGAAGAGCGAGTGCATTTTCACCTAAGATTGAATTGAAATATGAGAGAAGACATATTTATTTAATTATGAATACTAAAGATTCTAGCCAACATTGGTTATTCTTATTTGCTAAATTTTTAGATGACTATTTAAACGAAAGTGAGAAATAAGCATATGATTGTTGATATTTTACAATTAGCTAAAGAAGCTGCAGCGAAGAAAGAACTAAATCCCAATGTGATTAATGCGACTATTGGTATGTACTTTGATGAGGAGGGACGCATTGGTGGTATGCCGTCAGTATTCAAAGGATTAAAATCATTAGATGAAGATCATGTACTACCTTATCCAGCAGCAGATGGTGGAGAACAGTTTAAATCAAATGTTATCTCTTGGGTTTTAGGCACTTATGAAGAAAAATTAAGAAAAAGTTTATATATGTCTGCATGTGCTACACCTGGTGGCAGCGGTGCAATTACTGCAACATTTGATATTTATGGTAAACCTTATGAGAAAGTGTTTATTTCAAATATTCGTTGGCAATATGATCGCTTTGCTAATCGTGCACATTTAAGTATTTTTGATCACAATACGTTTGTTGACGGTCATTTTGATATTGTAAGTTTTAAAGAAGAATTGGCAAAACTTTGTGCAGTTCAAAAACAAGTAATCGTGATTATCAACGATCCATGTCACAATCCTACAGGATATACACTTAGTTTATGTGAATGGAAACAAATCTTAAGCATTTTAAATATGTTTAAAGATAATCAAATTGTATTTTTATATGATTTGGCATATTTAGAATTTACTCATGAAGAAGACTCAAGGCTTAAAATATCATATTTAGATGTTTTAGAAGAAAATGTTTTAACCATAATTTCGTTTAGTGGATCTAAGACATATGGCATTTATGGTGTACGCCTGGGTGCAGCAATCGCAATATCTAAAGATGAAAAAAAAGTTCTTAATTTCCAAAAAGCAGCAATTGAACATGCCAGAGGATCTTGGTCGGCTACACCAACATCAGCAATTGAACTATTAAACTATTTCTCAATTAAAGATAACCAAAAAGATTTCTTGATGGACTTAGAGGTAATGAAAAAAAGGGTTAAAGCACGTAGTGATTTATTTAAAAAACAAGCTGCAGATATTAATCTTTTAACACATCCATTCAAGTCAGGTTTTTATACAATCGTATTGGCAGATGATCCTGATGAAACTTTTAAAAAACTATTAAAAGAAGAAATATATACGATTCCAATGTCAGGTGGCGTAAGACTTTCACTTTGTAGTTTACCACTTAAGGAAATTGATGGTTTAGCAGTAAGAATTAAAGAAATTATCAAGTAGATTCATGATATAATAAAACCATAAAAGGAGCGGTAAATATATGTGGGGACTACCTATTTGGCAATTTGTTTTAGAATTTTATATTATTCTTGTGCTTGTAATATTCGCGATTAAAATATTAATCAGTCATAAGAAGTTCATGAGTCTAGGTATCATATACCTCCTTATTTTTGTGTTTTATCGTTTTCTATTAACTTTGGAAAAAACGTTGTTAGTAGATATTTTTGGATATTTTGTTATATATTTTCCTATCGTCATGGTAATTATTATGGCACCTGAGATTAGAAGAGGATTAGATCTTATCTGGAAGAAAGAGCATAGCAAGACATCTTTCATGGTTGGTAACGATCAAACAAAACAAAATATTGTCAATGCAACATTTGAGTTAGCTAGTCAAAAGATTGGCGCATTAATCACAATTGAAAAACATAATACATTAGATCAATTTGCTGAACGTGCTATTCAGATGAATAGTGAAGTTTCAAAAGAATTGTTGCTTAATATATTCACACCGTTAACACCACTTCATGATGGTGCTGTTATCATTCGTGGTGATAAAATTTTATGTGCTGGTGCATATTTTGTCTTAACTGAAAATGAAAGTTATGATAAAACAATGGGATCAAGACATAGAGCAGGGTTAGGTATCAGTGAAATCACTGATAGCTTAACTATATTAGTATCAGAAGAAACCGGCAATGTATCAATAGCAGTAGAGGGCATTTTATTAAAAATGAATGATCGCGAAAAACTATCAGAATACATTAACATGTTTATGAAATAGAGGAATAACTTATGAAGAAGATATTTAAAGGGTTATTCGAACCTTTCTATTATTTATATCAAAGAAGATTATCAGATAGAATTATTAAATTTTTAAAGAGATTTCCTATATTTCAATATATATTAGCGATATTGATTACTACAGGTATTATGTATTTAGTTCTAGTGGTGTTCGCATAATAATTATCTAGAGGTGACATTGATGTTACAACATCCAATTTATCCACTTATCATTTCAATATTTACGGTAGTACTTGTTGTGATGCAAAGTATTCAAAACGAAAAAGTACTTAAATTTAGAATGGTGATTGCCTTTTTCAATTTGGCAGTGACTATTTTTGTATTTTCAATATACAACAGTTTGATAGTAAGCAATGAAGTGTATGAAGATGTCTATTCGGTATTCAATTTTGTTGTATATGGTATCTTTATGCTTGTGATGTATGCGACATTCAAGACATCAGTACTAAAAGCTAATCATTACCAATTATTTGTTAAATCTATTAAGAATAGTCGTTGGAATGCTTATTATGTTGTGGATAAAAGAGATCGTATTAAAGATATATCATCAAGTCTTTTGATTGAACTTAATATGGAAAAAGATGAAGTGATTGGTAAAAAACTATTTAGTATATTCAATCAAACGGTTAGATTTACAAAGTTCAATGGAACTGATATCAATAATAGACAATTAGAAAACTATTATTTGGAATATAAAAAACAAGCCAAACTTGGCGATCAAGAAATTCAGGAATTATCATTTTTAAACAATGAGGGTGATCCTGTGTTCTTGCATATGGTTATGCAGCCCGTGTTTGTTATGGGTAAGTACAAAGGAAGAATTTGTGTTGGCGAAAAGAAAACTGACTTTGATTTATTAGCTGTTGAAAAAGAGCTTAATGAACGAAGTGGAGAATTAGAAAGTATTAGACATAAATTTATCGCAACTCTTGATTTAAGTGAAGAAGGTTTATTCTATATTGATTTAGATGAAAGAAGCATTTGGGCAAGTGATCGATTAGTTGAATCATTACATTTACCAGGTAATCTATTGGATTTAACAGATTTTAGAAGGCTTATTGAATCAGAAGATTTAAAAAAGTATTTAGCAACCCTTGGTGAACTAAGCATGAATAAAAGACAGTATAACGTTACTTATAGAATTATGGTTGAAGGAAGTTACTTATGGTTTAAAGAAAAAGGAATTCGACTTTTTGAAGACCAAAATTCTTCAACAATTATGGGTACTTTAAAACCTCAAAAGACGAGACATTTTCAAGCGTCAAATATTGATGAACTTGATTTATTAAAAGATCGAAACGACTTTATGTTACACATGCATAAACTATTTAAAGATGGCAGATACTTTCAATGCATGGTGTTTAGATTAAAGAATATGCCACGGATCAACGAGTCATTTGGACGCGAAGTTGGAAATATGCTCATGGCTGAATACATTAAGAAAATGAGATTAAATTTTGTTACCAAAAGTGGTGGGATATTCCGTATTTCTGGTGTTGAATTCGCGGTTTTATTAACAGATCCAAGAAAGATTGATGTGTTAGAAAATGGTACAGCGTCTAATCCAAAGTTCTTAAATCTTGAGATGCAATATGGTTCTATCCAAGCCGAATTAGAAGTTGTTGCAGGTATTTCGATTGGTGGTAGTGATGCATCAGAAGAACATGATTTGTATCAATGCGCTATTCAAGCAATTAAAGTATCAGAAAATCCTAAGTATAGTGCACAAATTTGTTATTACAAAGATATAAACGTATGATCAAAGCGGATATTAGAAAAGAGATGATTGAACTTAGAAAATCTCTCGATGCTAAAACAAAGGAAGCATTTGATAAGTCATTAGTTGATCAAATTAAAAATGATGAATCATATCAAAGTGCTAAAGTGGTTGCTATATACATACCAATGAGATTTGAATTCAACCTTATGGAGTTAACTAATGACGATAAAATCTTCTTAATCCCAAGAATTGAAAATGATGATATAGTATTTGTTAAATATGAAAAAAACATGGTGTTGAAAAAATCTTTATTTGGCACAAGTGAGCCAAATAAAGATATCGATTTATATTGTGATACAATTGATTATATGATATTGCCGGCTCTCGCAATATCAAGAGATTATTACAGAATAGGCTATGGCAAAGGATATTATGATAAGTATGTTTTCAACCATCGGCCAAAAAAAATAGTAGGAGCAATCTATCCGTTTCAAGAAGTGGATAAGTTTGAATATGATAAACACGATCAAAAATTGGATGGATATTTTAAAGGTGAGTTATGATGAATACAGCGTTAATAGTTGCTGCAGGTGCTGGCACACGCTCAGGACTTAAGCAATCAAAAATCTTATTTAAAGTCAATAATAAACCTATATTTTTATATAGTGTTGAAACATTTTTAGAACTTAATTACAAGGTTATATTGGTTGTTTCAAAAAATGATTATGATGAGATTTCTAAATATGTTGATAATCGAGTTTTAGTTGTTTTAGGAGGAAGTACGAGATCTGAAAGCGTACAAAATGGATTAAAACTTGTAGATACACCATATGTTTACATCCATGATGCAGCAAGGCCAATGGTTTCAAAAGATAAAATTTTGAAATTGTCTGAAATGTTAGAATTGAAAGATGCAGTTTGTTTATTTGAAAAAGTGACACAAGCTTTAAAATATTTTGATGGTAAGAAAATAGAGACAAGACAACGCGATATGTATTTGCTTGCACAAACACCTCAAGCATTTTTGACTGAAAAAATTAGATTTGCAAGTTTGAGGAATCATGATGTATTTGATGATGATATTGCATTATTTCAAAGTTTTTATCCAGAAGAAGAAGTTGGCATTATCATTAATGATGAGCCAAATCCAAAATTGACGTATCATGATGATTTTAAGCAGTTCAAAATGAAGATTGAAGGCGACAACATTAGAATAGGACATAGTTTTGATGTTCATCAATTGGTTGGGAATAGACCCTTAATATTGGCAGGTATCAATATCAAGTATGAAAAAGGATTACTAGGACATAGCGATGCAGATGTCATATGTCACGCGATAAGCGAAGCATTATTAGGCTCTTTATCACTTGGAGATTTAGGCACACATTTTCCTGATACCGATAAGCGATATGAAAGTATGGATTCAACTAAGATACTAAAAGAAGTTTATCAAATGGTATTAGATAGAGGATATAGACTTGTGAATATGGATGTTATGGTTTACGCAGAGAAACCAAAATTAAATCCATACATAGGTGATATGGTTAATAAGATTAGCCAAATATTGGAAATTGATCAAGATCAAGTAAGTGTCAAAGCGACAACTTATGAAAAGATGGACGCGATTGGTCAAGGATTAGCGATTGCTTCTGAAGCAACACTACTAGTAAAGAAGGTATAGTTATGATTGTTGAAACAACAGCAGGTAAATTTGAAATATTAAAAGATTATAGAGAAGCCTTTGATTTAGTTAAATTTCAAGAACGATATGTAGATGTAGCATTTGATAAATACACATATATCGTTGGTGATATGTCATCAGAAATATTACGATTAAAAGGGTTTAATACAGATGCAAAAAGCAAAAACGGATTTAAACGAATTCCTGATTATTTGAATGAATCATGTAGTTTTAATTGTGCATATTATATATTAAAACGAATTAAAGACTAAATTATGTTTGAAATAAATTAAATAAATTGCATGAACCAATGTTTTGAGATATACTATACATGCAAAAGGAAAGGTGATTATTTTGGACGAAACAAGAGCTCAAGTAGAAAGCTTAATCACAAAAGTAAGACCCTATCTTCAAAGAGATGGTGGAGACATCGAAATTATCAATGTTGAAGATGGTATAGTATATGTTAAAATGGTCGGAGCATGCGAAGGATGCGTCGCTTTAGACGTCACATTGAAGCAAGGTATTGAAACAATGTTACTAGAAAATGTACCCGGTGTTATTGCTGTAGTTAATGTTGATTAATATATTTTTGGACGATGGTGGTATCGTCTTTTTGTTAGGAGAAAAAATATGAGTAGAAAAGTAGGTATTGTGGTTGATTCAACTTTTGGGTTAACTGAGCAATTTGTAAAAGAAAATAAAATAAGTGTTGCCAATTTAAACGTAATGATTGGCGATGAAGAATATGTAGATGGAGAGTTTGACCCACAACTTGTCGTAAAAGCTTTGGAAAAACGTATGAAAGTTAAAACAAGCCAACCTTCACCTGACTTATTTCTAGAATCATATAAACACCAGTTATCCATGTTTGATGAAGTGATTTGTTTAACGCTATCTAAATCACTTAGTGGTACGTATAACAGTGCATCGCTAGCTCAAACGATTTTAGATGATGATCACGTTGTTGTTGTGGATTCTGAAACTGCAATTAATGGCTCAGCTTATTTAACTGAAAAATTAGTTAAATTTTTAGATAAAGGACACAGTGCAAGAGAAGCTGTTGTTTATTTAGAAGAATTAAAGGATCAAGGATCTTTAATCTTTACTGTGGATAATTTAAACACATTATATGACAATGGTCGATTGAGTCGTATTCAAGCAGCGATGGGTAATATTTTAAAAATAAAACCAATGTTAAGATTTAAACGCGGTGTCTTAGAGGTTGAACAAAAAGTAAGAGGTTTTAGTAAAGCTTACAAGTATTTAGTTGATGAAGTTAAAAATATGCTCTCACTTGGTAGAAAGGCAATTGTTAGAATTGCTTATGTTGATAGAAGCGTTGAAGCAAAGGAATTAGAACATGAACTATTCCGATTTGGAGACGATGTTAATGTGAAGCTTACAGGACTTATCTCTCCAGTGGTCTCAGCCCATGTTGGCCTTGGTGGATTGGGCATTTATTTAGCATTTGAATAAATAGCAGTGCTTCGGCGCTGTTTTTTTATGATGTAGTTACTATAGTATTTATAATGCTACATTTAGCAATCCTATTAATATAAAATCATATTTATGATATAATCTAATACGAGGTAATAAATATGAAAGTAAATGACCAAATCGTATGCAAAGTAACGGGCATTCAACCTTACGGTGTATTTGTAACATATGATGATTACGTGGGTTTAATTCATATTTCTGAAATATCTGATCAATATGTTCAATCACTTGAAGATATTATGTGTGTTGGTGATCAACTAGAGGTATCCATACTAGAAATCGATGAAGAACATAGACGTTTGAAACTTAGTTACAAGAAAGCAAATCCCGTCCATCCAAAAATTCAAAAGATGGTAAAAATTCAAATAGGATTTCATACTCTATCAAAAGCATTACCTTTTTGGATAGAGAAATCAAAAAAATAGAGGTGTAAAATTATGGCACAAGTTAAATTAGTGTTAGACGACGCACGTCCTTTTTTAGACGCGCAACCAGAGTCCTTGCAGGACAGAGTGAACGAAATTCACAAGATGATTCATGAAAAAACAGGTAAAGGAAACGACTTCTTAGGCTGGCTTGATCTACCTTTTGATTATGACAAAGAAGAATATGCAAGAGTTATAGCTTCAGCTAAGAAAATAAGAAAGCAAAGTGATGTTTTAGTTGTTATTGGCATTGGGGGTTCTTACTTAGGTGCTAAAGCAGGTATCGAATTTTTAAAACAACCATTTGCTAAAAATGATTTTGAAATTATTTTTGCAGGACATCAAATGTCAGGAAGTTATTTAAAGCATCTAGTCGATTACTTACAAGACAAATCATTTAGCATCAACGTTATTTCAAAATCAGGAACAACAACTGAACCAGCTATCTCTTTTAGAGTATTAAAAGACTTATTAGAATCAAAAGTTGGTAAGGATGAAGCTAAAGAAAGAATTTATGCAACAACTGATAGAGAACGTGGTGCTTTATACACAGTTGCAAAAGAAAACGGATATGAAATGTTCGTTATTCCTGATGATGTTGGTGGACGCTTTAGCGTATTAACTCCAGTTGGGTTATTACCACTTGCAACATTTGGTGCTGATACTGACAAAATGTTAAAGGGAGCGCAGGATGCTCACAAACGTTTTAGTAATCCAGATTTAGCTTCTAATGAAGCATATCTTTATGCAGCAACTCGCTATATGTTATATAATCAACAAGGTAAGAAGATTGAAATGCTTGTTGGATATGAACCAAGATTGTTGTTCTTAAATGAATGGTGGAAACAATTATACGGCGAATCTGAAGGTAAAGAAAGCAAAGGTTTATTTGTTGCTAGTGCTGGTTTTTCAACAGATCTTCACTCACTTGGGCAATATATCCAAGAAGGAGAGAGACATTTATTTGAAACAGTGATTAAAGTTAATGAACTAGAAGCAGATACAATTATCCCCTCTGATGAAAAAGACTTGGATCAACTAAACTATATTGCTGGTAAGAAATTATCTTATGTTAACGACCAAGCATTAAAAGGTACTGTCATGGCACATAAAGATGGTGATGTTCCTAATTTATTATTAGAAATCCCTACTTTAGATAGCTATACATTTGGTTACCTTGTATACTTCTTCGAAAAGGCATGTGCAATGTCTGCTTATTTATTAGAAGTAAATCCATTTAACCAACCAGGTGTTGAAGCGTACAAGAAGAATATGTTTGCTTTACTAGGTAAAAAAGGATACGAAAACATTTTAAAGTAGGTTTATAAATGAAAGTAAAACACACAAGTAGTGTTGAAGAAACTAAATTTTTAGGATATGAATTGGGATTGCTGATTAGAGATGAGGAACATGCTGTCATTTTATTAGATGGTGATCTAGGGTCTGGCAAAACGACATTCACACAAGGTTTAGCAGAAGGTTTGGGTATTACACAAATTGTTAATTCTCCAACATTTACAATTATGAAAAAATATAGCACACCAGATAAAAATAAGAGCTTATATCATTTAGATCTCTACCGACTTCAAGAAGTTGGTAGTGACTTTGATTTAGAGGAATATATTGATGGTTTGGGTATAGTTGTTATTGAATGGCCGTTTCAGGTTGAAGAACTAATGCCTAAAGAACATTTAAAGGTTGGTATTAAAAAATTAGGAGATTCCGAAAGAGAATTCACAATGGAATGCATCGGATATCCATGTAAGAGAGCGATAGAATCTATATGAAAACTATATTGTTTGATGCATCAACATCTATTATGTATGTTGGATATGCAAATAATGATTGCCTTGTCGATTTTAGCATAAGAATTGCAGCTAGAGACCACGCAAAATATCTCGTTGACAGGATTGATCAATTAATAAAAAGAAATCATATGACCATTGATGATATCGATCAAATCGTTGTTGGTATTGGACCAGGATCATATACTGGATTAAGAGTAGCGGTTATGGTTGCTAAAATGATTGGGTTTGCTAAAGTTATTACGGTAAAAACTGTGAGTAGCCTACTCTTTATGACCAGTGGTTATGAAGGGAAAGTAGCTGGTCTAATCGATGCTAGACGCGGTTATGTTTTTTCTGCTGTATATGAAGATGGGAAGACTTTATTAGAAGATGGATATAGATTACTAGCTGATCTTCAAGAAGATGAAGTTTACCAGCAAGCACGTACAGTTTTTATTGATGATTGTTCATATGAGGTATCTGCTAAACGCATTTTAGAACGTGCAGTTGCCGTGAATAATATTCACGATTTAATTCCTAATTATTTAAGAAGAACCGAAGCGGAAAATAATTATGATAAGAAACGCGAAAATTGATGATATACCTTCAATTGTAAAAATTGAAAAAAAAGTATTTAAAGAAACATTGGGTGAAAAATTTCTATATCAAGAAATTCAAGATAATCCATTAGCAATCTATTATATTTATGAACTGGGTAAGGAAGTTATTGGATATATTGGTTTTAGATTGGACCTTGAGTTTGCAGAAATGATGAATTTTTGTATTGCACCTTTCCATCAAGGAGAAGGGTATGGTTCCCAATTATTAACTTATGCATTGGATGAATTAGTTCATCTAGGCGCGAAAACAATCACTTTAGAAGTAAGAGAAAGTAATATTAAAGCCCAACATGTTTATCAAAAACTTGGGTTTAAACAATCGCATACAAGAAAAAAATATTATAAAAAAGAAGATGCGTTCGTTTATATAAAGGAAGTGCAAGAATGAGAATTTTAGCAGTTGAATCAAGTTGTGATGAAAGTAGTGTAGCAATTGTTGAAGATGGCAAAAAAATCATCTCACATGTTGTGCTATCACAAATAGATATTCATAAACTTTATGGTGGTGTAGTTCCAGAAATTGCATCAAGAAACCATATAGTCCATATGACAAGGGTGTTTGAGCAAGCATTAAAAGAAGCAAATATGACGGCTAAAGATATTGATCTAGTTGCTGTGACTAAAGGGCCTGGTCTTATTGGATCACTACTTGTTGGTATCAATGCGGCAACAACATTTGCATTCGTTAATGATTTGCCCATTATAGGTGTTAACCATTTAGTTGGACATATTTATGCAGCAAATATCGAAAATAATTTTGAGTTTCCTGCGTTGGCGTTACTAATTAGTGGTGGACATACTGAACTTTTATATATGAAGGATCATATGGATATCAAAATCTTAGGTACAACACTAGATGACGCAGTTGGTGAAGCTTATGATAAAGTAGCAAGAACATTAGGACTAAATTATCCAGGTGGCCCAGTGGTTGATAAACTTGCTAAACAAGGTGCAGATATATATCACTTACCTAGACCATTGATTGATGATGACACATTTAATTTTAGCTTTTCAGGATTGAAGAGTGCGGTGATAAATCTTGTACACAATGAACAACAAAGGGGAAATGAAATCAACGTTGAAAGCATGTGTAAAGCGTTCCAGGATAGCGTGATTGATGTTTTAATCTCTAAAACAAAAAAGGCGGCTGAATTTTTAAATATCAAACAAATAGTCTTAGCAGGTGGTGTCGCAGCTAACAGAGGGCTAAGAGATAGAATATTTAGTGAAATCTCAGATAAAGAAATATTGATTCCTTCAATGAAGTATTGTACAGATAATGCAGCGATGATTGGTGCTGCAGCATATTACCAATATCAAAAAGAAGGCGCACAAAAGAAATATCTTATTGGTGGAGAATCTACAATATCATTTGATATATTAGAAAATAATTAATAGAAGAAATCACGAATGTGATTTCTTTTTATCATTAAGTGATTAGATTTTCATAAAAAGTTAATAAGAAATCACTTTTAAATCTAATTTATTTGTTTTTTTTGTAATTATTTAATATGATTAAGATACAAGGAGGGAGAAAAATGAAATTCCTTTTTAAACATTTGATTTTACCAATTTTAATTATTGTGGCTATTCCTGCGATTATACTTGCATTTATGTATAATGATGTCGCTATTCCTGTTGATGACTATGATGCTTCAGGTGACATCAATTTATCAAGTATGATTTCAGATGAAATAGATGTTTTTTTGACGAACCCTACGACGGATTCAGCATTAACAATTGGTATTGAACAAGGTGATGTTAATACCATTATTAAAGACCAATTATTAGAAGGCCTTAATGCTGATTATCTAGATGGTTTGGGTGGTGATAATGATTCATATGTAATCAAAGAAGAATACTTTGGTTATCAAGGGTCATGGGTAAGATTTAAGGACGATATTGTTGAAATAGAATCTGGTGCAAATGTATTTGTAAGCGGATATACATATAAAACAAGTTTATTGATTACATTTAAACTAGAAGTCGATACAAAACAAGTTACACTTACATTAGATAAAGTAAACATTGGACACATTCCATTCGCTTGGATTTTTGGTGTTGCTGATTGGGCTGTAGAAGCAGCAACCGGTGACAGTATTGAAACATTGATTAACAATCAATTGAATGGTCTTGCTACATTTGATCCTCAAACAAGAGAAATTAAATTTGATGTTCAAGATTTGATTGATCAACAAATTGGAGAAGATAATCCTGAAAGTGCAACATTGGTTAATTCATTATTAACTTTCTTAGGTGAAAATGAACTCTTAGATATTGGGTTTAACGAAGGTAGTTTTGATGCTTCATTAGAATTGGGTAAACTATTGGATGAAAGCACACCCTATACTATAACTTCAGCTGATCAAATTGCTGATCAAGCTGATTTACAAGAAATACTTCAAGCGAAGGCAACATCAATTGCTGTCAGTGTTTTGACAACAACGACTGATCCGTATATTGATTTAGATGAGTTTACATTAAATCGTATTATGGATTATATGATGAGAGAAAATTCAAGTGCTCCTGGTATATTGTTCTCAACTGATTTAATGGAAGATTATACTGTAACAGCAGGTATGTTATATGTTGAAATGGATGATAATTTCGTTGTAAATATTCCACTACAAATTGTTGATAAAGCAGATAGTAGTAAAGTGTTTAAAACAATCATTAAAATTGATGCCACACCATCAATTCAAAATGCTTCGGATTTAGTCATTGACCTCAACAGTTTAACGGCTGGAGAAGTTGCGTTAGATGGTGAACACATGAGTGCTGTATTAGCACTAATTGGTGATAACGACTATATCCAAGATGGAAAAATAGTGCTAGAAGATTTCGATGCTCAAATGCAACAAGCGGGTATGTCTATCAATAATGTTGAAATACATGGATCAAATCTAAGGTTATTTGTGGATTTGTCTCAAACAATTGATGTCTCTGGATTACAAGATGCGGTAGGAGATGCGCTAGATACGATAACTACTAATCCTGATTATGCAGATATCAGTGATGAAGTTACTGACTTATTAGATATTTTAGCAGGTACGTCAACCGACGATCCAGAAGAAGCCACACAAGCTTTAATTAATGCGATTTCTGAAATGGATGATGCAACACAACAAGCTTTATTTGATGATCTTACAGATGATCTTGCCACCGCAGGATACGCGCTTGATGATATTTTAAATTTAGTTCCATAATGTATAAATTATGTAAAAAGGATGTGGCGTGTTTCCACATCCTTTTTAATATGATGACATCCTTTTTCTTTTTTGATAAAATATATATGACCTTTAAAGTCGTTCTCTAGGTTTTAAATTTGTATCAAGGAGAAAACATATGGATGATTTTGTTATTGGATACAATAGAAGTGTCATAAATAAACAAGAAGTTATTCACGGATATCAGCTACTAAATCGTCATCAGTACATTATTAATTACTTAATTATCATGGTATATCTAGCAGTAATCTCTGTGTTTGCTATTTTGTATTCTGTAATTCCGATTGATTTAAAAATAATTGTAATATCAGTTGTAATTTCATCTTTTATAGTTGTTCTCAGTAAAAGAGTTCAAACAAAAGTAAGTATACACAATAGTATTGATTCAAAGTTTAAACTGGATGATGATATGACATTATATTTTACGTTCTATCATAAAATAGCATATGTAGATGTTTCAGTAGCAGGAACAAAAAAAACTTACACTATTCCATATCATTTAATAAGTAAAATATGTTATGATTATGATATTGTTATGTTAAAAAATATTGAAGAAGAGCATACATTTTGGTTTAATCCTGTATTTCTTAAAGGTATTACGCTACAAAACCTTATAGAATTTGTACATGTAGAAAATCCGGATGTTAAAGTTGTAAGGGTTATTATCGAATAATCCTTTTTTATTTCATTTGAAACCAACGGTGAAAAAAAACTTAACGATATCGCGGGAAATCATAATTTTTCTTTAAGTGATTTAGATGAATATGTTATGACTAAAACTGATTATCAATTTAATGGATGCTATAAAGATAATGCATTGACTAAACAGTTTGATGGAACAGTGACAAGTTCTTTAACACTGTATGCTAAATGGTTGATTATATTTATCAACGATGATCAATCAGCACGCTTTATACAACGTGTTGCACAAACTATAATTCCTGTTTATGAAGCTGATAGTAGAAATAGCGTTATTATTGTACCTTATAATTTATCTGATTCATTAGATGGATATGCATTTTATGAGTATTTATTGAAAATGTTTTATGTACCTATACGATTATATGAAGGTCACTTGAATTTAATGTCCAGTATAGGTGATGTGGGAGTTATTGTTTATTATGTGGATGCAGAGAACTATCACGTTTTAGAATTCTGGAAAGAATATTTCTCATATAATAATGGTGCATTAGATTTCTTAATAGAAATCTTAGAAGCTGATGAGAATGTTTCAATTCAAAATCATTCAAATTATCAAACAATTTCGATAGATGACTTATTAACTTCTGGGACATTTGATCTATTAAGTTATGCTTGGCACAACGGTTTAAGTATTAATGTTTTAATTGAGATTACTGGATTGATAACAAATGCTAGCAAATTGATTACATTCAGCATTACATTTGAATAAGAATAAGCTCTAATCATAAAGATTAGAGTTTTTTATTGAATAACGTATAAATAATGATATAATATTTTTAAATAAATAAATAAATATAGGGGACTTTATGAAGAAGAGAAGAATAATTTTGTTATTTTTATTAATGTTGTTTCTAGCAAGTTGTAGTCAGGATAATACTGGATTAACAATCAACTTTGAAACATATGGAGGAAGTACAGTTGAGTCAGTAGAAATCACTGAAACTGGAGAGTATCCAAAATTAGATAATCCTACAAAGGATGGATATGTGTTTGATGGCTGGTATTTGGATGAGGGTTTTATAGAACCGTTTAATCCACTTGTATTATTGTCAGGTAAAGACATCACATTGCATGCTAAATGGATTGAAGAATCGGATTTAACTAAACAGTTAAAAATGATTTATAATTTAGCTTTAGATGCTGAAACTTTTAATGGTACTTATGAAGAGTGGTTAGAGACCGTTAGAGGGCCACAAGGTGCAGATGGGAAAGAAGTTCTTTTTCAAGCATCTGATGGATACATCAAATGGCAATATGCCGGTGATTCATCATGGGTTAATTTAGTCTCATTAGAGACATTAACAGGTGCAAACGGCTTATCAGCATATCAAATATATCTTCGATATTTTCCAAACTATTCAGGTACTGAGGAAGAGTGGGTTAATGATTTAGTTAGTGGTGCATTAAGCGATGGAGATGTTTTAGTCACTTATGAATTAAACGGTGGTGTTATGCCAATCGGACAAAATAATTCAATTTCAATTGATAAATATAGTTCGATTGAATTACCTATACCTTCTAAAGATGGTTATGAATTTTTAGGGTGGTTTACAGGAGATTCAGTTAATGACGGACAAGTATATAATTATACAGTTTTATCAAGTGATATCACACTATATGCTAAATGGGTAGAAGTGTTCACAATCAATTTTGTGGATGGAAATGGTGTGATACTAGATTCACAGGATTTATACTATGGAGAGCTTCCTGTCTATGATGGATTAACACCGGTCAAAGCAAGCGATAGTTCTTATAGTTATACGTTTATTGGTTGGACACCTGCTATTGGCAAAGTAACTGCAGACCAAACGTACATAGCAACTTTTGAATCCACTTCACTTAATTCAGACGCATTTGATGCACAAGAATTAAATGCGATTTTTGGATATGATATTTATTCAACTATTCCTGTACTTAATACAAAAGATTATGTTGTCATTGATGATAGTGATACATCAGATTATTGGGCATTTGTTGATATGTTTGATTGGAGTGAAGATGACGCTTACGATTATATTGATGCAGCTGATCTAGCATTAGAATATGATGATGCGGAAGAGGCATGGATAGTGGGAGATTATTATCTTTACATATATGAAGATAGTGAAACATATGAAGGCAAAACAGTATATGGAGTTGCCATTTATGGAAAAATTGCAGCACTGATTGAAACATGGTCAGATGTAACTAGTCATTTGGATGATGCATTAAATTATTCAGGATTTTCAAGCATACTACCAGAATTGGATAGCATCGAAAATATAGATATCAATAAAACCGATAAAGTGATTTTAGAAGCAAACAGTTCGTTATATAGCGATGATTCAGTTGTTTCAGATTACTTAGCTAGTGTTGTTACAGCAGGATGGATTGAAAATGAAGATTTATCAACATCATTATCTAAGGATGTTTATACATATAACGTAAGTGAATATCAAGCGTTTGCTATTTATTTTGAATTTACAGATTCTAAAGTATCATTTACAATATGGGCTTTTAATCCTGCATCACTAGAACCATATAAAGGTGAGACATTTGTTAACCAAGAAACATTAAATGAGTTAGAAATTGACAATTTTGGTAAATCAGGACTTCCTTCACTTGGTACATATGATGTTTTAATTATTCCTATTGAAATTAATGGTTCACCGTTCCCTTCAAATTATGAAGAACAATTAGAATTAACATTTAATGGTACAGCAGAAGCTACTGGTTGGCAATCAGTATCAAGTTATTATCACACAAGTAGTTATGGTAATTTAAATCTTCATTTTGATATTGCAGATAAATATACAACTATATATGATGCATCTTATTATGTAGGTAAATATGGAGAAGATGCAGATCAAACAATTATCGTAGAAACAATGAATGAAGTTGATTCAAGTATTGACTTTAGTAAATATGATATCAATAATGATGGTTCATTAGACGCGGTCATCTACATCTATTCAGTAGCATATGATGGGTCATCTAATGATTCACCATGGTGGGCATGGGTATTTGATGCAGAATTCGGAGTTGCTGATGAAATCAACGATGTTGATGGAAAAGCTTTAGATTATTATATGTGGGCAAGTTATACATTTATAGATGATCAGCTTGCTGGTATTGATTTAAATGCAAATGCAGAAACGTTTATTCACGAATTTGGTCATTTAATGGCTTTCCCAGATTTGTATGACACATCAGGTACATATGTTTATGGCCCTACGGGTGGATGGGATATGATGGCTTATAATACAGGTGATCATGGACCATTTAATAAATTGATGTGGGGATGGGTTGAACCTATCGTTGCTCAATCAGGAACTAACACATATATATTAGATTCATATTCAGCAGATAATGATGGAAAAGACAGTGTCATTTTAGTCCCTTACAATTCGGGCGATCTATTAGATGGAGATGCATTTGATGAATATTTATTGATTATACTGTACACGCCAGAAGGATTATATAATGGACATATTAATACATCGTTAGGATTAGAAGATGCTGGTGTAGTTATTTATCATATAGATGCACGTCAGTTATCAGAGTTAAGTTATTGGGGAAATTATTTTTCTTATAATAATGAAGGTAGTAGCGATTTCTTAGTGGATATATTAGAGGCAGATTTAAACAACTCTATTCCTAGTGATACAAGATCAATTGCTATGAGCGACTTATTGACATCAGGTTCAGTTGATTTATCAAGTTACGCTTGGCATCAAGACGGAAATATCAATGTGCAAGTTGAAGTTTTAAGTCCTATCAGTAATGATAGTGATCATGTAACAGTAAGTGTTACAGTAGAATAAAAAAAAGCTCTGTACCTTGTAGGTATAGGGCTTTTCATTTTTACATTTGAGATCTTAATAGTCGTAATTCATTTTTTATGTTATCAGAGACACGATAGGATTCGATTGCCTTTTGGATTGCTTTACGATATGGTCTATCACGCAGTTTACGCTCTTTCATGAATGCTAAACCTTTTTCAGGATATTTGGCTAGGATAGTCGCGAAAGCCCATCCTACAGCCATTTCCGCATAGTATTCTTCAACGCGCAAATGCATTAAGACATTAATAGCACCGTCGATGTATTCATCATCTAAGAAATGAGAAAGAATCATAACTGCGATAACGCGTTGTTCAAACTCTTTATTAGAATACATGTGTTCTTTTAAGAAGTTAAAAACAGATTTCTTGTGTTTTCTTGCTATCTTAAAATCCATACATAAAGTATCGTTTACTGACCAACTATGAACAAATGGGACGAACTCTTCAAAATAATTCATCGCAGCATCGAAATCTTTTAACTTTCCAATAACCATGGCTTGAAGTTGTTCTAATTCATAAGATGAAAAGTCATTACTATCAAGAAATTCATAAGGATTGTTATTTGCGATAGCTTTAGATATAGTACGTAATTGAGGAATAGTTAAACCGTAAACATGATGTCGATTGGGATCTACTTTTTGGCTAAAATCCTGTCTTTTAGGATTTTCTTGACCCTTAATTATTTCTTTTACTTCAATAAGTTTCATATGATTACTCCCTTTAGTGTCTTACATTATAAAGTATATCATATAATTAAATGATATAATATCAGTAAATCAAGAGGTGGTATCATGTGTGGAAGATTCACGTTAGCAATCAGCGCTAAACAATTATCTGAATATGTTATGGATAAATATAAAATAAGTGATTATGTAACAACAGATTTTTCACCTAAGTTTAATGTGTCACCGGGAACAGAGATTATTTCTGTATTGCATGATTTTAAAAAATATCGTATTGGCACACTTAAATGGGGATTTGTACCAAATTTTTCTAAAGGTGAGATATCATTTAAGATGATTAATGCTAAAGGTGAGACGTTATTTGATAAGCCAGCTTTTAAACAAGCTGCGCTTTCTCAAAGATGTGTTATTCTAGCAGATAGCTTTTATGAATGGGATAAACAAGATAAAAAAGGCAACCCAAGAAGAATCCTTACAACTGATCAAAAAATCTTTTCGATGGCAGGCATATGGAACACATATGTTAATGAAGATGGTAATAAGGTTCATACGGTTGCAATCGTAACAACTAAAGCTAATCAAATGATGTCTGAAATTCATGACCGCATGCCAGTAATATTAACTAAACGAGGAGAAGAGGTTTGGTTAAACCCTGATATAAAAAATGAAGAGGAATTAGAAAAAGTGTTGGTTCCCTATCAATCCGATAAAATGAAAATGTATAAGGTTTCAAAAAAAGTCAATAAAACATCTTATGATTTTGAGGATGCAATTATTGAAGTTGAGGATGAAGATCAAGGCACTTTGTTTTAATGAAAGGACTTTTTAGAGTCCTTTTTTATATATTTTATACATTTCTGACAAATGTGCCCTGTTTTTTAATATAAAAAAAGGTTAATATATATTTAAAGGCATATAGATGTCCAAAAATAACATATGGGGGTTTCAAATGAAGAAAATGTTTAAAGCGTTTAGTTCTTTAGAGATTAGAGATATGACCATAAGAATGAAACGTAGAGAAAAAATCATCGCGATTATCTTATTAGTCGCGATGTGTTTAAGTATGGTTCCATACCAAGCACTAGCAAAAATAGATTATGAAAGCAGTGAAGTAGAACAGCCAGAAGAAGTAAGTGATGAACACATATATAATGTAGATGTTGATCCAAAAGATATCCCAATAGTATCTGAGGATATATCAAAACGAACAGCCAATGAGAAGCACTTTAGAAAAGCTGATGGAAGCTATGAAGTCGCTATCTACGATAGTAACGTACATTATAAAGATGGTAATGAATGGAAAGATATTGATAACTCATTAGTGAGTACCACTAGAGATGGTAGTTATCATAACAAAGCAAATCAATTTGATATTAACTTTCCAAAGGATATATCCAAACAAGATATCAAATTAACGATGGATGAGTATCAAGTTAGTTGGAAACTTGTAGGTAGTAAAGCATCAACACTTGTAAAAGATGATAGTAAAAATATAAAAACAAGCGAATCAGATTTAAGAGCACTCATTAATATCAGCAAGCAAGTCGCATATAGTGAAGTCATTAAGGGTGTTGATTTAATATATAACTTAAATGGTACGAAGGTTAAAGAAGAAATCGTTGTTGATTCATATCAAAGCGATTTATCTCTTAACTTTGAATATAATCTTAAAGGATTATCATTTGAACAAACAGATGAAAACATTGTATTAGTCAATGAAAAAGATGAGATTGTCTTTGTCTTTGATCCACTTTTAATGTTTGATGATAAGGGCAATGAATCAAGTGACATTGAATACAAAATAGAGGAAACAGGGAAGAACACTTATATATTTAGTGTGATACCTAATGATGCGTGGCTACAAGATGCAGCATATCCAGTAACGATAGATCCAACGATTGATAGTAGTTCTGGTATGGGTATATTTGACACTTGTATAAGTGAATGCTATCCATCATCATCATATTATAGTGCAACAAAAATGACTATTGGTGATGATGCATCCAATGGTGAGTTTAGAGGGCTTTTATATTTTACTCTTCCAAGTGAATTGGAAGATCAAATGATTACGTATGCAAGTCTTGGATTTGTAAAATATAATGTTACAGAAGATGCACAAATAAATATATATCAAAATACTCAAAGATTTTCAAGTAGTACGGTTAGATGGGAGAGCGCACCGACATATGATAGTCGAGTCATTGATTATTATATAGTAGATACAGATACACCATTCATGTTTGATATAACTGAATCGGTAAAAGAGTGGCAAGCTTCAGGCTTAACTACAGTGCCAGGATTTACCCTAGCACTTGATGAAGGTAGCCAATCACTCAACAGTGTTTATCAAAATGGCGCTATAGGTGATGCAACAAATCCAAAGATTACGATAGGTTATGAAAGTCCTAGAGGATTAAAAGATTATTGGACATATATGTCACAAGACTTAGGGCCTGCAGGTACAGGTTATGTAAGTGATTATACAGGGCATTTAACATGGATGCGAAATGATTACCAATTAGATAATGAATATATGTCTTTATCGCTAAATATGGTCTTTAGTCGCCTATCATCTGATAATGCAGTAAGTAATGGATATGGTATTGGGTGGAAGACTGGATATAATCAGCAAATGCTATATGATGATGTTGTTGATCAATACTATTTATTAAAAGCTGACGGAGAGAAAGTGTTTTTTGTTGAACTAAATCATGAACCCGTTTACTCGGGTGTAGTTAGATATGATTGCGTAGCAGAAAATGGCTCTGGCATGGTTTTAACTTATCATACATATCAAGGTAATCTTTATGGTACTTCTACCGTGGAAATCAAAGATAAAATCAGATATACATTTTCAAGTACCATGGGTAGACTAATCAAAATCACCAATACAATAACCAACCATTATTTAGATATATCATATTTAGATACAACCTCAATTAAAATATCACAAGTTACAGATACGGTTGGAAATAAAATCAAATTTACATATTATAGTGGTGAGTTGTATAGAACTAATTTATATTTAAAGCAGTCTAATAATACATTTAAGTTAATTGAATATAAAAGATATACATACAACACATTAAACTGTTTGACATCAATAACTTCTTATTCAAATTACGACGATAACCTCACAACAACAATATCAAATATGACAACGAACAATTTAAGTGAAACAGTTGGCGTCAAAATTATCCCAGACCCAATCATCATTAAGCCACCGTTTGAGCCACCGTTTGAGCCACTTCCTCCTAATCAAGGTTATACAAGTTCAAATAAGATTAATTATACATATGATAGTAATCATTTACTAGTAAGCGTAGAAAACGACTTAAGGGGACAAAAAATAACTTATGTATATGATTCAAATGATCGAGTAATTCAAACGAGTGCTACAGATAGTGGAGAAAACATAAGCAAAATCAATATTAATTACGACAATCATCAAACAATTTACAGTGATGATTTTGGTTATACGACAACATATTTATTTGATCACTATGGACATACAATCAATATTCAAGATAGTGATGGAAACGCTCAGTATTTTAAATATACAGGACTTTTCACTTATGTTGGGCATTTAGATCAAGATTTCAATTATTCTGAGGTTATCAATAGCAATCCTAACTATTATTTAGTGCATAAAGTGTTAGAAAAATCTGAAGTGTTAAAACAAACTCAAAACCAAGTGTCTAATCATGGGTTTGAATATACACATGGATGGAATTTCTATAATAATACGACTGGTAGGGTAAGCTATACTAATGATGAAGCAGTGTTTGGAAGTCAGTCATTAAAAGTATTTAACCAAGGAACAAATCCTTATGCGCAACAAAGTTTTTATTTAGAGGCAGGATATTATACAGTATATGGATATATAAAAAATGATGGTGACTTGGTTAATGGAAAAGGTGCATATATAAGTGTTTTAAATGCAACTTCAGCAACTTATCAAGAAGAAAGCCAAATTTGCGGAAGTGATGAATGGAAATCATATAAGATTGATATTTATGTATCAAGTGCAACATCAGTCACATTAAAATTATGTAATGAAAGTATATCTACAGCCTATTTTGACAATATTCAATTATACGAAGGCTTTAGTGAATCTAGATATAATGTTTTAACAAACAGCGGTTTCGAAAATGGGACAACTGCATGGACGAGAAGCGGTGCATATACAACGACAAGTAATAGTGCTACTGGTATGGATGATATATTAGGCAGATATTCAATGTATATTTCTGGTGATGGAGAAGATGATGAAAGATACTTCTATCAACAAGTTAATGGCATATTAACTAGTGCTGGAGAAACATTTACGATTGGTGGATGGGGTAAAGCATTAGCAGTACCACAAAAATCATATTATAACGAAGGCATTAATGATGATAATAGATTTTTTGGTATATATATAGAATTTGAATGTATCGCTCCAGATGATGAATGTGGGCAAGCATATTATGAATATGTCTATTTACCATTTAATACAAACACAAAGGACTGGCAATATCAAATGACGACATTTGAAATACCTGTTGAAGTTGTAAATGCAAGAGTGTATGGCCGATATCAAGGAGAAGGTATAGCTTATTTTGATAATATTCAAATGTATCATGATGATATAGCGACAGCTTATGATTATGATGGATCCACGGGTTATCTTAGAGAAGTTAAAAATAGTGATGGCACAAGAACAACTTATACATATGATGCAGAAGGTAATCTAACGGGTATAGATACTGAAGAGATAAGCACAGATGTTTCATATAACAACAATAATATGGTAGAAAGTGTTGAACAAAATAACGTTAGAGCAACCATAGAATATGATGTATCTACAAAACATGTTGTTAATCAATATGTCGGGTATGATAAGGATTCAAGTACACAGGATAAATGGTTTAAGACATCGACAAGCTATATATATCATAGTCAGTATATTCATACACAAACAGATGAATTTGGTAACACAACGACTTATAACTATAATGAGCATACAGGATTATTATCTGAAATCATTGATGATGAAGGTGGCAGTGTAACTTACACCTATAATGATTTAGCACAAATTTTAGAAAAAGAATTTAGTGATGAAGTAACCTATAGCTATACCTATGATAGTAAGCATCGATTAGCAACAATCACAGTCTCTGGATTGGTGTATAGTTTTGATTATAATGATATAGATCAATTGATTAGTGTTTCTATTGATGGTGAAGTTATTGTTTCTTATGATTATGTTGAAAAAGAAAATCTTGCAGGCACAAAAAGTTATTTAACTGATCTACTTGAGAAGAAAACATATGGCAATGGTGATTACTACTATTATGAATACAATGATGAAGACATGCTTGTTAGTGGATATTTTAATAGCACGACTGTACCTATGTATCAATACGAGTATGACACAAGCGGAAGATTGGGTGTCATCTATGATTACGCAAATAACGATGTGCAATATTATTCATATGACTTAGCAGGCAAATTAGAGCGCATTACAGATGTATCAGGCAATGAGATTTATTATCGTTATGATGAACAAGGCAACTTAGCTGAATATGAATATCGTGTTAGTGATATTGAAAGAGAAGTTATATATCATTATAATGATGTTACAGGTGAATATGACTATACATCATACATATCATCACAGGGCTACGTAGAGAAAGCATATCATTATGATGAGGATTCATTAAGAAGACTTCATGATATTACATTAACTGTGAACCACGCAAATATAATGACGATGACATATGACTATAGTGATATATCAGTTCAGCAAGGAAATGCAACGACTAGAATTTATAGAATCACTTATGATTTTGCGAATTATAATGATTACACTTATCAATATATATATGATGGCAATCAAAATATCACACAAATTAAGAAACTTCAAGGTACAGCAATTATTGAGCAATATGATTATCACTATGATGAACTTAATCAACTTGTAAGAGAAGATATTTGGTTTAGATGGTCAGATGATTATACTTACGCATATACATTTGATGATTTAGGAAATATCCTTAGTAAGTATCAATATCAATATGCTTCACCTAGTAACAGTCTTCCAACAACTTGGATAACAAAGAGAACATACGAATATTATTATAACAATAAGACACAATTGTCATATATTGCAGAATATGACAGTAATAATCAACAAGTTATGGAGCTAGAGTTTGAATACGACAATGCAGGAAATCCAATAGATTATATTGATTATGCAAATGGAGACTTTGTGAATTTCTATTGGGAAGGTAGAAGGTTAACAGGAATAGATACTGATGGTGATCATATATCAGATATAGTATATAAATACAACAGTAATAGCATTAGAACATATAAGCGTGATGGTGATGATACATATGAATATATACTCGATGGAGATTTAGTGCTCGTAGAATATATTAATGGGAATCCAATTTATTATACTTATGATGCAAACAATCAACTGATCAGTATGAATTATAATGAAAATGAATACTTTTATGTCTATGATTTATTAGGAAATGTTATAGGGTTATTAGATGATATGGGTCATTTAGTGGTATCATATACATATGATGCATGGGGCAATATCTTAACACAATCATCAACAGTAAATAATCTAGATTATATCAATCCTTATCGATATCGCGGATATCGATATGATGAAGAAACTGGATATTACTACTTACAAGCAAGATATTATGATCCTGCAATAGGAAGATTTATAAGTATTGATGATGTCAGTTATCTGTCTGATGATTTATCATCTAGCGCTAATTTATATGCTTATGCAGTGAATAATCCAGTGATGTATGTTGACTACGGAGGTAATTCCGTTGCAGCAATCGTATTGGCATTAGCGGGCATCTCAATTGGAGAAGTAATTATAATAACTGTTATTGCAGTTTTAGTTATTGCTACTATTTATGAAGGTGTTATGCTAATTAAAGAAGCAGCTGAAAAATCTGCTAATCAAAAAAGCAAGAAGAGTGTTCCAGAAGATTCAATACCAGATTTGCCATATGATAATATTAATGCTGATGATCTTGAAAATTCAAATCTGGGTGAAGATGGATGGGTTTGGAAAGACGAAAATGTGTGGGTACATGGTGAAAAAGGTTCTATAAGAAATCATAAAAAAGATAAAAATCATGAAACACATGGTGACTATACACCAAGAGGAAATTCGAAAAAAGCTGATAAATGGAGAATATATGGAAATGGGACCATAGAAAACAAATGGTCAAAACAAAAATTTCCAATTCCTAAAAATAAAACTATTAATGGAGAATAAAAAATGAGCAGAAGACTAAGAGATGATTTTCACGAATTTATAAATTGTGAGAATTTTAAACAAGTGTTTATGAAGGATTTAAAAAATATTAATAATCGTATATATGATATATATGGATTTGATGTATTAAAAACTGGTTTTGTTCCAGATGATAACCTAAAGTCGTTTTTTAGTAAATATGAGCTATATAAAATTGATGATATGGAGTCCATGAGTGAAGTTTACAATAATATAGAAAAATATGATAAAAATCATTTTATTTTCATTACGACTTGTAGCGTGCCAATGAAGAGTTGGGTAAATCATTGGATAAAAGAATTTGAAGATCTATGCAAAGGATTAATTGTTGAACACAAATATATGTATAAAGGAAAAGTTGGAGAATCTTCCGCATATTATCAAATTATTAGAGATGCATATGATGAAGAGAGTTTTAAATCATTTATTGACTACTTTGAAGATGATGGATTATTTTATGGATATTTTGTAGACCCAGATAGAGTATCCGATTTTATAGATTATTTTAAAAATCCATTACCATCTAGAGATGAAATTGAGAAATTCAAAGCATCAGTTGTAGGATTCTACACAGGCTTTTATGAAGTTGATTTAATGATGGTTTTGTTAAGATGACTTGGATTGAATATTCATTTAATGTGCAAGTAAATCATGATATAAATATTTAGGGTCTTTAAAAAAACAGGTGGTAATCTAAAGTCACTCAATTGATATGATTCCCTTAAAGTAGACACTTTGTATCTGAGAACTTTTAAGTTTGAAGATCTTGATTTCTTAATGGGCATGAAAATTCAGAGGTTGATATTAAGAGATAATAAGAGATTAAAAAATTTATCTTCACTACTATCAATGAAAGAAATAATGAAAAGCTTGCATATGATTATGTCAAAGAAAATTGAGAGTTATGAAGTCATTGGGAAGCTAACAAAGCTCATAAATTTAGAGATTGAATATGGACCCACGATTGAAAATCTTAATTTTTTAGATAAGTTTAAACATTTGAAAACTACTCAAGTAGAATTCACCCTTATTAAGGAGGGCAATCTAAATCGTTTCATGAATTATCAAAGGTCATTTGTATACCTATTAAGAAACGTTATTTCATTACAGAAAATGGAAATCATAAAAAACCAAACATGTATACATTTTCTGGTGGGATGAAAGTGTATGGGGATGAAAATATAGAATTGTGGAGAAGAATATACAACGTATAAAAAACGATCAAAAAGGGTGTCAACAGACACCCTTTTAATTATGCAGGAATTACTGTTCCTTTATATTGTTGTTCAATAAAATCTTTAATTGCATCTGAAGTTAAGACTTCAATTAATGCTTTAATCTTAGGTAGGTTTTCTCTGCCTTCTAAAACAGCCACTACATTTGCATAAGGATTGTTATCTGGTGATTCTAATACTAATGCATCTTCTAACGGGTTTAATCCACCTGATAATGCGAAATTACCATTGATAAATACTAAATCACCTTGATCATTGTTATATGCACTAAACAATAATTTTGGATTGATTTGTTCGAATTGAAGATTTTTTGGATTAGTTTTAATATCCTCTAGTGTTGCAGTTAATGAATCAACACCATCTTTTAATGCGATCAATCCTTGATCAGCTAATACTGATAAGAAACGTCCGTGATCAGATGTTGAATTACTGATGATAACAGTTGCGTTATTTGGAACTTCAGAAATTGATTCATATTTTTGTGAGTATAATCCAAGTGGTTCAATATGGATACCAGCAACATTAACTAACTTAGCATCATCTGCAGCAGATTCGTTATATTGATTTAAATAAGGAATGTGTTGAAAATAGTTAGCATCAGCAGATCCATTAGCAACTGCCAGATTTGGTGTTGCATAATCGCTAACAACTGTAACTTCTAAAGTGTAACCTTTTTCTTCAAGAAGAGGTCTAGCAGCTTCTAAAATTTCAGCGTGTGGTACGGCTGTAGCTACAACATAAATTGTGTTTTCGTCATCAATATTTGAATTGTTACAGGCAACAAGTCCCAAAGTAATAATAGTTAATACGAATAAAGATAATAGTTTTTTCATTTTTAATTTTCTCTCTTTTCTATTTGTGGTTTAATTTTCTTACGATGAAGTCTGATGTGATTTGTATAATAAATACAATCACTAGAATAATGATGACTGAAACATAACCCGCGTGTTGTTTCTGTGAACCATTATGGATTAAGAATATGACCGCTTGGTCACTTAATCCACCGCCACCGATGGCATTGGCTGCGGAAATAAATCCGATTAAAGTAATTAAAGTTACTGTAAAACCAGATATTAGTGAAGGAAGAGTTTCTCTAAATAGCGTAGTCGCGATTTTGAGAGGAGATGCGCCAAGTGATCTTAACGCTTCATTTTTTCCTTTAGGTATGTCTAATAATGCATTATATACAATACGTGCATAAAACGGTGTAGCACTTACAATGAGTGGTGGAAGTGCGCCGTTAGCGCCTAACATTTGTCCATCTGTAATCACAAGTGTTACAGGAATCATAATAACGATTAATATAACAAAAGGAATGGATCTGAATATATTTACAAAAGCGGAGATGACTTGATTAAACGCAAGTAAATATTTATTAGATGTGTTTTGTTCATTCGTGAAATATAGGAAAAAGCCGATGATTAATCCTAATACAGATATGAATAACGCACTTATTAATATCATGTATAGTGTTTCTAATAATCCATCTTGAATGAGCTGCCAATCATAAGCTGTCATATTGGTTTACCTTAATGCCTTTAGATTTTAGAAATTTAATGGCATTTTCTATTTCTTTTCCTGATATTTTGACATATAAGTATCCGATTTGTTCGTCAACAATTTCTAATACTTGTGCGTGTATGATGTTAATATCGACATTATATGTTTTAATCGCTTGGCTCAATGTTGATGAATCGTTAGTTTTTTTTGTGTAGATGAGTTCATAGATATCGGTTAATGTTTCATCGATATGAATGGATTGTTTCACCAGTGATTTTGTTAAGGGATGTTTTGGGTTCATAAATAAATCTAGAACATTGTTTTGTTCAACGATTTGTCCATCGGCCATAACAACAACTTTATTACATATTTTTTTGATGGCTTCAATTTGATGGGTAATAAAGATGATGGTTAATCCAGTCTTTTTTTGTATATCTTTAAGTAGAAGAAGAATTTCATCGGTTGTTTTTAAATCAAGAGCCGATGTTGCTTCATCGCATAATAAATATTTCGGGTTAGTCGCAAGTGCTCGTGCAATAGCTACCCTTTGTTTTTGTCCACCTGATAATTGTTTAGGGTACGCCTTTCTCTTATCTTGCAAACCGACTAGATCCAAGAGTTCAATAATACGGGTTTCTTGATTTTCTTTTTGATGCGCTACATCAAGTGCTAATTTGATGTTTTCATAGACACTAAGTTGATCAAATAAATTGAAATCTTGAAAGATCATGCCGATTTGCTGACGCATTCGATTAAGTGCTTTTTTCTTTAAGTCAAGTAAGTTAACATCGTCAATGATAATTTTTCCTGTTGAAGGTGTAAGCAATCCATTAATAAGTCTTATAAGCGTAGACTTCCCAGCACCGCTATAACCAACTACACCTAAGATGTCGCCGTCTTCAACCGTTAAATTTGTTGGTTTAAGAGCGACAAATGAATGTTTACCTTGTTCAAATATTTTTGATAATTGGTTGATTTGAATCATAATAAATCCTTTCAAAATAAAAAAAAGTCTTATCGCAGCGATAAGACTTTTTTATGTTTTAGATAAATCTTTATCGCTTATAGCTTTACCACCTTGTATACACAGGTTGGTAGACGTTCACAGAGCTATATCTCTCCCGTCTTCTTGATAATTTCTATTAAGTTGAGATTATTTTAACATTAAAAAATCATTATGTAAAGAATTTCAATCCAGAGAAAACATGATAACGCTTGATAAAGAATATTTAATATAGTTTATATAAATTAATTTATATAGGGGGTCAATTTTTGTTACATAGCCATAGACTTGTTTTGTATAACCATCCTTAAAATAAGAAAGGTAAACCATACAGTGTTCATGAAAAGCTTTTTGGAGATTTAAATCCATTTCGTATAATTGATCTTCAGATAATATAGGTTTTTCTGTTTTTCCAAGCCTATATTTCAGTTCTTGATATAAATCATTAAAACCAGCAAGGCCATCAAATGGAGCCCATTTGATAATGCCACGGTCAACATATCTATTATTCATGGTGACCTCCTACAAATTGATTCCTTTTGACAATGGTTGAATGTTCTTCTAAAGATTCAGCTCTATTGATTGAATTTTTTCCATAGCGTTCTTTAATACTATCAATAGAAGATAGAAGTTGATATTCTTTTTCGATTTCTTTAGCATCCTCAAAGATACTATATTGATAGACTTTGGAATCTGTCAATCCACCTAAAGAGACCGATAATGAGCGTATATGGCTGTTATCATAGTATCTATGAAAGATATCAAGACATGTGTGATATATCTCTTTAAATGAAGATGTAGGTTGATCTAAGGTTACTTGCTGATGAAGACCCCCACCTGTTGATAACGAATATCCAACACCGAAGTGAATCACTTTACAACGTTTCCTATTCATGCGTAATCGTCTGGTGATTTCATCGGCCATTTCCAAGATGATTGTGTAGATTTCAGGTGCTTCGTAATCATGGAATAAAACTTGACTTGTACCAAAACTCTTACTTTTTTGTCTAAGTTTAGATTTATCTTGAATTAAACTCATGTCTATACCATGAGTATGATACCAAAGTTCCTCACCTAGGATGCCAAAATGTGATTTTAGAATATGAACATCATAGGCTGCAATATCACCAATGGTATACATGCCGAGAAGATTTAAATTTCTTTCCATACGATAACCTATACCCCACATTTCTGATAGCGGTTCGATTGGCCAGAGTTTGTTAGGGATATCATCATATGTCCATTTGGCAATTGAGTCTTTTTGATGTTTAGAATCTAAATCCATAGCAAGCTTAGAGATTAACATGTTGGGTCCTACGCCACAACTTGCATGAAGATGAAGTGTATCAAAAATATCCTTAACAATTTTTTTGCCGAGTTCAAAATCTGTCATTTTATATAGGGATAAATAGTTTGTAACATCTAAAAAAGCTTCATCAACTGAGTAGACATATAAGTCTTCATCAGAGACATATTTTAAATAGATTTCAATGATTTTCATTGTGTATTCAAGATATGTTTTCATCTGAGGTTTTGCATAGATGATAAAAGATTTGATATCATCTGGGATATCAAAAAGTCTTGCACGAGATGATATGCCGAGCGATTTTAAATAAGGGGTTACTGCTAAGCATAGGGCGCCTTTTCCACGTGTTTGATCAGAGACGACTAGCGGTGTTGTAAATGGATCCAAGCCACGCAGTGCACATTTAACAGAAGCGTAAAAACTTTTAAGATCAATGCAGATAATATTTTTATTTAATTGATACTCTTGCATGGTCATACGCCTCCTTTTTGTTCGTATTATATACTTAAGAGAAACCAAATTCAAGATTATTTTTTATGAAAATAAATGAAAGTGAATAGGCCTAGTTTTATTTAGATATTATATACTAATTAAAGCTAAGAAGTTGGCGTTTTAATGGTATTAAAATATATAATACTTAAAAATTTAAATCAAAATTATTGACAAATAAGCACAATCTGTATATACTGTGTATAAACGATAAACACAGTTAGGAGATTAGTTATGAATGCGTTAAGCGTAAATAGATTATCAAAAACATATGACGGTTTTAAACTTAATGAAATCTCATTTGATATACCCGAGGGATATATTATGGGATTTATTGGAGAAAATGGAGCAGGAAAAACAACAACAATTAAATCAATGCTTAATATAATTAATAAGGATAGCGGAAATGTATTTGTTTTCGATGAGAATATAGACGAAAATGAAATTCAAATTAAGAAACATATCGGATATATTTCAGGAGAATCTTTTTATCCAAAGAAGAGACTAAGAGAAGTTACTTCTATATATAAAAATTTTTTTAATACATGGGATCAAAACATGTATAAAAATTATTTAATACAATTTAAATTGGATGAAGAAAAGAGGATAGATGAACTTTCAAAAGGCATGAAAATGAAATATGAATTGGCGTTAGCCATGTCTCATCATGCTAAGTTACTCATATTAGATGAACCAACAAGTGGATTAGATCCAGTTGTTAGAGATGAATTGTTAGAAATGTTTCAAAATATTGTTGAACAAGGCGAAGCGAGTGTTTTATTTTCCACACATATCACAAGTGATTTAGAAAAATGTGCTGATTATATCACATTTATACAAAATGGTCATATTGTAGATAGTTGTAGTAAAGATGACTTCATTGATAAATATAGATTGGTTAATGGAAATCTTGATCAATTAGAACAAATAAAAAATCTATTGATCTCATATAAAATCAACGCATTTGGATTTAATGGATTAATTGAAACAAGTAAAGCAAATAATACATTATCGGTTAGATTTGCTCAGCCAACATTAGATGATATTATGATATATTTTGCACAAAAGGAGAAGAATAATGCTTAATTTACTAAAAAAAGAAATTAAACTTTCAATTAATAAATTCTTTTTTATACTTCCTTTTTTGTTAGGTTTATTATTTTTTATTCCTGGATGGATATATACTTTAGTATTTATGTACTTCTTTTGGATTTCTGTGCCACAAATATTCTCTGCATATATAAATCAAAAAGACTATGATTTTATATCCATGTTGCCTGTTTCTAAAAAAGAAGTCGTAACATCAAAGGCATTTGCTATGTATATCATTGAACTTTTGCATATTGGGTTTGCAGTTATATTTGTTATCGTGCATAATGCTATCTATGGAAGTTGGAATCTATTTTTAGATCCAAATATAGCTTTTTTCGGTGTTGGGTTCTTACTTTTTGGTATATTTAATATCGTGTTTTTACCACAATATTTTAAGACAGCATATTTCTTTGGTAAACCTTTGATTATTGCATGTATAGTGACATTTATATATGCCTTTGTGATAGAGTTTGGTATCATTGAATTTAGCCTATTTAAAAATATTTTAGAAGGAAGTTTAGCAACACAATTAATTGTTTTGTTGGTTGGCATAGCGCTATGTGCTATACTTAGTATAGTAGCAGTTAAAAAATCAATTAAAAATTATGAAAGTATCGTTTAAATGAAAAATATTTCAATAAGTTCAAATACACAAACTCCAATATATAGGCAAATATACGAACAGCTTACATTGCAAATTCTAAATGGCACACTAGAGTCTAACTCAATATTGCCATCGATTAGAAATATTGCAAAAGAATTAAGAGTGAGTATCATAACAATTAAAAAAACCTGGGAAATGCTTGAGCAAAATGGATATATATACACGATTGCTGGCAAGGGTTCTTATGTTGCCACCCATACGGAAAAACTTATAAAGAATAAAAAAAAGGATATATTAAAAGCATCACTGGTTGATGATGTGAAACTCGCCAAGTCATTGGGATTTAGTCAAGAAGAATTAAAAAATATGATTGATGATATCTATAAGAAATAGAACAAGCGCACAACTTAGTGCGCTTTTTTAATTGCCAAGTACTATAATATTTAGAAGTGTTAAATGCTTTAATAAAGGGATTTAATACAAAATGGAAAAAGAGGTTAAACATTATAAAATAAGAATTGCTACTTATTGGATATATAATAGAACATATAACGAATAAGAGAGATGGTTAAATTGGATGATTTAGAAGAATTTAAAACAATTATAAGAAAATCAAAGCATATTGTATTTTTTGGAGGCGCCGGAGTCTCAGTACCTTCAGGAATTCCTGATTTCAGATCATCACATGGTTTGTATCAAGAAAAACCTCACCACACATATACACCAGAACAAATTGTTTCCCATTCATTTTTCTTAAAGCATACAAAAGCGTTTTATGATTTCTATTTCAAGAAAATGGTTTATCCCAAAGCGAGACCTAATCTGTGTCATAAACGATTATTTGAATTGGAACGACAAGGAAAAATCGAAGCGATCATTACACAAAATATTGATGGGCTTCACCAACTAGCTGGTAGTAAAAGAGTGATTGAACTTCATGGTTCGATTCACCGAAACCACTGCATGAGTTGTGGAAAATATTATGATTTGATAGATCTAGATATGAATGGCATTCCTAAATGTAATTGTGGAGGAGTGATAAAACCTGATGTGGTGTTATACGAAGAAAAACTCGATCAACGTATGCTAGCAAGTGCTATACTTGCACTATCAAAAGCTGATACTTTAATTATTGGTGGAACATCACTTGTCGTCTATCCCGCTGCAGGACTTGTTAACTATTTTAAGGGTAAACATATCATAGTTATCAATGTTGATAAATCAATAAACGAACAGGTGATTTCAAATAAAGAAATATTATATATTAATCAAGATATTGAGGAAGCGTTTAAAGACATTTAATAAGGTTTATAAACATGAAACCATTACCATATGTTTATAAGTGAAAATTTATAATCGTATGAAGATGTGTTTTCATTGTATCATGTTATAATGTTCGCTGTATTAGGAGTGTTTTAATATGAAAAAGTTAGAAAAAAATATATTTAAAATATCATGGCCAATTTTTCTTGAATTAGTGTTTTTTACACTACTTGGAACAGTGGATACAATGATGTTATCACATTATTCAGATACTGCTGTGGGAAGTGTTGGCGTTGCTAATAAAATATTAAATTTGATTGCTATATTGGTTAATGTGGTTGCTTTAGGCATTGGTGTAGTTGCTGCACAGTATTTAGGCGCTAATCAAGTTAAAAAAGCAAAGGATGCTGTTGTTACAGGGATTGTAGGAAATTTTGTACTAGGCATATTTTTATCTATTGTTGTGATTGCTTTTGGACAATGGTTTATTAAACTGATTGGAACAAACGATGTGTTTCTTGAAGATGCAACTACTTATTTAGACATCGTGGGTTTCTCATTGTTATTTGTATCATTACGTGTAGGATTATCAACAGCTTTTAGAAGTTTTTCACATCCAAAAGTTGTTATGTATATTATGGGTATTGGAAATCTAGTTAATATTGTAATGAATGCAGTACTAATTTACGGACTTTTTGGTGCACCAGCACTAGGTGTTGAAGGTGCAGCAATCGGAACGTTAGTTGCGAGAATTGTCATGGTTGTTTTACTGGCGATATATACATACAAAATATTGGACATTAAATTGCATAAAGTTAGATTTTATATGAATCATCTGAAAAAGATATTATTTGTAGGTATACCGAGTGCATTAGAAAATGTGATGTACAATATTGCTCAAGTTATAATTTTGGTATTTATTAATCAAATGGTACCTGAAGCGGTGATTGCTCAATCATATATTTCTCTTATCCTATCGTTTGTATTTATTTTTAGTTTTGCCTATGCGAGTGGTAACTCGATTATTGTTGGTTATTACATTGGAGAAAAAGATTCAAAAGGCGCATACAAACAAACGATTAAATCTATTAAGATTGCAATTTTAACATTGATCGTTGTCACATGTATACTAAATATAGTAGCGTATCCGTTGATTAGACTATTTACAGACGATCACGAAGTGATTGAAATGGTTAGAAATGTTATCTATATTTCAGTATTTATTGAGATTGGTCGCTCAATGAATATGGTCTACATTGCAGCTTTAAGAAGTGCTGGAGATACAATATTTCCTGTCGTGATGGCAATTATTTCAATGTTTGGATTATCTGTATTGTTATCATATATTTTAGGCATAAGATTAGAATGGGGTATATTTGGTGTATTCGTCGCACAGGCAGCAGATGAACTATTTAGAGGGGCTTCAATGGCTGTGCGTTGGTATAAGAAAAAATGGATGACAAAGAAAGTGATTGAACTTGATTTAGAATGATTATTAAACAACAAGGATATCGATAACTTGCCTTGTTGTTTTTTATGTTTTACTATATAATAGTAAGTAACTTGAGGTGATACTATGGAAAACCAATCAAATTTTATTAAAACGATTATGGAAAATGATTTAGAGTCAAAAAAACACGACAAAATCATTACCCGTTTCCCACCAGAACCAAACGGCTTTTTGCACATTGGACATGCACGCGCAATCATTACTAACTTTGAGCTTGCTAAAAACTTTGGGGGATATACAAATTTAAGATATGATGATACTAATCCCGAAAAAGAAGATGATGTTTATGTGCAAGCCATCAAAAATGATATTAAATGGTTAGGATATGAACCTAAGGCGATATATTTTGCATCAGATTATTTTGATGAAATGTATCAACGTGCAATTGTCTTGATCAAAAAAGGATTGGCATATGTTGATTTTCAATCTCCAGAAGAAATGGCTAAAAACCGTGGTGATGTGACAACGCCAGGTGTTGAGTCACCTTATCGCGAAACTGGCATTGAAGAAAATTTTAAAATATTTGAAGATATGAGAGCAGGAAAATACAAGGAAGGCGAATGTGTATTAAGAGCTAAAATTGATATGGCTTCACCTAATATGAATATGCGAGATCCTGCAATTTATCGTATTGTCTATGCAAATCATCATAGACAAAAAGATAAATGGTGCATTTATCCAATGTATGATTATGCACATCCATTAGAAGATGCTATTGAAGGTATTACACATTCACTATGTTCTCTAGAATTTGAAGATCATAGACCTTTATATGACTGGGTTGTTAGGGAAACAGAAATTCCTAGTACACCACGACAAATCGAATTTGGTCGCTTAAATGTTGAAAACACAGTATTGAGTAAGAGATTCTTGCGTGCGCTTGTTGAAAATCATAAAGTTAGCGGATGGGATGATCCAAGAATGCCTACCGTATCAGGCATGAGAAGAAGAGGATATACACCGGATGCAATCAGAAACTTTATTTTGTCAACAGGTTTATCTAAAGTTAACTCTACAGTGTCTGCTGACATGTTGGAAGCAGCTGTTAGAGGCGACTTGCAAGACAAAGCGGGACGTGCGATGGGTGTTATTAATCCATTAAAGGTGACAATTACAAATTATCCTGAAGGTAAAGTGGAATATGTTGATATTCCTTGGCATCCAGATTATGAAGATAGAGGAATAAGAAAGATTGCATTCTCTAAACACTTATATATTGAAAAAGATGATTTCGTATTAGAAAAACCTAATAAAAAATATAAGAGATTGGCACTAGGCATTGAAGTTAGACTTTTCCACACATATTTTATTAAAGCCAATGAAGTTAAATATGATGATGAAGGAAACATTGTAGAAGTGCTTGCTACATATGATGCTGAAACTAAGAGTGGATCTGGTTTTGATGCAAGAAAACCTAATGGTACAATTCACTTCGTAGAAGCGACTACAGCTAAAGAAGCACAAATTAACTTTTATGAGCCAATGTTATTTGAAGATCAAGATATGGATTTAATGCAACGATTTAATCCAGCATCGCTAAGGGTTCAAAAAGGTTATGTTGAATCTGCTTTAGAAATGGCTAAACCAGGTGAAAAATATCAATTTATCAGAGTGGGATATTTTAATACAGATGATGATTCTAAAAAAGATAGTCTTATATTTAATGAAATCGTACCACTAAAGAGCAGTTATAAATAAAAAAGAAAGCAGGTAGATCATGGAGAATTATCTAGCTACCTTAAATGAATCTCAATTAAAGGCGGTCATCCATCCGGGTGGTCCGCTTTTTGTTGTCGCAGGTGCAGGGACAGGTAAAACAAAAACATTAACAACAAGAATTTCTTATCTAATTATGAACGGTGTAGCACCGAGACATATATTAGCTGTAACATTTACGAATAAAGCAGCCAGAGAAATGAAACAAAGAGTCATCGACATGACTGGACCATATGCTTCTGATGTGTGGCTATACACATTCCATGCGTTTGGATTGCAGATTTTAAGAAGACATATTGCAGAACTTCCTTATGGCTATAAGCCAACATTTACAGTGATTGATGAAGATGATGGAAAAAAAATCATCACTGATATCATTAAGGGTATGGGATTAGACATTAAACAATTTTCAGTCAAACAATTGAAGAATCTGATTTCGTTATTTAAATGTCAAAGAATGCCAGAGTTTGAAAGATCAGATGAAGAAAAGATATATAAAGCATATCAACGCTACCTAAGAGAAAATCAATTGATAGATTTTGATGATTTGTTAATCTATACATTAGAACTTTTTACTGATTATCCACATATTAAAACTAGATATCAAACTGAATTTGAACATGTTTTAGTAGATGAATTCCAGGATACTGATATTATTCAATATAAGATTTTAAAGATTTTAGGAGCACTTCATAAGAATGTATTTGTTGTAGGTGATCCTGATCAAAGTATATATTCTTTTAGAGGCGCTAGTTATCAAAATAGTGCTAGATTTATCAAAGACTATCATGCAGAAACAGTTATTTTGGAGAAAAATTATCGCTCTACAAATCAAATATTAACTGCAGCCAATAAGCTGATTGGAAATAATTTTAATCGTCCAGGTTCAAAAAACTTAAAAAGTGATTTAGGCTTAGGAGAGCCGATAACCTATTATGTAGCCGATAGTGATTACAACGAAACTTTTTATGTCATCAATGAGATAGAAAGATTTGTTAAGTACAGTGGATATAAATATGAAGACTTCGCAATCCTATATCGCAACAATGCGTTATCAAGATTGTTTGAAGATACATTAATCAAAGAAAGTATTCCATATATTATTTATGGTGGACTATCTTTCTATCAAAGAAAAGAAATTAAAGACGCACTGGCGTATATCAGATTAGCACTTGATCCACATCAGGATTTTTATTTTAAACGCGTGGTTAACGAACCTAAGCGTTCAATTGGTACAGTGAGTATTCAAAAACTTGAGGAAAAAGCTTCATCACTTGGGGTAAGTTTATTTGCCGCTATTGATTATGTAGAGCTACGCCCACAGGCATTAAATGGATTAAAAGCATTTAAGAAAGTAGTTGAAGATATTTCTACAGCATTTTTTAATATGACAGATCTTCAACAAATTATGATAGATGTGATGAATATCACTGGATATATTGATATGCTTAAAGCTGAAAATACTGAACAAGCTGATGATCGTATTAATAACTTAAGAGAACTTCAATCAGTATTTGTTCGTGGTGATATGTACTATGAAGGAAACTTTTATGAAAAACTTAGACAACAACTTGATCAGATTGCATTATATAGTGACCTAGATCAAGATGTTGATGATGATAATAAAGTAAAACTTGCGACTTACCATCAGGTTAAAGGCTTAGAGTTTAAAGTTGTGTTTATGGTTGCGATGGAAGAGGGATTATTTCCTAATAATAATGCAATGATGAGTTCTCATGAACTAGAAGAAGAACGTCGCGTATGTTATGTTGGTATGACCAGAGCTAAACAAAAACTTTATATGACATATTCCAATAGACGTATGCAATATGGTGAGCTTAAATTTGGTTACCCCTCAAGATTTATTAAAGAATCTAAACCTAAAGAAGAGCAACAACCTAAAAAATATTATAACTATGAAACAATTAGCAATGGTCATATATTGAAAACAGGTGATCATGTTGAACATACTACCTTTGGTAAAGGCGTGGTGGTGTCAGTAAATGAAGATATTGCCAAGATTGCATTTGCAATGCCTCATGGCATTAAAAATATATTAGAAAGCCATCCAGCAATCAAAAAAGTTAAATAATTAGTTAAAAATTAGCCTAATTTCTGTATTTATCATATTTTACGTAGTGACTGGTCAGTTTTGGCTTTAGTAATTTAGTATTAATCACGCTATTATAAATAGGGTGATCATATGGTATTAAATGAAAAACAAAAGAAAGTTGTTTATACAAATGAACGCTTTCTTTTTTTATTAGCTGGTGCAGGTAGTGGGAAAACAAGAGTTCTCATTGAAAGAATTAATCATCTATTATCCACGGGTGTTTGTCCTGGTGATATATTAGCAATTACATTTACACATAAAGCTTCTATAGAAATGAAAGAAAGGCTAAGAAGAGGGGATGTAGATGTTCATACGTTTCATCAGTATGCATTAAGGGTATTGAAATCATACAGCAATTACACTCATAAGATATTAGATGAACCAATCAATGGTTTTGAGCAAAAGGATATTTTGGATATATCAATATATAAGAATCACTTATATCAAACAAGAAAGCCTAAAGCATATGATATCTATGAGAAATATCTAAACTACAACGGGTTGAAAGACTTTGATGATTTATTGATTGACTTATATCATATGTTACAAAGAAACAAACAGATTAAAAAATATCAATATATATTTATTGATGAGTTTCAAGATACCAATGACCTACAGTATAAAATACTAAAAATACTTATTGATAAAAATACGAAAGTTTTAGCTGTAGGAGACCCTGATCAAAGCATTTATAAGTTTAGAGGAGCAAATTTAAAAATCATTGAAGCGTATATTAAAGATTATCATGCAAGGGTTGAAATATTAGATATTAATTATAGATCATCTCCAGATATCATAAACATGGCTAATCGCTTTATTGAGGGAAACATAAGAACACTTAAGAAACAATTAATAGCGTATAATGAAGATAATTATGAAACCAAAAAAGTGTATTTTGATTCGCTCATGGAAGAGTCTGATTTTATTATAAATCATTATAAAAAATTTATATTACTAGGTATTGATGCTAGGCAAATCGCGGTTATTTTTAGAAATCATCGGCGGAGTTATTGTTTAAGAAACATGATAAAAAGCAAATATATAGACCAAGTCGAAAGTTTGCAGCTTATAACGATGCATCAAGCAAAGGGATTAGAGTTTGAGGTTGTATTTATCATAGGATTAGAAGAAGGAGAATGTCCATCGTATCATGGAGAAACCTATGCTTCATTAGAAGAAGAGAGACGTTTGATGTATGTTGCAGTTACAAGAGCGAAGAAATATTTATATCTAACATATACTAAGGTTGTCGATAATCGTTATAAAAAGAAATCTGTGTTTTTTAAAGAGATTAAGATTTAACTTCATGAGCGTTTTTAATAAACTTACAAAAAGTAAGTGATATAATAAACGCATACAAAGAACCAAGGGAGTTGAAGATAATGGTTAATGTATTTAAAGCAACAGCAACTAAATTACCAGAAGGACTACAAGTAGAGACGAATTCCAGAAAGTTTAAAATATTTTATGATGAACCCGAACAATTAGGTGGTACAGATGCCGGTATTAATCCAGTAGAAGCGTTACTTACTTCACTTGGGGCATGTCAAGCAATTGTCGCATTTGCATTTGCTAAAGTGATGCATTTCAATTTAAAAGGATTTCATGTTGAACTTGAAGGTGATCTTGATCCAGATGGATTTACTGGAAGAAATCCAAATGTTAGAAAAGGGTTTACTGAAATTAGATATACAATGCATTTTGATACTGATGAACCAGAAGATAAAGTTTTGAAGTTCGCTGACTTTGTTGAAAAAACTTGTCCTGTAACAGACACCTTAGCTCATGGTGTAAACATAGTTAGATCTGGAGTCGTTGTTGATTAATTAAACTACATATAGATTAAAGTCACAAGTTATTGTGGCTTTTATTTTTCTTGTTGTGTGGAAATAGTTATTGCAATTTATGTGTTAATGTAGTTTTCGTTTGTCTAGCTTATTAAATGTATCATTTAATGGTATAATAATTTTAGGTGATTTTATGGATGCAAAATTTAGAATTAAAGAACTAGTAGAACTTATAAATAAGGCAAATTATGAATATCATACACTGGATAAACCAACAATATCCGATTATGACTATGATCACTATTTAAAAGAACTTGTTGAATTAGAAGAACAATATCCCAATTTAAAACTAGAAGATTCTCCAACTCAAAAGATTGGTGGACAAGTTTTAGATAGGTTTAATAAAATAACACATCAAGTGCCGATGATGAGTCTATCTAATGTATTTGATGAAGAAGAACTACGTCAGTTTGATGAGCGTATTTTTAATGTTGCTGCAGGATATTCATATGTAACAGAATTAAAAATCGATGGTTTGGCAGTGTCACTTGTTTATAAAGAGGGTAGATTTATCCAAGCTGCAACTCGTGGCAATGGTGTTGTGGGTGAAGATATTACAGAAAACGTTAAAACAATTAAAAGCCTTCCGCTTAAATTAAATGAACCGATTGATATTGAAGTTCGTGGTGAGATTTTTATGCCTCATAAGAGTTTTGAAAAAGCTAATGAACAACGCATGTCAAACAATGAACCTCTTTTTGCCAATCCAAGAAATGCTGCTGCTGGAACAATTCGTCAGTTAGATACTAAAGTGGTTGCGCGAAGAGCTTTAGATATATTTTTATATACCATTGTAGATGCTGAGAAGTATGTCTCATCTCAAGCGGACGCGTTAGCATATCTTAAAACATTGGGATTTAAGGTGAATCCTGATTATAAGAAATGCGATTCAGTTGATAAAGTTTATGAACAAATCGTAAAATTCGATGACTACCGAAAAACATTGAAGTATGACACTGACGGTGTCGTCATTAAAGTTAACGAATTTTCTCTTCATGAGAAAATTGGATATACTGTAAAATCTCCTAAATGGGCAACAGCTTATAAGTTTGCACCAGAAGTAGCAGAAACTAAATTGTTAGATATCACATTCCAAATTGGCAGAACAGGTAAACTTACACCGGTTGCTGAACTTGATCCTGTTTTCTTATCGGGATCAACAATCTCGCGTGCGACGCTTCATAACGAAGATTTTATAGTTTCTAGAGATATTCGTGTCGGTGATTTAGTGCGTATTCATAAAGCTGGAGAGATTATCCCAGAAGTTATTGAATATGTTAGAAAATCAAGAAGTGATCAAAAACCTTTTGAGATTATACACGATTGTCCAGTGTGTAAGCATCCGCTAGAGAGAAATGAAGGAGAAGCGGATTACTATTGTGTAAATCCGGATTGTCCTGCTAAAAATATAAATAGTCTTATCCATTTTGCCAGCCGTGTAGCAATGGATATTGATACACTTGGAGAAAAAGTTGTTGAAACTTTCCATGAACTAGGATTCCTGAATACGATTTCTGATATTTATAGACTTAAGGATTTTGTTGATGAGTTAAAACTTATTCCAGGATTTGGTGAGAAGAAAGTTGAAAAGCTTATTAATGCTATTGAAAGATCAAAGAATCAAACATTTGATAAATTCTTGTTTGGATTAGGCATTAAACATGTAGGCTCTAAAGTGGCTAAGATTATTGTTAAATACTATCCAGCGATGCATTTATTAAAAGATGCTAAATTGGAAGATTTAATTGATATCCCTGATATTGGCGAAATGATTGCTCAAAGCATTGTTTCATATTTTAGTGATGAACAAAACTTGTCATTAATCAATGAATTAGAGGCTTTTGGATTAAATATGACTTATGTCCGAGAGGCTACGATTGAACACGAGTATACAGGTAAAACATTTGTTTTAACAGGCAAGCTTGAAACATTTACAAGGGATGAAGCGAAAGCCATCATTGAAAAACTTGGTGGTAAAACAAGTTCATCAGTTAGCAAGAAAACAGATTATGTATTGGCTGGTAGTGATGCTGGATCAAAACTTAAAAAGGCGAACGATCTTGGTATTACTGTTATCAGTGAAGAAACATTTAAGGTGAATACAGATGGATTATATTAAAGTTCACGGAGCGCGTGAAAACAATCTACAAAATATCGATATTGATATTCCTAAAAATAAATTAGTTGTTATGACGGGTATTTCAGGAAGTGGTAAATCATCACTTGCTTTTGATACACTATATCAAGAAGGGCAAAGAAGATATATGGAAAGCCTTTCTTCTTATGCACGCCAATTTTTAGGAAATTTTGAAAAGCCAGATGTCGATCGAATTGAAGGATTAAGTCCATCAATTTCAATCGATCAAAAAACAACTTCAAACAACCCTAGATCTACAGTGGGTACGGTTACTGAAATCTATGATTATCTTCGTTTGCTATATGCAAGAGTGGGTACACCTTATTGTCCGGGTACCGATGAACCTTTGACAAAACAAACGATTGAAGAGATGACATTAAAAGCAATGGAACTTCCTGAAAAGACTAAAGCAATTATTATGTCACCAATTGTCGAAAGACAAAAAGGAACACATAAAAAACTTGCAGAACAGTATTTAAAAGAAGGGTATACAAGAGCGTATATTGATGGTGAACAAGTAGAACTTGATGAATTTCCTGAATTAGATAAGAATAAGAACCACGATATCTATTTAATCATTGATCGATTGATCATTAAAGATGGTATTCGTTCAAGACTATATGATGCGCTAGAGTTAGCTGCTAGACTGTCAAATGGTAGAACTAAGATTTTAGTTAATAATGAAGAAATTATTTCATACAATCAAAGCTATGCTTGTGCAGATACAGATTTTACAATTCCTGATTTGGAACCACGATTATTCTCATTTAATACTCCGATTGGGGCGTGCCCTCATTGTAATGGATTAGGTGCTAAGTTAGAGGTTGCTGAAAGTTTAGTTGTTAACCCAGATAAGACGTTATTATCAGGTGGACTAATTCCTTATAAGAATAACTTTGAAGAAAATCTTAATAATCAAATGCTGGAACAGCTCTGTGATTATTACGGTATTGATATGAATAAGAATATGCGTGATTTATCACGTAAAGAATTAGATACTATTTTATACGGATCAAAAGATAAAATTCATTTTGAGTTAAGATCATCATCAGGAAATTTTCATAAATCATATGATTTTTATGAAGGTGTAATTACTAATCTAACAAGGCGTTATCGCGAAACGACATCAGAATGGATTCGCTCATGGATTGAAGGATTCATGACGGAATCAGAATGTCCGGTATGTCATGGAGCAAGACTTAATCAACAAGCATTAAGTGTTAAGGTTGGATCAAAGAATATCGATGAACTTACGAGATTATCAATCGAAGATGAAATCAAATATCTTGAAGGACTAGAGTTGGGTGTTGAACAAAAACAAATCGCTAAACTTGCACTTCAAGAAATTATTAATAGACTAACATTCTTAAATGATGTAGGGTTAGGTTATTTAGCGCTACACCGCCAAGCGGGTACCCTATCTGGTGGCGAGGCACAACGTATTAGGCTTGCTACACAAATTGGTTCAAAACTTACGGGTGTTTTATATGTATTAGATGAACCTTCCATTGGATTGCATCAAAAAGATAACGATAGACTCATTCACACATTACAACGTATGCGTGACCTAGGCAATACTTTAGTTGTTGTTGAACATGATCATGAAACAATGTTAGCCAGTGATTATCTAATCGACATCGGTCCAAGAGCAGGTAAGTTTGGTGGACAAGTGGTTGCCAAAGGTACACCACAAGAAGTTATGGATAATCCCGCAAGTATCACAGGGCAATATTTAAAAGGCGATTTAGCTATTCCAGTTCCTGAACAAAGACGTAAGGGAAATGGTGAAGAAATATTAGTCGTCGGTGCAAAAGAAAATAACCTAAAGGGCTTAACTGTCGGATTTCCAATGGGTAAACTTACAGTGGTTACGGGTGTATCTGGATCAGGTAAATCAACTTTAGTTAATGAAATATTAATGAAGGGTCTTCAACAAAAATATTATAAATCTAAAGAAAAACCAGGACTACATACATTTATTGATGATCATCATTTGGTTGATCGTGTGATTGAGATTTCGCAATCTCCAATCGGTAGAACGCCAAGATCTAATCCTGCAACATACACAGGCGTATTTGATGATATTCGCGATTTATACACAACAACCAATGAGGCTAAAGCCAGAGGATATAAAAAGGGTAGGTTTTCATTTAACGTTAAAGGTGGACGTTGTGAAGCATGTCGTGGAGATGGTGTTAAAAAAATATCAATGCACTTTCTTCCAGATGTTTATGTGCCTTGTGAAGTGTGTGGTGGAACAAGATATAATCATGAAACGCTTCAGATTAAATATCGAGGAAAAAACATTGCTGATGTTTTAGAAATGACGATTGATGATGCAATGAATTTTTTTCAAAATCACCCTAAAATCTATGATAAACTAAAGACGATACATGACGTAGGGCTTGGGTATATCACTTTAGGGCAATCAGCAACAACATTATCGGGTGGTGAAGCACAACGTGTCAAACTATCAAGTGAATTGTATAGAAAGATCACAGATAAATCAATATATATTCTAGATGAACCAACGACTGGATTGCATACAGATGATGTGAAACGTTTATTAGAGGTTCTTCATCGTATTGTCGATGATGGTGCAACAATGGTTGTTATTGAACATAATCTAGATGTTATTAAAAATGCAGACTTTATCATAGATTTGGGCCCTGAAGGCGGAGATGCTGGTGGAGAAATAGTTGCTATGGGCACACCAGAAGAAGTTGCTAAAGTAGAAACAAGTTACACCGGTCAGTATTTAAAGAAAGTCTTAGCATAAAGAAATATAAGTTATTATGTTATGATATGGAGGGATAAAGATGAACAAAGATCCAAAAGATCCGAATAAAGATCCCAGAGAAGAACTTAAAAAATTAATCGAAGAATTAGAGTCTTATAAGAAACAGCGACAAACCAATATCAGTTATGCATTTTTACTACATAAGAATTTTGCAATTCATATGTTATTGTCACTTATTGTTAATTTTCTTATGAGTGCGACGATTATTGGATTATCAATAGCTTTTGATTATCCACTCGTTGAAATGGAACTATTAGGGTTTGTATTTGCAGTCCTTTTGCTTACACTCATTGAAAACTTCATTAAGATTTTATTGTTTAAATATGCACTGCGTGCAGTGCTCTATAGTCTCGGTATTCTATCATGGCTCGTACAGTTTATCGTATGGTATATCATCACTTTAATAATTGGTGATGCATTTGCGTTTGCAAGTGTATGGGACTTAATGATATTTTCAATTCTATTTACAATTATGAGATTTATATTATCAGTATATATAAGAAGATGGATGTTTAGTCGTCCACGACTAATTATTGGAGGTAAGAAATGAAACTAAAAGTTAAACATTTAGTTAAAGATTTACATCTTGAAGTACTTACTGGTGAGTCAGCACTACAAAGAGAAGTGAAAGCGGAAATGTTATCAAGACCAGGTGTGGAGCTTGCTGGATTTCTTGACTTCTTTGATCCGGATCGTATTGTTTTAATCGGTTCTAAAGAAAATTCATTCATGAAATTATTACCGCTTGATATCATGAGAACTCGTGTTGAGGATATCATGATGAAGAGACCTCCATGTTTTATATTTTCAATCAATGTTGAAGTTGATCAGTTATTTTATGAATTAGGAAATCAATATGATGTTGCAATCTTAAAGAGTCCAGTAAGAACTACCCCATTATCTAGCCAACTCTATGCATATCTACATTCTAAGTTGGCACCAAGAATCACTGTTCATGGCGTTTTATTAGATATTCATGGCATGGGAACAATGATTATTGGTAAGAGTGGTATCGGTAAAAGTGAAACTGCACTTGAACTTATCAAGCGTGGTCATATCTTAATTAGTGATGACCGTGTTGATATCTTTGAAACATCACCAGGTGTATTAGTTGGTAGTGCACCTAAACTTATTGAAAAATATATTGAGATACGTGGTATCGGCATTGTTGACGTTGTTCAAATGTTCGGTGCTGGTGCATATCGTGAGAGTAAAAAGATTAGACTTGTTGTTGAACTGGAACGTTGGGTTGAGGGAAAACAATATGACCGACTAGGCGTTGATTCAGAAACAGCATCATTCTTTAATACAGAGATTGCTAAAATTACAATTCCTATCCTTCCAGGTAGAAACGTTGCTACATTAGTTGAAAGTGCAGCGATGAATACAAAATTAAAATATTTAGGTTATAATGCTGCACTTGAATTAACAGAAGCGGTAGCTAAGAGCGCTAGTGGATATGGAAAGGAAGATGAGGATGAGTAATTTTTGGCAAAAGCACAAACAAAGCATTTTATTATATGGTGGCATGATTGTAGGTTTTATACTACTTGTTGTTTTAGCCATTGCACCACAGGATGGATTTCCATATAACCCAAAAGCGATTGATACAAATTTATCAATTGGAAACTTTAATTTTGATGTTCAATGGTATGCAGTATTTATATTAACCGGTATTGTGTTTGCTGGATTAATTGCATATTTTGAATTTAAACTATATGGTGAAGATACAGATAAACTCTTTGATGGTCTTTTATATGGCGTACCCGCTTCAATCATTGGAGCACGTCTATGGTGGGTTTTATTTAATATGAGTTCAATCCATACATTTGGTGATATATTTGCTGTCCAAGATGGTGGATTAGCCATTCATGGGGCCATTATCTTTATGTTTTTATTCGTTATTATTTACACAAAAAAGAAGCATTTATCATTCTGGTGGCTGCTTGATGTCGTAGCACCGGGTTTCTTAATCGGTCAAGCAATGGGGCGTTGGGGAAACTTTATGAATGGTGAATTATATGGACCGGCTGTAGAACATTTAAACTATTTACCTAAGTTCATTACTGAACAAATGTATATTGGAGGTTCTTATCATTTACCCACATTCTTGTTTGAAAGTATGTGGAACTTATTGGGTTTAATATTAGTTTTAATATTGAGACGTAAACGTATATTTAAAACTGGCGATATCATTGCGGCATATTTTGTTTGGTATGGCATTATTAGAATTCCGATGGAGTTATTAAGATTAAAAGGTGATCCTTATGATCCACTACCATTACCTTGGTTAGATAGCCCAGTTACTGCATGGTATCAAATGACATCACTTTGGACATCAATATTGTTGATTGTTGCTGGTCTTGGTATCATCATATTAAAACGTTTATTCATTAAAGATTTACCTTATTATTCAGAATTTAAGGGTGAAAAAAAACAAGATGAAATTGATACTCTTTGACCTAGATGGCACTTTACTTCAATCAACCAAGATCATACTAGATGTTTTTGAAAGTATTATTAAATCATATTTTAATGTTGACCTAGATGACAAAACATTAACAAGTTTTCTTGGGTATACGCTATGGCAAACATTTGAAAAATATACAGACGACCAAGCGTTAATTGATGAGATTGTTGTTGAATATAGAAAACAAACAGAAGCGCTCATTCATGAGCGATTAGAAAGTTATCCAAATGCTTTAGAAACAATCAACTATTATAAAGGTCACAATATCAAAGTTGGCATTGTGACATCTAAGATTAACCGGGTTGCTTTAAGTCATTTGAAACTTGTTGGATTAGATCAAGCAATTGATCATATTGTTGGATTTGATGATTGTGAAGTACATAAACCAAATCCGGAACCGCTTCTTAAAGCATTAAAGTATTTTAATGTCGAAGCCAAAGATGCACTTTATGTTGGAGATCATGAGAATGACATCATTGCTGCAAGAAATGCAGGAATTGAAAGTTGTGCAGTAACATACTCTAATCGTTTAGAAGAAATGTTGGCTGAACAACCGACTTATGTGATTGATGATTTATCCAATTTAGAAGATTTAATATAAAAAAGGAGAATATGTATATGTTATATGACGTATTAATTATTGGATCAGGTCCTGCTGGAATTACTGCTGGAATCTATGCTAAAAGAGCAAATTTAAAAGTTGCCATGTTTGAAAAAGACACTCCAGGTGGACAGCTATCAAAATACAATGAAATTGAAAACTACACTGGAGCTAAAAAGGTTGCAGGTTATGAACTTGCAACGATGATGATTGATCATGCATATGAATTAGGTGTGGAAGTATTATATGAAGAAGTTACTAAAGTTGAATTAGATGGTAAGATCAAAAAAGTTGTTACACCAAACGAGATTTATGAAGCTAAAGTTGTCATTATTGCTACAGGTAACGTACCAAGAAGACTAGGTGTAGAAAATGAAGATCACTTAGCAATGAATGGTATCAGTTGGTGTGCAATTTGTGATGGACCTTTATATAAAGATAGAAAAGTTGTCGTTGTCGGTGGTGGAAATAGTGCTGTTGAAGAAGCTTCATATCTATCAACATTAGCATCACATGTAACTGTCGTTCAAAATCTTCCTATGTTAACTGCTGATAAGAAAGCACAAGACATCTTATTAAAACAAAAGAATGTTGATATTCATTATTCAACACTAGTGGATAAATTTGAGAAGGATAACAATGGTTTAACTGGTGTTGTTATCAAAGACGAAAGCGGAAACAAGCAAACAATTGCTTGTGATGGTGTATTCGAATATGTTGGTTTAATCCCTGTTACTGATATGGTGAAAGAACTAGGTATTACAAATAAATATGGATACATTGAAGTAAATGAAAAAATGGAAACAAAAGTCCCTGGTATCTATGGCGCTGGAGATGTTAATGTTAAACAAATTAGACAAGTTGTTACTGCAACTGCAGATGGTGCAGTCGCTGTTCAAAATGCATTAAGATATTTAGAAACTTGGAGTTAGTCTACTAGATGAGTTTTGCTAAAATTGTAAAAGAGGAATTGGTTACAGTTCCTGTTGAGTTAGAACAACAATTGGCAGAGTTTGCTGCCTTCTTAAATCTCAACACCGAATTTCATATTGAAAACAGACAAAAGATGCTTGATTTCAAAACCAATAGTCCAACTGTTGCAAAACGGTTTTTACAGTTATTGAGAACACTTTATCAAGCTGAGACAACGCTACTTACTCAGCAACAAAATCAACTTAGAAAAAGACAAACGATTATCATTCGTGTTATAACAAAAGTTGAGGATATCATCAGTGAACATGGATTATTAGATAACGAGATTGAATCACAAGGATTACTGATTAGATCAAGTGAAGCAAAACGTGCATTTTTACGTGCATGCTTCTTATCTGCGGGATCGATGAATCATCCAAAGACTGCAGAGTATCATTTAGAGATATTTTCACGAAATACGGATCAAATTATATTGATTCAAAATGTTATGAACTCATTTGATTTAAATGCTAAAATCACACAAAGAAGAACTGGATATATCGTCTATATTAAAGATGCAGAAGGTATATCAACGTTTCTACAATTAATCGGCGCTCAAAATGCATTGTTTCAATTTGAAGATATTAGGATTAAAAGGGATTTTAATAACTCAATTAATCGCGTGATGAACTGCGAGATTGCTAATGAAAAGAAAGCAATTGTCGCAGCTAATCAACAATTAGATGATATTCATTTAATCACGAAGTATTACCCTAAAGATCAGTTGAATTCAAAACTTAATCAGATTATAGAACTCAGAACTGAGCATCCTGATATGAGTCTAAGAGAACTATCAGAATTATATGAGGAACGCTTTAAAGAAAAACTTAGTAAATCAGGTCTTAATCACAGACTTAAGAAACTAAAAGAATTAGCGGAAAAAATCAGAGAGAGCGGGTACGAAAAATGATCAAAGGTATCGGTATTGATTTAGTTGATTTAAATCGAATCAGAGAGATTGCTGATGATAGATTTATTCATAGAATATTAAGCGAGGATGAATATAAAATATATGAAAACATCGCAAATGAAACAACAAAATTAACTTTCCTAGGTGGTAGATTTGCAGCAAAGGAAGCAATATTTAAAGCAATATCAAAAGGTAATGGTAGTGCATACTATACCGACTTTTCGGTATTGTCAGAAGATAATGGAAAACCTTATGTCATCACAGAGTTTTTTAATGATGATACAGTGATACATATTACAATTACACACACTGAAGCACATGCTATTGCATATGTTTTATTAGAAGGATAATACATATTTATACATAATGTTGTATTTTCAATGTTATTTCGGTATAATTTTTAATGGATAGGATGTGACTTTATGGCAAATAAAAATAAACCAATGAAAAAAAAGCCAGTTCAACAAAAAGTGGAGAAAAAAAGTGTGGTAACTAGCACAAATGGTAAAGAACCATCAAAAGCAGAGTTACTTATTGCTAAGATTGGATTAACTGTGATCGCAGTTGCGGTAGTTGCAGTTATCGCATTGTTTGTAATTAATCATTTCGCAAATCAAGAAGAAGACGTTCCTTATGAAGACTATATACATTTAACAACAACTGAACTTGACCCAATCGTTCAAGAAAATGGTGCTGGTGAAGCTTATGGTGATATTGAATTTTTCTATGGAAAAGATGATTATAAAGATTTATTAGCATTATTAAATACAAATGACGTTGTATATTTATACTTCTATAGAAGTTCAGAGGTTGATGAAAATATCAAAACTGCAATCGAAAATCAAACAGCGATTGCTGGTATTCCAACACAAACACTTATAGATGATAATGATGATGCACAATTTGTAGCCTTTCTATTTATAGACCTAGATGCTGCAGCAAATGCTGAACTATTTAGCGATGGTGCGATAAGCCATTTAGAATTAGATGCTGACGATGCTCAAACATTAATTACTTATGATCGCTATCAAATCGATGGTGAATTCTTCCAATCAGAAACTGATGCGGATGATATCGTTGAAATCATCAATGGTTTAGAATAAATAATAATAAAAGGGCTCAGCCCTTTTGTTCTATATAAAGGAGAAAATTGTTATGAATGAACAAATAATTCAAGAGATTAAGCAATCACTTAAGATTTCAACAAAACAGATTACAACAGTGCTTGGACTACTTGATGAAGGTAACACGATACCATTTATTGCAAGATATCGTAAAGAAGCAACTGGGGGACTTGATGAAGAACAAATTAATGAAATCTATAAAACATGGAATTATCAATTAAACTTACTTGAAAGAAAAGAAGCAGTCATTAGATTAATTGATGAAAAAGGCATGTTAACAGACGAGTTAAAAGCAAATATTTTAAAAGCAGATAAATTAGTTGAGGTTGAAGATTTATACCGCCCTTACAAAGAAAAGAAAAAAACAAAAGCAACAGAAGCAATTGCTCAAGGCCTTGAACCACTTGCTACATGGTTATTAATGTTCCCAAGTGACGATGTTAAATTATATGCAGAGCAATTTGTTAACGATAAAGTAGCATCAGTAGATGATGCTATTGAAGGCGCAAAATACATTATTGCTGAAATGATTAGTGATAATGCTGACTATCGAAAAGTACTTCGTAAATCAATTGTTGATGATGGTATTGTTGTAACTCAAGTTAAAAAGAATGCCGAAGATGAACGTAAGGTTTATGAAATGTATTATGATTATAATGAGCCAGTGATTCAAATGAAACCCCATCGTATTTTAGCGATTAACAGAGCTGAAAAAGAAAAGGTTATTACAGCTAAGATTGATATGGATAAAGATGTTTTATCAAACTATTTAGAATTTCAAATCGTGAAGGATGAAAATTCAACTGCGACACCTTATATTAAAGAGGCTATAGCAGATGCGTTAAAGCGTTTAATCTACCCAAGCTTAGAACGTGATGTAAGAAGTGAGTTAACTGAAAAAGCTGAAGAACAAGCGATTGAAGTCTTTGGTGATAACCTTCAAAAACTATTATTACAACCACCACTAAAAGGTAAAGTTGTCTTAGGTGTTGACCCTGCGTTTAGAACTGGTTGTAAATTAAGTGTTTGTAACGAACAAGGTACTGTATTAGAAAAAAGTGTGATTTACCCACATGAAAAAACTAAAGGTGGTACAGTTACGGATAGACAAATCCAAGAATCACAAGCAACGCTTATTAGATTAATTCATAAATATCATGTTGAACTACTTGCTATTGGTAATGGTACTGCATCAAGAGAAACAGAAAGCTTTGTTGCAGATCTATTAAAAACTACAGGTATGAAAGCTAAATATGTTATCGTAAATGAAGCTGGTGCTTCAGTTTACTCAGCAAGTGAACTTGCAAGAGAAGAATTTCCTGATTTTTCAGTTGAAGAAAGATCAGCAGCATCTATTGCAAGACGTCTTCAAGATCCTTTAGCAGAACTTGTTAAAATAGATCCTAAGAGTATTGGCGTCGGTCAATATCAACACGATGTTTCTGCTAAGAAATTAAACGAATCATTAGGCTATGTCGTTACTCAAGCGGTTAATAGCGTTGGTGTAAACGTAAATACAGCATCTAAATCATTACTTATGTATGTATCAGGCTTAAATAAATCAAGCGCTGAAAATATTGTTAAGTATAGAGATAAAGTTGGTAAATTTAACACGAGAGAAGATATCTTAAAAGTTCCAAGACTTGGTGGTAAAACATTTGAACAAGCTGTTGGGTTCTTGCGTATCCCTGAAGGTGACGAAGCATTAGATATGACTGCAGTTCACCCTGAAAGTTATGAAGTTGCTAAACAAATCATGGGATTATATAAGATTACTGGTAATATGTTTGGTAAGCCTGAAGTGAAACTTATTGTTGAACATATTGATCGTAAGAAATTACAAGATCAATTAAAGGTTGATAAATATACATTAGATGACATTTTGGATGCATTTGTTGCGCCACTTAGAGATCCACGTGATCAATTTGCACAACCAATCTTAAGAAGCGATATCTTAAAGATTGATGACTTATCTATTGGTATGGAATTAGAAGGTACTGTTAGAAACGTAGTTGATTTTGGTGCGTTTATTGATGTTGGATTAAAAAATGATGGTCTTCTACACATCTCTAAAATTTCAAAAGCATACATTAAACATCCTAAAGATGTACTTAATGTTGGAGACATTGTTAAGGTTTATGTATTAAACGTTGACAAGGACCGAGGCAAAGTCGGATTAACGATGATAAAAGACTGAAAATAGGTTGACAATTTTATAAAAATACGATATTCTATAAAGGCGCAAAAGCGTACTATAGATGTCGGTTGGAGTAGTACTCAAGTGGCTTAAGAGGTGCCCCTGCTAAGGGTATAGGCTGGGAAACCGGTGCGAGGGTTCAAATCCCTCCTGCTCCGCCATCTGTGGCCCGTTGGAGAAACGGTTAACTCACATGCCTTTCACGCATGCATTCACGGGTTCGAATCCCGTACGGGTCACCAATACTTTTAATTCAATGCTTACCAGGATAAATGGTAGGCTTTTTTGATGTCACAACAATTATGTAGTTGATCAATAGTATTATAAAAAATATGTGATAGAGCATTTGGTAAAGTTTATCTATCTAATGTAATTAATAATTTCTTTTGGGTAGCTACCATCGCCATTGATAATGCTACGACTGTGATACTTGGTAATAACCTAAGAGAGAACAATCTAGAACTTACAAGACAATGAGACAAGAAGTTTAGTAAACTAGGATTTATTTTTGGTGTTATTTTAACTACTGTTGCATTTGTACTTGTATCTGTGACTGTTCCATTGCTTTGAAATTTAGCATATTAAGTAACACATAGAGCTGTTTTAATATTAAGAGTACATACGGTTTATGTACCAATTAAATTTTAAAATACGCTCGGATTACCTTCTCACAAATGAAAAGATCCATTTTTTTATAAACGACTACATTTTAATTTTTTATAGTGTATACTTTAAGAGAATCATATCATTATGAGGTGGATTTTTTTATTTTCATTTCAGCGTAATTAAAGATGTTTTAGTAAAAGGGTCTTAAAAAACAGTGTGTTAAAGATTAAATAGACCTTTCTGAAAATAAGTGGTCTACTTCTGAATGATTGAAAACCTATAAACTACTACCTGATATTTTATACAGTTTTAATAAAAAGTAACCCAGATAACTCTGAGTTACTTTTTAATTTAATTATTAGTTTGTTTGTAACTTGCAAACATATATAAGGATTGCCATAAAGTCAAGTTTTTACCAGCAGCATTAGGATTATTTCCTAATTGTCTACTTAATTCAACAGTAGAAGTAACTGCTCTTTTACCTAAGTTATCTAATGCAGCGAAAGGATCACTCTTCCATCTATAAAAACCATCTTTTTCCTCTAGTAATGCACGAAGAGAACCTAATATAGGATATAAGAAACTTTTTGGAGTTGAATGAATCATATCTTTATAATAAAATTTAGATTTATAGTAACTTGTACCTTTCATGGTACCAACACCTTTGATTGCTCCATATTTCCCATTTTTTGTTTCTTCCTTATAATAAGCAGACATACTAGTTTCTAATTTATCATATAATTTAAATATGTCTTTGATTACAGGTTTCATTTTAATATATGGATTTTCTACAGTATTTTGATATTTTTTATGATAATCAATATACAAATCAATGCATTTTTTTTTGGAGTTATATGAAACGACAGGCATTTGATCCAAGTTTTCATATTTATCTAGATTAAACATATTAAGTATTGCTAGCATATCTGCAACATCAATAGAACCATTATCATTTTCTTTAAAATAAACATCATCTGCATAAGGTTCATCTATAATGGCATCTTTAATTAAATCAAAACGATCATAAAGTTCGGCGATTGATTTGTCTTGAACTTGAGTTGATGTATTTCTAGCAGCGGCAAGTCTTTGAAAAATATCTTCTACACCTCTTAAAATTTCAAGTTTAACGTATTGCTGTTTTTCTTCTAAAAACTGGGATTCATTTTGGATGATTTTGTAAGTGTGTCCTCCATCAATATCACCGTGTACTTCAAAATCTTCAAATACAAGAGTTAATTCATTTGAATAATTATTGTAATTACACTCTTTTACAGATAATAATAGTCCACGATTTAATAAATAGAAATCAAGATTTTCTTCATGGGTTAAAGACTCTTTGATTTTTTTTGCAACCCCTTTGTTAAGGTTTTGCTCACGGGGATTTGTTTCCATAGGTATGTTGTGAGGTAATTTTGTAACATCACAAATAACTATAAACATTTCTGGAGTAGATTCGGTTATACCACTCTTCAAATAAGGGTTTGGAATTTTTCTAAAAGATTCCACGTTAAAAGTTAATTCTAATTTTTGCATTATTTTCCTTTCTATGTCTTTTATAGTTTAAGACTAACCAGTTATTGAATACACACGCCAAGTGCCATTCACAAATCTATTTTAGTATATTAAATATAAATAAACAACGCTATATATAACGTTAATGATATAATGATATTGGAGTTGATAACGTGAATTTAGATAAAATTAACATTTATGTTGGGAATCAATTAAGAAAATATAGAGAAGGATTAGGATACTCTCAAGAAACATTTGCAGAAATTTGTGAGGTAAGTCGAGCATATTATGGAAGAATTGAAAGAGGTGAACATAGTTTAACTATTTATACTTTATTTCAAATATGCGAATCTATAGCAACTAGACTTGAAGATGTATTTCACGATTTAGAATAATCACTTAAGAATTTTTTGTGTTAAAATAGTATAAAAGTGGGGTGATTTATTTGAGTTTAGAATCAGAAGAGTTAAATAAATCAATATATAATAAAAAAGGACAAAAGTCTTGTCCAAAATGTTCTGTAAGAGAAGGGAAATATGTTTTCTATGATCAAGAATTTTTTGGATTTACTGAGAAACGTATTACTAAAAAAAATCCAAAAGGAATACAAAGTTATTGCAAACATTGTAGATCGAAAAGTTGGAAATAATATTTAAAGGATGTATTGATGGAAAGTATAAAACCATTTGTTAAATGGGTCGGAGGGAAACGACAATTAATTGAGCAATTTAAAGAATATTTCCCTAAAGAATATAATAATTATTATGAACCTTTTTTAGGTGCAGGTGCGGTTTTTTTTCATCTACAACATAGTGATTGTTATATTAATGATATGAATAGCGACTTGATAACTACATATAAGGTTATTAAGTATGAAGTAGAAAAACTAATTAAATTATTAAGAACACACGAAAAAAGCAATAGCAAAGAGTATTTTTATAAAGTTAGAGAATGGGACAGGCTACCAAGTTATAATAGACGCAGCGAAGCTGGAAAAGCTGCTAGATTTATATACTTAAATAGAGTAGGATATAATGGGTTGTATCGTGTGAATTTAAAAGGGCAATTCAATGTACCTTATGGGAAATATGTGAATCCTAAAATTTGTGATGAAGATAATCTAAGAAACATATCTAATTACTTAAATAACAATAATATTAATATAACGTCTCTTGATTTTGAAACAGCGGTTGAAACTGCTACTAAAGGTGATTTTGTATACTTCGATCCTCCATATGATCCTATCACAAAAACTTCATCCTTTACTCAGTATCACAAAAATGGATTTAGCAGAGAAGAACAAAAAAGACTGAAATTGACTGCAGATAGATTAGTAGATCAAGGTGTTAAAGTAATTTTGAGTAATTCAAATACCGAATTTATTAAAGATTTATATAGTAACAAAATTGAAGATGCTAAAGGACACACTAATTATTATTTTGTAGAATTGGTAACTGCAAATAGAGCAATCAATTCAAAAGCAACACATAGAGGACCAATAAAAGAAGTTTTAATTATAAGTAAGGACTGACTTAATGAAAAAGAAAACTGTTGGAGAGTTTTGGCAAGAAATTTTTGATAAATATGATATTTTAAACAAAATCAACAATGAAGATTTTTTTACAATATCTGCAGATCAAATAAAAGAATTCAAAGAGCCGAGATTAATGACTAAATTTGATGATAAGAAAAGTAGACCTGAAATATTTCGGGAAAATAAATTAGGTATTTTACCTATAGACAATGGTCAATATGTTATAGGTAAATTTGATTTATATAAGACCTTACCTAATGATGATGTAGAACCTGTTGAAATGATTTTTCCAGAATATTTGGAGTCAATTGATCCTGATAATATTTATTCGGAGAGTAACGCATTAAATATAGCGTTATTATCAGGAATGATAGAGGGATTAATTGGAGAGGATTTATTTGAAACAATTTCAGGAAGAATGAGAGTGGATAGTTTTTCATTTAAAGTTAATTCAAAAGAAAAACAAGTAGATATTAATGTTAAAAAGCCACAGGTTGAAATTGATGGTGGATATGAAAGTAAGAATAAACTGGTATTAATTGAAGCTAAAAGAACAGATCCTGATGATTTCATTATAAGACAATTATATTATCCATATAGATTTTGGAAAACAAAAATAAAAAAAGAAATTGTTCCTATATTTTTTAATTATAAAAATGGTATATATAATTTTTATGTTTATAAATTTGAAGATGAAATGAATTATAATTCTATACAATTGATTAATCACATATCATATTCTTTGAAATATTTGAATCCGTTTAGATTAATGTTGGAGTCAATTGAGATTATTGAAGAATCTTCGAGTATTCCGTTTCCTCAAGCCGATAATTTCACAAAAATAAAAGGTATAATAGATTTTATATCTGATGAAGGTTGTACTTCAGAAGATATAGCAGAACTATATGAGTTTACTAGTAGACAAGGAAATTATTATTTATCTGCGGCAAGGTACCTAGGCTTGATTTATAAAATCCATAACAGATACTATTTAACTGAGCTTAGTTTAGATATTAATAAATTAAGCGTAAGAGAAAAAAACGCAAAGTTAGCTGAGAAAATTTTAAGTCATAAAACATTTAGTGAAACTTATAAATTTTATCAAAACTATAATAAGATGCCAAGTAAAACTGAAATAAAAGATATAATGTATAAATATGAGATTAATGTTCCCAGTAATAATGATTCGGTTTATAATAGAAGAGCTAGCACATTAAGAGGATGGATTCAGTGGATCGTATATTCTGATGTTGAAATTGATTGAATAAATGCAAACACAGTTTGCATTTTTTCTTTTATGAAGCCATTATTGATTAATATTTAAATAAAGTGTAATATATAATTAATAATTAACAGTGGGGAGAGAAAATATGTCAGCAAAATTAGTTTCAAGAAAAGAAAGTAAAGAAGCGCGTCAAAGAGCTACTAAAATTCTAAAAGAGGTAAGAAAACATAATAAAATTAAAGGACACTATAAATTCAATGTTAGACCAATAGGTTCGGGAAATAGAAGATGTATCGTAAAAGACTCTAAGGGTAAATATGACCTTGATTACCAAATGATATTAACTTCTAATAGCAAAAACGGGGACGGGAACCCAACACAAATTAAGTCTGATTTTTTTCAAGCATTCACTGATAGTGCAAACGACAATGAAAAAGTGGAAAATTCAACAACAGTAATTACTGTTAGAGCTTCAAAAAGTTCAGATAAGTTTGTTTCTAATAATGAAAAATTTTCTTTTGATTTTGTTATTTTAAGTATTGATGAAAAGAAAAGAATAAGACGAAATGGTATCGATCAGTTTACTTGGGTTGAGTTACCATCCAAAAATTCTGAAATTTATAATAAATTTAATAACATGTCAAGTAAAGATAAAAGAAAATTATTAGAAGACATGGTAATACCAAGAATTATTGAAGAAAAAAATAAAGATGAAAGTATAAGGAAACCTTCAATACATATATTTTTTGTTGAAGTTAGTAATTATAAGGAATCGGTATAACATGACAAAATCTGAATTTTTAAAATATTTTTCCGGACTAGAGGATAAAACTAATAGACAGTCTGCTGAATTTTACTTGAATACGAAAGGGATATATTATCATTATAAAATTGCTAAATTCATTAACGTTAATTTTGAAAATGTTCAACCGAAAATAAGTTGGTTTAGTGTAACTTCAGTATTAAAATACGATAAAAGATTAAGATATAAGATATACGTATATCTTGCTACGTTTGAAGAATATCTTAAAGCCTATTTAAGCAATGAATATGGTGAAAAACCAAAACAAAATTTCTGGTTAAACCACAGTAAAGACAAAAAGCAATTTATTAAGAATAGACTTGAAAATAATGAAATATTATTTGACATCTTAGAAGATGTTGATTTAGGTTTTCTTATTAATCAAATTATTAATTTACCAAATATAGACAAAAATAGAATATTTGATAATCAAAAAGACCTTGGAATGAATTTAAAAGCACTTAAAGAATTGAGAAATGCTGTTAGCCATCATAAATTTCTTCTTTCTTACAGTTTTAAAAAGTGTAATGTTGACAACGAGATTAATAATACTTTAAAACATAATATTAAGAATTTAAGACAATTGCTTCCTCGGTCATATCGTTTTGGTGAAAATGGTTTGGGAGGGATTACTAAAGAAATTAACAACTGTAAGTATGAATTTGATAAAATCAATAAAAAAAATATAGTTAGGATTGAAGATAAGTATATTATTAAAATATAGTAAGAGTGAAAACTTAAATATCATTATTTGCACAATAAGGGAGTGTTTTGTTAATGAGCAAGATCGGAATAATAAGTGATATTCATTTTGGTCAATTCTCAAGAACTAAGGAATTTTCTGTACCAGGTGAAAACGATCATATTATAGAAGTAGTAAATGGAAAATCTCTTCGCAACGGATTAATTGAAAGACTAAAAGAAAATAAAGTTGAATATTTATTTATACCTGGGGATCTGACATCTATAGGTAGCCCGCAAGAATTTGAATTAGTAGAAAATGAAATTCTTAGTATAGCTAAAGAATGTGGTGTTGACAAAAATAACATAATTGTTACTCTAGGTAATCACGATGTTGATAGGAAAATTCATGCTTTAGCTGCATCTCATGAAAATGATGATGACGGTATGAAAAAAATAATAAAAAATGGATATTTGAGAATTGCCTCTAATGGACCCAGATTTTACATGTCAGAATTGATAAAAAATCTTAAAAGTAATGAACTAGAATCATTTTCAGGTGTTTTTGAAGGGAAAGATTTTATTCAATTTGTACTAAATTCAGGTTCAGAATGTTCCATAGATGAAAAATATGGGAAATTAAAAAAACATCAATTAGAATGGATAGAGGGAATGCTTAAAGAGCATATTGACAATAAAAAATGGAAAATTATTATGGTTCATCACCATGTATATGACTATCCATATCCGGTTCCGAGTAGAGATACTTCTAAATTAAGTGAGAGTGCTGAACTTAGAGAAATTGCAGGTTTATATGGAGCAAATTTAGTTATTCATGGACATAGACATCATCCTAGAGCAAAGACTGTTTGTGAAAGTCACTGGAAGAATAACGTTACATTCATCTGTGCAGGTAGTTTATCAGTGAATGAAAATCATAGAAGTAAAGGTGAGATACCAAATACATTTCATATTATCTCACTAGAAAACGATTTTGAGATGGAATTATTAACTTTTCAATATACTAGTGCTCAGGGGTGGATAGAAAATAAATTCACTAAGAATTCTCCTGTAGATCATATTATGAAACTGGGAAAATTATATGATGACAGTATAATTGAAGAAAAGATTAAATCTTTACCACTTGAAGTGGAAATACCTTATGAAAAACTTCCAAAGGAACTTAAATTTTTACTTGAACATGAAATAAACAACAGGCTTAAAAAAACATTTGGTAATAAGCTAATAGGCAAAGTTCCCGATGTTATTTTTATTAGAGGTGATAAAATATGAAACCATTGTCTTATTCATTAAAAAATTATAAAGGAGCAAATCCTTTTAGTAATCCTCAAGCAAGAAATTATTCAGATAAAAAAGTAATCAATGAGTTTCAACCAACTAAGGATTTTTGGGATTTATTTAATGAACAACATGAATTAATTATTGGCTCTAGAGGTTCTGGTAAAACTATCTTATTAAGAATGATGCGACTATCAATGCTTAAAAAGATAAATGAAAATAGAGCAAAAAAATTAGTTAGTTCTAAAGAATATATAGCACTTTATGTCCCCATGAAACTTGATTTTGTTAGTTATTATTCACGCAATGACTTAACTGAAGTGCACAGATTGAGATATTTTTATTTTTCATTCAATTGTTTACTTGCAGATTCATTAATTAATGAATTAATATCAATTACTGAAGAACAAGTAAACAAATTGATATTAAATAATAAATTAACACAAGAATTGAATGAAGCTTGGTTTGATAATTATGGAGAACAAGTTGGTGATTTGAGGTCTTTGCAGAAAAAAATAAGCAATTATTTTTATAAATTTTCTATTGATTCAGATTTATCAGCAATTATAGAAAGATTTACAAAAGAAATTGCATCGTTGTTGAAAGTGGTGAAATATCAAATTGTGAAAATATTAGAGTTGAAAATTGAGCCAAAATGGATTGTGTGCATTGATGAAGCTGAGTTTTTACAAGAACTCTTCCAAAAAAGTCTTAATAGTGTTTTTAGATCAAATTCTTATGGGATTATTTTTAAAATTGCTACATTACCGTTTAAACTTTTAACATATCAAACACTTGATGCTAACCTAGAAGTATCAGAAGGAAACGATTTTAACTTTAGGACCATTGACATGGATCCAGATAATCCTGATTTTAAAGCAATTACTAACAAATTATGTTCAAATAGAATGGGGAATATATTTTCTAATAATTCCAATATTTCACTGGAGAACTTCGTTGGTACAGTTAAATCTGATAAAATGATGGACTATTATTTATATGAACTAAAAAAAGAAGAAGAGGGGAGGATTTTTATTGATAAAAGAATACTTGAACAATTATCTCAAAAAACATTAGTTAAATATGAGAGCAAATATGGCTCTAAAGAACATATGTTAGAGAATGAGAAACTGAAAAAGCCACTATTCGATAAACTTGCTCCGATTGTATACTTACGTGATATGAGAAAATTAGCAAAAAAAGGAAGTAAAATTCCAGGATGGTTTGCGGGTAGTAATTATATTAGAAAAGCAGCACAAGGAAATCCAAGAATGTTCATAATATTAATGAATTTATTATTTAATTCAGCAACTAAAAAGAAATTAACTACAAAGCAACAACATTTAGTAGTTTATAATTTTTCAAAAAGTTTTTGTGACTCTACAATGGCTTTAGAAAAAAATGGACCTGAAGCTATGAAAAATCTCAACTACATTGCTGATTGCTTGAGTAGTAGAATACATGATAACAATATTATTGATGGTGGGAATACTTTTTTATTAGATTTGGATAATGATGAAATAGAGAAAAACAAATGTTGGATACATCAGTCAGTTGCCCATAGTAGATTATTAGTTGATGAAAATTCGCTACTCTACGGAATTACTAGAAAAACTAGATATACTTTATGCAATCCATATTCAATATATTATTGGATTCCTATGAGAAAATATAAGGACATAAAAATCAAACTTAAAAATGAAGAAAACAAAAATTTATATACAGTAAAAGGACAAAACAGACATTCTGGTGGGCAAATATCGATGTTTGAGGAGGTCGATTTCAATGCTTAATATTGAAGATATATCAATAAGTGACTATAAATTTAAAAAAAATGCAATTAATATTTTTGTATTTGGATATGAAAATAGGTCTGTTTATATATATAAGGAATATTTCTTAAATCAAAACAACAATAATCAACTATTTTTTATAATAAAAACAAAACCCGTAGATAAACAAGTTGAAAAAATGATAGACATGCTTGTAAAGAAAGAAAAACAAATTAAATCAGTACAATATAATGATTATGAAATAGTAAAAAAAGAAATAATTTCATTTGTAAAGAAAAAACAGTTAAGTAGTAATGAACCGATGGAAATAAATATTGATTATTCTTCAATGCCAAGAACATGGTACTGTAATATTTTATTTGATTTAAAACATATTTTAAAACCAAAAGATTTATTGAACTATTGGTACAGTGAAGGAGAATATCCTTTACCACATAATAAATTTCCAACTGCAGGAATAGAGAACTATGAAATTTTCTCTGGTAGACCATCGTTATCAGTTGAAAAAAAATACTATCATTTATTTGGATTGGGTTTTGATAACGTTAGGACAAATGCAATTTTATCAGTTGTTGATCCTACAGATTTAATATCTTTATTCGTTTGTGGAACTAATAATATCGTAAGATTGAGTGAAATTAAGCAAAGAAATGAAAATATATTGGTTAGATCAATAATGTCTTTGGCCTTGCCACTGGAAAGTTTTAATTCAATACTTTCCAAGATTATCGGACTCATATATGAATTGAAAAATCATGGGGATGTGGTTTTAATACCTGATGGACCCAAACCACTGATATTAGCAATGTCTATAATTCCTAAAATTCTTAATGAAGTAGGAATAGTATCACTTCATGTCAGTCGAAATATAGATGCGTTTAGTGAAGTCAAAGTGATAGCTAATGGTAATGTTCATGGATTTCAAGTGAAATGTTAACGGCATCATTAGAAGAACTCCAAAATTTTTGTTATTTATAATACAGGATTTCATAATAACTGTAAGAAAAAGAAGATAATTAAATTACGAACATTATAATAATCTATAAAATGTACTGCACACTACAACTTTTGGGGTTCACTACAATTGAGATAGATAAATTATTTATATTTTATATACTTCAATAACTTTTTAAATATCAGTGTGGTAATATATTTATAAGACAACAACAAGCGTTTAAGGAGTATGAACAACTATGATTTTATATACATTACAAGCTAACATATTTGCATTACTCGTTTTAATCATTATTTATATAGGTGTTAAGAAACATACAGACATGACTGTGATGAAAGATCGATTATTTATGTATATTTTATTAACAAATGCATTGATATTAATCATTGATTGTATCTCTATATGCTTATATGATGTTCCAGGACAATTAGTCTTTGTGAGTCAGTCTTTATTAACAACTATTTTTTATATGTTAAATCCACTTCCGGGTTTCTTTTGGGTCTTATATGTTTATGTCTTTATATTCCATGAACACAAACAGTTAAAGAAACTTGCTTGGGTTGCCAGCATCTTAGTGTTTATTAATGCTCTATTATCAATTAGTAGTATATGGACAGGATCATTATTTATTATTGGTTCAGGTAATTCCTATGAACGTGGTCCATTATTCTTCTTAATGCCAATGTTCGCGTTTATTTATACAGTTATTGGATTTTTTGTCATTATTATAGAGAGAAAGAAAATCAATCCTAAAGATTTTGTGCCACTATTATTATTTGCAGTACCACCAGCAATAGGTGGCTTACTTCAATCACTCGTCTATGGTCTTGTTGTTCTATGGCCATCACTAACAATATCATTACTTATTATCTTTGTGTTTATTCAATCGAAGACAATCAATACAGATTTTCTTACAGGATTAAATAATGATCGGGCATTCTATACTTATTTAAGTGATTGGAAGAAGTGGAAAAAAGATGATAAATCCATTGTTGGATTTATGATGGATATGGATAACTTCAAAGATATCAATGATAGACTTGGTCATCATGTAGGTGATCGAGCATTAAAAGAAATGAGTAAGATATTAAAAAATAGTTTTAGAAGAAATGATTTCATTGCTAGACTGGGTGGCGATGAGTTTGTTGCGATTATTGAAGTATCAAAACCTAGCGAAATCAATGCTATTGAAGACAGATTACTTGAAGCCATTGATGCATTTAATCAAATGAACAGTGATCATTATCATTTGAGTATAAGTTATGGCTTAGATACATTTAACCCAACAAAAGAAAGTTCATTTAAAGCATTCTTTAATAAACTTGATAAACTTATGTATGAACATAAGTCAGCAAAAAAATAAATAAATAGACAATAGTGACTAGATATCATATTCTAGTCACTTATCTCTTTGTCGATATTGAATAACATTTATATGATATAATACGTTAATAAAGTATATCAATTAAGGATTACTCTCTTTAGAGAGGTAAACGACAAAAATAATTTATAAAAAGAAAATTAGAATAGGCATCATAATTACAGGATTAACATTTATCATGCTTTTACCTGTAATTGTCCTTGAAAATTCAAGTTTTTGTTTAAAATTATAATCAATAACATTTAATATAATGTATATGATTATACAAAAATATAGTTTATGGTATAATTTATAAGGAATAATTTTAGGCATCCAATTGAGGCGTTATATATATGAAAGACCAAACAAGAAAAAAATATTTAATACTTACTTTGCTGCTAATCATCGTGATTAGCAATTTTGGCTTTATATATGCTTATTGGTCAACTACTGTTCTTGGTAGTGATACGACATCAACAGGCCATGTGAATGTGGGGACATGGAATTATGAAGATGTGTTATTAATTGCATCCCAATACCGCTCTAATTATCAAACAGTATTATCTCTATCAATAGATGATACCACTCTAGATGATCAGCCAAGCATTGAAGCAGCGCTTCAAGCATATGGATTACTAAGTGATGAAGTTAAATCTGAGCTATCAGATGAATATACATTATTAACAAACCTATTTAATGAAACAATTGCTTTAGAGCATAGTATAGTTCTTAATTTTGAAGATACAGCACATGATCAAAGTTTCACTGGAACGATTGAAATTGATTCTAGAACTTGGTATGCAAATGATGTCTTTATGTCTAATGATTCAAATTATGATGTTTGGATGGATACGAGATCACTTGCGTTTAGATCAACTGCTTATTTCCAATCACAAGATGCATTTATCAACGGTGTTGATAAGATTACATTATATGCCGGTGCATTACACTATGGCAATGGTACAAACTATCAATTGAAGATTGAGTATGAACTTGCATCTAATTCTGGAACATGGCTAACATTACAAGATAATGGTTCAGATATCATCCTTGACGTTACTTCGTCAACACCACTTGGATATTTTGTAGTACCTGTAAACATTACAGAAGCTGCTAATATTAGATTTAGACCAGTCATTTCAACAACATCAGATTATATCAATCTTGATAATATTAGAATATATGAACATGTCGTAGCTGGTGCAGTTGAAGCTGAATCGTTTAGAGCATTATATGCTGGTATTCTTGATTTAACAGTTGAAACAGTCATACTTGAAAATCAAGCAGCAGTATCAGAGGCATTAGCTGCCTATGATTTATTAACTCCTGAAGGAAAATCAGAACTTTTAGCAGAAAAAACTCTACTTGATAGTCTATATGGTGAAATTCAATCTCAAGAAAACGTGTATTTAGCAACTATCGCCGTTAGTGTCGCAGAAAAGAATCTTGATCAATCAGATTATGATGATGCACTATTATTAGTTAATCAATTACCAAACAGTACAGAAAAAACTGAATTATTAAATAGATTAAGTACTGTTTCATCATATTTAGATGAGATAGATACATATCATAATGTGCATCAAGCAGTATTAAATCTAACAGTAGAAACAGTAGACATTAATGATAAGTCAGCCATTGAACAAGCAATTTCAGATTATATATTATTAAGTGAAGATGTTCAAACTAAACTGTCATTAGAAAAATCATTGTTAGATGATTTACTTGCAGAAATTAATAATCAAACTCCAGTAGAAACGCTAGTACAAGAGTTTTTAACAAAACATGCAGATGTATTAAATCTTACAGTAGCAACGGTAACGGAAAGTGATCGTTTAAGCATTGAACAAGCATTAAATGATTATGATTTATTAACAGATGATGCTAAATTGCTATTAGCAGATGAAAAAACTTTATTTGATCAACTATTATATCAACTTGATATAAATCAAGCGATAAATAAAGTGTTACTTGCTGAAGGCTCATTATCACAAAATGATTATGATGATGCAGTCATTACAGTTGAAGCATTAACAAATGCAGTTGATAGACAAACACTTCTTGATCGCCTAGCATCTGTAGCAGCAGATATTGCTGATATTAATACGTTTATGACAAATCAACAACAGGTATTAAGTATGACTGTTGAAACTATAAATGTTACTGATAAACAATCGGTAGAACAAGCGTTAGCTTCATTTGGTATATTAACAGATCGTGCCAAATCTAAGCTTTCAACAGAAGAAACACTATTATTAGACTTATTGAATCAAATCATCGCGATTGAAAACAGCGTGTTTATTGATTTTGAAGACAGCGTTCACGATTCACTATACACAGGGGTTGTAACGATAGACTCTAGAGATTGGTATGGTAATCAAATTGCAATCTCTAATTCAACATCTTATGACGTTTGGATGGACGAACGTTCACTTGGATTGAAATCAGGATCATATTTCCAATCACAAGATGCATTTATCAATGGTATTGATAAGATTACACTATATGCTGGGGCTTTAAATTATAACAATGGTGCATCATATGCATTTAGAGTTGAATACGAATTTGCATCAAATCCTGGTACATGGATTGTTGTTCAAGATCAAAACACTGACTTAATCATTGATATTACATCTGGTTCACCAATGGCATATAACGAGATTGATATTCAGGTTTTTGAATCAATCAATATTAGATTTATTCCAATAATCAGTAATACAGCAGATTATATCAACCTTGACAACCTAACTATTTATGAACATGTTGTTACATCAAGCGTTGAAGTGGAAACCTATACAGCACTATATAGCAGTTTATTTACATTGACTGAAGCTACTGTAGATTTAACATATAAAGACGCGATTATAGATGCATTAAATGCTTATCATCTATTATCAGATGAAGCAAAAGCTTCACTTATTGTAGAAAAAACATTATTAGATAATCTGCTTGTAGAAGTTAACATTCAAGAAGCAGTCTTTGAAGCAAATCGTGCTGTGAATATAGCAGAATTAACATTTGATCAATCTGATTACGATGAAGCAGTATTAATAGTCAATGCACTTGAAGATGGAACTGTAAAAGATGATTTAAGTACAAGGTTAAATGCAGTGCATCAAATTATTGTAGAACGATCAACATTTATCCAAACATATCAAAGCGTATTAAGCCTAACAGCGGATACTGTATCAGTATCTGATAAAGAGGCTATTGAAAATGCGATTGCTGATTATTTGATGTTATCAACAACTACACAAGATTTACTAACAGATGATAAGGTGTTGTTAGACAGCCTACTTGCTAAAGTTAATGAGTCTGTTCCAGTAGAAACGTTAGTTAGTGAATACTTATCTAGTCATCAAGTTGCATTATCACTGACAACAAGTATAGTAACAATTAATGATCAATCAATTGTAGAATTAGCTTTAAATGATTATAATTTATTAACATATCCTGCAAAAGCACAATTAACAAGCGAAAAGGCATTGTTAGATAGTCTACATTCATATATTGAAGTATTAAATGCAGAATCCTATGTTTCAACAGCAGAGATATCATTGTTGCAAGTAGATTATGATACTGCGTTAGTATATGTAAACGCGTTACCAGCAAGTAGTAATAAGACTGATTTGTTAAATAGACTTAGTGCGGTACAAAGCACAATTGATACGAATAAAGCAAATTTAGTCATTAACCAAATTGCATCTATACCACTTCCTGGATATTTAACATTAAGCGATGAACAAGCTATGATTGATGCGAGATATGCTTATGATCAATTAACGTTAACGCAAAAATCACTAGTGACAAATATCAATACATTGTCACAAATTGAAAATGAGTTTAGTAAGTATCAAATTGCATCTCAGTTGGTTGTAACTGCTGAGGAATCACATATACAAAGCGATGTTGATACTGCTTGGCTTCAAGTGAATCAATTAACAACTGGTCCATCAACCACAGCATTAATCAATCGATTGAATGCTGTCCAAGATATTATTGATGTAAATCAAGCAAGTCAAATCATTGCATCATATTTTGCATCAAATAGAGTATCTGTTTCAAGATTTTATAGCAATTCACTCAAAGAAATCGCATTCCTAGAGGCAGCCAATAATCAAGTTTCTAGTCTAAATGTAGATATAAGTGTAAATAGTTATCATCAAGTTGATAGATATAATTCAACATATCAAATTACGATCACTAAGCATAATGCATCAATTTCGATGAGTGTTAGTGTTAGATTTACAAGATAAAAGATGAGCGTTCTATGAGAAACTATTTGATTAAAATGGACAGTAAATTAAAAAGAGACATATGAGTTTGCTCATATGTCTTTTTGTGTATAAGTACCGGTAGTCATTTCTTAGTCATTATATTTGTATAAAACTAATCTTAATTGCTTTATTGACTTCTTATTTGATCTTAAGACATCAAGATATCCTTTAGATAAATCAAGTCTCGCTTTTTCACTTGGTTTAGGTAAATAGCCTAATTTGTCTTTGACATAAGAAGATATCGTTGTTTGTTTATCATCGTGATCGAAGAAAGTAACTCCAATTTTAGTTTCAATATCATCCAATGACATTTTTCCATCAATAATATATATTTGACTTTCTTGATAGGTATCTTTTATTTTTGGATCATCGTGTTCATCATAGATATTACCAACAATCTCTTCAATAATATCTTCCATGGTGACAATTCCAGTGGCAACACCTTTTTCATCTGTGACAAAAGCCATATGCTGAGATAGACTCTTCATTTGAGATAATAAAAGATTAATTGTTACATTGCTATCACAAATTAAAGGATTGTGGATATGCTTAGTGATATCTATATCACCAAGAAGATGGTCCTCTAATTCAATCAAGATATCTTTAACAAGTAAAACACCTTTGATGGTATTTCCTTTAAACACGGGGATTCTAGAAAATCTAGATAAAATGAGTTCATCCAAAGTTTCATCATCAATCGTATCAAGATCAATTGAGACTGCATCTTGTAATGGCGTCATAATCATCCCGGCAGTTAAATCGTCTAACTGGAAAATACGTTCAAGCATTTGACGCTCTTCTGATGGGTATAGACCTTTGATATTTCCATACACAATCATTTCTTTAACATCACGTTCTGTAATATCATTGGCATCATCGTTTGCTTTTATTCTAAGTATCTTTAAAACACCAGCAGTAGATATGGATAACAACCAAACAAATGGTCTAAAAGCCTTCATGACGACGTTTATAATGGGCGCACTAAAAAGTGCGAAAGAAGTTGATTTAGCAAGTGCGATTCGCTTTGGTACCAATTCGCCAAATACCAAAGTGAAATAAGATAATAAGACAGTAATGATAATGATCATGACTTGATTTGATATTGTGACATCAAATCCAGATAACCAAACGACGACTCTTCCACTTAAAGTGGATCCTGCAAATGCACTAGATAGAAATCCTGCAAACGTTATCGCAACTTGAATTGTTGATAAATATTTTGTAGAATCTTTTGTGACGCGTTCTAATGTTTCAGCGTGTTTAGCTTTTTGCTTCTTTAATTGATGTAATTGTCCAGGATTAATTGATACTAAAGCCATTTCCGCAGCTGCAAAAAAGCCATTAATAAATGTTAATCCAATGATTAATAATAGAATACCTAACATGTAAACATCCTCTCTTTTACTTTGTTTATTATATCACAAATTACTAGTTGTATTTTAAGTCACATGATGGGAGTGTAAAAGGTGTATGCATAAAATGGTTGAAGAAGATATTAAAAAACATGATTTGGAAAATAATGAAGAACATCATTATACAATTTTTATAAGGAATAAGTTTCCACAGTTATTAAATTAGCTGTGCCACTTGGATGTGCAACCATCAAGTGCATACAATTACTTTATTTTGATACTATATTATAGTACACTATATTCATAAAGGGGGGGGCAACTCATGTTAAAAGATAGATTAAAAGAATTAAGGAAAGAAAATAAATTAACCCAAGATGATTTATCTGCAAAGTTAAATATCTCTAGACAATCAGTATCCAAGTGGGAGAACGGGATCTCTTATCCTACGAGATCTATGATATATCAATTATCAGAAATATTTAATGTGAATATCAACGATTTACTCAATAGTGAAGAGATCATGATGATATCGATTGATAATAATAAAAAAGTTATTGATGTTGAAAAAAGAAACATAATTATTTTACTAGGTATTGTTGTACTTATGATTTCAATAGTGATTGTAGCAATTAGTTTTAATCATAGAATCAACCAAATTGAAGAACCAATAGATTATCTAGAAGAAGAAACAGTTGAAGATCAAGCGATTGGATATATCATATTGGATGATAATGAAAATGAGATTATGAATTTGAAAGGAATGAACTCAATTGAGGAATTGATAGATTCAAATCTATACCCTTATTTTATCTACGATAATAGAGGAGATGTGTTTCCAGTTAGTAAAACAAATCTGGTAAATTGTACACTTACCAAAACTAATCAAGATTCAATTACAAACTATTATGAAATATATATACAAAAATGTGAATATATTATATATTGGCCACAACTTATAATGCGTAGACCACAAGACGATACTTTATATCTTCAACCATTTTGTGGATGTGGTATGAATTATTTTGCTACAAGAACTACTTTTACATTTTCAACAATGAATAATGTTGAAAATGTAGTCAGTTGGAATTTTTTTGATGAGTTTGAAAAGACTGAGATTTATCAATATGATGAGAAAAATGAACTTATTAGTATCAATCAATTGCCTGATGCACTGATTTATAATTTGAATATAGATACGTTATATTTTGTAATAAGAGAGACTTATAAAGATTATAACGGTAATGAATATATAAATAAAATCTATGTGGATTATACGATGTTGAAAGAACATTTTCATTATATTTTTAAAATTAAGACAGATAATAACTTTATGAAGTATAGGCAAATGAGTTTTCAAACATATACTTAAATAAAATAAGGCAACAATGCTCTATTTTTTATATGTTAAAGTGGTATAATGGAAAACAAAACAATTAGAGAGGTGTATATATGAACGTCATAGATTTGATGCTTGAAGGAAAAAACATTTACTTAAAAGTAGTATCAATGGATTATCTGGAAGACATATTTAGAGAATTCAATGAATCAATTATTACATATATGTATCCAGGCCCTTCAACTGATATAGAAGAAACAAAGAAATTTGTAAAAAGTAGTATTAAAAAAGCTGAAGAAGGCAAAGATTTCACTTTTATGATATTAAAAAAAGATACAGATGAATTTATAGGATGCGGTGGTGTTCATCATCTTGATTCTGATTGTCCAGAGTTTGGCATATGGGTCAAAAAATCAGCCCATGGGAATCATTATGGTCTAGATGCCATCCATATCTGTTATGCATATTTTAAAGATTTTTATCAAAAGTTTATTTATCCTGTGGATAAACGAAACTTTGCAAGTAAAAGAATTCCACTTTCTTTAGGGGGCATGCTTCATAATAGTTATGATGAACTCAGCTTAGACGGAAGAAAGTTATTTATTGAAGATTATATAATTGACGTTACCAAATAAAAGAGCCACTCAATGGCTCTTCTTATTTTATTCCTTGTTTTGAGATGCTTGATGTATCACTAATTGAGGAAACGGAATATTAAATCCATTGGCATCCAAGACTTTCTTTAACTCTTTATTTAAGGAGCGTCTTACATCTAATCGATTGATCTCTTCGCAATGTGCAATAACCCTTAGGACAACAGAAGAATCGCCTAATTGTTCAACACCATCATATTTAGGACCAGCAACAATCATTGGAATCTTTTCTTTGATTTTTGGAAGGCTTTGTTTTATGATCTCTTCAACTTTATCTATATCAGCATTGTATTCTATTGATATTTCAGACACAGCAAATGATAATTCATCTGATAGATTGATGATTTCTCTAATATCTGAATTAGCCATGACTAAGATGTTACCATAGATGTTTCTAATTCTAGTGTTTCTTGGGCCAATCTCGATGACTTCACCTCTAAACCCATCAACTTCTACGAAATTACCAACAACAAACTGTCTTTCAAATATAATTGATAAACCAGCAAATACGTCTTCTAGCAACCCTTGGGCACCAAATGATACAGCTAAACCAACAATCCCAGCACCAGCTAATAATGTAGGTGTAGGTACATTCCATGCAGCAAGCACTAATATAAGTGCGATGACCATACAACCAAATCTTACAACTGATGTGATCAACATACCAATAGTCTCTCCTCGAGTGCTGTTATGTGTGAATAATTTAATGATGACGGAAAGTACATAGTATAGAATACCCATGAATAAAATAATCGCGATGCTTTCTAAGATGTTAACATAATTGTTTTTGATTAAACTTACAACATCAAAAAATTTACCGATAGAACTATTGATGACATTATCGAATGTAGTACCAGGAAATAAAACTCCAGACAAACTACCAAGTAATATAAATACAACTATGATAGAGATTACAATCCATTTATGTATTGTTAAATTCCTATCTTTTTTCTTTTCTTCATCCATTTTTTATCTCCTATTCTATATCATTAATATATAAGATTTCATGTATTTGATAATTCGTTTCATTTCTTATACCAACAGTAATCCGATAAGGTGTATTTGTTGGTAAATATATAACAAGTGTTGCTGCTTTAACCAAATCAAATGATTCAAGCCAAATGGAAGAACCATCTATATATACTGGAAATTCTCCACCTGTATCATATGTCTCAAAATATGCGATATTAAATTGATTGCTTGGATCGTTAAGTGTGATGGTTACTTCATCGTATAAATCAAAATGCTCAATTGTATAAGTATAACTATAATTGTCCAATGTCATCAATTCTTCTTCATAAATATTCTGAGTTTCTTTTCGTAATGTAAGAGGATTAATAAAAGAAACTATGCCTTCAAACCGGTATGTTGTAAGAGGGAGTAGTTCACCGATTGTAAATGTAGAAGCATAATGATTACCTGCTTCTAGTTTAACAGTAGCTGTCTTTATGAGGCGATTATTCTTATATATATTGATGATATAACTAACAGGCATATCAGTATTCATTTCTGAGTATATACCAAAATCAATGGAAGTGTTATGAAGTGATTCGGCATATATGCCACCATAGAATGTGAAAGGTGGGGTCACCCAGATTTCATCTAAAACTATTGTATCGTTACTGGTTACTGCTTCTATATAGATGTGAAATGGATTACTTGTATAGATATCGGATAACTCAATTTGCTGCCTAGAAGCGGTTATAGATATTTGGTTATATGTAAGTTCTGTATTAAACTCATCAACATAGCCATAATATAAACTTAATGAGGAATAAACCATATCTGGATCGTTGATGTACACATCAACAGTATAAAATGTTTCATCAAATTCATTTTCTTGATTTTTGACAGATAGAATAGCGCCTCCAGTTTTCTCTTCTGTAGAAATGATGATACTATTCAGTCGCTCTTGTCCAAATCCTTTACTACCATAGACACATAAATGGTATTGAGTACTCGATTTTAAACTATCAAAATAGCCTGAGGACTCACCCAGGCTAATTGGTTTTTCATAGTATTCATTTTGATTTTCAAGCACAACAAAAAGGGTGTCTAAATCCAATGCGCTATCAGCATCAGTAACGTTGACTTGGTAGACGATTTGATCAGTCAAGGCGAGTGCTTTTGTGATTTCAGCTTTAGGAGAAGTGGGCACCAATGTAACAATAGCTATAACTGCAACTGTTGACATAGCAAAAGTAGACATTAAATCCTTTAGGGCTTCAAATCTTCTTTTTGTTTCTTCGTTCTTGTTCTTGCGACGTTTTCGTGACATATTTGGACTCTCCTTAATAAGTCTTAAAATATGTGAGTAAAAATCATCGTGCACTTTTATGTTTTTATTATACAACTTATAATGTACATATTTAAAGTATTTTAATACAAAAAAAGAACCATTTAACCAATGGCTCTTTTTTTAATGAGTGATTATACTTCAATGATTGCGTCGACTGGGCAAACAGATTCACACATACCGCAATCAATGCAGATATCTTCATCAATCACGTATTTGTCGTCACCTTCAGAAATACAGTCAACAGGACATTCAGCTGCACATGCACCATCCATGATGCAATCGTCAGTTATTCTTCTTGGCATGATAACTACCTCCCATTCCAATCAAGATTAAGTCTATTTTATATTAAAAACGGTTTAATGTAAATACAAAATTCGTTTTTAGTAACATTAAGTAATAATCATTCGTTCTTAAATATAATATTTATTAAAATCATGTGAAAATTTTTAAGAAAATGATGTTAAATGATAAATTCTATTATATTTTATAATGAATTTAATTAAGAAAATTGGTGATAAAAGGAAATTGTTATGGCTTATTCTATTTGTTTTTTCGACCTAACTATGACAATGGACTGCACTAGGAATTAAAGTGTGATTAATTATAATCATCGGGGCAATTGCATGTTACTTTTTAATTAAAATTATGTTAGGTTTATAGAATATAAAATTTTATTACCACGAAAAATAAAATAGTGATATAATATGTATGGAAAAAAAGCAAAGTAAGAATCACATGTCAAAGACATATAAATACCGTGACTCAGTAGTAATATCTAAATATATATTCACTTTAGTTTTTTTAATCTATTTATTTTCAATTATCACTAACTTTAAAAGTGGAAATCCACTGAGTTATCTATATTTGACTTTATGTGCTGTAGCCCTATTTCTTATCCTATTTAGAGAAGGCATGATTGTAACATCATTAATATTGTTTTTTGGATATATTTTGATTTCTATGATTATATATATTCTTGTAGAACTAATTTTTATACTCCTAAAGCACATACTGTTTCACTCAATCAGTTTAGCGAGATCATTAATCAAACAAAAGTTTCATATTTATTGTTAAATGCATGGATTGGCATAACGGGAAATTATTTGATTTTAGTTTACTTATTAACAATTGTATAACAATAAAAATTAAACATCAATAAGCTCAGTCATTGGGCTTATTTTATTGAATTATGTTAATTATAAAAAAGGGAATAAAAATGGTATACTTTTATGTATAGGATAGTATATTTCTTGATAATTTACCCATAAACAAATATTCTATATAGTATACAGAATTTAAACCATATGATCATATTCATTCATCTAATAGGATGATGAATAATTTTAGGAAGGTTTTAATGAAGAAGTCAAGAAACTATAAATCATACACTATTATATTAATCATATTATTAATCATTGTATTTTTTGCATATTTCTTTGCATCAAGAACAAATACTTCAATTGACATCAGAGATAATGACTATAAAACACTAAACAGTGGATGGTATGTATTAGCCAATAACGAAAAAGTGTATATTGATGACTTGCCAACAAATATTGATTCAGACAATGAAGGGTTTTCTAGAATATACATTGAATTACCATATGATTTTTCAGATCGCCAAGATATACTGGTTAGAAGTTCTCTACAAGATTTAACGGTTTATTTAGACGATGAAGAAATATATACTCACCTTATTAAAGATGCACCAGCATTTATGCCAATGGCGAGTCTATGGCATATAATTGAACTTCATGGTGATTCTAGCGGTAGAGTGTTATCGATTGAATTAAGTTCTCCATATGATCGATTTGAAGGCGTTATCAATGAAATTGAGTATGGAACTACCGGTGAATTGTTTGCTTATTTATTTGATACATTTGGTTATCGCTTAATACTAGGCCTCATCATTTTTATTATGGCATTAATCATTTTATTAGTAAATCAATTTATGGATAGTGAACATTCAAATGGTCGTATTTATTTAGCTACGTTTGTGATGTTGGTGTCTGCGTGGATCATGATGGAATCGAAACTGATACAGTTGATTATCCCTAATCAGTTCGTGATCGGAGCAGTACCCTACTTTTTGGTTGGCGTGATGTGCATTCCTATAATGTTGTATATCAAAGATTATGTTTCAATTAAGTTTAAGAAGGTCTTCGGATTCTTCGCTAAATATTTCTCAATTCAAGTGATTGTTGTGATTGTTTTGCAATTGCTTCACATATATGATTATTTTGAATCAGCACTTATTGTTCAAATGACAATTTTAATTGTGGCTATTGCTAGTGTTATCATGCTATTTATTGAATATTATAAGTATTATTCAGATGTTGCAAAGAAATTTCTTAACCATTTTTTAATTATTGTTATTTTTGCAATATCAGAAATAATTAACTTTGCGGTTAGTGATTTTGCATTCACATCAATTTATGGTTTAGTCATATTGACGTTATATACTTTATATTTGCTCATTAGATATATTATTCAAATCAATTATAGATTTAAATTAAGCTACAAATTAGAAGTTTTGAGTCAACTCGTATATATTGATGCATTAACAGGTGGCAAAAATCGCTATGCATTTGAAATGGATTTTGAAAAGGACTTCAACAATCCAAATATTAATCATCAGTTACGTCTTGTCATCTTTGATTTTGATAACTTCAAACAAATCAATGATTCTTTTGGTCATGTGGAAGGTGACGATACATTGAAACTTGGGCTTTCATTAATTCATGAAGTCTTCGGCAAATATGGCTTATGTTATCGTATTGGTGGCGATGAGTTTGCATGTATTATGAAAACAAGCAATAAACAGATATATCTGGATTGTCAAAAGAGTTTAGAAATAGCATTGATAAATTCATTTAAAGAAAAGCCATATCAATTAGAAATATCTAGTGGATCTTCAATCTATTTAGAAAATACTTTTGAGAAACCTAGTGATATGCTAAGATTAGCAGATCAAAACATGTATGCTAGCAAGCATACAAAATGAAATAGAAAAGGATGGTAAACATGGAAAAACAAGTTAGAATGAAAATGGTAAGATACACTGTGGATAAGATGTCATTTATGACCAATAAATCTTTTAGAGCAGAAAAAGGTGAAAAAATTGAAATCAAACCGATTTTTACACGAGAGATCACTAAAGTTAATGATGTAAGGTTTATCATAACATTAAGTGTTTCATTATCTAATCTAGAAAGAGAAATCCCTTTCTATTTAGATGTGCAAATTTCAGGCATATATGATGTTGAAAATTGGGAAGATGCTCAGACTAATAAGTTTATTATCGCAAATGCATCTCAAATCTTATATCCATACTTAAGAACTATCGTTACAACATTGACAGCAAACGCTTTGGTACCTCCGTATCATTTACCGATTGCTAATACAGAACAAATATTCCATTAAACATAAAAAAGCACCTATCGCTTAGTAGATAGGTGCTTTTTTGATAGGAGAGAAGAATTTTTTATGTTAAAGATTGATAATCAATGTTTAAGTCAAGCCCGTTGATATAGGAAGTTATGATATATGAAGGGATTGCATAACCTAAGTTTTCTACATCATCGCTTACGACCTTGAATGATATGATACCAATCACGTAACCATATTTATTTAAGAGGGGACCACCAGAGTTGCCCGCATTGATAGCTGCATCAATTTGAATCACCGTTTTTACTGTGCCATTTTCATTGAAGTATCTTAATGGTGCAGAAACGATACCAGAAGTTACAGATAGGCCATAGCCATATGCGTTACCAATGGCGATGATAGATTCACCATAATATAATTGAACTGCACTTTCAGTATTGTAGGTTGAATCACCGGGATTTGTTAAATCATAAAATGATAAGTATTCTAGACCATCAATATCAGTTGGATCAATCTTAATTATTGCTAGATCCAAGGATTGATCATAATTAATAACTTCTGCATCTATTTTTTTATTTGAATTAGCGTAATTGATTGTTACATCTACTGATATATATTTGAAATTATTTAAATCTTCATAATCTTCAAGCGTTACAACATGTGCATTTGTTACTAAGTAACCTTCGTCGTTGATGAAGAATGCGGTAGCTTGTGAAGTTGCAGTATCAGTTACTGTTTGAGTGGATGTTCCAAATGGAGAAAATCTGGTTTCAGTATAACTGAACTTTATATCAACTGTAACTTCTACGGTCGATTGTAATCCAATCGCGGAGTTAACGATTGTTGAGTTACCTTCATCAGATATGTAATTATCAAAATTAGTTGTCTCTAATCCATAGGTTACATTAATTGTTTTATCCGTTATACCCTCAATAGTACCAACTATTGAACTACAGCCAATCAAAGCGGTAGATAGAAGGAATGCTGTTATCATAAGAAGAATTTTTCTTTTCATCATATCACCTCTTACTAATATTTACAGCACTAGTATAGTCCTAAGATTTTTAATATGCTAACATTATGAAAGACTTACGATACCTTGACAAAATTTCCCATAATTAATAAATAAAAACAGTAAAAAAAGGTGTAATAATGTTATAATTAATATGAAAAAATGAAAACACAGGTGATTTATATGAACGATTACGAAGACAATAAAAAAAATAGAGAAGGCGTTATTCATTTAATTAAATTTACATTATTTTCAATTTCAGCAGGACTTATACAAGTTGGGAGTTTCGCAATTTTTCATGATGTATTTAAAATAGAACGATGGTCTCTATCATATTTGCCAGCACTTATTTTATCAGTATTATGGAATTTTACATTTAATCGGAAGTTTACATTTAAATCAGCTGCTAATGTACCGATAGCCATGTTTAAAGTTGGCATGTATTATTTAGTTTTTACACCACTTTCATCTTGGTGGGGAGATGCTCTTGAAATAATTGGTTGGCCAGATTATGTTGTATTAATTTTTACAATGGTTATTAACTTTACTACAGAGTTCATGTATACTAAATATTTTGTATATAGAAATCAAATTAATACTGCGGTTGAAAAAACAGAAGAAACAATCTAACTTGACAATTATTTTCTATTTTTTTATAATGCTTATTGGGAGGCGAAAGCTATGGCAAAAACAAAGAAATTTAAAACAGAATCGCAACAATTATTACATTTAATGACTCACTCAATTTATACTCAAAAAGAGATATTCTTAAGAGAGTTAATAGCAAACGCTAGTGACGCGATTGATAAAAGACATTATTTATCACTGACACACACAGAAATTCCTTCAACTGAGTATGAGATTTGGATTGAGCCAAACAAAGAAGAAAGAACACTTGTTATCAAAGATAACGGTATTGGTTTTACTGAAGAAGAACTCGTCAACAATTTAGGAACAATCGCACAAAGCGGATCAAAGGCTTTTAGAGAAAAACTTGAACAAAATGATTTGGATATGATTGGTCAGTTTGGTGTTGGGTTTTATTCAGCATTTATGGTTGCTAGCAAAGTAGAGGTTAGAACTAAATCACCATTTGCAGAAACCGGATATATTTGGTCATCTGATGGACAGTCATCTTACAAGATTGATGAAGCTGATTTTAATGAAATTGGTACTGAAATTAAGTTATTTTTAAATGATGATGATTTGGAGAACGATGAGAACTATTCTGAATTTTTAGAATCGTATAAAATTGAAGATTTAGTTAAGAAATATAGTGATTATGTTCGTTATCCGATTAAGATGATGATGACGAAAAAAGAAGAAGATAAAGAATTCATTGAAGAAGAAACAATGAATCAAATGACGCCGATTTGGAAACGTTCAAAAAATGAAGTTACAGAAGAAGAATTGAATGATTTTTATAAACACCAATATAGTGATTATGAAAATCCACTGAAAGTTATCCACACAAAAGTTGAAGGCATGCTTATGTATACAGCATTATTATTCATACCTAAGCGCCCACCTTTTGATTTATATAGTGAAAAATATGAAAAAGGACTCCAACTATATTCTAAAGGTGTGTTTATCCAAGATAAGAATAAAGATTTAATTCCTGATTATTTCAAATTTGTTAGAGGTCTAGTTGATTCTGCTGATTTAAATTTAAATATCTCACGTGAGTTATTGCAACATGATAGACAACTTAAAAAGATTGCTAGCCATGTTGAAAAGAAGATTAAGAGTGAACTAGAAAATATGCTTAAAAATGAACGTGAAACATACGTTGAATTCTATGAATCATATAAAAATATTCTTAAGTTTGGTATATATGATCAATTTGGAGCAAACAAAGAAAAACTTGTTGATTTAGTTATGTTTAAGACATCACAATCAGATGATTATGTAACATTTAAAGAATACTTCGATAGAAAGCCTGAATCACAAAAAGCGATTTATTATGCTAAAGGTAAATCAAAAGAAAGTATTATGAATCTTCCTCAAATGGATGTCATGAAAGATAAGGGTATTGAAGTGTTGCTATTCACCGATGATATCGATGAATTCATGATTCAAATGATTAATAGTTATGAAGAAATACCATTTAAATCTGTTCAACAAGGTGAAGCAGATTTTATTGATGATGAACAAAAAGAAGATTTAAAACAAAAAGAAGAGGAACATAAAGATATTTTGAATGCTTTAACAAAAGCATTAGAAGGTAAAGTTAAAGAAGTTAAATTATCTGTAAGATTAAAAGATTCTCCAGTATGTTTAGTATCGGGAGAAGGCTTATCGATGGAAATGGAAAACATTTTAAAACAAATGCCTAATAATAATGATATGATGAAGGCTGAAAAAATTCTAGAAATTAACGCAGAACACCCACTTTTTAAAGCAGTTCAAAAAGTTTATGAAAAAGATGAAACTAAAATTGGTGGTTATGCATCACTTTTATATCATCAGGCAATGCTTATTGAAGGTCTTCCTATTGAAAACCCACAAGAATTTAATAAGAATTTAGTTGAATTAATGATTGATTCAGCTGAAAAATAAAAAAGATAAAAGCCATCATTGATGGCTTTTTTGTTAGTTTTTATAATAAATGTCATCATCTGATATATCATCAGCATCTATAATGTAATTACCATAATGAGAATTATGGTCATCGTTAGGTTTCTTTTTTTCGGGTCCTTGATAGTTTACAAGTAATAAGAACATAATGATAACCCCTGATAACAATCCACCTAAATGACCCCAAAGGCTAATGTTTCCACCATATAGCGCTGAGTATAAAGTGATTGCTACATTGATAATAACAAGTGTTCTAATGGACCGCATAGCTTGTGGTGCAAAGAGTAGTGGTTTCTTATATGTTAATAAAAGTAATGCACCCATAAGGCCGAATAACGCACCACTAGCACCGATTGTTACGGTGTTATTACCGATACCAATTACGTAGGCACCCCAAACGAGTAATGAAGATCCTAGTCCGGATAAAATATAGATAATGATGTAATTACGTTTTCCAAGTAAGTCTTCAACAAATCTTCCCATGATGAATAAAAAATAAGAGTTCATTAGAAAGTGAATCAGACCACCATGTAAAAATATTGGTGTAATAAGCCGATAATATTCATGTTGACCAGAAATAAATGATGGAACAAGCCCACCTAAAAATACTAATGTCGCTGGCTCAACCACAAGTGATTTAAATGCATATGCATTAACGATATATGTCGCAATCATAAACAATGTGTTAATTGTCATGATTGTCATGGTTACTGGATGTTTTTTGAATGAACGTTTAAATCGTTCGGTTATAGTCAATTGATACATAATCAAACTCCTTTGCTATTATATTGTACATAAAAACGGGTGAAATCTCAAAAGATTAGACAAATTATGGAAAAACATACATATTTGTATACACCTAATAAGTGTTCAATATTCAGTTTTTAGGTAAATGCGGTAAAATGTACTTGAGGTGATGAAAATGCCAAAGAGCAAAGTAGTTATAGTCGGTACAGGTATGGTAGGGATGAGTTATGCATATTCATTATTGAACCAAGGAACAATTGAAGAACTTGTACTTATTGATATTAATAAGGAACGTGCAGAAGGCGAAGCGATGGATTTAAATCACGGTCTATCTTACGCACCAAGAAAAATGAAAATCTATGCTGGTGAGTATAGTGATTGTAAAGATGCTGATATGGTTGTTATTACAGCAGGTGTTTCTCAAAAAGAAGGAGAAACAAGAATTGATCTATTAAATAGAAATGCAGCTATCATGAAGATTGTTGTTAACAATATTATGAAAAGTGGATTTGATGGTATTATCTTAGTAGCTTCCAATCCAGTGGATATCCTAACTTATGTTGCAAAGAAAGCATCTGGTCTACCTTCATCAAAAGTATTTGGTAGTGGTACGTCATTAGATACAGCAAGACTAAGATATGAGATTGCTAATAAGATTAATATATCTGTTAAAAATATTCATGCTTATATCATGGGTGAACACGGTGATACAGAATTCGTTTGTTGGTCTAATGCATATATTGGTGCTAAGCCTTTAGTTGATGTGATTGAGACGATGGATGAAATTGCATTTGATGATTTAGAAAAGATTCATCAAGATGTTAAAAATGCTGCATATGAGATTATAAAACGTAAGAAAGCAACTTATTATGGTATAGGTATGACTTTGGTAAGTATTACATCAGCAATTATTAATAATGAGAATAGAATCGTTCCCGTTTCTGTCTATAATGATGGTGTTTATGATATAGAAAAAGACTTATACATAGGTCTTCCTGCGGTGCTAAATGCTGATGGTGTTCATCATGTTGTTAAGTTGAGATTAAATGAAAGTGAAAAAGATCACTTAAATAATTCAGCTGAAGTATTAAAATATATTTTAGATCAAATGGAGTTTTAAATAATAATTTTAGAATATATGAAATATTAGGATGACTTGTGCTTTTGCAAGTTATCCTTTTTTTGCTGTTAAATAAAATAACTCAAACTCATTAATATTATCAATATGAAATTTATTGTTTATTAGTTCAATCAATTTATTCTTGTATGTGTGATTAGAATCAATTTCAAGTGCGTGAATACAACAATGAATATTATGATCTCGTTCCTCTGTTTTATTAAGAATATTTAGATATAAGGCTTTGAGATAATAGAAATGTGCTAATAGATAAAAATGGTGATATTGTTTTGATAATCTAATACTTAAATCGCATAAAGTAAGGGCTTCTTCATAGTTTTTATTTTTACCGTGAAATATAGCTAACTCGTATATGACTATAAACAAACAATCAATACTATTGATATCAGTAATATTGAAGTTTTCAATTGAATCAGAGAGTTTATTAGCAACTAGTTTACTATCTTTATCACTTAACGCTTTCATAATATTAGACAATATAAGCATTTCATGAATACTTAATACAAAGTAATGCAGTAACTCATCAAAATTGATGAGTTTTTTTACTTTGTCTATGTAAGACATAGCGGATATTTGATTACTTTTATATTCATAGAAACACACACAGAATGTATATAACATTTGATCTGTTTGCGCTATAAAATTCTTTTTATTATGATTTGAAAATTGGATATCTAGTTGATTAAAATTACCTCTCATTAGAAAACTGTAAAGCAATTGAACTTCTTGTTTTTCTTGTTTGAAAGTGTCCGTATAATAATTTATAACTTCTTCAAAATTCATTTTTAACCTCTCAATTAATAAGATAAAAACTTCTGATGGTATTTTAGATTGACCAGATAAATAACGTCTATATTGTCTAGCATCACAAACACCTTCAACAAATTTTTCTTGACTAGTAAAACCTCTTGCAAAGCGTAGTCGTTCAAAAAAAAGTATGCATTCATGCATAGCATAGTTCCTCCCCAAATTCAAGGATATAATTGTCCTGTTTTGTTTTGAATGTAAAAGATATCCTTATGTTATATCCAAAAAAGGAGGGGACATATGATACAGCGTTATTAGTATTAATGATTGTTTGAATAGATATGTTTAAGCTGCATATAAACAAGAAACAAGCATTTTTAGTAATAAACAACGATGCTCAAATTGTTTTACTCGATAGAAATGACTATGGAAATGATGGTTGTGTAAATAGCGTTCCAATCAAAGGCATCGAATAGACGTGATTAATAAGATGTGCGAGATCAAAATATAATTTGTCTTTATATATGTAAAGGAAATTAATATTTTGAAAGGATGGCATCATGTGATATATCAATCCAAGAGGTAGGTGCCAACTGATTAAACTCAAGGATGGATATACATTAAGACGTTTGGTTAATCATATGTAACAAATATGGAGATAGCAGGGATATTAGAAAAATACAAATTTATGGTACAGATTGTTATTAAGCAATTTAATATTCAAAATCAAGATTTTAGAGAAGATGTAATACAGGAGCTAAATATGCATTTATTTTATTTATACAAGAAAAATGTATTCAATCAAGAAATAAAAAATATGGACAGTTATATATTCATTGCGTTAAAAAGAAAAGCAATAAATGTACTAAAAAAAGAGAAAAGAGAAGTACATTTATCACTAAATGAAAAAGTTAACAAATCAGAATATGAATATATAGATATGTTGATTTCCCCCAAAAATGATGACAATGAAAATAACATTGCATATGAGAATATTATAACATATATTAGTTTCAATTTTAATCCTACAGATCAAAAAATAATTGAGATGTACTTTTTTAAAAAAATGACATATGAATCAATTGGGCAGGCATTCAATCTGTCAAGAGAGACGATCAGACGTAGATTAAATAAAGCTATAGCTAAAATAAGGAGGTGGTACAAATGACAGAAGAAATAGAGTTAAACAAACCAAACCAACTCAATGATTTTGAAAAAGATAAAATAAAAAGTCTAAATCAATTTTTCATGAAGAGTATTACACATGGATTATTATTTGCCTTTATACTTTTTATCATTACAGTTGGTTTGTTGTTGTTTACGATTATTGCTACAGACATGGATTCATCGGTAAGAATCACGATTATTTCCATGGTAGCAACCTTTATTCTTACAAGTAGTAAAACATTGATGGATAGAACCATTGAAATTACGACATATACAGTAAGGCTACTTGGAGAAGAACAACGGGGATTCAACAAAAAAATCGGTATAGATGTTGAACCAGTTGAGTTTGAAGAATTATCAGAAGACCAAAAAGATCAATCTTAAGGAAAAGAGGATAAAAAATGAAAAAAATTGATCAAATTGAAAAGGTTTCAAACTACAATCAAAAAATCAATCTTAGCTTTATACGTTTTTTATTAAATGATGATGTGTTTAGTTTTGAAGACATGAAGAGTCAAGAAAACAAGGCGTATGAGAACTTATTAAGTGCATATGAAAAATTTCTTAATTCAACATTAGACAAAGCAGCTATCAAAGCTGTACTCAAAGCAGTGAATGGAAATGAAGACCAAATTGATACGAACTATATTGAAGAATTACTCGCAAGTAATTTTAATGAGTATTTAATGCAAGACATTATTAATGTTTTTGCTAATATTGTACAAAAACAAGTTTTTTATGAAAAAACAGAAGAAATGGCAAAACTGATTTTCAATAGATTACTTGTACTCAATGGATATTTTCCTGTTGTGTTTTATCCAAAAATCACAAGAAAACTTCTAGATTATATTCAATCAGGATCATCAGAACAAATTATTGAGAAAGTTTTTATAAAAATTATATTTAGAACATTAAAACATTTAAATACAAAACGAACTTTATTACGTCAAGATGAAGTATTAGATTTGATTTTGCAACATGAGGAAATGATTAAACAACTACATTATGTGGATTCTTTAGGCATATTTGGTTCATTTGCTAGAAATGAGCAAAATGAATATAGTGACATAGATGTCTGGATTAAAGTTAATCAAGAGTTTTCAAATGAAGATAAATATGCTTTAAGTGTATTGCTTCAAACAGTTCTTGGGTTATACGTTGATTTAAGTGTATGGACAACTGAACTAGATGAAATGTTATTTCATGATTCATTAACAGTGTTTTAAGGCTATGAAAGTAAAATTTGAAATAAATGATAAACTGTTTTATCGATTTATTGAGTTCACTAGTAAACTGAATCATATTGATTTGACACATGAATGTTTCAAGTTGATTTGTTTAAATCAATATACACCACAAACAAAGCAAGAACTACGGGTTAAAAGATTTGCAAATGCATTTAGATATGTTGTAGACAATAGTCATTCAAACTTAACATTAGAATTTTTAGATACTGTGCACTTCTTATTATTAGGCAGAAAAATGTCAAATAAGATTAAAAAAGATTTGCTTGAAAAATATTATCTAATTTTTGATGATCATCCACAACTTAAAGCATCAAAGATTCATCTGTTTATGATAGGACAAAAGTTGAAAATGAAATCAGAACTAGCATTTCTGATAACAAACTATATTTTGATTAAGGATGAACTATTTCCAATCATTGTCTATCCAAATGATGCTAAAGTATACAAAGATGCAATCAAAATTAGATTAGAAAATCCGAATCAATTCTATTTGTTTTTGTTACAAAACGAACACTTCATTAGAAAAACACATCAACATAAAATGATGAGTATAAATGAACAAAAAACGAAAGATGAGGTCATCAGCATTTTAAAAAGCGAAATAACTATACTAAAAACTAAATATCATGTCAAAAAGTTATATCTTTATGGTTCATTTGCAAAAGAATCAGATACGGCAATTAGTGATATTGATATTCTAGTTGTACTAAATGATTACATGATCAATTATGAAAAATATGAAATCATGAAAAAAATTAAACAATATCTTTCTGAAATCATGGCTTATCGGTTAGATGTTATGGAATTTAGCCATGCATTATCATCTCTTGAAATACATGAGATGACACATATTATATCAATTATATAAAAGGAGAAAAAATTATGATTCAAAGATTAACAAATTTAAACGGATTAACCGTTGAAACAAACTATTTACATCCTAGTGAACCAACATTGGGAAACTATAATATTGGAGAAATTTATCATTCAAGTATGGATAATGGGGTACTCCTAATAAAAATAAGTGGTATCACATATTCACACATTGGTGAAATTGGAAAAATGAAACTTGTGTTGCCAATCTCTGATTTTAGTAATGGAAAAAGATTTTATGTAAGAGAAGTGGCAACAAATTATACACCAAGTTCAGTAAATTGGAACACTAAGCCATCCGTTAATACAAGTCAAATTGAGGCAGAACATTTCGTAGAAATATTAGGGTCAGGATTAACTTCACCTACAGCACAAGCAGTCGTACTTGATTTGACAAATTTAGCAAAAAAATGGAAAAAAAACAGTGTATCAAATACAAGTGTAGCAATTTATACGGATGCGACATGGGGCGTGATCTATACACCAAGGCATCCAGAATTATCCATGCAAGAATTGCTAGTAGTTGAGAATGCTCATCAAACAGGTCTTGCAAGTCACTTAAGCTTTACTAAACAAGAAATTGGTTTTGCTGGAAAGAGTTTTATTAATAATTTTACGGGTAAATTACTAGCTGCTTTTTCTGGCTTCAGTACTGACTCTCAAAAAGCACCTATTTCATTTGGCGCATTTTATGCTCAGCAAAGACCTGTTGGTATTTCCGCATTAAGACGTAAAAAAACAATGCCTTACTATTGGCGTTCTAATTTTGATTATGGTGTCTCTCAAACGACTAAGCGTTTTACTATTGTTTACCCTGATGGTAGTGTTCAACATTATGATGAAGTGACACCTGAACAGGCAGCACGATATAATATTGAGACTTCATTAGATAAAGTTTACATCAATTTTTTTGATTTTTCTTATCTGGAAGACCAAGGGGATTTAGTAATATATGATCAACAAAAAAATCAAATGCGACTGTCAAAATATGGATTAATAAAAGAGGTCAAAAAGGCAGATGGGTCTACGATTACATATGTGAACGATGGATCAAGAATTACATCAATTAATGCAGATGGTAAAAACGTAAAAATTTCATATTCAGGAAGCTATGTGAAGCGGGTTGAATTCATTGAAGAAGAAAAAGCATTATATTTCACATATGGAACTTATGGACCAACAAGTATTAAATTACAAGACATTTCTTATATTTATGGAGAAGACTCATCGGGTGGAACGACAACGACCAAAACTTATGTTGATCGTCATGAGGCGAGATATGAGTATAGTGACTCAAAATTAGAAAGAATGATTGATGTAAAGATGAATCTAGCCATGAAGTTTGATTTCACTGATTCAAAAGTAACTAAAATTACTAATCAAGTTTATTCACCACTAAAAAATGGGGCATACATTAATATTTATTATGACTCAACAAGAGCACACACAAAGATAACTGATTATCAAGATAACATTACATATCTATATAAAAATAATTATGGACAATGTATTCAAAAAGTAGATGGCGATGGCAACGCAATTGCCATGCGCTATGCGAATGTTTCAGAAGAAGGTACACAACAAAAGCTTCAAGAGGCATCCAGTGCAATTTATAATGTTAGAAATATTATCTTAAATCATTCATTTGATAGTGCTGTCGAACCACTTGATTCAGATGCATTAGGTTGGAAGACAAATGCGTCATCTACAGTTAAAGTAGTGGATGATGGCGTATATGGAGACCAATGCCTAAGAGTAAGAAGAGAAACTTCTGGAGTTTCGATTATTAATCAAACTATTAAACCATCTGTAGGAAATCACAAAATTGTCTTTTTTGCTAAATCTAAAAATACAATAGGCAATGCAAGAGTTAAAGCTGCATTAAATTATTCGATTTTAAGACCAGCTTTACCGGGTGAAATTGGAATTATGTATCCAGATGGTAGAGTTTATGTTATCGTCGATGTAGATACTATCAATGTTGAAAGTACTAATATTTTTGGTATTGAAGATTGGACAAGATTTGAGATTAGTGGATTAAACATCCCATTAAATGCAACATCCGTTTCACTTGAGATTAAAATCGAATGCTCCCATTCAGAAGGCGATTTTTTCTTTGATGATTTTCAATTGGTAGCCCCTCAAAGATCAAATTACAATTTAATTCAAAATGGATTTTTTGATGGAGAAAACGGTAGCATTCCAGTTGGTTGGACAGCATCAAATGAAAACACATCAAGTGATCGATTAGTATCATCAACTCTTGCTGAGCCATTTGATACAATACTAGGTGCGAAAAACATGATGTTTGTTGGCGCATATGATAAGCTCAAATCTATTTCAAGACATCTAGATATCAGTGGCGGTGCAGGTGAAGAATTCTCGCTGATTTCTTGGGCTAAAGGATATGTGCTAGACTCTGATATTTTCAGAGTGAAAGTTCTTATTGAGTATCCTGAGTTTGAAGATGAAGAATTGTTCTTTGATTTTGGGAAAGATACTACAAATTGGCAAATGCTTCTTAGAAATATTACGACAAGTAAACCATATAGTGGTATGACGATCACTTTACAACATCAAGGTCCGAACACAGTCAATTTTGATTCAGTTCAATTATACAGGGATGCATCTGGTAAGCATTATAATTATGATGAAAAAGGAAATCTTTTAGATCAAATGAACAGTGATAAAACAAAATCTTCATTATCTTATGACGATAGCAATAAGATTTCACAGTCAGTTGATCCTTCAGGTGATACCTATAGATACACTTATAATGAAGATGATAAGTTAACTAAGATTAAAGATGCTAAAGGTAATGAAATCTTATTTGAGTATGACACAAATGGTAATAGAACAAAATCTGAGATTAAGTATAAAGAAGATTCTGGTCTAGTAAAATCAATGGTTTTTGAACAAGCATTTAATAGCGATAATAAAGTAGAATCAACAACAGATGAACTAGGAAACACATCATCAATTTTATATGATGCAAAAGGTCGAGTCTATAAGGAGACAAACGCTAAAAATGTTGTAAAAACTAGTTCGTATGATGCATATGATAACTTAATACAACTTATTCAAAGTAAAGATGGAAAATCAACTGCACATACTTATCAATATAATACAGATCAATCATTAAAATCAATTACAACTGATAATGGCACAAAGTATGATTTTGTTTATGATGCATGGGGTAAACTAAAACAAGTTAAAGTGAATAATGTCTTGTTTGCATCCTATGAACATAATGACGTTAAACATGGCGTAGAAACAGATTTAATTACGAAACAAATCTATGGTAGTGATTCGACTGAAGCATTTGATTTTAGTTATGATCAAAAGGGACGTTTAGAAGAAGTTAACTTCAAGGGTAGTCTGGTTGCTCAATATGAGTATAATGATAAAGGGCAGGTGTTCCATATTCATACACCAGAAGTAGAAAAATACTTTAGCTATGATGTAAAAGGAAAACTTGTTAAAGAATCAAATTCCAAAGGTAAAATTATTCGCTTCGATTATGACAATTTAGATCAAGTACAAAAAGCTACATTTGATATCAATGGGGTTATGAGAAGTTATGACTTTGAATATACGAATGAATTTAATCAATATAATAGAGACGGGTTAAGAACTAGAATTACTAAAGTATTTAAAGATGATGTTGCAGAAGATAATTTCTCTTATAGAGGTATCTATAGAGGTATCTATGGCATGAGCACAAGTTTTGTATCAAATGCATATTTCATGGAGGATAATCTTTTAAGTGAACGCGTACTAACATTAATTAAAAATACATCTCAAGTCGTATATGATTTATCAACGGTGAACAATAAAAGAAAAACGGGCATGGTAGATGGTGAGTGGTTTAATAGGATTAGTTGGAGAAATAAATTCTATTATAATAAGTCATTTATGGGATGGTTTAGACCTTATCAATTAACAGACGAAAGAGCAATAATGTCAGTAGGTAAAGATGGTAGTGATTACTTTAAAGTTTTAGGCAGAAAAAATGGAACAAATTATGTATTCACATTGAAGTATACAAAAGATGGTGCAAATTCTACTAAAGCAACCATAACAGTACCTGCAGTTGATAAATGGATGTTTATTGGCTTAACCATTTATAAAAGTGAAAGTAATACCGAATTAAGATTCGCAGTAGAAGACCAATATACACATGTTTTCATGAGTAGTTTTAGTGTTACACATTTGATTAATCAAGCAGTCATTGGTGATAGAAGTCAATCACCTGTAGGTAATGATGAACCGAGCTCAACATATAAATTAAAATCATATATGTTTAGTATTGGTGCCTATATTCATACAAAAGATACATTTGGTATCTTACATGCACAAGGCGAGAAATATTTAACAAATAATGCAGATATGACACCTAAAACTGGTGTATCATTTGAGAATCCAGAAATTTATGATGGATTAGATACTGTCAGTTTAAATGGTACATTTATCTCTAAACAAGGTATTAAGCCAAAGAGTTATGCTTATACTGATAAGAGTTATGCGCTTGATAAAACAAGACTTTTTGAGTACAGCAATGATGACGACAAACATGTGTATGGTAGTTATGATGGACTGATGGGACTAGCGGATACTAAAGGCAAACTTATTTACGATTTTGATCTAAAACAAAAAGGATCAATGAGTATTAGATTTAAACCAGTCGTTTCATCACTTGAAGATCGTACAATCATCATGCATAAAAAAGATGGCGCTAATCTATTTGGTGTTAAACTAAAAACAGATAACAAGCTTTATATGGTACTGAATGGCACTGATTATGTTGTTGGGACAACAACTTATGCATATGATGTATGGAAGACAGTCATCTTAACATGGGATGGTTCGACATTTAAAGTCAATAATGGTGTGATGACAGAAACGCAAACAGTATCATTATCGCTAAAAGACGCGATGACAGTCATTGGATCGGATTTAGCAGCTGATGGATTCACACCAGAGAAACATCTGAATGGGCAATTAGAAATGTTAGCCTATAAAGATGATGTCATCGATACAACTACTGTAACAAAACTATTCCAAAACAATCATGTATTATCTTTTAAGACCTATGTTGATATTTTAGGTAGAAGTAAAAAAGATGTGATTGATACAGGTTTAGTTGAACTAGAGAATTCATATAGTTATAAAGCGCTAGCATCAGGTAAGTCATCACTTCAAGTTGAATCTATTCAAAAATATGATAATACTACAGTCACATATGGGTATGATGAACTTGGAAACATTACATCAATGGTAACACCTGATGGTAGTTATGAATATGAGTATGATTATCTAAATAGACTTGTTAGAGAATACAATCCAAAAGTTCAAAAGACAATGATTATGGTCTATAAAGCTAATAACAATATTGAGTTTAAAAAGTATTATAATGGTAATCAACCATTAACAGTATCTAGTACACCAATTGAATCATATGAATATAAGTATGAAAACTCATGGAAAGATCAATTGACAAGTATTGTTAAAAGTTCAAATGGTGTTGTTACTAGTACAGAAATAATTTCATATACAGGAAGTAACTTCATTGGAAATCCAAGTTCTATCGGTGATAAAAACTTAACATGGTCCGGAAGAAGACTTACAAAAATCACTGAAGCTAATAAAGACACCATTGAATACTTCTATAACGAAGAAGGTATTAGAACTAAAAAGAAAGTCGGAACAGATATAACAACATATGAACTTAATGGTTCTAACATCATTTCAGAAACAAAGAATGGTACTGAAACAGTCAGATACATCTATAATGAAAGAGGTTTACTTGTAGGTTTTGAACATTTAAGTAAAGTATATTATTATGTGAGAGATTTACTTGGAATTATTACAGAAGTTGTTGATGAAAATGGATCTGTTATGGTATCATATAAATATGATGCTTGGGGTAAAAGCATTGATAAAACAGTGAATAATTCAAGCATTGACAGCGCAAACCATTTTGTTTATAAAGGTTATTATTTAGATAATGAAACAGAATGGTACTACTTAAAGAGTAGATATTATAATCCTAATTTATCAAGATTTATTGTTTCAGATTCTATTAAAAATACTGGCGTTGAAGATTTGTTCGAAGCTAATCTCTATGTATATTGTCAAAATAATCCTATTTTTCAAATTGATGAAGGTGGAGAATTAAGTAAATTTTGGAAAATTACAATTGCTGTTGGAGTAGTTACAGCATTAGCAGTTGGCGCTATTTTTGCAGGACCTTTATTGACCGGTGCGTTAATTGGAGCTGCTGTTGGAGGTGGAATGTCAGTTGGTTCACAATTGATCACCACCGGGGATGTTAATTTGGGGCAATTTGCACTAGATGTTGGAATTGGTGCTTTAAGTGGTCTAACAGGAGCATCTGGAGTATCTAAATTAACTGCGACAGCAATTGGTGGAGCTATAGGAGCAGTTTCTAGTATAGGATCGCAATTGATTAATACTGGATCTTTCAAAGATATAAATTATTTAGAAGTTTTATCTTCTGCTGTTATTGGTGCTGCAGCTGGTTATATTGGTGGGGCAGGAGCAAGAAATAAGACAACATTAGCAAATCGAACGAATGTAATAAAAGCTAACAACAATGTTATTAAAGTAATTGAAAAAACCGAAAGAGGACTTTACTCAAGTGCTAGATACGCTAAAGGTGCGTATACAAGGACTATGAACAATTTATCTACAGCTATGAGTAAAGAAGTTACTAGAATTTTTGCAACCGCAACTATAGTTAACAATATTGGAAACGTAGTACAAAAAATTTTAGAACAGTTTATATAAAAGGAGACATTTATGAATATATATTTACTATTAATTATTGTTAGCATTTCTATTATTGGAATATATTTTTCTGTTGATTGCATTTTTGTAAATACAGGTGTTGTATTTAATGTTTCACTCGAAAATGAACATACAACCATAACCATTAAAAATAAACGAATGGCCAAAATATTTACTGTACCAAGATTTAGAGAAAAAATTCCAATCTTTTATTTTGTTTTATTAGTGTATTCAAAATTCCTTTCACTATTTGTACTTTTCTTTTCATTCATACTTATATTTTATGTAGAATATTCAGTGATTGCGTTGCTTGATTTATTAATTTTTTTTACTAACCAACTTATTATTTCATTTTCATACAGTGTGTATAAAAAAGTGGCAATTAATGGATGATAATCTAAATATATAATGAAATAAGGAAGAATAAATAGTTAATAAGTGCGTTTTATATCAATGAAACGCACTTTTATATTTAAGAGTCTTTAAAAAACAGTGTGGTAAACACTGAATAGACCTTTCCGAAATTAAGTGGTCTACCGTCTAATAATTGAAAGTGTATCAACTACCACCTAATATTTTATACATCTACATAACAGATAACATATAGATCATGTATGTTATCTTTTATTATGTAAATTAATCATAAATTTAAGTATAACTATCATGTATGAAATAATAATGCTACAATATCAATATGATAATTGAGTAAATTTCTTTTTTTATAAATAAGCAAGCAATACTTGACAACTTAATAAATAAAATTGGTAGAACATCCAATGATAAATTATTAAAATATTCATGAGGTGATTTTAATGGATTATGGAAAAAAATTATTAGAATTAAGAAAAAGCAAATTGCTTTCTCAAGAAGAGGTAGCAAATGAATTGAAAGTCTCTAGACAAAGTGTTAGTCTTTGGGAGACAAACCAAGCCACGCCGTCAGTTAATAATTTATTGTTGTTATCCAAATTATTCAATGTTTCAATTGATGATATTGTAAACAATAGCACAAGTATAAACGAACACGAATTTGAAACGTTTCAAGTTTTGTATACAGAAGACAAGAAAAGCTTGTTTATAACGAAAAGTTATCTACAGAAAATTCTTTTTTTGATATATCCTGGACTTTATTTATTAATGTTTTCATTTGCAGATATAATTAACTACTATTCAACTAATATAAGTAATAATCACTCAATAATGATCAGAATTGGAGTACTTATTTTGATTCTAACATCACTAATTTTTGGAGTTGTTCATGTATGCAATAAGTATAAGAAAACATTATCTGAAAAAAGGGACTTTAATTATTTGTTTGGAAAAGATAAAGTGATTGTAAAAATTAATGGAAAGAACGGATTAGAGACAAAAATTATTGAGTATAAAAATATAAAGAAAGGCATCGACGCGCGAGACTATATGTTACTTGTTTCAGCAAACAACATATATTACCTTCCTAAAACTGATGAGTATTTAAATTTATTTAATTTATTAAAAGAAAGACAAATAAAAATAACGAGCTATACCAGTAATCCTTCTGGGGTTACCATGAGTAAGTTTCTATCCATAATAATGCCTTTACTAACTGTTATTTCAACAATGGCAATTGCTGTATTGGTTACAGAGCCAAGTGATTTATTGCTTTGGATTCTTTTGACTTTAATTCCAGTCGTCACAATTATACACGGAAAATATTCAATGCGAATCATAAGAAAAATATATTCTATACCATCAATAATTATCGGAAGTCTATTTTTATTAATTGATTTAATTGGGTTTATAGTTATTTTTTAAACTTAGTTTTGAAAATATATTTGTATGAAAACTAACACTAAGTTGATAGTAGATTACCTATTCTTGTTATAAAGATGGAAGACTATATTTGAGTGAAACAATATTATCAACTGTAGTATGATTAGGAACTTTAAGTGAAAAAGAGTTTAAAAAATCTAAAACAATTAGATAAATCAATATCCAAAATGCGTTCTTGTTGATTTTACGCTTTATTTAATAAAGTGATATAATTGTAATAACATAAAAAATGGAGGGAATCACATGATATTCGTATTAGCATTAATGAGCGTAATGTTTTTAATAAGTCTCATTATATCAATTACAGATTATAGATATTCAATTAAAGGGGTACCTAATAATGTAAGTCATATCTATGATGAAGAAAAATACAATAAATGGCTTGCATATTACAGAGATGGTAAGAAATTTGGGTTAATTTCAAATTGTTTTAATTTTGTTGTAACATTCTTGTTACTAATACTTGGTGTGTTTGGCATGTTTGAATCACTTTCTGAACAAATCACGGATTCAGTGTATCTACAAGTCTTATTATTTATGGGTATGTATTTCATAATCTCATTTGTTTTAGAATTACCATTTGATTATTATGATACATTTGTTCTTGAACAAAAGCACGGTTTCAATAAATCAACTAAGAAGACTTTTTGGGCAGACAAGCTTAAAGGTTTCTTAATGACTATCGTTTTAGGCGGTTCATTAATATTTGGTCTTAATGCAGTATACACCGCCTTTATTGATCAGGTATGGCTCTTTATTTTAATTGCATGGGCAGGATTATCAGTTATTATGATTGTTATCTTTATGCTTAATACAAAAGTATTTGTTAAAATTTTTAATAAACTAACACCACTAGAAGAAGGATCTTTAAAAACTAAAATTGATGCATTAGCGGGTGGCTTAGGTTTTGAAATTGACAAAATCAGTATTATGGATGCGTCAAAAAGATCTACTAAATTAAACGCATTTTTCAGCGGATTAGGTAAGCATCGAGATGTTGTTTTATATGATACTTTAGTTGAAAAGATGGAAGAAGAACAAATCTTAGCTGTTTTAGGACATGAGTTAAGTCATGCGTTAAATAAGGATACAACTAAGATGTTGGCTGAACAAATTTTAATGTTTGGCGTATATGCAGCATTTATCGGACTTATCTTAAACTGGACTTATTTATATACCGGATTTGGATTATCGGGTATTCATTTTGGTTTTGCTGTTGTTTTATTTGCAATTTTAATTGAGCCGATTGGTATGCTTCTACAAATTCCATTGAATTATATTTCAAGAGTGGCAGAATATAGAGCTGATAAGTTTGGGGCTGAACATGTTTCAAAAGAAGCAATGATAACAGCGCTAGAAGTATTGGCAAGAGAAAACTTCTCAAATTTGAATCCACATCCTCTAAGTGTAGTATTAAATTATAATCATCCGACGATTTCACAAAGAATAAAAGCAATTAACGAGTTATGAGAATTGAAAGATTAACGCATTTGAAAGATGGAAAAAACTCCGGATCATATGTTATCTATTGGATGCAACAATCACAGCGTATTCAATATAATCACGCGCTTAACTATGCTGCAGAAGTGGCAAATAAAAACAACCTACCTTTGGTTGTTTATTTTGCTTTATATAGCGATTATCCTGATGCCAACGAGAGAAGCTTTTCTTTTATGCTTGAAGGGTTAGTTGATGTAAAAGCATGGCTTGAAAAATTAGGAATAAACTTTGTGCTTCGTTTAGGCAAAGGTCATGAAGTTATCTTTGATTATTTGAATAAATGCCATATGTTAGTGATGGATTATGGTTATTTGAAACATCAAAAAGCATGGCGAAAGTATGTTGTTGATAAATCTAAGGCTAAAGGGTTAAATTTGGCGATTGATATGATAGATACAGATGTTATCGTTCCTGTTAATCAAGCAAGTCATAAACGTGAATATGGGGCTTATACAATAAGGTCAAAGATAACGAAACAATTAAGTTATTATAAAGATAATACAGGTTTACCTGTTTTAAAAAATAAAACTAGATTAGGGTTTGAAAGTGACGATAAACTTCAAGATCTATATCACTTAATGCTTAAATTAGATGTTGATAAAAGTGTACCCAAATCTTTATATTTTAAAGGTGGATATATTGAAGCTACTAAACATATTACAAGATTTATATATCGTGATCTAAAAGATTACAAAGATAGAAATGATCCAAGTGATCCTAAGTTATCGTATATGAGTATGTATCTCCATTTCGGACAAATCAGTAGTATGGAAATATTAGAACGTATTGAACTTGCTGCACTTCAAACAAAGATTGATCACGCAAGCGTGGATGCTTTTATTGAACAGCTGGTGGTTAGAAGAGAGTTAGCATTTAACTATGTGACATATACAGAAGACTATGATAAGTTTTCTCATATGACGCAACCATGGGCATATGAAACAATGAAGGTTCATGAACATGATATAAGACCATATATTTATACCATTGATGATTATATAGTGTTTAATACCCATGATGAAGCGTTTAACGCGGCCATGATCGAAATGGTTAAAACAGGGTATATGCATAATTACATGCGTATGTATTGGGCGAAGAAGATTATCGAGTGGAGCAATTCTTTTGAAGAAGCATACGAAAACATCATGTTTTTAAATAATAAATATTTCATTGATGGACGTGATCCAAACAGTTATGCAGGTGTCGCGTGGTGTTTTGGAAATCATGATCGCGCTTGGACTGAACGCGCAGTGTTTGGCAAACTTAGATATATGAATTATGAAGGGTTAAAAAGAAAATTTAATATTGAACAATACATATCAAAAATGAAGTCTTTGTTAAACGAATTATAAAGTGATAAGATAAGGGTGAGGATGATATAGCAAAATATTTAAAAGAAATCTGGTGAAGCAATGAAGATTCTTAAAGATGTTTTGAAATATTATATGCTAATCATTGGCTTATTTATTGTTTTAATAGCATTTGACTGTTTTAGCACTGAAGATACTTTTTGGTATGAACTTGCATGTTTTTCTATAAGTATGATACCTGGTGTGGTTATTGTTTCTATGATGTTGATATTTTGGAAGAAGGAATTTATTTTAAAATTTATCGTACTAGCATTAGCAATAGTAGCATTCATATTGTTTAAAATGTATGACGTGCGTGAAAATTTTGGTATTATCTTAGCAATATTCTTACCGATGATTTTATATGCATTATCAGTCTTCATTCTAGAGATTAAAGAAAATGAGAAGTAAATAAATGAAAAAGGTCCTTCGCGAAGGACCTTTTATATGTTTTAAATACTATATGTTTTCTGGTGTAGTTTCTAAAGATTTTTTATCAATAAATGTTAATAGTAAATTTAACAGAATACCAACGATTGCTGCTAAGCTCATACCTGATAATGCTGCGCTTGATGTGATTTGAACTGTTGCTCCACCTAATCCAAGTACTAACATTGTTGATACGACGATTAGGTTTTTCATTTTACCTAAGTCCGTACGATCTTTAATCAATACTTTAACACCGTTAGATGCGATTAATCCGTAAAGAATCACTGTCATACCACCGATAACTGCCCATGGAATACTTGAGATGAATGCTTGAATATATCCGAAGAAGCCTAAACAAATTGCAAATATCGCAGCCAATCCAACAACCCATACTGATCCGACTTTTGAGATTGCAATAACCCCCGTATTTTCGCCATAAGTTGTATTAGCAGGTCCGCCTAATGCACCTGATACGAATGTAGCAAGTCCATCACCAAGTAATGTTCTATTTAAACCTGGATCGGTAATAAAATCTTTACCTGTGATTTCTCCTAAAACAACGTGGTCACCAATATGTTCAGCGATTGTTACAAACGCTAGTGGTGCAAATACTAAGATTTGTGAGAAATCAAAATTATATCCGCCAAATCCAAATACTTTAAAATTTGGCACTTGTAAGAAATGAACTGATGAGAAAACTGAATAATCCACAATGCCAAATATCATTGAGAATATATAACCTGTGAGTATCGCTAATAGAAAAGGTACTATTTTTATAAATCCTTTACCTAGCATAGAAAATAATACTACTGCGAAAAATGTGATGACTGAGACCATGATGACAGCATATCCTCCAAAAGGAGATATGACATTTAGATTTCCGCCATCTAATTCATATACAGCCATAGCAACATCATCATTAGTAACTGTTGGATTTGATGCGTATGCATATACGCGATCACCATATGATAATGATATTTGACCAGTAGCAGCACCATCATATGCATATACTGTAGAACCATCAACATAATATACTAAATTATCTAATGATGCACTATTCATAGTAGCTGATGCGTATTTGACACTATGTGTTTGACGGTATGTATATTGATCAGATGAACTACCATCTAATCCTGTGCTTGCAATAGCAGTGGGTGCTAATGACATACCGATGATGATAATCATTGGTCCGATCACTACTGGTGGTAATAATTTCTTAATCCAGCCACTGCCAGCGAAATAGATAATTGCTGCAATTGCCATATAGATAAGACCCACTACCATTAAACCAATATAGGCACTTTCAAATCCCCCGGTATTTGCTACTGCTAAAGAGATTGTGGTAATGTAGGCAAAACTACTTCCTAAATAAACAGGAACTTTTCCTTTTGTACATGCGATATATATAAGTGTACCGATACCACTCGCAACTAACGCAACTCCAACATCAAGACCTGTTAATAAAGGCACTAAGACGGTTGCTCCAAACATTGCAAACACATGTTGCAAACTCAAAATGATCCAATGACCAATTGTTTTTGGTTTTTCTTGGATTCCTACAGTAAGCTTTTGATCTACCATAAAAATTCTCCTTTGATTTAGTTTTGAAAGGCCTTAATAAAAAAGACACCTGCTGGTGTCCTTTAAATATCGGTATGTATTGAATATGATACCTTGTTATGCTCACGGGCATACCCTTAAAGGACCTTCACTGCAACTAGTATATCATGAAAAAAATAAAAGACAAGAAGAAAGTTCACAAAAATTGGTATAATAAAAACGTGGTGATGATATGAAGGAAATAATGAATAAAGAACAGATTTCAAGAACATTAAAAAGAATGACACATGAAATCATTGAAAGAAATAATAAATTAGAAGATATTGTATTATTGGGTGTTAAGCATAAAGGCGTACCGATTGCTGAAAGATTAGCAGAAAACTTTTTTCGTTTTGCCGATGTCAAAATTCCAGTATTAGAACTTGATATCACAAAGTATCGAGACGATCTAAAAGCACAAAAAAACGCTATTGATCAAAAAATGTTTCATTTAGAGAATAAAAACATCATCATCGTAGATGATGTGCTATACACTGGACGTACTGTAAGAGCTGCCATGGATGCAATTATAAACATGGGAAGACCGAGTAAAATTCAACTCGCAATCTTAATTGATAGGGGACATCGAGAATTACCTATTAGAGCCGATTATATTGGTAAAAATATCCCTACAAGTTATGATGAAAAAGTCGTAGTTGAATGGGATGAAAGAGTTTATATAAGTTAAGTCGTAAAAACTGAATAATTATATCGTTTTGAAATAGAAAAGTGTTGACAATTGCAGTGTAATATAGTAATATTACATAGGTACATTAGATTTAAAACCACTTAGCCCTTAATTCAAAACATAGAATATAAGGAGAACCAAAAATGAAAACATTTATGGCAAACGAACAAACCATTACGCGTAAATGGTATGTTGTAGACGCGGAAGGCAAGACCTTAGGTCGCCTAGCAACTGAAGTTGCATCCGTATTAAAAGGCAAACATAAACCTACTTACACTCCTCATGTAGATACAGGTGATTATGTAGTTGTCGTTAACGCAGAAAAAATTAAATTAACTGGTAAAAAATGGGATCAAAAGATGTATTATAGTCATTCAGGCTATAATGGTGGTCTTTCAAGCACTGCAGCTAAAGATGTTATGAAAAAATTCCCAACTAGAATGGTTGAAAAAGCAATTGTTGGTATGTTACCACATACTAAATTAGGCGCTAAAATGGCGAAAAAACTTTTCGTTTATGCAGGTCCTGAACACAAGCATGCTGCTCAACAACCAGAAACTTTGGAGGTATAATTCATGGCAAATCAAAAAGCTCAATTCTTTGGTACTGGACGTCGTAAGAGTTCAGTAGCTAGAGTCATCTTAACAAATGGTAAAGGTGAATTCTTTGTCAATGGTCGTCCATTTGAAGAATACATCCCATCTGCTGCTACACGCTTAGATGTACTTCAACCATTAGCATTAACTGAAAACGAAGGCAACTACGATATTACTGTAAATGTTAACGGTGGAGGAATCACAGGTCAAGCTGGTGCAATCCGTTTAGGTATTACACGTGCTTTACTTGAAATCAATCCAGATTTAAGAAGCGTATTAAAACCTGCTGGTTTAATCACACGTGATCCACGTGCGAAAGAACGTAAGAAGTATGGTTTGAAAAAAGCAAGAAAAGCTTCTCAATTTTCAAAACGTTAATTTTATGGGAACCCTGTGGGTTCCTTTTTTTTATGGTATAATATAGTATGAAAATAAGGTGATATAAGCATGAAATTAAATTATAAGACAACGTTCTATTTAGGTATCATTTTTTTGGCAATCTCAATGTTTTGGCAAGCTTACGATATGATGGTTCCTAGAATCCTCATTGATAAATTCGGATTGAACCAATTTCAATCGGGAATTGTTATGGCTGTAGACAATATCATCGCCGTAATCTTATTACCCATCTTTGGTGTTATCTCTGATAATTTTATGCATAAAAAAGGAAAGCGTACGCCTTTCATTTTTGTTGGTACGATTTTAGCAGCGATCGCATTCATGGGATTATCCTATGCTGATTATCTTCAAACTGAAGAGATTGAAGCGACAGATTTGATTAAAGAACATTATGATGTTGCATTTAATGATCTAGACGATGTGAACCTAACCTCACATTGGACACTTGTGATGGATAATATGAAGAGTGAACGTGATGAAGCACTTGAAACACGAGGCATCAGTCAACAAGCATATGATGATTGGTATGAAAGTGTATATACTGATATGGACAATATACTGCAACAAAGCGATCAAGAGTTATCAACACGAGACATATCTAGAGTCCAAGATGTTTATTATAATTATTTGAGTATGAGAGCTTTTGAGGTGACAAGCAAAAACCCAATTAACCTCATATTATTTTTTGTAGTTTTGTTAATCGCGATTATCGCGATGGCGATTTATAGAACACCTGCAGTTGCAGTAATGCCCGATGTGACTATAAAACCTTTGAGAACAGAAGCAAATGCGGTTGTCACCTTGATGGGTGCAATCGGCGGTGTTTTAGCTGTATTTATCATTATGATGTTTGGCTTGTCCAATCAAGCGTATCATACATATACGCCAATATTTATCACAGTGGGTATCGTAATGCTGATATCTCTTGTAATATATTTAAAGAAGATTGACGAACCTGGATTAGTTGAAAAACGTAAAGCTGATGAGCATAAATTACATTTGGATATATTGGATGAATATGAACATCCAACAGAATCTTTTACACGTAAGAAAAGACTATCTTTATATCTTTTACTAGCAACCATCTTTTTCTTATTCTTCAGTTATAATGCTGTTATGAGTAAGATATCAGATTACCTACCAAAAGTTTTGAATTTAGAGTTTTATCAATGGCCATTTATGCTGGCACAAGCTTTAATTGTGGTAAGTATTTTGCCGCTTGGATTATTGTCCATGATCTGGGGAAGAAAGAAGTCCATGATTGTTGGACTGATTATGATTATTGTTGGATTCTCATGTGTAGTCTTTATTGGGGAAGCACAGATTTATCTAACAGCAAGCGTTGTTTTAATCGCTGGATTTGGATGGGTGTTAACTGGTGTTAACGCGTATCCAATGGTTGTAGAACTATCAAAAGGAAGCAATATTGGTAAATATACCGGTTATTATTATATGGCTTCAATGGGCTCTCAAATACTTACGCCTATATTATCTGGTTACTTAATGGACCATAGTATTTTAGGAAGACTAGTTCTATTTCCATACGCGACTATTTTCGCAAGTATTGCACTCATAGTTTTACTATTTGTTAAACATGGAGATATGCAAAAATTGAGTCGCGATGATATTAGACAGATGATTCAAGACTATCGAGATAAGAGAAAAAAATGAAAATTTCAATTATTGGTTATTCAGGCGCTGGGAAATCCACGTTTGCTACTAAGTTAAAAGAACACTATCAAATTCCTGTACTGTATTTAGATACGGTTCATTTTTCGGCTAATTGGATTGAAAGATCAGATGAGGATATGGAAAAAGACATGAGAATATTCATAGAAAAAGAGTCGTGGATACTTGAAGGAAACTATCGCCGTATCGTGCCTGAAAGATTTGAAATAGCAGATCAAATCTTTATATTTATTCCTAATCGCCTATCATGCCTTTTAGGCGTTATTGATAGAAGAATTAAATATCGAAAGAAAGATCGCGTATCTCGTGCTAAAGGCTGTAAAGAAAAATTGGATTTCAGTTTTTTAATGTGGGTAATCTTAACAGGAAGAACAAAACGAAGACGAGAATTTTTCAAAAGGATCCAAAAAGAACAGGCAGATAAGGTTATTACTTTTAAAAGTAAGCGTCAAGCTCGTGCATATTTGAGAGATTTAAAGTTGAAAAATGTATAAATATGAATAAATTCATATACATATTGTGAATTATCCAAAATTATCGTATAATAAAAACTGCATGTAAGGTGGGATCATATGAAGAAAAAAGTAAGAGTGAGATATGCACCAAGTCCAACGGGACTACTACATATCGGTAATGCGAGAAGCGCATTATTCAATTATTTGTTTGCACGTCATTTCAATGGAGATTTTATCATCAGAATTGAAGACACCGATGTTCTTCGTAATGTTGAAGGTGGAGAAGAATCACAATTAAACTATTTAAAATGGCTAGGACTATCATGGGATGAATCTCCTGATAAAGGCGGTCCTTATGGTCCATATAGACAACTAGAGAGATTGGACTTATATATAAAATATGCTAACGAGTTATTAGAACGTGGCTTGGCCTATAAAGAATATCGCGAAGGTAGCAATAAATTTGCTATTCGTATGAAAGTACCTCAAAATGAGACTTATAAGTTTACTGATGTCGTACGCGGTGAACTTTCATTTGAAAGTAAAGAAGTTGAGGATTGGGTTATTGTTAAGGATAATGGTATTCCAACATATAATTTCGCGGTGGTTATCGATGATCATTTTATGGAAATCACACACGTTTTACGCGGTGAAGAACATATTACAAACACACCTAAACAAATCATGGTTTATCAAGCATTTGGATGGGATGTACCACTATTCGGTCATATGACAATTATTGTTAATGAACAAAAGAAAAAATTAAGTAAACGTGATAAAAACGTTGTTCAGTTTATTTCCGAATATGAAGCAATGGGATATTTACCAGAAGCAATGTTTAACTTTATTGCATTGTTGGGTTGGTCTCCTCAAGGAAACAAAGAAATCTTAAATCAAAATCAAATCATTATGCAGTTTGATCCAAAACGATTATCAAAAGCGCCAGCGATGTTTGATAAAGATAAATTAGCATATATCAATAGTAGATATATCAAAAAACTTCCAATTGATGATTTAGCACAAAGAATCAAACCATTCCTTGAAAAAGACGGTATTGAAATACCTAATGATGAATGGTTAAAGCTATTAGCGAGTGTTTTCAAGGATCGTCTATCATATATTGGAGAAATTACTAAACTATATCATGAGTTCTTTCATGATGATTTCAAGTTAAGTGAAGAAGCTTATCAATTTTTAGTTGAAAATCAAAGTTTAGAACTTATTGAAACATTTAAGTCTATGCTTGGAAATATGCCATTTGAAGTAGAAAAACTAGATCAAGCAATCAAAGACGTAAGCGAGAAATTGGGAATAACTGGTATGCCATTATACATGGGTATTAGAATCGCTGCGACTGGTGATATGCATGGCCCAAGTTTGGCACATTGTATGACACTTCTTGAAAAAGATAGAGTAATGAATAGACTTCAAAAGGTAGCAGATAAATTACGAGGTGACTTATGAAAAAAATAGCATATTTAAGTTTATTAGTATTAGCCCTACTTGGATTAACAGCATGTAAGAACGATTCTTTGATTACTGCAAAAATTTCAAATGTCGAACCAGCAATCGAATCAGTTTCTTTTGATGTAAATGTCAATGATCCAAATAGTGAAATCACAGGCGATATAGCTGTATACTTAGTAGATGAAGATGGCAAAGATGTTACATCAAAACCGCTAAGTTTTGAAAATGGCGAAACATCTTTAGAAAAAACTTCAGTAACAATAAGTGATTTAGATCCAGAAACTAGCTATGTACTTGTTGTTAGAGCGACTGTTGGTAGAAAAAATGTTGATATCAACACTTTTAAATTTACAACATTTGGTGAAAGTGAAGTTGCTATCACAACTGCTGAAGAATTCTTAGCAATGAAAGATAATAAAGCTGGTAATTATGTACTTCAAAATGACATTGATTTCACAGATATTGATTTTGTATCACCATTCCCATCAGGAAGAAGTTTTTCAGGTTCTTTTGATGGACAAGGATTTACGTTAAGTAATATCACAATTGACAAAAGTGCATCTTATGTTGGTGTATTTGCATATGTTTCATCAGGAACAGTTAAAAATGTAGTATTTGATAATGTTCAAATCGGTACAGCTGAAGCACCACTTGAAATTTCATCATCAAGCAAAGTTGGTATTGTTTCAGGTAATGCATCATCTGCTTATTCTAAATTTACTGACATCACAGTTAAAAATAGTGGAATCTATTATAAATCTAACGCATCATACACATCTGCTCAATTCTATGTTGGTGGATTCGTTGGTGAATTGCGTGGAGAAGCAACAAATATTAATGTGACAGATGTCAAAGTTAACGTTGAGGTAACAGGCGCTTCACTTGTTAAAGTCGGTGGAGCTGTAGCTTATTTATATACGGATGCTACACTTACAAAATCAAACAGCACTGGTGATATCTCATTAGTTGTAAATGGTACAACATTTGGTAAAGATGACGATAGTACAATTGATGTTGGTGGATTAATTGGTAGAAGTGATAATATCTATAATGCAGCTGGGGTTAATGAAGTTTATAGTATGGTAGACATTAGTGCAACCCTAAAATATAACACTTTAGAGGAAACTGAAAATGCTACTTATTCAATAAATATTGGTGGATTAATTGGATATGCTTCTATGAGAATCAGCGAAGCTTTCGCGGGAGGTTCAATAAGTGTTGTACATTCACAAAGTGAGTTTGAAACAGCGGTTTCAGAACAATTTAACATCGGTGGATTAATTGGTAAATATTTTGGTTCTAGTCTATCTAATGTTGTTAGATATGCTAATCTTACAACAATCATTGTGACTATGGGTGAAAACCCAAGATTGAATTATTCACAATTGCTTGGATATGATCGAAATAAAGATCAACACACATATGGTGTATTTGGCGTTCAAACAGCTGCAATCAATGATGTTGAGGCTGTATTAACAACACCGGTAATTGATGACATGACTTCATATTTCGGTAGCGAATGGGTACAAGCTGCATATGATGGTATTCAACCATTAGATGACTAATAAATAATCACTAAACGGCGTGGAAACATGCCGTTTTTTTATGCTATAATTGTACTAGGTGATTATATGTATATATCAAAGACTAGATTTATCAATCAATTGAGATGTAATAGATATGCAGCATTAGAATCGTTATATAAAGAAAAGGACAAGGCGATTGTCGCTTTTTCTGATGATCCAGATTTAGATGAACTCATCAGTGAAGAAAACGAAGAAAAGAAACTGACTTTATTAAGTGGTATGTATGACGAAGAAGATGAGGATTTACTAGTAAAAGTTGATAAACAAATGGAAACGATGCTTCCATATTATAATCAAATAGAAATTGTTACAGGTCACGCAATTGATCATCGGTTTAAAGGACAAACCATATACAGTTTGGACACATATAAACAAAAGAGATTTGAGTTTTCTCATAAGGGATATCAATTCTATTGTTTCTTAGATGGATACCAAGAAGACGATGATTATGTCAGAATATTTGAGGTTAAAGCAACTACATCTAAGAAATTCTTAGATATGACATTTAAGAATGATGAAGGTAATCGAATTGGCGTCTTCGACTATAGTCCTGAAGGTATTTTAATGTTTCAAGAGGATTTATTAACACCGGTCAACGAAGATTATTACAAGAAAATAAAATCATTAACAAATAGATTATCAAAAGCAGGGAGATATATCTATGATATCGCGTATCAACGGTATGTTTTTGAACATACGAATAAGCCTGATAAGAAGACAAAGTATTATCTAGCGATTTTAAACAGTGAGTATGTCCATGATGGAAAAGTTGATCATCAGGGTAAACCAATTTATCCTGATGAGTTGATTGTATTCATCGATTTAACAAAGTTCCTTGATCAGATGATGCCATTTGTTGAACAGGATATTGAAACTGTCATTGGAAGATTAAACGCTTTAAATGCAGAAGAAGTTAATTTAGGATTGCACTGTCAAAGAAAGGATTCTAGACAATGTAAATTCTATCCTATATGTTATAAACATATACCAGAGTATAATTCGATATTTACATATCTTGGCGGACATAATGGTTTTAAGGAACCAAATGGTGAAAAACATGAGCGTTTCGATCTGATTAACGAAGGATATATAAAAGCTACCGATGTACCTTACGAGTGGCTGAATCGGGAAAATAATAAGCTTCAACGTGATGTTATTGATTCACAGGTAGCTTATATGGATAAAAAGAAAATAAAAGCTGCAATCGATTCACTTAAATATCCTATCTATCATTTAGATTTTGAAACTTTCCCTTGCCCACTCCCTCGTTTTAGAGGGGAGAAACCTTATACTCAGTCACTATTTCAATACTCAATTCATATTGAACATGAACCTGGCATATGTGATAAGCATAAGGATAATTATTTTTTTCTTGCGACAACGCATGATGACTTACGAGAAGATTTGGTTAGAAACATGATTGATGTTATAAAAGATGATGGTGGATCAATTATGGCTTATAATATCTCGTTTGAAAAAACGAGACTAAAAGAAATGGCTATTGTTTATCCTAAATATGCTAAAAGATTACACAGCATGATGGATCGTCTTGTGGATCTTATGTATTTTTTAAGAGGGAATAAGAAACTATTTGAGAGTCTTGGATTTCCGGATAGTGCAAATTTTAACTATTACCACAATAACTTAAACGGCTCGTTTTCAATTAAAAAAGTATTGCCAATCTTTAGTAATCTTACATATAAAGGAATGCCGATTGCCAATGGTACGGAAGCTTTAGTGACATATGCACAGTTTCCATTTATGGATGAAAAAACATTTGAAATGAACAGGATTGACCTTTTAGAGTATTGTAAACAAGACACATGGGCGATGGTTGAGATTTTAGACCAACTTAGGAGAAATATATAAAAACCAGCATAAAAAACGCTGGTTTTTTTCTTTATAAAGCCAAAAACATAAAAATATAGTAAAGAGGGGTAATAACTTGTCATTTTATAATTTATCAATTATAATAAAGCGTACAAGGAGGTTTATGTGTATGCTGAAAATTTATAATACATTAACAAACCAAGTTGAATCATTTAAAACAGTTAAACCTAAGAAAGTTAATATGTATGTCTGCGGACCTACTGTTTATAGCGATATTCATATTGGTAATGCAAGACCAGTAATTTTTTTTGATGTGGTTAAAAGATATTTAACGCATCGTGGATATAAAGTTTATTACGTTTCAAACATTACGGATGTTGACGATAAGATTATTGATCGTGCAAAAGCATTAGGTATCACTGAAGAAGCGCTCACTAACATTTATACTGACCACTTTTTGGACATGCATAAAAGAGTTGGTAGCATGTTGCCAGATTTTATGCCTAAAGCAACTGATTATATTACATCAATGATTGAATACATTGATGATTTAGTCAAGAATGAATATGCATATCAAACAAGTCAGGGTGTATATTTTAGAGTATCAAAAATCGATGATTATGGTATTTTAAGCAATCAAGATTTAAACGCATTAAGCGAAGGCGTTCGTGTTGATTTAGATCCTGAGAAGGAGAATCCTCGAGATTTCAGTTTATGGAAAAAGACTGATGATGGACTAAGGTTTTCTAGTCCTTGGGGTAATGGACGCCCTGGTTGGCACACCGAGTGTGCTGTTATGAATCATGACATTTTTGATGAAGAAATAGATATTCATGGTGGTGGTGCTGATTTAAGATTTCCACATCATGAAAATGAGATTGCACAAACCGAAGCACATGATCATCACCATCTTGCTAAATATTGGATGCATGTTGGTAGACTTGATGTTGATCAAGTTAAAATGAGCAAGTCACTAGGTAATATTACACTGGTTAAAGATATGGTTGAAACGTACCATCCTCTAGCATTTAGATTATTCATGATTGCACATCACTATAGACAACCAATAAACTATTCTATTGAAGTGATGAATGAATATGCAGGAATTTATGATAAAATAGTTAGAAACCTAAAGAAGGCATATTTGTCTCTTTCATTAGAGGGTTTTAAGAAGGGCGATATTGATCGAAGTGTTATGGATGAATTTACTGCAATGATGGATGATGATTTTAACACACCAAATGTCGTAACATTAATTTATGATTTGATTAAACAATTAAACAAGGCAAGCAACAACGAATACAGATTAACGTTATATACAACAATTCAAGAGATATTACTTATTTTAGGACTTATGCCAGCTTTTGAGTTAGAGGATGAAATCATTATGACTTACAAAGATTGGCAATCAGCAAGACAACAAAAGAACTTTAGTCTTGCCGATGAATTAAGAGGCAAACTTACAGAACAAGGTTGGATTTAATTTGAACGGATTAACACTCGCATATTTAGGCGATGGATATTATGAATTTAAGATTAGAAAGCATTTGATTGATCAAGGCTTAACGGATGTAAATCAATTGCATCATCAAGCGGTGAAATTCACATCAGGTGTCGCACAGGCTAAACTGATTGATTACTTATTAGAACATAAAGTTCTTACTGAAAAAGAAATCATTTTGTTCAAACGTGGTAGAAATGCAAGCGGGCAAGGGCGAAAAAACATTGATGCGAAAACATATCAGAGAGCAACTGGATTTGAGGCTTTAATTGGCGGACTTTTCTTAAATGAAGAAAAACGTGCAGATGAAATCATTGATATATGTATTGATTTAGTGAATCGAGGTGAGTTTTAGGCATGGAAAAAGCAAAAGAAATGAATCGAAATAAAGAAATTGAATCATTACTAAATAGCGATGATAAAAAAGGTCCTAAAACAATCATCAAAGACAATATGGTCAAGATGAATGGCGATCCTCTAGGGATTCATGTTCCTTTGGATGGAGAACCTCAATTTGAAGAAAAACATCGTAAAGTTAAACGTATGGATGAAGTGATTGTTGAACGATATAATCCTGAAGTTGTTGAAGGTTTAACGACTGAAGATGTTGAAGCAAGACAAATTGCAGGACTCGTTAATGTCGCTGAAACAGGCTCGAGCAAAAGTATTAAATCAATTATATTCGCGAATGTTTTTACATTATTTAATGGACTTATCATCGCGATTACGATTTGGATGCTTACAGTTAATGCAAGCGTGACTAATTTCTTCTTTGTTATCATTGTAGTTGCTAATATTACGATTGGTATTATTCAAGAGATTAGAGCTAAGAAAACAATTGATAAACTTTCCTTATTGTCCGCACCGACAGCAATCGTTATGCGTGATAAAGCAGAACTAGAAATCAGTGTTGTTGATGTTGTAATCGATGATATTTTAAGACTAACTTCAGGTAAACAAATCACCGCCGATGCGGTTGTAAGAGAAGGATCAATCGAAGTTAACGAGTCATTGTTAACTGGTGAATCCGATGCAATTGTTAAGAAACAAGGTGATACATTATATTCTGGAAGTTATGTGATTTCAGGTAGTTGTTACGCTCAAGTAACAGCTATTGGTAAAGATATATATATTCAAAAATTAGCAAGCCAAGCGAAAAAATACAGTAAACCAGTTTCTGAGTTACTATCTTCGTTAAAGATGATTATTCGTATTGTAGGTGCAATTATTATTCCACTTGCATTCGCATTATACTGGGTTATGAATCAAATTGGTGTATTGGGGTATTCAGATATTGTACTTAAGACATCAGGTGCGATGATTGGTATGATTCCATCTGGACTATTTTTGTTAACTTCTATGGCATTAGCGGTAGGTGTTATTAGACTTGCTCAAAATAATACTTTAGTACAAGAATTATATTGTATTGAAACGCTAGCGCGTGTCGATACATTATGTTTGGATAAAACAGGAACAATCACCGATGGTACGATGACTGTCAAGAGTATTATTGAGTTTAAAAATGATTCAAAAGTAACGTTGAAAAATATTGTTGCAGCGATGTTAAATGCACAGCAAGATGATAATTTAACATCAACAGCATTAAAAGAACGTTTTGGTACTGCTAAACAGTATAGACATAAAGGATTAATTCCATTCTCTAGTGCTAGAAAATTTAGTGCAGTTGAGTTTGATCGCTATGGTACATTCGTATTGGGTGCGCCAGAATATGCGTTAAAGAAATCTTATTATAAAGTAGAAAAAGAAGTTGAAAAGCAATCTAAGGATGGTTATCGCGTATTAGCAGTTGGATTTAGTACAGGAGAAATCGTTGATCGTGAGATTAATGGAACGATTGAACCGATGGCTTTAATCATGATTGAAGATACGATTAGACCGGATGCCATTGAAACGATTGAATACTTTAAAGAACACAATGTTGAAGTTAAAGTTATTTCTGGAGATAACCCAATTACGGTTTCAAGAATCGCTGAACGTGCAAATGTTGCTAATGCTAATCAATATATAAGTCTAGAAAATATGAACGATAAAGAAGTGGTTAGAATTGCTAACAAGTATACTGTATTCGGAAGGGTATCACCAAATCAAAAGAAATTACTTATTGAATCACTTAAAAATAATGGTAGAACTGTTGCTATGACAGGTGATGGTGTCAATGATATCCTTGCTCTTAAAGAAGCAGATACATCCATTGCGATGGCTTCAGGTAGCGAAGCAGCGAGAAATGTATCCCATCTTGTATTACTGGATTCTAATTTTTCATCAATGCCAAAGGTTGTTAGTGAGGGACGAAGAGTTATCAACAATGTTGAAAAAGTATCTACATTATTCTTAACAAAGACAATATTTACAGTCTTATTAGTCATCATTTCAATTATTAGAGGAGAGTATTATCCAATCACACCAGGACAAATGGTATTGATTGAAATGTTTGCTATTGGTATTCCATCATTCTTTATTGCTTTAGAACAAAACAATAAACAGGTTAAAGGTAAGTTCTTAATCAATGTATTAAGACGTGCTGTACCAGGTGCATTGGTAGTTGTGATCAACAGTTTGATTATTTATGCGTTAAGCACAAATCCAGCGATGGCATCAGTAGGGCAAGACGTTATGTCTCAAGATGTTAAGTCAACATTGATTGTTGCAATCGCATTAGTGACATCATTTACAGTATTGTTTAGAGTATCTTCACCACTAAATGTGTTTAGAACGATTTTATTCTTTACTATGATGATTGCATCATTAGTTGCTTTCTTCTTAATACCAATATTTGATTATGTGCCATTCTTCGTCTTAGGCGACAACATCCCAGAAGAAACAATTACGTTACCTCAAGGTTTATTGTTGTTGGTACTTGCGCAAGCAACATTCCCACTCATGTATGTGATTTCACATATTTATGGTTGGGTTAAAAATGGTGCAGCATACATTATTAATAAAATTGCAGAAATAGAATAATATTAAAAGAGCGCTGGTCGCTCTTTTAAAAACTTTTTATAAAGTATTTTTATGGATTATTCTAGACATAGAATCTATGTTTATGTTGGAGGTTAAATCATGATCGTTTATGGAAAAAATGTCATTCGCGAAACAATATATTCAAAAAGACCAATGTATCACTTATATGTTGATCAAAAATTCAATGATCAAAGTTTTCTTAATTTTTTAAAGAAAAATGATGCAAACTATGAACTTGTATCCAAAGATGAATTATTTAGCTTATCAAAAACTAAGAATCATCAAGGTTTGGTTGCCGAGATTAAAGATTACACATATGCATCAATTGAAATTTTAAAAGATAAAGATAAAATACAGCATGTTTGTATTTTAGATGGTATTGAAGATCCTCATAACCTTGGTGCGATCCTTAGAACTGCTGAAGCAACTCAAATGTCGGCGTTAATTATACCTAAAAAACAGCAGGTGCCACTTAATGCAACGGTTGCTAAAGTATCATCTGGAGCAATTGAACATATTCCGGTGATTGAAGTTACTAATATCAATCAAGCGATTACACAACTAAAATCGTGGGGATTTTGGATTGTTGGAACGGATGGACAAACAGAGCATACTTACGTCGATATGCCAAAAAACGTACATTTAGCGGTGGTTTTAGGCAACGAAGGAAGCGGTATGCGCTCACTTGTTAGAAAAAATTGCGATATGCTCGTGAAAATTCCGATGCATGGCAAAATAAATTCTTTAAACGTTAGTGTTGCCGCAGCACTCATGATGTATAAAATGATTGATTTATGAGAAATGACTATGAATTGCTTTATTTAATACATGGAGAAAATGATGGAATTGCTTTAGACTATTTATTTTCAAAATATGAGAACTTCATATGGAAACATATTCATTTGATCAGAGTTGATCAAAATGAATATGATGATTTCAAACAGGAAGGCATACTCATGTTTTATAAAGCAATAAAGACGTTTGATGTTTATAAAAATAAAACATTCACTAGATATTTTGAGTTAATTTTAAAAAGACACTTTTATCAATTAAAGAAAAAGGTGCCAAACTTTGTTTACGATGAATATGTTTTAAATCAACAACAAAGTTATTATTTAGAAGAGGATTATACAGATTTTTTAGATCAGTGTTCAACTTTAGAACAACAAATTTTTGAGTATTATTTTATTCAAAATAAGAGTGTAAATTACATTCAAAGTGTTATCAAATGTGATATAAAACAAATATATAATGCTATTTATAGACTCAAAGAAAAATATAAAAAATATGATATAATATAAATGATAGTTGACTATGCCTTTTTTAAGTGTTAAAATAACACTTGCAAAAGGCCACAAAGGTGGTTTTTTTATGAGAGAAAAAGTAACTTTAGTATGTACTAAATGTTTAAGCAGAAATTATACAACAACAAAGAATAAACAGACACAAACAAAACGTTTAGAGATAAAGAAGTTTTGTCCAAAATGCAACGAACATACAGTTCATAAAGAAAGTAAATAGGAGGCCAGGCATATGGCAATTAAACAAAAACAAGAAGAACAATCAAGCAAACTTATGGAAGTTCTTAAAACTGAATATCGTTGGGAAAATTTACTATTAGGTGTTTTAGCAATAATTGCAATTGCTATCTCGGTAATGATTATCTCTGGTAATAAACTATTACAAATTGATCCAAACTTTCCAGTATTAGGTGAAGGTAGTAATGGTATTATATTTGCATGGGTATTATTTGCAATCTCAGCATTTGGTTTATTCTTAGTGTTATATCCATTTTTCTTACCAGCTGTACCTGAGTTAAAGAAAATTTCTTGGGCTAAATGGTCTAAATTCTTAGATAATTCTGTTAGAGTATTAGTGTTCCTAATTATTCTTACAGGTTTCTTATTGCTATATGATTTCTTAATCACTAAACTTATCAGTGGATTACTTGGTGGATCTCTATGAGTCAAGGCGTTAGATGGTATATTATTCAAACTTATTCAGGCTATGAAAATGCTGTGAAAAAAGATTTAGAACGTCGTGTTGAATCAATGGGCATGGTGGATTATATCTTTAGAATAATTGTTCCTGAAGAAACTATCATTGAAAAAAACGCAAAAGGCGAAGATAAGGAAAAAGTTAAACAATTATTTCCTGGATACGTATTTGTTGAAATGATAGTAACTGATGAATCATGGTTCGTGGTTAGAAATACACCACAAGTTACCGGATTCCTTGGATCATCAGGTGGTGGTGCTAAACCAGTTCCACTTTCACCAGATGAAATTAATGCAATCCTTCTTAAGATCGGCGTTATTAGCAAACCTACATATGATAAGCTTATTGGCAAAGTTGTAGAAGTTGTTAGCGGATCATGGGCAGGATTAAAAGGTGAAGTTTCAGCGGTTGATAACGATCAAGAAAAAGTGATCGTAGACTTAGATTTATTTGGTCGTTCAACACCAACTGAGATTGATGCTGCAGATATCAAAGAAGTTTTATAAAAAATAATTAAGTCTCCGTTTGGGGACTTTTTTTGTTTTTAAAAATCATTATTTAATATAAAAATATAAGATTTGATTAAGCATATCGTTATAGAACATGATTTATTTACTAGTTTATTTAGTAATGTTGTGGATTGAAATTTAAACGTTTTGATATTATGACATTTCTGCATTGTATATTTCTCCTATACAAATTTATTCTAGCGCGTAATTACTAAAAGCAAGTTAAATCCATTAATAAACTTAAAAAAATGCAAAAAGTAAAGCAAATATTATGAAAATAAGCGTATCGGATGCTATAATTACATTGATATTGGAGGTATTATTATGAAAATAGAAATATGGTCAGATTTTGCTTGCCCGTTTTGTTATATTGGAAAAACAAGATTTGAACAAGCGTTAGACCAATTTGAATTTAAAGACCAAGTAGAAATTATATACAAAGCATATCAATTAAACCCATACGCACCTAAAGTGATGAAAGGTTCAGCAGCTGAATCTTTTGCTCAAGGTCATGGTATGACGCCTGCACAGGCAAAAGAACGATTTAACATGTTCTCTGCTAATGCAAACGCAGTGGGATTAACATATAATTATGACATCATCCAAATGACGAATACATTTGATGCACACCGTTTGGCTAAGTGGGCAAATCAATTTGGACTAGAACATAAAGTAACTTCTAGACTTATGAAAGCATACTTCACAGATGGCAAGAATTTATCTGATTTTGATTCATTAGTCGAACTAGCAAAAGAGGTTGGATTAGATGAAAAAGAAGCTAGAAAAATACTTGATGAGAACGAGTTTTCTGATCAGGTGAAAGGTGAGATGGACGAGGCTAGACAAGTTGGTGTTCAAGGAGTTCCATTCTTTGTAATCAATCGGAAATATGGTGTTTCAGGTGCGCAGCAAACGGCTTATTTTTTACAGGCTTTAAAACAGATATATGAAGAAGAAAAACCGCTTCAAAAACTTGAAGCAGAAGATGCCGGAAGTTGCGGCGATGAAGAGTGTACATTTTAATTGTAATGAATAAAAATGCCTAAATAAAGGCATTTTTTGATATAATAAAAGAAAAGCGAGGGGATTCAATGAAATTCTTAGGTAATATTATATGGTTTATTTTTGGTGGGTTTCTAGCGGCATTATTATGGTATTTAGTAGGCTTAATTCTGTACGTTACTATCATTGGTATACCACTGGGCAAACAAGCGTTTAAATTTGCGGAACTAGTTATGTTTCCGTTTGGGAAAGATATTGATTTAAACATTGCCAAACATCCAATCATCAATATCATTTGGGCTATTCTTTTTGGGTGGGAGATGGCGATGGGATATTTGATAATCGCAGCAGTATATTGCATTACGATTATTGGTATTCCATTTGGCATTCAATGGTTTAAATTAGCGATTTTGGCACTTGTGCCGTTTGGAGCTAAGGTTAGATGATTAGAACTTAAGTAATTAATATACCGATACAGTTGTTTGAAAGAAGACTTGAACTTTTTGAGGATGATATATTAAAGTATCATCTTAAATCAAATGGTTTCAGCAGTGTCACCTATAGTATTTATGATATTTTTGAACACGAGATAGTTACAATTTTACAGATATCTATGGTTCAAAGACGATATTTAATTACAACGCTTAATGAAAAAATTGAATTATATAAAAAATATTCATTTGTGAATCGTGAAATAATTTTAAAATGTTTAAATATGACTAAATATGTATTTGAATAAAATCAATTTAGTAGTTTTTTCACACTTTCTAGAGAGGGAGAATGGCAACTTTTGAAAATAGAAGGTTGTTTGAAAATGTAGATATTTCAGTTGATGATGAATTTCAAAAGATCGTATTTTCAATTCTACTTATATTCATGCTTTTATATATTTATAACACGTCTGATTGAGAGATCAAAACAAAATCGGTTAATATAGTATTTCTTGTTGACTTTGACTATACAAAATGATAGAATATATTCGCGTGTGAAAGCACACCATAGTGGAAGAATTAATTCGTACCACATACTTATGTTAAGAAGGAGGTTGTGTTCATGGCAAAAAAAGTTGTAAAAGTAGTTAAATTACAAATCCCTGCCGGAAAAGCTAACCCTGCGCCACCAGTTGGTCCAGCACTTGGTCAGGCACAAGTTAACATTCCAGCATTTTGTTCACAATTTAATGAAGCAACAAAAGACTCAATGGGTTTTATCGTACCAGTAGTTATCTCAGTTTATGATGACCGTACATTCACTTTCGTGACTAAAACTCCACCTGCAAGTGACTTATTAAAGAAAGCGGCTAATATTAAATCAGGTTCAAGCAACGCTAAGAAGATTAAAGTTGCGACTGTAACAAAGGCTCAAATTCAAGAAATTGCAGAAAAGAAGATGCCTGACTTAAATGCGTTTACTGTAGAAGCAGCAATGAAAATTATTGAAGGTACAGCACGCAATATGGGTATCACAGTAGTAGAATAATTTAGATGATTACTGTCTAAATTGTGGGAGGATATCCCGCTAGACCACATTTTAGGAGGAACTAATATGAAAAGAGGAAAGAAATACCTTGAAGCAGCTAAATTGGTTGATAGTTTAAAGAAATATTCTTTAGCTGAAGCAACTGACTTAGTGAAGAAAACCTCATTTGTAAAGTTTGATGCGACTGTAGAAGCAGCGTTCCGTTTAAATCTTGATCCAAGAAAAGCTGAACAAAACTTAAGAGGAGCAATCGTTTTACCTCATGGTACTGGTAAAGTTTCAAGAGTTGTAGTTGTCGCAGAAGGCGAAAAGGCAAAAGAAGCAAAAGCTGCTGGTGCTGATTTCGTTGGTGATGATGACATCATTCAAAAAATCCAAGGCGGATGGTTTGATTTTGATGTAATCGTTGCTACACCAAATATGATGGGTAAACTTGGTAGATTAGGACGCGTTTTAGGTCCTAAAGGTTTAATGCCAAACCCAAAAACTGGTACTGTAACTATGGACGTTGAAAAAGCAGTTCATGAAATTAAAAACGGTAAAATTGAGTATAGAGTTGATAGAGTTGGTAACATCCACGCTCCAATTGGATGTGTATCATTTACTGCTGAACAATTAGCAGAAAATGCAGTTACACTATATCGTCGCTTAGTTCAAATCAAACCACAAACGGTTAAAGGTACTTACATTAAAAACATTACTCTTACATCAAGTATGGCACCTGGTGTAAAAGTTGATGAAGACTCTTTAAAAAGCTTTAATTTTTAAAGAATCAACAAGAATAGTAACAAAATAAATCGATGCCAAAGACAGTAGGAGCTAAATGCTTAATTTCCTACCGAGGTGATAAACATTACGTTTTTCTCTCTTTTATGTCTTTGGCATTAAAGAGAGATTTTATTTTATAAGGAGGCACTTTATGCAAAAAGCAAGTATTGCAAAAAAAGCAGAACAAGTTCAAGAATTACAAGATAAACTTGGACGTGCTGCAACTGTTGTTGCTTTTGATTATCCAGGTTTAACAGTGGAAGAATTCACTAATCTTCGTGGACAATTAAGAGAAGCAGGATGTGAAGTTGCCGTTTACAAAAACAACATTTCTAGAAGAGCATCAATTGCTGCTGGATTTGACGCTTTAGCAGATTCATTAGTTGGACCTAAAGCTATAGCATTGAGCTATGATGATGTTGTTGCACCTGCAAAAGTTATCTATGACTTTGCAAAAGACAACAAAAATGTTGTTATGCAAGCAGGTATCGTAGAAGGTAAAATTGCAAGTATAGAAGTATTAAATGAATTAGCTACATTGCCATCAAGAGAAACTTTATTAACAATGTTAGCAGCAGGTTTATTAGCACCAGTACGCGAATTAGCGGTTGGGCTTAATATGATCAGTGAAGAATCAGAAGCGCAAGCTTAATTAGGAGGAAATTATAAATGGCTAAATTAACAAAAGCTGACTTCGTAGCAGCATTAAAAGAAATGACTTTATTAGAAATTAAAGACTTAGTGGATGGATTAAAAGAAGAATTTGGTATTGACCCATCTGCAGTAGCAGTAGCAGGTCCTGCAGCAGGTGCTGCAGTAGTTGAAGAACAAACAGAATTCGATGTAATTCTTAAGAGCTTCGGCACAAACAAAATCGCAGTTATTAAAATCGTTCGCGAAATTACAGGCTTAGGCTTAGCAGATGCTAAGAAAGTTACTGAAACTGCAGATGCTGTATTAAAAGAAAAAGTATCAAAAGAAGATGCAGAAGCAATCAAGACTCAATTACAAGATGCTGGTGCAACTGTTGAAGTTAAATAATTTTTAAAATTTATTGCGATTAACCTGAGATAAATTCTCGGGTTTTTTCGCTGTTATTTGGGGTATCCATGAGTCACTATTATTTAAATGATAAACAATTGAATCATGATATTCGTCGAATCAGTTTTGCGATTGATCGACTGGACATACTTTTGGACACGGATCGTGGCGTATTTAGTCGGGATCAAGTCGATTTCGGATCTAAAGCTTTATTAGAAAACATTGATTTCAATGACACCTACAGAACAATTATTGACATGGGTTGCGGATATGGACCTATGGGTATTTTTGTTGCTAAAAAATGTCCGAATGCACATATTATAATGGCTGATGTGAATGAGCGAGCAGCTCATTTAGCAGCCCAAAATCTAGAGATTAATAATATCAAAAATGCAGAGGTCAAAGTGAGTTTTTTGTTTGAAAATGTTGAAGAAAAAGCTGATTTAATTATGTCAAATCCACCCATTAGAGCTGGAAAACAAACGGTTTTTAAACTCTATGAAGAAGCACATGCACATTTGAATTTGGGTGGTGTTTTTTATGCGGTTATTCAAAAAAAGCAAGGCGCACCGTCGTCTGTTAGTAAACTCGAAGAACTTTTCGGAAATTGCGATGTCATTGCAAAAGAAAAAGGATATTGGGTTCTTTTATCTAAAAAAGTTTAATTTGTTTGACTATTTACAAAACATATGATAATATATTTAAATGCATAATGTTGGATTTATATATATTATATATATAAAAATGTGCGATTCCAAATGCGATAGGAGAGTGGATTATGGGATATAAAAACGTCAAATATGGTAAGAAGGCAGAACGTAGAAATTTTTCTAGAATGCGTTATGATGTAGACTTGCCTGACCTCATTGAGATTCAAACAAAATCCTTTAATTGGTTTATTGAAGAAGGCATTAAAGAATTACTCAATGATATATCACCAATCGAAGGTCACAATGGTGATTTAAAATTATATTTTGAGGAACACTATTTATCTGACCCTAAGTTCGATATTCAACAATCAAAACTACGTGATGTTAACTATGCTAAACAGTTATCAGCTCGTGTTAAATTAGAGAATGCGATTACTGGTGAAGTCAGAGAAAATACAGTGTTAATGTGTGAAATCCCTTTTATGACTCCATCGGGGACTTTTGTTATTAATGGTGCTGAACGTGTTGTGGTTTCACAAATTATTCGTTCATCAGGCGCTTATTTCACAAGCGAATTGGACAAGAAACTTAACAGAATTAAGTTTTCAGCTCAAGTTATTCCAACGCGCGGTGCATGGTTAGAATATGAACTCGGTTCAAAAGATATCATGTATGCGAAATTAGACAGATCTAAAAAAGTACCTATGACAACAATGATGCGTGCTTTAGGTTTCCAAAAGAAGAAAGATATTTATGAAATCTTCGGTAAATCTAAATTCATGGATGCAACTTTTGATAAAGATGACACTAAAAATTCCGATGAAGCAATAGTTGATTTGTATTCTAAATTAAGACAAGGCGAAAAAGTTCCTGCAGAAGCTGCGAGAGAATTTATTCGTATGCGTCTATTCGAAACACGTCGTTATGATTTAGCTGCTGTTGGGCGTTACAAGTTCAATAAGAAGTTGGATGTATTAACTCGTATCGAAGGGCAATATACAGCAAAAGATATTATTGATCCTCAAACAGGTGAAGTATTGGTTGCTGGTAAAACTAAGATTACAAAAGACATAATCAAATTACTTAAGGAACATCGTGATGCACTTCTTACTGAAGTTATCGCGAAGGAAGATTCATTACAAAATGAAACCCCTGATGAAATTTTAGCAATTCATCTTCCTGATGGTGATGATGATAAATTATACATCAAAGAAAACATCTTAAATTTGCGCACTGGTGAAGTATTGGTCGTTAAGAATTCAGAGGTAAATGAAGAAGTATTCTCAGTATTAAGAAAGAATAGACAAGCTTTAGATGAAAAAGTTATAAAATATTTCTTTGGAACTAAAAACATATTTGAAAAAGAAAAAGAACGTACTGGCGTTCTTGTAGAAGCTATTGAAGTAACAGTTAAAGATAAAGAAACTGATAAGATTTATCCTGTCAAAGTCTTAGGTAATGATCAAAGAGAAACAAGAGAATATATCACATTATCTGATATCGTTGCATCTATGAGTTACTACTTAAACTTATATGATGGTCTTGGATCAACTGATGATATTGACCATTTAGGTAACCGCCGTTTAAGATTAATTGGCGAATTATTAAAAAATCAATTTAGAATTGGTATTGCAAGAGCTGAAAAAAACATTAAGGACAAAATGTCTACAACGACTTTTCAAGATGCGACACCCTCTAATATTATTAACATGACACCACTTGCTGGTGCAATCAAGACTTTCTTTGGTAGTTCACAATTATCACAATTCATGGATCAAATTAATCCACTTGCTGAATTAACTCAAAAACGTAGAGTATCAGCACTTGGTACTGGTGGTCTTGCAAGAGATAGAGCCGGCGTAGAAGTACGTGACGTTCACAACTCTCACTACGGACGTATCTGTCCAATTGAAACACCAGAAGGTCCATCAATCGGTTTGATCAGTTCACTTGCCACTTATGGTAAAGTTGACCAATATGGATTTATCCAAACACCTTATTTAAAGGTTGATACAAGTTCTGGACAACATGTTGTTACTCAAGAGTTTGATTATTTAACAGCAGATGAAGAATATGATCAAGTTATCGCATCAGCTGCGACAACACTTAATGCAGATGGTACAATTGCTGATGAAAAAGTTATCGGACGTCACCGTGGTGAAACATCAATGTTCGATCCTGAAGACGTTACATACATGGACGTTTCTCCGAAACAAATTGTATCAGTAGCAACATCAACAATTCCATTTCTTGAACATGATGATGCATCTCGTGCCCTAATGGGTGCCAACATGCAACGTCAAGCTGTTCCACTACTTAAGACAGACTCTCCAATCGTTGGTACTGGTATTGAATACCGTGCTGCAAAAGACTCTGGTAGTACAGTTGTTGCCGATGTATCTGGTTTTGTGACTTATACCGATGGTACTAAAGTTACGATTACTTCACATCCTGAAGAAAAAGTAGTTGTTGGAAACAATGTCTTATATGATCCATCTAAACCATTTGATATTGAAAGTGCAAAAGCATTAGCATCATATGGCATGGGTGAAAGTAAGACATTCCCATTAATTAATTTCTTTAGATCAAATCAAGATACTCTAGTTCTTCAAAAACCAATCGTTAGCGAAGGTGAATGGGTAGATGCTGGTGATATCATCGCTGATGGTCCATCAACAAACAATGGTGAATTAGCATTAGGACGTAACGTTACCGTAGCATTCATGACATGGGAAGGTTACAACTATGAAGATGCTGTCATCATGTGTGAAGATTTAGTTAAAAATGACGTATATACATCAATTCACATTGATGAATATGAAATAGAAACAAGAGAATTAAAAACAGGTTCTGGACGTGAAGAAATTACACGCGAAGTACCTAATGCTGGATATGAAGCATTGAAGAACTTAGATGACCGCGGAATTGTTATTCCTGGTTCAGAAGTTAAAGAAGGTGACATCTTAGTTGGTAAGATTACACCTAAAGGTGTATTTGAACCAAGTCCATCAGAAAAATTAATTCATGCCGTAATCGGCGAAAAATCAAGAGAATACCGCGATTCATCACTAAGAGTTCCTCATGGTGGTGGAGGGGTTGTTCAATCAATCCAATACTTCTCTAAGAAGAATGGCGATGTTCTTCCTTCAGGGGTTAATGAATCTATCAGAGTTTTCGTTGTTAAAAAACGTAAGATTTCTGAAGGGGATAAAATGGCCGGTCGTCATGGTAATAAAGGGGTTATCTCTAAGATATTACCAAGAGAGGATATGCCATACATGGCAGATGGTACACCAGTTGACATCATGTTAAACCCACTAGGGGTTCCATCTCGTATGAACATTGGACAAATTCTTGAAATCCATTTAGGTATGGCTGCTAAACGTTTAGGCGTTAAAGTTGCAACTCCAGTATTCGACGGAGTTGATGATGATGATCTTAAAGCAATTATGGCAGAAGCTGGATTAGACCCAGATGGTAAAACAACATTATATGATGGTCGTACAGGACAAGCATACGAAAACAGAATTTCTGTTGGTATTATGTACATGATTAAGTTATCTCACATGGTTGATGATAAACTTCATGCAAGATCTGTTGGACCTTATACATTAGTAACGCAACAACCTATGGGTGGTAAAGCTCAAAATGGTGGTCAACGTTTCGGGGAAATGGAAGTTTGGGCATTATATGCATATGGTGCTGCACACACATTACAAGAAATGCTAACTGTTAAATCAGATGATATGCTGGGTAGAAATAAAGTTTACAGTGCAATTACACATGGTAAAGCTATTCCTGAAGCAGGTATCCCTGAATCATTTAGAGTATTAACTAAAGAATTACAAGCCCTAGGTTTGTATGTCGAACTTATCGATGCTGAAACTGGCGAAAATGAAACTGAAAAATCATTGGTCGATCAGTATGCTAGTAAGTATAGCAAAGGAGGGATTCGTTAATGGCTAAAGAAAAACTAACACTTCGTGTTGAATCTTTAAAATTATCAGATGATGCATTAAATCAATTGAAACTCTCTGGTATCGATCAATTAGAAGACTTTAATACATTCAACTTAAAAGAACTTCAAATGTTACTCTCTAGTAGTTTTGAAGAAATCAAGAGCGTACTTAGACGTTATGCGTTACCAAGATTTTTGGATAACTTAAACTTAAGCGGTGAATCTATTGAAGTTCTAAACAACGCTGGAATCAACGATTTAGTTGAATTTATCGAATATGATCGTCATGCGTTATATCATTTATTTGAAGATGATGCATTACTAAGACAAGAGATTAATCAAGTATTAGAATTCTATGGTTATGATGCTATGGTTGAACATGCTCATGAACATGAAGAAGATGTACTTGAAGTTTCTGTTGATGATCACGTTGAAGTTGAAAATGCATTAGATATGGACCTATCTGATAGAATCCATAGTCAAGCACCTGTGAAAAAAGGATACGGAAGTAGATCATTCTCACACTTTAAAATTAGATTAGCTTCTCCTGATGAAATCAGACAATGGTCATATGGGGAAGTTAAGACTCATGAAACAATTAACTATCGTACATCTAAACCTGAAATCGGTGGCTTATTTTGTGAAAGAATTTTTGGTCCAACTAGGGATTATCAATGTGCGTGCGGTAAAAAACAAAGTGGTAACAAAGGCCAAATTTGTCAAAAATGTGGTATTGAAATCACTGAATCAAAAGTTCGTAGAGAACGTATGGGACATATCGAATTAGAAGCACCAGTTGTTCATACTTGGTACTTAAAGAATTCACCTTCTAGATTAGCTATCCTTTTAGGCATTAAAGCTAAGGCTTTAGAAGAAGTTGTTTACCATGCATCTTATATTGTAACTGATCCGGGTACAGCACCACTTGCTAAAAAACAAATTTTGTCAGAACAAGACTTCTCAATGTTAAGTGAAAAGTATTGGAATAAGTTTACTGCATTAACAGGTGCAGAAGCTGTTAAAAAATTGTTACAAGAATTAGATCTTGATAAAGAAGTTAAATCTTTACGTCGAAAATTAAAGACTTCATCTAAACAAAAACGTGACAAAGTTATCAAGCGTTTAGAAGTTGTTGAAGCTTTCAACAATTCTGATAATAAACCAGAATGGATGGTTATGGATGTTATTCCAGTTATTCCACCAGATTTAAGACCAATGGTTGCACTTGATGGTGGACGTTTCGCAACAACTGACTTAAATGACCTATACCGTCGTATTCTAAACCGTAACAACCGTTTGAAGAAACAAAAGGAACAAATGGCACCAAGACTTATCACTAAGAATGAAAAACGTATGCTTCAAGAAGCAGTTGATGCATTATTTGATAATGCTAAACGCGGTAAGAAAGCTGCTGTTGAACGTAACCGTCACTTAAAATCATTATCTGATATGTTACGTGGTAAACAAGGCCGTTTCCGTCAAAACCTTCTTGGTAAACGTGTTGACTACTCAGCTCGTTCAGTAATTATTGTTGGTCCAGATTTACAAATGTACCAATGTGGTATTCCAAGAGAAATGGCTATTACATTGTTCAAACCATTCGTTTTAAGAGAATTACAAAGAATGGATGGAAGTGATAGTGCATCTAAGAAAAATGCAAATGCTAAATATGAAAAGATGGATGATGATGTATGGGCAGCATTAGAACGCGTTGTTAAAGAACATCCTGTTCTATTAAACCGTGCACCTACACTACATAGATTAGGTATTCAAGCATTTGAACCTAAATTAATTGATGGTAAAGCAATCCGTCTTCATCCACTTGTTACACCTGCGTTTAACGCCGATTTCGATGGTGACCAAATGGCAGTCCATTTGCCACTATCTAATGAAGCTCAAGCAGAAGCAAGACTTCTTATGCTAGCATCTAACAACATTCTTAACCCTAAAGATGGTAAACCAGTTGTTACACCATCTCAAGATATGGTATTAGGTAACTATTACTTAACTATTGAAGAAAAACGTGAACGTGAATTTCATGGTTATCGTGCTGAAGAAAAATTAACTGAGCATTTACATAAACATCGTAATGAAGGTTCATTCTTCTTTGACTACACTGAAGCATCACTTGCATTCGAACATGGAGAAATTGGTTTACATACTAGAATCTTTGTTGATCCAAACAGTATTAATCAAGTGTTCACAGAAGCACAAAAGACCATGTATTTAGAAACTACTCTAGGTAAACTTATTTTCAATAGAATTTTACCTGAGTCATTCCCATATTTAAACGAACCTACAGCTGATAACTTAGAAAATCAAACACCTGATAAATATTTCATGCCTAAAGGAACAAACCCTAAAGTGTTTCTAGAACAATTAGCGGTTCCAATTCCATTTAAGAAGAAATTTTTATCACAAATCATTGCCCAAGTGTTTAAACAATTACACATTTCAGAAACTTCTAAGATGTTAGATAGATTAAAAGACTTAGGGTTTAAATATTCTACAGTTGCAGGTATTACAGTATCATTTGCAGATATCAACGTATATTCTGGTAAGGGTGAACGCATTGATCAAGCAAACGAAAAAATCGACCAAATCAACAGTTGGTATGATGAGGGTTGGTTAACAGATTCTGAACGTAAAGACCATGTCATTAAAGAATGGCAAGTCGCACGTGATGATATCCAAAATGGATTAATGGCAGAGTTTGATAAAGACAATAACATTTATATGATGAGTGATTCTGGTGCCCGTGGTAATGCATCAAACTTCTCGCAACTTGCGGGTATGCGTGGTCTGATGAATAACCCTAAAGGTGAAATTATCGAAGTCCCAGTACAAGCGTCATTTAGAGAAGGTCTTACAGTATCTGAATTCTTTATTTCTACCCATGGTGCCAGAAAAGGTTCAACCGATACAGCGTTAAAGACAGCTGAATCAGGATATTTAACAAGAAGACTTGTTGATGTATCTCAAGATGTTATCGTTGTTGAAGAAGATTGCGGTACTGAACGTGGTGTAGTTATGAAGTCGGTTATGGATGATACTAAAGAAATCGTTCCATTATATGATAGAATTGTTGGCCGCCATGCTAGCAAGGATGTTGTAGATCCAAAAACAAAAGAGGTATATGCTAAACGTAACGATTTAATCACTGAAGAAATGGGTGCTGATATCGTTAATGCGGGTATTACTGAAGTAGAAGTAAGAAGTAACTTAACATGTAATTCTAACAACGGGGTGTGTGCACACTGTTATGGTAGAAACTTAGCAACCAATAAGCCTGTTGAAGTAGGGGAAGCCGTTGGGGTTGTCGCAGCACAATCTATTGGTGAACCTGGTACTCAGTTAACCATGAGAACATTCCATACTGGTGGGGTTGCTTCTGCATCAGATATTACACAAGGTCTTCCACGTATTCAAGAGTTATTCGAAGCTAGAAACCCTAAAGGTAAAGCTGTTTTATCAGAAGTTTCTGGTAAGGTTAAAGCTGTTGATCGTCAACGCGGTGGATTATCTGTTGTTACGATTACAGACACAGATGAAAAAGAGTACAAATATACAATTGATGCTAATGTTGAGTCATTAGTGAGAAAAGGATCTTCTGTTGAAGCAGGTCAAAGATTAACAATGGGGTCTATCAATCCTAAAGAATTGTTAAGAATTGTATCAGTTGAAGCAGCTGAAACTTATATTCTTGAAGAAGTTCAAAAAGTATATCGTGCGCAAGGTGTAGAAATTAGTGATAAGCACATTGAATTAATCGTTCGTCAAATGTTAAGACGTATTACAGTCATCACTGAAGGCGACACTGAATTACTTCCGGGGACTGAGGTATCTGTAGCAGAATTCAAACGTCAAAACCTTAAGGCATTTGCTGTAGGCGGTCGTCCAGCAGTAGGTCGTCCAATCTTATTAGGTATCACTAGGGCCTCATTAAGATCTGATTCATTCCTTTCTGCAGCATCATTCCAAGAAACAACAAGAATCTTAACTGATGCAGCAATTAGAGGTAAAGTTGATGAATTACACGGATTAAAAGAAAATGTTATTATTGGTGGATTAATCCCAGCTGGTACTGGTATTTTAAGAGATTCACACTTCAATTATGATCGTAGCAATACGTATTCTGAAGAAGATGATGATAGCATGGAAGATTACGGTTTTTAATTAGATATTATAACTAAAGAATAAAGGCACTTGATCATTTTGATCAAGTGCCTTTTTATATGGATGGATAAATGTTAAGCCTTGCATTAATTGCATTAATCTCTTCTCTAATATGATCTATTTGATCGTCCAGTCTATGCATTTTCTCACGCTTATGCTTGAGTTTATAAGGAATAAAAAATAGCGGAATAAAAAGAAAAAAACCAGCGAATATCAACAGTATGATCTCTTTGTTAGAATCGTACTGTAACCTCTGATATTCTAATTGATAAGCCTTTTTTTTTAGTATTTGAATTTGTATAATACTGTCTCTTACATTCATTTGATTTCCCCCCAGAAACAAAGATATCATCAATAATATTTCAATAACATATGTTCATAAATAGAACATTAACTAAATTATATATCTTATTTAGAACATAGTCAATATTCATGTTCAAAATGTGATAATTTATTGATGTGGAGGTTATCATGTGGAACAAAATATTAAAACAATTAAGAGAAGAACATGGATTAAAACAACAAGATGTAGCTGATATTTTGCAGATGTCAAGAACTGGATATGCCCATTATGAATCCGGTCATAGTGAACCTTCAATTGAACAACTTATTAAATTAGCGCGTTATTATAAGGTAACAACCGATTATTTATTGAATGTGAGCGAAGTCAATCTTAAGGATGAAAAAGGTATAGACGAACAGATCGATAAAACAATATTCATGTTAGAGGAAATGAAAAAAGGATATAAATAATAAGAGTCTATTGACTCTTATTATTTTAATGATATGAAGATTAATAATGGTATAATAATAGTAGAAAATCGTTTTTATATAAAGAACAACTTAAAAATTATGTATAGTGAGAGGTTATGACAATGGCAGGTTTTTTTGAACAACTTGTATTAGGTGATGATGATGAACAAGAATTACCTTCAAGTAGAAAAGAGCAGTTTTTCTACATATTAAAGACCAATTTTAGACAGTTTATTGGGGCAAGTATTTTTTCGTCCATATTTTTTATACCACTTGTAATCACCCAGATGATTATATCCTATTCTAAGTCGGTTGCATTACTTAGTTTAGATACGACATCATCACTATATAATGATATGTTTGATGCAGTAGTTATGCATTATCAAAGTATGGCATCAATAGCTGTAATTATAACGTTAATGATTGGCTTTATCGGCTTATCTGGGCTTTATCAAGTTATGATGGATATGGTTACAGGTAGGCTCTTAGAAAGTACATATACGTCTTTCGTTAAAGGTATAAGAAGAAACTTGAAAATGTTTATATGTTTTGGCTTAATTCTAGGTTTATCACTGATGACATTACGTTTAGGTATGCTCTATGTCTCATCGGTTTCCGATGTGACGTTTAGATATATTCTATATGTGTTATTGATTTTACAATTGTTAATGATTGTTATTGGATTATTTTATGCGATGACAGGAACAACACTTTATACGAATACACTTGGACAACTCGTATTAAATAGTTATAAACTTGCTTTATCCCATATGATTCAAACGATTGGATTTGTATTATTGTTAGCTATTCCTGTCATTTTATTTTATTTTATTAATAGTCCAACTGATATCATCATATTAGCAATTTTACCTTGGTGGTATCTTGGTTTAGTCGCCTTAGCACAATGTCTATATAGTATGAAATTATTTGATCTGTACATACAGCCGTCTCTTGGACAAGCATTTGTTTGTTTAGGATTAAAAAAATAGGGTGGAGATTATGAATCTCCCACCCTTTTTTATTTGTTATAGTCGTCAATAATACTTAATATTTCTTCAAATGATTGTGTGTAGTGGTTACAAAGCGATTGTGTTCCACTTTGAATAATATTCCCACCAGCATAACCGATTACACCATATCCAGCCAATCTAATTGAACAAACCCCAGCACCTGAATCCTCAATACCAATGACATGAGATCTTTCTGATTCAGGTATATTTAATCCAATAGTACATGTTTCAGCATATAGCCAAGGATGTGGTTTAGGTGATAATTCACCAAGGGTTCCGACAGAACCTTTTCTAAGTGGGAATCCAGCAGAGATTGCCGCATCGTAGAATGCTTTTGGATCACCCATGTTTAATGTATTAAATGCAGATAGTATTTCAGGCCAGGCTTTTTCGTATAATCCGCTAGTTACTAACCCGATTTTGATATTTCTATCTTTTAATGCATATAAAAATTCTTTTAATCCTTGGGAAGGTGTGAAAGCACCTTCTCTACCTTTGCCTTGCATGATTAAATCCATTTCGCGATGCGTGTGTTCAAAATAGTATGAGCGTGCTTCTTCAAGCGTTTTATCAGGGCAATATTTTTCAATACAATATGATAAGTGTTCTGAGACTGAGTGTCCAGAAACATGTGGCATATCGGCAGGTTCTAGTGTGAAATGTTCATTATTTAATAGAGAAGCAATAGATTTTTCGATGATCCACATCCAAAACTCTTCACTTCTGACACTTGTTCCATCTAAATCCATTAAGACGGCTTTAATAGGCTTTTCAATTATAATTTCTTTTAAGGGATAGTATGCAGAAAAACCCATGCTTGATAAAACATAACAGATAGTTTTATCTTTAAAATTAATAAATTCTACTTTTCTATCACTGGTAGCGAAAATAGAGATGACTCCGTTTTTATTAGTTTCAAAGAATCCATCACTACATTTATCTAATTTAATTAATCCATCATAATTATGCATTGACTTTACCTGTTGTAAAATGGATTGTATAAATCTTGTGTTTACCTAAATCAAATGAGAATTTTTGATCTTTAATCTTGATGTCTTCAATTGGGTCCTCGTTCAAGTTAACACGTTGCATAGAAGTGATTGGAAGCATTGTATCAGCATTGACTTTAATGTCATCATCTGATACATTCCATATACGCAAGATATAACCGTTTTTTGATTCAGCTTGTTTTAATGCCGAAATCATTAAACGATCAGTTTCACTAAATTTAATAAATTGGCCTTCACTAGGAAGTATACCTTCAGTAGGCACACCTTGAATTGCTTTTAAAGGTACTTTGAAACCATATGCTTTCTTGAGTACTTCACCTGATAACCATTCGCCATCATGTGGATATAATGCATATTCATAAGTTAATTTACCAAAGCTATGTTGACCAGTGTATTGATCAAGTTCTTCATGTGTCATATTTCCATTAGCAGTCATATAAGCACGTTGTGTTCTAATTAATGTAATCTTTAATGTTCTGTGTGCATCATCAGCTACTTCATATTCTCTTAAACCTTTATTTAGAAATGCAAACCCGTGTTTACCATCAGATACATCGACGAAATTTTGCATTGGTTGGAATGGAAAGAAACCTTCGAAATTGTCGCCATGATCTCTCCACTTAATTGTGCGTTTTGCAATATCCCATGCACTTTCGCTTGCTGCAAAATTAGCATCGGCAATTTCACTTGGGAAATTAACAATAAGTTTGTGATCCCTAACTTCATTAGTTAGTGTAGTCTTAACTTTTAAATATGGACTATCTTTTTCTAAAGTTAGAATAGATTTTATTGGTAACTTTTTAAATTCATAAGAACGGCTCGTACCATCTAAAGTGGCTTCAGCTGGGATTTCCATTTCTAAATTGATTTGGTATTTACCGCGTAATTCATTGCTTTCTAACATTGTAATCTTAGCTTGTGATCCAAGTGATGTATAGATTTGGTTACGTTTAGGTATATTAGAGATATGAGCGGAACCAACTTCACCACTATCAGTGAAATAATGTTGTTGTTTCATATAGGTATTTGTCTTTTTGTTAAAGATATCAAATGTACCATTAGATTTAATTTCAACTTTAATAAAGTCGTTTTCTAATACACCATTTTCTCTAGCAAGAAGTTTTCTGTTTCCTATAATTTCTGGGTGATGGATAAGTTTTGGCTCTCTAAATCTTAATGCGTAAGTTTGATAACCATTAGCTTTAATATTCACTTTAACTAAAACACGTTTTCTTTTAGCAGCAAACTTAATTGCTTTGGTATCAATCCTACATTCAACACCGATTGAAATATCATCGCTTACTAATTCGTGGTAAGGTATTATATTTCCATCTTTGTTGATGATGTCATAGAATTCTTCACCTTGAGCAGCACCGCCAACACCAATATCAGTTGCTTGCTTTTTCTTTTTAGGTGTATCAATGATTAATTCGATGACTTCCTCTCTATCGAAAGGCATTGTGTTAAAGATTGTTAGTGTGATATCTGTATCTAAATAGTAAGCTTTTGAATTGATATTACTAAATAGTGATGTTACACTACGGTTTGTACATTCTTCAGCAACTGTTTTAGCTAAAGAAAAGTTATACATCATATCTTCATGTGCACGGTCAACCGCTGCACCACAAATACTATCGTGTGCGTGATTTTTTAATAAGTAATGCCATGCACGTTCAATGTTTGTTGTAGGGTATTCCATACCAAACATACTTGCATAGGATGTTAATGGTTCACAAAGGTTAATTAAATTGTTTTCTACGTCATCATTATAAAGTTTGATTTTAATACGGGATGAATGTGTAGCCCCTAGCAAAGCATTAAAATTATTATATTCCATCGTAGTATAACGCAATTCACCTTCATGTGTTGCAGGTTCATAATCTTCAATATTTGAAATCGTGTTCATATATTCATCAAGTGTATCTTGGACGATTTCAACATCTGGATAAATTTTGTTCATATCTTTCAACATATCGGGTAATAATCCGTATGGTTCATCATTATCTTCCATGTTTAATGCTAAGATGTGATCTCCAATTTTATAGGGTTCTGCTTGAGTTAATAAGTTATCGATAGATTGTTTTAAAACAGCAGGATCATGTATATAGTCAGGGTTTTCTTTAAGTAGTGTAAATGCTTTTTCATATGAGTAGATATCAGCCATGTGAACAGGTATTTGTTTAGGATCGTAAGTATAGCTTAAGTCTTTTAATCCTTTACCTAGTACAGCCGGTCCATGAACGTAGAAGAACCAGTTAGTTCTTGTTACTTCGTCAAATGTACGTAATGTTTTAATAGAACTTCCATCTGGACTCTTCCAGTTGAACAAAGGTGTTAATACATGTTTATTAGTGCCTCTATAGAAAATTGCATTTGGGATATTAAATCCACTATATAATTGAGGTAATTGGGAAGGTTGACCATAAGAAGTAGCAGTATAACCAGATTTAATACCACCGCCGAAATCTTTTGCCATTTTATGACCTAATAAAAGATTTCTAATAAGTGCTTCTGGTGCAACCGTATTAGTTTCAGGCAATGTATACCAGTTCACGATAAACATTTTTTTATCATGAATTAATTTTTTTATTCTTTTTTCGTTTTCAGGGCGTACTGAAAGATAGTCTTCGATAACAATGGTACCACCATCAACACAGTATCCAGTATATTCAGGATTGTTTTCTAAAACATTGATAATAGAATCCATTAAATCTACTAAACGAAGTTTACTTTGTTCTGCGGTGTGTCTCCATTCTCTATCCCAGTGTGTACCCGATATTAAATGAATTTTTTTCTTTTGCATATTTATTTTCCTCCAGAAAATCGTTTTTCTTGCTCTTATATTCTAAATATACATGATAATCACTGATTTGTAAACAAGAAAAAGAAAAAATTTTATTATTTACAAGCGGTTTCATTCGTGTTATACTGAATTTGAAGAAAAACGATTTTCTAGGAGAGCAGCAATGACAAGTGTTATTAACCTTAATCATCTTACAGAAGAAGAACGTTCATTAGCAGTATTTGTACAAGGGCTATTAAATAAAAAAGAAAAAAGGATTTTTTTAGACTTTGAAAACTATTTAGAATATTTGCATGATGCGTATAAAGTTCAAACGATTGAACAAGTTATTTCTAAATATAAAGAAGAAATCGAAGGCTTGATCATTTATGATTTTAAATCTGATGATATCTCTATTAATATGGCATCAACAATTTCAGCTGCTAATCCATGGCTAGGTGTCCCAAGAAGTTTGGCACACTGGGATATCTTTAAAGATATGGTAATTAAAGTTGATTTGGAACATATCAAGGGTACACCAGTTGAAAGACAAAAGTGTATATTTGATACATATAAGAATAAACTAAATCCCGATGGTTTGATTCATCAAGTTGTTGAAAAGGATAACTTCCACTGGCAATTAAGAGATTACGGTATCGCCTATGGGTGGTTTACATTTTATACAGACGAATCTGATGAGGGAATCGGTTTTAGAAAAGAAGTATTGGAATGGCTAAATAATAATACAGCAATCTTTGGTTGGTGTATAGATGAATTAGCATTTGTTAAAGACATATCTAACTATGGCTGTTATATTATTCCTATGGATTGGTCAATCAATCACAGTTATATGCATAGGGAACTTCAACATCCAATTGAACAAAGATGCAAAGATGAAGACATTTTTGTAGAAGATGATAAGCATTATTTAGCAATTGTTGTAAGTGATGGTGATAACATTCAATGGTTGGAAAGAAATTTCTCTACAACGAGCAATTTTGGTCAAAGAATTGAAAAAAGAAAACCCTTTAAGATGACTTGGACGATTGCACCAATGTTGTCACAATTATCGCCTGATGTATTAGAGTATATATATGATCATGCAGATAAAGATTATTTTATATCAGGTGTTTCTGGTATGGGATATATGAATGCGCTAGAATATCCTATTGAACATTTAGACACATTCACCATGAATTCTTCAAAATTATTTAGAAAAGCAGATATTAATGTGACATGTATGCTTGATAGCCTTGAGAATACTACCAATATTAAAGAATTGACAAAACGTATTGATTATTATGCCCGGTATGACAATATTAAGGGTGCGATATGGGAAATTGATCCAAATCGCTATGAGTCTGGAAAAGGTAGAGTGTTTTGGTCATCAAATGGTAAACCATTTGTAAGTGTTAGATTATCATTATGGCATCCTAGCAATGATCCACTCCAAGTGGATGACAACTGGATTATAGACTATGCCAATAAGATTAATGAATCCGCGATTAATCCTTATATTATTGATGGATATACAGTACTTAATGTACACCCTTGGACAACAAACATGGAACAATTGAATCTTCTTGTCTCAAAATTAAAAAAACATGTTAAGATTATTAGTGCGGGGGAATTGATCGATTTAGTAGAAAAAAACGTTGCTAAAGTGAATTCAATACCTTCAATAAATTAAAAAAAGGAAGGGATTTTATGGTCGTTAAAATCACCGATATTGCAAAAAAAGCAGGCGTAGCATCATCGACAGTATCAAATGCCTTAACGGGCAAAAAATATGTAAGTCCTGAGTTGAAAGAAAAAATCTTAAAAATTTGTGAAGAACTGGATTATCATCCAAATTTTTACGCCTCTTCACTACAAAGTGCAAAAACAAATATTATTGGACTCTTTTTGGAACAACACGAAAACCAAGAACTGAACAATTTTTATAGTGAATTAATTATGTCATGTATGTACCAAGCTTCAAAAGAAGGATATAGTTTACTCATCTTTTATGAAGCTGATGAAACTAAAATTTTGTCTGCTTTGAGTTATGGTAGAGCACCTATTGATGGAGCCATCATTCTATCTCCAACACTAAAAGATGAGAGAATTGTTAATTTGGAATCAAATCGTATTCCATGCGTGGTTATTGGGCATCCAGATAGAAATCTAAATTTGAGTTTTGTCGATGTTGATAATCATAAATTGACATATGAAATCACAGATATTTTGCTTAAGCAATATAGAAAAGTTTATATGATAAACAGTAGAGGTAATCTTACAATTTCACATGATCGTCTAAAAGGATTTATTGATGCATTGGCGACTAATGATATGACATATACTGATGATTTAGTTGTTCACAGCCGAATTTTAGATGAAAACGAAGGATTTGAATTTGCAATTGACAAAATAGAATCAGATGTAGCATTTGTTACAGCAAATGAGCTTACTGCTAAAGGCGTTTGTGAAGCAATACTACATAAAGGGTTAAACCTTGGTAGTGATGTGGGTGTATTTGCACTAGGTTATTCTGAAAGCGAAAATTATATGCCAAAATTATCTCATGCAAAACAAGACTATAGAGAAATTGGTAGTATCGCAATTCAAACTTTAGTCAAACATATCGCAGAACCAGAAGATATTCACAATGTATATGTTTCAAGTAAAATTGTACACAAAGAGTCATCTTCAAAAGAAAAATAGGTAGAAATTAAATAGGTTGTACTATACTACCTTATTTTTTTAAACCATAGAAAAACGATTTTCTATATAAAACTAATAAATAAAAGGTGAAGAATATGAAACGAAGAATATTAATTATGATTTCAATTTTATCTTTGGTATTTTTAACGGGATGCCAAAGTGGTGCAGATGATGATGCAATTAAACTATGGTGGCCAAGTGGAATTGTTATGGAACAAATCATCACTGATGCAATTGCTGACTATCAGGTTGATCATCCAGATACAAAAATAGATGTAGTATATAAGCCAATGGACGCTTTTGATGCATATAAGTATGCATTAAACGATAATAAAACAAGACCAGATATTGCGATATTAGATCATGTTTATGTACAAGCATTAGCATTTGATGGATTGCTCGCTAATCTATCAGATTTAGGCTCTGATGATTTAAAATCATCTTATCCTGAAGCAATTTATAATGCAAACACATTTGAAAATGATGCTTATGCATTACCATTTTCAGCAAATACAGTTGTATTGATGTATAACAAAAATCTTTTATCAAGTGTTGGTATTGATAAAGCACCAGTCACACTAGAAGAATTACTCGCTGACTGCGAAACTGTAAGCCAAAATGGATATAAAGCATTTGCACAACCATTAAATGATTTTAGCGTTATGGAATTTTCAAGTTATGTTGCAAGACACAATGGAAAACTTGTATCAGATGACTATAAAGACGTATTACTAGATTCTCCAGAAGTCATGGCTGCAATAAGTGATTGGGTTAAACTATCTAAATATGTTAATAAGTCTTCTTATGAAGAAGATCAATTCTATATTGGTAATGTTGCATTTGTTGAAATGGGAAGTTGGGCTTTAAGTAAAGTTACTGGCGAAGTAGCAACATTTGATTGTGGGTTTGCACCGATGGTTACTTTACAAGATGGCGTAAGTAATTACTCAGGATTAGGATTATATTCACTAACAATTGCTAAACAAACTAATCACACAGAAGAGGCTTATAAATTTGCCAGATATTTATCAACAAACAAAGAAGTGCAATTAGCATTTAATCAGGAGAAAAATCTTTTCCCAGTTACATTAGATGCACTTCAAGATCAATACTATACAGGCGATGAAGCGTTAAGTGTATATGCTAATCAACTTTTAACAGTTGCTCCAAGACCAGGAACACCGATTTGGCCTGATCTTGAATTAGCAATTGTTGACATGCTGCATTCAGCAGTTCTTGCACAACAATTAAGTGATATTTCTGCTATCGTAGATAGATATCAAAACCAAGCACAAGAAGCTGCCGACAGATTATTTAAATAACAGGAGAAAAACATCGTGAAAGAAATATTAACATCAAATTGGAAAAAATTTAATAGGAAGTTCAAACAGGAAAAAATAGCATATGGGTTATTGATTCTTCCAATTATATGGTGGGGTATATTTTTCTTATTCGCGTTTGTTCGATCTATTTATTTTAGTTTTACTGATTTAAGATTTTCAGTAGAAAATATAACAACTTTTAATTTTGACAATTATATTAGACTTTTTCATGATGCTGCATTTGGTTCAGCATTATCAAACACATTGATATGGACTATCGTCATGACAATCTTTAACAATGTATTAGGTCTATTATTTGCGTTTTTAATATTTAAACTTAAAAAAGGGAAGAAACTATTTTTAGCACTACTCTTTTGGCCTACATTAGTATCTGCAGTTGCTGGTGCACAAGTGACTAAGCTGCTATTCAATCCAAGTGATACAGGTGTTATCAATAGTATAATCATAGCTTTTGGCGGACATGCACTAGGGTGGTACAATGATCCAAATCTATCACTATTCACATTAATGATTGTACCGACTTTTCTAGGGTTTTCGACACAGATGATGATTTATTATGTTGCATTAATAGGTGTTCCAAAGAGTTATACCGAATATGCATCATTAGAAACATCTTCATCGTTTAAAGTCCTTATGAAGGTATACCTACCATTGATTAAGAATGCGATTACGCTTAATCTCTTATTATCAATTATTACGAATATTAAGGTGATTGGGCCGATGCAGTTAGTCAGTGATGGTGGAAAAGGTGGACCGCTTAATTCAACACTGAGTATCATGCTTTACCTGTACAACAAAGGTATTACCGGATATGAAATGGGATATGCATGTACAATTGGTGTTATCACTATGATCATTATTCTTATATTGGCCGGAATTCAAATGAAACTTAAGGGAAAGGATGCAGATGATTATGAATAATACGGTAACGACAGCTATACCAGCTAAAAAACGTAAGAAGCATTTTAGTTATGTAAACATCATTATTATTGTGTTGCTAAGTTTAGTTGCCTTTATGCAAATCTTTCCATTCTACTTGCAAATAGTTACCTCGCTACAACCTTTGACATTTTTACCTGATCCAGGACATATTTATTTAGCACCTGTAGTGTATACATTCAGTAATTATATCGAAGCAATTAAGCGCGTAGGTTTATTGCAAGGCCTTTTCAATAGTATCTTTGTTTCTGGTGGCTACACATTGTTGAGTGCGGTAGTTATCTTAATTGTGGGCTATGTGATTGGGAAAAAACAATTTAAAGGGAAGGGCACCATCAAATTCTTGCTCTTATTAACGATGGTCGTCCCTGGAGAAATGCTAATGGTTTCCAATTATAAACTTGTCTCTGAATTAGGATGGACAAATTCATTTGCTGGACTTATTTTGCCTGGACTAGTCAATATTACAGGTATATTCTTGGTTAGTTCATTTATGAACACAATCCCTAATGCAGTATTAGAATCTGCTGAGATTGATGGTGCAAATGAAATTACAAAACTATTTAAAATTGTATTGCCGATGTGCCTACCAATTATTGCAACATATTGTATCTTAACATTTGTTGCACAATGGAATGACTATTTATGGCCAATGATTATTACAAATGATAGTAATCTTTTCACATTGCAATTAAAGTTGAAAGAATTTAATCCATATTACGGAGGATACGCTGATGAAGTTTTGAAATCAGCTGCTTTCACTATGACAATTTTACCGGTAGTTGTTGTATATGTAATTAATCAAAAACAATTTGTAGCAGGTATGTCTGTTACAGGTATGAAATAACAAAATGGGAGAACAAAATGAAACGAACGAACAAAAATTTTCATTTATTGGCTTTGGCTGTACTTGGCTTATTTACTACGCTGGCACTATTTGCATGCACGGGTAGTGAAATTTTAGGGAAATTAGATACACCAACCATTACTTTAAATAATAACGTTATATCATGGGATATGGTTGAACATGCTGATCATTACTTAGTCAGTGTTGGTTCAGATGAAGTAGAAGTGTTTGATACAATATATACCATTGATATAAAAGTAGTAGGTAATTACGGAGTTGCCGTTAAGGCGATATCAAAAGATGAGACTTATATTGATAGTGCAAGATCGAATGTATTAACTTATGTGGTTTATCCAGAATATAGTCAATTAAGTGCACCTCAAATAAGCATTGAAGAAAACGTAATTACATGGAATGTAGTTGAACATGCAACAAGTTACAATGTATTTATCGGATCTAATAAGTTTGAAACGACGGATACAAATTACACAATCACTAATAATGTGATTGGCACCGTAAGTGTATTTGTTATAGCAAAAACATCAGATTTAAATTATTATAGTAGTTTAGCATCAAATATCAAATATTATTCAAGTGATTTGGATATGAGCGAATTTACAAGCACTAAATTATTAAACGCTGGTTCTTGGAGTATCGAAGGTACTTATCAAGAAGTGATTGATATGGTAAACGATCGTCAATTATATGATGTTGACTTATGGGCAGCATTTGTTGAACAATACCGCAGTAACACTGATGGTGATGGTAACGGTTGGCGTGGCGAATTCTGGGGTAAGATGATGGAAGGCGCAAGCGTTACATATAACTATACTCAGGATCCAGTGCTGTATGAAATTTTAACAAATACAGTAAAAGATGTTTTAACAACACAACAACCTAACGGTAGTATTTCATCTTATGGATCTGTTTATACAAATAACAGTGATGAGTTTGATGGATGGGATATGTGGAATAGAAACTGGGTTATGCTAGGTCTTGAATACTACTATAATATCTGTCAAGATGAAGATTTAAAGGTTGAAATTGTAGAATCTTTAGAAGCTCAATTGAATTGGATTATGAAAAATGTTGGTCCAGAAGAAGGACAAATTGGCATTTTGCAGTCTGCAAGTCAGTGGGGTGGTCTACCTGCATCAACAATATTAGAAGCAGTTGTTAAACTTTACTTTTTAACTGATAATATTGATTATTTAAATTTCGCTTCCTACATTGTAGATGAAGGTGGCTCAAGTTTTGGTGATCAATTTGAACAAGCTTATTTAAATGAAACATTACCCTATCAATGGGGAGCACCAAAAGCTGGTGAATTAACGATGTTGTTTGATGGTATTTTAGAATACTATTATGCAACAGGCATTGAAAAATATAAAACTGCAGCAATCAATTATTGGTATGATGTTTATGAATCAGAATTGACAGTTGTTGGTGGTGGATGTTCAAAAGATGAAGTATTCGAACATTCAGTGATTGAACAAGCAGATCCAACTAAGATTGGTGCGATGCAAGAACACTGTGTTACTATTCATTGGTTGAATTTTTCTAAAGATGTGTTCCAATTACTATCTGATTCTAAAATTATTGATAGTATGGAAATGACATTTTTTAATGCAATGTATGGTGCTGTTGATAACGAACATCATTACGATCATGCATTTACATCATATAATGGATTAACTTACACAATCCGTTCAAGATCTGCTGCTGGTGGTATGCATTTAGAAAAACCATATCCATTTGACTATGGATGCTGTATTTCTCAAGGTAGTATTGCAACTGGATTATTACCACAAATTCAACAAAGTGTAATAGAAGGTGGGTTCTTAGAAAATCTATATTTACCTGGAACAACAATGGCAACTACTGAATCTAATAATAAAGTAACATTTGTTACAGATACAAACTATCCAAAAGATGGTATTGTTGGCATTACGATCAATCCAAGTGAAAAAGAAACCTTCAACATGGGATTCCGTATTCCAGGATGGAGTGAAGATACTACAGTAACAGTAAATGGTGTTGAACAAGCAGGTGTTAAAGCTGGTGAATATTTCTATATTGAACGTGAATGGAGTGCTGGTGATGTTGTCGTATTAACTTTTGATATGAGCATTAGAACATTCTACGGAAGTAAAGATGCATCAAATCAATATGCACAATACAATGTTGCTTTAATGCGTGGTCCAATCACACTTGCACGTGATGCAAGACTCGATGGTGGAGATATTTATGAAACACTTGATTTAGCAACAGATGAAAACGGAAATATCTCATATGAGTTAACAAACAAAGCAGGATTTGAAACTCAAGTAGAAGTGACTGTTCAAAATAAAGCAGGAGATTTTATTACATTAGTTGACTATGGTAGTGCAGGTAAGACATATGATGCACAAAGTGTTTATAGTGTATTTTTCCCAACAACAGATTATTGGATAGAAAACAGTGATTATACAAATGGCGTTGTATTAGTCAATGTATATTTTGAATCCATTCCAATGATTAACACAACTGATGATTTATTCCATATGGGTAATGCATATAAAGATTATACAAACTTAGCACCATTTACATATAAATTTGTTGATGCAGATAATGGATATTATTACTTATTAAATACTTCAACAAATACATATGTAACTTTGGTTAATGATAAGTATTTTGGTCTTGCACCATTTACAGGTGATGATAATCAACAATTTGAATTAGGTCATGTTGGTTTAATGACATTTATGATTACTGCAAAGAATGGATATCTAATGTCAGCAAACAATGAATACGATGCAATTTGGTTATATAACAATGTAAATAGTACGAAGCAATATTGGTATCTATATACATCAGATACTCAAGATAACTAATAAATGAGGAGAAAAATTGACATGCAAAAAATAAAAAACCTAATGGCTATGTTCATGGTTCTTTTAACCATGGTTGGCCTTGCAGCATGTGATTCAACTGAAGTCCCTGATTCAATTAAATTAGATACTCCAGTGATTACAGTTATTGGTGATACATTGTCTTGGACAACAGTATCATATGCAACAAGTTATGATATTAGCATGAATGGTGAAGTTATTAATACAAAAGAGACAACATATAATCTATCTTCTTTGGAAACTGGTACTTATGAAATTAGTGTTGTTGCATTATCAACTGTTAGCGAATATCTAACAAGTGATGCTTCAAACTTAGTGACATATTATGCAAATGAACAAGTGCCACTAGAACAAACACTAATCGCACCAGTCATTTCAGTTTCTAGTCATGTCCTAACATGGCCAGTAGTTAATCATGCAACTGGTTATGATATTTATGTTGATGGCATTTTCTTGGAAAGCATAACAACAAATACTTATACATATCATAATGAAGTAGCGGGTACATACAGCTTGACTGTTATCGCAACTTCGACAGATATACTATTCTTAGACAGTGTAGCATCTAGTGCTGTAAGTGTTGTAGTTAATGAACCAATCGTGGATCCGGTATCCCTTGCAACACCTGCAGTTTCAATTAATTCAGATGTACTTTCTTGGTCTGCTATTGAACATGCAACTGAATACATCATCTATTTAAATGGTGAAGAATTTGTTAAAGTTAATGAAACATCATACGATTTAACGCAAATTGTTAAAGCTAATAATTATCAAATAACAATTAAAGCAGTTTCAAACGATGCTGCATACAAGATGAGTGATACAAGTAACTCGGTTGGTTACAAAGTAGAAGTTAAGCCGGTTGATTTATCAAGTCCTTTAGTGATGTATATTAAAGGAAGCGATAAGATGCCAACTTTTAATGCGAGCCAATTAATGGTGAAAGGAAGCGAGTTTGATCAAGTAACTGATTATACAAGCTATGCTTTTCAATTTATCAAACTAGAAAATGAAAACTATTTAATCAAACTACAAAATGGTATGTATTTAACATATGCAAAAGATAATACAGGAACAGATAGATTCCAGGCATATTACAAAAACAATTCTGCATCACAAGAGTTCGTAATCAATGAATTTGCAGCAAATGAATATAAAATTGCACCTGCACTTAATGCTAGTTACCCAATGTGTGAAGAAGGTGGTGGTGATGGATATCACCAATATGCTGATTTAAGCGATCCAAGCCAAATTTGGGTAGTATTCAATGTTAATGTAACAATTAATGAAGATGCAGTAAATGATCAGCCTTTAGTTGATAAATTAGTAGATCCAGTTGTGATGTATGTACAAGGTAGTAATCTAATGCCAACATTTAACGAAAATGGATTAATGATTAAAGGTGAAGATTACAATAATGTAAGTGACTATACAAACTATACGTTCAAATTCGTTAAATTGGACAATGGGAATTATTTAATCAAACTACAAAACGGATTATATTTAACATATAAAAAAGACGATACTAATGCAGATAGATTCTATGCTGACTATAAGAATGATTTAATCAATCAAGAGTTTAGTGTAACGGCTGTTTTACAAGATCAATATAAGATTATTCCAATGGGAAATCCTGGTTATTTAATGTGTGAAGAAGGCGATGGTGTTGGATATCATCAATACGCTGATATTAGTGCAGCAAGCCAAATTTGGATAGTGTTTAATGTTGATGTAGTTATACAAGATGATCAAATTGATGAAAATGTTGTTAATCCATTGGACAATCCACTTGTTATGTATGTAAAGAGTAGTAGTGTTATGCCAACATTTGATGAAAATGGATTGATGGTTCAAGGCGTTACATATGATTCAATTGATGATTATTCAAATTATGCATTTAAATTTATCAAACTAGAAAATGGAAACTATTTAATCAAACTACAAAATGGTCTATATCTAACATATAAAAAAGATAATACAGGGGCAGATAGATTTTACGCAGATTATAAAGATAGCTCTATTAACCAAGAATTTATCGTAAAACAGGTTGCTGAAGGTGAATATAAGGTTGAGCCAGCAGCGAATCCAGGTTACCTTATCTGTGAAGAAGGTACTACTGGATATCATCAATATTCAGATGCTAATGCAGCAAGTCAAATATGGATAGTGTTTAATGTCGAAGTAATGATACAAGATGATCAAGTTAAAGAGGAAGTTGTTGTAGATCCACTTGACGGTCCACTTGTTATGTATGTACAAGGTAGTAGTGTTATGCCAATATTTGATGAAAATGGATTAATGATACAAGGTGTTACATACGATTCAGTCTCTGACTATACGAACTATACCTTCCAATTCATCAAGTTGGATAATGAGAATTATTTAATTAAATTACAAAATGGTATGTATTTAACATATAAAAAAGACGATACTAATGCAGACAGATTCTATGCAGATTATAAAGATGGTTTAGTGGACCAAGAATTTATTGTGAAACTATATGCAGAAAATCAATATAAATTGGAACCGGCAGCAAACGCTGGGTATGTGATTTGTGAAGAAGGTTCAACAGGTTATCATCAATACTCAGACATCAGTCATCCAACACAAATCTGGGCCGTGTTTAATGTTGAAGTAACAATACAAGATGATCAAATTAAAGAAGATATACCTACTGATCCACTTGACAGTCCACTTGTTATGTATGTACAAGGCAGTAGTGTTATGCCAATATTTGATGAAAATGGATTAATGGTACAAGGTGTTGCATACGATTCAATCGCAGATTACACTAATCACACTTTTCAATTTATTAAACTAGATAATGGAAACTATTTGATCAAATTACAAAATGGCTTATATTTAACATATGCTAAAGATAATACAGGGGCAGATAGATTTTACGCAAGGGTTAAAGATGGTTTATTAAATCAAGAATTTATTGTGAAACTATATGCAGAAAACCAATATAAATTGGAACCTGCAGCAAACGCTGGGTATGTGATTTGTGAAGAAGGTTCAACAGGTTATCATCAATATTCAGACATCAGTCACCCAACACAAATTTGGGTTGTGTTTAATGTTGACGTAATAATTGCGCAAGATCAAGTCGCTTAATAATTGTGACTTAAGGTTGATAGTGGGAAATTTTCCCACTATCAAATCTTTATGGAGGAAATTAAATGAAGAAAATAATGAAATATACAACACTGATCTTATTAGTACTTTCTTTAGTCACAGTGATCAACGGTTGTAAAGATAAAGAAAAACCTGAAGATAAGATCATTGATCCAAAAACAGGTATGTTATTTAAGACAGATAGTTTTAATAGTACTATATATACGATTAGTTCTTCTTATATGTCAGCAGATGAAAACATTATGATTACATCATTGCAAGGTATTCTAGCTCAAGAAAAAGCACAAATTTTTGTTATCGATGAAACTGATAATGGCAGCAGTGCATTTTGGTTAGAAGATTGTAAAGAAGCTTATGGTTTTGATACAGTCAATGTTACTGATCCATGGCAGCTAGTTAGTGATTTTTCAGAAGCTATTGTTGATCAAAAATATGTATTATTCAACAATGTTAATGCTGGAGAAGTAAACTATACCGATCAATCTATCAACTATGCAACGGTGGTTGCGGCAGTTGAAAATTATATTATGATTCCAAAAACTTTAGAAACTAAAGCGATTGAACATGGTTTAGTATTAGGGTTAGATGTTACAAGTGATTATTCAACATCTTCTATATTCGATATGTATAAAGACAAATTGAATACACAATATTTAGTGCATCAAAAACCAGGTCTAACATATTTAAGAGATTATGCGATTGCTGGTAAAGCCATGACATTTTATTCAGATTACTACGATGGTTCAAGTAGTATTAAACAAACAATTTTGGAATGGTCTGATATGAATGCTCCAATTCTAGGATGGACAGAAGATGAAGTGAACTACGTTCAGGCAAATTCATTACTTTCTAAAGTGACATTTGCTGCTGACTTATCTTGCAATCTATCATTTTATTCATCACTTGAGTCAGAACCGCTTACTCAACCAAATCATACAACATCAGATATAACTGCTGATCCTAGCAAACATTATCTAGCAATTGTGATGAGTGATGGTGATAATCTTCAGTGGATGAGTAGAAACTTTGTTAAAAATGAAAATTATTATGGTTCGTCAGAACGTGGACAATTTAAAATGACATGGACTACATCACCTATGCTTTACGACTTACAACCCTCAGTTTTGAGTTATCTTTATGATAATGCGACACCAAATGATGAGTTTATCGCAGGGCCAAGCGGTGTTGGATATGTTAATATGACAGATTATAATCCAAATTCTATTGGTGATTATGCTGCATATACAGCAGGATATATGGAAAAGACAGATATGGAATATGTCAATCTATTAGATAATTATGTGAATTCTGATGTTCTTGATTCATTGAGTGGATATGATCAAATCAAGGGTGGTGTTTGGTCAATTGGTAATAAATATATTGAAGGCAATGGTGGAATATATTGGTCAAATGATAAGCCATTCGTTGCAGTCCGTGAAACACTTTGGAGAATTGATGGAAATAATATTTCAAATAAATATTATGGATATGTCGAAAGAGTGGCTCAAAGAATCAACGAATATAAAGTTGATCCAGCATCAATTGAAGGATATACGGTATTAGTAGCACACGCTTGGAGTATTGGATCAATGGGATATATCTCGAGATTTGTAAGTGAACTTGATGATGATGTTGAATTAGTGACTGTAAGCGAATTGTTAACACTTGTTGAAAATAATGTTGCTCATGTTGATCAAGCGAAAGTTAATGATATTACACCTGATTATTTTGATAATAATCTTGCACCAATATCTTCAGATCAATATTTAGATGCATATTTAGATGCATTAACAACGGATACTAAAAAATCATTTATATTTGATTCAGCAGAAAGCCTTGGTAATTGGCAATTAGGCTGTGGTGGATTGCAATATGATAGCGCGGTACTTGATGGCAATCACATCAGACTTGATGGTTCTGATCTAAACGATGTACTAGATCCTCTACCAAATGCTTGGGTGGTCAATAAATTTGATATATCTTCAGATTCAAATGAAGATAATTATTTCAAGATGATCATCAGTAGTGGAGACAATGCTGATACTAATGTCCGACTAAGAGTTATTTATTTTGATGGCACTGATTGGATATCAAATGTATTAGTATCTGATAACTATGATACGCCAGTTAACGAGTTTGGATATTATCTATTAAATGAAGGTTCTCCTTCATCATTTATATTTGATATCACTACATATAAAGGAAAATCAGTCATCTTCTCAATTGAGCAAGATGATAGTGGTGAAGGATCTGGTGAAATTGTTAATATCAGCAAAATTTCAATCATTGGAAAAGAAGTGAATATTTCAACAAGAACATCTTGGGAAATTTCAAATATCATTGATGAATGGTCTACATTTGGGCGTGTTGTTACTCATCCTGAAGGTGTATGTTTAGAAAATCAAGGTAAAGATGCTTCAATTTTAGTGAATACAACAATCACTGAAGACACGGATATATTACGTATTCATGTTCGTAAATTCGTTAGAACCGGAACAGCCCAAGACTTGGATGCAAAAATTATTATCAAAGTTAATGGTGAAATCGTCAAAGCTCAATACTCAGAACAAGATTATGTGACTGTAACAACTGATTATTTCAGAGGATTTGATTATGATTTAAGTGCTTATATCGGTCAAACGGTATCCATTGAAATCATTAACATTGAAGGTGAGCATGCGTGCTTTAATTTAATTGAATTGTTGTCCTAACGCACGATAAGAGAAGGTAATTTAAGATGATCTTAAAATTAAAGCCTATCCTCTTTGACAAAGTGTGGGGCGGAAATAACTTAAAGAAGATGTATGGATATGATAGTTCAAACCAATGTGGTGAAGCATGGGGTATCAGTGCTCACGAACATGGAAGTTCAATCATATTAAACACAGAGTTTTCCGGATTAACCCTAAAACAATTATTTGACCAAAGGAAAGATCTATTTGGATATTATCCAGGATCAGAATTTCCTATCTTGGTTAAACTTATTGATGCGAAACAAAACTTGAGTATTCAAGTGCATCCAGATAACAAAATTGCACAAAAATATAACAGTCTCGGCAAGGAAGAATGCTGGTATGTTTTAAGTTCGCAAAAAAATGCTGAAATTATTATAGGGCATCACGGAAATAAAGAGGATTGGAGACAAGCACTAGAAGACCATAAGGTTGAAAAACTATTAAATAGTTACCCAATTCACAAAGATGATTTTTTCTATATAAAAGCAGGAACTGTTCACGCCATTTGTCAAGGCACGACAATTCTTGAAGTTCAACAGTCATCAGATATAACTTTTAGATTATATGATTACAATAGATTAAGTGATGGAAAACCAAGAGAACTTCACGTAGAAGAAGGACTTGAGGCAATGCAAATCTCTAATCAGAGAATAGTCCATGAGTCGCTTGACACATACTTTAAATATGATATTTTCGAAGTGGATAAATATGATAAATACATAGCTGATAGTTATGGTGATTATATGTTTATCATTGAAGGTGAAGGTATGATTAATGACGAACAAGTGAAAGCAGGTGATTTTATTATGGCATCAGCTAGTGAATCATATGAAATTGAAGGACATTTTAAAATTCAACGCACACGATTAGTTCTATCAAGAGATGATTGCATGTATATTATTGGTGTAGATGGTGGAGGCACAAAAACAAGTGTCGCAATTTTCGATATCAATGGACAATTTATTGGTGCAAAGTCTGAGCAAGTGCCATCTAGTATAGACACGACTACATGTGAAAACTCAGCTAAGCATATTTATGACATTATATGTGCAATACTAAAAGAACATCAAAAACCTAAAGGTCCTATAGCATCAATTTTTATTGGTGTTGGGGGCATCGCAAACGAAAGTGATAGCACATGTCTTAAAGCATATATTAAAAAATGGGATATCATTGGTAAAAACTCAATTATAGAAATTAAAAATGATATCTATAATGCTTATGCATCAGGATTGTCTAATGAAGCTGGCGTTGCATTTATTATTGGTACAGGAAGTGTTGGATTTGGTATGAACGAGCATGGTGATACACATCGAACCGGTGGATATTCAGCAAATGAAGGTGATCCAGGAAGTGCTTTTTATCTTGGTAGATTGGCACTAAAACTTTTAGCAAAAGCGCTCGATGGACGAGTAGATTGGTCTCCTTTTGTGCAAGTGTTAGCTGATACGGTTGATGCACATGATTATGTCTCATATGTTAAAATGATCAATTCAATTGATCGAACAAGAACTGCTCAACTTGCCAAAGTAGTGACTACTTATGCAGATAAAAACGATGAGATTGCATTAGGTTTCATTGATAAGGCAACCGATGAAATCATATTGATGTTGCAAGCTATATATAAGAAACTTGATGTTAAATCAAGAAAGATCGCTGTTATAGGATCACTTGGTAATGCTGATACACAATATAAGAGATTACTTGTTGATAAAATGAAACGCATAGATGCTCATATTGAAGTGAAGAAAGCTGATGTTGAACCTGTTATCGGATCTTCTATACTTGCAGCAAACAACATAAACACAAACATCCTTATGTAAATAGGGATGTTTTTTTATTTCAGCTTAAACTATTAGGACTAATAAGGTTTCAAGATTTCTTATTATAGTGATATAATGAGATTGATTGAAATTGAAGAGGTAAATATATGAAAAAAGTTCTCGTTGTAGGTGGTGCGGTGATTGATATTTTCGCACAACCAAAAGGAAAATTTATATTGCGTGACTCCAATCCTGGGCGTTTAAGAAAATCACTAGGCGGTGTGGGTAGAAATATTGCAGAAAATCTTGCAAGATTAAATGTAGATACTACCCTTATTACAGCAATTGGTAAAGATGATGGTAAAAAACTTATTATGCAAAATGCTCAAGATGTTATGTTGAAGTTATCGTCTATTCCAATTAATCAAACACCAACATATATCTCTATTCTTGATGAAAATAACGATACTGTCGCAGCTGTGGCTGATATGGATGAAATAGAGCTTATTTGTAAAGAAGATATCAAAAAGCGTGATGTGATTTTCCAAAATACGGATTATATTATCATAGATACAAATTTGAAAGAAGAAGTTTTATCATATATATTTAAAACATATCAAGGTAAAGAATTTTATGCTGATGTGATTTCGTGCCAAAAGGCAGATCGCATCAAGCCATTCTATCGTTATCTGAAAGGTATTAAACTAAATCTTTTGGAGGCAAAATATCTATGTGGACTTGATAGTGAAGATCCCAAAGTGATTGCTAGATATTTTATCAGTCGAGGTGTTGGAGAAGTTTATTTAACACTTGGTAAATTAGGTGCACTGTATATGGATAAAAAAGAATTTAAAAAAATTGGTGCTCATGAGGTTGTAGTTAAGAATACAGCGGGTGCTGGAGATGCCTTTTTAGCTGGTGTATTATATGCCAAGGTAAATGAATTGGATCCAATGATATATGCTCAAAGAGCGGCCGAATTGACGCTTAAATCAGAACAAGCAGTCAGTGATGATATGAATATAAAAAATTTAGAGGAAACGAAATGAATAAATATATAGAAATTAATGAAAAAGTATTAAAGGCGATAAATGAAGGACAACCAGTGGTTGCTTTAGAATCAACAATTATTTCACATGGTATGCCTTATCCTGAGAATGTTGATATGGCAAGAACAGTTGAAAAGATTATTGAAGATGAAGGTGTAGTTCCTGCGACAATCGCGATTATTGATGGCGTGATTAAAGTGGGGCTTACCGATGAAGAATTGTTGAATCTTTCAAAAGCCAAAGGTGTTGTTAAAGTGAGTAAGAGAGATTTTGGGTATGTAATATCTAAAGGCTTAACCGGAGCAACTACCGTTTCAGCAACTATGTTGGTCGCTAAAATGGCAGGTATTAAAGTATTTGCTACAGGTGGAATCGGTGGTGTGCATCGTGGTGCTCAATATACTTTTGATATCTCAAGAGATCTAGAAGAACTCGCATCTCAAGAAGTGTGTGTTGTATGTGCTGGTGCTAAATCTATTCTAGACTTAGCACTTACTAAAGAATATCTAGAAACTAAAGGAGTCGAACTTCTAGGCTATCAAACAAAAGAACTTCCTGCCTTTTACACAAGAGAAAGTGGATTTGAAGTTGATTATGAAATGAATACGCCAGAAGATATTGCTAAACTTATGAGAGTTAAATGGGATTTAGGATTATCTGGCGGTATGGTTGTTGCAAATCCAATTCCAAAAGAATTTAGTCAAGATAAATCTAAAATGGATAAAGTGATTCAAGAAGCTTTAGACAAAGCTGATGAATTAAGTGTTAAAGGAAAGAATATTACACCGTTTTTATTAGACAATATTAAAACGAACACTGATGGTGAAAGCCTGAAGGCTAATCTAGAACTTGTATATAACAATGCAAGATTGGCTGCACAAATTGCTAAATCATATACAAATAGATAAAATTATTCAATTAGTAAAGATGTTACAATGAAAAAAGCCAGTATTTTATACTGGCTCTTTCCTTGATTTTGATTATCCACAAAATTTATTTCTAAGAGAGATTAGATGAGAAAAATTAGGGGAAAATGGAATTAACACTGATAATCAAAATCATCTAGTTGCTTACTACAAATATAGTATATCATCATATTTTGAAATTCAAAATATAATAACTTATAATCATAGAATTTAACATAATTAGGATATGAAATGAAAAACTTAAATATGAAATATACATTTCAAATCAATGTTTAAGCCTTTTCGGCATATTGACAATTATTTTTTAGTGAGTTATGATAGTGAAAGTATAACTTTAATTTTAAAAAATTAAACACACGAGAGGGAAAAAATGGATCTATTTAATAAGTGCTTTCAATATAAGACAGCAGAGATAGCAAAACAAGAGGGTTATTATCCTTATTTTCATGTATTAGAATCAAAACAAGATACGGTTGTTGAAATGGAAGGTAAACGTGAAATCATGATTGGCTCTAATAACTATTTAGGATTAGCATCACATCCAGATGTTATTAAAGCAAGTGTGGATGCAACTAATCATTTTGGTACGGGGGTTTCAGGATCTAGATTTTTAAACGGAACACTTAATTTACATACACAATTTGAAGAAGAAATGGCCGAGTTTTTAAATAAAGAAGCTGTAACAATATTTTCTACTGGATTTCAAACAAATTTGGGTATCATTTCTGCAATTGCAGGAAGAAACGATATTATCTTTTCAGACAAAGAAAATCATGCAAGTATCTACGATGGTATTAAACTTAGTTATGCAGATGTGGTAAGATATAATCATAATGATATGAAAGATTTAGAAAACAAAATTTCGAACGCCAATCCTAATAAGGGATATTTAATAGTTACAGATGGTGTTTTTTCCATGAGTGGCGATATCGCAAACCTTCCAGAAATCGTAAGAATTGCGAAAAAATATGGTGCTAGAGTTATGGTTGATGATGCTCATGGTTTAGGTGTTATTGGAGAAAAAGGTAGAGGTACAGCTGAGCACTTTCATTTAGAGGATGATGTTGATATCTATATGGGAACATTTTCTAAATCACTTGCAAGTCTTGGTGGGTATATCGCAGCTAAAAAAGAAGTTGTTGAATATATCAGACACAATTCAAGACCGTACATTTTTTCAGCAGCGATTCCTGCTGCAAATGTAGCATCTGCACTTGCTGCATTACGTATCTTAAAGAAAGAGCCAGAACGTGTTAAAAATTTAAATGACATTGCTGATCACATGAGATACGCATTAAAGAAGCGTGGATTAAAACTAAGAGAATCATCTACACCAATTATTCCAATTTACACTTACACACCAATAAGAACAATGGTCGCTTGTAACATGCTATTTGAACGAGGTGTATATGTGAATCCAGTTGTTCCACCGGCTACTCCAGTAGGTGAATGTCTAATTAGAACAAGCTATACAGCAACACATACTAAAGAATTAATGGATGAAGCAGCTGATAAGATTGCTGAAGTCTTAGAATTATTAAAGGATATGAAAGAATAAAAATGAAAAAAGTTGTTGTTATTACAGGCGCTTCAAGCGGTATCGGATATGATACAGCTGAGTTGCTCGCACGAAAAGGATATAAGGTATACGGTATATCGAGATCAAAGATTCAATCTGATATGTTTTTAAGCGTGCAAGCAGATGTAACTAACACAGAAGAATTAAAAGGTGCTTTTAAATATATTTTCGAACAAGAAAATCAAATTGATGTTTTAATAAATAATGCTGGTATGGGTATCAGTGGTAGTGTTGAGCATACAGCCATGAAAGATATTAAATACATCTTTGATGTAAATTTTAATGGACTTACTTCAGCAGTCCAAGCGGTTCTACCTTTTATTAGAGAATCTAAAGGTAAGATTATTAATGTAGGTTCGGTGGCTGGTACATTATCAATTCCGTTTCAATCGTTTTATAGTGCTTCAAAAGCAGCAGTAGAAACGTTTACCGATGCACTAGCAATTGAATTGAAGCCCCAAGGTATACAAGTTTGCACAGTCCTTCCTGGAGATATTAAGACAGGTTTTACAGGCAGTAGAAGAAAGAATGCATATGAAAGTGCATTGTATCAAAAACGCGTTAAAAAATCGATAAGCGTTATGGAACACGATGAGCAAAATGGTATGTCTAGTACATATGCTGCCAAAGTTTTTTATAAATTGGTTAAGAAAAAAAGAATACCTTTATCTAAAACAATTGGTTTAAAATATAAAGTGTTCATTTTTTTAAACAAGATACTACCAAAGCAATTTGTTGTATGGATCGTTGGGTTATTATATGGATTCAAAAAAGATTAAAAGCCACAAAAGTGGCTTTTTATTTCGATAATTGTTCAATAATTTCTTCAATCATATTCATTTCAGAGTCAATTTCTACTTTAAAATTTTGTGAAATGGGTTTGAATGGTTTGATATCGAAATTATCAGTTCTTGTATCAAATGCCAACATCAATGTGTCATCCTGATAACTGATCATGATACGTCTAGCTTTTTGAGAGAAAGCCATGATTTTTTCAATCATACGAGGTGTGATTAAATAGAATGCATCGTGCTCATTACGAGCATAAACATCAAACTTTTGATTAAATAGGATAGATTCTACATCAATATGTTCTAACCCTTCTTTGAATTTTAAGTTATTGTAATGTCTTGGCATCACATAAACAGGATTTGCAAGTGTTTTGTGCATTTCGATTTTGTAAACGCGCCCCTGAAATACAGTAACAACCGTGGTTGATTTACCATTTGATCTCACATCTTCAAGATGCACATCAGATGTTATGAATTCATAACCTAGAATATTTCCTAAAATCATATCCTCTGAATGGAACCGGTCTTCTCTTTTTAATAAGCGATGGTTATAGATATAGTTTTTATCAATACCGCTATTGGCAACATATCTGAAGGAATCACCATATTGTTTTAAAATTGTTCTGATATAGGTTGTTTTATAATCAGTACTGAGTTTTTTAAACTGTTTTCCTAGTAAAACTGTCCATAAGCCGCCACCAATAAAAGTAATGACAGAGAATGGGGAAAAAATGAATACTATAAATGATATACCAATCATGATAAAAGCGAGTACAAACTTAGATTCAATTGCTTTTTTCTTGTCTTGATAATATTTAACAGGTTCCATTACGCCTCCAATTGATACTTAAAATTATTATATATAATGTTATTATAACATAGTATTCATGGTCATTTTCAAAGGGCATTTAATTTGCTTACTATAGCTAGGTTATATATGACTAAAGAGATTTTATCTCATTTAAAGGATATATTCTCAATGTATTGATAGAGGATTCAATTGATGATATTGTAGGTGAATTTGTTCTGATATATTCACCAAGTATTTTGATTGTTATTGCAGGTGGTGTAAGAACCAATATCATTATGAATTTGAATCAAACGTTTAATGAATTCGACAGTTTCATATGAAAGATTTTGTTATCTCCTGAAAAGTCTGCAAAAATTATAATTAAAGGGATGGAGAAAAATAAATCTAGAGTTTATGTATATATTTTATACCTCAGTTCCTAGATGGGTAATTAAGATGTTTTCAAAACAATTAAATCATTATTTTCTAGAAGTTAATTAAAGTTAAAAATTTATTGAATATGATATGTATTCTTAACATAAAATACGGTATTTTTTAAATATAGAGGTTTCGTGTTAAAATATATAATAAAAATAAAGGAGCGCCATATGAAAAAACAATTACCAAAAAGATCTGAACTTGAACGAAAATACACTTGGGATATCAATCATTTATATCCATCAGAAGAAGCGTATGAAAAAACATTGGATGAAACAATTGCTAAAGTAGAAGCGTTCAATAAAAAGTTTGAAGGAAAACTCAACAATGCGAACTCAATCATCGAAGGCTTAGATGCATATAAAGAACTACAAGAAAACTTTGTTGTTTTATCAGCCTACCAAAACTTACAAAGTTCTACTGATGCGACATCTGAAGAAAATCAGAAACGAAGCGGTATGTTTATGATTAAGTTTCAAAAAGTTAGACAGCAACTCACTTTTTTCTCGGTCGAATTAAACAAAGTTGATTGTAATGTATTAAAAGAAGCTAAAACACTAAGCAAGGCATATGAAAACTATTTGGATGAAGTCATTCGTGAACGTCCACATATCTTAACACCTGATGGACAAAAGGTTGTTGCCGCTTTAGCACCTGCACTTAATGCTGCATATCCTAACTATCAAAAATTTAAACTGGCAGATATGAAATTCCCAGATTTTGAAGTTGATGGGGTTAAACATCCAAATTCGTTTACGCTATTTGAAAATGAATGGGAATACGAAAAAGATACAAAAGTAAGAAGAAAAGCGTATGAAGCTTTTTACGATATACTTGCTCAGTATCAAAACGGCTTAGCCAACAATTATCAATCACATGTCCAAACTGAAAAAGCATTTGCTGATCTTGAAGGATTTGATTCAGTATTTGATTCTTTACTATTTAATCAAAAAGTGGATAAACCAATGATGGACCGCCAAATTGATGTTATTATGGATAAACTTGCTCCAGCAATGAGAAAATACGCTAAATTGCTACAAAGGATTCATGGACTTGATAAAATGACTTATGCTGATTTAAAGATTGCAGTTGATCCCCAGTATGAACCTAAAGTATCAATTGAAGAATCTAAACAATACGTTTTAGATGGATTATCTATCCTAGGATCTGAATATTCTGAAATCGTGAGAAGAGCATTTGATGAAAGATGGATTGACTTTCCTCAAAATGTTGGTAAATCAACAGGAGGATTCTGCTCATCGCCATATGGCAAACATCCATATATACTTGTAAACTGGAATGGACAAATGGATGAAGTGATGGTTATCGCTCATGAAATCGGACATGCTGGACATTTCACTTATGCAAATTTAAATCAAAATATTTTTAACACGCGTCCTTCAATGTATTTTATTGAAGCACCATCAACAACGAATGAACTTATTGCAAGCAGATATCTTGTTTCAAAAGAAGCTGATTTAAGAACTAAACGTTGGATTTTATCAGTTATGGTTTCAAGAACTTACTACCATAACTTTGTAACGCACTTATTAGAAGCTGCATTTCAAAGAAAAGTATACGAAAGAGTAGATGCTGGACAACCACTATCAGCCCGCGTATTAAACGATTTAAAAGTTGGCGTATTACGTGAGTTTTGGGGTGATGCTGTAGAGATTCCAGATTATGCAGGACTTACATGGATAAGACAACCTCATTATTTCATGGGTCTTTATCCTTATACATATTCTGCAGGATTAACCATTGGTACAGTTGTATCAGGTAAGATTTTTAATGGAGAAATGGATCCACAAGCATGGATTGAGGTTTTAAAAGCTGGTGGAACGAAGACACCATTGGAATTAGCTCAAATGGTAGGCGTTGATATTTCAACATCTAAACCATTAGAAGAAACAATTCAATTTATTAGCGATACAATTGATGAAATTGTTAGACTAACAGATGCGATATAATAAAATAATCCGCTTTGGCGGATTATTTTTATGGTTTTTATCAATATGCATATAATTAAACATCTAAACTTAACAATCAAGGAATAAAAAGTAAAAAACAAATAGAAAACTGTTGACTTTGAATACCCTTTATTATATAATAAAAACGCTGTGTGATTCACACACAATACATATAAATATTTTGGCTTAACAAAGCCAAAAAAATTTTGAGACGAAAAAAAGAAACGCATGGATATGTGTCTATAGAAAGGAGAACAATCAAATGCCTACAATACAACAACTTGTAAAAAACGGAAGAACTGACAAGAAATACAAATCAAAATCACCTGCATTAGGATATGGTTTCAACAGTTTACAAAAGAGTCAAAGTGACTATGCATCACCACAAAAACGTGGCGTATGTACTCGTGTTACTACAATGACTCCAAAGAAACCAAACTCTGCATTACGTAAATATGCTCGTGTTAGATTAAGTAATCAAACAGAAGTAACTGCATACATTCCAGGTATCGGACATTCACTTCAAGAACACAGTGTTGTGCTTATTCGTGGTGGACGTGTAAAAGACCTTCCAGGGGTACGTTATCACATTGTACGTGGTACACTTGATGCTTCAGGTGTTGCTAATCGTCAACAAGCCCGCTCTAAATATGGTGCAAAACGCCCAAAGAAAAAATAAAAACTAAAAAATAAAAAATCTTATATGAAAGGAAAGGTGAACTTATGCCACGTAAAGGACATATTGTAAAACGTGATGTTTTACCTGATCCAATTTATCAATCTAAATTAGTAACAAGAGTTGTTAACACTATTATGCTAGATGGTAAAAAGGGAACTGCACAAAGTATTTTATACGGTGCATTCAACCGCGTTAAAGAAGTTACAGGACGCGAACCAATCGAAGTTTTCAATGAAGCTTTAAATAATATCATGCCAGTTTTAGAAGTTCGTTCTAGACGTATTGGTGGTCAAAACTACCAAGTACCAGTAGAAGTTAGAGCTTCTCGTAAACAAACTTTAGGCTTAAGATGGCTAATCAACTATGCTAGACTTAGAAATGAAAAGACTATGGAAGAAAGATTAGCAAAAGAAATTATGGACGCAGCAAACGGTCAAGGAGCTGCTGTTAAGAAACGTGAAGATGTGCATAGAATGGCTGAAGCTAATAAAGCATTCGCACACTACCGTTGGTAAAAGAAGGAGATTTAAATTATGCCTCGTGTATTCCCATTACAAAAAGTACGTAACATAGGAATTATGGCTCATATTGACGCTGGTAAAACAACGACTACTGAAAGAATTCTTTACCATACTGGTAAAATTCACAAAATCGGTGAAGTTCACGAAGGTGCAGCAACTATGGACTGGATGGCCCAAGAACAGGAACGTGGTATTACGATTACTTCTGCTGCGACGACTGCATTCTGGAAAGAACATAAAATTAACATTATTGACACTCCAGGTCACGTCGATTTCACAGTTGAAGTATCTCGTTCACTGCGCGTTCTAGATGGTGCTGTTACTGTTTTAGATGCACAAGCCGGTGTTGAACCTCAAACTGAAACAGTTTGGCGTCAAGCAACTGAGTATAAAGTTCCAAGAATTGTATTCATTAATAAAATGGATAAAATTGGTGCTGATTTCGCAAGAGCTATTAAAACTATCCACAACCGTTTAGGCGTTAAGGCTGTTCCTATTCAATGGCCAATTGGTGCAGAAGCAGACTTTGATGGTGCGATTGATTTATTAACTAAAAAAGCTTATCATTACGATGGTAATGCTGATGAAATCGCTACTGAGATTGAAATTCCAAGTCATTTAGTAGATATCGTTGAAGAAAAACGTATCGAATTAATCGAAGCTTTAGCTGATTTCGATGAAGATATTATGATGGCTTACTTAGAAGGCGAAGAAGTCGCTGTTGAAGATTTAAAGAGAGTTATGCGTAAAGCTACACTTGATGTTAAATTCTTTCCAGTAGTCTGTGGTACTGCATTTAAAAATAAAGGGGTTAAACTTTTATTAGATGCAGTTATTGATTACTTACCAGCTCCAACAGACATCGAAGCTGTTATTGGTCAAGATTCTGATGGTAATGAAGTTAAGCGCCATGCTAACGATGATGAACCATTTACAGCATTAGCGTTTAAAGTTATGACTGACCCATATGTAGGTCGTTTGACATTCTTCCGTGTATATTCTGGTAAAATCTCTGCTGGCTCATATGTTATGAACACTAACAAAGATAATAAAGAACGTTTTGGACGTATTCTTCAAATGCATGCTAACACTCGTGAAGAAATTAGCGATGTGTACGCTGGTGATATCGCTGCTGTTGTTGGTTTAAAAAACACTACAACTGGTGATACATTAGCAATGGTCGGAGATGACATCATTTTAGAATCAATGGTATTTCCTGAACCAGTTATTAACGTAGCAATTGAACCTAAGACTAAACAAGATCAAGACAAGATGAGTGCTGCGCTAGTTAAGCTTGCTGAAGAAGATCCAACATTCAGAACATTTACTGACCATGAAACTGGTCAAACAATTATTGCAGGTATGGGTGAGTTACACTTAGACATCATCGTAGACCGTATGAAACGTGAGTTCAAAGTTGAAGCAAACGTTGCTCAACCACAAGTTTCATATAGAGAAACGATCAGTCAACCTGCAGAAGTTGAAGCTAAATTTATCCGTCAATCTGGTGGTCGTGGACAATATGGTCACGTTGTGATCGATTTTGAACCAAACCCAGGTAAAGGATTTGAATTTGTTGACAAAATTGTCGGTGGGGTTATTCCAAGAGAATATATTCCATCAGTACAAAAAGGGTTAGAAGAAGCTCTACCTAATGGTATCTTAGCCGGTTATCCAGTAATTGATGTTAAAGCAACCTTAAAATTCGGTTCTTATCATGATGTCGATTCATCTGAAATGGCATATAAGATTGCAGCATCTATGGCACTTAAAGATACTAAATCAAAATGTTCTCCAGTCATTATGGAACCTATCATGGACGTTGAAGTTGTTACACCAAATGATTATGTAGGTAACGTAATTGGAGATATTACATCACGTCGTGGACGTTTAGAATCACAAGAAGGGCGCGGGAATGCGGTTGCTATTAGAGCATTTGTACCACTTTCAGAAATGTTCGGATACGCTACTTCATTACGTTCAAACACACAAGGTCGTGCAAATTTCGTGATGCAATTTTCTCACTATGATAATACACCTAAATCAATCATGGAAGAAATCATTAAAAAACGTGGAACTAATTAATCCACTTACTTGCAAAAATAGGTAAATTCATATAGAATAAATATGATGAAGATAAAAAATAATTTCTAATAAATTAGGAGGAAATATTACAATGGCTAAACAAAAATTCGAAAGAACTAAACCACATGTTAACATTGGTACAATCGGCCACGTTGACCATGGTAAAACAACTTTAACTGCAGCAATCACAACTGTATTAGCAGCTAAAGGTTATGCTGAAATGAAAGATTATGCATCTATTGATAGTGCGCCAGAAGAAAAAGAACGTGGTATTACAATTAATACAGCACACGTTGAATATGAAACAGACAACCGTCACTATGCACATGTTGACTGCCCAGGTCATGCTGACTACGTTAAGAACATGATTACAGGTGCTGCTCAAATGGACGGTGCAATTCTTGTAGTATCTGCTGCAGATGGTCCTATGCCACAAACTAGAGAACACATCTTATTAGCAGGACAAGTTGGTGTACCTAAGATGGTCGTATTCTTAAACAAATGCGATATGGTAGACGACGAAGAATTATTAGACTTAGTGGAAATGGAAGTTCGCGAAATGTTATCAGAATATGATTTCCCAGGCGATGATATTCCATTCGTACGCGGTTCTGCACTTGGTGCATTAAACGGCGATGAAAAATGGGTTAACGCAATCAACGAATTAATGGACGCTGTAGATAGTTATATCGATACTCCAGTTCGTGATACTGATAAACCATTCATGATGCCAGTTGAAGACGTATTCACAATTACAGGTCGTGGTACAGTTGCTACTGGACGTGTTGATCGTGGACAAGTTAAAGTTGGGGATCCAGTCGAAATCGTTGGTATCCACGACACTAAACAAACTGTAGTTACAGGTGTTGAAATGTTTAGAAAATTATTAGACTATGCTGAAGCTGGTGACAACATCGGTGCATTACTTCGTGGTGTAAGCCGTGACGAAGTTGAACGTGGTCAAGTATTAGCTAAACCTAAATCAATTACTCCTCACCACAAATTCACTGCTCAAGTTTATGTATTATCAAAAGAAGAAGGTGGACGTCATACTGCATTCTTCTCAAACTATAGACCTCAATTCTATTTCACTACAACTGATATTACAGGTGTAATTACACTTGAAGAAGGTACTGAAATGGTTATGCCAGGTGATAACACTAACATGATCGTTGAATTAATTCACCCAATCGCATTAGAAGAAGGAACTAAGTTCTCTATTCGTGAAGGTGGACGTACTGTTGGTGCTGGTTCAGTAACTAAGATTGTTGAATAGTATTAACATTTATTAAAAAATAAAACAGACTTTTTAAATAAGTCTGTTTTTTTTATTGTATGAGTGATGCAATCCATTGTCCTAGTGATAACATTGCATATTGATATAAATAAAATACATAGATAAATGTGAACGAAAATAAGAATCCACTCAATAGCCGTCTAAATTGGGTACTTTGAAAATGCTTGTACTGCTGAAGAAGGCCATCAATAATAAGTGGTAGTGCAAATATAACTGATAGATACCAAGGCAATTTTATAAATATTAGCATGATTGTAAAGATGAAGACACCAAAATATATACCAGTACATCTTGCACATATAGGGAATATATATGACTTAATTTTAATGCTCTTAGTCTTATGTTGATGACATCCAAATAATAAGGCTAAAATATCTTTTTTTGTTACGAAATCAAGAACTGTTACAAGCAGTAATACTAGTGATAACGAAATTGCTGATATGCTTAGAATTGAAAGATAGGGATGAAGAAAGTGGAGCATTACTACAGGAATAAACATGAGTAAAACAAGTGTGAGAACAGGGAAAAATTTAGAAGGCGGAGATACATGCAAGCACGATCTTCCACCTTCTTTGTTTTCTCTTCCGCAGTAATTACAATAATTAGCCAAATAAGTTACCAGCTAATCCTGATGCATAAGCAATGATATTTAATATGAATCCAACTAATGCACAAATACCAGCTAATTTAGCAGTTTTAGGTTTTTCTTCTCTCCAAATTATGAATAGAATTAATCCTACTATTGGAAGACAAAAACTCAATAAGCCCCAACCAAAGCCTGCGTTATCTTCACTTTCTACTTTCAATTCTTTTTGTTGCGTGCCACAATGTGGGCAAACAACTGCTTCATCATCAATTTCTTGACCACAATTTTTACAAAAAGCCATTTTTCCTTCTCCTCTATTCTATTTTTTATAAATCACAATACTAATTATACAAGAAATGGCAGTGATACTGATAGCCATGCTAATAACATGATAATAATCATAATGATATATATTGCTATACACGAAATCGCACTTGCTAAAGCACCAATACCAGCTAATTTAGCCGATTTAGGTCTTTCGTCCTTCCAAATCAGGTATAGTATAAGACCAGCAATTGGTACGAAGAATCCTAATAGACCCCATCCAATATTTCCATCATCACTGACTGACATTGAATGATTCATATTGGTTTGCTGAACTCCACAGTGGGGGCACAAGACAGCTTCATTATCAATTTGTTGACCACAATTTCTACAAAAAGCCATTAATTAATACCCGAATCCACCAGCTGCGCCACCGGCGAGTAAACCAACAATGACAACAAAATATATAATCCAAATTACGACTCCTAAAATAACAGAGATTAAAGCGCCTTTACCAGCTGCACGAGAGGTTAATGGTCTTTCATCTTTCCAAACCAAGTATAAGATTAAACCAACAACAGGCACACAAAATCCTAATAGACCCCAACCAAAACCACCGTTGTCTTCAACTGGAGCAGATATATTTGATTTTTGTTGAACCCCACAAAAGGGACAAATAACTGCCTCGTTATCAATTTCTTTACCGCATTTTCTACAATAAGCCATAGTGAACCCCCTAAAAATTTATTTTTCGTTATAGTACTATTATAAATAATAGTTTCACATAATTCAATGATAAAATCGTTATTGAGTGATAAAATGTATGTCATATAGAATTATATGTTAAAATATTTTATATAAAGGAGTACACACGATAATGATAGATACACATTGCCATTTAAACATAGAAGATTTTAATGATGATTTTGATCAAGTGATACAAGATGCTATTAACTCAGGTGTTAGTAAAATACTTGTTGTAGGTATTGATTCTAAAACAAATCAAAAAGCAATTGAACTCGCATTAAAGTATCCTGAAATTTACGCGTCTGTTGGTATTCATCCAAGTGCCGCTGATGATGAATCAACAGATGGTCTAGAGCCCTTATTAAGCCATCCTAAGGTAATCGCTATAGGTGAGTGTGGTATTGATTTGTATTGGAGAGATGATAATCTTGAAAAACAAAAAGCGTGTTTTATTAAACAAATCGAATTATCAATTAAATACCGTTTGCCATTGATTATTCATACGAGAGATTCATTTGAACAAACGTATCAATGCATAGAGCCTTATAATGGAAAAGTTTTTGGTGTTTTTCACTGCTTTACATCTAATCTAGAAAATGCGAATAGAGCAATTGATTTAGGATTTTATATAGGCGTTGATGGACCTGTGACATTCAAGAATGCGAAAGAGGTTAAACAAATCGTAAAAGAGATTCCACTGGAGCGAATTTTGCTTGAGACGGACAGTCCATATTTATCGCCTCACCCATTTAGAGGAAAAAGAAATGAACCAAAAAGATTAATTCATATTGCGCAAGCAATAGCAGATATTAAAAATATATCACTCGAGGCAGTGATTAAACAAACAACGATTAATGCAACTAGAGTGTTTCAGTTAGGAGAAGAAAAATATGAAAATTAAACATTTAGTCTTATTAATAACAACCATCATGTTATCTGCTACATTAGTTGGATGTGCATGGAAAGTAGATGCAAACGATGATTATAAATCTGAAAGTGCTTATGAACAAGCACGCATCAGTATGATTGATAGTGTTAAACCATCAGTGGTGATAATTCAACAGCTTGATGGAGATTTCGGATCAGGTATTATCTTTAATGAAACTGTAATTGATTCAAAAACAAATACTAAATCATATGCGATACTTACGGTATATGAAAATGTATTGGATGTCGCTACTGATCAATTTGTAGTTATTACTGAGAACGAACAGTATGCTGTATCCAATATTGTTACTGATGAAACTTATCAATTTGCAGTTATATATATTGAAACCACAGATGATTTAGATGCTTATCCAATTGCACAAATTGCTTCTGGTGTTACTGTAGATATCACAGCTGGTGAAGATTTATATGCAATTGGAACACCTTATGAAGTTGAAATGTTCAATTATGTTTCAGAAGGTATTCTCGGTGTTACTTCATATGATTATAAGATGATTGATGGGTTAACTTTTATCCACAGTTCTGAAACAAATCCTGGTATGGAAGGTGGACCGATTGTTAGTCTTGACGGTAATGTGATTGGTATTCAGCTTACAAAGGTATATATGAGCGATGATTCTGCATCTGCAGTACCAGTAGAAGGTATTAATGTTGCGCTTAATATGAATGTAATCGCACCAAGAATCTCTGCTTTAGATACTAATTTTTTAGATACATCAGTTAGTGCGAACGTTATTGAAGTTGGTACGAATGGGATAGAAGAACATAATAATTTAGCAACAGCAATGATTGAAAGGGTAACACCGGCTGTTGTTACTGTGATTGGGTCTAATGGATTAGGATCAGGAACAATTTTTAAAGTTAAAAAATTGGAATCAGGAAAATTTCAATATTACATACTAACTAATAATCATGTTGTTAGAGAAAATGATGAAATAAGAATTCGCATGACGGATCAAACAAAAGAATATGCAGTTACTGATTATCAAGTCAGAGAAGCTTATGATGTCGCAGTATTAAGAGTTGTTACAGATGATGATCTTCCCATACTTGATATTCCGCCAATCACGAGAAGCGAGTATGTAGATATCGTTCAAGGACAAGATGTTTACGCAATTGGTACACCACTTGAAACAGACTTACATCAACATGTTTCCCATGGCATAATAAGTGTTGAAAAAATTAGTTATCGAAGCGTGTTTGATTTAGGTATCATGCATGATGCTGAAATTAACCCTGGTAATAGTGGTGGTCCGTTATTTAATTTAAATGGTGAAGTTTTAGGTATTAACGTTGCTAAAATTACAAACCTTAATGATAATGGAAAGGTTGTTTATACTGAAGGTATTAACTACAGTTTGAATATAAATGTTATTGCGCAAATTATCAATCAATTTCTTGAAGAAGATTATGTTGAATCAATAAGAAGTCCAAAATTAGGTGTTACTGTTATCGATTATGTATCAGGATTATGGAAATATCCAGAAACATATGCTTCAGGTGTATTAATTATTGGTTTTGATTATACGCGTCAAGGGTATAAGAATCTCGAAATATATGATTTGATTACTAGTTTAACAATTGATAGTAATACAATTAATGTAACAAATATCCAAGATCTACTTACTAGTTTAAGCGGTCTTCCGTTTGGAACAGATATAACACTTGGTGGTAATAGAATAAATGAAGTGGGAGATGTTGTAACTTTCGAAGTTACATTTGCATTGTCATGATCTATCAAGAGGTAAAGGATAAACTTCAAGAAAACAGTTTAACCATTGCTTTTGCGGAAAGTATGACGGGTGGGCTTGCAACGTATAAATTAGCCGAGATACCAGGAGCATCCCATGTCTTAAAAGGTAGTTTAATCACATATTCTATTGATTCCAAAATTAACCAACTAGATGTGCCAGCAAAACTGATAGAAAAGTATCGTGTTGTATCATCTGAAGTGGCTGAAGTAATGGCTAAAAATGTGATGGAAAAAATAGGTACCGATATTGGTATTGGTATCACTGGAGATGCAGGTCCAACACTTCAGGATGTCGGTGAAAAACGCGTGGCATATTATGCGATTTGCACTAATGATTTTTGCAAATCTTATCAAATAATTTTTAATCAAGAGTCTCGAGTAGAAGCTCAAAAAGAAACAGTAGAAAAAATCTATCAAACACTTATTAATCTTATATAAAAAAATGGCTTTATGTTGTTGTTAATCACCATTATATATGATATAATGATTGGGCGTAAAGATATATCCTTGTCTTGTCAAGAGACGAGACCAAAGACCAAAAGGAGGTGGAAAGATGAAAAAATACGAAGTTATGTATATCATCCGTCCAACTGTAGAAAGTGAAAGTATTAAAGGTATTGTTAATAATTTTAACGAAATCTTTGCTAATTACAATAGCGAAGTACTAGAACTTAAAGAGTTAGGACTTAAAGATTTAGCTTACGAAATTCAACATTTTAACAAAGGTTATTATGTATGGCTACTTGTGGATGCTACATCAGAAGCAATTGCTGAATTTAACCGTGTTGTAAACATTACTGAAGAAGTAATTCGTTACATTGTTGTAAAGGAAGGCGAATAATATGATTAATCGCGTTATCCTTGTAGGACGTATCACAAAAGATCCTGAATTGAAAGCAACTCAGTCAAACATATCATTTGTTAATTTTACGCTGGCTGTTAATCGTCAATTTACTGATCAATCAGGTGAACGTCAAGCAGATTTTATTCAATGTATCGTATGGCGCAGACAAGCAGAAAATTTAGCACAATACATTACAAAAGGTGCTTTATTGGGTGTTGAAGGAAGAATTCAAACAAGAACTTATGAAGCTGAAAATGGCACAAGATACATTACTGAAGTCGTTTGTGACACTGTACAATTCTTAGAAAATAAGAATGACAATTCTGGCTACACTGAACAACCTAGTGTTTCAAATGATGACAGCGACGAGTTTTACGAAACAAGTAAACAACTTGCCGCTGAAGAAGATTTACCATTCTAAGGAGGAAAAACTATGGCTTACAATAGACGTGGTGGATTTAAGAGACGTAAAAAAGTATGTTACTTTACTCAAAACAAAGTTGAACATATTGATTTTAAAGATGTTGAATTATTAAGAAGATTTATTACAGATCGTGGTAAAATTTTACCAAGACGTGTAACAGGAACATCTGCTAAATGGCAAAGACCATTAGCAATCGCTATTAAACGTGCTCGCCACATGGCATTACTACCATTCGTAAAAGAATAATATAAAGCTGCGTTCGCAGCTTTTTTTTTACTTAAAGAACGCGTTCATTCAATTGAAAATGAGGCATATTATTGATATAATATGATTAAAGTAGGTGCATTTATGAAACGATGGATATTTTTACTTATTTCTGGTATTTTGATTGCAGTAACTGTATTTCTATATTTACCAACTTTCACAATCGGATCATCACGTGAAATAATCGCGTTAGTAACGCTTTTTTTGGCTTTGGTGTTCTTGTTTATTGGATTATACATATTATTAAATCAAAGGAATCATCAAAAGATTTCAACATTACAAAATAGATTATCGATGTGGTCAAAACTTTCTTATCACATTTCTCAAGCTGGTGATGAAATATTTAATGAATTACCAATTGGTATGATGGCAATTGATGAGGAGATGGAGATTAAGTGGACGAATCCACATGCTCAATCGATATTTGGTAACAAAGTTAACAATAAAAAGTTAGAAGATATTCATGAAAAAATGTTTGAATTAGCTTCTAACAGTAAAACAAACTTTGTTATTGAAAAAGATAGCAAGTTCTATGATGTTGTCTACCGTCCTGAATATCGCTTTTTTTATCTATTCGATGTAACACATAGAGAAGAAGTATTAAAGCAGTATAATGATCAAATTCCAGCGCTTGGCTTAATATTTTTAGATAATCTTGATGAAGCATTGGCTGTTTTAGATGTATCTGAACAATCATCTATTAAGGGTGAGTATTTAGCTGCGATTAATGACTGGGCCAGTGAAATGGATTGTTATTTAAAACCTTATGATGACGATAAGATTTTACTTATTACCGATCGAAAGAACTTAAGTTCTATGATTGAAAATAAATTTGATCTCCTTGATAAGGTGAGAAAAATCTCTGCAGAACAAAAAGTACGTGTATCTATTTCAATGGGTATCGCTTCTTGGGATATATCATATGAAGAAATTGGTGTATATGCACAAAATGCGGTTGAACTTGCTGAAAAACGTGGTGGCGATCAGGTGGTTGTTAATATCCAAGACCAAAAGATTGAATACTTTGGTGCTAAGAGTGATGCATCGATTAAAAATTCAAGAGTTGGTGTAAGAGTTAATGCACAAACGATTAGGGATTTTATAGAGAAAGCAAAAGATGTTTATATCATGGGGCACCATTTAGCTGATATGGATGCTTTTGGTGCGATGCTTGTATGTTATCACATGACGATAGCAAGTAAAAAACAAGCATACATAATCATCGATGAAGATAAATTAGATGCTACAGTGTTAAAAATATATAATGATGTGAAAGATCAATTGAGTCATATTCATGTTGTATCAAGTGAAATTGCGCTTGAAAAAATAAATGATGAAAGTTTAATTATTGTTGTTGATTCACAGTCGCCTAAGATTGTGATGGTACCGGAAGTTTTAGAGAAGACAGAAAATCTAATTGTAATTGATCACCATCGTGTAGGTGATGAAAGGTTTAATGCGATTTTCTCAATTATTGAACCTTCATCAAGTTCATCTATTGAACTTACGATGGAACTCCTTAGTTTTTATAATGTTGAAGAAGAAGCGCAAATCACACCAATTGAAGCATCTATAATGTATGGTGGGTTATTAGTTGATACATCGAACTTTGTTTATAGAGCGTCATCTAGAACGTTTGATATTGCTGCAAAATTAAAAGATTTAGGCGCTGATGCAGCACTTGTAAAAACATGGTTAAGACGTGATATGATGCGTATCATGGAGATCAATAGATTATTAGACCAAGTCGAATTAGTCTTGGGACGTTTCGCATTTGTCGTAACTGCTGATATTTACGATGATCGTGTATTGTTGGCACAAGTCTCTGATGCAGCACTAGAGATCAGCGGTATCGATGCTGCGTTTACTATTGCAAGAATTGATGATCATACAGTAGCCGTTAGTGCGAGAAGTTTGAATGAAATCAATGTTCAAATCCTTATGGAGATGATGGGTGGCGGGGGGCACTTCAACAGTGCTGCCGTGCAGATTAAAAACACATCAATCCAAAAGGTTTATGAGCAATTGAGACAATACGTGGAATTAGAATATGATGGAGGCGAAAAGATGAAAGTTATTTTAACTACCGATGTTAAAGGTAAAGGTAATAAGGATCAAATCATTGAAGTGGCAAATGGATATGGACAATTCTTATTAAATCAAAAGAAAGCAGTGCTTGCTAATGATGAAAATCTAGAAGAGTTAGCAAATGAACAACAAAAACAAAAAGAAGCGGAACAACGTCATTTAGACTTAATGAAAAAATTAAAATCTGAAATTGATGGTAAACAAGTTGTATTAGAAATTCAAATAGGTAAAGATGGTAAACAATTTGGAAGTATCACAACTAAACAAATTGCTGAAGCATTTCAAAAAACTCATGGTATACTAATAGACAAGAAAAAACTAGAATTACAAAGTGAAATTAATTCTATTGGTATTTATACAGCATTTGTACAACTACACAAAGATATTAAAGCGCAATTCGAAGTTAAAGTTATAGAAAAGTAGGTAAGAGATATGGCAAAAGTTTTACCCTATCATCAAGAAGCAGAACAATCAGTTTTAGGGACAGTCTTTTTAGACCCTAAAGAAATCGTTACAGTCATTGACCAGTTAAGCGAGGATGACTTTTTTGAACAAAGCCATGTACTTATCTATAAAGCTATGAAGGATTTGTTTAATGAAAGTTTAAACATTGATTTTGCGAGTGTTGCAGCACGTCTTGAACAAACGCAAAGTTTAGAAAAAGCTGGTGGTCGTAAGTATTTGTTAGCCTTAACAGAAACTGTACCATCAATTGATCACTTAGAAACATATATTGATCTTGTTAAAGATGGGTCATTGAAACGCCAAGTGATAAGGTTAGCAAGTGATATTGTTGAAGATGGATATAAAAAAGATGAAATGGCATTTGATTATATTACAAGAGCAGAGGAAGAAATTTTTGCACTTGCTCAAAAGCGTAAAACAAGTGCTTTTACAAAAATGGATGAAGTTATCCAAGCAGTTAAAGTTAAGACTGAATTAAATAGAAATAAAAAAGGTGGTATTACAGGCTTAAGTACTGGTTTTGCTGAATTCGATAAATTATCAGCTGGCTTACAAAACGAAGAATTAATTATTCTTGCTGCTCGTCCTTCAATGGGGAAATCTGCGTTTGCGATGAACTTAGCAATCAACATCGCTAAGAAAAACAAAGAAGGTAAAGCTGGTGTAGCAATTTTCTCGCTTGAAATGAGCAACGATCAATTAGCTGCCAGAATGTTAAGTGCTGAATCTAATGTTGAAAATAATAAGATTAAGAGTGGACATTTAACAGCACCTGAATGGCAACACATGGAAGGTGGTATTCAAACACTTTCGTTATTGAATATTTATTTTGATGACTCAGCTGCTGTATCTGTTGCAGATATTAGAGCGAAATGTCGTAAACTTAAACAAGAAGGACATTTAGAGTTTGTCGTTATTGATTACCTTCAATTAATAAAAGGTGATTCAAGAAGCGGTAATCGTCAAGAAGAAGTTGCTAAGATTTCAAGAAGTTTAAAAGAAATGGCGCGAGAATTAAAAATTCCAGTTATGGCATTATCTCAGTTATCACGTGATGTTGAAAAACGTGAAGATAAGAGACCGGTACTTGCTGATTTGCGTGAATCTGGTAGTATTGAGCAAGATGCAGATATCGTTATGTTCCTATATAGAAACGATTATTATACAAGAGATGTTGATAAGAAGACAGGGGATGTAGAGTTAATCGTTGCTAAAAATAGACAGGGTGCCGCAGGTATCATGTTACCATTTAGATTTGATACTGAATTTTCAAGATTCTTATCTAAAGAAGAAAGAGAAGAGTCTTCATACGAAGCCTATAGAGATTAAAGATATAGCCACTCAAACTGAGTGGCTTTTTTTATGCGAGTTTAGTAGAAACAGGTTTAATTATAGCTTTAATTACATCAATAGCACTGTATAGTTTTTCTCCAGGTTTCAAAAAGGATAATATATAGTTTAATTGATCACCAGAAGTTATGATTGGGGGTTCTAATTTATGATCTTTCTTCCTTTGACCTAGATCAATTGTTGAAAGAAGTCCGTTACATAGACACTTACACCCTACAGTATCCTCAAGTTTTCCACCTTTTTTAATATAGGCAGATACAGGTTCAGCCGGACATCTATACCCAATCATGCCGTCTGCTTTTTTATATACTTCTCTTAAGTATCCTATATCACACACTCGTTTTCTATCATGATAAGTCTTTTCATCACCAACGGTATGCTTTAATTTCATAATTTTAAAAGGAAATCCTGTTGGGGATGCGAGTAAATCTGTTTTAACATGAACAGCGCCTTTTTTAAGAGATCTGATAATACGTGTTTTAAGAGATCTTGTCATACCGGATTCTTTTGAAAATGCAAATGCTGTACCAACTTGTATACCGACAGCACCCAAAAGTTTTGCTTCAACAAATGCTTCGTGATTACCGTACCCTCCAGCTAGCCAGAAAGGTAACCCAATTTTTTTTAGTTTTTCTAAGTCGACGTTATCTCGTTCACTATAGATTGGTTCACCATCGGTGTTTAGCACTAATTGACCACGAGGAGGTGCATTATGACCACCAGCGATTGGTTTTTCGACAATGAAGCCATCGGGTTTAGATGTTTCATTTCGTGTTAAATGCATCGCTAGTGTATTAGATGAAATAATCGCTAAAAATTTTGGTCGTTTGAGATTACTCAATTTGTCAGTTTTAGCAAATGTTTTTGGATCAAATGTTATGATTTCATCGTCAGCATCAGTGACTTTAATGTGCATCGTGGCTTTCTCATGATTTATAAAAGCATCCAAAACAGTTGGTATATATTTAGGAATACCAGCACCCATGATGATATAATCAACCCCAGCAAGCATCGCTCCATATATAGATGGGAGCGTCGGCAATTGAATTTTTTCTAACAAATTAATACCAATTAATCCGCTATGTCCCTTTTTTGCTAAGTATACTTCAACGAAGTTTGCAATAACAATCAGTTCAGTTAATTCATCACTTTGATTTAGACTAGGTAATTCTATTGTTTGATATTTTGATTTTAATCTATCAACAGTAGATAATGGCTGATATTTATCTAAAATTTTATCTGCAATATCAGGATAAGGAAATGCTTTAATAGCATCTTCATACCTTTTTCTTCCTTGAAAGTTTTGTAGTCTTCTAACAAGTGTTGTAGCAAGTGCAACACTTGTTAAAACACCTAAATAGCCTTGTTTTGATACAGTTCGTGCAAGTCTAACACTCGAAACTCCGATACCCATACCACCTTGAATAATCTCTGGTAATTTTTGTGTATTCATCATATGCTCCTTTATATAAACATTTAATAGTTTGATATTCAAAATATAACACTATACTTATATTACCACAAGAAAATATAATTGCAATTAAATATAATGAGGTCATAGATTTCACATATTTCATGAAAGCACTTTATTTTTGGGAAGCTTTCTTCTATCATAGAAGTATATATACGATTCAATACATAAGGGAGAAATGCAATATGAGTTTTAGAAGTCATAGACTACACAGCATTAAGTCTAAAGAAGAGATTATTGCCGAAATTGAAAGCAATAATAAGTTTAATGTATTAAACACGACGATAATTAATGATCGTGTGAGCACAGTCTTTTTGGAGATAAAGCTTTTGAGATTTTATACGTCTACGATGATTTTATCAATTACGTTTTCTGAAGTTGATGATTATAAGACGGATATTTTTGTTGAAATATTTAGCCCAGCTAAAGAAGGGGCTTCAGATTTTAATACAATGGACAGAATTTGGCGTGAGATAAAAATGTATTTCTAGAAAAAGGCCGAAACAATAGCGAGAAAAATAAGAAAGTATTATGATAACATTTGAATACAGTGACTTACAATGATTAGTGCCTTAGATTCATCATTAAATTTATGGGGAACATATACTTTTGATTGTTTAATCATAATTTTACAACCATTATCAATTCATGTAAAATATCCAAATAAAATCTTTGACAAAACCATAACAATCGTTATAGAATTGAGAGCGACGTTCACTGAGATAGATTCATTTGGAATTTCCCTAGTGTTGCTGATGAAATTGCTAGTCATTCATATTATGTTGCAAATATGTATCTAGGATTTGGATTATTAAGAGGTAGCTATATTCCTCTAACAGGAGATATGCCTTCTGTGGAAACACGTTCATACACTGCGCCATTATTTGCTGGTTATATCATTGAAATGAGCAGTAGAGCTTATTATTAGACAATTAAGGGAGGAATTTTAATGAACAAGAAAAATATAATAGTGCCATTTGCTTTTTTAATAGTAATATTGTCATATGTAATTTTTCAAATCAAATTTGTCTCATATTTCACTATTTGGATGATTTTCATCTTTACTGTATTAATCGATGCACTATACTTTATTGGTAATCAAAAATACAGTAAATTATTGTTATTGTTGACATTGATTTCAACTATAATGTTCAGTAGTTATCTATATTTGGGAATTAATGCAAATGAACCATCTAACGTTGGTGATTTCTCGATGTTACCAATATTGCTTTTTATTGTTTCATTCCCATTTATAATTATTACTCATTCGGTAATAATATTTAAAATATTCACAAAAAAGGATGTTAAACTAGTTTAATTGACGTAAAGAGTAGGTGATATTTGTCCTACTCTTTTTGTTAAAAAAGAACTCCGTCCTAAAAAAGAAAAACTCCGTTGGAAACGGAGTAAAACTTTTTGGGTGTAGATTATTCAGAATTGTTTTTTTATTGATTAAAAAATAATTAAGCTAAAGTAGCTGACAACATCCAAATATGCTTATCAAATGAAGCTAATGCACCTAATAACAGGTCAGCAGTAACATCATCTTTTTCTTTTTGAGCAATCTCGAGAACTTCTAAGAATTCTGTTCTTAAGAGTTTTATATCTTCAAGAACGGTTTTAACCATTGCAAATGCATCGTCTTTTCCATGTCCTTCTTCAATAGTTGCGAGTTCAAGATATGACTTTAAGTTGGAAACAGGTTGTCCGCCGATCATTAACAATCTTTCTGCGATTGCATCATACAATTCATTGACTTCATCATAGAGTGCTTCAAACTTAGCATGTAAGGCATAAAAATTAGGGCCTGTTACATACCAGTGTACATGATGTAGCTTAGTGAAAAATACACTTAAGTTAGCTACTTGTTTGTTTAATCCTTGATATAATTTATTCATTATATACCACCTTTCCTTCCTGACTTCAGTATATCACTATTTATGGCAGAATCAATAGCATATGCTGTGGAAAAATTATATGAAGTGTGGTAATATAGAGCGGGTGATAAAAATGTTTGATAGATTAGAATTAATGGAAAAAAGATATCAAGAAATCCAAGATTTACTAGCAACAGGTACTGTTGAAGTAAAAGAGATGACAAAACTATTAAAAGAATTAAGTACAATTCAAAAAGCGGTTGATAAATATCGTTTATATAAAGAAAAAGCAGAAGAGTTAAAAGACCTAAAAGAAATGCTTGAATTGGAATCAGATGAAGATATGATTCAAATGGCACAGGGTGAGATTACTAAGATTGGAGCTTTTCTTGAAACAACAGAAGAAGAATTAAAAATTCTATTACTACCTAAGGATCCTAATGATGACAAAAACGTTATTGTTGAAATCAAAGGTGCAGCGGGTGGTGATGAGGGCAATATATTCGCTGGTGACTTATTCAGAATGTATTCTAAATATGCCGAAATTATGAATTGGAAAATAGAAGTGTTAAACGTGATGGAAGGTGCCATGGGAGGATTTACATCGATTGAATTTATGGTATCTGGTGATCATATTTATTCACAATTAAAATATGAATCGGGTACACATCGGGTACAAAGAGTTCCACAAACGGAATCTCAAGGACGTATCCATACATCTACAGCAACGGTTTTAGTCATGCCTGAAGCTGAAGATATTGAAATTGATGTTAATTGGAATGACATTCGTTTTGATACATTCTGTTCAAGTGGTCCTGGTGGACAATCAGTTAATACAACTAAATCTGCTGTAAGACTTACACATATACCAACGGGTATTGCTGTAGCTTGTCAAGAAGGTAAATCACAACATGAAAATAGAGAAAAAGCTTATACCTTATTAAAAGCTAGAGTATATGATAAATTTTTACAAGAGCAACTAGATAAAGAAGGTGCAGAACGACAAGCACTTGTTGGTCGTGGTGATCGTAGTGAAAAGATTAGAACTTACAATTACCCGCAAAACCGTGTGACTGATCATCGCATTGGTCTTACGCTACAAAGATTAGATGTGATTATGGAAGGCCGTTTAGAACTTGTTTTAGATGCATTATTAAATGAATTTCAAAGACGTCAATTATTAGGAGAACAAGAGTGACATACGAAGCTTTATTAAGAAAAGTTTCTCAATTTGCAGTTGAACATGATGAAGAAGTAGAAGCGATTAAATTATTACTGATGGAGCTATCACCTTTAGATGCACATCAGTTTTATTTAAACCAAAGAGAAGAAGTCCCTGCTGATTTGGAGAAAGATTTCATTGAAAAATCAATGTTATATATGATTGATCACGTACCTGTTCAACATATCTTAGGGTATGCATTTTTCTATGGGTATCAGTTTCACGTGAATGAACATGTTTTAATTCCAAGAGTTGAAACAGAACAATTAGTCGAAAACACTTTATATTATTATGATAAATATTTTGAAAACGAGAATATAAAACTACTTGATTTAGGTACGGGTAGTGGCTGTATTGGTGTGACGCTTGCTAAAGAAGAAAACCATTTAGATGTTATGATTTCTGATGTGAGCAGTGATGCATTAGAAGTTGCCAAAAAGAATGCTGATGCATTGAAAGCTAATGTTAAGGCAGTACTTAGTAGTTGGTTTGAAAATATTGATGGAAAATTTGATATTATCATATCAAATCCACCATATATTCCTGATGATGAAGTCGTTCAAGATATCGTTCAAAAGGAACCTGAAGTTGCTTTATATGGAGGCAAAACTGGTACAGATTATTACGAACTTATCTTAAGAGAAATTAAACCATATCTAAAGGAAAAAGCTTTAATAGGTTTTGAACATGGATATCAACAAAGAGCATTGATTGCATCTTATGTGAAAAAATATTTTCCAGAAGCAAGACTTGTTCAATTAAAAGATTTACAAGGTAAAGATCGTATGACATTTGTCGGTATTGGTGGTGTTTTAGAAGATGAATAAAGGTGAATTAATCGTGATGCCTACAGATACAGTTTATGGCCTTGCTGCTATGCTATATGATGAAGTAGGGCTACATAAAATCTATGAGGTTAAAGGTAGAGAACAATCAAAACAAATTCCTTTACTCATATCATCAATTGATCAGATTAAAGATATTGCAGTCTATGATGACAAGATTGAAAAAATCATGCATAAATTTTGGCCCGGCGCTTTAACGATTGTTATGCGTACAACCTCTGCTTTTAAACAAAAAACAGGTGAGGATACAATTGCAATTAGAATGCCTAAACATCCAAAGGCGTTAGAACTAATCAATACTTATGGCGTTTTAAGAGTTACCAGTTTAAACAAGAGTGGTGAAGCCCCACTTGAAGATCTCAAAGAGATCAAAGACCAATTTGGGGATAAGGTTTCAGAGATTTATGAACACGGTAATGAACCTAAGAGCCATGTCTCATCAACAGTGATGATATATCTTGATGGAACGATAAAAATACTTAGACAAGGGTCAATTACTATAGATGATTTAACGCAAGTATAAAATACTTGCTTTTTTTACGTGTAATACGCTATCATTTGACTTTTTCTTACTTTTTACTAGTAAAAAAGGCAAAATAGTATATAATAGTAACGGTTATAAAATGAGGTGTAATTTATGGAAATTAGAAATATAGCAATTATTGCCCATGTTGATCATGGGAAAACAACACTTGTGAATCAATTATTAAAAGAAAGTGAAAAGTTTGATGCTCATGTTGAACTAGGCGATCGTGTACTTGATAGTAACGATATTGAAAGAGAACGCGGAATCACGATTCTAGCGAAAAACACTGCAATTATCTACAAAGATATTCGTATTAATATCTTAGATACTCCTGGACACGCTGACTTTGGTGGTGAAGTTGAAAGAATCATGCATATGGTTGATGGTGTATTATTACTAGTCGATGCATACGAAGGTGTTATGCCTCAAACAAGATTTGTATTAAAAAAAGCTCTAGAAGCTCACTTATTCCCAATTGTTGTTGTTAATAAAATAGATAGAGAATTTGCTGATATCAACAAAACAGTAAATGAAGTATATGATTTATTTATCGATTTAGGTGCTGATGAACATCAATTAGAATTTCCAGTTTTATATGCATCAGGATTACATGGTTTATCAAACTATGAACCAAAATTAAATCCACATGTGAAAATGGCTCCAATTTTAGACACAATCATCGAAAGTCTACCTAATCCTCCACAAGAAACGGAAAAACCATTTGTTTTTCAACCGGCGTTAATTGACTATAACGAATACGTTGGCCGTATGGGTGTTGGTAAAATTTATCAAGGAACAGTAAATGTCAATGATAATGTGACTTGCCTTAGAGCAGATGGCTCTAAAGTAGAGTTTAGAGTGCAAAAAATTTATCAATCAATTGGATTGGATAAATTTGAAGTAAAAGAAGCTTCTGCAGGTGATATCGTATCAATTGCAGGTCTTCCAGATATTCATGTAGGTGAAACTGTATGTGATTCTGAAAATGAAGAAAGACTTCCTTTATTGCATGTTGATGAACCTACGGTTCAAATGACATTTTTAACAAACAATTCACCGTTTGCAGGTAAAGAAGGTAAATTCGTTACTGCATCTAAGATTGAAGAACGTTTGTTTAAAGAAACACAAAAAGACGTGAGTTTAAAAGTTGAACGTCTTGGTAAAGCAGAAGCATGGATTGTATCTGGTCGTGGTGAATTACATTTAGGTATCTTAATTGAAAACATGAGAAGAGAAAATTTTGAATTCCAAGTTTCAAGACCTAGAGTTATTGTAAAAACGATTGATGGTGTTCAATGTGAACCATATGAAGAAGTACAGGTAGACCTACCGACTGAACATATGGGTAGCGTTATGGAAATGTTGGGTGAAAGAAAAGCTGAATTGGTAACGATGCATCAAGCAAGTGACTATTCAAGACTTCACTATATCATGCCATCTCGTGGTTTAATTGGTTTTAGCACACAGTTTTTAACTGCAACTAAGGGTTATGGCATCTTATCTCATATCTTCTTAGATTATAGACCAATGATCAACGAATCTGTTGGTAATAGAAGAACGGGTTCACTAGTTTCATTAAATAATGGTATGACAACTGCTTATGCAATTGGTAGACTTGAAGATCGTGGTTCAATGTTTATTGAACCAAGAACAAGTGTATATGAAGGTATGATTGTTGGAGAAGCCAATAAAGATAAAGATATGGTTGTTAATGTGACTCAAGCAAAACAACTAACAAATATGCGTTCTGCAGGTAAAGACTCAACGGTTGTTCTTAAAAAAGCAAAAGAAATGAATCTTGAAGCTTGTTTAGCATTTATTAATGATGATGAGTTAATTGAGATTACACCTAAGAATATTAGATTAAGAAAAGCAATTTTAACAGAATTAGAACGTAGAAAAGTAACTTATAGAATACAAAAAGAGGATAAATAACATATTTATCCTTTTTTTTCTTTTCATCAAAGAAAAAGGGGTTATATGTTATAATAATAAGAGAAATATAGGAGGTCATTATGAAAGTTGCAATTGCGAGTGATCATGCTGGTTTCGAACTGAAGGAAGAAATAAAAGACTACTTGCGTCAACAAAGTATTGACGTAAGTGATTTAGGAACGCATTCCTTAGCATCGGTTGACTATCCTGATTACGGTAAAAAACTAGGGGAAGCAGTCGTTAAAAAAACTGTTGATTTCGGTATTGCTATATGCGGTACAGGTATTGGTATAAGCATTGCTGCAAACAAGGTTAAAGGTATACGAGCTGCACTCATATATGATGAAAACACGGCTACATTGGCAAAACAACACAATAATGCTAATGTGATTGCTTTAGGTGGTAGAACAACACCTAAGGATAAAGCATTTAAAATGATTGATGCTTATATGTCTGCCAAGTTTGAAGAAAGACATTTAAGAAGATTAAATAAAATTAAAGAGATTGAGGAGTCTTGAACATGAGTAAAGTAGTAGTATTAAAGCATCCATTAATTGACCACAAAATGGCTAAAATTAGAGATAAGAATACAGGCACAAAAGAGTTTAGAGAAAGTGTCTCTGAAGTTGGTGGACTTATTACTTATGAAATTACAAGAGATCTAGAAACAGTTGCTAAAGAAATTGAAACACCAATTTGTAAAACGACAGTTCATGAACTTAAAAAACAAGTAGTTATTGTTCCTATTCTAAGAGCTGGTTTAGGCATGGTAGAAGGTATTCACAATTTGATTCCAACTGCAAAAATTGGACATGTTGGATTATATCGTGATGAAAAAACATTGGAACCTCAAGTTTATTATAAGAAATTCCCTGAAGGATTTGAAAATAGTGTTGTTTTAGTTGTAGATCCAATGTTAGCAACAGCTGGTTCAGCTGCTAAAGCAATTGATATCGTAAAAGAAGCTGGAGCTACTGACATCCGTTATGTTGGATTAGTTGGTTGTCCTGAAGGTGTAAAAAAATTACAAAAAGATCATCCTGATGTAGCTATCTATCTTGCGGCATTAGATTCACATTTAAATGAAGTTGGATATATTGTACCAGGTCTAGGAGATTGTGGGGACCGTTTGTTTGGAACCAAATAAACACGAACCTAAGAAAAGAAGCGGACGATATAGTACTTTAAGAAGAGGTGTCTTTGGTTATACAATGATTGTTCAAATGATCTTTACAGTTGTTGGATTAGCGCTATTAGGCGATTACCTTGGTACTAGGTTTTATCCCGAAACAGAATTGAATCTTGTTTTCACAGCAATCGGTGTTGTTTTAGGATTTATTGTTAGTGTTATATCTTTTATTAACTTTATTAAAAGAGAGGAAGTCTATGAAAAACATCGTAGCAGTTAATTATTTAGCTATTTTGTATTCTATTTTGGTCAGTGTATTAGCTTATATCTTTTTTAGAGAATTTTCAACGTGGACTATTTTAGGTGCGGTAACAGCATTATTTAATTATAGCTTGATGGTTAGATTTACTAAGAATAACGCGAATAAAGAAGTTGTTTATTTATTAATAATATTTAGAACTATCATTTATTTAATCGTTTTATCTTTTATGTTCTTCTTATTGAGGGATAATACACAAACATTGATGAATGGTTATATATTTTTTGCTATAGGTGCGATTAATACGAAGATGGGTGTGTTTATTTTTCATCTACCAATTCCATATTTTAAAAAGATAAGAGAGGACATGCCGAAGGAGGGTGATTTAGATGATACAGACATTGCTTGATAATCTAGTCAGTGGACTTACAGCACCATATTTTATTACATCGGTGGTCATTATGTTAATCATCATGACTTTTTCGGTCTTAATAGGACATAAAGTTAAAAAGATGGATCCTAAGGCGAAGCCAGGAAAGTTCATATCTTTAGTGATTGGAGCTATTTCATTTTTAAATAATTTTGTTAAAGATGTTATTGGTAAACATTGGCGTATAATTACACCAATTATTCTATCTTTAGCGCTATATATATTCATTTCAAATATTTCAGGTATTACAGGCCTACCCTATACACCTACAAAGTATAGTGCGATTACATTTAGTTTATCAATTATTGCAGTATTCGTGATTCAGATGATGGGTTTTATCTCAAAGGGTAAAAAACATATCAATAGCATTATTGAACCTACGCCGTTTATCGCACCTTTAAATATTATCGGTGAAATCACACCGGTTGTATCACTTGCATTACGTTTGTTTGGTAATGTGGCAAGTGGTGCACTCATCTTGTTTTTAGTATATTCATTACCAAGTGTTATTCAGATTGGGTCAATCAATCTTTCATGGTTAGCAATTATTCTAACACCGATATTTCACTTGATATTCGATATAGGGTTTGGATTAATTCAAACAGTAGTATTTGTTTTATTAACACTTATATTGTCTTCAACTAAAATTGATGAAGATGATTTAAATTACGAATAAAAAAGGAGAAAAAAATATGCTATTAGATTTATTAACACAATTTACGCAAACAATGCCAAATGTATTAGAAATGACAGGGAATATCAGCAGTGGACTTGCTTACTTAGGTGCAGGTATTGCCGTATTAACAGGTTTAGGTACTGGTATTGGTCAAGGTATCGCAGCTGGTAAAGCAGCTGAGGCAGTAGGACGTCAACCTGAAGCACAAGGTAAAATCCAAATGACAATGATCATTGGTCAAGGTATTGCTGAATCTACTGGTATTTACGGATTTATTATCGCATTTATCTTAATCTCAGCTGCACAAGCTGCATAAAAAAGGAATTGATGTAAGTGAATTTACAAGAGATATTTAATGAAGCTGCTAAATCGATATTAGAGGGGTTAAATTCTATTATCACCAATCCGAGTGTGGTTGTCCTAAATATTATCGTGTTTGTAATAATGATGGTTATCGTTAGAATTTATTTTTGGGAACCAATTACACGATTTTTAGAAAAAAGACAGGAAGCACTAACGGAAGAGTTTGATAAAGCAGCAGAAGAAAGACAGCATGCTCAAGATCTACAGCAGCAAGCAATCAGCGAATATGAACGTATGAAAGCTGAAACTGAAGATCTTAAGACAAGACTCACTCAAGATGCATATAAGCAACAAGAGAAAATTGTTGAAGAAGCTAAGAGTGAAGCGAAGACTCGTCTAAAACAAGCAGAAAAAGATATTGAATACGAAATTGCGCAAGCAAATGAAGAAATCAGACAATCTATTAAAGAGGTTGCTTTTGCTGCTGCCGAAAAAATAGTTAAAAGAGAGATTGATCAAGATAAGCATCAAGATATCATTGATGAACTTATTGAAGAAAGAGATGATCCAAAGCATGAATAGTTATGCAATGGCTTTGCTTGAAGTAGCTGAAGCGCATCATTTAGTTGATGAGATTGCCTATCAATTTGATCAATTGAATGAATCCGTGTTTGGTAATAAAAAGTGGCTAAAGATGATGGATTCACCAATGATTTCTAAAAAAGAGAAAGCAGAAAGAATTGATGAGTTAGGATTAAATATTCATTTGGCTTCTATGCTTAAATTATTGGCACAATCGAACCGTATGGAATTATATGATGATATATATCCTGAATGGGTTCGAATGATGCGATCAAAAAACAGTGTTGCACATGTCAATGTCTACACGGTAGAACCATTGAATGAAAAGCAAACCGATGCTTTGACAAAGAAATTACAAGCTCGCTTTAGAAATCTTACGATAGAATTACACGTCAAAGTCAGAGATCATCTAATTGGTGGGTTACAACTTGTTTATCAAGGAAAATCACTGGATAATTCGATTGCTCGCGAATTAGAAGAATTATTTATGACATTATAAGGTGGTGAAATTGTGGCAAATTTAAAAGTTAAAGAAATGACTGAAGTTATTAGACAACAAATTGAATCATTTGAAAAAGATGTTAAATTAGAAAATATTGGTAAAGTACTTTCAGTTGGTGATGGTATTGCCATTGTATATGGTATAGGGCAAGCAATGATGGGTGAATTGCTTGAGTTTCCTCATGGTGTAAAAGGCTTGGTATTTAACCTTGAAGAAGATCAAGTTGGAGTTATTCTACTTGGTAAGACTGATTTGATTAAAGAAGGCGATATGGTTAAAACAACAAAAAGAATTTTCGAAGTTCCAGTTGGCAATGCATTGTTGGGACGTGTTGTTAATCCTTTAGGAGAACCATTAGATGGACTTGGTCCAATTAAGACTAAAAATCATTTACCAGTTGAAAGAAAAGCACGAGGTGTTATGGACCGAGGTGGTATTAACGCTTCAATGGAAACAGGTATTAAAGTTATTGATGCCTTGGTACCAATTGGTAGAGGACAAAGAGAATTAATTATTGGTGATAGACAAACAGGTAAAACAACGTTGGCGATTGATGCGATTATCAATCAAAAAGGTAAAGATGTTTTATGTGTTTACGTTGCTATTGGACAAAAGGAATCAAGTGTCTCAGCACTTGTTAAACTATTAAGCCAAAAAGGTGCACTTGATTACACGATTGTTGTAACTGCGGGGGCATCAAAAGAAGGTACGTTATTATATCTTGCACCATTTGCTGGTGTAACGATGGCTGAATATTTCATGGAACAAGGCAAAGATGTTCTTGTTGTATATGACGATTTATCTAAACATGCGGTTGCATATCGTGAATTATCATTATTGTTAAGAAGACCTCCAGGACGTGAAGCTTATCCAGGGGATGTATTCTATCTTCATTCAAGACTATTGGAGCGTGCTGCGAAGTTGAATGAGAAACTGGGTAGTGGTTCAATTACTGCACTTCCGATTATTGAAACTAAAGCAGGCGATATCTCAGCATATATTCCAACGAATGTTATTTCCATTACTGATGGTCAAATTTTTCTAGAAACAGAGTTGTTTTATTCAGGTGTAAGACCTGCGATTAATGCGGGACTTTCAGTATCACGTGTTGGTGGTGCTGCACAGTGGAAGGCGATGAAGAAAGTTGCTGGTACATTACGTATCAATCTAGCAAACTATCGCGAACTTGAATCATTTGCTCAGTTTGGTTCAGATTTAGATCAAAGCGCTAAGCGCAGATTGGAACGTGGACGTAAGACTGTTGAAATTTTAAAACAAGATGTTCATGAGCTTACAGAGATGGCTACACAAATTGTTACGATTTATGCGTTATCTACTGGTTTAATGGATGACTTAAACTTAGAACAAGTTGTTCAACTTCAAAGTGAAATTGAACAAGGACTTCATATGAGTATACTTGGTCAAAGTATTCATAAACATTTAGTTGATACTAAAACATTACCTGAAGCAAGCGATCTAGATAAATTTATTAAGACACTTAAGAAGGTAATAAGATGAGTTTAAAAGATATTAAACTTAGAATGGATTCAATTAATAAAACTGCAACCATTACTCAAGCTATGCATAATATCGCCTTATCGAAAATAAGAAAATCAACAGATCTTTTAGAGCATACAACAAATTTTTCAGGTAAGTTGTTTGATATTTTAAAATTTGCTAATGAAAATATGGATGGTTTATCCAGATACTGTGAACCGATTGAAAATCCAAACAAATTATATATTTTAATATCTGCTGATCGTGGGTTATGTGGCGGTTATCATAACCAGTTATATAAATCTTTCGTCGCAGAAACAAAAGATGTGAGTAAAGATAGTTATCAAGTATTAGCGATAGGTAAAAAAGCATTTTATTATGCTCAAAAGAACGATATTTCATTAATCAACGATGAAATTATTTATCACCGCGATGATTTGGTTACGATGTCGATTAGAGAGTATGCGGATATTATCAAAAAAGCATACGAGGAAGGATATGTAGATGAGGTCATCATCTATCATAATCACTATATAAGTACTGCATCACAAGAAGTCATGAAAAAATCGATCTTACCAGTTGTTTTTGAGAATGAGAAAGTTCATAGTGATTACATCTATGATGCCAGTCCTGAAATTGTTATGGATAGAACGATTAGTATATATGTAGAAGCAAAAATATTTGAAGCATTAGCAGATGCGAAATTAAGCGAGCATGCTGCACGTATGATCGCGATGAAAAATGCAACTGATAATGCACATCAAATTGTTGATCGTTTGCATATGCAATACCATAGAGCAAGACAACAAGAAATTACAAGTGAACTCATTGACGTTGTCAATGGTTCAAACGTTTAGGAGGAGTCATCATGAAAGGTAAAATTAATCAAGTTATTGGACCTGTTGTTGATGTTTACTTTGACGACAAATTACCAAATATTAATGATGCTTTAGTTGTAATAAATGAACAAGGTGTTAAAGTAACTTTAGAAGTTGCGATTCACTTAGGCAATCATGTTGTTAGAACAATTGCGCTTGAACCTACTGAGGGGTTAAGACGTGAGTTAGAAGTAGAAGTTTTAGGTGGTCCTATTAAAGTACCTGTTGGTAAACAGGTTTTAGGGCGTATCTTTAATGTCTTGGGTGAACCTATTGATTCTAAAGGCGATTTAGACATGAATCAGATAATGAGTATTCATAGAGAAGCACCAGAGTTTCATGAACTATCTAGCGAAGTTGAAATATTAGAAACAGGTATTAAAGTTATTGACTTATTAGCACCGTATATCAAGGGTGGTAAAATTGGTCTTTTCGGTGGTGCCGGTGTTGGTAAAACAGTACTTATTCAAGAGTTGATCAATAATATTGCACAAGAGCGGGAAGGTATTTCCGTATTTGCTGGTGTTGGCGAACGTACAAGAGAAGGTTCTGATCTATATGAAGAAATGACTGAGTCCGGTGTCATCAATAAGACAGCACTTGTATTTGGTCAGATGAATGAGCCACCAGGAGCTAGAATGCGTGTTGCATTAACTGGCTTAACAATGGCTGAACACTTTAGAGATGAAGAAAAACAAGATGTGTTATTATTCATTGATAACATATTTAGATTTATTCAGGCTGGTAGTGAAGTGTCTGCTTTATTAGGGCGTATGCCATCTGCAGTTGGTTATCAACCAACGCTTGCTACTGAAATGGGTAGATTGCAAGAACGTATTACTTCTACAAAGAAGGGCTCTATTACATCTATTCAAGCAGTTTATGTACCAGCAGATGACTACACTGATCCAGCACCAGCTACAACATTTTCACACTTAGATGCAACAACTAACCTTTCTCGTCAATTGACAGAAATCGGTATTTATCCAGCGGTTGATCCACTTGCCTCAACATCTAGAGCATTGGCACCACACATCGTTGGTAAAGAGCACTATGATGTAGCGCGTAAGGTTCAACAGATGATTCAAAGATATCATGAATTATTAGATATCATTGCAATCCTTGGTATGGATGAGTTAACTGATGAAGATAAACTTGTTGTACATAGAGCAAGACGTCTTCAATTATTCTTATCTCAAAACATGCATGTTGCTGAACAATTTACTGGTATACCTGGATCATTTGTTCCACTTAAAGAAACAGTGAGAGGATTTAAAGAAATCATCGAAGGTAAACATGATAATCTACCGGAAGATGCATTCCAAATGGTTGGTACTATTGATGATGCTATTAAGAAGGCTGAAAGCTTATGATCTTCAAAGTGTTAACGCAATTGGGTGAAACACACCAAGATGAAATTGAATATGCAGTCATCAAAAATCAGGATGGTGAGATGGCAATCCTCAAGGATCACGTTCCGATTTTATTACATGTATATGACGGACATATTAAATTTGTTCAAAAGAAACAGGAAATTTTTATGGTTTTAGAACAAGCAGTGATTGAGTTTAGCCATAATGAATTAACGGTTTTAGCGCTTGAAGCACAAATTGGTAAAACGTTAGAAAAAGCTGAAGAAGCTTTTGAAAAGAAGAAGAAAGAAAAATTAGAAATAACAAAACAAGAAAATGTTGATTTTTCAAAACTTGAAAAAGAGTTGAAAGAAAACATTAAGAAGAGTCGTGCTGGTCACGTCTCATAAGAGGGATGATCAAAATGATTGAGCAAGCTATATATTTCATTTCAATAGTGATTTTCTTTATGATTGCACTTAGAATTCTTAGAGCATTACATATTGAAAATAAATTTGAAAAATATCAGATTTGGGAAATTAAAGCAGGGTATTTTCTACTTGCATTAATCATCGCCCATAACCTTGCTGAAATCATGGTTAGATTCTCTGAACTCTTCGCAGAGTTTATATTGTAGCATAGTGATTCCACTATGCTTTTTTTTAGGAGAAAAATATGAAAAGAACAACTAGAAGCATAACTTTCATTTTTCTTATGGTAATGCAAATTATATTGATTATGGACAGAGGGCTTCTATGGGACTAGATCTAATAAGAATATGTGGTGCTATCATATGCATGGATCATCTGAGATAAGATAGATGTTTAAAGAAGGGTATCAGACATGCTATAATGACACAAGGGCGAGTTTTTAGCGATGATTAGTGACCTATGTACATCACTTATGAACAATTCTGTTAAATATAATGATGTTTGCGATAGACTTGGTGCTGAAGCATGTCCTAATTTCAATAAAATTATCTACTAAAAAGATTTTAAACGGCAATATGAGTATTTATACATATATGTTGAAAGCCTCTTAAATTGGTTAAATAATACTATCATATCGGATGTATATAACTAGGGACACTGATTGATGAAAAAAAAGTGCCTATTTCGCGATAGGCACATAAATATAAGACTGATCTAATTTTTCTATTTGGATGAGATGTTTAATCTCATCTAGGGAGGTTAGATCATCCTTAAGCAAATAAATATGATAAGTAACTATTTCTAAAAATTCTTTATTTAGTATGGTTCCTTTTTCTTCTATAAGGTAATCAATTTGGTTAATCATATGATATGGGAAAGATATTTTATAATTAAACACTTCTTTCTTTTCGAGAAAAGAAACAAGTTTTAAAACCTCGGAAGTCGCATTCGAATAAGCTCTTACTAAACCTCCGGCTCCTAATTTAATACCGCCAAAATATCTAATGACTACGCATAAGGCGTTTGTTAGATTATGGTGATCAATTACATCTAAAATTGGCATACCTGCTGTACCTTTTGGTTCGCCATCATCTTGATAGGTTGCCCAAGCACGATTATCCCCAAGTGTTCCTGCATAGCAGTAGTGTGTTGCTTTCGAATACTTATCTTTGGCATCCTTGATACATAGAGAAATATCTTCCTTATCTTTAATGGGATAAAGAATCGCTATAAAATCCGATTTGTTAATTGTTATTTTGTTTTCATATATTTGATTTATTTCATACATAGTGTCACCAAATAAATTATATCATAGACTATCATGTTATCTCTTTTTTTGTTATAATACATATATACTTTTATAGGAGAAATCTATGGGAAAAACATTAGTGGTTGACACATCAACTGGTGGACTTGATTATTATCCATTCCATCACGACATAGAAATAATAAGAATTAAAATATTTTTAGAAGATAAAGGCTATTTAGATGGTACTGAATTAAGAGCTGATGAGTTCTATCAGATTCTTAATAATAATCCTGATTTAGTACCAAAGACATCACAACCTTCAATCGGTGAAGTCATTGAGTATTTTGAATCTTTTTATGAACAGGGATACGATCAGTTTTATGTAACGACTATTTCATCTAAACTAAGTGGCACATATAATGCAATATGTTTAGCTTCAGAAGAGTTGAAAGATAAAATGAATATTCACGTATTTGATACATACACAGTTTGTTTTTCTGAAGGATTATTTGCTTTAGAGGCCAGTCGCATGGTCAAAGAAGGAAGGACTTTTGAAGAAATTGATGAAAAACTAGAGGATATGAAGAAGCGTAATACTATTTTCTTTGCAGTTGACTCATTATCTTATTTGGTTAAGAATGGGCGTTTATCTGGTGCTGCTGCATTCGTTGGTAAAGTGCTAAAGATTAAGCCTATACTTCAGGTTCAGTCAACTGGGCAGATTGTTTCTATCGAAAAAATTAGAAATATTAAAACAGCGCTCAATTCAATCGCAGATAAAGTATTAGCATATGCAAATGGAAGACCATTTGATTCATATATTCTATATACTGGGAATCCAAAACTAAAAGAATATTTTAAATCTATTATTAAGGAACGATTAGAATTAGAAAACTTATATGAAGCACCACAAACACCAGTTGTTGGTGCACATGTGGGACCAGATGTTATCGGTATTGGAATTTTTATTAAGGAATAGTTGAAAACTCAGTGGTCACTGAGTTTTTATTTTGCTGGTCCAGTTAGAGTCTTAGAATTCGAGTTTGACTCTAAAGAGGTGACTCAGCCCAGTCATGGCATATGTCATATGTTGGAGATGAATAGATTAAATATGAAATATGTTGCTCAATGTTGAGTTTCATGATTTTATCAATAGACAAATACAAAGTCAGATTTCTGACTTTATTTTTTATGTTGCTTTAAACTCGCGATTCAATTTTTTTGAATACTTTTTAAGTCTTGGATTTTCCCTAGAGATTCTTAAAGAAAGAGGGATGAGTGACAATGTATAAAATATTGCTTGTAAAACACTATATGTCACATGATCATAATGCCATATTGGAAACTGGTCTTTTAATACAGAAATTAATCCTGTATCAATTAAGAAGAATGTTGCTAAATAGATATATATCAATGCTTTCTTATCTTTCTAGTGTTCCAACTTGGATAAGACAAGGATAGTTACTTCTATAGAAGTACCACAGACAATTGCCTAAATGATAAATAAAATGCGACAGTTTAAAAAATTATCGATATTATTTAGTGTATAAGTGAATCGATTTTCTAGTGTTCCATATATAAAAGTAAATATTAATGAGCGCAGCAATAAACTCATTACAAAAGTATTCATTCCTCGTTGAACGGTCAATTCCATCTGAATATCACCTATTTTAACCAGTATTAATGAGGTTAACACTATCATTAAACACCATTAATTGGTATAATAGGCATGGTGATATTATGAGAAGTTTAAGTAATGCACAAATGGTGCTAAGAATATTGAAAAAACATGGATATGAAGGCTATATCGTTGGTGGGGCAGTTAGAGATCATATCTTGAAACAACCACTATCAGATATTGACATTACGACAAATGCAAAACCTTATCAGGTAGCAAAAATGTTTGAAACGAAACCGACAGGTATTAAATATGGTACAGTGACTGCTTTATTTAGAGATGAAACTTTTGAAATAACGACATACCGTTTTGATGGACCTTATGAAGATGGCAGACATCCCATGCAAGTCACTTATGCAGAGACTGTGCAAGATGACGTTGCAAGAAGAGATTTTACAATTAATGGACTATTGATGGATGAAAATTTAGAGATTATTGATTTTGTTGATGGCATAGAAGATATAAACGCTAAGATGATTAGATGTATTGGTGATCCTTATCTTCGATTTAATGAAGATGCGCTTCGTATGCTAAGAGCAATCTATTTTCAGTCAAAACTAGGATTTCAAATTACGAAAGAAACAAGAGAAGCAATCTTTGATGTAAAAGATAAATTACAGTCGGTTGCTATGGAACGTGTACTAACTGAACTTTTAAAGATTTTAAAAGGAAAATACTTGAAACGTGCAATGAAGACAATGATTACGACTGAGATTTATAAAATATTACCTGGATTAGAAAAGGGTATATTATATGTTTCAGAATTGGATGAAATGCCATTTGTTGATGTGTTCTTCTCATTATGTTTTGCCTTAAATAAAGGTATTGTGCCATCTAAATGGCCATTTTCTAATAAGCAAAGACATAGATTCCAAATAGCTGCGAAATTAGCAAATAGCAAAACAGAATTTGATTCTGTTGACCTATACACATATGGTATTGATTTATGTTTGTTAGCAGCAAGAGTAAACTATATGCTTAATCGCGGAAAAATCATGCAAAATGAGCTTATGGAAAAATATCAAAATTTGCCTATTCAAAGTGAACTAGATTTAAAACTAAAACCATACGATATGATTGAGATTACTGGTAAAAAAGCTGGTGCTTGGTTAAAAGAAATACAGCAAAAGATGGTTTTGGGTATTTTAAGTGAAGCATTACAAAATGATAAAGAAACATTGAAAGCATTTCTTGTCAATGAGATGAAATGAGGGATATGATGACACTACAAGAAAATGAAAATTATGAAATCATAGGAAAAGTAGAAAACATTAATCAAGGTGCCCACTTTTGTAACGCAACGATTGCTACAAAAGATGGTGAACATATCAACTTAAAATTAGAGTTTGAGCAACTTGATGAATTAACTATGGGTAAAATCTATCAATTTAGTGCAAAAGCAATCGTTAGAGTAGAAGATGATTTAGTTCTAAAATGTACAGGAATTACTCCTGTTGAAGATGTTGTTAGTGCTGAAGAATTATCTGCTTTACTTGATGTATTTTATGTATATGCTCCAATACCATTAGTAGAAATCAAGCAGGGTGTTGAATCATTCTTAGAAAAAATAGAAAATGTGATTATTAATAAAGTGACTAAAACTATTTATGAAAAGAAAAAGAAAAAATTTTTTATGCATCCAGCAGCTACTAAATTTCATCACGCTTATGTAGGTGGATTAAGTTATCATACATTTACAATGTTAAAATTAATTGATGGCTTTATTGACGTATATCCATATTTGAATAGAGACCTGCTATACGCAGGTGCAATCCTTCACGATATGTCTAAAATTGATGAGATCAGTGGTGTTGATGGAGAGTATACTAAAGAGGGATTATTATTAGGTCACTTAGTAATGGAAACAATTGAAATTGATGAAGTTGCAAGATTATTTCATTATGAAGATACGGAAGAAGTACTTATGCTTAAGCATATGATCATCTCGCATCATGGTCAATTACATTTTGGTTCTCCTAAGAAGCCTCAAATAGGTGAAGCATTACTGCTATGGTTTATTGATACAATTGATTCCAAATTTACAGTATTAGGGGAAACTTTAGACAATACAGCTGAAGGCACATTTACACAAATGATTGCTGTACTTGACAAGATGAAATTCTATAAGCATAAAATTAAATAGCAAATAATAAGTATCTAGGGATAGATACTTATTTTATTATTAGTATTGAAAAGTTTAAATTATAATATAATAAACACAAATTGATTCCAAATGAGGTTTACACAGGGTACATTAATCAATGTTCGATCCATTATAGTAGTATCTATTTTAGATGTCGCGTTAAGGAAGTGATTCTCAGAGAAAATACAAAAGTCAGTAATATTCGCATCGGACTTTTTCATGATGCAATAATTGTTATTTTTCAGTTGGATAAGGTGACTGATTCAAGCATAAAATTAGTATTGTTTATCAATATAAATATTTTAAAAAACAAAAAGACTCCTGAATAACCAAGAGTCTTTTATATTTTATAATTTAAATTGTGAACTAAGATTCTAAAATATCGAACCAAGTACCGTATAGTGCATCGTAATTTGCATCATATACGCCTTTATCAGATAACATATAACTATTAAACTGTCTGATGTTAATACTCTTAATTGTTTCTAATCTAGCAGCATCTTCACTGTCAGCAAATACAGCATCTGAAACTAATCTAAAGATTAATTCACGCTTCATGTATGTAGCGTTAGATCCATTGTATTTAGCAAGGATTGGAGATAGATAAGCAGTGACTGTATCTTCAACATCTCTTGGAAGTGGTGCGCCTTCATCAGTAGCATTTAATGTTAAGTAGTATTCGATTTGGCTAGCAGTTAGCATATCAGAATCTTCATTATATGCGTTAACATCATATTCATCATTAGTATAATCGCCATCTTTATCATCACTAGCAGCGTATTTAGCACTTTCAGTTTCACCAACACTAGTTGCTAAAATGAAATGCCATCCGAAGTCAGATTCTACCATTGCTAAGTCATCTTCAGTGATACCAGTTCCAAATTCGATTGCATCATAGAAATCTAAATATGGGAATTTAGAATCATCATCTGGAGTATCAGCTAATATATCAAAGATATCAATTGCTCTATTATAGAATACTTTATCTAATACAGAGTTATTAGTGATAAAGTTTGAAGAGTTTGTAATTTCAGATGATATACTTTCAAATTTCAGATGGAATCCTAATTGACGGTATTCAGCCCAGTATAATTCAGGTTGGATATCTTTGTAAGAAATGATATCGTTATTTTCATCTTTTTCTAAGAAACTACCTCTTAAAATTCTACCTGAATTGTTGAATTCATCAGCAATGTCAGTTAGGCCTGAAGCAAAATCAGTGTATTCGCCTAATTTATCATAAATACCTTCATGATAAACACCTTCACCATCAGTGTAACCTTGGAGTAAGTGAGATAAACCAGTCATAATTTCTGCTTTTGCAGTAGCATCTAATGTAGCTAAGTATTCGCTTGGATCATCTGGAGTACCATCAGCATCATTATCAAAGTATACAAGTAAGTGGCTTACATTGATAGCTTTTTCGTTTTCAGCTTGAAGTGCAGCTAATTCAGCAAATTTTTCATAGATTGAATGATTAGCATTACTGAAGTGTGCTTCGTAATCATTTAAGTATCTATCTCTTAATTCTGGATAAACATATAATTGATCGATAGCTTCTTCATTAGAAGTTGCACCGAATGCAACAAGCAAGAATGCTTCTCTACCCATTGAAGCGGGATAACTTGAATAGCTATTAGCACCAAATGCAGTAATGATGTCTTCAAATTGAGTTTTGTAATCATCATATTCATCATCAGTGATTGCATATTCTTCATTATCAGCTAAGAATTTATTAATAATGATATCTAATGATAAATTAATACCATAAGATTTTTCTACTTCAGTATAGAAATCTCTAACAGTGACATCAGTACCATTTACTGTAGCGATAACACTGCCAGCTTGATTTTTTTCAGTACCTTCATAACTATTACTTTGTTTATAAAGGATACGTAATAATCTGTCGTATATATCGACTTTAGCGTCACCATATTTTTCACTAACTTGTGAATTGATATAAGAAGAAGTTAATTTGTTATCGAAAACTTTAACTTTTGCATCAGCTTTTGCAGCTTTTGCAGCTTCAGTATCAGAAAAAATTTCTGCATCCTCATCATCTGGATCTTCAACTAAGATGCCTTCATCATCAGCACTGTTATCATCTAATTTATAAACTAAATAACGATATTCGCCAAATGTTTGAGTTCTTGATGAATATGCTTTTTCAGTATTTTCATCTTCGATTTTAGTTTCAGCAGTTAAAGTTGTATAAACATGAGTTCTTAAACTCGCGTTTAAGGCAGTTAAATCATCATAAGTGTAAGTGGTTGAGAAATTTTCATTACCAACAACATTACCTTCATTATCAATTGAAACTGGATTAGTTGGGTTCAATAAGTTGTAGATTTCAACAAATTTAGCTTTAACTTCATCATCTTCAAGTGGTGTATCTGCATAGTTGTTTTCTCTAGAGATTGTATAAGCTCTATAGTAGTCTTCATAATCAGCAGTACTAATCTTAGAACGGTCTGCATAATCGTCACCCATTTTACCTAATAGGTTCAAATCATTTAAGATATCAATGACATGTTCATAAGTAACATCATCAGTTAGATCAACGTAAGAAGGGTTAGCAGGATCTGAGACTCTAATATCAGGGATTTCATACCATAAGCCCTTAGAGTCAGATTTTAATCCAACTTCATATAGTGCAGCGTTTGCTTCATTTAAGTTGATGAAACGTACGATCAAAGCATTAACATCATAACGACCTTCTACATTATTCTTGTAGTATGATACTAAATCAGCATCTTTAATATAGTTGTCATCATCTTCGTCATCTACTGCTTTAGCAAGTTGTTCTTTAGCATAAATTCTTTCACCAACTGATAACTTGTATGTGTCAACTAATACTGGGATTGTTTCATAGCCAGAAAATGGTGTTGGAAGTTCTAATAAAGCTGTTTTAACTGCATCAATATCCATTGAGTTATCAAGTAGATATAATGAGTCAACAAATTGCTCAATTGATCTTACATAAAGATCGTTCTTGTTATCGTATAAGTCTTGCAAGTCGTCTTTGTCTGTACGATTAAAAATCGCAGAATTGATAGTTTCATAGAAGTAATCTAATGTGTCTTGTGCATCATCACCTTTGCCTTCTAATTGAGATACGGCTTTATCAATATAATCTTTGAAAATTATTTTTTCTATTTCATTTGTTAAGATTGATGAGCCTTGAATACGAAACTGATCATAAAGTTCTTTCTCGTTTACTTTGTAGTCGCCTAATGTTAAGTACACTTTATCTTCAGAGATATCCCCGTAAGGTGTAGCATCGCCATTACATGCGGCTAATGTGAGAGATCCGACTATAGCAATTGTTAATAGTGCAAATCTTCTCAAATTTTTGATTCGATTCATTGTGTTCACTCCTTATTTGTATTTCATACAAGCAGTTATAATATAGCATTTTTTAGAGCCTATTGCAACATCTTTCGTTTTATTTGTTAATATCACATACTTTTTATGATATGATAAAAGAAGGTGATGTTATGAGAGTGTTTATATTAGCAAGCGGATCAAAAGGGAATATGGCCTACTTAAAAGTAGGGCATATTAGATTATTTATAGACGCTGGAATTAGCTATAAAAGAGTTCAAAATAAAATGGAAGAATATGGTGAAGATGTAAGCGATATCCCATATCTTTTATTGACACATGAACACCAAGATCATATTATGGGTATGAAAACACTATTAAAAAGGGGCGGACTTAAGAAAGTTTTCTTGAGTCAAGGCACGTATGATGGTCTCTCAGATGATATCAAATCACTTATACCAACGTACGAGATTGTTAAATCAGAAGTTCCTTTTTTGATTGAAGATATTAACGTTATACCCTTTGTTTTATCACATGATGCCAATGAACCTATCGGATATCTTATTAATGGTGAGAAGAGATTGGTTGTACTATATGATACAGGTTATTTAGATGAAACATATATTGAAATGTTAAAAGGCGCTGATGGGTATATATTGGAAGCAAATCATCATCCGACGATGTTGATGCAATCGCCCCGTCCATTTTTGTTGAAAAAACGCATTTTATCTGAGCGAGGACATTTGTCTAATGATGATGCATCATGGCTTATGAATAAGCTTATAAATGGTAATCACGCGACCTGGATAGTGTCTCATATTTCAGAGGATTGTAATAGTGTTTTAGCAATTGAAGAATCAATTGTTAAAGCGTTTGATGACCCAACAAAAGTGGATGTTTATTATGCTACAAAAGAAGGTCTTCCAGGTATAGATATATGATTAAATTAATCGTTGTAGGAAAGATGAATCAAAAGTACCTTAATGAAGGCATAACATATTACTTAAAACAGATTCCACATAAGGTTGAAATCATTGAAGTTAAAGATGGAAAAGATGAATATGAGATGATATTGGAAGGTGAACATATATTAAAACATGTTGATCAATCTGATTATGTTATTGGATTAGCGATTAGGGGTAATCAGTTATCAAGTGAATCGTTTTCGGAAAAGATTGAAGAACTGATGAGTTATCATCCAGGAAATATCGCATTTATTATTGGTGGTTCATATGGTTTTTCTGATGCTGTTTATGATCGTTGTCAAATGCTCATGTCATTTTCAAAAATGACATTTCCACACCAACTGATGAGATTAGTTTTCATCGAGCAGTTGTACCGTGCGTTTATGATTATGAAAAATCACCCGTATCACAAGTGAGGAGACAGTTATGAAATTCATATTTTGGGATTTTAATGGGACGATTCTAGATGACGCATATCTATGCTATGAAATATTAAATATAATGCTTAAAGAAGTTGATCGCCCCACGGTGACATATGAAGATTATTTAATGATATTTGATTTCCCGGTTAGAGATTATTATGCTAAGGTTTACGATTTGGAAAAAACAAGTTTTGACGTTTTAGCAAAGCGATTTATAGAACTTTATCAACCGATGAGTTTAAGTGCACCTTTGCATAAAAATATTGTTGAAGTCGTTAACTATTATAAAGCAAGAGGATATAAGAATGTTGTCCTTTCTGCATCTGAGATTAACAATCTTAAAGCACAATTAGAACACTTTGGAATTTTGGATTTGTTTGATGATGTTTTGGGTACTTCAAACATCCATGCTAAAGGCAAAATTGAAGTTGCGGAAAGTTATATAAAAAAACACCATATTCAAGGGGAGGATAGCGTGATGATTGGTGATACTTTACACGATGCTGAGATTGCTAGAATTTTAGGGGTCAGACCTATTCTTTTCAACAAGGGACACCAACATCCTACAAGGTTAAAAATGTATGAAACAATTGATGACTTATTACAATTAAAATCAATGTTTAAATAAAAATGTGATAAGATAGAGATACATAATAAATATGGAGAGATTGATATGAATAAAGTAGCAATATTGACGTGTAGCAATGCCGGATTGGATTACCTAGATTATCCTAAAGATATTCAAATATTAAGATCTGTTATTCATTTTAGCGGTGATGAAAGTTTTGATGATTATATTGATATGAATGCTAAAACTTTCTATGAAAGAATTAAAGCAAATCCTGATGATATCCCGAAGACATCATATGTTGCAATGGGAAGAATGATTCAAATATTTAATGAACTTGAAGCAAAGGGATATGAAGAAGCAATAGTTATTACGATTTCTTCAAAACTATCAGGTTTATTTGAAGCTGTTAAAAGAGCTGGTGATGAAGTTAACCTAAAAGTTACTGCTTTCGATTCGAAATCATTAGCATATGCTGAGGCGTTTATGGTTCTTGAAGCACACCGCTTAGCCGATGAAGGTAAAAAAACAGAAGAGATTGTTCCTTATCTAGAAAAAATTAGGGACCATAATCAAGTGTTCTTCGCCGTTGATACATTATTATACTTAGTGAAAAACGGACGTTTATCAAAACTTCAAGGTACACTTGGAACTATGCTTCAATTAAAACCATTGTTGACAATTGATAAAGAAGGAAAAGTTGAAACATTAGAAAAAATAAGAACGACACATAAAGCGCAAAAACGTGTAATTGAAAAATATGTAGAAGAAACAAAAAATAAGAATGTTATTACATATATTTCACATGCACATGCAGATGATTATGTTGAATGGTTCTTAGTTCAATTAAAAGAATTATTTCCGGAAAGAGAAGTTATTGTAGCGTATTTAACGCCTGTTGTTGGTGCGCATACTGGTCCTAAAGCGTTAGGTTTAGGCTATATTGAAATTGACTAATTAAAAAAAACCGAGTTCATTTTGAACTCGGTTTTTTAATTTTATTTGTGTTTAACTTCTACAACTTTTTCATCATCGAGGATTGCTACCATTGGAATTAGTAAGAAAGCTAACCATGATATTTCAAACATACCAAAGAAATATCCGGTTGAATAGAAAATGATGGTTGCGATAAATGGCATGATCGAAATCAGTCTAAAATGTCTAGAGAAAATGATTGATGTTATTGGAATCAACAATAGGACTTGCCAGCAATATGCCCATCCACCTGGAATATATAACCCCATTAAGATAAATACAGTTAACCAAAGTAATGTGAATAATAAGATGGTGAGACCACGTTTTGAAAAATCCCAATTTTTAATAACAATGATTTTACTGAATGTTAATCCAGCTACCATGGGTAATAAGAAACCAAATAATCCTATAAACATTTGATCATGAGCAATGGTCATATATAAATAGAATGCAATAGCTAAAACAAAAGATATTAGGGTAAGCATGTTTTTGGCAGTTCTCTTTGATAAAAGTCCAAGTATAGGGACAATTAAGAATATGAGCCAGGCATACTCATAAGCCTGATAAAAGTATGTAATAATGATAAAACTGATTAAAGCAATAAATGGAGATAGGGCGACAAACGTTGTTCTTTTTATACCATCACTTAAAATTCCAGCAACTGGAATTAGTAAGAAGGCTAACCATGTTGGATGCCAAACACCTGTGCCCATGCCAACACCGATGAAGATAATGAGTGCAAGAAAAGGCGATAAAGCTACGAACTTATGATCTTTTTTTGTTTTTTTAATGATAAAAGATACTGTATCTTTTAAATCTTCATATACTCTTCTTGGCTCTCCAAGCAATTTTCTAATTTCAGTATCTGACAATTCTTTATTGATGCCTTCGTCATACATTTCAGAATAATCTGAAAGGATGTCATTTATATCGTCATCAGAAACGTTATGATTTTGTAAAATAGTTTCTAATTCATCTAAATATTCTTTTTTACTCATTTAATATTTCCTCCTAATATTCCATTAACACCTTGTAAAAATTTATACCATTCATCCATATAGGCTTCATATACAGTACGTCCAGTTTTTGTCATTTGGTAGTATTTTCTTGGTGCTCCTTGATTTGTTGGCTCAAAATATGTTTCAAAATATTTTTGTGAAGTCAAGCGCCGCAAGATTGGGTAAACTGTGTTTTCGTTGACATCAATTGATCTAGAGAGTGCTTCAATAACTTCAAATCCATACATATCTTTATTGTTGATTAAACTTAGAATGCATAGTTCAACGATTCCTTTTTTGAATTGAGTGTTCATCAAATTTCTCCTTTACTGTGTATCACACACTATTAATATATCATGGTACTGTGCAAAACACAATACACAAATTTATTTTTATTTTCGATACTTTAGTTAAATTAAACATTTTAGTGTCTTGTCTTTTTTTAAAGTCTATGATACTATACTAACAAACAGGGAAGGTGATTTTCATGTTTAATTTATTGAAATCTGTTTCATATTACGTATATTATTACTATAAAAAATGAGGATTGCAGTGGCATTCCTTTTTGAGTTAATATATGTAAAAGGAACAGCCCATCAATGATTAAGTTTCATCCTTGAGGTTGTTCCTCAGGGATTTTTTTATATCTATAAGGAGAAAGAAAATGATTATTAGAATGAAGGAAAATTCAACAAAGGAGCAATATGACAAGATTGTTGAATTTGTGAATGAGAAAAATTTGGAAGTAAAAGACGTTAGTAGCGATAAAGTGAGAATATTTGGTATCATCGGTGATACAAGCGGTTTTGAACCTAATGACTTATATGCTTTTGAAGGAGTAAAAGAAGTTACTAGAGTATCAACACCGTTTAAGAAGGCTAGTCGTAGTTTTCACCCTGAGGATACAGTGATTAAGTTTAAAAATGGTGTAGAAATTGGCGGCGATCAATTCGTTTTGATGGCTGGTCCATGTTCTGTTGAGTCTGAAGAACAATTGAGAACAATAGCCCGCGAACTTAAAAAATCGGGTACTAAGATTTTAAGGGGTGGTGCATATAAGCCTAGAACCTCTCCTTATGCTTTTCAAGGTTTAGGGTTAGAAGGGTTGAAAATATTAAGAAAAGTTGCTGATGAGTTTGATATGTTGGTCGTTACAGAGTTGATGAGTCCAGATGTATTAGAGGAATTTGAAAAATATGTAGATATTATTCAAATTGGTGCGCGAAGTATGCAAAATTTTGATTTATTAAAAGCGATTGGCAAATCAACAAAACCGATTCTTTTAAAACGTGGCATGTCAGCAACCATTCAAGAATGGTTAATGGCAGCTGAATATGTTATGGCGAGTGGAAATGAAGAAGTCATGCTTTGTGAACGAGGCATTAGAACATATGAAACATATACAAGAAACACTTTAGATATTAGTTCAGTATTAGCAGTTAAAGAGTTATCACATTTGCCAGTTATTGTTGATCCAAGTCACGCCGCAGGACGATGGAGCATGATTGAAAGTCTATCATTAGCTAGCCTTTCAGTAGGTGCTCATGGATTAATTGTTGAGGTTCATCATGATCCTGAACATGCGATGAGCGATGGTGCTCAATCTCTTAAACCGCACAAGTATGACCAAATGGTTAAAAAGTTGGGAAAAATAGCTGCTGTAATGGATAAAAAGGTCGTATGAGAATCTTTATCGTAGGTCTTGGTTTAATTGGTGCATCCTATGCGGAAGGTTTACACCTAAAAGGGCATAAAATCTATGCCTGGAATCGTAGTCAAGATAAGGTTTATAAAGCGATTGAAGAAGGAATTGTTGAAAAGGATAATGATTTAGATAAACTTACAATTTGTGATTTGGTAGTTCTATCTTTGTATCCTAAGCATAACATTGAATTCATACAAAAATACAGATATTTATTTAATCGAGGACAAGTCGTTACTGATGTTAGTGGGACCAAGGAATGGATGATGGATGAGATTTTGAAAAATCTACCAGAAGGTTTATCATATACTTCACATCACCCAATGGCTGGGAAAGAAATTAGTGGGTATGATGCTAAGGATTATAGGATTTTTATAGACGCGAATTTTGTTATGATCCCATCAGAAAAAAGCAGTCAAAAAGATGAAGTGATACTTCGTCAAATCGCTAACGAATTATCATTTGGTCGCGTGTTAAAAGTAAATGCCAAAACACATGATCAATTGATTGCTTTCACATCACAATTAACACATATTATAGCAGTTGCTTTGGTCAATTCTGATCGTTTTGAGGAAACAAAAGATGCCACCGGTGATTCATATCGCGACTTAACAAGAATCGCTAAAATCAATGAGACAATGTGGGCTGAATTATTCATGGAAAACAAGCCTGCACTACTTGGTGTTATAAGAGATTTTCAAAATGAACTACAATATATGAAATCACTTATTTTAAGTGATGAAAAAGAAGAACTAATGAAATATATGAAGAGAGCTAAAGAAAAGAGGTTAAGTTTTGATAAAGATTAATATGCCATCTTACGACATCGTCGTTGGCGAAAATGAAATGGAAAAAATCAAATCTCATATCAAAGATATCTACGCTTATGATAAATTATTCATCATTACTGATGATTATGTTTATTCGCTTTACAAAGCCAAAATTAATAAATGGTTTAAAGACTATGATTTTAAAGTTATTGTTGTTCCGCATGGAGAAAAGAGCAAATCTTATCCGCAGTATTTAAAAACGATTGAGGATTTGATAAGTCTAGGAATTAAACGTGGACATCTGCTTATTGCATTAGGTGGAGGCGTCGTAGGAGACCTTTCAGGGTTCATCGCAGCTACACTATTTAGAGGCCTTCCTTTCATTCAAATTCCTACAACTTTGCTTGCTATGGTGGATAGTAGTATTGGTGGTAAAGTAGGCATTGATTTAGATTTCGGGAAGAATTTATTAGGTGCTTTTTATCAACCTAAAAAAGTTGTTATTGATACAACTTTTTTAGATACTTTAGAATTATCTGAATATAAGAATGGAATGGCTGAAATGATTAAATCGGGATTGATTGGAAACAGTGATTTATACGAATACTTCATCGACCATCTTACAGTTACAGAAAAAGAAATCATCCAAGCGATTGAAGTTAAACAAAAAGTTGTTCTAGTCGATCCTTATGATTTAAAAGAAAGAATGTTTCTAAATTTTGGTCATTCATATGGGCATGCTATTGAGAAAAAAACTAACTATGAAGTATATAAACACGGTCAAGCTGTAAGTTACGGTATGTTACTTGCATTAGAATTAGGTATTAACCAAGGTATAACACCAGATTACCTATATGAAGAAGTTAAGACGATTTTACTTAAAAACAAGTTGGTTAATGAACCTTTATTAAAGGCTGAAGATTATGAAGACGAACTCAAGTATGATAAAAAAAATATGGCTGATGGCTATCACTTCATCTTTATTGAAGAAGTTGGGAAACCAGTCATTAAGAACGTAAAGATTGGATAAATAGTTATGAATATTAAAATACACCCGAAAAGTTTAAAAGGTACAGTTGAAGTTGTTTCATCTAAATCACTTTCTCACAGATATATTATTGCAGCTGCGCTGTCAGATAAAGAAAGTATGATTTTAAATGTTTTAAAATCAAAAGATTTGGAAGCAACCAAAAGTGCACTTGAGGCTTTAGGTGCCAAATTTAATGGTGATTGCGTGATCCCGGCTGATCTGATATTAAGGGATAAAGAAGTGAATATGAATGAATCGGGATCTACACTAAGATTTATGATTCCTATCTATATGTTACAAGATCAACCTGTTATTGTTTCTGGTAAAAACCGTTTGGTAGATCGACCTTTGAATGTATATGATGATTTATTTAAAGATAAAAAAGTAGTATTTAAACATTTAGATGAAAGCCATCAACTACCAGTAATGGTTCAAGGCAAAATTAAGGGAGGGTATTTTCCACTTCGTGGCGATGTAAGTTCGCAGTTTATCAGTGGATTATTATTTACGCTTCCTCTCGCTAAAAAAGACTCCGTTATCGAGTTAACATCACCTTTAGAATCGAAAGGTTATGTTGATTTGACGCTAGATGTGCTTAAAAATTTCGGTATACATATATTGCAAGTTGACAATTTTATCTATATTAAAGGTGGACAAAAATATGTGTCAAAAGATGTAACTGTTGAAGGTGATTTTTCACAATCTGTATTTTGGTTAGCTGCTGGTCTTTTTGGACATGAACCTCTAGTATTAAAAAACTTAAATCAAGATAGTCTTCAAGGTGATAAAGCAGTCATAGATATATTAAAAGAAATGAAAGCAGATATTACTTATGTAGAGGGTAATTATATCGTTAAACCGTCTAAAACTAAGGGCACATTAATCGATTTAACACAAGTTCCTGATTTAGGACCAATGCTGATGGGAGTTGCTGCTTTAAGTGAAGGTAAAACGACATTTATTAATTTTGAGCGTTTAAGAATTAAAGAATCGGATCGTGTTGAAGCAATGAAAGATGTTTTATCTAGATTTGGGGTAGATATGGCTATATTTAGTGATAAAATTGAGATTGAAGGATGTGAGTTATTAAAAGGTAATGTAGAAATAGATACTTATAATGATCATAGAGTAGCGATGGCAGCTGCAGTTTTAGCGATTAAAGCAGATGGGGATGTTTTGATAACACAAGCTGAATGCGTTAAAAAATCATATCCAAAGTTCTTTGAAGAATATCAAAAATTGGGTGGTGACATTGATGAAGTTAGATGAGTTGAGATTGGAGATTAATCAAATTGATGAGCAAATACTTAAATTATTTGAGTCACGTATGCACGTGGCAAAAATGATTGGGACATATAAAAAGGAGCATCAATTACCAGTGCTTGATGAAAAAAGAGAAAAAGTTTTATTACAAATGATGAAAGACAAAGTTCAGGATGAATCATTAAAAGATTACTATGAATCGTTTTTAATCTATTTAATGTCTTTGTCTAAGGAGTACCAAAATGAAGTATAAGTTTGGTTTAATTGGACATTCTATTTCATATAGTATCTCAAAGATTGTTCATCAAAGCATAGGTGAAGCTGTTAATAAAGATATTTCTTTTGATATATTAGATGTTAATGAAGATGAGTTACAATCTTTAATAAGTAGATTGAAATCTGGAGAATTCCAAGGGTTTAATGTGACAAAGCCATATAAACAGAGTTTCTTTGATTATATTGATGTTTTATCCGATGTAGCAAAAGAAATAGGTGCGATTAATACACTATATGTTAAAGATGGTTTGGTATACGGCGATAATACAGATATTTATGGATTTGAATATATGTTAGATTATTATCACGTTCATTTAAAAGGTAAAAATGTATTAATCTTAGGTACTGGTGGTGCATCTAGAGCGGTGAAATATGTTTGTGAAAAACATGGCGCTAAATGTCAATATGCATCAAGAAAAAAAACCAGGGTCATGGATGCTAAAGTAATATCTTATGATGATATTAATCCTGATTTATTAGATATTTATATAAATGCTACACCGATAGGAACATTTCCTCAAGTCAATGAATCAGTATTAAATCAACAACAGGTAACCAACCAAATTGTATTAGATTTAATATATAGACCTAAAACAACAAAAACAATGTCATATGCTAAAATAGCATATAATGGGTATATTATGTTGCTTGCACAAGCCATTAAGAGTGAGATTTTATGGATTGGTTTGGATATAGATATACATGAAGTATTAGATAAAATTAAGGAAGTGATATCGTATGAATAGTTATGGAACACTTTTTAAAGTAACTCTATATGGAGAATCACATCAACCAACCATTGGTGTTGTTGTTGATGGTGTTAAACCAGGCACTGTGATTGATGAAGCATTAATTGTACATGATCTAGAGCTGAGAAAACCGAAAGCTACAGGCACAACACCAAGAAAAGAAGAAGATGAAGCGATTATTACATCAGGTGTTTTAAATGGTAGAGCAACTGGTTCCCCAATTCATATTATGATTGAAAATAACAACGTAAAATCAAAGGATTATGATCATTTAAAGAGACAACCTAGACCAGGACATGCCGATTTTGTGGCAAACGTCAAATATGATGGTTTTCAAGATTACAGAGGCGGTGGACGTTTCTCTGGAAGACTTACAGCGCCGTTAGTTGTAGCCGGATCGATTGCTAAAATGATGTTGCCGTTTGAGTTTTCTAATGAACTTATTCAAATAGGATCACTCAAAGATATGTCTAAGATTGATGAGTATCTAAAAGATATCATCAAAGATGGTGATTCAGTAGGAGGTATTATTAGATTATTTGTTAAAAATGTACCTGTTGGATTAGGCGAACCTTTCTTTGAAAAACTGGATTCGGAAATCGCTAAAATGATGTTTAGTATTCCAGCGGTTAGAGGTGTTGAATTTGGTGTTGGTTTTGCAGGTGCTGAAATGCTTGGAAGTGAGTATAATGATCTCATTCAGGATCAAGATGGACATACAAAAACAAATCACAGTGGTGGTGTATCAGGGGGTATCTCAAATGGTAATGACATCGAGTTAAAAGTATTTGTTAAACCGACGTCGAGTATTCAAAAAGAGCAAGCAACTTTCAATTTTGAAAAAGGTGAGATTGATACATTAAAAGTCGGTGGCAGACACGATGTAGCAATAGTTCGTCGAGTGGGTATTGTATTAGAAAATGCCCTCGCAATTGTAATGGCAGACAGTTATCTAAAATATAAGATTTATCAATGAGATAATGTGTAAAAATCCAATTTTCTATAAATAGAAGGTTGGATTTTTTATTTATGAATCATTGTAAACGCTAACAATTGACTATATAGATAAAAAGTATAAATAATATTTTGGAAGAATGGTTTGCTATGTTATAATCAAAATAGAAATTACGACTCTATAATAAGGAGATACATATGAATCAAAAGCATGAATTTAGCAAAGAACAAATGGATTTATTTCTTGCTAAGATGGCAGGACACGCAAATAGACCAGGACCATTAATGCCAACTTTGCATGATGCGCAACAAATTTTTGGTTACATTCCACTTTCTATTCAAAAAATAATTAGTAAAACACTTGATGTTAGTATTGCTAAAATTAATGGTGTTGTAACATTTTATGGTAATTTTTCTGTTGTACCTAAAGGGAAACATGAGATACAAGTATGTCTAGGGACAGCTTGTTATGTAAGAGGTTCTAAGAATATCATGGAAACTTTCGAGAACTATTACAAGATTAAAGCAGGGGAAACAACTAAAGATGGTGAAGTTACTTTATCTGCAACAAGATGTATCGGTGCTTGTGGATTAGCACCAGTTTTTTCTGTTGATGGACAAATCTATGGATCTGGAACTGTTGCAAAAGCAAATGATGTAATCAAATTGCTTGAAGAACAAAACAATGAAGTTAACTGAGATTATTGATAAATATAAATGTCACGTATACACACCAGAACTACTCGTCGATAAGGACATTTTATACGGATTTTGTTCAGATTTAATGAGTGACGCTTTAATCATTATGAACAGTGTCGAAGATGATGAAATATTAGAACATGCAATCCTTATTACAGGATTGGTTACTAGACAATCAATTAGAACAGCTGAAATGCTAGATGTTGATGTTGTTTTAATCGTCAGAGGGAAAACACCTTCATCTAAAGTGATTGAATTAGCGTATGAATCCAATATTTTATTGATTAAAACAGATTACACAATGTTTAATACAAGCGGAATGATGTATATAGATGGTATCAAAGGGATATCATATAATGAACAATGGTAAGAGAAGAGTATCAAATTATCGCTAATAATTTTGATTTAGCAGGAAGAGCATCTTCTAAGATAAAAAGATATTTAAAAGCATTAAATTTTGATCATAGATTAATGAAAAGAATATGTTCTGCATCATATGAGGCGGAGATTAATATTGTTATTCATTCTTTTGGGGGATATGTTATTTTTGAGCATACAGATAAAAAGATTGAACTAAATTTCATTGATGATGGTCCAGGTATTAAAGATATAGAACTGGCGATGATTGAAGGGTATTCAACTGCATCTGAACTTGCAAATATGAATGGTTTCGGTGCTGGAATGGGATTATCAAACATAAAGAAATGTGCAGATGAGATGTATCTAAGATCCTCTGATGATGGCACCAGCTTACAACTCATCTTTAACATAGGTGATAAGCATGCACAAGATTAGTGAGATTTGTGAATCGGATAAATATAGATTAGTTACTGACATTAAGAGTTCTGATAACTCTTTTAAGCATGTCTATTGTTGTGACTTATTAAGTGCAGTTATCAAGCATGGAAGTGATAGTCCAATATTAATTACTCAAATTCAATCAGTAACAACCATTGGGGTTGCTACGATGTTAGATTTACCTGCAGTTATATTAACTGAAGGTAAGAGTTTCGATCAAGAATCAATTGATCAAGCAAATGAAAATGATTTAGCAATTATAACGACACCACTCACATCTGCTGACGTGATTCTAGATTTAAACAACAGATTTTTAATATGAGATATCATTATGATTTGCACATTCACAGTGTGTTATCCCCATGTGCAGATGTCCTAATGACCCCTAATAATATTTTTAATATGGCAATGCTTAAGCAATTAAATATTATATCTATAACAGATCATAATAGTCTAAAGCAGTTACCTATTAGTGTAGAGATAGCAGAGAGTTATAGTATGTTATATATTCCTGGGGTAGAAGTCACAGTTAAAGAAGGATTTGATGTGTTAATATATTTTAAGTTTGTAATTGATGCAATGGCATTTGACAAGATTTTAGAAAAGTATATTAAAGAAATAAAAATAGATTTAGAAAAGTATAATGAACAAGTTATATGTGACATTAATGATTCACCAGATGATATTTTTCCCTTTTTATTGACACAGCCCTTGACTTTATCATTTGAGAAATTATTGTCATATGTGAAGCCATATGAACATCTTATGTTCTATGCACATGTTGATAGATACTTTGAAAAAGTGAGACCATGGATTAAGAAGTATCCATGTAATGGTGTTGAGTACAAACTGAAAAAATTAATGCCAGATTTGATAAATATTCATAATTCTGATGCACATCAAATTATTGATATTTTAGAAAGTGAAGAAGAAAACTCAGTTGAGTTAAAGACATTATCAATTGAAGATTTCTTCGAGTATTTCCAACATGGATGATTTTGTTTCATATATATTTGATATTGCGCAGAATTCAATTGATGCAAAATCAACATATCTAAAACTGAGCATTAAAAAAGAAAATGACATGCTATTTTTTACTCTTGTTGATAAAGGTAGAGGTATTTCTAAAAAGAACTTGAAGAAAATAACATCACCTTTTTATACGACAAGAACAACGAGATCTATTGGATTAGGATTACCTTTATTTGTTTTGTTGTGCGAACAAACAGATGGTATACACGAAATAAAATCAGTTAGATGGATAGGGACTCGATTAGATTTTAGTTTTAATTATAAACATCTAGATTTTCCAACTGAAGGTGACTACGGTATGTTGATTGCAGATATTGCACAAAATCAATCACTAAAACATCTTATCTTTGAATATGAAAATCATGAGCAGAAGTATAAATTTAATTATTTACGAAATAACCAGCAATCAAGACGACAAACGATTGTTGATATCAATAATAATATAAACAGAATTGAGGAAAACAAATGAAATCTTTAGAAGAATTAAAGAACTTAAGAGAAGCTGCTTTAAAGAAAATGACAATGCGCTACACTAAAGACGGATTTAGAGTTCAAGTGGGTATGGGGACTTGTGGTATCGCCTCAGGTGCGAGACCTATCTTGAATGCATTTTTAGAACAAGTAGAATTTCATGAGTTAAAAAATGTTACAGTAACCCAAGTTGGATGCATGGGTGAATGTGCATATGAACCGATGGTAGAACTTATAGATGCTGCAGGTCAATCATATGTATATTGTTCAGTAACAATTCCGATGGTACGCGTGATTGTTGAACATCATATTTTAAATCATGACCCAATAACAAAATGGTTATTATCATCAAGAAAGGGTGAAAATTAATGTTAGAACGCATTCAGTTATTGATTTGTGGTGGAACAGGATGTATGAGTTCTCACTCAAGAGAAATCAAAGAAGCTTTTGAAAAAACAACAAAAGCTTTAGGTATTAAAGATGAAATTAATATCGTACTTACAGGATGTTTTGGTCTTTGTGAACGAGGACCAGTCGTTGTTGTATATCCTGATGAAACTTTTTATGCACATGTGAAAGTAGAAGATGTTGAAGAAATTTGTAATGAACATTTATTAAAGGGAAGACAAGTTAAAAGATTGCTTGTAAAAGATCCAAGTGATCGTAGAAAAATCAGTCAGATGAGCGACCTCAAATTCTATGCAAAACAAAAAAGAGTTGCGCTTAGAAATTGTGGTAACATCAACCCTTTAGATATTAATGAATATATTGCTAAAGATGGATATCGTGCATTAGGCGAAATCTTAGCTGAAAAAACACCGGATGATGTTATTGATACAATGATTGCATCAGGATTACGTGGCCGTGGTGGTGGTGGTTTTCCAACGGGTGTTAAATGGCAATTTGCCAAAAATGCTAAATCAGATCAAAAGTTTGTTATCTGTAATGCAGACGAAGGTGATCCGGGTGCATTTATGGATCGTGCAGTATTGGAAGGCGACCCACACTCAGTATTAGAAGCTATGGCGATTTGTGGATATGCCATTGGATCTAATCAAGGTTATATCTATGTTAGAGCAGAATATCCTGTAGCTGTTGAAAGACTTAATCATGCGATTCATGAAGCAATCTCTTACGGATTATTAGGAAAAAATATCTTTGGATCTGAATTCTCATTTAATATTGAATTAAGACTTGGGGCAGGAGCTTTCGTATGTGGTGAAGAAACTGCTTTAATCAAATCCATTGAAGGTTATAGAGGAATGCCTAAACTAAAACCTCCATTTCCAGCAATTAAAGGTTTATGGGATAAATCAACAAATGTTAATAATGTTGAAACATTGGCAAACATTCCAATTATATTTATCAAGGGTGCCGATTGGTATCGTTCAATCGGTACTGAAAAATCACCAGGTACAAAAGTATTTGCTCTAGGTGGCAAGATTAACAATACAGGCTTGGTTGAAGTACCAATGGGGACTACTTTGAGGGAAGTAATCTATGATATTGGCGGTGGTATTCCAAATAAAAGAAAGTTCAAAGCTGTTCAAACCGGTGGACCATCAGGTGGCTGCATTACCGAAAAAGATTTAGATCAACCAATCGAGTATGAAACATTAACAGCGCTTGGCTCAATGATGGGTTCTGGTGGCATGATCGTGATGGATGAAGATAACTGTATGGTCGATGTAGCGAGATTCTACTTAGACTTCACAGTTGATGAATCATGTGGTAAATGTACACCATGTCGTGAAGGAACAAGACAAATGTTAGATATCTTAAATCGTATCTGTGATGGTGATGGTACGATGGAAGATCTTGATGAATTAGAAAGCCTTGGCGAAATGATTAAGAAGACTTCGCTTTGTGGTCTGGGTCAAACTGCACCTAACCCAGTATTATCAACATTAAAACATTTTAGAGAAGAATATGAAGCCCATGTTAAGAATCATGTATGTCCTGCCGGTGTATGTTCTAATCTGACAAACTTCGTGATTAGCGATGATTGTATCGGATGTACTAAATGTGCGAGAAATTGTCCTGTTAATGCGATTTCTGGGTTACCAAAACAACTACATGAAATAGATTTAGATCTATGTATAAAATGTGGTGCTTGTAAGAAAGCATGTCCAGTAGGTGCAATCACTTCACAACCTTCACAAAAAGGAGAACAAGCATGAATAAAGAGATAAAAATTAACATTAATAATAAAGAATATAAAGTTAAAGAAGGACAAACTATCTTAGAAGCAGCTACTCAAAGTGGTGTATATATTCCAAGACTTTGTTTCTTAAAAGATATCCATGAAGAAGGAAACTGCCGTATCTGTTCGATTAAAGTTGAAGGACAAAGAGGCTTAAAACCCGCTTGTAAGACTTTAGTTTCCGAAGGTATGAATGTTATAACTAATGATCAGGAAATCTATGATGATGTATCAATGAATCTTGAACTTCTAGCAAGAAAACATAAATTTGAATGTTTTAAATGTTCAAGAGAAGACAACTGTGAGTTCTTAGATTTATTAAGACGATATTCAGTAGATAATGAGTTCTCACAAAACTATGGTGCTAATCCAGACGATTACTATTATTCTGAATCATCAGGCGTTATGGTGATTGACAGTAGCAAATGCATTTTATGCGGACGCTGTGTATCAGCATGTGAGAAACAATCAGGTTTAGGTATAATTGATTTCAATGAGAGAGGGTCAAAAACATTTATTGGACCTGCTCAATTTCATAAGTTAGAAGATGCTGGTTGTATCTATTGTGGTAAATGTATTCAAGCATGTCCAACTGGGGCACTTCGTGAAAAGGATGACATTAAACACGTAGAAAGAGCACTTAGAGATCCTAGTAAAACTGTTGTTGTGCAAGTTGCACCATCAGTGAGAGTTGCACTTGGTGAACCATTTGGTTATCCTATTGGAACAAACGTTGAAGGACAAATGTTTACAGCGTTAAAGAAAATGGGATTTGATGAAATTATGGATACTAACTTTACAGCTGATCTAACGATCATGGAGGAAGGTACAGAGTTCATTAATAGACTTAATGGTAATGGTAAACTTCCATTGTTTACATCTTGTTCACCTGGATGGGTTAACTATTTAGAACTTTATTATCCAGAATTTATTGAAAATGTATCATCATGCAAATCACCTCAACAAATGGCTGGGGCGTTAATTAAAACATATTATGCAGAAAAGATGAAATTAGATCCTAAAGACATCATATCGGTATCAATTATGCCGTGTATCGCTAAAAAGGCTGAAGCGAGAAGAGAGGGCATGGGTAGAGATGGATATCAAGATGTTGATTATGTATTAACAACCAGAGAGTTTGCAAGACTGATTAAACGTCACGATTTGGATCTAAAAAATCTTGAAGAATCTAAACCTTATGGAATTTTAGCAAGTTACACCGGTGCTGGTGCTATTTTTGGTGCTACAGGTGGTGTTATGGAAGCTGCACTTAGAACAGTTTCTGAAATACTAGAAGGTAAAGAAACACAAGTGGATTTTAAAGCAGTGCGAGGTATTGCAGACATCAAAGAAGCAACTTTAAAAATCAAAGGCATGGATGTTAATGTCGCAGTTGTTCATGGCGGAGTTGCCATTAAGGCATTCTTAGAAAAAATGAAACATTCTAAAAAACAATATCACTTTGTTGAATTTATGGGATGTACTGGCGGATGTATCAATGGTGGGGGTCAACCAATCGTTCCTGCTAAGATTAGAGACAACGTCGATGTTCGAAAATTAAGAGCAGCTGCCCTATATGATATTGATGCCAAAGGTGAGTTGAGAAAATCTCACCAAAACGAATTTGTCAATAAATTATATGAAACATTCTTAGAAAAACCAAACAGTCATAAAGCTCACGAATTACTTCACACATCATATAAGAAGAGAGAACCATATAGTGAAATCTAAAAAAGGGCTTATCTTTGTTATATTAGCAGTTTTATGTTTGGTATTATCTAGTTGTGAGAAAGAAAAAATTCGTGTTATTGCGCCATATGGTGGACCATCATATGCGACAATGTTTTTAGACGGAAGTTATGAAATTGATGAAGTGGCAGGTGCTGATCCACTCGTCGCTGCATTTGGTGCGAAAAATTATGATGTAATCATCGCACCAACCAATTTAGGTGCTAAGTTTTACAATATGTCACCTGATTATCAACTTTTAGCTTCGATTGTTTGGGGGAATTTCTTTTTGGTTTCTAAATCGGAAATATCTCTTGAAGAAATAGAAGGTAAAAAAATTCAAGCGTTTGGTAAAAACCAAACACCTGATATTATTTTAAGTTATTTATTGTCGAAAAATGAGTTAACTTGTGAGGTTGAATATTTAAGTTCAATCACCGAAGTGATTGCTAACTTTCAAACAGAAGATAGTGGTATTTATTTAGTTACTGAGCCACAATTATCCAGTTTAGAAGTAAATATTGAATTAAATTATATTGACCTTCAAGAGGCGTATAAAGATATATCAAGAACAAACTCATATCCTCAAGCTTCAATTTTCGTAAGTAGTCAGTTATCAAGTAGTACTGTAAGACGTATTGAAAGGGATATGAAGGATTCTATTGATTCATTAAATGATGAAGCAAACGCTGATCAAATTTGGAAAGAAATAGAAGTATCAGTGGCAGCTATCCAAAGATCACATATCGAGTATAAAGCCGCAGAAGACATAGAGTCGGATGTTTCAGCATATCTTGAAGTAATCATTGATTTTAATTCAAAAATATTAGATAAACTACCGGATAGTGGATTTTATAAGTAGGTGGGAGAATGAAGAAAACCATTTTAATGACATCATCAATACTTACACTTATTATCATTTGGTATGTAGTATATATTGTTGTACAAAGTCCGATGCTCATGCCAAGTTTTTTAGATGTCGTTAAAGCATTTCCTAAAATCATTGGAGATGGTGGTTGGATTGATTTGTTAATGACACTCGTAAGACTTGTTATTAGTTTTGTGCTAGCTTCGCTAGGTGGTATTATATTAGGCTTTATCAGTGCGAAATATGAGATGGTAGAAATCTGGCAGAGACCAATTGTTACGATTCTAAGAACGATACCAGTAGTATCGGTGATTATTATCCTATTTATTTTAATAGGAGCTAATATCGCACCATATATTATTGTATTTCTTATGATTTTTCCGTTATTTTATCAATCAACGATTGACATTATTCATCGCATTGACACATCTTTAATTGATGTCTTAACGATGAATGAAGGACATTTTAAGGAAAGTCTAAAATATGTTTATATACCGATATTAAAAAATGGTTTGTTTGTTACAATGTTTCAAGCATTTGGATTAGGTGTTAAAGTGGTCGTTATGTCAGAGTATTTGATGCAGACAAAGCATTCAATAGGTAAATCAATATTCATGGCGAAGATTACATTAGCTTATGACCAAGTATATGCATGGACAATTATTCTAATATTAATGACTTTTTTGATGGAAGTTATTATCAATAAAGCAAAGAATAAACAAAAAATTTAAAAAGTTAGATATGCCATATTTTTGGCATATCTTTTTTTACTGGTGGAGTTAATATTAAAATAATGATAAAACAGAGCTAAGATATTTAGAATGAATATTAAGAAAAAAATTGAGCCTAGTCAGGATTCATATTATAGAGTTGTCAAATACCCATTTCATAGTTGGTTTATATTAAAATAGGGATTTGCTAAAAATTATATAAATATACTTTTATAATAAATTGAAAAGAGTGTATTAAGTACATGGGAGAGCAAAACTATTGTTAACATATAGTAGCATTTTATGATAAAAGGGATTTTGGTATATATAAAAAAAGATTTCTTCATGAGAAAATCTTTTTTTATATATACAATACTTAAAACGAAAACGATTAAGTTTTAAAATCGCTCTATGTAAACAAAAACCGCAATTTTACGAAAAAACCGCTTACATTTTCGTAAAAACATGTATTGACACCCGAAAATACCAATGATATAATGAAAATGCGAAAACGATTTCGTGAACATAGGAGAAGAAACAAAATGGTAAAAATCAAGGACATTGCCGCCAAGTGTGGTGTTTCAGTTGCTACTGTGAGTAAAGCGCTGAATCATAGTTCTGAGATCAGCGGAAAAACAACTCAATTCATTATCAAGACAGCTAATGAGATGGGTTATATTGCTAATTCCAATGCGAGAAGTCTAAAAACAAATCGTTCATATAATTTGGGGTTATTATATGTCGATTCTTCTCAATCAGGTTTGGAGCATGAGTTTTTTTCTACAATACTTAATAGTATTAAGCAGGAAGCAGAATTTTATGGTTATGATGTGACATTCATCAGTAACAAGGTAGGTGGATCTAAAAAATCATTTCTTACGCATGCACGCTATCGTGGATGTGACGGAGTTATCGTGGTATCCGCAGATTTTAAAGAACCAGAAGTGATCAGTTTGGTAGAATCAGATATGCCAACTGTCACAATTGATCATTCTTTTCACAATCATACATCTATCATGTCTGATAACATCAGTGGGTTGGATGAGATCGTGAGATATGTGCATCGTATGGGTCATAAAAAGATTGCGTTCATACATGGTGAAGACACAACCGTTACACAACAGCGATTAGCAAGTTTCTATAAGACATGTGCTGAATTAGGTATCAAAGTTCCTAATTCATTTATCAAACCGGCTTTATATCATATTCCAAAGAACAGTGGCTTAGCAACTAGAGAACTATTGGAATCTGAAGATCGTCCAACTTGTATAATTTACCCAGATGATTACTCATTTATGGGTGGTTTATCGGAAATTGAAAAACACGGCTTAAAAATTCCAGAAGACATTAGTGTAGTGGGATATGATGGCATCTATCTATCTAGAATTTTAAGACCAAAGCTTACAACCTATGTGCAAAATAGCAGCGAAATCGGGAAAACCTCAGTTGATCAATTAATCAAACTGATAGAATCTCCTCAAACCTATATTGCACAGCAGTTCACAATTAAAGGGCATTTACAAGAAGGGAAAACAGTGAAAAATATAGGGAATAATCATAGGTAACTATGAAAAAAATAAAGGAGAAAGATATAGAATGAGAAAAATAGTTTTATTATTTGTTGCATTGTTTGCAGTACTTGGTTTAGCTGCATGTAACGGGGGCGAAGGTAATGTATTAGTTATTCGCGCTTGGAACACTGAGTTCCAAGATCGATTCAGAGCATTCTATCCATCATATAAGGAAACTTTAGGTAATGGGAATGACCTACTTGAGGATGGAACTGAAGTTAAATGGATAATCGTTGCCAATGATGGTGGTGCTTATCAAAAAGCTCTTGATGAAGCATTGATGAATCAAGACAGCGCGAGTGCTGATGACAAAATTGACATTTTCTTGATTGAAGCAGATTATGCAAGAAAATATACAGATGTTGCCGGTAGTCCAGTTGCCTTAGACCTAGTTGAAGATTTAGGTATTGATAAAGATTCATTAGCTGATCAATATCAGTATACAAAAGATATTGTCACAGACAGTAAAGGTGCTTTGAGAGCAACTTCATGGCAAGCAACTCCAGGTTTATTTGCTTATAGAAGATCAATTGCCAAAAATGTATTAGGCTCAGATGATCCTGCTACAGTACAAGCAGCACTTTCTGATTGGAATAAATTTGATGGTGTTGCAGCTGATATGAAAGCTGATGGATACTATATGTTATCAGGTTATGACGATGCATATCGTACATTCTCTAATAATTTTAGTGGTAAATGGGTAAATGACAAGCAAGTTCGAATTGATGATCAAGTCATTAATTGGATTAAGCAAACTAAATTGTATTCTCAAAATGAATATAATCATGGAACATCACTATGGAGTGATGGATGGGCAACTGACCAAGGTCCTGATGGCAATGTATTTGGTTTCTTTTATTCAACTTGGGGTATCAACTTTACACTATTAGGAAACTCATTATCAGATCCAGATGCAGCGAAAGAAGTTGGCAATGGTATTTATGGTGACTGGGGTGTTGTTGAAGGGCCTGCAAGTTATTATTGGGGTGGTACATGGATTGTTGGTGCTGCAGGTACTGATAATAAAGAACTAGTCAAAGATATCATGGTTAAATTAACTCTAGATAGTGCAATTGCGAAAGATATTACTTTAAAGACTCAAGATTATACGAACAATAAGCCAGCCATGAACAGTATTGCAAATGACTCAACTTATGGATCAGATTTCTTAGGTGGACAAAATCATATCGCTTTATTCAACAGTGCAGCTGATGAAATTGATATGAGTAATACATCACCTTATGATCAAGGTTTAAATGAAGAAATTCAAGAAGCATTTAAAGATTATTTTACAGGTGTAGTAAATTGGTCAACTGCATGGGCAAATTTTGAAATTGGTGTTAAAGAACGTTATCCGGAATTAACATTCCCAAGTAGTTATCCAACTGAACCATCTTACAACTAAAAACTATTGTATAGATAATGAGGAGATTTTTTCTCCTCATTATCAAATCATAGTAAGGAGAAAAGTACATGCACATGCTACAGTTTAAAAAACCAGTTGAAGGAAAAACAAAAAAAACAAATTTAAATTATAATCGTTGGGGTTATAGATTCTTGATTCCTTTTATTGTTGTTTATTTTGTTTTTTCTTTAATTCCTTTATTATCAACGTTTTATTACAGTTTTTTTCTATATAGAAAAGAACTTATCAGTTTAGTTGGTCCAGATTTTATAGGATTGCAAAACTATGTAACAATTTTTCAAAATGGAGCAAATGAAACTTTTAAATACATGGGAAATACTTTAGTGATGTGGATTCTGGGATTTATTCCACAAATCATAATCTCATTGTTATTTGCTTTATGGTTTACCAACCAGCGCTTACGAATTAAAGGTAGTAGCTTTTATAAAATTATTATGTATATGCCTAATCTTGTTATGGCTGCAGCATTTTCAATGTTATTCATGCAGTTATTTGGCATCAATGGGCCTATAGAAACTTTATTAATCAATGCAGGCTTAGCAGATGCCACTTTTACCTTTATGAATGGCGTTTGGTCAATGAGGAGTATTATTGCTCTAATCAATTTCCTAATGTGGTTTGGTAATACAACTATACTTCTTATGGCTGGGATTATGGGTATTGATGAAACAATTATTGAATCTGCCCAAATTGATGGGGCATCAAGTTTTGAAATATTCTTTAAAATAATCTTACCGCTATTAAAACCAATACTATTATTCGTTTTAGTAACGTCACTTGTGGGTGGAGTACAGATGTTTGATGTGCCTCAAATATTTACCGGCGGAAGTGGTGGACCAAATAATTCAGCTAATACAATTATGATGTATTTGAATACGCTATTAGGTGAAAGTAAACAAATGGGGTTAGCAAGTGCAATTTCTGTACTAGTATTTATTTTTACTGGTGCAATCAGTTTGATATTCTTTAAGTTTTTAGGAACTGATAATGAGAAGATAAAAAGAGAAAAAGATGTTAATTTAGAGCCAAGTAAAATTAGTTTATTTATTGAAAAACATAATTTTATTGAAAAACGTAGAATCAAAAAATACGAAAAAGTGCAAAATAAGTTAGAATCAAAAAATAAAGAAACGAAAAAACGAATATTTATTAGAAAATATAAAGAAAGTAAGTTTGGTAAAATATTTTCTGGAGAACGAACACTGCTATTTGTGCAAAGACTAATTGTCTATTTTGTATTTACTGTGTTTACCATTATTATTATATTTTTATTCTATGTTCTAATTATTAATTCAACTAAAAGTGATCCAATGATTGATAGAGGATTTAATATAATTACAGATGCCTCTTTCACAGAAAACATTTCAAACTTTTTTAGAAGTTTATTACCGCAAAAGAATTTTATGACGAATTATCGTAACCTAATGGGTGATGGTAATCTTAAAGTTGCGAGATCAATGTTTAATAGTTTGTTTATTTCTGTGTCTTCAGCAGTATTAACTACATATTTTAGTGCGATGACGGCTTATGCAATTCACTTATACCGATTTAAGGGTAGAAAACAAATATATACTTTCATATTAGCGGTCATGATGATTCCAACAAACATTGCAAGTGCTGGATTGATTTCAATCCTGTATAGAGTGCGCTTGTTAGATAATTTTTGGATTTTGATTTTACCTGCAATTGCTTCTCCTGCGACATTCTTCTTTGTTAAGCAATACATGGATTCCGTCCTACCTTATGAAGTTATAGAATCAGCAAGAGTTGATGGATCAAGCGAAATCCATACATTTCATCGATTAGTTCTTCCAATTATTAGTCCAGCGCTAGCTGTACAGTTTATATTTAGTTTTGTTGCATCATGGAATAATTTCTATTTACCTAATTTAGTATTGACCTCACAAAACAAGAAGACGATACCAATTATCATTTCATTAATGAAATCATCAAGTCCGGACACTTTTGATTTGGGTCCTGTCTATATGTTGATGGTAATTGCGATTGTTCCGATGCTTGTAGTATATCTAGTCTTCTCAAAGAAAATTATTAAAGGTGTAACTTTAGGAAGCGTTAAGGGATAGTCCTGAAAAAATTTAATTTATTGGAGATTTACAATATGAAATATGGATATTTTGATGATAAAAATAAAGAGTACGTCATAACAAATCCATTAACACCAAATCCTTGGATTAATTATTTAGGGACTAATGGCTATTATGGATTGATATCAAATACCGGTGGCGGATATACTTTTTACAATGATGCGAAGCTAAGAAGAGTAACGCGCTATCGTTATAATAATGTACCTACTGATTTTGGTGGTAGATATTATTATATAAAAGATGGGGATTCTGTTTGGAATCCCGGATATTTACCAATGAAAACAAAACTGGATAATTATGAATGCAGACATGGTCTTGGTTATAGTACTATTACTGGTTCAAAAAATGGATTAAAAGCATCTGTTAAATATTTCATTCCAGAAGATGAGCATGTTGAACTACATGTTTTAACACTAAAAAATGATAGTGATCAGATAAAAAATATCAATGTTTTTGGTATGGTTGAGTGGGCGTTGTGGAATGCTGTTGATGATCAAGCAAACTTTCAAAGAAACCTAAATATTGGTGAGGTTGAAGTTGAAGGTAGTACAGTTTATCACAAGACAGAATATCGTGAAAGAAGAAACCATTTTGCATATTATCATGTCAATAGTGAACTTGTAGGATTTGATACGGATCGCCTTTCTTTCTTAGGTGCCTATCGTGGTTGGCATGAACCGGAGGCTGTTTTAGATGGTATGAGTAAGAACAGTATCGCAAGCGGTGGTTCACCTATTGCGAGTCTTCAAATAGAAGTTATATTAAAACCAGGTGAAGAGAAGTCTTTAATATATCAACTTGGATATATTGAAAATGATAAAAATAAGAAATTTGTCGCTCCTGATGTCATAAACAAAGAAAAAGTTTATCGTTTATTAGAAAAGTTTAATAGTCTTGAAAAAGCTGAAGCATCATTTGATTCATTAAAAACTTTTTGGAATAAAATACTTGAGAAATATCAGATTGAATCAAATAATGATATTTTTGATCGAATGGTCAATATTTGGAATCAATACCAATGTATGACAACATTTAATATGAGTCGCTCAGCAAGTTATTTCGAAAGTGGAACTGGCCGTGGTATGGGTTTTAGGGATAGTTGTCAAGATATTTTAGGATTTGTTCATATGATCCCTGAAAGATCTAGAGAACGCATATTAGATCTCGCTGCCATACAGTTACCTGATGGTAGTACATATCATCAATATCAACCCTTGACAAAAAAAGGAAATGCTGATGTTGGTCGTGGATTTAACGATGATCCATTGTGGTTAATCGCAGCAGTATCAGCTTATCTACGTGAGACGGGCGATTATTCTATTCTGGATGAACCTGTGCCGTATGATAATTTGATAGGTAGTGAAGTATCATTATTTCATCATTTACAATCCAGCATTAAATTTACGATGGAAAACTTAGGTCCACATGGACTACCTCTAATTGGTAGAGCGGATTGGAATGATTGTTTAAACTTAAATTGTTTCTCGAAAAATCCTGGTGAGTCTTTTCAAACAACTGAGAATACTGAATCAGGAGTAGCAGAAAGTATATTTATTGCTGGTATGTTTGTGAAGTATGGAAAAGAATATGTTGATATATGCAATCATACAAAACGATTTGATGAAGCTAAGCACGTTTTAACTGAAATAGAAAGAATATCAGATGCAGTTATTAAAGATGGATGGGATGGCAGTTGGTATTTAAGAGCATATGATGCATTTGGTCATAAGATTGGAAGTCGTGAGAACCATGAAGGGCAAATCTTTGTGGAATCTCAAGGATTTTGTACAATGGCAGGAATCGGTGGATATGAATATGGTAAAAAAGCGCTCGATAGTGTTCAAAAATACTTACTAAATGACTATGGTGTTGAATTACTTTACCCTCCTTTTAACGAGTACCACCTAGAATTAGGTGAAATCTCTTCATATCCTCCCGGTTATAAAGAAAACGGTAGTGTGTTCTGCCATAATAATCCATGGGTAGTTATAGGTTATACAATTATAGGTGATGCGGAATATGCATTTGACTTGTACAAGAGAAATGCGCCAGCGTTTATAGAGGATAAGAGTGATATACATAAGACTGAACCATATGTTTACTCGCAAACCATCGCTGGTCGTTCAGCCGCACATTATGGTGAAGCGAAGAACAGTTGGTTAACAGGAACAGCATCTTGGACATTTGTCGCTGTAAGCCAGCACATTTTGGGTGTTCGCCCACATTTAGAGGGATTAGAAATAGACCCAGTGTTATCTGAAGAGATTACTCATGTTAAAATATTTAGAGAATTTAGAGGTTCTAAATTCTATGTAACATACTTAAGAAATGCAGATAAAGTTGGCTTGATTAGTGTTAATGGCATTGAACAAACATCTAAGATTATTAAGTTGGATGAATCTGTTAAAACATATGAGGTTATCGCTTATATTTAAGAGGTCTATATGAATAAGTTTTTATTTGGTGTAGCGACTGCTGCATATCAGATTGAAGGTACACATAAAAAATTTGATACGATTTGGGATCATCACGAAGATTTGATCAGCGATCATTCAAACTGTGATGTGGCATGTGATTTTTATCATCGCTATGAAGAGGATATCAAATATATAGAAAGATTGGGTGTTGATGTATATCGTATGTCCATCTCATGGGCTAGAGTACAGCCTAAAGAAAATGCGTTTAGCTTAGAGGGTATCAATTTTTATAAGCGAGTGATAAAAAGTCTGAAAGATAAAAATATCAAAGTAGATTTGACGTTATATCATTGGGATATGCCACAGTGGTTATTGGATAAGGGTATTGGATTTGATCATCCAATGATCGTATCATATTTTCTGGCGTATGCGAAGAAGATGTTTGAATGTTTTGATGATGATGCGAGAGCTTGGACAACTTTAAATGAACCGTGGTGTGTTAGTGTGGTTGGATATCTATATGGATCACATGCACCATTTGTTAAAAATATGACAAGTATGGCAAAGGCTCAATATCATACATTGCTTATTCATGATGCAGTCTATACTTACTATAAGATGCATTATGATAAACCTATAGGTATTGTGTACAACCTTTGGAAACAATACCCACTTACACATAATGAATTAAATATAGAGGCTTTAAAAAATTCTATAATGTTTCATAGTGGTATCTATCTTGACCCGTTGTTTAAGGGGAAGTATCCTGACACATGGGTAGATACATTAGAATCTTTTGGTGTAGATACATCATTTATCAACCATGAAAAGATTAGAGAAATGAAAGATCATACGGATTATCTAGGTATCAATTACTATGCACATCAGACAGTGGTCTACGATGATCAAGCAATGCTAAAATTTAAACATATTCATACGGGCTATGATAAGACTGAAATGGACTGGGAAATATACGCAGATGGTTTGATTGATTTAATTAAAGATTTGAGAAGTGATTATACAAATATACCTGTGATTATTACGGAAAATGGAGCGGCATTTAACGATGAATTGAAAGATGGAAAAGTCCATGATACAAGAAGAACTCAATACATCTTAGATCATGTAAATGCAGTTTTGTCTCATAAAGAAGAACTCAACATTCAAGGCTACTATGTGTGGAGTTTACTTGATAATTTTGAATGGGCATTTGGATATACTAAAAGATTTGGTATCATTTATGTTGATTTTGATAGCCTAGAGCGATATCCAAAAGATAGTTATTATGCTTATAAAGAAGTAATTAAGAAAAATAAATAATAGTTAACCCTGCAACGCTATATAAGGACTTTAAACTTTGTTTTTTCTCCGATTTACAAAGATATTTATATAGTGTTGCTTTTTTGTTGCAATTACATATGTATCATGATAACATATGAATATCTACTCATATGAAAGAGAGAAAATCTATGGCCAGTAAATATGTATGTGATACAGTTTTTGTACACGAAGATACAGTAAAAAAAGTACAATCACAAATTATCAATAAAGACTTAACAGATAAAGTAAGTAATTTCTTTAAAGCGATTGCGGATCCTACTAGAATGAAAATATTATACGCACTTAAACATCACGAATTGTGCGTGTGTGATATTTGTGTCATCTTAGATATGACACAATCAGCAATATCCCATCAACTTAGAACATTAAAAGATATTGACTTAGTTAGAACAAGAAGAGATGGAAAAACTATATTTTATAGACTTGCAGATGATCACGTTCATTTGATTTTTGATCAAGCACTTAAACATCTTATGGAGGATCACAATGAAGAATTCTTATGATATTTATGATATAGATTGTGCAAGCTGCGCATTAAAGATAGAAAAAAACTTAAAAGCTACAAAAGGTGTGAAAAATGCATCGGTTGATTTTGCAAAATCAAAGGTTATTATTGAAAGCGATGAAGCACTTGACTTAGGTTATATTAACGAGCTTGCTAAGAAGATAGAACCTGATGTCTATATAAAATATCCAGATGATTATAATCATCTGGAACATCACGTATTTGATTATAAATTCATTTTTTGGATTGTTGGCATATTCATTTTAATTGTTAATGTTATTTTAGATCATACACTAGATATGAATCAAAATATCTATTTATTACTTATGATAGTAAGTTATTTATTTATTTCTTATCGCATATTATTTAGAGCGTTAAAAAATGTTATTAAAGGTCAAGTGTTCGATGAACACATACTCATGACGATTGCTACACTGGGCGCTTTAATGCTTGGAGAGTACATTGAAGGTATCGCTGTAATGGTATTCTATCAAATTGGCGAATACTTTCAGGATGTTGCAGTAAACAGATCAAGAAAAAATATTAAAGCATTACTTGAGCTAAAGCCATCAGTTGCACATAAGATGATCGATGGTAAATCTTTAGATATTAATCCAGATATGCTATCAGTAGATGATATAATTATGATTAAAGCTGGTGAAATTGTACCAGTCGATGCAATCTTAGTAAGTGGGGATTCTACTTTTGATTATAGTTTGATGACAGGTGAATCACTGCCTGTTGATGGCAAGATTGATATGAATCTTCCTGCTGGCGTTATGAATTTATCTAAGCCTGTATATGCGAGGGTTTCTAAAATATTTAAAAACTCTAGTCTTCAAAAGATGATGGATTTTGTTGAATCTAACAGCATGAAAAAAGCAAAAGCTGAAAAGTTCATGTCAAAATTTTCAAGATATTACACACCGATTGTTGTTGGTGCCGCACTTCTATTAGCATTTATTGTACCGTTTTTTTATCAGATGATAGAAGAAATATCATATATGAATGCATTAAACATATTTGTTGAACGTGCATTAATATTTTTAGTTATTAGCTGTCCTTGTGCACTGGTGCTATCTATTCCACTATCGTTTTATGCAGGTATAGGACTTTCATCTAAAAAAGGAATCTTAGTTAAAAGTGGTAGTGATCTTGAGATGATTGAACAAATAGAACATTTTGTGTTCGATAAGACAGGAACGTTAACAAAAGGTAGTTTTAGTGTTACTGATATTAAAGGTGACGACCCAAAAAAAGTATTAAAGATTGCTGCACTGCTTGAAGCACATTCAACACATCCAATTGGTAAATCAATACTAGAAGCATACGATCAAGATATAAATAACGATGATCTAGATGATGTAGAAGAAATCTTCGGACAAGGACTTACAGGGATTTATCAAGGATGTAGCGTTGCTGTTGGTAATCAAAAACTTATTGATAAACTAGGATTAATACATGTATTTGATCCAGTAGATGCGCTTCAGGTATTTGTCGTATATAAGGATGAGGTCATCGGGTACATTAGGCTAGAAGATCAAATCAAACCTGATGTGCTTCCATTTATTAAAAAACTTAAAGAGATGGGTAAAGATATATCACTTGTCACTGGTGATAAGGAATCTGTAGCTCATAAGATTTCTAAACAATTAGGTATTGAACACGTATATGCAGAAGTATCTCCAGAGGATAAAGTTGTTATTGTTCAAAACTTAAAGACATATGAAAAAGTAGCATTCTTAGGTGATGGCGTCAATGATGCCATGGTATTAATGACTGCTGACTTAGGCATTTCCATGGGTTCACTTGGTAGTGATGCCGCTATTGAAGCAAGCGATGCAGTGATTATGAATGATGATCCTAAATTATTGCTCGACGCGATAAAAGTATCAAAATATACGAAACGAAATGTGATTCAAAACATCTGGATGGCTTTAGGTATAAAAGGTATTGTATTAATACTTGGTGCCTTAGGGCTTGCTAACATGTGGTTAGCCGTATTTGCAGATGTTGGTGTATCGTTAATTGCAGTTTTAAATGCGATGAGGCTGTTAAGATTAAAATGACGCAAGTTAAACTTGCGTTTTTTTATTTTGAACATTAATAAGTTTGATATAATAATTATAGGTGATATCTTGGAAATAAAACTTGATAAAATTGATGGCATTGGACCTCAAACTTTAAGAAAATTAAGAAACGCAAATATATGGTCAACCTATGACCTTATTTTGAATATACCTAAAGGGTATCAAGACTTCTTTATCACTAAACCATCTGAGATGAAACATAATGCTAAAGTGACACTAAAAGCTGAAATTGTATCTCAATTAAATAATAATCCGCATGGTAAAGTATTTTCTACAACATTTGATATTAAAGTCTATGACCAAGTGATTCATGTGATCATATTTAATAGAAAATATTTATCTAAACAATTAAAAGAAGACCAAGAAATCATTATCCAAGGGACATATAATCTATATCGTCAACAGTTGTTAGCAATCGAGATTAAAACTAAGGTTGATGAATCAAATATTAAACCAATTTATAAAATAAAAGATGTCAGTGATCACTTGATTCATCAAGCAGTGACACAAATCTTTGATAAAGAACAAGTTCAAATTTATGAAGTTATACCGAAGTATCTCATCGAAAAATATAGGCTTATTTCACGACATGATGCATATTATAAACTTCATTGTCCTAAACATTTTAGTGAGATTGATCAAGCGACTAGGCGTTTAAAATATGAAGAAGCTTTCTTCTTAGAACTAAAAGTGGTTTCTGATCAATCATCATTAATCCCTAGAAACCCTAAAACATATGATATTACGTATGTTAAAACATTCATTAAGACAATCCCATATAAATTAACAAATGACCAAAAACAAGCAGTAAATGATATCTACCGTGATTTCAAGAAAGATCACGCGATGTTTAGACTCATTCAAGGCGATGTGGGATCTGGTAAAACAGTGGTTGCATTAATCGCGATCATGGCTGTTGTATCAATGCATGAACAAGCAGCGTTTATGGCACCTACGACATTGCTTGCTGAGCAACAGTATAATACGTATGTAAAAATGGCTCCTGATTTAAGAATTGCTTTGTTAACCCAAAAAACACCACACAAGAAAAATGTGATTGAAGATATAAAAAATCATCAATACGATTTAGTTGTTGGTACACACGCATTAATTGAAGATGTTGTTAAGTTTGCAAAATTAGGTTTAGTTGTTATAGATGAACAACATAAATTTGGTGTTGAGACAAGAGGACAGCTCATTGAAAAATCACATTCAAAGGACGTTCTATATTTAACAGCAACACCAATTCCTAGGACACTAGCGATGATGACATTTGGCAAACAAAATGTATCCATTATAAAAGAAAAACCAAAACAAAAAGAACCGATTGAAACATTATATATTACCAAGGATAAACTTGATATCATCTACAAAAAGATAAGTGAAGAAATCGCGTTAGGGCATCATGCCTATGTGGTCGTGCCTGCGATATCATCAAGTCATGTAGATGATAATATTGAGTCTACTTATGCACTTTTAAAATCAAATGTTAGAGCAATTATTCATATGCTTCATGGTAAGATGACTAAAGATCAACAGGAAGCATCCATGCACGCTTTTATGGATAGTCCTAGTATACTTTTATCAACAACAATGATTGAAGTTGGCATAGATGTCCAATCAGCAACGCTCATGGTGATATTTTCAGCTGAGAATTTTGGGTTATCACAACTCCATCAGTTAAGAGGAAGAGTTGGACGAAATGAGCTTAAGAGCACATGTTATTTAGTAAGTGAAAAAGATGATATTGAAAGACTTTCTTTGTTATCAAAAATTGACGATGGTTTTGAACTTGCAAACTATGATTTAAAACTACGGGGACCAGGTGATTTTATAGGTTTCGAACAAAGCGGATTTTTAAAATTCAACTTTATAGATATCCTATCCGATCAAAAACTTATAGAGATTGCTCAAAATGATGTTTTTGATTTATTAAAACAAAAAGATTTTAAGACAAATCGTAAGTATCAATATTTGCGAAACTACATTAAACAGTCAATGAAAATATGATATAATTAAAATAGAATAACAGATAAAATAGCGAGGTTGATTATGATTAAAATAGCAGTAGATGGTATGGGTGGAGATTTCGCCCCTGAACAAATCGTTAAAGGGACATTATTAGCTTTAGATAAATTTGAAGATGTTGAAATCACTATTTTTGGTGATCAAGATAAAATGAGACCATTTTTAAAGGAACACTCAAGATTAAAAGTTGTTCATACACCTTATTTTCTTGATATGGGTGAAAAAGATCCTATTAAACAATATAGAACAAACAAACAGGCATCAATGTTTATGGCGATGCAATCTGTTAAAGACAATGAAAATCAAGCAATTGTAAGTTCTGGACCAACGCAAGCGTTGGTCGTTGCAGGACATTTTATCGTTAAAAGAATGCCACAGATGAGAAGAGTTGCAATTGCTCCAATTATTCCTTCATATGACGGAAGAGGTAGAATCCTATTAGATTCTGGTGCTAATGTAGAATTAAGACCAGAGCATTTACACGATTTCGCAGTTTACGCAACTGTCGTTGCTGAAAAACTATTAAAGCGTAATAATCCAAAAGTTGCTTTAATTAATATTGGTACCGAAGAGGGTAAAGGTAGAGAATTAGATAAAGAAACATTTAAAGTCTTTAAAGAAAGCGAAGATGTCAATTTCTATGGTAATTTAGAGCCTAAAGAAATTTTTACATCTGATGCAGATATATTTGTAAGTGATGGATTTACTGCAAATATCGTTATGAAAACAATGGAAGGTACAGCTAGAGGCTTAGGTATGGTATTAAAGCGTGAAATCAAAGCTTCATTCATATCTAAGATTGGTGCACTTTTCATGAAAAAATCTTTAAATAAATTTAAGAAATCTTTAGATGCATCAGAAATTGGTGGTGCATTATTAATGGGATTAAACGGTATCGTTATTAAGGCACACGGATCATCAGATGCTTATGCATTCTATAATGGTATCAGACAAGCAAAAGAAATGGTGGAAGCTGATATTATCAATACAGTAGCGAACACATTAGATAAAAAAGAAAAGGGAGAATAGCATGATTAAGGCTTTATTAGAAGAGCTAAATCTTCCTTATAAGGATGAATCACTTTATGAAACTGCACTAACTCATTCTTCTTATGCGTATGAAAATCAAACAGAGAATAATGAAAAATTAGAGTTTTTAGGTGATGCAGTGATTGAACTAATGATGAGTGATTATCTTTATAAGTTAAATTTAGCGAGCGAAGGTGTAATGACTAAAAAACGTGCAAAAGCAGTTTGCGAAGAAGGGTTAGTCATTTATGCAGATAAGATTAATTTAAGATCTTACATGAAATTAGGAAAAGGTGAATCCTTAAAGGGTGCAAATGATTCAATGTTATCAGATGCATTTGAGGCATTTTTAGGAGCAACTTATATTGATTTAGGATATTTGGAAACGAAAAGGGTTTTTGATCGTCTTGTACTTCCATATTTGGAAGAAGCATGGGGTGACATTAAAGACTACAAGTCAACATTACAGGAGTATATTCAAAGTGGTGGCAGAAGAAACATCAGTTATCATATTGTTAATGAAACAGGACCATCACATGACAGAAAATTTCAAGCAGTTGTAAAACTTGATAATCATATCACACTTGGAACAGGTCAGGGTAAAACAAAAAAAGAAGCAGAACAAAATGCTGCAAAAGCTGCATTAAAGAAAGGTAATTATGATTCTTAAGAGGCTTTTTGACGAGTATGATTTTCCAGTAGAAAAAATATTATTTAAAGAATATCGACGTCTTAATTTAACAATGCCTGAATTATCTATATTATTAGCATTGTTAGATATTTATAAAAAAAGACGCACTTTTTCTGTTTTATCCATATCAAGAAGAGTTGATTATAATCAAAACGAGATTGCTGGGCATGTAGAATCTTTGCTTGATAAAGGCTTTATAACATTATCTTTAGAGAAGAAAGATGGTAAAGAGCGAGAAGTATTTCATGTGAGTCCAGTATTTGAAAAATTAGAAGGTTTATTGGAATCAGATGAACAGGAAAGAGTTAAAATTGAAAATGAAACTCAAATTTCCGAAACGATAAGAAAATTTGAGCAAGGTTTAGGTAGACCTCTTAAAGGATACGAATTAGAAAACATCAGAGTTTGGTATGCAGGAGAAGATTTTTCTCATGAACAGATCAGCAAAGCGATTGAAAGTGCTGGTGGAAATATTGGGATAAAATACGTTGAGCGTATCTTATCCCAACAGATTGTTCCTAAAAAAGAAATTGATGAAGACGTTGAGCAAGCGTTGGATAATGTATTTAAAAAGATTAAATGAGTCGCGTAGATAAGATTATAAATGTTTTAAATGATATGTATCCTCATGCTAAAGCAGAACTTAATTTTCATAATCACTTTGAATTATTGGTGGCGGTTGTTTTAAGTGCACAAACGACAGATAAGAGTGTCAATAAAGTTACAGAGGTTTTATTTAAGAAGTATCCAGATGCTAAGACATTGAGTAAAGCAAATTTGACTGATGTAGAGCATATCATTAGGCAGATTGGTCTATACCATAATAAATCAAAAAACATAGTTCAGTTATCAAAAGTACTGGTTGGTCAATTTGATGGGCATGTACCAAGTGCGAGAAAAGATTTGGAATCACTGCCTGGTGTTGGTAGAAAAACAGCAAATGTTGTTTTAAGTAATGCATTTGACATACCGGCGTTTGCAGTTGATACACATGTTGCAAGAGTGTCAGTTAGATTAGGTTTAGCTAAGAAAGAAGATACAGTTTTAGAGATTGAGAAAAAGTTAAATAAAAAGATACCAAAAGAGCATTGGAGTAAGATGCACCATCAATTGATATTCTTTGGAAGATATCATTGTATGGCAAAGTCACCCAAGTGTCATGGTTGTCCGTTATTTGATATATGTAAATATAAAGATAAAAATACAAATGTAAATTGAAAGGACTTTTTAGAGTCCTTTTTTATATATTTTATACATTTCGGACAAATGTGCCCTGTTTTTTAATATAAAAAAAGGTTAATATATATTTAAAGTCATATAGATGTCCAAAAATAACATATGGGGGTTTCAAATGAAGGAACAAATTTGTATTATCTTCAGTCAAGATATTATGACCCAAATATTGGTAGATTTCTTAATATTGATGATGTCAGTTATTTGTCTGATGATTTATCATCTAGCGCTAATTTATATGCGTATGCAGTGAATAATCCAGTGATGTATGTTGACTACGGAGGTAATTCCGTTGCAGCAATCGTATTGGCATTAGCGGGCATTTCAATTGGAGAAATAATTATAATAACTGTTATTGCAGTTTTAGTTATTGCTACTATTTATGAAGGTGTTATGCTAATTAAAGAAGCAGCTGAAAAATCTGCTAATCAAAAAAGCAGGAAGAGTGTTCCAGAAGATTCAATACCAGATTTGCCATATGATGATATTAATGCTGATGATCTTGAAAATTCAAATCTGGGTGAAGATGGATGGGCTTGGAAAGACGAAAATGTGTGGGTACATGGTGAAAAAGGTTCTATAAAAGATCATAAAAAAGATGAAAGTCATGAAACTCATGGTGACTATACACCAAGAAGAAAGGCAAAAAAATCTGATAAATGGAGAATAAAAAATGAGCAGAAGACTAAGAGATGATTTTCACGAATTTATAAATTGTGAGAATTTTAAACAAGTGTTTATGAAGGATTTAAAAAATATTAATAATCGTATATATGATATATATGGATTTAATGTATTAAAAACTGGTTTTGTTCCAGATGATAACCTAAAGTCGTTTTTTAGTAAATATGAGCTATATAAAATTGATGATATGGAGTCCATGAGTGAAGTTTACGATAATATAGAAAAATATGATAAAAATCATTTTATTTTCATTACGACTTGTAGCGTGCCAATGAAGAGTTGGGTAAATCATTGGATAAAAGAATTTGAAGATTTATGCAAAGGATTAATTGTTGAACACAAATATATGTATAAAGGAAAAGTTGGAGAATCTTCTGCATATTATCAAATTATTAGGGATGCTTATGATGAAGAGAGTTTTAAATCATTTATTGACTACTTTGAAGATGATGGATTGTTTGAGGGATATTTTGTAGACCCAGATAGAGTATCCGATTTTATAGATTATTTAAAAAATCCATTACCATCTAGAGATGAAATTGAGAAATTCAAAGCATCAGTTGTAGGATTCTACACAGGCTTTTATGAAGTTGATTTAATGATGGTTTTGTTAAGATGACTTGGATTGAATATTCATTTAATGTGCAAGTAAATCATGATATAAATATTTAGGGTCTTTAAAAAAACAGGTGGTAATCTAAAGTCACTCAATTGATATGATTCCCTTAAAGTAGACACTTTGTATCTGAGAACTTTTAAGTTTGAAGATCTTGATTTCTTAATGGGCATGAAAATTCAGAGGTTGATATTAAGAGATAATAAGAGATTAAAAAATTTATCTTCACTACTATCAATGAAAGAAATAATGAAAAGCTTGCATATGATTATGTCAAAGAAAATTGAGAGTTATGAAGTCATTGGGAAGCTAACAAAGCTCATAAATTTAGAGATTGAATATGGACCCACGATTGAAAATCTTAATTTTTTAGATAAGTTTAAACATTTGAAAACTACTCAAGTAGAATTTACCCTTATTAAGGAGGGCAATCTAAATCGTTTCATGAATTATCAAAGGTCATTTGTATACCCTATTAAGAAACGTTATTTCATTACAGAAAATGGAAATCATAAAAAACCAAACATGTATACATTTTCTGGTGGGATGAAAGTGTATGGGGATGAAAATATAGAATTGTGGAGAAGAATATACAGCGTATAAAAAACGAGAAAAAATGGTGTCAATTGACACCATTTTAATTATGCAGGAATTACCATTCCTTTATATTGTTGTGCAATAAAATCTTTAATAGCATCTGAATAAACTATCTTTTTATAAAACAAAAGCGCTCTTTATGATAAATAACTACATTTTAATTGTTTGTAGTATCTACTTGGGACATTGCTAATCTTATTCAAATGGATACTTTAAATCAATTTGTTCTCTAATTGTATCAAGTAATTTCATTGACTCTCTTGAATGCGCTAATGTGATTACTTTATTTTCGGATTCATGATTTTCGATTGTTTCAACAAACGATCTGATTTCATGGGTAAACCCTTCACCTTCATATGGTACAGGAATCCATTGACCATTGAGTTTAACATGTTGACAGGTATGGCAATCACGCATAATGATTTCACCATATTCAAAATCTAGTTTAGCTTTATCACCCAAGATTTTAGTTAAACTATATTTTAATACAAATCTGGTTTGATTTTCATCAATGATTCCAATCGCACCTTGACTATCAACACCCGATTTAGTAAATTCAGCGTTTGCTGTAAGTGATTGTATATTACCCTTTTTAAGTAAAAGGAAATAATTCACGGGGTAAATACCGATATCTAATAAACCGCCACCGGCAAGCATAGGATTTAACAAGCGATGATCGCTCTTTTTACCAATTGTTAATGGGAATCCAAATGTAATTGTGGCACTTTTAAGTTTACCTAAGATATTGTTGTTAACAATCTTTAGTAAAAGTTTTGTTGCAGGAAGAAAATATGTCCACATTGCTTCCATTAGAACAACACCATTATCCTTAGCTGTTTTTGCCATTTCTTCAAATTCTTTAGTGTTAACAGAAATAGGTTTTTCAACTAGTACATGCTTCTTGTGCTTTAAAAATAACAGGGCTTGTTCATAATGAAAATTATGAGGGGTTGCAATATATACCGCATCAATAACATCACTTTCTGCCATCTCTTCGTACGAGGCGAATGCGTATTGAGTTTGATATTGTCTTTTATATAATGATGCTCGTTCTTTGCTTCTAGCGGAAACAGCAACCAATGATGCATTATCAACATGCTTAATGTCTTTACCAAATTTTTTTGCAATACCACCAGCACCAACAATTCCAAATCTAACCATACAATCACCTCAATACGTTTTATATGCTTTCATTTTATCATATCCTTACTCACGACAAGAATTTATAAAATATTTTTATGGATTTTAACATAAAAATTATAAGAATGATGAATAGATCTTTAAATTTATGGGGAGGAATTTATGAGTATTAGTATTACAACGGTTAAGTACTACATGAATAAAAGGGGAAACCATGTGGACTATAATCCAATCGGCTCAAGACTAAAATATAAAAGAAAGGAGTTAAATTTGACACTAGAAGAGGGTGCAGAAGATATATGTAGTGTTTCATATTTATCAAAAGTTGAAAATAATATGATTAAACCAACAGATAAATATGTTGAACAATTAAAAGATAGGTATCAGATGGATATTGATTTAGTAGATTCGAAAATCTATGAAGCAGAATTAGACAACATGGTTAAACTATTCTTTGAAGAGCAACCATATGAAAAAAGAAAAACACTAGGAAGATATGAAGACTATCAAGAGTTTATTAGAACATATGCATATTATGTCATGGCAAAGCAATACGATAAAGCCGGAGGTATGTTTAAGGATATGTTGCTATTCATACCTAATCTTCCGATGAAATCATTGAACTTTTTATTAGCATTAGCGAGTAAGGTTTTATATGAAGATCTTCGATATAGTGATTCTAAAGGTATACTATTATTAATGAACGTAGAAGATGAAGATGATATGATGAAGATGATTCAACAAAAGTGGCTATTAAGAAATGCAATTAAACTTTCTCAAGTTTTATTGTTTGAAAAAATATATCCATCATATAAAGAACAATTGATTAGATATCAATATTTTAATGAGTTACCAGTTGTTGAAATGGAACGCAAGGTGATATATCAATCAATTTCTGGGTTTAAAGTAGACGAAAAAAAAGTGAAAAAGAATGAAATAAGTCTAGTTCTTATTAAAGGGCTATATCAAAAATATCAATACAAGAAAGTTATTGATTTAACGAAAGAAAAATTAGAACACTCAGATTTCTTAATGTATCATTTATTATCATTAGATCACTTAAATGAATCATCTAAAATTACGAAAATATTAGGTCAAATAGATATACAAAAAGATGAACATAAATCTATGTGGTTGCTAAGTAGACATTTAAAATACAAATACCATACAGATAAAGAAGTTCAATTAAATTATCTTCGAAATGAACTTTTGAGTTATAAGCATCTTACTGATGAAATTGGTATTTTGTATTATTTAATGATGGATGCGTTTAAGATTTTTCAGAAGTATCATTTTTACAAAGAAGCAACTGAAGTTATCAATAAATATTTACCGATGATTAGAGAACTTAATCATTCTTAATGAAAGGCCCTATGAAAGTTATTTTCATAGGGCCTTTCATATTGACTGAAATCGGTAATTCTTATATACTATATGAGGCAGGAGGAGACATCAATGAGAGTCAGAAAACTATTTAGTCTCGCAAAAGGGTTTTGGGTATTATTTTTTATTGTTGTTTTATTTATTATCATTCATCAATATACATATTCCAATGTGCCTTTGTTTACACAATATCTTTTACAGACGTTATTAAAAGACCCTAGTGTTTCATATTCAATGGAAATAAAGGAAGTTAATTTTCCTCCTTTTTTAGTTACCTTTTTAGAAAATGGTGTTGATACCTTTAATATTATATTAAGAATTGCATTTAGTTTAGTTCTATTGCAAGTATTTCGGTTTACAATGAGATTTTTCGAACAATGGGTAAAGGCTCATTTATTTGAAAAAATGTCAGAAAAACTTCGTATTAAAATGTATAAGCATGTTCAAAGTCTTGATTACAAATATCACAATAATGTTGATACCGGAGATTTAATTCAACGTGTCACAACAGATATTGAATCAGTCACAAGTTTTTTGACAACCAGATTATTAGATTTCGTTTATTTAATTGTTACAGTGTATTTTGGTGCATATCAATTGATGCACATCTATGAACCATTAGTATGGATATCACTTGCAGTTATACCATTGATTGGCGCTTCATCAATATTCTATTTTATTAAGATAGATAAATTATTCATTCATATTGAAGAGATTGAAGCAGGAATGATTACAGTTGTTCAAGAAAACTTGCAGGGATTGCGAGTTGTTCGCGCTTTTGCTAACGAAAAATTCGAAATCAAAAAAATGGATACTAAAAACAGAGAATATGCCGATGCATTAATTAAAGCAAATCGTATGGTTTCTGTTTATTGGGGATCTATGGATTTTTTAAGTTTTATGCAATACATGGTTGTCTTGATCGTCAGTATAATTGCAGCTAGAAATGGATTAATTGGTGCGCCAGAAATCGCATCTGCCCTACAACTTGTCGGTATGTTGATTTGGCCAATTCGTGGACTGGGTAGATTGATTAATGATTTTGGTAAAGCATTGGTTTCATCAGATCGTATCAATGAGATATTAGAACATGAAAGCGAATTTAAAAATGACGGTATTAAAGAAATTGAAGTACGTGGAAATATTGAATTTAAAAATGTATCATTTAGATTTGATGATAGTGATAATAATTTATTAGAAGATGTTAACTTTAAGATTAATGCGGGTGAAACGGTTGCTATTATTGGTCGCACGGGATCAGGTAAATCTACTATCATTCATTTATTAATGAGAATGTATGACTATGACAAGGGCGAAATCTTAATTGATAATGTACCTTTAAAGACAATTAAGAAACAAAATATCCGTTCACAAATGGGTGTTGTTCTTCAGGAACCATTCCTATATTCGAAGACGGTATTTGAAAATATCGCAATTACGAATAAAACGTTAAATAATGAACGTGTTCGTGAAGCAGCAACCAATGCAGCATTACAAAAAGATATTGAAACATTTAAACAAGGATACGAAACACTTGTTGGAGAAAAAGGTACAACATTATCAGGTGGACAAAAACAAAGAGTGGCTATTGCTCGTGTGTTAGTTAAAGATCATCCAATTTTAGTTTTTGATGATGCATTGAGTGCTGTTGATACACAAACTGATTTAATGATTAGACAAGCACTTGCAGAAAAGAATTATAGACACACAACAATTATTATTACTCATCGTATTACGACAGCTAAGGAAGCTGATAAGATTATCGTGATTGATCAAGGTAGAGTTGAAAATATTGGCACACATGAAACACTTAAGAATATTCCAGGACTTTATGCAAGTTTATGGGGAATTCAAGGCAAGTTAGAAAAAGAGTTTGAAGAAATTATAAAGGCAGGTGATCAAAATGCATCATGAAGATGATCAAGACGTTCAAGCCAAGTTTAGTTTTCAAACATGGAAGAAAATTTTAGCAATTATATTTAAATCAAAAAAACATTTAATTCTACTTATTGTATTTTCATCATTACTCGCTGGATTAGAAACATTAATACCTTTGTTTAATCGATATGCAATTGATCACTATTTTAATGAAACGCCAGATTATTCAACAGTACCTTATTTCATCGTAGCATATGCAGCGATGGCTACAGGATTTGGCATCTGTGTTTGGGCATTCATTAGACAAGCAGGTAAGATTGAAGCAGAAACTAGTTATGAATTAAGAAAACAAGCATTTGAGAATATTCAAAAACTATCATATGGCTATTTTGATAAAACACCACATGGTTGGATTATGGCAAGAATGACAAGTGATGCTATAAAACTATCACTTATTATCTCATGGGGTTTAGTTGATTTCGTATGGGCCGGATTAACGATGATTTTTATCTTGACCGTTCTATTTATCACATATCCGTTATTAGCCATCATTGTTGCAGTATTCTTACCGTTCATGTTTTTAATAGCATTCTATTTTCAAAAAGTTATTTTGAAACAGTATCGGGATGCTAAAAAACACAACTCACAGTTAACTGCACAGTATAACGAAGGTTTTCAAGGGGCGAAGACGACGAAATCTTTAACAATTGAAAATGAAAATGCAGGTGAATTTGAGCTAACAGCGATTAAATTAAAACACGCTAATGTTAAAGCGCAATTTACATCAGCTCTTTTCTCTTCAGTTATTTTAGTTATTGCATATTTTGCTGTAGGAACAACCATGGTTAGGGGCAGTGTGTTTGTATTAGGCGGTTTTATTACACTTGGTACACTACAAATGTTTATTGCGTATACCGTTAATTTCTTTGAACCGATTATGGCGATTTCAAGAATTCTATCAGATTTTCAAAATGCACAAGCATCTGCTGAGCGTATCGTAGGCTTAATTGAAACGGCACCTGAGATTATGGATGAAGAAGATGTTATTGCCAAATATGGAACAATCTTTGAAGATAAGAAAGAGAATTGGGAAGAATTAAAAGGCGATGTTGAATTTAGAGATATCACATTTTTCTATAACCAAAACGAAACAATTTTCAAACATTTCAATTTTAAAGTAAAAGCTGGTCAATCGGTGGCACTTGTAGGTCATACCGGATCAGGAAAAACTTCATTTGTTAATTTATTATCAAGATTTTATGAACCAAAAGCTGGAATGATTCTAATTGATGGTATTGATTACCGCGAAAGAAGTCTTCACTGGTTACATAAGCGTTTAGGCTATGTGCTTCAAACACCGCAATTGTTTAGTACTTCTATATTGGAAAATATTAGATATGGCCGTTTGGATGCAACAGATGAAGAAGTGATTAGTGCTGCGAAGAGCGTTGGTATTGATAAGTTTGTAGACAAACTCGAAAATGGTTATGATACCTCAGTTGGTGAAGGTGGTAACTTATTATCTGTTGGACAAAAGCAATTGATCTCATTTGCGAGAGCAATTCTTGCAGATCCTAGAATACTAATTTTAGATGAAGCAACTTCTTCAATCGACTCTGAAACAGAACAGGTTTTGCAAGAGGCTACAAATAAGTTATTAGAACATCGTACAAGTTTTATTGTTGCACATAGATTATCGACAATCGTTCATGCTGATATTATTGTGATGATGGAAATGGGTAAAATCATTGAGATGGGCTCTCATGATGAATTGATTAAAAAACGAGGAAAGTATTTTTCCCTCTATAAGAATCAATTTTTCAAAGAAAAAGAACAATCTTATAATTTCTAAAAGAAAAAAGACATTTAATTTTCTACAATGATGTAGAGGTGATTAGATGTCTTTTTTATTATCCATATTTTCAATACTTCAAACTTTTCAAGTGATATGGTTTGATACTGATGTAGATGTAAAACTAAATGACAATATTGAGGCATATGTACATATCCCATATTGTGAACTTTATGATGATGGTGTTCTCGTAGATACTGAAATAGGATATCGCTTCAATGGGGTTAATAGAACGTTTATTTCAACTGTTCAAACCAGTTACGTGAAGGTCTATGGTATTGATTATGAAGCATATTTTGAAGCATATGATTTATACAGTGTAAAGACCGTGTATTTTAATGTATATGATGATGTACCACCAACTTTTTTATATATACCAACTTACGCTTTTGATGTGGGAGAGGAACTTCCAGACTTTTACGCATTTATTACTTATAGCGATAATTATGATGATGATGAAAATATAAGGTGCGTGATTGATGATAGTTATATCCAAATTGATGAGATTGGAATTTATCCAATGTATTATTATTTATATGACAGCTCTAATAACTTAACAAAAGAGGTTAAATATGTTGAAGTAAGTGATCATAGCGCACCAATCATTACCCTGATTAAAGATATCGATATTTCTTATGGTGAAAACCATATTGATATCAATACATTTTTTAAGGTGACGGATAAGGAGTCAGAGCTGGTTAGTGTTTATTTAGATGACAGTATGGTAAATTACAATGTTTTAGGTACCTATCAAGTGATAATAACTGCGACTAACCAGTCAAGTTTAACAACGAGTAAGCCATATGAAGTTGAACTTGTTGATACGAGTCCACCTGAATTGATTTTGAAATCATTTATGGATATATCGGTATTCAATAAAGACGCTTTATCGACTCTTGATGATTACATCTTATCAGTTCGGGATAACTATGATGATATGGATAGAACTGATGTTGAAATATCGCATGATATTGACATTGAGCATATTGGTAGCTATCATGTGTATTTTGAAGTTGAAGATTCATCAAATAATAAGACGCAAAAGGTATTAGAAGTTGAAGTTGTAGATGATATATCACCTGAGATAAAACCCAATCAAGAACTAGTTTTTATCGTTGATTCAATGGAACCTATTTGGAAGGCTTATTTTGATATATCTGATAATTATAATGATGTTTTAGCGTTAGATATTGGCATTGACATAGATGTAGATATGAAAAAGATAGGTATGTATTATATTGAAATCACGGTAGAAGATAAGTCGAAGAATACGGGATACTATGAAGGTTACGTGGAAATTAAAGATACGATAAGCCCAACTATTGAGCAAGTTCAAGATATCATTATTACAGATTTTAGTAAAAAATCATATCAGATTTACTTCAGTTTTTTTGACAATTATGATGAACAGGAATCACTTGAATTTTCAATAGATGATAAGGATATAAACGAATTGGTTGTCGGTATCTATCCAATCACAATTAAATGTACTGATCAAAGTGGAAATATATCATCATTAGAGACAGAAGTATATGTTATTGATAGTATCAAACCAACTATAGAACTTACGACATATCATGTTATATTACCATTAGATGCATTGAAACTTAATTATGATTCATACATTTATAGAGCATCTGATAATTATGATAATTTAACGAAAGATATGGTCTTTATATCAAATAACATAAACTATCAAGAAATAGGTGTATATAAAGTAGTCTATTATCTTGAAGATTATGCCTTAAATAAGGGTGAAGCAGAAATGATTGTTGTCATAGATGATTTAGAAAGACCTGTTGTTTCTATGGCAGATCTTGTCGTACTAGTAAATGATTCGATAGACTATTTATCAGACATAGATATCAGAGATGACTCAAGTTATACGATTATTTACGATGATACATATATTGATTCATCGTTTCCAGGAAATCAATATTTAACATATATTGTACAAGATGAAAGAGGAAATTTTACTAAGTATATAAGAAAAATTACAATTGTAGAAGCGTATCAAACAATAAAGATTCTAAAATATGTACCTATAGGGCTTATTCTTTTAGGTAGTGGATTATCGATATATTACGTCTATAAGAAAAATAAATATTAAAATATTTTAATGATACGAGAAATGAGGAGATTAAAAAAATGCTGATTCAGCATTTTTTTTAAGAGATTATAACATATATTGTTATAATATATATAGTAGGTGATTTCATGTTCGGTATATTCTATGTGCAAAGTGCATACAGTATGTTAAATAATACGATGCAACTTGAAGCACTAATGAAAGAGTTAAAATCTAAAGGATACGATTTTATAGCTTTATCGGATGATCAATTATATGGTGCATATCAATTGTTCAAACTTGCTAAAATGTATCAAATTAAACCTATTCTAGGATTAAAAATTGAAGTTGTTGAGGATTTATATCAAACAACTTTTTTAGCATATGCAAAGGATGAACAGGGATATCAGAACCTACTCAGATTAGCATATTTAAAATCGATTAGAACAATCGATTTAGAATTACTGAAAAAACAACAGCAAGGATTAATTATTATGAGTGCTGGACACGATAGTATCATCGATAAGCACTTGAGTATTGATTCAATTGATCAAGCATATAGTGATGCGAGATTATTTAAAATGAGTTTTGATGATTTTTACTTGGGTATGAGCCTTGATACGTTTGATCAAGAGATGAAGGTGGCACCGCAACTTTATAAAATAAGTGAACAATTAGATATTAAATTATGTCCAATACATCAAACCTCATATTTTAAAGTTGAAGATCGGGAAGCTTATGATGCTTTGCTTAAAATTAGAGATGCGAATGCAAAAATAGTAGAAGATGCAAATTATTGTCTTTTGTCTAAAATAGAATTAGAAAAAATGTTTGCCGATTATCCATTTGTTTTTTATCAAGCAGAGCAAGTTGTTAAGAAAGTCGAATTCGATCTAAAATTCCCATCATATGAAATGCCTACATACGATACAAAAGGCGCATCTGGAACTGAGTATTTGAAATCTTTAGCAATCAAAGGATTGAAGAAAAGATTACAACAAAAAAAGATAAAAGACAAGGGCATTTATCAGGAACGACTGATGTATGAACTGAAAGTTATTCATAAAATGGGGTATGATCACTATTTTTTAATCGTATTTGATTTTGTGAGATATGCTAAACAAAACGATATCTTAGTTGGTCCTGGTCGTGGATCTGCTGCAGGTGCACTTGTTTCATACTGTCTTGGGATTACGGATATTGACCCAATTGAATATGATTTATTGTTTGAAAGATTTTTAAATCCAGAAAGAATATCAATGCCAGATATCGACATGGATTTTCCTGATAATAAAAGAGATATGGTTTTAAAATATGTTCAAGACAAGTATGGTAAAAATCATGTAATTTCAATAGTTACATTTGGTACATTTGCTGTAAAATCATCCATGCGAGATATTGCTCGTGTGATGGATATTGATCACCAACGAGTTGGTGGTATGATCAAACGTGTTATAGATCAAGATATTGATGAAACTGATCATGAAGTCGTGCGACTTCTTGAAGTATCTAAAAAGATAGAAGGATTACCTAGACACACAGGAACGCATGCTGCTGGTATGATTTTAGCCAAGCAGGATTTGACAAAGAGCATTCCATTACAACAGGGAAGCAATGATTTTTATCAGTCGCAGTTCGAAGCATCTGACCTTGAAAAATTAGGGTTATTAAAAATTGATTTCTTGGGTATTAGAAATCTAACAATTATTCATGATGTGATTAAGTTGATTCATCAAAAGAATCCTAAATTTAGATTAAACGATATACCTTTAGATGATTCTAAGGTATATGATTTATTAACACGTGCTGACACATTTGGTGTATTTCAATTAGAATCTGCCGGTATGCGTAATACGCTTCGTAAATATGAACCTAAGAATTTCGAAGATATCATTGCGTTATTAGCACTCTTTAGACCGGGTCCAATGGATTTAATAGATGATTTTATCGACCGTAAGAATGGGGCAACATTTACGTATATTCATAAAGATTTAGAACCAATTCTAAAATCGACTTATGGTATTATAGTATATCAAGAACAGATTATGAAAATTGCAAATGAATTTGCAGGATATTCGCTTTCTGAAGCAGATATCTTGAGACGTGCAATATCTAAGAAAAATCTTGATATGCTAGAGAAAGAGCGAAAAAAATTTATTAAGAGTTGCATTAGCAAAAACCATAGTGAAGTGATTGCTAGTACAATTTATGATTATATTGTTAAGTTTGCTGATTATGGATTTAATAGATCTCATAGTGTGTCATATGCGTTAGTCGCATATCAAATGGCATATCTTAAAGTCAATTATTATGAGTATTTTATGACTGTTTTATTAAACCATGTGATGGGTAATGATAAAACAACATATGAATATATTACAGATCTTAGAAGACACAATATTCAAGTTTTGCCACCAAGCGTTAATCAAAGTACTGAACAATATCAACTCTTAAACGAGGGTATTTTAATGCCACTTAATAAAGTAAAGAGTTTTGGTAAGGTACAAGTTGAAAAACTTCTTGAGTTAAGGTCTAATCGGCCATTTGAAGATTTCGAAGATTTTAAAGATCGCACTAAATCAGTCATTAATCAAAAAAATATTGAGCTGTTAATTTATGCTGATGCACTATCTGAGTTTGGATTAAATCAACACACAATGGTTGAACACATGTCATTTGATGACACAGGATATAACAAATATATAGAAGATTTTCAAATGAAAAAATTTGAGCCTTATCCGTTTAGCATTTTAGCAGAACATGAGAGGGAAGCAATTGGCTTTAATTTGAAATACCATCCGCTTATCGCATATCAAAACATCAAGGAAAATCAAAATCTTAATGAATTATCAGATGCTCAAAGTCTATCATATGTTAAAGCGTTAGCATTTATTTCTAGCAAAAAAGAAATTATGACTAAAACAAATCAAAAGATGGCTTTTTTAACATTAGATGATGGTGTTATGCAAATAGAAGTTACACTTTTCTCAAAGGCGTATAATCAATATAAAGATATGCTTGATCAAGAAATTAAAATATATGAACTTAAGAAAAGTACATATAAGAACAAAGTCACTTTTGTTGTTGAAAAAATAAAACAAATTGAGGATAAAGTATGAACCAAAAAAAACTTGAAATAGCAATTATCATTGGGATTATTGTCAATGTCATCTTAACGTTAATAAAACTAATATTTGGTTATATGGGACATGCGCAAGCATTGATTACTGATGGTTATAACTCACTATCGGATGTTTTAATGAGCAGTATGATTTATTTTGTTTTAAAAATATCCAGCAAAGACCCAGATGAAGATCATCCATATGGTCATCATAAGTTTGAAGGTATTGTATATTTTGCACTAGGTATGATCTTCATGCTATCATCAATTTTACTATTTGTCTCAACAGGTGGACAATTAATCGATTATATCATTGACCCAACAAGTGCAACTGCACCAACGTTTTATACTATTATCGTATCTATCATAGCGCTTGTTATCAAATTATTCTTAGCATCTTTTTATCAAATACTTTATAAACGAACAAATCACTCAACTCTCAAAGCGGAATCAAGAAATCATGCAATTGATATGATTGCAACATCGTTTACGCTTATTGGAATCGCACTTGCACATTATGGTTGGGTAATCTTTGACTATATTGCAGCACTTATTATTGTATTTTTAATTTTTAGATTAGCAGTATCGACATTAAAAGAAGCAGTATCTTTTTTAGTTGATCAAGCACCAGAACAAGCAGTAGTAGATGATATGTCATCATTTATTGCGTCTAAACAAGGTGTTTTAAGTGTTGATGTGTTAAAGATAAGAAAACACATGACAAAACTATACATGGATGTAGAAATTGGTGTAGAAGCATGCCTTTCACTAAAAGCAGCGCATGAAATTGCTGAAAGAGTGCATGATGAAGTGGAGAAAAACTACCCAGATGTGATTCATTGTATGGTTCACGTTAATCCACATGAATAATAATATTATTCAAGAAATGTAAGTTAAATTCTAAAACATTGTAATTACTAAGGTAATTTGATAAAATTTAAGTAGAAATTTAAAGTAGAAAGGTGAGATCTTAATGCCAAATTTACCAGAATTATATATTATGCAATGGGCGATATTAGGCATATACGTCGTATTATATTTTTTCATTGGTATTAAAAGGGGTACTGAGAAGTCTCTTTTTTATACTTTGGTCAATTTGATAACAACGGCGGTTGTTATTATTTTTATTAGTCATCTTTCTATTAAGTTCATTCTTAATTTTGTTGATGAACAAGATTTATATGGCACAATTAACGGATGGACAAATGGTGCACTTACACCATACATGGACTATCTAGCAAATTCAGCAGTTACCAACACAATCTATATCTTTGTAGATTTAGTGTTTAGAATAGTTGCTTTTTTCCTTTTTTATCCAGTTTTAAAACGATTGCTTTCTGTAATCATTTTTCATCCTATATGGAATCACGGTATTAAAAAAGCCATTATTAAAAGACAAAATGAAAAAGGTATGGAAAAGGCTAAATCACAAAACAAAACATTCAAGCCTAGAAAGAAAATTAAAAGTAGTGCTGTCAGTCGTTTAGGCGGTGGGTTAATTGGTATGGTTGAAGGTCTAATCGTAGCATTTATCATACTAATTCCAATTACAGTAACCTCAAGTTTTATTGCACAAATTGATACTGAGGCATTGACTAATCTAAATCAGGATACAGCAGAAGTTGCGACGATACCTACAAATATTGGGGATTTAGTCCCATCAGAAGTCATTGATTATATCAATCAAGTCAAAGAGATGGATGAAAAGGGTGTTACTTCCATCACAAGAGAGATCACTGTTGGTGGTGTACCTATCGATCGATATATATTTGATGAGATGTTTACTGTTCAAACAGAAGTTAATGATGAAGCATCAGAAGTCAATTTCTTTAATGAATTAGAAAATATATTTGGTATAGCTAGCGTACTTATTAATGGTGGATACTTGAACCCGAATTTTGATTATACACAAATATCTTCAGATAATTTAGATGATATTGATCAAATCTTAGGATATATTGGAGAATCGGATTTACTTGGATATATGATTCCAACAGCAGCCCGATATGGGGTTGAATATTTACTCTTTGATGAAATAGGCATTAACTTTTCAGATCGCGAATCAGCAGCAGCTGCACTTGAAATGTTTTATAACATTGATTGGACTAGCGAATTTGATCATTTATATGCACTTGTTGCATCTGTTTTAGAATTTGGTTCAATACAAGAAATTATCGAACTTGTTAATGATCCTACTGCAATTGCAAATCTAACACCTGAGCAAGGTGTTGCACTTGCTAACATCATTAGAAATGTTGGAGATTTGGAGCTTCTATCACTTATCAATGTTGGTGTTGATTATATGACAACTTTAGATAACCTACAATCTCAAATTGGGTGGTTGGATACAGCTCAAGAAAAAGAAGCATATCTTCAAGACCATTTGTCATATATATTAGATGATCCTGATTTTTTTATAGGTGAGGAAGGTGAAATTGCTGATATTGCAGATCTAATTGAACTATTTTTCACAGATGAATATGGTGATACAAATCTTGATCAAATTATTGAAGCCAAAGGTGATATAAATACTATTTTAACACTTCAAAATGAGGACTGGATAGCTGCAGTAACAACTCAATTAACTAAATTAGATATTCTAATGAACAGTTTACCAATGGGTGTCGACTTTGCATTATATAAAGTCGGTGGAGATACAATTGATGAAGCATTAGCAGAAGAACTTAGAACTGCTATGGATGAAGTTGATTGGAACCAAGAGTTTGAAAACTTTGATAATATCTACCAAAGTGTTTTAAAACTTGGATTGGAACGAGTTTTAAACGATAATCCTGACTATTATGCATATATTGATATTTTGGTTGAAAATAATATGGATGATGTTAGAGATATCGTTAGTTATATATTTGAAGATTCACAAATTGTTGGATCTGCTCTAGAACTAATTGCACCAGAGATTATTGATCGTTTTGTCACTGATACAGAATTAAAAGAAATCATTCAAAGCATAGCCTTAGATGAACAAGATGAATTTGATTTTAATGTTGGTGGCGAAATCATAAACGTTTTAAATATTGCTGAATCTGCCTATGGATTTGTCGATGCACAAGCACTTCAACGTTTTAGTACTATGTCACAAGAAGAACAACTACAAATCATTGCTGATTTTGGTGCAATGGATGAAACGAAATATACGGCATTTTTAAAAGCATTTGATGATTTGCAATTATTAAATAGGATGGATGAAACAGTTGCTACTCAAATCGTTAATAAATTTGATTTAAGTGACAAAGTCTATTTACCATCTGAATTCACCTTAAATGATGACGTAACGGCACTTTTAGATATGATTCATGATATTGGTATCTATTTAGGTGATAATTTAACGATTGGTGCTGAATTGCAAGATTTAGATCTAACCGATTTACTAGATGTATTAAGCACCGATTTACTAGATAAAGATGAAAGATCGGATTTGTTGTTTTATAATATTGCATTTTATGCTAAAAAATATGCTGGAGATGATAGTATGTCTTCGTATGTTTCTATTCCTGATTCGCTTCTTAACGCAGATATCGAAAGTCAAGTGTGGGAAGATGAAATTAGTGCGTTATTTGGCAGTATTTTTGATATTGCAACTGCGATTGGTGAAACAGAGGGTATAACATTATCGATTCATGATATTACACTGTATAGTAAAGAGGCCTATAGATTACCAGTTGAACTTATTACTCAGTTTAGTGATCCATTAGTTGCCCAAAGAGCATTTGATTCACTTGATGATTCATTAATATTAAGATCATCAATTAAGCAGATGATTGATACACAAGGTGAAGGTTTAAGTGACACCTTATTTGGGCATGTCGTTAAGACACCAGATCATTTAGTGACCGATGGTGTACTAAATGAAGGCGTGTTCGTAAACTTAATCAATGGATTTGCTACATTTGTTGATGGTATGAATGATACACTCGCGTATGAAAAATTTGGTGAGTTTAGTTTTGATGATTTAACACCACTGTTTAACGCATATAATCAAATGGATCAAAATGATGTTCATGCATTTGTAGAATCCGATTTATTAAAAGGCGTCATCAGTGATATCTTATTAGATGAAGATTTTGTTGCAGAACTAGCAGCCAAGGTTAATGAAGCTCAAGAAATTTTAGAATTCTCAAGTGATTTCTTCGCGGTTGATCCAATATTAATTGATGGTTCTGTACTTGCAGATGGCGAAATAACAAATATATTTACAATGTTTCAAGCTTTAGAATTTGAAGGAACCGATGGTTTTTCAAACATAGGTTTAGCAACATTTACAGATTTAGTCGTTGCTGATCCTGAAACTGGTGAGGATAATTTTGATGAGTTTTTCGCCTCGGATTATATATATACAATTCTAGATAAAGTACTACGACTTGATGGTATTAGTGATTATGTTGGCACAACTCTAGGTGACTCTCTTGGTACTGATTTTACGACATTAGATCTTACGATTCCTGATCCAATGTTAGGTCAAACTGCAGATGTAGGTAGTTCAATTACTGCAATTGAAGAAGATCGCATTCCAAAAGCTGAGTTTAGAAGAGTATTAACTTCGATTGGTACACTTGGTAATCTTGGTGAAATTGGATTAAATACATTCACTGATATGATTGATCCGCTGGTTACTGAAGATGATTTCTCAACATTTATTGCATCAGATTTCATTTACCTTGTACTAAGCCGTTTAATTGGTAACGAAGGATTTAGTGGATATGCAGAAGAAATGTTATCTGGTGCATTTGGTGATGATCCAGTGACACTAAATATGGCTGTACCAGATGATGCTAAAGGCACTGCAGGTATTGAAACAGGATTAATCTCAAGAGTTGAGTTAAGAAACTTAATGATTTCATTTGAAATGTTAGGCATCGGTGGCGAGGCTTCAGTTGATGTTGCAAACATTATTGCATTACCTAGCGAGACAGATATTGCAGCATTTGATACTGACCCAAGTACGAACGATAATTTAGATGTATTCTTAAAGAGTACATATCTAGCAGATAAAATGAGTCAAATGTTATTATCACCAACAATTATTGATTTAATTGGTGCTAATCAATTTGATTCATCAGATTTTGAATTACCAGAAAATGCATTTGATGATAACGTTTCAGCAAGACTAGCAACAGTTCAAATTCATAAATTATTTTATAGTTTAGTTATTTTAGATATTTCTGATTTTGATAGTATGGATTTAGATATCAATTCTGTCGTAAGCTTATCATCTGAACATCAAGAAGAATTATTATCTGCATTATATTTATATACCGTCATTGATTTAATGGTTAAAGCTCAAGCAGTTGATCCAGAAGTGCCTGGTGATGTAGGTTTATCAATTCCATCAGATGCTTATGCTTCAGGTGGATATTATGATGGCATGATTACACAAAAAGAAATTTTAACCGTTCTGAGCGTCTTTAAGATTGATGGCATTTCACCAGAGGGGCTAGATCCAAATACAATAGAAGTTAGTGTGTTAGCAGAAGTTGTTAATAAAGATTCTAAAATTATTAATCAAACCATTTCAGACCAAGTTGGAAATCAATTAGATATTTCATATGATGTTATTCCAGAAGCATATGAGGATCCACTGGTGGCGAATCGTTTAATGAAAGGTGAACTGCTAGCAATGATTGCTACATTAACTGAAATATTAGTCGATGAATATAATCCAGAGGCAGAACCTCCAACACTTGGATCAATTTCAGGTATTGGAGCAATCTCTACTGATTCTATTAGAACAGTAAACGAATATGGACTAGATTTACCAGTAGATCCTGAGGATGACCAATATCAATCATATTTAGTCCAATATATACTAACAGATAGTATCGTTACAGGACTAGGTGATTTAATCACAATTCCAGATACAATCTATGTAAGTGAAGTTGGTATTTCTGAAGATACTTATATCACACCAGAAGAAATAGATAACCTAGCAAATAGTCTAGATCACATTTTAGGTGATGGTCAAGATTTATCAGATATAGGTTCACTAGATTATAATACGCTTAAGATTGGTGCATTAAAATCAGCGGTTGGACAAGGCTCAATTATTGTGCATCAAATCGTATCGGATCAAGTTAAAGCAGTCGCATTACTCAACATCAGCTATGCAGCAGTTCCAGAAGCATTTGAAGTTGATCAAGCAACATTAAAAATAGATGATATATTAGCAGTGTTATCCGTTGTTGGTGTTATTGGCTCTGATGATGGAACAGTCGAACCAGATGATGTACTACTAGGTGGACTTACTTCAACAGGTGCGATATCTACCAATTCAATTAGAACAATTAATGAATATGGACTAGATTTACCGGCAGTCCCTGAGGATGACCAATATCAATCATATTTAGTCCAATATATACTAACAGATAGTATCGTTACAGGACTAGGTGATTTAATCACAATTCCAGATACAATCTATGTAAGTGAAGTTGGTATTTCTGAAGATACTTATATCACACCAGAAGAAATAGATAACCTAGCAAATAGTCTAGATCACATTTTAGGTGATGGTCAAGATTTATCAGATATAGGTTCACTAGATTATAATACGCTTAAGATTGGTGCATTAAAATCAGCGGTTGGACAAGGCTCAATTATTGTGCATCAAATCGTATCGGATCAAGTTAAAGCAGTCGCATTACTCAACATCAGCTATGCAGCAGTTCCAGAAGCATTTGAAGTTGATCAAGCAACATTAAAAATAGATGATATATTAGCAGTGTTATCCGTTGTTGGTGTTATTGGCTCTGATGATGGAACAGTCGAACCAGATGATGTACTACTAGGTGGACTTACTTCAACAGGTGCGATATCTACCAATTCAATTAGAACAATTAATGAATATGGACTAGATTTACCGGCAGTCCCTGAAGATGACCAATATCAATCATATTTAGTTCAATACGTATTAACTAATAGTATAGAAAATGGTATTGGTGCATTAATAACAATACCAGAATCAGTCTATATTAGTGAAGTTGGCGTTTCCGCAGATACTTATATTACACCAGAAGAAATAGATAACCTAGCCAACAGTTTAGACGATATCTTAAGTGAAGGTCAAAATTTATCAGATATAGGTTCATTAAATTATCAAGATATTAAAGTTTCTGATTTTAAATCAGCAGTAGGCAGAGATTCAGAAATTATAAATCTAATTGTTTCTAATCAAATGACTGGCATTTTAACTATTGCATATGCTGATGTTCCAGAAGCATATATAGCGGACAACTCAAGACTTACGACAGAAGATATGCAAGCTGTATTAACAATGATGGATGACTTGAGCAATGGTGGAACATTGGGTGGTTATGGATCCACAGATACTATAACTACACAAGATTTATCAACATTTAATGCCTATGGATTGGCAACACCAGTAGATGACGAATATCAATCATATTTAGTACAATACTTATTAACTGAAAGCATTGAAAAAGGTATAGGCGCACTTATAACAATACCATCAACAACCTATATTCAGGATGTTGGTATTACCGCAAATACATACTTGATTGCTGATGAAGTAGACAGTCTTGTTGCAGGACTTGACTTTATATTACCTCCGGGTGGAGATATATCAAATATGTCTGGTATCTCTAATGATAAATTTGGATATCAAATGATTAGAGATTTAATTGGTGTTGACTCACTCATTATGTATCGAATGATTTCAAATTCAATTATTAGCAGCAATATTCACACATTAGAATCTGATGTTGAGAATGTAGGCGATAGAAATTATGACCCTTCAGCACCAGCGTATACAGATATTAAAATTACGGAAATGAATTATATAGCGGATGCTATGGAAGCATTAGGTGTTACAAATATTACAACAATGCTTGATGACATAAATGAAAGTAGAATTATGAATTTATCAAATCCAGCACAAATTATTGGAAATAATGAACAAACAGAAAATACTATTGTTTATTACATCATTGAAAATATTTTACATAGTGCTATTGTATCTACACCATTCTTTGATGAAGAAACATTTGTTGATGAGGCTGGCGTCACAAGAATTACTAGAGCTTCAACAGTTGCTTATATTGAATATATAAATTCACTCTAAAGATCATATTAAAAAGGCGATTCTCAATCGAGAATCGCCTTTTGTTTTAAAATTGTTTTAGAAGATTAATGTAGAATTTGACCGAGTTAACAATGTTTTCTTTTGAAATTCTTTCATCATCACTATGGATGAGTTTCAAATCAGCGCCAGTGACATGATATGGTGCAAATTTATAAACATGATCACAGATCTCATGATAATGTCTAGAATCGGTTGTAGCAACCATCAAGTAAGGTGATACAATCGTATTGTTCCAAGTCTGTTTAATGGCCTTATCAAAGTGTTTAAAGGCATCATCTACAATTGATGTTGATGTTGGTTCTGATATTTGTAGAACCTTGATTTCAATATCGTCATTATGGATGATTTTTTCTATTTTAGTAATGATAGCAGAAGATGAAACACCAGGTCTAATTCTAATATTTATACCGATTTTCGCTTCATTTGGTAATACGTTGATCGCGTTACTTCCTTCAGCTTTCGTAAAGGCTAAAGTTGTTTTAAACATTGCATAAAGTTCACCACCAGAGAGTTTCGCAATAAGTTTTATAACGGGATTGAAAAACCAGGTATTAGCGAATAACATTCTAATTGGGAAAACTTTTGAATAGCATGCGATATGATTAAACATTGTTTTAACAGGGGTGGTTAGTTTCATCTTAAACGCTTTGGAACGATTAAGTTTTCTTACCGCATCTGCTAATATAGTAATCGGTGTATTTTTCTTTGGTGTGGATGCATGTCCACCAGAAGATTTCGCAATAAGTTCTAAGTTTAAAAAGCCTTTTTCAGCAACACCAATAGCTGCAACGTTTTCCCTAACACCAGGGAACATATTTGAAACAATTGCGCCACCTTCATCATAGACAATATAAGGTTTAACATTATTTTCTTTGAAAAAATCAATCATCATTTTTTGTGTTGGACCATTAATTTCCTCTTCACCTGAAAATGCTAAGTATATATCTTGTTTAAATTTTCTCCCCAAAGCCAGGTGGTATTCAACGGATTCCATAATCGCATTGATTGTCACCTTTGTATCAAGCGTTCCACGCCCATACATGTAATGCTCATCAGTGATAGCACCAAATGGGTCAACACTCCAATTATTTGATACAGGTACAACATCAAAGTGTCCCATTAATACGATTGGTTTGTTACTAGATTCACCCTTTATATGAAAGAGTACGCCTGTGCCGATTTCTTTATATGTTGAATTTTCTTTTATATTTGGATAATCATTTTGGAGCAGTGTTTTAAAATCATTAAAAGCTTGCATATCTATCTTTGCTTTATCATGATAGGATACCGTAGGTATCTTTATTTTTTTAGCAAGTGCTTTGATGACATGATCTTCATCAATTTTTACATCAACTAAATCATGAGATACTAAATGTTTTCTAAATATAAATGTTCTAACGATGAGTATTAGAATTAAGACTAGAAATGCACCAACTAGATATAACCACCACATTTAAATCCATCCCTTCCTATGAAAAATGATTGCTGTAACAACAGTTATGATGACACCAACTGGTACCATGATACCAACTAAGCCGTGACTTCCTGGAACTAACGCGAAGAATATGAGCATAAATACAATTGGAATGACTGCTAATTTCCAGCGTTTAGAGATAAAAGCGATGCCTAATCCACCAAATAGTGCAGGAAGCATATTGTCAAATGCTGGGGATAAGACTTCTGATTCTAGTAATGGGGTAAGTGGGATAAGTAAGAATATACCTAATAGGATAATAAGTGTTGTTGTTATGGATGATGAAGCAACTGCAATCATTGAGATCACTTCAGCTTTTTCTGATCCTTTTTCAATATCTAAAGCTTGTTGAGCATTAAGTGCAGCTGGCACTTTCATCGCTGATAGGTTACCTGTGACAAATGCAAGATAACTTGCACTACCAATCATTGGTGAGAACGTGAATACTTCGATTGTAGTGACAGGCCAAAAAATCACAGCAGTTGCAATAAATCCTGATATGAAATAGTTAAATGGTGGCCATATTCCTGTTCCAATACTAACTGTAATAGGAAGTGCTAAAAATAGAAGAAGCGCACCAAGCATCCATAATTTACCTTCTCTATGGATGGTATCCATGTACGATTTATTCATATTATTTCAACCCCCATCCAGCATATAAAATTGCGAAAGCCATCGCCAGAACCATTGATAGCGGAAGCGCATAGTTCTTTAACCATTTAAAACCTTTTTTATTAGAGATTAAGCCAAATATGACAGTTAATACTGCAGAAGTAAAAAGGACGACGACTGCGAGTATTGAAATATAAGGATCCCCTGTTTCTTCAGGATCGATTGGTGCCACAACGAAGCCAACAAACGCAGAAATCATCCCAAGGAATAAAGCATCCATTAAAATATCTTTAAAATCGCTGTTTTTATCCTTGATCTCATTAAACTTATGACTGATTTTTTTATAAAAGAAAGGGACTAATAAAAGTGGTGGCAAACAGCCTAATGTCATAACCCACAATGCAGTAATAACCATCTCGGGTGACATACCATCACCGATTTGAATACCAAACGCATTAGCGACATTTGTCGCTGCAGGTAACTCATAGGTAAACGCACCTAAAGTACCAAGTCTCATTCCTGCAACCCAAGGGCCAAAAATAGTTGATAAGATGACTAAACTAATTAGGATTGCCACTGATGGTGCAATGCTGAATACTGATGAAGATGCAACCGTATCTTTAATTTGTTTATTTGTAAACCCTAGTTTCTTTGCCTGTTTTATAGCCTTGTATAAAGCGACTGTAGATTGTGCTAAGACATATAAGAAAATAATGCCGATGAGTAGGTATACCCACCAAGATTGAAAAATTTCCATGTGATTACCCCTTTGCTTTGTTTTATTTCTATTATACAATATTTTATTTGTTGTGCTATAAAACGCATATTTTAAAACAAAAAAAGACTGAGTCTATCTCAGTCTTTTAACATAGGGCTTTAATTATTTTTTAGGTACGCGAACTTTTTTAAGTTGAGCGAATCTTGGAAGACCGTCTTCTAATTTAGCCTTATCGTCACCTTGGATTAATGGAAGAGCGTAATCTACAAACTCTTGAGTTAACCCTTGACCATGAGGTAAAATCCATTCAAGTGGAACTTTTTGTTCAGTATTAGCAGCTTTAGTCAACGGAATCTTAACATATTTAATTTTATATGGATTAGAAGAAATACGTTTGAAACCAATCATTCTATCAGTTGTACCAGAAACAGCAGCTTTAACAGCACGTTTACCAGCTTCAAATGCTTCTTTAACGTCTACTTTTGATGCTAAGTGAGCAGCCGAACGTTGCAATAAACTGAATTCAATCGCACGAACTTTAACATCGAAATGATTTTTAACTTCATCAGCTAATGCTTGAGCAGCACCACCTAGTTGAGCATGACCGAATGCATCAGTCTTTAATTCACCGAATAATTCTGGTAAGTATTTACCTTCTTTAGTTTTAACACCTTCAGAAATAGCTACAATTACTTTACCTTTTTTATCTAAGACCTTTTGTAAGTCTTCCATGAATTCTTCTGTATCAAATGGAACTTCTGGTAAATAAGTTAAATCAGGACCAGCACCTTTGTAAGAAGCTAATGCTGAAGCAGCTACTAACCAACCAGCATTTCTGCCCATAACTTCAACGATTGTTATTTGAGGGATATCATAAACCATTGCATCTTGATATAGTTCCATGAATGAAGTTGCTACATATTTAGCAGCACTTGCATATCCTGGAGAGTGATCTGTTACGTTTAAGTCGTTATCGATTGTTTTGGGAACACCCATGACATTGCAATCCCAACCAGCGTTTTTGAAATATTTGCTGATTTTGTTACATGTATCCATTGAATCGTTACCACCGTTATAAAAGAAGTAACGGATATCATATTTTTTGAATACTTCTAATAAACGAGCGTATTCGCTTGAATCCTTTTTAGGATTTTTTAATTTATAACGAACGCTACCAATTGCTGATGAAGGCGTGTTTTTAAGTCTTTCTAACTCTGCTACATCCTCTTTTGACATGTCATAGAATTCCTCATTTAAAATACCGCGGATACCATGAACAGCTCCGTATACTTCAGTAATGTTTTCTTGTTTTAATGCCTCAAGAAAAACACCTGCAGCACTTGCATTGATTACACTTGTAGGTCCACCTGATTGTCCAAGCAGTGCAGCACCTTTAAGATTTTTCATATTAAATTACCACCAATTTCTTTTTTCTTTTATTTTAACATGAAATTGTCTAAAATAATAGTAAAAATCGTTTTCATGAATTATGAAAAAAAATGGTAATGTTCAAACATTACATAGTAATATATGTTATAATAACAATGAAAAGATAAATAGTTTCAAGAGGAGTTGTCTAGCATGAGAATAGCTGTTTTAACATCTGGAGGAGACGCACCGGGCATGAATGCTGCCATTAGAGCTGTTGTGAGAACCGGTGAACTTTATGGACATGAAATTATTGGTGTAAAAGATGGATACAAGGGTCTAGTAGACGGTGACTTTGTAGAACTTACACATCAAAGTGTTTCTGGTATGCTAAGTAGAGGCGGTACCTTCTTAGGCACATCAAGATTACCGGAATTTAGAGAAGAAAGTGTAAGACAAATTGCAATAGACAATTTGAAATCAAATAACATAGATGCTTTAGTAACAATAGGTGGAGATGGTACTTATCATGGTGCTGTTGAACTATCAAAAAAAGGTGTTAAAACAATTGGTCTACCTGGTACAATCGATAATGATATAGCAGGTACTGATTATACGATTGGATTTGCTACTGCAGTTGAAACAATCGTTGATGCAATTGATAAACTAAGGGATACATCTAACTCGCATCAAAGAGTTAGTATTATAGAAGTTATGGGGCGTAGATGCGGCGATTTAGCTGTTGTATCTGGTATCTGTGGTGGCGCAGAATATATCATTACACCAGAAAATCCTGTAGATAAAAATCAAATGATTGAACAAATTAAAAAATATAAAGATGAAGGCAGAAGACATGCCGTCATTGTTGTTACGGAAAAATTATTTGATGTTCACGCATTAGCTGAAGAGATTTCCAAATTTTCTGGATTCAGTTCAAGAGCAACAGTTCTTGGATATATTCAAAGAGGTGGAAATGCTTGTCCAGATGATCGTATTTTAGGATCACGTATGGGTGCTTATGCAATAGAATTATTAAATGATGACATTCATGGCGTGTGTGTAGGTGTTAGAGATAATCGTATGATTCACTTACCATTTGCTAATATCTTAGATCAACATAGACCTAAGAGTGAACTATATAAGTTGGTTAAAAAAGTTTCTTAATTTTAAGGAATGGTTAAAATAAAAACACATAAGGGAGAAGAAAGCAATGACCAAGTATGTTTATTTGTTTAAAGAAGGCAATGCAGAAATGCGAAATCTTTTGGGTGGCAAAGGGGCAAACTTAGCGGAAATGACATCTTTGGGGATGCCAGTGCCTCAAGGTTTCACTGTGACAACGGAAGCATGCAACGCGTATTATGACAATGGGAAAGTCATCGCTGATGATATCATCAAGCAAATTAACGCAGCGCTTCATGAAACTGAAAAAGTTGTCGGTAAAAAATTCGGAGATTCTAATGATCCGTTTTTAGTATCTGTTAGATCTGGTGCGAGAGCATCAATGCCAGGTATGATGGATACAATACTTAATTTAGGATTGAATGATGAAGCAGTTTTAGGACTTGCTAAGTTAACAGACAATCCACGTTTTGCTTATGATTCATATAGACGTTTTATGCAAATGTTTGCAGATGTTGTTATGGGTATAGACAAAGAAAATTTTGAAGCATTATTATCAGCAAAGAAAAAGGCGAGAAAGGTCGAACAAGACACACAATTAAATGCTGATGATATGAAAGAGTTAGTATCTGAATATAAGAAAAGATATTTAGAACTAAAGGGAGAACCTTTCCCTCAAGATCCAAAAGAACAGTTAATCGAAGCGATTACTGCAGTATTTAGATCATGGGATAATCCAAGAGCAAATACTTATCGTCGATTAAACAGCATTCCTTACGAATGGGGAACTGCCGTGAATGTTCAATCAATGGTATTTGGCAATATGGGTGATGATTCTGGTACAGGTGTAGCATTTACGAGAAATCCATCTACTGGTGAACATGAGTTATATGGAGAATACTTATTTAATGCACAAGGTGAAGATGTTGTAGCAGGTATTCGTACGCCTAAACCTATTGCAGAATTAAAGAAAGATAATCCTGCACTATATGAAACATTTCAAGATATCGCTTCTAAATTAGAAGAACATTATCGTGATATGCAAGATATGGAGTTTACTATTGAACGTGGAAAATTATTCATGCTTCAAACACGTAATGGTAAGAGAACTGTGCAAGCAGCTTTAAAAATCGCGATTGATTTGGTTAAAGAAGGCGTGCTTTCTGAAAAAGAAGCATTATTAAAAGTTGAACCTAAGCAATTAGATTCATTATTACATCCACAATTTGATGCTGATGCTTTAGCAGTGGCTAAAGTTATAACAACAGGTCTTAACGCATCTCCAGGTGCAGCAACTGGCCGCGTTGTATTTAATGCTGAACGTGCTAAAGAATTGGTGGAAAAAGATGGACTTCCAGTAATCTTAGTGCGTGAAGAAACATCACCAGAAGATATTGAAGGTATGGCCATTGCTCGTGGTATCTTGACTGCTCGGGGTGGTATGACTAGTCACGCTGCAGTAGTTGCTCGTGGTATGGGTACATGTTGTGTTGCTGGTGCTGGACAAGTTCACGTGTATGAGGATGAAAAGTATTTTGAAGTATCAGGAGAAAAATTTAATGAAGGTGAATGGATTTCATTAGATGGTTCCACTGGTAAAGTTTATGGCGGGAAAGTTGAAACTAAAGATGCGACAGTGTCTGGAGATTTTGAAACTTTAATGACATGGGCTGATAAATATAGAGCACTAGATGTTAGAGCTAATGCTGATAATCCAAGGGATGCTAAAGTTGCATATAACTATGGTGCTCACGGTATTGGATTATGTCGTACTGAACATATGTTCTTTGAAGAAGGTAGAATTTCTGCAGTTAGAGAAATGATTGCCGCTAAAAACCAAGAAGAACGTAAGAAAGCATTAGAAAAAATCTTACCAATGCAAAAATCAGACTTTATTGAATTGTATAAGGCCATGAAGGGTTTCCCAGTAACTATTCGTTATCTAGATCCACCGCTACATGAGTTCTTACCAACAGAGCAAGATGATATTGAAGCACTTGCTAAAGATATGGGCATTCCTCAATCTGAGTTAACTGCGACAATTATTGAGTTACATGAAAGTAATCCAATGTTAGGTCATCGTGGGGTTCGTTTAAGTATCACTTATCCTGAAATTGCAGAAATGCAAACGAAAGCTGTTATCGAAGCTGCAATTGCTGTGGGTAAAGAAGGTCTAGAAGTTGTTCCTGAAATTATGATTCCACTTGTTGGAGATGTTAAGGAACTTAAATACATCAAAGATGTTGTAGTGAAAACTGCCGAAGCCGTCATTAAAGAAAATAATGTTAAACTTGAATATCACGTTGGTACAATGATTGAAATTCCAAGAGCTGCGCTATTAGCTGATGAAATTGCTAAGGAAGCAGAATTCTTTAGTTTCGGTACAAATGATTTAACTCAAATGACATTTGGATTTAGTCGCGATGATGCAGGCAAATTCTTAAGTGATTATTATGAAAAGAAAGTCTTTGAAAATGATCCATTTGCACACATCGACCAAAATGGTGTAGGTAAATTAATGAAAATGGCTGTTAAATTAGGTAGTGAAACAAGACCTAATATTAAATTAGGTATTTGTGGAGAACATGGTGGAGATCCTCAATCAGTTGAATTCTGTCATAAGATTGGATTAACTTATGTGTCTTGTTCACCATTTAGAGTACCTATTGCAAGACTTGCAGCAGCACATGCCAATATCAAAAATCCTAGATAAATAAAAATTAGAAGACCTATGTCAAATAGGTCTTTTTTATGCTATAATGACGTATATATTCATCTGTTGGGGGCATATAATGCGAAAAATAACATTTTATAGAATCCTTTTATTCATGACGTTTATTATTTCAATCTATTTGATTTCAGCAACGTTAAATGCACAACAATTGATTGATGGCTCATATCAAATGCCATCGTTTAGAATAAACACAATCATATTGCCTTCACTTGCCTTGTTAATTTTGTTTGTCATAGAGCTTTTTATTAAAATCCCCTGGATTAGAATGCCATTATATCTATTAATAATCTATATGATGGTACCTTTTAATGATTATAGTTTTATTTATCAATTGTTGTTCCTAGGTGCCCTGATTAATGTGGTTTTGATTATAGTTCTATTTATTTATACGTTTGTAAGAAATGATAGATTTGAAGAAAAAATTAATAAATCTAGATTATATCCAGGCTTATACTCAAACATACATAAATTTCTAGTAATGTTCATATTACTAATCACGATTATATTGGCGAGTATCATACAAAATTATTTAAAAGTACATCAGGTTTCATTTATTTATCAGATGCTTGTCATGCTTGCTGTGTTAATTATATTGATAATTCTTTTGATTTTAGTTGATCCGATTGTTAAAATATCAATGAGAACTAATCGGACTGCAGAGGTTTATAAAGGTTTAGAAGCATATAATAAATATCTTTATAAAAGACAGCATTATGACAATGAATCTTATATAAAATTATTAAAATCAGAGATTGCGTTTTTAGTAGATGTTGATAAATCAGAAGCGATATTTAATGATATCGTTCGTCCAGACCACAAAAAATTTAGAAAAGTATATGATCAAATTAAAGTCATGAGGAAAATCCGCGATAGAGATTTGGATGGATTTGAAAAAGAATTTAATAAATTTACAAAGACATATCCTAAAGATAAAAAGATGACAGAACGCATCAATTATTACTACAAACTCTATTTCACAGAGGATGTGCTTGTAGATATAGAGAAGAAAAATCCAATAAACTCAATATTTAAACTACAAAATAACAATAATGCTGACACATTGATTTATTACTATATGTCAAGACATCAAGAAGATAAGGCATTACCTTTTATCAAATATGTATTAGACAATGGTAAGATGCTTACTACAGTTTATCAATCGGCAAAAAAGGCCATGAATGACATATTGGATAATATAGATAATATCAAGAAACAAATGGAAGTCTAAATATTTATATTTAGACTTTTTCTCTTTCTTTGTTTGATTATATGTAAATATCATGTAAAATAGATATGGTACGAAATACTTTAAACCTACTGTAGGAGGATTATGCATGGATGCTACTGCCATTATGAATTTGGTTGGAGGTTTAGCATTATTTCTATTTGGCATCAATTTAATGAGTGATTCACTTAAGTTAGCCGCTGGAAATAAGTTAAAAATAATTATTGAAAAAACAACAAATACACCGTTTAAAGGTATTATTGTAGGTATATTATTAACAATGTTAATTCAATCATCATCTGGGACGACTGCATTAATGATTGGGTTGGTAAGATCTGGACTTATGACACTACCACAAAGTGTTGGTATTATCATGGGTGCAAATATTGGAACAACAGTTACTGCATTTATCATTGCATTACCGATAGCTGATTATGGATTATACATGCTGTTTATTGGTGTTGTTATGTATTTTTTTGACAATAAGAGAGTTAAAAATTTTGGTGGTGTTCTTATCGGATTAGGCATGTTATTCTTTGGTCTAGACACGATGAGTGTTGGACTAAAACCAATGGCTTCAACTCAAGCTGCTAGGGATATGTTTCAAGTGTTTTCTAAACAGTGGTTTTTAGGATCTATATTTGGTACTGTATTTACAATGGTTATTCAATCATCATCAGCTGCTATTGGTGTTTTACAAAACCTCTATAACTTAAATGCTACTGGTGTGCAATCCATTGATTTAAATGGAGCGATCCCCATTTTATTAGGAGCAAACGTAGGAACAACCATTACTGCGTTATTAGCATCAATCGGTGGTAATACTGAAAGTAAGAGAGCTTCATTTATCCATATCCTATTTAACTTGCTTTCTATGGGAGTCTTCTTAATCATCTTAATTCCTTACGAACATCTAGTTCAATGGTTTGAAGATAAATTCTTATCGCCTTATTCAAAATGGACACTAGCATTTGCACATGCATTTCAAAATATTACGATGACTGTATTGTTATATTGGTTTATTAAACCAATGATTTATTTAGCTAAAAAAGTTGTTAAAGATAAAGATGAAAAAATCATCCCTGATGAGATGTTTGATGAAAAACTTATTTATCAATCATCTACTTTAGCATTAGAATTTGTTCAAAAAGCAGTGCTGTATATGGGATCGGTTGTTAAAGATTATTTAGACATTGTTCAAAACTATAGCAAAGAAGAAAAATCTCATTTAGTGACACAAGCATATGAACAAGAAAATATACTTGATATGTATAATACTAAACTTCATGATTACTTGATTAAAATTTCTCAAGCAGGTTTGGATAATGTAAATTCAAGTAGACTCTCAAGAGACTTAGATACGATCAAAGACTTTGAGAGAATTGGAGATCACTTAACCAATATTACTGATTTCTTTGTCGAAAGATATCAAGATAATCAAGGTTTAAGTGAATTTGCTAGAAAAGAATTGGATCATATATTTGAAGTTATCAACGAGATGATTGACGACACATTATATGCGTTTGAACATCAAGATATTGAACGTGCCAAGTTAGTTGTTAAGAATGAAGATCTTGTTGATGAGCTTGAATTGAAATATAGATATCGGCATATTGAAAGACTAAAAGAAGGCGTTATTAAATATGGTGTAGCTGAAAACTATGCCGATATTCTAGCCAATCTTGAAAGAATTGCCGATCACTTAATGAATGTTGCAAGTTCAGTTATTGAACCATTATATATCCCTCAAGATATCGTGATTCCAAAACCAAAAGAAATTGATAAAGATATCTAATATATAAGATAAAAGTCTTATGTGTGCTGCTGCACTGTAAGACTTTTTCTATGTTATAATGCTATATATAAGGAGTGTTCATATGTTTGAATTAAAAGCGCCATATACACCAAGAGGCGATCAAATTAAAGCGATTAAAACGATAAAAGAAAATCTAGACAAAGGATATAAAGAACAGGTCTTATTAGGTGCTACGGGTACTGGGAAGACTTTTACCATAGCAAATGTAATTCAAAAACTTCAAAAGAAGGCTTTGATTCTTGCACCAAATAAAACCTTGGCTGGTCAATTATATGGTGAGTTAAAAGCGTTTTTTCCCAATAATCGAGTAGAATATTTTATTTCATATTATGATTATTATCAACCGGAAGCCTATGTTGTATCATCAGATACATATATCGAAAAAGATTCATCGATCAATGACGAGATTGATGAAATGAGACATAGTGCAACTGCATCCCTTTTGGATAGTGAAGATGTGATTGTTGTCGCGTCCGTTTCATGTATCTATGGGATTGGTGATCCAGATGATTATAAGAATTCAATGATGTTTTTACGCGTTGGTCATGAGTATGGAAGAGATAAGATGATCAATAAGTTAGTAGAACTTACATATCAAAGAAATGATATGGATTTTCATCGCGGTACTTTTAGGGTGCGTGGTGACATTATTGAAGTCATTCCAGCATATGAAAGAGCTAAAGGTATACGCGTTTCATTTTTTGGTGATGAAATCGAGGATATTAGATCATTTGATGTATTAACAGGCCAGGCCATTGAAAATCTTGATTATATTACGATATTTCCCGCAACGCACTTTATGACGAATAAAGAAAAAATGAGTGAAACGATTAGACGTATTAAAAATGAACTACAAGAACAAATTCTATATTTTAAGCAAAACAATTTATTACTTGAAGCTCAACGCATTGAGCAACGTACAAGATATGATATTGAGATGTTAGAGGAAATTGGCATGTGCAGTGGTATTGAAAACTATTCAAGACACTTATCACTACGTGAAGCTGGGGAAACACCTGCGACACTTATTGATTTCTTTGGTGATGATTTTTTATTAATTATTGATGAGTCGCATGTAACAGTTCCACAAATTGGAGGAATGTATGCAGGTGATAGATCAAGAAAAATGAATTTGGTTAGTCATGGATTTAGATTACCATCTGCACTTGATAATAGACCGTTACAATTTGATGAGTTTGAAAACAAACTGGATAAAGTAATCTATTTATCTGCGACACCTGGTAAATATGAAAAAGAAAAAAATATTCCAATTGTTGAACAGATTATTCGTCCAACTTATTTACTTGATCCAATTATTGAGGTTAGAAAATCAAATGGTCAAATGGATGATCTATATTTTGAAATCAAAAAACGAATTGAAAACAATGAACGGGTACTGGTGACAACTCTTACCATTAGAATGAGTGAAGATTTAACAAAATATTTTAAGGAATTAGGTCTAAAAGTTGCCTATCTTCACAGTGAGATTAAATCTTTAGAGCGTATTCGTATCTTAAGAGATCTAAGACTTGGGAAATATGATTGTTTAATAGGCATCAACTTATTAAGAGAAGGATTAGATTTACCAGAGGTTAGCTTGGTTGCTATTCTAGATGCTGATAAGCAAGGATTCTTGCGTTCAGAACGTAGTTTGGTACAAACTATTGGGCGTGCCGCGAGAAATCAAAATGGACGTGTTATTATGTATGCTGATAGTATCTCACCAGCAATGCAATACGCGATGGATGAAACGGATAGACGGCGTACCATTCAAATGAGGTTCAATCAAGAAAACAATGTAGAACCAGTTACTGTTCAAAAGGATATCAGAGAACAAATATCAATTAAACAAGATATCGTAGAAGAAGAAAAAACTTACAATAAGATGAGTAAGAAAGAAATCAGAATGACAATTGATGATTTAGAAAGACAAATGAACGAAGCAGCGAAAGCATTGGATTTTGAAAAAGCTGCTGAGATTAGAGATCTTATCTTTGAACTCCGTTCAGATATAGGAAAGTAATATGGATAAAGATTTAACTTTTCTAAAAACTGTTATTGATGCTGATTATAAAAGACATATCAAAAGATTTAAGCAACTTGAAACTGGCAAACCAATTGTTTTCTTAGGTGATTCAATGATTGCGTATTTTCCCTTAAAAAAATTAGGGTTAGTAAATGAAGTCTATAATCAAGGCATTCCAGGCGATACGACCACAGGTGTACTAAATCGATTGGAATATGTGATTAGGTTAAGACCGAAGAAGATTGTTTTGAATGTTGGATTAAATGATTATATGTTTACTAATCATGATAGTGTAGATGTTTATAATAACATTTTAAAGATTGCTAAAAAACTGCATGATGGTATTGATGATTTAAAACTGTATATTGTTAATATGACACCTATTAATATATCGAGATTTCCAGATCAAATTTTTGTAAAATATAGAGGTTTATATGATACGGACGATTTAAATGATATGTTGTTAGAATGCAAACAATTAACAGTGATAAATCTCTATGAACAATTGGTTGATTCTCACCATGAACTTATATTTGAATTAACTAAAGATGGCATTCATCTAAATGATGATGGTTATAAAATTTATTTAGAAATATTGCAAAAAAATCTTGTAATTTAAGGCGTTTTGAAATACAATTGTAAGCAGAAAGTAGCATAGTGGAGGGAAATAATGAAAATAGATGATTTGAGTATAAAATTAGGTATGTCAAAAGATTTTGATGTACCATTTAAAATGTATGGCGACTATAAAGTTCAATTGACAAGAGTCCTAGTGGGTAGTGTAAAAACATTTGTTATGGTGTTTGTAACAAATCAAGCGATTGATCGGGATTTGGTAAAGATGATTAGAAAAGAAAAGGGTACTGGTGGATTTTACATTATGGATATCGGATTGATTAAAAATGCAATTGCGGTTCCAATTTCTAGTAGAATGAAAGTCGAAAAAATAGAACAAAGAATGCAAATTATTGCCAATTGCCTGAAATTTTTAAATATTAGGAATTTTAATCAATGTCCATTTTGTGGAAGAAGTGAAGATGTCGATGGACATAGAAGGATTGAAGGAATTAACATTCCTGTACACAATAGTTGTGCACAGTCTTTTGTAAGAGAGGCTGAAGAAAAAATTAGAATCCATAATAGTAATAAAAACAACTTATTCATAAGTGTCATTTTAGCCATTATTGGCGGTTTTATAGGTGCACTTCCAGGATTTCTTATTTCAATTTTTAGTGGATATGTTTTTGCATTATTATACGCATTGATAGCACTTGCTGCATTTTATGGCTATAAAATTGGTAAAGGACCGTTATCTAATATAGCAATTTCCACCGTTTCTATTGTAACTATTTCTGTATCCCTATTGATGACTTATTTCTTATATAATATGATTGCAATTATGAATAATACAACTTTTCATATGGCTTATAGTTTAGAAGATGAGTTTAGAATTGGATTTTATTCTGATTCGGCAATGTCTTTATTATTTTCATGTATCGGAATTTGGATTTCGTGGAGTTTCATCGTTAAACGTACTACTAGTGGAGTGAAGAATAAAGTAAAACAATTTAAAGGATAGATATAAATATTATTACCAAGAGTTCTTAAGAACTCTTTTTTATAGCTGTTTCTGTTTTTTATTTAACTAATGTATAATGGACTTAAACTATAACAAAGGAGTTGCATATGATAAAAGGTGTAATATTTGATTTAGATGGTGTTATTGTAAGCACAGATGAATTGCATTACATGGCATGGAAAAAAATAGCTGATCAAGAAAATATTCATTTTGACAAAAAGATTAATGATAAATTGCGTGGTATTTCACGTATGGCTTCCCTAAATATTATATTAGAACAATCTCATAAGAAATATACTGATCAAGAAAAAGAAAATTTGGCAACATATAAAAATGATTATTATAAAGAACTATTAAAAAAATTAAGTGATGAAGATATATTGCCACATATACTTGAAACATTAAAAGAATTGAAAGAAAAGGGCATTAAGATTGCAATTGGATCTTCATCTAGAAATGCTAAAGCAATACTGACACAAATTGGATTAATTAATATGTTTGATGCGATATCTGATGGCACAGATATAAAACATTCAAAACCAGCGCCTGATGTGTTTTTAATTGCTGCTAATAAACTAGGGATTAAACCAGAATACTGTGTTGTTGTTGAAGATGCAAATGCAGGTATTAAAGCGGCTAAACGTGCTAAAATGATCGCGGTTGCAGTAAACGGTGCAATCCAAAGTGATATCGCAGATTACAAATTTGATGATATAAACGATATACTTACAATCATATAAACATGTCATTTTAAAGGCTGTTATTCAGCCTTTGTGTTATTATATTTATGGAGATGATTTTATGAACGCAAAAACACATTATAATCAAGCGTTAGCCCATTATTTATTAAATACACCTAAAAAGAATATTTTAACTGCCATTCAGCATTTTGAACAAGCAGCTGCACAGGGATATCCTGATGCATACTATTTTTTAGGACGTTTTTATGGTTTAGGAGATGGTGTTACACTTGATTTAAATAGAGCAAGACAATTATATATTAAAGGTAAAGATTTAGGAAGTGCAAAATGCGGATATGCATTAGGACTTATGTATTATACAGGTACTGGTGTTGATAAAGATGTGAATCAAGCAAATCAATACTTTAGCGATCACTATCAGCAGTTGACTGTAGAAGCAAATCAAGATGATCCAGTAAGTATTCATATTTTAGGTACATATTACTACTATGGGTTTCATGTACAAAGATTTATTTTTTCAGCGATTGAATGGTTTACAAAATCTTCTAAATTGGGATATAGTGATTCACAATATATGTTAGGCATGATTTATGATACATTAGGAGAAGATAGCAATCAGTCAGATAAAGCTATATCTTATTATGAACAAGCGGCAGCTCAAGATCATCCTTATGCACAATATGCATTAGCAATGAATGCGTTAGAAGTTGAAAATTATAATAAAGCGGAATTCTTTTTAGAAAAAGCAGCGCGACAACAGTATGCACTGGCGGCATTCTCACTTGGGAAACTATATCATGAGAGAGACCCTAAACATCCACTTAAAGCATTTGAATGGTTTATGGTTGCAGCAAGACAAGGGCATACAGAGGCATGTTATTATGTTGGATTGTATTATCAATATGGAAAAAGTGTGCATGAAAATATTGATGAAGCAATTGCTTGGTATGAAAAAGCTGCATTGGATAAAGACCGAGATGCACTTTATCATTTGGCATTGATATTGATTAAAAGGGAAAATCCTGATTATAAGCATATCGCAACCCTTTTAGAAGGTGCAGCGAAACAAAATCACCCAAATGCACAATATAACTTAGCGGTTATGTATCAAAAAGGTGATGGGGTTAATAAGAGTGATGAACAAGCATTATATTGGTATGAAAAGGCAGCAGATGCTAAACTTGCCATTGCACAATATAATCTAGGTTTAATCTACTATGCCGGAGAAATCGTGCCTAAAGATCATGATAAAGCAAAAGAGTTATGGCAAAAAGCAGCGAATCAAGGATTTGATAAGGCTGTTCAGCTTATGTATTCAATAAATAACTATGAAAAACTGCAAAAGAGTAAGTTTCAAAACTAGATTGTATATATAGAAAAGAAAAAGGTGAAAATTATTCACCTTTTTTTGCGTTTAACCTTACAATTTCAATTAATATTTCAACAGCTTTTTCCATTTGATTGATTGATGCAAACTCTAATCGACCATGGAATTGATAACCACCTGTGCCAATATTAGGACAAATCAATCCTTCATAAGTAAGTCTTGCACCATCGGTACCGCCTCTAATTGGTTCAATTTCAGGGGTAATACCACAGTTTTTAGTGGCTTCAATGGCTAATTCAACAACTTCCATATGATCCTTAACGATATCATACATATTGTAATAACTGTCTTTAATCGCAATTTTAACTGCTTCATATCTATATTTAGCATTTAAGTATTTCGTGATATTTTCAAAATCTTCTTTTTGTTTTGCAAATAAAGCCTTATCGTGGTTTCTAATAATGTAGTGACTAAACGCAGATTCAACTTCACCTTTCATACCGGTTAAATGGTTAAAACCTTCATACTTTTCAGTATAGGAAGGATTTAAGAATACTGGAAGAAGCGAATGAAATTCCATTGCTAAGTGCAATGCGTTAATGAGTTTGTTCTTAGCAGAACCTGGGTGGATACTCTTTCCTGTGAAAACTAATTCAACTGATGCTGCATTAAAGTTTTCATATTCAATACCGCCGACTTCACTGCCATCTGCAGTATAAGCAAAATCAGCTTTAAAATAATCATAATCAAAGCGATCTGCTCCTTGGCCAACTTCTTCATCAGGTGTGAAACAAATATAGATGTCACCATGGCTTACATCTTTATGAGAAGTGAAGTACTTGGCAACTTCCATAATTTCTGCAACTCCTGCTTTATCATCGGCACCTAATAGAGTGTTTCCATCAGTTACGATAATATCATCACCAATAACTTTTGATAAGCTAGGAAATTGTGCTGGGCTCATTGAGATTTCATTATTTAATATAATAGTTGAACCATCATATTTTTTAATAATTCTTGGATTGACATTCGCACCTGGAGCATCTGGTGATGTATCGACATGGGCTATTAAACCAATTGCCTTTGCATTAGGCAAATTACCTTGGATCTTACTATATACGTAACCATCTTTATCTAAAAAAGCATCTAATCCCATTTCTTTCAATTCTTGAACAAGTAATCTTGATAAATCTTTTTGTTTAAAAGTTGTAGGAAAAGTGCTTGATTCTGGATCTGATTGTGTATCAATTTTGACATAAGATAAGAATCTTTCAATTAAACTAGTCATAAACAAACTCCTTTTTAATGATTTTCTATTAATATTATACAATAATTCAATAAAATCCGCATGAAATTAATAAAATCAAGGTGTAAATTAAAAAAATTAATTTTTTCTTTAAAAAAGTGTTGACAAATCAATTACAAATAAATATAATTAATGTGTAAATTGAAAAAATTAATTTTCGAGGTTTAAAAATGAAAAAATTTGAAGTCTTAAATGAATTAAAAGAAAAAAAGATTTCAGTTGATAAAGCGTATAACCTTATATATAATCATCAAGATGCAAAAGTCAAGCTTAGAAGAGCACACTTTATTAAACTGAAATTTGATATTAAAGATGAGAGGTTCGCTAATGGTGTATTAAAGGTTTTGTTCTTCCTGCCAATCCCAATGTTCGTTGTGCGTTTCGCATTACGACTTGGAATGAAAAAAGGAAAGAGAAAAATTAAGGGTTTAGAAAATGTACCATTATCACAAGAACAGATTGTTGAACTTGTTTCATGTAAAGGGATTTTAGTGGATATCGATGCGCACGATGATGCTAAAATTTTTATCAAAACAATTTAGGAGGAAATGAAATGAAAACTAAATACCCAGTTATATCTTCTTGTCCAGTATGTAACCATGAATTGAAAGTTGTGAGATTGAAATGTGATCATTGTGGGACAGCAATAGATGGCGATTTCACGCTTTCAAAATTTAATTATTTGGAAACTGATAAATTATATTTTATCGAAATCTTTGTTAAAAACAGAGGGAACATCAAAGCGATAGAAAAAGAATTGAATATCAGTTATCCAACAGTTAAAAAGATGTTAGATGATGTGATTAGCGAACTAGGATATGATACAGATTTAGACTTTGAAAAAGAAGACGAAGTTGAAGTAGTCCATGACAAAGTACAATCTAAAATCGATATCGTTAAGAAACTAAAAAATAAGGAGATTACACCTAGTGAAGCAGTTGAACTTCTTAATAAATTAAAATAAGAGGTGACTACTATGTATGCAGATTTTGTATCTGAAGAAAGAGTGCGAGTATATAAGCAACTTGGCAAAGGTCAAATTACTAGAGAAGAAGCAATAAAAGAACTTAAAAATCTTAGATTAGGAGATAAATATTATGAGTAAAAATCAATTGAAAGAAGAAAGAAAGAACATTTTAGAGATGTTGTCAGAAGGCACAATAAATGCCGAAGAAGCTGAAAAGCTATTAAATGCATTAAACGAAGACAAGGAAGATTTTGCACAGGAAGTTGTTGTTGCTAAACCTAAGAAGGGATCATTTAAGATGTTAAAGATTTTAATTGATTCAGAAGATGGTGATAAGGTGAGAGTTCAAATTCCAGTTGAATTTTCAAAATTACTAAAAACAACAAAATTTAATGGTAAAATCGATGACTTCGATATTGATGTAGATGCCATTATTGATATGGTAACAAACGGTGTTGAAGGCGAAATTGTCAATATTCAATCATCTGATGGTGATACAGTTAAAATTGTAGTTGAATGAAATAAAATCCAAGCGAAAACGTTTTTCTTAAACGTTTTTGTTTATATGTAACATTATAATGTTATAATTAAACTTAAGGTTAATTTAGATTGGAAGGTATTACACAATGTTGTTCGGAAAGCATTTTAGAAAATTTTATTTGAGGTATTTTATATCATTTTTAGTTGGTATCGTCGTATTGATTGGAATTGATTATCTACAATTATTAATACCTCCATATATACGTCAAATTATAGATATTTTGGATCCTAAAAGCACGAGTCCAATTGATCCGAAATTTATTGAGCAAATCGTGTTAAGCGTCGCTATTATCTCATTGATTGTCATGTTTGGACGATTCTTATGGCGTTATACGATATTTGGTACATCTCGAAAGATCGAATCAGATTTACGTGATGAAATGTTTATTCATTCAACTAAATTATCGCAAAGTTTTTATAATAGCGAAAAAGTTGGTGGATTAATGACATATTTTATCAACGATTTGGAAGCTGTTAGAAGATCTTACGGGATGGGATTATTAATGCTAGTTGATAGTTTAGCATTAGGCAGTATTGCAATCTATCGTATGATTCGAATGAATGCTAGGTTAACATTAATTGCTGCAATACCAATGGTTTTATTGACAATCATCATGGTTTTTGTTAGAAAAAGCATATCTAAACAATTCAAGGAAAGACAAAAGGCGTTTGAAGATTTAAGTGATTTCACACAAGAAAATTTCTCTGGTATTAGAGTTGTTAAAGCTTTTGTTAGAGAAGTTAAGGAATTAATGTTTTTTAAAGTTAAGAATGAGAATTTTTATAACAAGCAAATTAAGTTTGTTAAATATATGGTTGGAATTAATATTATTGTTTCAATTGGAATCAACTTTGTTGTGTTATTTATCGTGATTTTCGGCAGTTTCTTAGTCATCAATTCTAATGGACTAGAGTTTACTGCAGGTGAGTTAAGTGAGTATTTTACATATTTCATGACACTTATATGGCCAGTGATGGCATTATCTCAATTTGTTGCAGTTCAAGGGCAAGCTTCTGCCAGTGCAGAGCGTATTAGCAAATTCTTAGATACACCAGTTGAGATTACAGATGGAAATAACTTGGATCAAGTAAGCGTGTTGAAACCAAGTATTGAGCTTAAGAATTTAACATTTAAGTATCCTGATGGGGAAGATGAAGTTTTAAAAGATATATCTTTTAAGATTCAAGCCGGTGAAATGGTAGGTATTTTAGGAAGAACAGGTAGTGGTAAATCTTCTCTTGTCGATTTATTCTTAAGAACCTACAATCCTAATGAAAACCAACTGTTTATTGGTGGTCATGATATTATGAAACTTCCGGTTAAACAGGTTAGAAATACGATTGGTTATGTTCCACAAGACAATTTCTTATTTTCAACAACAATTAAGGAAAACATTGGATTTGCTCATGAAGGCGTATATGAAGACAAGATTATTAATGCAGCTAAACTATCAGATGTTTATCAAAACATTATGGATTTCTCTCATGGATTTGATACAATTTTAGGTGAACGTGGTGTTACTGTATCTGGTGGTCAAAAACAAAGAATTAGTATTGCAAGAGCGTTAGCTAAAGATCCGGAAATATTGATTTTAGATGATTCTGTTTCTGCAGTTGATACGAAAACAGAGGATGCCATTATTAAAAACCTACATCAGGTTAGAAAAGGTAAAACAACTATTTTTATCGCACATAGGATATCAACTGTTAAAAAAATGGACAAAATCATTTTATTAGAAAACGGTAGAGTCTCTGCGGTTGGTTCACATCGAGAGTTACTTGAAACAAGTCTAGAGTATGCTGATATGGTTAGACGTCAACAACTGGAATCACTTGTGGAAGGCGGTGAATCAGCATGAAAGATTTCAAAGAAAATACAAGACAAAAAACAGATAAGCAAGTCTTAGTAAGATTGCTTAAATACATGCGTCCTTATCTTAAAGAATTGATTGTCGTTGCAATTTTGATGATATTTGCAGTACTAGTTCAATTAATGCCATCACTATTATTAGGTATTACAATCGATAATGTTGGTGATGTCAATTTAACGACTGATGAAAAGATATTTAGAATGATTATCATCAGTATCGCATTTGTTATATTTATCTTATTAGGTAATGGTGTATCATATTTTCAAAGTATATTATTACAAAAAATTGGACAAAAGACTGTTGTTTCACTTCGCGAAGAAGTATTTGATCATATTGAGAATCTATCAATTGAACAAGTAAACGAATTACCTGTTGGTAAACTTGTTACAAGAGTTATGAATGATACAAACTCAGTAAGTGAAATGTATACGAATGTAGCAATGAATTTAATCAGAAATTTATTATATCTCGTTGGTGTTATGGTTGTATTACTTGTTCTTGATTTTAAATTAGCGATTATCGTGATTATTGCGATGCCATTTGTTATATTAGCCAGTGTTATATTTAGAAAGTATTCAAGAGCCAATTATCGTGTTGTTCGTTCAAATGTTTCTGACATTAATGCATATCTATCAGAAAACCTTTCAGGGATGAAAGTGACACAAATATTCAATCAAGAAGATAAAAAGATCAAAGAATTCCAAGATAAAAATAATCAGTTGCGGAAGAGTTATATCAGAGAAATCTTAGTATTTGGTATTTATAGACCAATTATTTATGGTATATCTGCAGCGGCATTAGTTGCAACATTATATTTTGGGTTTCAAGATGTATTAGCAGGTGTGTTATCTGCAGGTATGTTACTCTCATTTTATAATTATGTATCTGAATTCTTCCAACCGGTTCAACAAATTGCAGAACAGTTTAATACATTGCAAAATGCATTTGCAAGTGCAGAAAAGATTTTTGATGTATTAGATACTGAGCCAACGATTAAAGATGATCCTGATGCCATAGAATTAGAATCATTTAGTGGATCAATTGAATTTAAAGATGTATGGTTTCAATACATACCTGATGAATGGGTATTGAAAAATGTTAGTTTCAAAGTTAATCCAGGTGACACAGTCGCATTTGTTGGTGCAACTGGTTCTGGTAAGACGACAATACTAAGTTTAATCGTTAGAAATTATGATATTCAAAAAGGTCAAATTTTAATCGATGGTATTGATATTAAAAAGATCAAGCGTGCATCATTAAGAAAACATATTGGTCAAATGTTACAAGATGTATTCTTGTTTAGTGGATCAATTAAGAACAATATTTCATTAAATGAAGATGCTATTTCATTTGAAGAAGTAAAAGAAGCATCAGAATATGTTGGAGCAAACACATTTATTGATAAACTTCCTGATGGTTATGATCACATCGTATTAGAGCGTGGCAATAACTTTTCAAGTGGACAAAGACAATTAATATCATTTGCACGAGCATTAGTTTATAAACCATCACTAATGATTTTAGACGAAGCGACAGCAAATATTGACAGTGAAACAGAAGGCCTCATTCAAGAATCATTAGAGAAAATGATGAACATATCAACGATGTTGATTGTTGCACATAGACTCTCAACAATTCAACACAGCGATACGATTATCGTTATGCAAAAAGGTGAAATTAAAGAAATGGGATCTCATCAAGAATTACTTAAAAAACAAGGATTGTATCACAATTTGTATAAATTGCAATATGATGATACACCAATTAAATAAGGAGGACATATATGTTAGACAAGAAACAATTACAAAGTCTTATCGATGATGCATTAACAACTGGTGCTGATTTCGCAGAAATATTCATAGAAAATACAGATTCTAATTCGATGCGTGTAACAAAAGGCGATGTAACAACAGTTGGGAAAAATAATGTACATGGAGCGGGGGTTCGTTTAATCTCTGGTGTAGATGAAGTTTACGGATATACAAATGATGTCTCATATGAGAGTTTATCAAAAGTAGTTGACAATCTAAAAGTATCATTTAACGGTCCACTTACTAAAGCAACACCACTTGGCGAAAGACAACCTTATAACACTGTGATCAAGAAACCAATGGATTCAGTATCAAGTGAGCAAAGAGCAGAAAAATTAATCGCTCTATCTAAAAAAATGAGTGCTTATGATGAAAGAATTATTCAATCAATGGCAATCTTAATGGAAACAGAGCAAAAAGTTTTAATCGTAAATTCTAATGGCGTTTATCAAGATGATTTTCGCGTATATGCAAGAGTATATCTAATTGCTGTTGCAAAAGATGGCGAAAATATGCAACAATCATTTGAATCTCAAGGTCGTTTCATGGGCTTTGAAATATTTGATGAAGTTGATTTTGATGCATTAGCACTTAGTGCTGCAGAAAGTGCAATCAAATTATTGTCAGCACAAGATATCGTACCACAAACAATGACGGTTGTTCTTAACAATGGCTTTGGTGGAGTTATTTTCCATGAGGCATGTGGACATCCGCTTGAAGCTACTTCTGTCGCAAAAGGTTTATCACCATTTGTTGGTAAATTAGGTGAAAAAGTTGGTTCTGATGTTGTAACTGCTTATGATAACGGTGATGTTGATGGTGCATGGGGTCGTTTATCTTTCGATGATGAAGGTATGAAGACGCAAAAGAATCTACTCATTGAAAACGGCGTTTTAAAAGGGTATTTAATTGACTTTAGAAATGGTCGTAAGATGAATATGGAACCTACAGGTTCAGCACGTAGACAATCCTATAAATATTCTCCAACTTCACGTATGAATTCAACATATATTGCTCCAGGAAAAGATACGCCAGAACAAATTATTAAAGATACAAAATACGGTCTATTTGCTAAATCACTTGGTGGTGGAACAGTTGATCCAGCAACAGGTGAGTTTAACTTTGCAGTATCTGAAGGTTATATGATTGAAGACGGTAAATTGACAACGCCAGTACGTGGTGCAATGCTTATTGGTCATGGCAAAGATATCTTATTTAAAATAGATAGAGTAGCCAACAACTTAAAGTTAGGTCAAGGTGTATGTGGATCTTTATCAGGTAGTGTTCCAGTTGATGTTGGACAACCAATGATTCGTGTAACAAACATGACTGTTGGTGGAAACGGAGGCGCACAATAATGTTTGAAAAATGGTTAGAATTAGGTCTTAAAAAAGGTATTACAGATTTAGAAATATTTGCAACACAAAGCAAAGGCTTAAAGCTTTCGCTTTATCAAGGTAAAATTGATCAAAACGTATTAAGCGATGTATCATCTGTTGCTATTCGGGGTATTTATGATGGTAAATTAAGTCGAGTAAGTTTTGAAAACTTAAGTGATGAAAATGCAGAGAGATATTTGGATGCATTAATTGATGGTGCTAAAGCTTTAACAATTAAAGAACCAGCAATCATTTATGAAGGATCTAAATCATATCCTGAAATTGATGAAAAACCATTTGATTTTGATTCAGTATCAATGCTTGATAAGATTAATTTAGTTAAAAATTTAGAAGCTAAAATCCTAGAAAATGAATTTGTATCTCAAGTGCAAACTACAGTTTATCAAGAAGCATACTCTAAAACAGTATTGGTAAATTCTAAAGGCTTAAATTTAGAAAAAATAAATACTTTTGCGTATTGTTATGCAAGTGGTGTTTTCCAAAAAGACGAAGATATTAAAACAGCAATGGATATTAAAATTGCTAAGAAATTCTCTGATTTTGACGTTGATGCTATAGCGACTAAAACAATCAAAGAAGGTGTTTCTAAATTAGGTGGCAAGACAATCAAGTCAGGATCTTATCCAGTTGTATTTAGAAATGATATCTTCTCAAGTATCTTAAATGGTTATTTATCTGTATTTACTGGTGAAGCTGCATATCGCGATATGACTCAATTAAAGGATAAAGTTGGACAAGAAATTGCAATTTCAAACTTTAATTTAGTTGATGACCCACTATTTGATAAAGCATTGTTTAAAACACCATTTGATGATGAAGGTGTGGCATGTAAGAAAAAATACTTGATTCAAAATGGTGTATTTAAAGGATTTATGCACAACTTAAAAACAGCAGCAATCTTTAATGAAGAACCTACTGGTCACGGATTTAGAGGTAATATTGGGCCAACTAATTTATTTGTTGAGCCAGGGGAAGCATCTTTTGATGAATTAATTAAAGATATCGCTGATGGTGTATTTATCACTGATGTTGTAGGTCTGCATGCCGGTGTGAATACCATTTCTGGTGAATTTAGTTTACAAGCAAGCGGATTTAAAATCAAAGATGGTCAAGTCGATTTTCCAGTGAAGATGATTGTTGTATCTGGTAATTTCTATAAGATGATTAAATCTATCAAAGGTTTAGATAATCAATTAGAGTTTGATACATCATCAATCGGTAGTCCAAATGTTTATATCGAATCATTAATGATAGGTGGAGAGTAATCTCCCCTTTTCTTTTTTACAAATATACTTGCATTGATTCAAATATGCTATGATAATGAAAACGAATATACAGGATGAACATTTGAAATCACATATGAAGTCTACTGAATTTCATGTATTAGTTGGTTTTATCGCAATGTGCTTCTAATATGTTTGAATTCGCCAAATATCACTTACAAGTATTGAAGTTATCTTACCGTATTTATTAGTGTTTAAAATTGATATTTCAGCTATCTATACTTTATTACTAGTTATTTTAATAATGAGTGTTATTAAAATATTAATTTAATCCGTTAAAAATATCGATTGATTTAATACAATTAAGGACTATACCATGGTCCTTTTTCATATTTTTTGAATTAACTATTAATTTATGTTATACTGATATAGAAATTAAGGTATACCTTAAAAATAAGGAGTGATTAATGATGTTAGAGTGGTTTATGACTCTAGATACATGGGTTCAAGCATTGCTTGCTACACTATTTACATGGAGTATTACAGCATTGGGTTCAGCACTCGTCTTCTTTTTTAAAACTATCGAACGACATGTGTTTAATTTAATGTTAGGATTTGCTGCTGGTGTGATGATTGCTGCGAGCTTTTGGTCTTTACTATCACCAGCCATTGATATGGCTAACGAACAAGGGACAATAGCCTGGGTTGTTGTTGCAGTTGGATTTGCACTTGGCGGTGTGTTCTTATTCATTGCAGATAAAACATTACCTCACATGCATTTTGGACCTGCTCATGAAGTTGAAGGTATTCACACACATCTGAAAAGAAATGTATTATTAGTATTTTCTATTACACTGCATAATATTCCTGAAGGCTTAGCTGTAGGTGTAGCGTTTGGCGCTTTAACATTTGTTACAGGTGATCCAACGGCTGCAACGCTTGGTGCGATTGGACTGGCCTTAGGGATTGGTATTCAAAATTTCCCAGAAGGTGCAGCAGTATCTATTCCTCTAAGACAAGAGGGCAAAATGAGTCGTACAAAAGCTTTTATGTATGGACAGGCTTCCGGTTTAGTTGAGCCAATTGCCGGCGTGATTGGGGCAATATTGGTTACACAAATGGAAGTTATACTTCCATATGCATTAGCATTTGCTGCAGGTGCTATGATTTATGTAGTTGCTGAAGAATTAATTCCAGAAGCACAACAAACACAAGCAGCAAAAGGATCTCATTTTGCTGTCTTGGGTGTTATGACTGGGTTTATTATCATGATGATATTAGATGTTGCTTTAGGGTAGGTGGTTATTAGATGCATAGGGCTGAAGAAGATTATATAAAAACGATATATGAGTTATCTATTCAAAGACAACAAAATATCGTTAAAACAAATGAAATATCAGAAGCTTTTGGTTTTTCTGATCAAAGCGTTAATGAAATGATTAAAAAACTAGTTTCAAAGAAAATGGTAAAATTTATTCCATATAAAGGTGTTCACTTAACGAAACAAGGTAGACTTGAAGCAACACGCTTGCTTAGAGCTCACCGAATTTGGGAAGTGTTTTTAACTGAGAAGTTAGGATATAACTGGGAAGATGTGGATGCTGATGCTGAAAGGTTAGAACATGTATCAAGCATTCATCTAATTAATAAGTTAGAAGAATTGCTGGAACATCCTAAGTATTGTCAACATGGAAATCCAATTCCTGATGTCAATGGTAATATGCCCTCATTTTCTTTATTCACTTTAGATACATTAAATGAAGGTGATCATTTCAAAATAAAAAGAGTATTGGATCAAAAAATATTATTGTTGTTTTTAAATGATCATAAAATTAAGTTGGAAAAAATATATCAAGTGAAGCACAAAGATGTTTTTAATGGTATGATAAAAATTGGAGACGAAATCAAAGAGGCAGTCTTATCATTTAAGACTGCACAAATGATATTTATCGAGAAAATGTAGATAGTAAGGAGGCTAATCATGTTTAAAGAACTTCTAGAACAAAAAAAAATTGAAGATATTAAAGCATACCTAGAACAAAGTCATGGATATGATTTAGCCCAAGATTATCTATCGCTAGATAGAAATGAACAAGAAAAATTGTTTGAGTATTTAGCAAAAGAAGAACTTGCTGATATCGTTTCTTATCTTGAACCAGAAGATGCAGCTGATATCATTTCTGAATTTGATGTTTTAAAACAAAAAGAAATTGTTGAAATGATGGAGCCAGATGATGCAGTCGATATCATCCAAGAGTTAGAAGACGATGAGCAAGAAGCTTTAATCAAAGTATTAGACAAGTCTTCAGATGTTTTATCATTAATTGATTATAATGAAGATGAAGCTGGTTCATTGATGACCAATTTAGTATTAACTTTAACGCCTGATTTAGATGTTAAGGTTGCAACTAAAAAGGTAATTAAAGAGGCACCCGAGGTCGAAACTATTAATAGATTGTTTGTCGTTGATGAAAAACAACATTTTTTAGGTATTATTGAATTAAAGGATTTACTGAAAGCAAAATCTCCTAAAACAATTGGTGATTTGGTTGAAAAGTCACCATTTATATGTGATAAAGATTCAATTACGACAACAATTCAAAAAATCAATCAATATAACATATATGAAATGCCAGTCTGTAGTGATGCTGGTATTCTTTTAGGTATGGTTACATTAGATGATGCACTTGATGTATACGAAGATGAAGCACAGGAGGATTTTGAAAAATTAGCAGCCTTACCAGAAACTGTTGAAGGAAATCCGTTGAAGATTGCACTTCATCGCTTCCCATGGTTACTAATACTTTTGTTTGTATCAATTCCAGTATCACTTTTAGCGAATATGTTTCATGAGATTATTGCAGCAATTGCAGTCATAGTTATTTTTCAACCAATGATCTCTGGTGCCGCTGGTAATGTAGCAACACAAACACTTGCGGTTACATTAAAATCGTTTGCAAGCGAAGAAGAAGCGTTTTTGAAAAATTCATTTAAAGAAATACTTACCGGTCTAATGAATGGGATAGCAATTGGCATTTTAGCATTTGCAATTACTTTTATATTCTCATCACTACAATCAACGATTTCAATAGAACCGTTACTTATGGCGTCTATTGTCTCTATTGCACTTATAACAACTGTTTTCTTAGCACCAATCATAGCTATTTTAGTGCCATCGGTTTTAAAACTCATTAAAGTTGACCCAGCTGTCGCTTCAGGACCAATGATTACAACTTTCCTAGATATGACAACCGTCTTTGTCTACTTTGGTCTTGCAACACTCTTGATTGGGGTGATTGCATGAAGATTAAAATTAATTTTAAGCATTCAGATGATACGATTAAGAGAACTTTAAAACATCTATATCCATATGATGTCGCAGTGATGTATCAATCACTTAATGAACATGAAAAAAGACGACTTCTTCATTTGTTGACACTAGAATCCTTGGTGGATGTATTTGTTGAACTAGAAGAAGAAGAACAAGTGGAAGTATTTGATTTTTTATCTAGAAAAACTCAGCAATCTCTTCTAAGAAACCTTGAAACTGATGAATTGAAGGCATTCATTGATTTATATGATATTGAAGATAAACGTCATGATATGATTTCAATGCTTCCCAAAGTTAAAGCTAGAACGATTCAGTTATTACTGACATATGATGACGATGAAGCGGCATCTATCATGATGACTGACTTCTTCACCATACCAATTGATCTAACCATTAAGGAAGCGACTAACTATATTATTACAAAATCAAAAACTAATGATTACATTGATACTGTATTTATTCAAGATGATTTAAATAAGTGTGTTGGATTAGTTGACCTTCAACAGTTGATATTGGCAAGACCAAATCAAAAACTAGAAGACATTATGGAAAAAGATTTTCCATATGTAGGTGCTAATGATTCCATTGAAGAAGCTATATCAGATGTCTTAGATTATGATAAAAATATGATTCCAGTTCTAAATGATGAACGTGAAGTCATTGGTATTATTACTGCTGATGATATCTTTGATGAACTTATTGAAGACTATGAAGAAGACTATGAAACATTCTCTCAAATTTCTGATCATGATGTGTCATTGACACCATTTGAGAGATTTAGACAAAGAATACCGTGGTTGTTTTTTGGTGTTATACTAAACTTATTAACAATCACAATTTTATCATTATTTTCAGCTACAATTGAACAGGTTACAGTTCTTATATTATTTCAACCAATGATCCTAGGCATGGCCGGTAATATTGGTACACAAGCTTTAGCAGTAACGATTTTGGGTATTCACCAAAAAGACTTTAAAGAACATAAAAAAGCTAAAAAACATATATTAAAAGAAATGTCTATTGGCATTATAAATAGTTTATTATTAGGTATCATAGCTTTTCTATTTGTTCAAATATATGTAACGATATTAAGAACATCTAATCAAAGTCCATTAGATATTGCCATCACAGTATTTATCGCATTGTCAGCTGCTATGTTCATCTCATCTGTGATGGGTAGTTTAGTCCCTATCATATTTGATAGACTAGGTATTGACCCAGCATCAGCATCTGGACCAATGATGACTACGATTAATGATATTATTTCTTTAGTGATATATTTTAGTGTTGCAACATTGATGTTTATGACATTCTAAATAAGAGGTGTAGATAAAATGAAAATCGGATTAGCTTTAGGTGGAGGTGGCGCAAAGGGCAGCTACCAATTAGGTGTATTACAAGCACTTATGGAAAATAAATTATTGTATGGTAAGATTGATGCAGTTGCAGGAACATCTATTGGTGCAATCAACGGACTCATGGTTACTGGATTCATGTCACATGAAGAAATGAACAATGTGTGGTATGGTATGAAAAATCAAGATGTGTACACATCTAAGTTGCAGATACGTACACGTGCGCGTTTGTTTGATCTAAAGGTTTTGTATGATGCATTGGTTAATAGTCTCTCAGTGGATCGCATTAAGCAGAGTCCAATTAAGGGATATGCAACATTAACTAAAGTCAATGGTTATCAGATTGGGAAACAAGTTAACCCAAAAGAGATGGAAAAAGTAGTTATGAATTTTAACACATCTGATGAGCCACATCGCATTGCCATAGGTAGTGCATCTGTACCACTTGTCTTTGGTGCGACAGCAATTGATGGAGATTTTTATGTCGATGGTGGTTTAATAGATAATTTTTCAGTTCAACCCTTGATTGATGAGGGGTGTGATGTGATTTTTGTCGTTCCGTTGAAGCCAAATAAATTTGATCCAGCACCATATCTAGAAAAAGTTACTATCATTAATCTTGAACCTTTAAAGTCATTAGGAGTAACTCATTTGTCATCACTTAATTTCAATAAAGAAATGCTTGATAAGCGGCAAAGTTATGGTTATGAACTAACTAATCAAATGATTAGATATCTGCGTGAGAATGACTTTTTAGATCAACAAAATAATCTGCATACTGAAAAGCACCAACTCTTTTCATTTAAGAATATGAGTGAGCATGTATCATTTGATTTTGAGCCATCTCTTAAGGCTGAAGTGACGAAATGGTAAATATATTTTTAATTTTTTAAAAAATACAATATAATAGTAATAGAGATATATAATGAGGTGAAAATCATGGGGAGCAAATTTGATAAATTCAAAAACTGGGTTAATGAATCAACAGATAAATTAAACGAATCAGCTAAAAAATTAGAAAACAAAGTAAAAAAGGAAGTAAAACATTTTCAAAAACAAGGTTCTTTTTCTGAAGTATATGAAAATGCAAGCTATCTATACGAAATCGTAGGAACGTCTGATTGGGCAAATAAGCCAAAGCGCATCAGAGGCTTTTTAGTTGGTGATGATGTAAAATTATTAATTAAAGTTGACGAAGAAAACCAAGCATTAGTTGTAAAGAATGTTTTATTAAAAGATGTTAAAGATGAATCAATTATTCAAATTGATGAAGTTTATCGAGATGAAATGGTCTATTTAGATCTCAAAGTTGAAGATGATGTCGTTAATATAGCATGTTTTTATGCAACTTATAAAGCTAAGGATATTCCTAACAATACCCACAATGTTGTAAAAGTTGAAGAGGAAGAGGTTGTTGGAACAGTACACTTTAGTATAAAAGAATAAATTTAAAGGGCACGTAAGTGCTTTTTTTATGCAATTTAATAGCTTTAACTATGCTATAATATGAATTGAGAAAGCGAGGATTATTTATGATGAATGAATATATCAAGATTTACGAAGATACAAGAAAAAAAATAAAAGCTTATGAGTATTTTTTATGGTTATATGGTTTTGATTCAGAAACTGAAGCACCAAAAAAATCAGGGGAATATAGCGAAAAGCAATTTGAAGTACTTTATGAAGAAGCATATATGGCAGAATCAGATCCTAGATATATAGAAGCTATTGAAAAGTTATATGCACATGTTGAAGAACTTGAGGACAGTGATTTCCAAGTGGAAATCAAAAAAGCATATAAGAACTTAAGAATGGTTAAAAAAGTTCCGAAAGATGAGTATTTAGCATATGGCCTGTTGATTCAACAAGCACATGCCGTTTGGCAAAAAGCTAAAGAAAAAAACGATTTTAGTCTATATGCACCAACGTTAAAGAAAATCATTGATTTTAATAGGAAATTAGTGAAGTATTTAGAAACTGATGAATTAAAAGGATATGATGTTTTATTAGATATATATGAAGAAGGATTTGGCGTTAAAGAATATGATGAATTCTTTGATGTAATCAAATCTGATTTAGTACCTTTTGCGCAAGAAGTAACAAAATCAAAAGGTTATAGATTCAGTAGAAAACTAACAAAGGGTGTTTTTCCTAAACATCTTCAAGTGAAATTTTCTAAATATTTAATGGAAGTATTTGAATACGACCAAGAAAGAGCAGTTCTAAAAGAGACTGAACATCCATTTACATCAGGTGTAAGTACCAAGGATACAAGAATTACTACTCATTACTATGAAGATAATGTCGTATCAAATATCTTTTCTGTTATTCATGAAATGGGACATGCAATTTACGAATTACAAAACGATCCCAAATATGATGATACAAACGCTCTTCATGGGGGTTCAAGTTTAGGTATTCATGAATCTCAATCACGTATGTATGAAAATATGATTGGACGATCATTTGCATTTTGGGGTAAACATTATGCAAAGCTTTTTGAGTTATTCCCTAAACAATTAAAAGATACAACAGTAGAAGATTTTTATCACTATATTAATCAACCTAAGAAATCATTAATTCGTATTGAAGCAGATGAACTTACATATTCGCTTCATGTATTAGTGCGTTATGAATTAGAAAAACAAATGATTAACGGAAAAATTAAAGTAGAAGATCTCCCAAAGAAATGGAATAGTCTTTATGCTAAATATGTTGGTAAGCGACCTAAGACTGATAGTGAAGGAATTTTACAAGATGTTCACTGGGCTCATGGATCTATTGGATATTTCCCAACTTATGCATTAGGTTCGGCATATGCAGCACAAATCTACCATGCGATGAATAAAGATTTCAATGTTGAAAATGCTGTACAAAACAATGATCAAGCAAGAATTAATGCATGGTTAGAAGAACATGTACATAAGTATGCAGCATCTAAGACACCAAAAGAAATTATGATGATTGCGACTAAAGAAAACTTTAATCCACAGTATTATATAGATTACTTGAGACGTAAATTTAGTTAATCACTAAGGAGTATTATGTATTCGTTAACTTCCCTATATCAAATAGGTTATGGTCCATCTAGTTCACACACAATGGGACCATCAAAAGCTGCTAAGGCAGTCAAGGATAAACATCCTAATGCGAACAGGTTTGTTATGACATTATTTAACTCGTTAGCATTAACAGGTAAAGGACATTTAACAGAAGAAGCGATTATTGCGACACTTGATAATGTCAATATTAAATTTGTAACGCAAATTGATGTAACTAAACATCCAAATCATATGTTGATTGAAGCTTATGAAAATGAGTCTTTATTGGGTTCATATGAATTTATGAGCGTTGGCGGGGGAAGAATTATTGAACTTCATGATGAAAATCCTGAAAAAGAGATATATAATCTTCATACATTTAAGAAGATTAAAAAATACTGCAAGGAACATGGAATTTCTTTATTTGACTACGTTATGGAAGTTGAAGGAAAAGACTTCATCAATGATTTAAAAAAAATATGGAATGCCATGGAAATGGCTATAGAAAGAGGCATTTCAACCAAAGGCGTATTGCCTGGTCCACTTAAAACCAAGCGAAAAGCTCATCAATTATTTCATGTATCAAATAGACGTGAAATGTTTGAAATTACCGAAAATAGAATTTTAAGTAGTTATGCTTATGCCACTAGTGAAGAAAACGCTGGCGGTGGATTGATTGTGACCGCACCAACATGCGGGGCATGTGGTGTACTACCTGCAGTACTAAAATATACATATGAAAAGCATGACTTCATGACTGAACAAAAAGTGTTAGAAGCAATTGCTGTTGCCGGACTTATTGGTAATATTATTAAATATAATGCATCAATTAGTGGTGCAGTTGCTGGATGTCAAGCTGAGATTGGAAGTGCATGCTCCATGGCGGCTGCAGCACATGCCTATATGATTGATCTAGATATTGAACAGATTGAATATGCTGCAGAGATTGCAATGGAACATCATTTAGGACTAACATGTGATCCGGTCAATGGGTATGTTCAAATACCGTGTATAGAGCGAAATGCAGTTGCTGCACTTCGTGCGATTAATGCAAGTCGACTTGCATCATTTCTAACTGATACAAGAAAGATTTCTTTTGATACAGTTGTGGAAGCAATGTATCAAACAGGATTAGACATGCATACATCATATAAAGAAACGGCACTTGGAGGATTAGCTAAGTGCTATAAAGAGGATGATAACGATGCTAACTGTTGGTAGACAAATAGAAATAGAAGCAATTGATCTTGATTATAAAGGTCAGGGTGTTGCAAGACTTGATGGCTATGTGATTTTTATACCAGGTCTTTTGATTAGTGAAAAAGCAATCGTTGAGATTATTCAAATAAATAAGAGTTTTGCTGAAGCAGTAATCATAGAGATATTATCATATAGTAAAAAGAGAGTGCATGACTCCAGTTTATTAGGAAGTATTGAATTATATCATTTAGCTGTTGATGAACAAATCAAATGGCAGGAAAGGATTACTAAAGAAACATTTTTTAAAATTGCACATAGGAATGTTAATCTAAGTGAGACAATTACGGATGATAGATATACATATTATAGAAATAAAAGTGTATTTCACGTATTAGATGAACCAGTGATTAAACTTGGTATGTATTTAAAGAATTACTTATTATCTGAGACGCAGCAGTTCGTATTAGCTGATAAGGTTACCAATAAATTTTTAAATATCATCAATCGCTCATTTATTCCTATTGAGAAAGGTATTGTTAAACATGTTGTGTTTAGGACAAATGAAAAACAAGAGATATTAATTACATTTGTAGCAATAAAAGAAGATGTTAAAGGTTTAGATTTACTGATCAAGCGACTTACTAATGAACAAGAAATAGTAGGTATCACTTTAAATATTAAAGATAATTCTCGTCAAATTTTGGGTAGAGAAAGTATTGTATTATATGGAAAGAATGAAATTGTTGAATCACTTGGTAGATTTGATTTACCAATCAATGATCGAAGTTTCTTCCAAATCAATTTTCCTGTCATGAAAAAGGTATTTGAAATAATCAAGGAAAGTCTATTACCCAATCAACAATTGGTAGAGTCATATAGTGGTATAGGGACATTTGGATTAGCATTGTTAGATCAGGTTAAATCGTGTATCATGATTGAATCAAATAAAGATAATATATCTATGGCAAAACAGATCAAAGACACCTATCATTTAGAGCAAATTGAGATTATTGAAGGAAGAGCAGAACAAATAATTGATCAATATGAAGGAGACTGTTTATTGGTAGATCCACCAAGGGTAGGGTTGATGAAATCATTCGTTGACAAAGTGTTAGAAATGAATTTTAAACAGATGATTTATGTATCTTGTGATGTGAAGACACTAGCTAGAGATGTTGAATTATTATCAGAACAATATGAAATTAATTCTGTGCATCCAGTTAGAATGTTCCATCATACGACAGCAATTGAAACATTAGTAATATTATCACATAAATAAGTAATAGATATATTAGATTTTAATAGTGAATCTTGAGAACTATAGATTTAATTAAATATTTAACTGTAAGGATTGATTTCTGCATTTTAAAGGAGTCAATCCTTTTTAATTAGACACCGTGCGTTTTTGATTATAATATGTCTTATACATGTGAATTTCATCTCAAAAAAGTGTCTAAAATATGTGATTTATAATGAAAGTTATCGTCTATGGACTCCTGTTTTTCAAAAATATGGGTTTATAAGAGAAAATGGAACTCATCAAAAAGCTTTTATAGTATATTTGGCTCATTATATAGAAATGATTCATATCGTGAAATGTTGTTACAATGGTTGTGAGCCACATGTTCATAAATGGATTAAGTAGTGCCAAACCAATTGAATGGTGATTGATGAGAATAAAAAAGAAATCAAAGCAAAGAGTCCACAAAACGGCAAACCCAAAAAAACTGAAACATTAAATAATGAAGGGATAGTAGAAAAAGTGATTTTATATGAAGATATAATTAAATCTTAGTCTACCTAAAGAAGGTATCATTTGTTAATATTGACATTAGCATTATGAAGGTATATTATAACAGCGTAGATGTGTTAAGAGAAGGTTTGATGAGATGTTTGTAGTCATCAAAAATCCTCCTCGCATAGGACATACATTCCTTATAGAATACAATGACTGAGTTATTCATGATAATCAATTATCATTTATCAGGACTAATAAAAAGTGAAAAATCTATAGATTAAAGAAATAAAAATAGTTAGTTAAAAAAAGGAGAAAAGCGGTACACTGATTTTCTAGAAAACCAAGTGTGCGATAAAAACCACCAATTATGCAATAAAAACCACCAATTATGCAATAGCATACATATATTAAAAGTAGAGTGTTATTATAATGATAAATGTAAGCGGTTTTAACATTGCCAAATATTGTTAAAATGCTGATTCAATTGATATAATGAATCAATTTGTCTAATAAGATAACTTTGAATATTTCTAATATAATGATATATATGGATTTATAGGATGAGTATTCTAAAGAATAAAGAAGAAATACTGGTTGTAACACATGTGTTTTATTATTATTCAGCAAATAGAATTATTGTAAAATACATTTAGAAATGTACATTAACAAAGCCGATAAGGCTTTGTGAAATAAAAAAAATATTAAAGGAGATTTAAAATGAAGAAAATTATTACCCTAGTTTTACCGTTAATCATGGTTTTTGCCTTAGTGGCATGTGCACCAAAATCTGAAGGATTATATTCTCAACAGTATCAACACAATCATACAGATATGTCAGACCCTGTAAGTTATGATTATGATTTAGAAATATTTAGTGATGGTACTTACAGAATGAACTACGAAACATTGTGGGGTATTTCTGCTGTAACACTTGTTTATGGTCGTGATATTACCGCTTACGGTAAATATGAAGTTAAAGAAGAAAATGCTGAAGAAGGAACAATCACTTATACGCTTCTAATGCCTACAAGAATTACATTCATACATGAAGAACGTTCAAGTGTAACAACAGTGATTGATACTGACAGATGGCCAGCTGGCGATCCTGATAATGATGTAGCACCAGGCTTTACTTATACTCTTAATGCACGTGCAGAAACAGAAGTGTGGGAAAAAGCTGAAGACTTTATCGCAGCATACGGACGTAGCTATGAATGTGTTGTTGATACAGAAAAAGGATCAATGAAAGTTACAGTATTAAATGGGGATCAAATTCCTTCAGACGCAGCAGTTAAACCAGTAGCAGCTGCTGAATAATTTAAAAATTAAAACTTTTAACCTATAGAATAACTATCCAAGATTTTTCTCGGGTAGTTATTCTATATTAAAAACAGTAAGGAGAAAAAAATATGGTAAAAAAGAGAAGTACTTCAAAATTGTGGAGAGTGTTAACTAAAGTATTTATTAGTCTATTAGTATTTATGATAGTGGTTAACATAGTTAGCATTAGATTCGAGACGACGATTAATTGGTTTTTTAACACAGGTGCTTCAACCTCTACATCTGTTGGTTCAAATGGTGATATTTACTATGAAAGCGAATTCACTAAAAAAGGTGCCGATGGAAAAACTTTACTTGATAGTAAAGGCAACGAAGTTTATGATAGTGAAGCCTTGGCGGCGGCAGGAGACAAACTTGCCAAAGACGTCACTGCAGAAGGCTTTGTTTTGTTGCAAAATGATGGAGCTCTTCCCTTAGAAAAAAACACGACAATAAGTTTGTTTGGTCAATCGGTAAATGATCCAATTACTAGTGGTCATGGTTCAGGTCAAACTAACGGTTCCGATGCGACATTTGTATCAAGTCTTACTTTAGGTGGATTTGATGTAAATATGGATTCGTACAATTTTTACAATTCTGGTGAAGGTAAGGGTTATCATTTATCTGTCCCTGGAATGCACGATGCAAATCCGTTCGTAATTAATGAGGTTCCTTGGTCGGTAGTAGAAAATTCTGCAGATTTTACAAACATGATAGCGTGCGATACTGCTGTCGTAGTATTTTCCCGAAATGGTGGTGAAGGCTATGATTTGACCAGTGGTGCGAACGAAGTTGGCTATGATTTTGGAATAATCAACGTATCAGATGCAAGAACAAAGCAAGAAGGCAGTTTGACTGGTAATAATTACCTTGAGTTGAACGGTGATGAAAGAGGCGTATTAAGCGGATTAAAGGGATTAAAGGATAATGGAACTATAAAAAACATCGTAGTTGTTCTAAATAGTTCTAATGCAATTCAATTAGATTTTTTATCAGAAGATGTTTGTGGTGTTGACTATGGAATAGACGCGTGTATGTGGTTAGGTGCAACTGGCCAAAGCGGACTTGATTCTTTTGGAAAACTTTTAAGTGGAGACATTACACCATCAGGACATTTGGTTGATACCTATTGTTATGATAATTTAAAAGAGCCATCAATTTATAACTTTGGACATACTGCTTATGGAAATTTTGATTCTGAATACAGAGCAAAAGCAGACATGGAATTTAAGGATGCTTGGATGGCAGAAAAGTACTATAATGTATACTTAGAAGGTATATATGTAGGCTACCGCTATTACGAAACAAGATATGAAGATATGGTACTCAGCAATACAACTGGTTTTGATTACAACGACATAGTTGCATATTCATTTGGGCACGGATTATCTTATGCAGATTTCGAATATAGTGGCTTTATTGTGAAAGATAACGGTGATGGTACGATGACAGCGACCGTCACAGTAAAAAATATATCGGAAAACGTATCAGGCAAAGAAGTAGTACAATTATATGCTCAAACGCCATATACGGATTATGACAAGGCAAATGATATAGAAAAATCTTCTATTGAACTTGTTGGATTTGAAAAAACAGATACATTAGCACCCGGTGAATCGGAGTCTGTTTCTGTAACTTTTAATAAAGAATTATTAGCAGCATATGATGCACACGGTGCAAAAACTTATATCATGGACGCGGGAGATTATTACTTGTCTTTAGGTAATGGTGCTCACGATGCATTAAACAATATATTGACTATGAAAGGTGCTAATGCAAGCAATATGGTACCAGCAGTTGCTCCAATTAAGAGTGACGGTGGGGTTGTACATAAGTGGACAGTTGACTCACTTGACACAACTACATATGCGGTATCTTCTTCTACTGGTGCTGATATAGTTAACCGATTTGACAATGCGGATATAAATATATATGATGAAAATCAAAAAGTGAATTATATTACTCGAAAAAATTGGAACGAGTCTTTTGATATTTCTTCGTTAGAATCAATGAAAAGTATAGCTGTTAAACTTAACATGACAGATAAGATGTATGGAGATATTAAGTCTGAACAGTATAATCCCCCTGCAGATGCAGCAAGTTACACAATGCCTACTTTAGGTGCTGATAATGGACTTAGACTTGCTATGTTCATAGGAGTGCCTTTAGATGGATCAATAGAACTGAATGGCAAAACATACACTTGGGATGATTTGCTTGACCAAGTAAGTATGAAGGACATGAGAAATCTAATTGCTTACGGTCAGCATACAACTAAACCAGTGATTTCTGTTGGGAAACCTGGTACTTCCGATCAAAACGGACCTTCAGGCTTCAGTTCAACATTTATTGGAGGCGGTAGCGGTACAGCATATCCAGCTCCTTGTGTAAGAGCTGCAACTTGGAATAAGGAACTTACTAGAAGAGTAGGTGAACTTATTGGAGAAGATGGGCTACATAGCAACTGTAACGGTTTGTATGGACCTGGAGCAAATACACATAGAAACGCATATAGTGGTAGAAATTTCGAGTATTATTCTGAAGATCCAGCGCTTACTTCTTTGATTGGAGCGGAAGAAACTAAAGGTATTCAGTCAAAAGGTATTATTGTTTATGAAAAACATTTTGCATTGAACGACTCTGAGACTCACCGTGAAGGAATAGGAACTTGGGTAAATGAACAAGCGATTAGAGAAATATATTTAGAAGCCTTTAGAGGAACAATGAAAATAGATGGAGGAAATGCACACGCAGCTATGAGTGGCTTTAATAGATTAGGCACAATTTGGTGTGGTAATTCTTCTGAACTTATGAACGATGTACTCCGTGGAGAATGGGGCTTTGATGGATTCATAGTTACCGATGCGGATGCATGCGATACGACAACTCATTGTACGCTTTATATGTATGCTCCAAGAGCTGTTGTCACTGGAACTGATTTATTTGATGGTGTAAACAACCATGACAGAAGCGGACAGTTAAATGATTTTTCTTCTGATCCATATGTTGTAAATGCAATGAGAGAATCAACTAAGCGTATTCTATATTCAGTAGCTAATAGTGCTGCAATGAACGGCTTAGATGCAAACTCTGTGATTAAGTTGGCAATGCCTTGGTGGCAAGTAGTACTTGTGACGACGCTTGCTGTTACAGCAGTTGGTGCGGTAGGTTCTACAACTATGTATATATTGGATAAAAAAGGCATAGTCAAATTTCCGAAGAATAAGAATCAGACTAAAGTAGAATAAAAAATTTAAGGACATATATTTTGAGTTCTTAAAACAAATAAAACATAAATAATATCTTGTGTGGTGGAGGCTTAACTTGTGTCAGAAAAAAAAGTAGTACTAAAAATTAATAATATGTATAAAAACTTCGGTGCGACGATAGCATTAAATGACGTAAGTTTTGAAATACGCTCAGGTGAAATACGGGGTATAATCGGAGAAAATGGCTCGGGAAAATCAACTGTATCGTCTATTATTGCTGGTATACAGCCTGCAACAAAAGGAGAAATGTTCTTAAATGGGAATGTTTGGAAACCTGAGAGTACATTGGCCGCACAGGAAAACGGTGTTGGTATGATAGTTCAGGAGTCTGGAACTATACCCAATATCACGGTGGCTGAGAATATCTTTTTGGGACATGAGGATTTATTTACAGGTAAACTGAAACTCATTGTCAATAAAAAGAAGATGAATATCGCTTGTCAAAAACTATTTGATGAGTTAGGAGTAGAAAATATATCTCCGGATACTAAAACTGCGACGCTTGATATGCAGGATAGAAAGATAGTAGAAATAGCTAAGTCACTATATTGGCAACCGGAAATACTTATTGTTGATGAAACGACTACAGCACTATCTCATGAAGGCAGAGAGTTTTTATATAAGACAATACTTCGCATGAAGAAAGAGAATAAGTGTGTACTTCTTATTTCACACGATCTTGATGAAATGACGGAGTATTGTGATATCCTAACGGTATTAAGAGATGGCAACATCATAGGTTCAATTGAAAAAAAAGACTATGATCATAATGTTATAAGAAAAATGATGGTTGGCCGTGAAGTAAAAGGAGATTATTATCGTAACGATTTTGATCCTTATGATGAAGAGGTAGTTCTAAGAGCAAAAAATGTAACGACAAAGCAGGATTTACTTTGTTTTAATTTGGAATTACACAAAGGCGAGATACTTGGCTTAGGTGGATTGTCACACTGTGGAATGAGAACCGTTGGTAGAGCGCTTTTTGGGCTTGAAAAGGTTCTTGATGGCAAGGTTGAGTTAGGAGACATTGAGATAAAGAATCCTAATGTTGCCGTAAATCACAAAATGGGGTATATTTCAAAGAACAGAGATTCAGAATCACTTGGTTTATCAGCTACGATATACGAGAATATTTCTTCAACGGGGTACAAAATAAATGAATTATTTATGTATATAATTTCGGGTAAGAAAGAGAAAAAATACGTAGATAAACAAATTGAAGATTTAATGATTAAGTCCTCTGGTAGACATGCGAATGTCAATACGTTATCAGGTGGAAATAAACAAAAAGTTGCTTTTGGCAAATGGATGGCTGCAGATGCTCAAGTTATCATAATGGACTGTCCGACAAGAGGAGTAGATGTCGGGGTTAAAGCTGCAATGTACAACATCATCTATCAAATGAAGAAAGCAGGTAAGTCTATCATACTTATTTCAGAAGAGTTACAAGAATTAATTGGAATGAGTGACAGAATCATCATTATGAAAGATGGTGAAATAACTCACGAAGCGATGAGAAGTACGGACTTAACTGAACATAGTTTGATTGATTATATGATATAAGGGAAGGTTAATATGGATAAAGCAAAATTTAAAAGTAGTGTTTTAGCGATTAAGAACAACCGATTAATAACGAAATTATTGCCGATATTTTGGTTAATAATGCTAGCGGTGATATTCGGAATTAATAGTAATGGTATGTTTTTTCATCCGTTTAACCTATCTATCATCGTAGACCAGTCACTTATTGTGGCAACCGTAGCAACAGGAGCATCATTTATATATGGTACTGGAAATGTTAATATTGCAATGGGGGCCACAACAGGATTAGTTGCTGCGATAGCGATAAAGGTATATGTTGCAACTCAGTCAGTGCCACTCATGTTTATCGCGGCGTTTGTTTCAGGTATAGTTATAGGTATACTTGCAGTCATAGTGTCTTCAAAATTTAAAGTAAAGGTACTGTTTGTAACGGTAGTCATGATGACGCTATTATTAGCGATACAACAGACGGTATTGAACAATCAAACGATAAGTATACCCTATGAAATAACAAGCGCATTAAGGGGAGCAAATTTCCCTTATATAGCGTTTGGCATATATTTTATTGCTTGCCTAATAATATTTAACTTTACAAAAGTTGGCCGATCAATTAAGTTTATTGGAACTAATTCTGACTGTTCAAAGGCAACTGGGATTGTATACAATAAGTATTTACTTATAGCTTTTATTATGGCAGGTATTGGTGCAGCGTTAGGTGCACTGATGACTATAACAAGAACTGGATCAGTAAGTAATTTTACTGCGACTACGCTCAATATGGATGTATTATTGGCAATAGTGTTAGGTGGTATGTCAGTCTTTGGAGGAAGTAAATCCTATATTTACTCAGCGACGCTCGGAGCGATAACAGTAGTTGTACTTAATAACGGCTTACAAATGTTAGACGTGGACAGCGTCTTGATTCAGGGAATAAGAGGTGTATTCTTCCTTGTACTAGTCGTAGCATCACAGACTAGGACAAATTTATTACCAGAAAAAGATTAAAAAATATTTTTATATAACAAGAGTTAAGGAGAGAAATAATGAAAAAGAAAATAATTATTTTATTATTTGTAACATGTATATTGTCATTGCTTACTTCTTGCGGCGGTCAAGGAGTGAATATTCCCGGCGGTGGTAAAGATCCGTTTGCAACGTTAACAAACAAGACCGGAAAAGAAGTATTGGTTGGTGTAATTTTGAATGAGGTAAATGAGAACACCAGCGTAATTAAGGACTATTTGAACAATGAAATCGGACCAAATCTCAATATGAAATTTGACTTTTCGGAAGTCTTGAAAAACGAGGATGCTAGAGTATCATTTATCGAAAACGAGTTTGTAAAGGGTGCGGTAGGAATAATTAACCTTGATACTAGCGCTGCAAAGTCTGTAATTGAGACTTGCCAGAGATTAGGGATGTTTTGTCACAACCAAAAATCTGCTTTCTCAGACGAAAATCCGAAGGCTACAGCTGCACTTGGTAACTGCGGAGCTTCTTCAGAAGGCATGCAGGTTGCTTATAAAAAAGCAATGGACGAGTTATTGAGTGATGGTGAGCTACATAATGTTGTTATATATTCTTGTGCTGCTACTGGAAAACAAGCTGAGTCACACTATTATTCAACATTAGCTGTATTGCAAGCAATGCAAGAAAAATATAATTTAACATATGACAGAACTATTGAGGAAATTGCTCAATCAGCTGATGTAGGGCCTTTAGTTACAGGACGAAGTGATGTAAAGATTTATCTTGTTTCAGGTAATATAAGAACAAATATTATATCTGCAATTGAAACTGGTGAATATGACATATACGCTTGTGTAGCTGGATATGAAGAAGATGCAAACGCAATCGACGCAGTAGAGAAAGCGAAAAATATGGACATTAAAATTGTTGCTACTGCATCAATTGAAGCAAGAACTGCAATAGGATTTTCAGAAAAAGATACACTTGGAAATAATGTTTTAAACTATGCTGTAATCAATCCTTTGACGATAGCATTTGCAATTAATGCTGCAGCAATTCGTAATGCAGTAGATGGTTATGCAGATATGTATAAAATTGATGGTACAGCTGTACAGTTATATGTAGAACCTTGGCTTTGTGCAACAGCTGAAGAATATGCTGGACTTGCTAAGCTTGATAAACCTGGAACTTGGGTTATATCAGGTGAAGAAGCAAAGATGTTATGCAAATCATTTAATAATGAAGCAACACTTCAAACTACGATAGACTTGCTAGAATCTGTTGCAGATAGTGACGCATTAATAGAAAGAAAGTTACAATAACAAAAAGAGAAAGCTGGAGTATTCCTTATGTCAAATAAAACCAAGAAAATATTTAAAAACATTATTATATCGGCATGTTTTCCAATAGTAATATTCGTTATTATGGAATTATTAGTAATCACGAAAGGGAATCATCTAGTATCTTCCGTTTTAGATATTCAAAACATATTAAGAAGAACAGCAATCTCTAGCTTAATTGCTTATGCCTTGTCGTTCAATCTAACCTGTGGTCGAATGGATTTATCACTAGGTGCGCAAAGATTAGTTGGCGTAATTCTAGGAGGTAACATAGCACTTTCTTTGGGATTAAGTGGTGTTGGATTACTTCTATTTGCATTTGCCTTCGGACTTTTGTTTGGATTCTTAACGGGTGTAATGTTTGTGATCACAAGAGTACCTGCGATGGTACTAGGTATTGGACTTGGTTTGATATATGAGTGTGTTGCGTTCTTTACATCTGAAGGAAAGGGCTTCAATATTTTTGGTACTGAAGGTAATGAGATACTAATCGATATGTGGTTCACTGCTTTAGTATTGCTTTTATCTGCGGGTGCAGTTATGTTTTTATTAGGATATACGAGATATGGATATCATTTAAGAGCAGTACAGGGTTCGCAAAGAATTGCAAAGTCTTCAGGAATTAAAGTATTTAGAAATGCAATATTAAGTTATACTTTTGCAGGAGGCGCTGTGACAACATCAGGAATGCTAGATGCAGCAATGTCTAATGGGATGAAGGTATCTACAGGATTTACAAGTAACGGTACAGTTCTAGCTAATATGTTCCCGATGTTTTTAGGTATGTATATATCTCGCTGGTCTAATCAAGCAGTAGGAATATTGATAGCATCAGTGACACTAAATTTTCTTTCCTTAGGCTTAAGTAAATTACAACTTAACGATGCGAAAACAAATGTCATAACAATGTTACTGTTCTTAGCACTTCTAATTTATCTTGCTAATGAGAATATTTTTAAGGTAAAAAGACAAGAAAAAGCAAGAATAGCATTGGCACAAGAGAAAAAAGCTAAACTTGAAGCAATCCAAATTTAACATAAGAAATACCATATAAATAAGTTTAGCTTAAATCTCTTTAAGTTTTTTAATACAACAATAATTACAGGATAATTTTGTACGAAAGGATAATGAAAAATGGTTAATTTAAAAGAAAAGCCGTTTTATTTAAGTGAGAGCAAGATAAAATGGGTAGAAAAAACAATAAAAGAGATGTCACTTGATGAAAAGATAGGGCAACTATTTATTAACCTCGGGGCAACTAGAGAAGAAAATTATCTTAAAACTATATTAAAAGAATACCACATAGGTGGGGCTAGATATAACCCAGCCTTAGGGAACGAAATTTTAGAGCAAAATAAGGTTTTGCAAAAAAATAGTAAGATTCCTTTATTAATTGCAAGCAATACTGAGGGTGGTGGCGATGGTGCCTGTATAGATGGTACTAGCGTAGGAATGCCAACGAAGATTGGAGCGACAGATGATCCAATTTGCGCATATAATCTTGGTAAGGTTTGTGGAGTTGAAGCGGAAGCTATAGGTTGTAACTGGCTTTTTGCACCTATTGTGGATATACATAAGAACTGGAGAAACCCAATTGTTTCGACACGTTGTTTTAGTAATGACGCAGAAAAAGTGTTACAGTTTGGTAAAGAATACTTTAGGGGAGTGGTGGAGAATTCAAGTTGCATTTGTGCAATTAAACATTTCCCAGGTGATGGTATTGATGAGCGTGATCAGCATTTATCTAACTCAGTTAATAACTTATCCGTTGAAGAATGGAATGAGAGTTTTGGTAAGGTCTATAAGGGCATGATTGATGCAGGCGTTCAGTCTGTAATGGTAGGCCATATTATGTTACCTAAGTACTCTAAGATGCTAAATCCTAAATTGACCGATGAAGAAATTATGCCTGCAACTCTTTCTAATGAATTGCTTAATGATCTGCTGAGAAATAATCTTGGTTTTAACGGTTTAATCGTAACTGATGCATCGCATATGGTTGGGCTTACTTCAAGAATGAAGCGTTCAGAGATGTTACCAAGAACTATTGCTGCAGGTTGTGATATGTTCTTGTTTTTCAATGACATGGATGAGGATTTTGGCTTTATGAAAGAAGGTTATTTAAATGGTATTATTACAGAGAACCGCTTAAATGAGGCTTTAACGAGAATACTTGGAACTAAAGCAGCTTTGGGATTGATAGAGCCATTTGAAGTAGATGAGAGTAAATTAGCAAAGGTTGGTTGTCATGAGCACAAGGAAATTGCCCGTGAAGTTGCGGAAAAATCAATTACACTTGTTAAAAACAAGCAAGATGTATTGCCAATTACTCCTAGCAAATACAAAAGAGTACTTATTGTTCCGGCAAAGGGTTTAACCGCTGCTAGTCTCTTTACGATATTAAAAAATAAGCCGAAAAAAACTCCTGCTCAAAAAGTTAAAGAATTGATGGAACAAGAGGGATTTGATGTGGAAATCTATGAATCACCTTTTGAGAGAATAGCAAAACTTCCACCTGAACAAAAAGGTAAGGAAATTAACATGTATTTTGCAGCTAAGACATCGATAGAAAGTTTTGTAAGTAAATATGACCTTGTAATTACATTAACTAACGTTGCATCATATGGACAAACTTCTGAGCGTATCAGTTGGAGCATGAGCAAGGGTGGTGGCGAAATTCCATGGTATGTAAATGATCTACCAGTTATAGTGGTATCATTGGCGAGTCCTTTCGTTTTAGCAGACGTACCTCAGGCAAAAACATATATTAATGCTTACTCAGATAAGGATGAATCTATCCGGGCGCTTGTTGATAAGCTTACAGGTAAAACACAGTTTATAGGCGTTGATCCAGTGGATTCATTTTGTGATATTTGGGATACGAGACTATAAATTTTATAAGATTTTTGTATCATTTTAGACATTATTTATGTATATTGATGATAAATAATTTATTGAGAATAGTGGTGAAAAATTTCACAATTATTCTCTGTTATTTTGAATAAACTTTGATTTTATAGTTTAGTCAATTCATAGATGTATTTCACACGAGGAGAAAATATGATAAAGAAAATTACAATTATTCTGGTTGTGCTTTTTAGCCTCATTTATTTGACGGGATGTAAAGAGAATGATCCTGGAATAACACCTAGAAGACCCTATTCGATGAGTGAAGGTTATGAGGAAGATTATAAAAATTTCTCAAGCGTTATTCACTGGGTTAAGAATGGGGACTTAGAGATATTTGGACATATTTATCGTCCATTTGATTTTGATGAGAATAAGCAATATCCTATTCTTATCATGAGCCACGGCTATAATACAACGGGTGCAAATGAAACGAATTCACTTGTTAAAAATGTTGTTGCAAATGGCATGCTTTGTTATACCTTTGATTTTTGTGGAGGTTCAACGATCTCCAAGAGTGACGGTAAATTTGAGGACATGACGGTATTGACAGAAATATCTGACTTAACAGCTATCATTGAGGACTTTAAAAGCATGAGCTTTGTAGATAACTCTAAAATTGCGTTATTTGGTTCGAGTTTTGGGGGTCTTGTTACTTCTGTTACTGCGGGTAGATGCTATGAAGATATCGCAGCAGTAATTTTACAAGCTCCAGCTATTATGGCAAGCGGTGATTTAGTTGAGCCTTACAAAGAGTTTGATAATTTCGACAAGAAATCTATTGTGCTTTGGGGCACAGCAGATGATGCTGTAAATAAGAGTGTGGTTACTGATTTATTTGAGTACTTCGGGGAAGATAGAATGACACTTTATATTATAGAAGATGCTCCACACAGCTTTCAGCCAAGAGATTACGAAAAATGTATGGATTATATTGATACATATTTAATAGAAATGGGTATTATGACAAAATAAAAAAGAGGAAAATATTATGAGAAAAGGAATTTTGTTTATACTTACCCTTTGCGTTTTTGTGTTTTTTAGTGCATGTCAACGTACTGAGCCAATAATAAAAAGTGGTGAATTGGTTTCTAACGATTTAAGCGGTTTTTCGGAAACGGAGTATGTTATTTGTATATCCAAAAACGTTCCAGATGCAGATAAGATATTAAAAGCGGTTAACGATTCGATTTTTGAAATTGATATTAATGATATTGCGGTAAAATATAGCGACTACAAAAACAGAAGGTCATTTAAGACATTGGAAAACTATATGTATAATTTGAATGATAATGATGGTGGTAATTTAAGAGTAATGACTGTCACATTAGAACCATTCAATTATTCAGGTGCAGGTGGGGCGTATACCGATGGTATAGATGCTTACATCATGCTCCATGTTGCGGAAAATCTCAACAAAAAACTTATTACTTACGACCGAGTATATTCTTACTCTTATAACGAAGTAAAAAACGGTAATGCAGATATCTTTTCAGGTGGTATTGCACTTTCGGAAGAACTTAAAAATGATTTTTTAGTAAGTGATGTATATTTAACCGGGAAGCAACAAATTGTTTCAGATGCAAACGAGAATTTTACTGAGTTATCTGATCTTAAAGGTAAGGTCATAGGCGTTGTTAAGGGAAGAGATGGTGAGAGAATAGTCACAGATGCTATTATGAGTGGCGTATTAAAGGATAGTGGAGCGACTATTTTAGCATGCGAAACAGACACTGAAGCACAATCGATGCTTCATACTGGAGATTGTGACATACTCGTGCTAGACTATCTTTCAGCAATGCTTATCGTTGCAAAGGAAAACGATTCAAACATAAAATAGATATAGCTTTTTTAGTTCATTAATGTGTAGTTATTCTATTATGATAATTTTCACCTAGTGAATCATCGAGCAAATTGCTCGAAAAAAATAAAATTGGAGAGTATAAAAAATGAGAAAAATCAGTATTTTTAAGACTGTATTCAGTCTGTCTTTGGTTGTGATGTTGACATTCTCTTTGATGGCTTGTGGAGAAAAAACTCCTGTCAAAGAGCCAGAGGACAAAGAAACTACAATTTTCAGAGAAGATCCTATGTTACGTTCCCCTGAAATTCTTTTGACGGAGCACTCAAAGCAAGGCACAATTGAGTATTTTTGGTATAGAACAAGAGCCTATGGTGTAGAAGAAAGAAAACTTGAAGGTTACACAGAAGGCGATGAATTATGGATTTACAAGCGTGCATACGTATATCTTCCTTATGGATATGATGCGAATGATACTTCAAAAAAATACAATACACTTTATATGATGCACGGAAATAAATTGAATGAAGGGTACTGGTTCGCTCAAGGTTCATATGCTTGGGAAGAAAATCAGTCAGCATATACAGGTGGCTATGGCACTGAAAACATGCTGGACTATATGTTCGAAAACAACCTTTGTGAGGATACTATTTTTATCGGAATGACAATGTATCAATACTACAATGGTGAATATAGTGGTGACCCTGCTAATCCTAATTATGTAGGTGGTACAGCTGAACAGGGCAATCTTTATAGTGGATATGTGGATCCAGAAAATGATTTGGGTTATAGACTTGGGATTGGTGAATCAAAAGAAGGTACAGACTCAGTTTATTGGAAAGAATGGTTGAATCATTTGATGCCTTATGTTGTTGAACATTACAATACCTATGCGGCTTCTACTGATGATGCAGATCTAAAGGCAGCACGTGATCACGTAGGTTTCACAGGCTTATCTCGTGGTGGTGGAAGTGTTAATTCAGTTCTTCTTAACTGCCTTGAGTACATTTCTTATTTTGCATATGAATCAGCAGGTGTACCTGGAGATGATCAAATTGCAAATATGCAGGCGAAAGAAGATCAATATCCAGTAAACTATGTTTTCATTAGTTGTGGTTCTTCGGAAGGACCTGAAGAAACTGAGAATAGCATGTTGAGTGTCAAAAGTGCAATGAGTTGGAGTGAAGGATACGATATTCAAAATGGCGATAAAATCGATTTTATGGTTGTTAATGGTACGGCTCACAACTACGCAACTTGGATTACAAACCTCTATAATCTCATGTTGGTATTCTTTAAAGCATGACAATGAATAGAAAAGCATCTAGATATATTTCTATAATTACCACCATTACACTATTGTTTTTTACAGCATTTTTCCTTACAGCTTGTGGGGAAAAAGAGGTAGTTAAAACTGGTGAACATGTGGCTAATAGAATAGAAGGTGTAGCGCAAACTGAGTATGTTATTTGTATATCAAAGGAATCTCCAAATGCAAATATTTATCTTACTGAGATTAACAACATAATCAAATCAATAGATATTGATGATTTGATTACAAGATATCTAAACAGAACGAGTTGGAGTAAGGATTTCTTAGGAGAACTTGATATTCTTGACAACGAAGGAGACCCTATAAATATTTTAACATCTGTTTTTAGTCCTTATCAGTTTTCAGGAGCGTATGGCAACGGTGTAGACGGTGTTGATATGTATCTTATGGTTATGCTTGGTGACAACCTTGAAATGAAACCTCTTATCCGAGATTTACCTTATAAAACAGCATATGCTTATGTTAAGAATGGAAGCGCAGATATTTTAGCGACGGGTGTTGCTTTGAGTAAAGAAGTCGAAGCGGACTTTCTTGTGAGTGATGTTTATTCTAAGGGGTATCAGCAAATCATTTCTGATTCAGCTGAAAGTTTCAGCAAATTATCCGATCTTAAAGGGAAAAAAATTGGCGTATTGTCTGGAAGACCAGGTAGTGAACTTATAAAAGAAGCTATCGAAAATGGTGTTTTAAAAGACAGCGGTGCGACAATTGTTGAATATGAAACTGATGCAGAAGCATACTTTATGTACTCAAGCAATCAGTGTGATGTTCTTATTGCTGACGAATATTCAGCTAAGGCAATGTTACAGTAAAATAGTAAACACTTAATACGAATTGACAAAATCTATTTAAAATGTAGCAAATAAAGAAAGGAAAATGTATTAAGTAAGTATCAAATGATACTTACTTAATACACAATATAGTATCATGAAAAAAATATTAGTAATTGTTTTGACGATAGTAGCGGGGTTTTCGCTTGCTGCATGTGGAGAAGAAAAGACACCTAGTAATGTGTCAGATGATTATCCAAAGTTCATGGGAAAATTGCAGGACTTCCCTACTGGTGTTTCTTATGAGTTCTATGCTTGGAATGATGAGGCAGATGGTAAAGTTTATGGCATTGAATATCTTCCAAAAGATTTTGATAAGGAAAGCGGTAATAAACTTCCTATGGTAATCTGTATCCATGGTGCAGGTGGTGATGAATTGATGTTGTCGAGTCTTGCAAAAGAATTTGCTGGATCGAGCATTTCAGCAATCACTTTCGGATGCCGTGGTGCATCGAAAAGTACAAAATCTGATGATGGAAGTGCGACCGTGACCTCACGTGCATCTGATCTTAACACTATGCTTACATACGTTCAATCTCTTCCTTGGGTAGACCAAGAAAAGATTTACTTGTATGGCGAGTCAATGGGAGGCATTACAATCATGCTTTCTGCGGAATACTTTCAACAATATATCGCTGGTATCATAATTACAGCATCCGGATTTACTGAAGCTCAGTCTGGATTTATCGATTCCGAATTTCCTCAGTATTCAATTCAAGAGGGTCAAACTTGGGACGAACGTTTGTTAGCATATAAGGGAGACTTTATTATGTTTCATGCAACAGGCGACACGACGTTTCCTTCAGAGACGTCTAAAGCCACTTATGAACTTTATAATACAAGGGACACGGGTATTTGCGAATATTATGAGACAGAAGGTGGGTCTCATGATGCCCTTTCTACTGAAGGGAAAGCCTTACGTATCAAAGTTATAGAAGATTATATTTTCGGTAACACTAATCAATAATATTAAATTAAATTGATAATATCTAAAGAAAAACAGACTGTATACTTTGTTGGTATACAGTCTGTTTTTTTAGGATTAGGAGGGCTTTATTTCTAAATAATAGGACTATGTTCATATCAAAATATAAGTAACCAATAATGCTGAAAAAACTTAATTAGAAAGTAAATTTTTTAGTTATTTAAATTTTCATAATTATTTTGATGCTATTGTATAAATACAATAAATGCCATTAAATTGTGATTTAAACTATAGGGATATGTCACAAAAAAACGGATATTTAAGTATTTACACCGATATGCTAGAAGTGTATTGGATTTAAAAATATAATATTTAGACAAGAACATAATAGAGCTATTTACTTAATAATCACAGATTGAGTAATGCAATAGGTATTGCTAAAATATATATAACTACACCGGAATTTATTATAGGGATTACTTGAAAGATAAAAATGATCTTAATGCAAACAACTATTATCAATATTGCAGTATTTTTGTTCGTCATGAAAGAATTATTAATCTCAAAAAACAATTGTTTTCACAGTAATCGTATGATTATAATCCACTAAATAAACTGTGATAGTGTCAAATAAAAACAACGACATATATTTAGATGTCGTTGTTTATTTAATAAAATAATTTTGTTGAATTTTATTTCATAAAGAATATTTGCAACAAGCTATATAAACCTGTTATCCAAGTCGCGTAGTTGTGAGCTGTACCGCTAACAACCATAAATTCGCAGTTATCACCGTTAACTATATCGCTTCCAGCTTGCATGTTTAATGCACTCTTAATACTTAAATATGGTGTTAAAGAATCATCACTGTATTCAGATGAACCGCAACTTACAAACCAATAGTTTATTTTACTGTCGGAGTAGTTAGCGTTGTAGCTACTGATAATTTCATCGGTAGTAATACCCATTGGACCACCAGATAGAGAACCGATATATGAAATATATTCGAGACAATAACTAAAAATTGAGCCGTAACTTGTCATAGATCCTAATGATAAACCTACATATGCTTGATGGTCACGAGCCGCTTTTAAATCTTCTGAACTACCTGATGCAGCGTAAGTGTTGAAATTATTTGCTATGTATGGCATTAAGTCATTGATTAATTCCTTACCGAAATTCAATATGACATTTAAGCTGTTATTGTCAACTTCGTAACCAGGTATTGAAGCGCCTGGTTTTGGACCAGCTGTATAATAATCATCTGATAAGCTGTCGCTTGCGTATAGGTGAGGTGTAACAATAATTGTTTTTGCTGCCTTTCCTTCTTCAATAAGATTATCGACTACATTATCTGTTCCATAACCCATAGTGTAAACTGATGTTTCTGTAGCATATGTACCTTGTTGGAACCAATAGCCTTCATTTAGTCCGCTTCCGTGTAGAAGATACAAAACGTTATATTTAGTAGATGTGTCATTTGCGTCATAACCGTATGGCAGATAAACATAAGCACGTTTATTAACGTCAATTTCACCTGCATCAGGATATTCTGCCTCTACGTAATATGCTCTTGTATCGTAATGGATTTCTTGTATTGTACCCTTTTGAGTAGCTTCCTTAGTAATTATGTCTGTTCCGCCTACTGGCTTTTGTGTAATGTACTCCTTTGGAATATCTGGTTTATCTGGCTTAGGTTCATCTTTGCATGCCACCAAAGCAAAAACCAGAACTAGTGATAAAACTAGGGTAATTATTTTCTTCATTTTTTAACTCTCCTTTAATATTTTTATTTCACAAAATCCCATTGATTTTGCTAAAGTATTTTTAGTGTTTTACTTGCTGTACAAATATAAAATACAAGCCCGATAATAAATATTCTTTCTAGGTTTTAAGAATATTAATCCTATACATTCATGTCCATTATTATATTAGAAGTATTTAAGAATATCGTTTTTCAAGCCACGGTGGTTATTAAAATAGCATAATGCATTGTAATCAAAACGGTTTCCGAAATTGAGATGTTAGAAAACTAAGGATCATCCTATGAAACAAATTGATTCATAAGATTAATAGGCTCAGAAATCAAAAAATATTTAATGGTATAAAACCGCTTTCATTTATCATTATAATAGCACTCATCGCTTAATATATGCAAGCTATTGCATAATTGGTAGATTTTATCGCATAATTTAATTTTTAAACAATAATAAAAAGTATAATTCATAAATTCACAATGAAATAATATATATTTCAATATCTAAAAAAGATGGTATTTAAGATAAAAGTACACTTGCATACACTTGCAAGTTCATGGATGAATATCGTATAATATAAAGTATAGTAGCTGTTAAGTTACGAAATAAAATAATGTAAACAATTTAATCAAAAATAGCAAGATGTGAAACGAAAGGACTTTTACAATGAATAAACTTGATATTAAATATTTCAAAAAAAAGCATGATTATTTGATTTGTATTGACTCTGATGGTACAGCTATTGATGCGATGAATGCAAAGCATAAGATGTGTTTTGGACCAGCATTTATTGAAGAATGGCATTTAGAGGACAAAGAGGCATATGTACAAGATTTATGGAACCGTTTCAATTTGTACAATGAAACGCGCGGTGTAAATCGCTTTATTGGGCTCGTGGACATATTAGAAAAATTAAATGGAAAAGAATTAAATGTAGAGGATTTAAATGTTTTAAAAGCCTGGGTAAACCAAACAGATGATTTGTCAAATAAAGGATTAATCGCAGAAATTGAAAAGACTAATCACCCATTATTGAAGAAAGCATTATATTGGTCATATAAAACCAATGATAAAATAGCAAAACTATCTCATCAAGACAAGCCAGTATTTGAAGGAGTCAGATCCTTCTTAGAATTTGCTGTAGGAAAAGTTGATATTGCCTTGATTTCAAGTGCAAACATGTCTGGTATATTTGAAGAGTGGACAAATCACAATTTGATTCAATATCTTGATGTGATGACATCCCAAGAAATTGGTCCAAAAGGTGAATGTATTTCACAAATGCTTCAAAAAGGTTATGATCCAAAACATGTATTGATGATTGGTGATGCATATCCAGATGTTGATGCAGCTAAAGAAAATGATACATATTTCTATCCAATCTTAACAAACCGTGAAACATATAGTTGGCAACAACTGAAAAATATTTATTTTGAACAATTTTTAAGTGAAAAATATGCTGATTATCAAGCAAAAGTGCTGGATGATTTCAAACAAAGTTTTGGAAAAAAAGAGGATTTATAAAGGTTTAATAATTGTTAAAATCTTATACAAGAAATATAAGCTTAATTGCAATGAATGCGACAATCATCAAAGATGCTAAAAAATTAGAAACGGTGTTTTATGAATATATGAGTACACCAAGTAGTCTTTGGGTAATAAAAGATTTGTCGGTATAGAAATTTTTAATAAGAATTTAAATATTTAAATGGGGTTCTTATAAAAGATGTTTATTAATCCATCTATTGCAGCGGCAGAGTCTTCAATAAAAAAGGAATATCTATTTGATGAATGATATTTATCATCCAATATTAGTGGAAATCAAGTGACAGTTATACTACCAGGTTATACATGTGCAATAACTATATATGCAAAAAGCCGCTTAAGTAAAATGATGAAATGTTAGTAGACAGATAAAAAAGTTTATTAACATTTTTTTGTATATAATGGTTTAAAAGGCAAGTGTTTCAAGTTTCAACTCTCAAGAGATAATGAAAACAATACTTATATGTTATCTATATAGGTGGATAAATATAATGAAGGGTGTATTGAAACACTAGACAATAAAAAAAGATATAGGGGCCAAGAAACGATTCTACATTTCAATCAAGGTACTATATTCATCTCAAGCATTTATTCTATTAAATATTAATTTAGTGTCTACTAACGCTTTACTATTACATCAAATGACTACTTATTTCTCATTGACAAAAGGATTATATTTTTTTTCATGTCCAATCATTGATGATTTACCATGTCCTGGATAGACTACAGTTTCATCTGGGAAGAGTTTATATATTTTCTTAATACTTAATATGAGCGTAGCATAATCAGATTCAGGAATATCAGTTCTACCAATAGTTTCATAAAATAGCGTATCACCAGTAAACAAAATATGCAGTTTTTCTAGATGTAGCGTCATGCCTCCAAGAGAGTGACCAGGTGTAGCATAACACTTGATTGATTGATCTTGCCAATCAAGCGAGAAAGGTTCGTCAATATATGAATCAACAGGAACTGTATAGCCGTATATTTCTTCAAAGAACTCTGTTAACCAGTACTTATCATTTTTAGGTGCGTAAACAATCGCTTTAGGGTATAAATCTTTGAGTTGTCTAACACCTCTGACATGGTCATAATGTCCATGTGTTATATAAATAAAATCTAATGATAAATTTTTATCATCTAAAAATTTACTAACAATTTCATTTTCGGCACCTGGATCTACCACAAACGCATTTGTTTTATTATATACAATATAACAATTGCTTCTTAAGTTTCCTAACCTGTATTTTTGTATTTGCATATTTATCATCATCCTTTACCTCGATTATTATATAGCACATTGAAGGAATTATAAAGTGAAAAGCAGTATAATAATACAGAAAAGGAGTGAGCGATTATGCCTAAAATATATAACAATTATGCTGAACTTGTCGGACATACACCATTGCTTAGATTAAATCACTATGAGAAGTTGGTTGGTGCTAAGGCACAAATTATTGTAAAATTAGAAAACTTTAATCCTTTGGCAAGTGTAAAGGATAGACTTGCTAAAGCATTAATTGAATCTATAGAAGAAAAAGGGTTGGTTAATAAAAACACTAAATTTATTGAACCAACAAGTGGGAATACTGGTATTGGATTAGCATTTATATGTGCTGCGAAACAATATGATTTAACTTTGGTTATGCCTGAGAGTGTTTCAGAGGAAAGAAAACTCATTGTAAAAGCACTTGGAGCTAAACTTTTATTATCAGATAAATCAAAAGGTATGAGAGGATCTATAGCGCTTGCAGAAGAAATAATGAAGAAAGATTCCAACTACATTATACCGATGCAATTTGAAAACCTTGCAAACCCTGAAATTCATCGTAAAACAACAGCGATTGAAATTTTAGAAGATACAGAAGGTGATTTGGATTTCTTTGTTGCTGGTATTGGCACCGGTGGTACAATTACTGGAACAGGTGAAGTATTAAAAAAACATATTGAAGAATTGAAAGTCATTGCTGTTGAACCAGCAGCATCTCCAGTACTATCAAAAGGGTATGCTGGAAAGAGCAAAATTCAAGGTATTGGTGCAGGGTTTGTACCTGATGTATTAAATACCAAAGTCTATGATGAAGTTATTGCTGTTGAAGATGATGATGCATTTGATACAGCAAGAACACTCGCTAAATCAGAGGGTGTATTTTCAGGTATATCTGCAGGTGCGGCATTATATGCGGCAACAGTAGTTTCTAAAAGAGAAGAGAATGAAGGAAAGAAGATTGTGGTTATTATACCGGATACTGGGGAGAGATACTTATCAACGGAGTTATATAGATGAAAAAGAAAGAATGTATAATTAAAGATGGTCATGCCGCTAAATTATACGATCCTGCAGCGCCTTGCTGCTTCATGATATACTTTACCTATCCTGGTGTGATTGCTTTAAGAAGACATAGAAGAGCTCATAAAGCCTGGCTTAAAGGGCATAAAAATTGGGCGAGATATATAAGCTATAGAACAAGAAGAATCACGGGTATTGATATTCATCCAGCAGCTAAGATTGGACAGGGTGTATTTATTGATCATGGTATGGGTACCGTGATTGGGGAAACAGCTGAAGTTGGTGATGGATGTGTGTTATACCATGGAGTTACATTGGGTGCTAATACATTTGAAAAAGTAGATAGACATCCAAAACTTGGTAAGGGTTGTATCGTATACGCTGGAGCAACATTGATTGGACCAATTCATATAGGAGATAACAGTGTTATTGCAGCTGGCACAGTTGTCGTTAAAGATGCTCCTGCGAATAGTAAATTAAAAGGTGTTCCTGCACATCATCATTCATAATAAATAGCCACATAAGTTATGTGGCTTTTTGTTTGCTATTTGGTAGACTTTATAAATTATATATATGGTATATAATAGAAGGGAGGAAAAATTGCTGGCGAAGTGCAAGGATCACAACAAAATGCGATAGCAGCGAATATTTTTTATGGAAACTAAAGACTTAAGGTAGTTACCGTTAAAGGTGATGACATTTATTATACCCATAACTCTAAAAATCATTTTTTAATTTAAAAGTAGCGAAAAATTTAATATCATAGTTAAACGTAAAATCATTCATCCTAGAAATTAAATATGGAATGAAATTGATGAACGTGTTAATCAAAAGGCTAATAACAATAAACAAAAAGTTATTGAACTAAAAACAATATATAATAGCATAATAAAGCCGTTTACGGCCCTATATTTCTATATGTGACGTGATATACTACAATTAATATTGCAAGGGAAGAAAATAAATGATGACATTACAAATAATCAAAGACGTAACTAAAATTATTGATTTTGTTTACAATATGAGTATTGACGACAGCATGGCAAGTTATCCGAGATTACTCAATTATCAATCAGTGAAACGAGAGTTATCAAGAAGAATAATTGAAGAAAATAGTGAAGTTATCGCTATTTATCAGGACACATTATTAATAGGTGTATTTGCGTATTATTGGATTGATGAAGACAACTATATGCAAACAACTATATTTGTTTTTAACACCAATAAGACTGAAGCAATTATGTTGTCAATAAATCATATGAAAGAGAGGAGATTAACATATAGATTACTTATAGGTATACCATTTAAGAATGAATACATAAAAAATAGTCTTGAAAAAAGGGGTGTATTAATTGAAAGTAGTCTAAATTTTTTATGTAAAGATCAAAGTGAATTAATAACAAAAAATGATTCTATCTACTTGATAGATCAAAACAACTTTCAATTATTTTCTGAATTTTATGAACCATTCGCAGTTGAATCTAATATGTATTGGACATCAGAACGTATCATAAAAAAAATAAATGATTTTTCCCTGTTTTGCTATATAGAAGATACAGTTACACTTGGATGCCTACTTTTAAAAAAAGGTGATAAAAATCAAGAGATATTCGCGTTGCTTATAGAGGGTGAAGATGAGGAGATATCTAAGTCATTATTAAATCGTGCAGTTGCAGAAGTATCTAAGGATTCTAAACGTGTAAATATAACATATTTTATTGATATTGATGATGATAATGAACTGATTAATGCGAAACAGGTAGGGTTCAAAGTAATTGATAATTATATCTGTTATGAATTATAACAAAAGAACATATAAAAAATAACATATTGATGATTTGAAAATTCATGTACCCATAGCAGTACCGACATTTGATGATGTCAAATATAGTTTTACTAGAAAACTTAAACCAATATTAAGTATTTCAAATAGATAAAAATCCAGATCATAATTAATGATCTGGATTTTTTTCACACATATTTAATAAATATTTGTGAATCATTAAATTATCTGTTAACTCAGGATGAAATGCAGTAACCAATTGATTATTTCATCTCGCTGCAGCTATCTTATCATCAAAAATCGATAATACTTCAGTGTCGTCATCAATTGATTCTATGAATGGTGCTCTGATGAAAACGAAGTGATTAAAGACACCTTTAGTTCTAAAACTACCTAGTTGTCTTCTATATGTATCTCTCTAGTAACAATATCTATCGTTTTGAGATATACATTAGTGTAAGTATGTACATGTTTTTCAAGTGATAATAATTCGCCACATGTCCCAAAAGTAGAAAGCTTTGATTCAATCAACTCGTCCATTTCTATATTTAAATCTGTTTTTTTACCTAATTTCAAGGGATTCAATACCTAAGGTATTTAACATTGCTTGGTATTCTATAAAATCGCCTTTTAATGCTAATATCCATATTTTTATTTATTGAATTTCAGGCTCTCTCATCAGTAATTATATATACCAGTCATTGCTTCGCCAATGTCTTCACTATTTCAAATACCCCTTTTGGATTGTTGTATTTAGTCACTGCTTTAACGATTGCTTGTGCATGCTTTTTAGTTAAACCCATTCCGACTTTAAAAAGTTTAGATGAACTAGATAAAGTCATCTATATGAATTCATTTTCTAAATTGATTCCACCATCATATCGTATAAATCTTATAGTTTTACCTGATAGCTTGCTGAACGAATTTAACGAAACAAAGAGTTATTTAAATTGTTCATTAACTGTCATGATACAACTTACATTTAAAAAGTTTATTGAAACAAAGTTGTATGATCACCATCTATGTAAGACGAAAAATATTAATAGACTAAAAAGAGATTATTTAATCAATTTATATTGAAAGATAAGATTAACATCAAGGGTAAAGATAGTGTACTACAGTTTCTCATTGATTTAAAAACTCATGTAAATTTAAATACATTTATAAATCAAGCAATAGATATTGGATATGTACTTCTCAATGAAAGGCTAATACGTAAAGCTGTGGATTTATTAGAGATTGCATGAAATCATATATGATATAATTATAAAAGAGAATAGTTATAACTATATGAAAAATACGGAATTAATTGATACTTTTAAAAATACATATTAAATTTAGTAATTACTTCATTAATAATAAAAGTAATCTGGAATTTTATATAGGATTTAGATTATTTTGATAAAAGAGGTTTGACATGAATAAAAAAATAGCATTATTAACTATTAGTGTATTTACTGGTGTTAGTTTTTTTATATTGTTTTGGTTGTTGGGATCATTGGTGTTTGAAGAAAATATCTTTATTTATGCGCTAATAGCAGGTGTTGTATTCGCTATTTCAATATATATTATCCTATATTTGATAGAATGTAAATTTATAAAAATGCAAGGAGAATTTGAAAAGGGTCTCAATTCCTTTTTATCAAAAGATAATGGTAGTGTTTTTGTTAATCAAAATAAATATACAGTGTGTACTATCTATACATTTTCAGACAAACTGCTAATTAAAGTATATGAAAAACCGTTTGAAACATTTATAATTTTATATGATGAAATTGATGAAATGCATATTAAATATGCAAATTTGTGGATAGTTTCTGAAAATAAACAAAACTATATGATATCATCGTCTGGTTCGAATCGCATCTATAAACAAATAGAGAATTATGCATCATTTAAGAATAATGAAAAATAATGACTAGTTGCGTATTGTCATTTATACAACTTTGTTTTTATTTATCTATGCTATAATGAATCAAAGATTTTATTAATTTAGTTTAAAGAAAATAGTAATTGACTAAAAAAGATATTTGAATTCCAAAGATTATACTTTCAAGCATACTTTTCATATTCAAATAATAATCGTAATTGAAGGATTTTATTATCTTATCTATGAGAAAGTAGGTAACCTAAATGAACCAAGATCAATTATATTTAAAAATTAAGCATGGATTATCAAACATCCAAAAGGATGTTTTTCCTGAGGTAGATATTGATGAGATGCTTGGCCGCGATGATGAGCATCTGAATTTCGCATTAAATAAATATGCGAAATATTTCAATTTTACAGAAAACAAGGATAAATACAATTTGTCCTTTTGTTTTAAAACAACATTGGGTGATTTAAAAGAGTTTTATAACGAACAAGAAGAAAAAGTTAAACAAATGAAGAATCAAGATTGTCTTTATGAGTTAGAACATAAGGTCAATGAGCACATATATGAAGAAGTTGTTTTGTGCCAGAAAAAAGTTGGTCTTATATATTTAGCTAATGTGGTGGTCTCTTACCTTATTATGTTTACTTTTCTATTTTTTATTTATGAAATAACTCATATACTTGAGATTAATACTTTGATAGGCGGTATTTTTTTAGCTTTTGGTATCACATTTGTGAAACTCATTGTTGATGAAAAGTACCTGGATAGGGTTAGAAAAAAGCTAGGATGGAAGGCATATAAGAGAGCGGTAAGAAGATCATTATCGTTTTACTTCGCGTCTGTTATTATTCAAAGTCACTGTAATCATAAGAGTGTTATAGATATCGAAGATGAAGCATTAATCGAGATGAAAAATAAAGTTAGACATAGTATTGATCTTTTATTAGTGGAAATCATATAAAGCGATGAGAGTCATTTTTCTATCACTATATATAGATAGTGATAAAAAGTACATTATTAGAAATATTGAATCCAGAAGAAAATCAATATATTGCAATGGTAGTAAATAGCCTTCAATAGAGAATTAAAATATTAAGCATACTACAAGCCCATATTAAAATCGTTTTTATCACGAGTGGTAGTAAAGGTATTGTATGTTAAATAGATAAAATGTTTGCTAAAAATCATGATTGAGTGATTCCTACAAGAAGAGAATCAGAACCTATTAAAACTAATGATATAATAAATATGGATTATGTGATTACTTTCGAGGAGATGTGACAAGTATTGATGTTTTAATCAATAGTGTTGGTATGAGTATAAGAGGTTTATTCTAAGAAACCTCTTTAGAACTATTTGATAAGATCATGGATACAGTCAGTATGATAAAGTTTGCATCACCCCTAATGATTGAATCAATGGGTTAAAGTATCTTTATTTCTAGTCTAACAGAACTTAGCGAATCGCTTAGAACTGAATTAATGGTGAGTTTCAAGTTGGTATCATCTATGTTGGACTAGCTTAAAATAATGATACACAACAAGATGTAGCAAATAAAGTGTATAAAATGGATTGTGGACGTAAAAATGTATGTATTGAACACAACTTGGTAAAACGTTTAAACTTTTTTAAAGTATCTCCCAAGTTATCTAATTATGTTTTAAGAAAATATACCAGGAAAAGCGAGATGTATAAATGATATTATTAGATGTCCTTAACATAGAACTGAAAACATTATTAAACGATGAGATAATTGCTATCATTGCTTTTACTTTTTTGTATTTGACTTATTATTTTTGTAGTGATTTTAGATGGATAAAGAATATAATAAATAGGTTTAACGAAACTGATACTTATGTGGTTAAGTCTGTTTATTTTAGACGAACGGTTGGATTTGTTTTATTTGGTATGATACCTCTTTTAATCATATTGTTTATATTTGATCAACCAATAAGTGCATATGGCTTTGCTTTTCCATCTGGCAAACATGCATTTTTCTGGTTTATATGCTCATTTTTATTTATAGTGATTGGTAGTATTTTAAGGCCAAAGGAAAATGTTGATATATCATATTACCCAGAAGTTAGAAAAGACAAGTGGACAAGAAAGGATATGGCTATTAATATCTTTTTCTGGTCAATCTATTTGTTGGGATATGAAATTGCACTACGCAGTATGGTTTTCTTTTCAACACTATATGCATTTGGCCTGTGGCCAGCAATTATCATCAACAGTTTAATTTATAGTTTCATTCATATCTTTAAAGGGCCTAAAGAAGCATATGGTGCATTTTTCTTAGGGATTTTCTTTAGTTTGATTACTTATTATACAAATTCAATTTGGATTGTATTTATAATTCATATACCGCTTGCTGCAATTAATGATATCAAAGCTGTAAGAATGAGTAGAAAAATGGAATTGAACCAAGCACCTTAAAATATGGTATTATTGAGTAAAATAGTTATTTTGGTAGCAGGAGTTAATATATGAAACCAAGTAAACTTATAAAAAGTATCTTAATGACAATACTCGGGATATTCTGGATTGGTATAGGTATATGGTATATCAGAGAAGGGTCGGTATTTAATATCATCCTTGTAATATTAAATGGTTTAATATTTTTGATATTTGCATGGGTAAATATTGATAGAAGATTATATAAGATTGTTGAAATGACATTCTTATTTGTTAATGCGCTACTCACATTTACCGATCAAGTTGGTGTTGTTGATTTTATATATTTTGCAATTCTGATCCTTGTGATTTATCTATTTGTGATTACTCAGGGGGATGGTACGAAAATTGCGACTAAAAGAAAATAGCGAGGCATTTAATGAATACAAAAATAAAAGATTTTTTCGATCAGCAAGCAGGCACTTGGGATGAAAGAGAAATTAAATCTCAGACATGGTTATATGATTTTATCAAGCAACACATACCATTAGAAATGGGGATGAAGGTTTTGGATCTTGGATGTGGTACAGGAATTGTTAGTGAAATCATATATCAACTTACGAAAACTAAAGTAACAGCACTAGATGTATCATCTTGTATGATTGATAAAGCAAAACAAAAACATCATTTAGATCATATAGATTTCTACAATGAAGATTTCTACAAAACTGATAAAACGGGATTTGATATGATTCTTTGTTATAATGCATATCCACATTTTATTGATGTAGAAGGGTTTAATAACAAAGCTTATAAAGTTTTAAATGAGCAGGGTTATCTAGTGATTATTCACAGCATGTCACGTGATCGATTGACTCAACATCACGAACGGTTATCAGAAGGACTCGCAAGAGTATTAAGACCTGTAAAAGAGGAAGTTAAGACTTATTATAATAACTTTGAAGTTGTAGAATTGATTGATTCAGATCAGCAATATATGATTTTACTAAAAAGGAAAGAAGAATCTTAATGGGGTGAGCGTATGAATGTCAAAGAAGAAAATCAAAAACTAGTCAATTATTGGAATGAGGCATTTGAAAAAATAGAGCCAATGCTACTTCAAAAAGAAGATGTCAAGGTATCAAATGATTTTGATCGCCTATTAAAACAAATCGGTGATCAATGTAGTCGTGTTTTAGATATTGGTTGCGGATGGGGTTACTGTCTTTTATCATCAAAACTTTTGGGTAAAAAGATAATTGATGGTATTGGTGTTGATTCATCTGAGCATGCGATTAGAATATTAAATGGAACATGCGAAAATTCAAGTATTGATGGTATTAAAGGTGTTATTGGTAGACACGATATACTAAAACAATATGAAGATCAATCATTTGATGGTGTGATTTGTTCTAATCTTTTGGATGTTATTCCAGAAGTAACAAGTAATGAAGTTATTGATGAGATTAAAAGATTAATAAAACCTAAAGGTTTATTGTTGTTGAAATTTAATTTTTACTTAACCGATGAAATCATTAATCGAATTGGCATGAAAGAAATCGAAGCGAATACATATACAATTAATGGTGTATTAAGAGGTGTAAATTATACGTTAGATGAATGGTTAACGAAATTTGGCGGATTCGAACTTGTTGAAAAAACAGAATTTGAAAGAGTTCAAACTGGACCTAAAGACAGGGTCTTATTACTTAAGAGAATATAAATTTTTAGGATTACATATCAATAAAAAAGGTTTATCATAAATTATGATATATTAAGCCTAAATTTCATTGACAAAAATCACAAAATTTGGTATCATAAATTGAATTTTAGGAGGATGTTTATGCTTTGGATAGATTATTTAATTATTGTATTTGCCATTGTCATGATTGTTCTTGTAATGCTACAAAGCTCTAATGAAGATATTAGTGATGCATTTAGCGGAGAAAAATCAGAGTTGTTTAAAAATAAAAAAGAACGCGGCTTTGAGTTGTTTTTAACAAGAGCGTCAGTGATTACAGCAGTATTACTTGTAGTATCTGTTGTATTATCAAACAATTTACATTAATTAAAAGAGCACTTCTAATGAGTGCTTTTTTTATAAAATGGATAGGTGATTATATGCCACAAAGATATTTTGTAGATAAACTTAATGGAATTATTGAAGGTCAAGATGCTCATCATATCATTAGAGTGATGCGTATGCACGATAATGATGAGATAATTGTTTGTACTAATACATCATGCATACTGGCTAATATAAAAATTGAAGATAGAATAGTATCTTATCATGAAATACAAAAACTTGAAGCAAAAAAACATTTTGATGTGGTATTGATTCAAGGTTTACCTAAAAAGAACAAAATGGATTTTGTTAGTAAGTATGCAACCGTTTATGGAGCGAGTTGTATCATTTTTTGTGGGATGGATCGCAGTATTGCAAAACTTGATAATGAAAGATTCAAACAGGTTCGTCTGTTAGCTATTGCGAAAGAAGCAGCTGAGCTTGCACACCGTTTTGATGTACCACAAATTAAGTTATTAGCAAAAATGAAAGATATTGATTTTTCGTTATTTGATGAGATCATCATATGTGATGAAGATGAACATATGACTGAGATTGCTGAACTCGTACCTCTATCATATGATAAAAAATACGCAGTTATCATTGGACCTGAAGGTGGTATCAGTGAAAATGAAAGAAATTTATTTAAATCACTAAATGCGAGATTCGTTTCATTAGGTCATTATATTTTACCTACAGAAGCAGCATCTCTTTCAGCACTAAGTTTTTTCATGCATCAAAATAGAGAATAGTTTTGACAAACGCATGAAAATCATATATAATATGAACGGCTTGATATACTAAGCGTGGAAGGAGGGCAGTTCATGCCTAAAACAGTAGTTCGTGAAAAAGAATCATTAGAAGATGCTTTACGTCGTTTCAAACGTGATGTTTCTAAAGCAGGAAACCTCCAAGAAGCACGCAAACGTGAATTTTACCTTAAACCTAGTGTTCAACGTAAAGAAGCAGCACGTGCAGCACGCAAAAAAAATAAGTAAACTTCTAAACGCACCTCAACAAGGTGCGTTTTTATTTCCAATTTTTTAAAAAACTGTAATAACTTTTAAAATACAGTCCTTAATGGTATAATTAATACACAAATAAGGAGCGGATTTAATGAAATTAAGCCAACAAATAAACCATGCTGAATCTATCAGTCGTTTAGTCGGTGTACAAGATAGAAATTTACTAGTTTTCAAACAATATTTGGGCGTTTCCGTGTCAGTCAGAGGGGCTGATATTATTACGGATGCAAAGGGTGACCAGGTTGCGTTATTGGAGACTATTTTTGCTGTTTTAATAGAGTTAGCAAATCTAAATATACAACTATCAGAAAGAGATATTATGTATATTATTAAACTGGCAGAAAAAAATCAACTAGAAGGTATTGTACAACTCTATAAATCAAGGTCAGCAATATTGATTAATGATCAAGGGAAATCAATTTATCCTAAAACGTTTAATCAAAGAGTATACATTAACGCGATTGAATCATATGATTTAACATTTGGCACAGGTCCAGCGGGTACTGGTAAAACATATTTAGCAGTAGCAAGTGCTGTTGCAGCACTCAAAAAGGGTAAGGTAAAAAAAATTATCTTAACGAGACCGGTTGTTGAAGCAGGTGAAAACCTAGGGTTTTTACCAGGCGACTTAAAAGAAAAAATTGATCCGTATTTAGTACCTTTATACGATGCACTATATGAAATGTTAGGTGTTGTGCAAACAACAGCACTCATGGAGAAAGGTATTATTGAAATAGCGCCACTCGCATACATGCGAGGGCGTACATTAGAAAATGCTTTTGTGATTCTTGATGAAGCACAAAACACAACTAGAGCTCAGATGAAGATGTTTTTAACAAGATTAGGATTTGCTTCAAAGATGATTATTACAGGGGATCCAACACAAACAGATCTATCAAGCAATCATGTGTCTGGCCTATCACAAGCAGTTCAATTACTTGAAACACTTGCTGATATTAAAGTTATTAAATTTGAACGAATTGATGTTATTAGACATCCACTTGTTCAACATATCCTTGAAAGGTACGAAACTCATGAAACTAAGTTATTTTAATCAAACTGATGAAAACATTGATGAAGTTGTTAAACTAATCAAATCAATATTTAAAAAAGTTTGGGATTTTCACACAATGCAAGTTGTATTTGTAAGTTTGGATGAGATTCATGAATTGAACAAAACATATAGAGACATTGATAGACCAACAGATGTCTTAAGCTTTCCAAATGATGAGAAAGATGATAGATCACTTGGTGATATCTTCATTTGCCTAGATAAAGCTAGAGAACAAGCAAAAGACTACGAACATTCATTTGAACGTGAAGTTGGTTTTTTATCAGTCCATGGATATCTACACCTAAAAGGCCATGATCACCATGATCCCAAAGAGGAGAAAGAAATGATTGCGGCACAAGAAAAAATATTAAAGAAAGCAAAGCTTGAAAGGGTGAAATAATGAAAAGTTTAGAAGAAGCTAAGAAGGCGAGACTTAGTGCTTACACACCTTATTCTCATTTTAAAGTTGGCGCAGCCATCGAACTAAAAGATGGAAGTTATATTCATGGAGCAAATGTTGAAAATGCCGCTCTAGGTTTGTCAAACTGTGCAGAAAGAAGCGCGATGTTTTCATTTTATAGTCAAGGCTATAAGAAAGAAGATATTAAATCTATCACAGTTGTCGCAGACACTGAAGGTCCAGTGTCTCCATGTGGATCATGCCGACAAGTGATGCAAGAATTACTACCAGATGATGTAAAGATTATATTGGCAAATCTTAATGATGAAATTAAAGAATGTACAAAAGAAGATCTATTGCCATATGCTTTTAAAACGTATAACGAAGAGGAATAATCATGGAATATCGCTCAGGATTTATTGCGATTGTCGGTCGTCCTAATGTGGGGAAATCAACTTTATTAAATGCTTTGATTGGTAAGAAGGTTGCAATCACTTCAGATAAACCTCAAACCACAAGGCATCGTATCTCAGGACTTATCACAACTGAAGACTATCAAATGGTTTTCGTTGACACACCAGGTATGCATAAAGGTAAAGACTTACTTAATCAAACGATTGATAGAATTGCTGTACAAAGTTTACAAGATGTCGATCTTGTATTATTCGTTGTAGATAAGAAATTAGGAAAAGCTGAAACTCATATTTTAAGATATTTTGAGCATGTCAAGGTGCCTGTTTTTCTAGTGATAAATAAGATTGATCAATTGGCTTCTAGGGCTGAAATTGATGAAGTGATTTTAAGTTATTTTAATGCATATAAATTCGAAGGATTTTACCCTATTTCCGCTAAGGATAAAACACATTTAGAAAAACTTAGAGAAGGTCTTGTTTCATATCTTCCTAAAGGGCCTAAATTCTATCCTGACTATATGCAAAGCGATCAGAGTGAAGTTACATTAATGTCCGAATTTATCAGAGAGAAAATTCTTTATTTAACCGAACAAGAAGTACCACATTCAGTTGCTGTTGTGATTGAAAGATTGGAAGAAAATCAGAAACAAAACACACTTGATGTGAGTGCACTAATTATCGTAGAAAGGGCCTCACAAAAGAAAATACTCATTGGTCACCAAGGTGAAAAAATAAAGCAGATTGGAACTTTGGCGAGACAAGAAATCAATAAAGAGTTGGATAAAAAAATTCATTTATCATTATGGATTAAAATCAAAAAGGATTGGCGCAATCGCGAAAGTGATTTAAAAGCTTACGGTGTAGGTGATTTTTAATGGAAGGCATCATCTATAAAATCCAGCCATATCAAGAGACATCAAGATTACTTTTCACATATACACCAAAAGGTAAGGTAACACTGCTTGCTAAAGGTGCTCAGAAATTAACCCAAAAAACGCGTGTCATTGGCCAATTTTTGACACGTGTTTCCTTTGATATCACACCGAATAAAACATTTATGATCTTTAAAAATCCACAAGTGATTAACGATTATAAGAAAATCAAAGATGATTTTGTTAAAACGAAATATGCAGCACTAGCTTTAGAGATTGTTGATAAATTCATGACTGAACTTGAAGACCATCAAAAAGTCTACGATGAACTTGTATTGGTGCTCGATCAAGAAGAAATTCATAAATCAGTATTATCATTTTCCTTGAAAATGTTAAAAATACTGGGATATGGGATTGATTTGGATGCTGATGGTCGTGTTGTTAAAGGTATAAGTGTCGAAAAAGGTGGCATAACCTATGAAAATGAGGGATATATCGTAGATTTAGACACAAAAGACGCGATTTTGCTTTTAAAACTCTACTATTTACCTTATAATGAACATAGTGATGTTTCAGATGAATCAATTCATAGAATTGAGATATTTATTTCAAGATACTATGCGTATCACTTACATACAATATTAAAAAATTTAACATAGGAGCGATTATATGACCTCATTAGAGCAATTAGTGCAATTTGCCAAAACAACTGGATATATTTTTCAAGGTAGCGAACTTTATGGAGGTTTAGCCAACACTTGGGATTATGGTCCTCTTGGAAGTGTTTTAAAGAAAAATGTAAAAGACGCTTGGATTCAAAAATTCCAGCGTCAATCACCATACAATGTTTTATTTGATAGTTCAATTTTATTAAACTCAAGTGTTTGGGAAGCGAGTGGACATGTCGGTGGATTTAATGATCCACTTACAGAATGCAAGAGTTGTAACCAAAGATTTAGAGCTGATAAACTTATCGAGGAACATGATCCATCCGTTAACGCTGATGGTTGGTCAACAGATGAGATGTATCAATACATCCTGGACCATAAAGTGAAGTGTCCAAGTTGTGGTGCTCACGATTTCATACCAATTCGTGCATTTAACATGATGTTTAAAACACAACAAGGTGTTGTTGCTGAACAAGCAAACGATATTTATTTAAGACCTGAAACTGCTCAAGGTATTTTTATTAATTTTAAGAATATTCAAAGAACAACACGCAAAAAATTACCGTTTGGAGTTTGCCAAGTCGGTAAATCTTTTAGAAATGAAATTACGCCAGGTAATTTCATTTTTAGAACAAGAGAATTCGAGCAAATGGAATTAGAATTCTTTTGTCAACCAGGTAAAGAGATTGAATGGTTTAAATACTGGAAACAATTTTCTATGGACTGGTTAAAAGGTTTAGGATTAAAAGAGGGCGAACTAAGATTCGATGATCATAAACCAGAATCATTAGCACATTATTCAAATGCGACTACTGATATTCAGTTTAAGTTTCCATGGGGATTTGATGAACTATGGGGAATTGCATCTAGAACAGACTATGATTTAAAAGCACATCAATTAAAATCTGGCGAATCATTAGAATATTTAGACCCAGAAACAAACCAAAAATATATACCTTATGTGATTGAACCATCCCTTGGGGTTGAACGTTTAATCCTAGCGATTCTATCCAGTGCCTACGATAATGAAACACTAGAAGATGGCAGTCAAAGACAAGTGTTAAGACTTCATCCACAGCTATCACCATATAAAGTAGCGGTCCTTCCTTTAGTTAAGAAACTTCATGCAGAAAAAGCAAAAGAGTTATTTTCATTACTAAGTGAAGAATTTGATGTTATATATGATGAGACACAGAATATTGGTAAACGCTATAGAAGACAAGATTCAATTGGCACTTACCTTTGTGTTACAGTTGACCACGATTCTGAAGAACTAGATTCAGTGACTGTAAGAAACAGAGACACGATGGCACAAGAACGCATCGCGATTAAAGATTTAAAAGCATATATCAAAGCACAGGTTAAATACTAGTGATACAACTATAAAAATATGTAAAGGAGGGGTATCATGGATACAAAACTTATTGAAGAGATAAACAGTAAAACCCAAATCCTTGAATTGGTTTCCGAATTTGTAGATTTACAAAAGCGTGGGAAGAATTATTTTGGATTATGTCCTTTCCATGATGATAACTCTCCAAGTTTCTCAGTATCACCAGAAAAGAACATATGTAAATGTATGTCTTGTGGTGAAGGTGGAAATCCAATCAATTTTTATAGAAAAATAAAAAATATATCACTTCAAGAAGCAGCGGAAACACTAGCAGAACGAGCTGGTATTGAAATTGTAAAACACACTTATGTCGTAAATCCTCACGATCACTTATATAAAATCATGGAAGAAGCTTCAAACTTTTACAAGTTTAATCTAAAAAATAGTAAAGCTGGACAAAAAGCTAATGAGTATTTGATTAAACGACAATTATCTAATCAAACGATTGAACACTTTCAGTTAGGCTATGCACCAAGCTTTGGTGATACCTTGTATAAAGTGTTAAAAGACAAAGGATATGCAGTGTCAGATATGATCAATCTTGGTATTGTGAAACAATTAGATAACGGCGAATACTATGACTTATTCAATGATCGCGTTATTTTTCCGATTACCAATCCTGATGGTAAAGTCGTAGGATTTAGTGGACGTACATTAAACAAAAAAGATCAGGTTAAATACATTAACAGTCCAGAAACAGAAATTTTTAAAAAAGGACAGCTCCTGTATCACTTATATGAAGGATTAAGTGATATTAGAAAATCTAAACAGATGATATTATTTGAAGGATTCTTTGATGTCATCAGTTCATATCAAGCAGGTGTCAAAAATGGTGTAGCAACCATGGGGACGGCACTGACACAAAGTCAAGCAGCAATCATGAGAAGATACAGTCCTTCTGTTGTTATCGCTTATGATGGTGACGATGCCGGTCAAAAAGCAACAGATCATGCCATACCGATATTAGAAAAAATAAACATTAAAACCGAGGTGTTGGTCATACCTGATAAGATGGACCCTGATGAGTTTATCGTCAATCATGGACCAGATAAATATGAATCATTGTTTGGTGAATATATCATTGATCCATATCAATTTAGATATAATTACTACAAACAGGGCTTAGACTTAAAGAATGCCAATGATGTTAAGATATTTCAAAAACGTATTACAGGAATGCTAACACATGCTGATGCTGCAATCGTTTCGATATATAAAAACAGATTAGCAAAAACCCTTCATATTAGAGAAGAGGATATTGTCGTTAAAAAAGAACAATCCTATCCTACACCACCACCATCAATAGCAAAACCGATTGATGTGGCAATTAAAAAACGTATCGTCGATAAATATGAAAAATCAGAGAGATATTTGATTATAATCATGCTTAGATCAAAAGAGGATGCAGCTTGGGTTGAATCACTTCTGACCATAAGTGATTATGCAGAACCAGTTGTATCATCCATAAGGCTAAAGATCCATGAATATTATAGAGACCATGATATAATAGATATCGATGATTTTAAAGATTATTTAACAAATGATCAAAGAGATTATTTTGAACAACATATACTTACAGAACTTTTTTATGAAAAGAATACTGACATACCCAAAACATCTTATAAAGCTTATGTGGACACAGTCAAGAATGCAGCAATGAGAAGACGGAAAATTTATTTAAAAGGATTGCTAGCACAAGAAGGATTCCACGACGAAAGCGTAGAAAAAGAGTATTTTGAATTATTGTCAAAGATGAAAAAAACCGGAGGTAACAATGGAAATTAAAAAGATTATTGCGACACTTGCGAAAAAAGCTGGAGAAGACAAATCAGTCACTGTCGAAGATGTAAAAGTTTATGCTAAACAAGGCTCACAAGAATACTATCAAATTGAAAAAGAATTACTTGATAGAAACATCGACATCCTTGAAGAAGATGACGATGAAGAAGATGAATTATTTCAACTAGCACTTGATGATGATGATGTAGATGAAGATGATAGTGCATCAGATGATGATGAACCAGATGACTTATCATTATCAGGATTAGAGGTTGAAGAGGAAGAACTATTAAACATAGAAACTATTGCTTCTTCAATCAAAACAGATGACCCAGTACGCATGTACTTAAAAGAAATTGGTCAAATTCCTTTGTTAAACCAAGAACAAGAACAAGATTACGCAATTAAGGTTTCTAATGGTCGTTATGCTAAAGAACAGTTAGATATGGTTAAAACTGGTGAATTAGAATTATCAGAACAAGATCAACAAGAATTAAGAGATATTATGGATTTAGCTCAATACTCAAAAAATAAACTTGTTGAGGCTAACTATCGTTTGGTTGTATCAATTGCTAAAAGATATGTTGGACGTGGTCTTCTATTCCTTGATTTAATTCAGGAAGGTAATATGGGTTTAATGCGCGCCGTTGACAAATTTGATTATGAAAAAGGATTTAAATTTTCAACATATGCTACTTGGTGGATTAGACAAGCTATTACACGTGCTGTAGCTGATCAAGCAAGAACGATTCGTATTCCAGTACATATGGTAGAAACAATCAATAAGATGATTCGTATTCAGCGACAATTAATTCAAGACTTAGGCAGAGACCCAAGTATTGAAGAAATTGCCGAGAAGATGGGTATTACACCAGAAAAGGTTCAAAATATTCAACGTATTGCGAAAGAACCTATTTCACTAGAAGCTCATGTTGGCGAAGAAGAGGATTCTTCACTAGGAGATTTTATTTCTGATCCTAACGCATTAACACCACATGAAGTAATGATCCAAGATATGATTAAACAAGTATTAGACGATGTTTTAGAAACTTTAACAGATAGAGAAGAAAAAGTATTGCGATTAAGATACGGTCTCTACGATGGAAAAAATCATACTTTAGAGGAAGTTGGTCGTGAATTTGGTGTAACACGTGAACGTATTCGTCAAATTGAAGCGAAAGCACTTCGCAAATTAAGAAGTCCATCACGCCAAAACAAATTAAAAGAAATATATCATGGCAAATAAAAAACGTTTAAGTTTTTTATCAAAATTGCTTGATGGATATGAGGTTGCTCTAGACATCGGAACAGATCATGGATTTGTCCTAAAAGAAGCGATTGATTTAAAGTATATTAAAAAAGGAATCGCTAGTGACATCGGTGAGGACCCGCTTAATCAAGCGAAGAAAAACCTTAGTGGTTACCCAATCGATTTTATTCAATCAAATGGTTTTGATAATATCGACATGCCTTATGATATTGTAGTGATAGCTGGTATGGGCGTCTATACTATCATGGATATATTAAATCGAAAACATGATCAAAAGACATATCTATTACAAGCAAATGATAAATATGAAATATTGAGACAGTATCTTCAAGATAATCATTTAAAAATTGTTGATGAATATATCGTTCATGATAAATTTTACTACATCATCATGAAAGTCATTCCGGGCGAGATGAATCTTTCTGAAGAAGATATGTATGTAGGGCCATTTTTAAAGAAAAAAAGCGAAGCAACTCCGTATTATTTATATCAAATTGAGAAGTTAGAAGACATATGTAACGTCGCTGATAAACGTACAATTACGAAAAATCAGCGAATAATTAGCTATTTTAAGAAAAATGTTAATTAAAAATAAACAAAATCTTTACAATCTTTATAAAAAAAGATAAAATAATGTAAAACTAACGGGGAGGTGCACAATGGAAATTAACCACTGTCAAACAATGCAACGCTTGGATCGTGCACTCAAAATTTTTAGAAGATCAGGTATTTATAATCGAATTAGTACCGAATTAAGTGATGCCGATATTATGGTCCTTTTTTGCGTAGCATTTTGTCATGAGCACGAAGAACTCATGATTACTGATATCGCAAAGACATTAAAAGTTACATTACCAGCTGTTACACACAAGGTTAATGAACTTGTTAATAAGAACTATATTATGAAGGTTCCTTCTGATAAAGATTTAAGAGTGATCATCATCAAATTGACTGACGAAGGAAGAGATTATGTAGAGTCGATTAAAGAAGATTATTATCACCCAATTCAAGTATTAGCAGATCATTTAGGAGAAGAAGATACTCAAACATTATTGAGGATATTAGAAAAAGTTTCAGAGTTAGGAAAAATAAAGGCATAAAGTCTAAAATATGTCTTTACAATTGGTCACGTTTAAGTTATAATAAATAACGCTGACTGATTTTGGTGCACTAGCTCAGCTGGATAGAGCAACGGCCTTCTAAGCCGTCGGTCAGGGGTTCGAATCCCTTGTGCATCGCCATTAGAAAATAGTAACCTGGCATATACAATATTTAAATATGCCAGGTTTTATTTTATTTAAATATTGTTTCAAGAATTAGGTAATATATGATAATTAAAAGTACAAAGGACTTTGTTGGAATTTTACTATTATATGCAGTATTACTTTGTTTATCACTTGTTGGAATTGTGCTAATAAATGGACAGTTATGTTTGTTTTTTATCGTAAAATCATTTTTATTTTTGTCATATGTTTACTTAATCATTTAAATTTATCAAAAAATATAGTAAATTAGATAAAATAAATGTATATAAAAGGAAGGTAATGAATTAAAACAAAGCATTTGAAACTAATCAAAAAAAGGACTGACTTGAGATATCTATCTAAGTCAGTCCTTATGCTTGTATTGTATTAAACATAAACATTGAAAAATCTTTGTAAGTATTTAGCTAGACCAGCCTCATCATTTGTATAATCAGTCACTTGGTAGGCCACATCTTTTAAGGTGTTAACACCATTTTTCATGGCGATTCCAAATGACACTTCGCTAATCATTTCGATATCATTATAACCATCTCCAAAAGCGATAGTATTCTTTGGATCAATACCATAATAGTTGATTAAATATCTGATTGCTGAAGCTTTTGAAGTGTGTTTTAAGTAGACCTCATAAATTGTGTTTTTACCATCTGAGCCCCATTGTCTAAATGATAATGTATCAGGATATTGGAATGAAATCCAAGACTCGAATTTATCTCTAAAATCATCATTGATTACCATGATCATCCCTGTTGGTTCGACATTTAAATTTGTAAACTCATCTTCGATGAGTCTACCATGGTTTAACCCTGCAAAATAACGTTCTAATTCTTTATCGTATTTATAAGCATAAACTGTATCATCAATACTGAAGAAAGTAGAATGGATGTGTTCTTTGCTGTATTCGAACAAAGTTTTCATGATTTTAATTGGAATATATGTTCTTTGCTTGGCAAAGTCAATATGTCCAGGATAATCGATTGAACCACCATTATCAGTAATAATAGGACGATCGATTCCGATTTGATTATAAATATGGATACATCCAGCAAGTGGGCGTCCAGTTGCGATCACTACAATATGTCCTAAATCTGAAACTTTTCTAAGTGTTTTTATTGTTTCATCTAAAAGGTCACTTTTTCTAGTTAGTAAAGTGCCATCAATATCACAGGCAATTAAATATTTTTTCATGATTTCACCTCTTTCTTCATTATCTCATAAATAAAATTGTTTTCAACCAATTTAATGCAAAGATTATGTATAATTATCATATCATATTTTTTTATTGGTTTTACACACTTTATGTTATATCATTAGCATGATATAATATCAAATAGGAGCTGATAACATGCTTATTTTATTACAAATAGGAAATTTCAATTTAGATTTTGGTATATTAGTGAGTTTTTTATTAGGAACTAGTTTTGGTTTTCTTTTGCTATTTTTACTATATATTTATGCAGTGATTCATGGACTTAATAAGAATTCAAAGTTTAGAAATGCTGAAGAAACTGATATTGATGAAGAAGAAATCAAATGGCTTATTCAAGATGCTCAAGCACAATTTAAGAATAAAGAGTTAAGAAATGAAGAAGGCATGTATGTATACCTTCTTAAGATATTAAAAGAATTATCAGTTGACATATCAAAGAAATTTTTCCCTCAATCTAAATATCCATATTTAGAATTGACGATTGATGAATCACTTCAATTAAGTCATTATATCACTGATCGTTTAGATCAGTTATTAAGTGGTAGAATTCTCGCGTTAATCAGAGGAATTACATATACAAAAATCCGTGAGATGACCGAGATGAAATCAAAGGTTGACCAATCTATCGTTGGAAAAGCAGCTAAACAATATTCAACATTCTCTAAAGCAGCTTTCGCAACATTAAATGCCGTAAATCCGGTTTACTGGATTAGAAAGTTCACTAAAGAAACAATGATTAATATTGTTGTTGTAAGAATCGGTTTATCATTAATCGCGATTACAGGAGAAGAAACATATAAAATCTATAGTAAAAAAGTATTCAATATTGAAAAAACGATTGAAACCGGTGTTGAAGATTTATACGATATGATTAAAGAAGACGTTGAAAAGGAAGGAAAATAAATTTGAAAAAAAAGAAAACAGTAGAAACTCTAGAACTACCTAAACAAACATTTTCAATTTATCAATTCCCAAAATATGAAGGTATTCGTGGAAAGAAAAAATACGAATCTTCTCATTTTGTTTCGCCTATTTTTGGTACGAGAGTAAAAGATATTGTTACTGTACCATTTCAAGTGAAAACATTAGGTGATACAACAAAACGATTTGATGCCTTTAGAACAAAAGCTAAATTATCTGATAAAGAAGCTGTTGAAAAATACGGCACAAAATATTATGAGTTCACAAACATCGTTACAGAAAATACGCGTGAAGAATATTTTGGTACACCATCTTATGAAACATCACCACAGATTGGACAAAAGAGTGAACCTAATAAACCTGCAATCAAACCGATTAGTAATAAGTTTGTTGCTAGAAAAGAAGATACTAAAGAATCTCATGTACTACCAACGTTTGAACCAAAGAAGGTTGTTCAAATGAAACCGGAAGTTAGAGAAGAAGAACCAATGGTAGAAAAACCGAAGAAACCAGAAGAACCTATTTTTGAAACATTTAAAAGACAAAAAGTTCAAGAGGGCTCGAAAGAGGTTGTATCATCTGATTTTGGGTCTGCTAAATTTGAAAAACCTGAAAAAAGAGAGCCAAGAGTTCTTCAACCAGAAAAGAAATCATATCGATTGCCCAATGTTAATATGTTCTCTAAAAAGGAAAGAAATCTTGATGAACAACCACAGTGGTTATTAGATCAAATTGATGTGATTAATGCGACTCTTCAACAATTTGGTATTGAAGGTGAAGTCAAATCAAGTAAAAAAGGACCCACGGTTACAAGATATGAAATCGCGTTAGAACCAGGAGTAAACGTTAAACGTATCTCTAATATTGAAGATAATTTAATGATGAGTCTTGCTTCTAAATCAATTCGTATTGAAGCACCAATTCCTGGTAAACCATACGTTGGGTTAGAAGTTCCAAATGTACAACCTGAAATTGTTGCATTCGGTAATGTCGTCTCTAATAAAAAATTTTTAGATGATAAAGATCATCCATTAAAAGTTGCACTTGGTGTCGACATTGATGGTGAAGATATTTTTGTAGATATTCAATCCATGCCACATGGATTAATCGCTGGTGCCACAAATAGTGGTAAGAGTGTATGTGTTAATACAATCTTAGTCAGTTTACTATTGAAGAATTCACCAGAGGATTTAAAACTTATCTTAATTGACCCTAAAATGGTAGAACTTACACCATATAATGATTTACCACATTTAGTGACACCGGTAATTACGGATGCTAAAATGGCTGCTCAAGCATTAAATTGGGCAGTATCAGAAATGGAAAAGAGATATCAAACATTTGCAAGAAGCAGAAGTCGTGATATTAAGTCTTATAATCACAATGTTAAACGTGGACTCGTGGATGCAAATAAAATGCCTTATATCGTCATTATTATTGATGAATTAGCGGATTTGATGATGGTATCTCCGCATGAAGTTGAAGATGCAATTCAAAGAATCACGCAAAAGGCGAGAGCTGCAGGTATTCATTTATTGGTTGCTACACAAAGACCTACAACAGATGTTGTTAAGGGAACTATTAAATCAAACATTCCTGCGAGAATTGCATTTAGAGTAGCCTCATTTGTTGATTCAACGACTATTTTAGATGGTGCAGGTGCTGAAACATTATTAGGTAAAGGTGATATGCTTCTTAAAAAAGATGATCGCGCGCATCGACTTCAAGGTGCATATATTCCTGATGATGAAATCTATGCAGTCACTGATTTTATCAGAGAAAGTGCATCCCCATCATATATTTTTGAACATGAAGAGTTAAGACAACAAGTTGAGATGAGTGAAGTTGCATCCGATGATTTATTTGAAGATGTTGCATATTATGTTGTCGAAAATCAAAATGCTTCAATCAATAGCATTCAAAAACAATTTGAGGTCGGCTTTAACCGCGCCCAAAAGATTGTTGAAATGCTTGAGTATTACAATATTGTATCTGCTAGTCAAGGTACGAAAGCTAGAGAAGTTCTAGTTAATTCAACAGAATTAAAAGAAATTTTAGGACACGAATAAAAAAGAAGGATGATGAAGATGAAGAAAAAACAAATATATGTATACTTAGCAGTGAGCATATTTATTTTAATAGCATCTATCGTCCTTTTTGTTTTGGATGAGAGTCCAGCGTATTACGCTTGGACGTATACAGCGTTTTTTATTGGATGTATCCTTGCATTTGGATCACTTAGTATAGCACTTATATATATAAGAAAGAACAAATTTAACGAGTTAACAGAAAACATAATTGAATGGTTTAGATTTTTAGGAATGTCACTGATGTTTATATTAATATTTTTTATGTTTTTCTTTACATCCGCTACAGTTGATGGTGCATCAATGGAAGAAACTTTACAGGATGGTAATGTTGTCTTTATTTATCATTATAATTATGAACCAAGATGTAATGATATCATCATTATTCATATTACAACTGAACAATATCCAAATCATCAAGGCGAAGAAGACTATTATGTGAAGCGTATCTATGGCGTTCCTGGTGATACTGTGACATTTGAATATGATTCACCTGGTGTTTATAAAATATTGGTTAACGATGAAATTGTTGTTAATCAATATGGACAAGAATATTATGCGAGAACGAATACTAATTCAAGTCAAATGACGATTGCTAATTATACTGAAAGAGAAATGATTCAACAATTACTTGATGATAACAGCAGGATTAAGGAAGGATGTTATTTAGCATTGGGCGATAACGAGCACTTTTCACTAGATAGTAGAGACTTAGGCCTTATTCATAAAGAAGATATTATTGGAGAAGTGATATTTAAGATTTCACCATTTGGAGGTGTATCGTGAGTCAACAAAAAGAAAAACAAATACAATGGTATCCTGGACATATGTTCAAGTCTATAAGAGAGATTAGAGAAAAGATTAATCTTATGGATATGGTTATGATTTTATTAGATGCTAGACTTCCACTCTCATCAATGAATCCTGAAATATTGAAAGTAGTTAAGCATAAGCCAGTACTTATCTTATTTAATAAGATGGACTTAGCTGATCCTAACGTACTAAACCAATTTGTGAAATACTATGAAGATTTAGGTTTTAGTACATTAAGTATCGATGCTAATTCAAGAAAGAACATTAATAAGATATATAGTGCTTGTGTTTCAATATTAGATGAGAAGTTTAAGAAACAAGAGAGTAAAGGTTTAAAAAATAGAGCGATTAGAACTATGATTTTAGGAATACCTAATGTGGGTAAATCTACTTTAATCAATGCATTATCAAATAAAAAAGCAACTCGTGTTGGTAATACACCAGGTGTTACCAAGTCACAACAATGGATTAAACTATCAAGTGAATTTGAACTTTTAGATACTCCAGGTGTATTATGGCCGAAGTTCGATGATATCAAAGTTGCTTATCACTTGGCTATTACTGGTGCGATTAAAGATAATATTTTACCATTAGATGATGTCTGTCAATATGCACTTAATTTTTTAAAAGAGAATTATGAAAAAAAGTTAGAACAACGCTATGAAATTACACTTGATATGGAGTTTGTAGAGATGCTTGATCATATTGGTATGAAACGCGGTGCTTTACTAAGAGGTAAAGAAATTGATTATGCTCGCGTTTATCAAATCATATTAACTGATATTAGAGGACGTCAGTTAGGAGGTCTTTCTTTTGACAGATTATGATTTATATTTATATGAGAAAAAATTGTTCAAAGCTGGATATATCAATGTTGCTGGTATTGATGAAGCGGGACGCGGACCTTTAGCGGGACCGGTTGTTGCTGCAGCTGTGATATTGAAACCTGGTGCAAGATTAATTCATGTTGATGATAGTAAGAAGTTAAGTGAAAAACAAAGAGAAAAAGCCTTAGTAGAAATTAAAGAAAATGCGCTTGCCATCGGTATTGGTGTCTGTTCAGTCGAAGAGATTGATAAAATCAATATCTATCGCGCAGCAAGAGAAGCAATGATTTCTGCGATAAGACAGTTAAAGATAGAACCTCAGTTTTTATTAATTGATGCCATGCCAATTGAAATGGATATTCCATCGGAATCCATTATTAAGGGCGATCAAAAAAGCATCAGCATTGCCGCAGCATCCATCGTTGCTAAAACAACTAGAGATAAATATATGCTTGAAATGGACAAATTGTTTCCTGAATTCGGATTTGCTAAGCATAAGGGCTATGGTACTAAATTGCATAAAGAAATGTTAGATAAATATGGATATACACCAATTCATAGAAAAACATATGAACCAATCAAGTCAATGATCAAAAAAGGAAAGAAACCGTATGCGAAAGTTGATTGATTTAGATTCACATAATTATAAAAAAGAAGACTACGTGTATAGCAGGACTGCAGTACGTGCGATTATTTATGATAACTCTTTTCTATATATGATAAAGAGTAAAAAATATGGGGAGTATAAGTTTCCAGGAGGTGGTATGGAAACGAGTGAATCACAAGTTGATACGTTAAAGCGAGAAGTGTTAGAAGAATCTGGTATTATCATATGTGATGACATTAAGCCTTATGGATATGTAGTTGAAAAAAGAAAATCATATTTAGAAGAAGATGCGATCTTCTATATGATATCTTATTACTATTTGTGTAGTGTTAAAGAATTCACGGATACTCAAAATCTTGATGCATATGAAGAAGAGTACGGATATGAATTAGTTAGAGTTCATATAGATGAAGCAATTAAAACAAATCATGAATTGGCACAGAGAAATAATGAAAAGTATGCTTGGGTAACTAGAGAATTTAAAGTATTAGAAATGATTAAAGATGAATTATTATAGAATTTGTCTTTTTTTAACGAGTAAAATGTGTAAGTGCTCACATAAAATAATGTGAAAGAAAAGATATATATTATATAAATATATATAGAAAGAAACCGAAAATTAATTACTTGACTTATCTTTGATTGTTACTATAATAGATATGGAAATGGAGTGTTTACATGAATGAAAAACTAATTATTGTGGAATCACCATCTAAATCAAAAACGATTCAATCGTATTTAGGCGATGGAACAACTGTTCTATCATCTAAAGGACACATTAGAGATTTAGCGATTTCAGGTAAAGATGGACTTGGTATAGATATAGAAAATGACTTCCAACCATCATATGTACCAATTAAAGGTAAAAAACAAACAATTAAAGAACTTAAGTCTGCAGCGAAAGGTAAGGATATATTGATTGCAACTGACCCTGACCGCGAAGGAGAAGCTATTGGATGGCACTTAGCTCAAGTTTTAGGGCTTGATCTAAATGAGAATAATAGAATTATTTTTAGAGAAATTACAAAACAGGCAGTGACTGAAGCACTTGATCATCCGCGTAAGATTGATCAAGATTTGGTAAATTCTCAAGAAGCTAGACGTATCTTAGATAGAATTATTGGATTTAAATTATCAAAATTACTTCAATCAAAGATTAAATCAAAATCTGCTGGTCGTGTGCAAAGTGTTGCATTAAAACTCATAGTAGATATAGAAAAACAAATCGAAGCGTTCATTCCAGTTAAATACTATGAATTAGACGCTATTTTCGCAAGATTTAAGGCTCATTATGTCATCCCTGCTAAAACACGCTTAAACTTAGAACAAGCAACTAAAATTGAAGAGGAATCAACTAATCCGTTTAAGATTACTAAGATTGATGTCAAGGATTCTATACGTAATCCTAAACCACCATTTATTACTTCAACACTTCAACAAGATGCGATAAACTATTTATCTATGAGTGCAAGTAAAACAATGCGTGTTGCTCAAGAGTTATACGAAGGTATTGATATTCACGGCGAAATGATGGGTTTAATTACCTATATGCGTACTGACTCAACAAGACTTGCTGAACCATTTGTTAAGGATACGAAGAAATACATTGAAGATCACTATGGTAAAAACTATATTGGTAAATATAAAGTAACAACAAGTAGTAATGCACAAGATGCCCATGAAGCAATTCGGCCAACATCATTAGAGAATACACCCGAAAGTCTGCAAGCATATTTATCTAGAGATGAATATAAACTATATAAACGTATTTATGAAAGAACTGTAGCATCACTAATGGCACCTGCTATCTTTGAATCAACTAAGGTTTCATTAGAAAGCAATGGACATGTATATCAAACTGATGGATTAATTGAGAAGTTTGATGGGTACTACCGTGTCTTTGATGATCAAAAACCAAAAGAAAAGAGACTTCCAGCATTGGAAGTAGGGCAAGAGTTGAGTGCTAAAACAGTCGAAAAGATTGAAAAAGAAACAACGCCTCCTTCAAGATATAGTGAAGCATCCTTAATTAAAGAAATGGAATCATTAGGCATAGGCAGACCTTCTACATATGCTCAAATTATCCAAACGATTAAAGCTAGAGATTATGTGAATTTAGAATCAAAACGATTCGTACCAACCGATCAAGGTAAGTTAACCGCTAAAGAGTTGGATGCTTTCTTTAGCAAGATTATTAATGTTGAATATACATCTAAAATGGAAAAAGCATTAGATGATATTTCAGAATCGAAGCGATCAGGTGTTAAGATTGTTCGTGATTTCTATCACGCGTTTATTCCAATGGTGGATTACGCTCAAGAACATATGGAAAAAATCCAACCAAAAATCACTGATGAGATTTGTCCAGAGTGTGGAAAGCCGCTTGTTGTGAGAACATCTAAGTATGGTGAGTTCTTGGCATGCAGTGGATTTCCAAAATGTAGATACATCAAAAAAGACTAAATTTACGCAAATTATGGCAAAAATATTTTATTCTTTACAAAAGATATTAAAAGTGATAATATAGTAATGCATCCAAAAAATAAGGATGTTACTTATCCCCTATTTAGTGTATGAAAATACACAACAAATCCCCTTAATTGGTCCCTCATTCTTTTATATGAGGGACCGCTTTTTTATGACAAAACATAAAGTTTTGTGATATAATACATCTTGGAAAATGGAGGCATTTTTATGAAGACATTTAAAGGAAAACCAGTGACACTATTAGGCCAAACAAAAAAAGTTGGTGATATAGCACCTGATTTCCATGTGATTAACAATAAGGGTGAAACAGTTAATTTATCAGATTATAAATCGAAATATATTATTATTAGCGTTGTTCCATCTTTAGAAACCACAGTTTGTGATATGCAAACTAGAACTGTAAACAAAGAATTGACTGATCGTGATGATGTTACGATACTAACAATAAGTAATGACTTGCCAAATGCTCAGGCTAAATGGTGTGGCAATTCAGGACTTCCTAACGTGATTACATTAAGCGATTATATCGATTTAGATTTCGCAAATAAGTTTGGTACTAACATGAAGGAAAATAGATTGGAAGCCCGTTCTATATTTGTTTTAGACAAAGAGCGTCAGGTGATTTATTTAGAATATGTAGAAGAAATGACAAACCATTTAAATTATGATCAACTGATTGGATTTGTTAAACAATTACCGAAAGACTAACCTTTCGGTTTTCTTTTTGAGTATGTTATAATAGTATTAAGTTTGAGGTGGTTAAATGGGATTATTTCAACGTTTGTTTTCTAAGAAAAAGAAGAACGATAAATATCAACTAGGTTTACACAAAGCAAAACAAAATTTTAGTACGTTAAAAGCTATATTAGATCACTCTAATCAAATTGATGATGATCTTTTCGATTCACTAGAAGACATCTTCATACAAGCGGACATCGGTGTTGATACAGTTGTCTATTTTATTGATAAATTAAGAGAAGATGTTAAGATTAAAAATATTACAGATCCTAAAATGTTAACAGAGATGATTGTTGATGGATTATTTGAAATCTATTTACAGGGTGAACTTGTAAATACAGAATTAAGATATGATGAGGATGAACTAAACGTTTATCTTTTTGTTGGTGTCAATGGTGTAGGAAAAACAACGACCATTGGAAAACTTGCAAAACAGTTTAAGGATCAAGGTAAGAAGGTTATGCTTGTTGCGGGTGACACATTTAGAGCTGGAGCAATCGACCAATTAAAGATATGGGGCCAGCGCGCTGGATGTTTTGTTTATACTAAACCTGAGGGATCAGATCCATCAAGCGTTATGTTTGATGCACTAGAATTAGCAAATAGTGAAGACTATGATGTCGTTTTATGCGACACAGCAGGTAGACTTCAAAATAAGGTTAATTTAATGAAAGAATTAGAAAAGATGCACCGTGTCATTCAAAAGACTTGTCCTAATGCGCCACAAGAAACACTTCTTGTAATTGATGCGACAACTGGACAAAATGGCATGCGACAAGCAGAAGTATTTAAAGAAGCTACTGATGTTACAGGTGTTATATTGACAAAACTAGACGGTACTGCTAAAGGTGGTATCGTACTTGCAATAAGACATTTATATGGTGTACCTATTAAATATGTTGGTCTAGGCGAAAGGATTGAAGATTTGGTCTATTTTGATATTGAACAATATATTTATGATCTATTCAGTGATTTCTTCTAAGAGGAGGTTCTTATGGAAACTTTTGAAAAAAAAGAACATTTAAATAGATTGTTTGATAAGTATCAATCACTTTTAACGGATAAACAGGTATCTTATTTTAAATATTATTTTTATGATGATTATTCTTTGCAAGAAATATCTGATATCGTTGGTGTTAGTCGTAATGCGGTTCATGATCAATTGAAAAAAGTGGAGACACATCTGATTGATTATGAGAATAAACTAGGTTTACTTAGTAAAGCATTTAAACGATTAGACCTTATTAATCAAATAAAAAGATCTCAAGATTTTGATCTTTTAGATGAAATTGGAAAGTTGGATGAATAAATGGCAGAAACTAGTTTAAGCTCGCGTATGCAAATGGCGATGCGTCGTATCACTGGACGTGGTGTATTAAATGAAAAAGATATTGATGAAATGATGCGCGAAGTTAGATTATCGCTTCTTGAAGCCGATGTTAACTTTCGTGTTGTTAAAAAGTTTATTGCTGATGTAAAAGAACAAGCCGTTGGTGAAAAGATTTTAAAAGGACTAAATCCTGGTCAACAAGTTGTTAAGATTGTACATGAAGAATTGAAGAAGGTTATGGGTGTAGAAGCTGAAGGGTTAAAATATAGCACTTCAGGGCTTACCACTTTAATGACAATTGGTCTTCAAGGTTCAGGAAAGACTACATCTATTGGTAAACTTGCTGTATATATTAGAAAAAGCGAAAATAAAAAAGTATTATTAATCGCTGCTGACGTATATCGTCCAGCTGCGATTGAACAATTAAAGGTCATCGGAAAACAGATTGGTATTGAAGTCTTTGAAGAAGGATTAATCGATGCAAGAAAGATTGTTAAAGATGGTTTAAAATATGCGAAGGATAACAGTTTTGATGTTGTAATCATTGATACTGCTGGTCGTTTGCACATTGATGAAAAAATGATGCAAGAATTAGTTGATGTCAAGAAGATTGCGAATCCTTCAGAAATCTTATTAACGGTTGATGCGATGACTGGTCAAGATGCTGCAAACATTGCAAAGAGTTTTCATGATCAATTAAATGCCACTGGAGCAATCCTTACGAAGATGGATGGTGACACTCGTGGTGGGGCTGCATTATCAATTAGAGAAATCTCAGGCATTCCAATTAAGTTTTCATCATCGGGTGAAAAGATGGATAGCTTTGAAGTATTCCATCCTGAGCGCATGGCTTCACGTATTCTTGGTATGGGTGATGTATTAACCCTTATTGAGAAAGCAACTGATGCAATCGATGAAGATGAAGCACAAAATATGATGGAAAAATTAATGAATAATACGTTTAACTATAACGATTTGTTAAAACAGTTAAAGATGATTAAACGTATGGGTTCTGTTTCTAAAATCATGGGTTTCATTCCTGGTATGGGTAATTTGAAACAAGCTGCATCACAAGTTGATGATAAACAGTTTAATAAAATGAGTGTGATCATATCATCCATGACTGAAGAAGAAAGAAAACATCCACAACTCATAGATCAATCTAGTCGCAGACGTACTAGAATTGCGAAGGGATCTGGTATGCAAGTATCAGATGTCAATCGTCTAAGACAGGCGCTAGAGGCGCAACTTAAGATGATGAAACAAATGTCTAATATGGATGAAAGACAAATGCAACAAATGGCAAAAAATCCAGGACAGGCATTTCAACCTAAGCAAAGAAAAGGTAAAGGTAAAAATAAGGGTCATTTTAGATTTTAATGACCTTTTTCATTATGTTATCCACATATGTTGTGGGAAAGTTTGTCTAAATCACATGTTAAAATATTATAAAGGGGACTCTATATGAAGAAAATCACGTTAATAGATGGCAATTCAATCATGTTTAGAGCTTATTATGCAACTGCATATCCGGGCGCCAAAATCATGCAATCAAGCAAGGGTGTTTTTACTAATGCACTTTTCGCGTTTGTAGGTATGTTTGAAAAGATAGTAACTGATGAAACAACAGATGTTTTAGTGGCTTTTGATACAAAAGAGCCAACCAAACGACATATAAAATATGAAGCTTATAAAGCTGGTCGTGTTAAAATGCCAGAAGAATTAGGTGAACAAATTCCGATGATTTATGACTATATTAAACTATCGGGTGTTAAACTATATTTTAAACCAGGTTATGAAGCAGATGATATCATTGGTACACTTGCTAAACAGGCTAGTAAAAAAGGATATAAGGTAGATGTTTATTCAAGCGATAAGGATTTGCTTCAATTGGTCGATGATAATGTGACTGTAAACCTTTTAAAACGTGGTATGCAAGAAGTTGATTCATATAATCCTAATGGTATTGTTAATCGTTATGGTTTAACTCATGACCAAATGATTGATTTAAAAGCGCTCATGGGTGACTCATCGGATAATATCCCAGGCGTACCTGGCGTTGGTGAAAAAACAGCGATTAAATTATTAGATCAATATAAAACACTGGATAACCTTTATGCACATGTAGATGAGATTAAAGGTAAATTAGGTGAAAAGATAAGGGATAATAAAGATTCAGCTTATATGAGCCAAGATTTAGTAACCATTGATTTGAATGCTGATATTGAACCAACAGTTGATACAATCGAAAAAGTTGAAGCTGACTATGAAGCATTAGTGAAGTTTTTTACTTCATTTGATCTCCATATGTTTGTTAAACGATTAGCAAAACCAACAGTTGTCGAATCATGGGAACCCATTGAAATAATAAAAGAATCTGATTTGAAGAAAATATTAAAATCAGGTATCGCGGTTCACTTTGAGTTTAGTGATTACAACTATCATAAAGCCGAACTATGGGGTGTTGGACTTTCAGATGGTAAAAATCACTATTTTCTAGATCCTTTATATGCGATGCAATCAGAAGTGTTCTACGATTTCTTGCTTGATGAAAAGAAAGAGAAATACGTTTATGATTTTAAAGCAATTAAAGTATTCTTAAAATGGAATTTAAAAGAAATAGAAGCTGTGACATTTGATTTGCTTATCGCTGCTTATCTGATTGATTCACATCTTGGTAAAGAAGAGTTTAAACGTATCGTTTCAGCCTTCGATTACGAAGATATGCAATATGATGAAGAAGTTTATGGTAAGGGCGCTAAAAAGGGATTACCTTTAAAGGAATTCTATTTGAAGCATGTTGCATCTAAAGCTAAAGCAGTTTTTGAGTTAAGAAGTCGTATGTTAAATGATTTAAAAGATCAAGAACAATTATCGTTATTTACGGATATAGAATTGCCACTATCAGAAGTTTTAGCGGAAATGGAATATGAAGGTCTACTTGTTGATCAAGATGAACTAGAACGTCAAGGAAATGCGATTAAAGAACGCATTGATAGAATAGAAGCTGAGATCATTGAACTTGCTGGAGAATCATTTACTGTTTCAAGTCCAAAACAGTTGGGTGAAATTCTTTTTGATAAATTAAAATTACCACACGCGAAGAAAACTAAAACGGGATATTCAACCAATGTTGATGTTTTAAATAAACTTAAGCATCAGCATCCGATCATTCCACTTATTATGGAGTATCGACAATTAACTAAATTGCATGGAACCTATATTGTTGGTATCAAGCAAAATGTTTTTGATGATGGTAAAGTTCATACCATCTATACGCAGGCATTAACAACAACAGGAAGATTATCATCGCTTGATCCTAATTTGCAAAATATTCCAATTCGCACTGAAGAGGGAAGAGAGATTAGAAAGTTTTTCGTACCTAAAATGGATTGTTTTTTCTTAGGTGCTGACTATTCACAAATAGAGTTGCGCGTACTTGCAGATTTCGCAGATGTTAAGCAATTGATTGAAGCATTTAACGCTCATGAAGATATTCATACAAAGACAGCTAAAGCTATTTTTAATGAGACAGAAGTTACATCTGAGATGAGAAGGGCTGCAAAGGCTGTAAACTTTGGTATTATTTATGGCATTGGTGCATGGAGTCTTGCTGAAGACATTCATGTGGGACCAAAAGAAGCTCAAAGATTTATTGATGAGTATCTAAATGTGTATCCTGAAATAAAGAAATATATGGAAGATATTGTTGAGTTTGCTAAAGAGCATGAATATGTAGAAACGATTATGCATAGAAGAAGATACATCCCTGAACTTAAATCAACTGTATATATGCAACGCGCATTTGGCGAGAGAACTGCACTTAATGCACCAATTCAAGGTAGTGCTGCAGACATCTTAAAGAAAGCGATGATTGATCTATACCAATATTTGAAGAAGAATAAGAAGCAATCTAAGATTTTACTTCAAGTACACGATGAATTGATCTTGCAAGTACCACTACATGAATTAGAGGAGATGAAAGTTATCGTTCCACAAATGATGAGTGGTGCAGTGAAGATGAAAGTGAGATTGGAAACATCTTGTGATGTAGGTAAGAATTGGTTTGAATTAAAATAGGTGATTAAATGCCAGAACTTCCAGAAGTAGAAACAGTAAGACGTACATTATTAAATCTTGTCAAAGGTTGTAAAATTGTAGATGTAACCTTTGATTATGAACCAATGATTAAAACTGATTCAAAATCGTTTATGAATAAGATTAAAAATCAAACGATTAACGATATTGAAAGATATGGTAAATACTTGGTTTTTATTCTAGATCAAGATGCGATGATCATGCATTTACGCATGGAAGGTAAGTTTTACGTGAAAACAGCAAAACAGTTATATCTACCCTACGAGCATGTCATCTTCACACTAGATGATGAGAGACAGTTAAGATATCACGATACGAGAAAATTTGGAACCATTCATCTTTTACCAAAAGATAAATATAAAGATGTTTATCCACTATCTGATCTAGGTGTGGAGCCATGGGATATTGATCCTACGGATTTCTATAAAAATGTTCATAAGCGACAGACTGCGATTAAGAATGTTTTACTAGATCAGCACGTGATTAGTGGACTTGGTAACATCTATGTTGATGAAACATTATTCCTAAGTGGTGTTAAACCAACAAGAAAAGCGTGTAAGGTTACAAAAAAAGAAGCGATTAAACTTATTGAGTCTGCTAGGTTGGTATTAGAAAAAGCAATTTTTCTTGGTGGAACAACCATCAGAAGTTATACATCCTCACTTGGAGTACATGGTAGATTTCAAAATGAATTAAATGTACACACAAGAGAGGGAAAGCCTTGTCCAGTATGTGGACATATCATTAAAAAAATAAAAGTAGGAGGACGCGGAACCTATGTCTGCCCAATATGCCAAAAATAAGATTATTGGTCTTACTGGTGGAATTGCTACAGGCAAATCCACTGTTTCGACGTACTTAACTGAAAAGGGTTATCACGTTATAGATTCTGATATCATTGTTCATAATCTATGGAAAAATAACAAGCACTTAATCGAAGAAGTAATCACTGAGTTTGAGTTAAATAAAGATGAAGATGTTATATCTCAACTTAGATCATTTATTTTTCATGATGAAGAAAAATTGAAAGTGTTAAATCAAATGGTCCATCCATTTGTCTTTGATGAAATTGAAGTGCAAAAGAAACGATTTAAGGATGAAAAAATTATCTTTATTGATATGCCGTTATTATTTGAAGTAGGTTATCAAACACAATGTGATGAGACATGGTTGGTCTATGCACCGCAATCGGTTCAAATCATTCGAATGATGAAGCGTGATAAGATGAGTCTAAAAGAAGCGATTCATAGAATCGGTTTACAAATGGACATTCAAGAAAAACGCATGCTTTCAGATGTCGTTTTAAATAATAAAGGTAGCAGAAAAAAATTGTATCATCAAATTGATACTTTGCTAAAAGAGGTAAATGATGAAAAATAGCACAAACTTTAAGCTATATATGCAATCAGATCTATCAACGAGTGATTTTAAAGTTCTATCGCTTTTATATCAACCACTTTTAGGGATGGAATCTTATGCGTTATATACGACATTCTATCAAATGATTCATCAATCAAATGTAGAGATGTTATCACATCAAATTTTATTTGATCTACTTAACATGAAACAAACTGATTTTCTTAAGATGAGACGTAAGTTAGAAGCGCTAAATTTAGTTGAAACTTATCAAAACGAAGATATGTATATCTATTTGCTAAAAACACCACTAACAGCGAAACAATTTTTAACGGATACCGTATTTGGGAGTTATCTTCAAAGCGAAATTGGTGAAAAAAATTTAAATATATTGATTGAAATGTTTAAAAAGGATATACCAGAACTTGATGGTTATCAAAATATATCAAAACCATTTGATTCCTTATATGAGTTTAAACAGTTGAATCTTCTCAAAGTTGATGATGCATTAGAGGGTAGAGTTCAAAACCACGGATTATTAATTGAATCTAGATTTGATTTTAATGGATTCGTTGATGCATTACCTGATCGACTTAAGACTTCCTCTTTACTTAATAGAAAACTTAAAGAAACGATTGAAAAAATCGCGTTTGTCTATCAATACAATGTCGCTGATATGGTTGAAGTTTATACGCTTGCATCACAAAGTAAGCAAAATATAAACTATCAAGTATTAAACTTTAAAGCAAAACAGTACTTTGAAAAGAAGAATCAAGTATTAACGATTAAAGAAAAAACAAATTCTGAAGTGGATCTAATTGAAAAAGCGACACCTTATGATATTATTTCTAAATTTGCTAAAGTTGACCAGCAGGGTCTAGCTTTAAGTACGGCATTTCAAATATTAGAAAGAAATCATGTAGAACCAGGTATTGTAAATGTCATATTAATGTTGGTTCTTAAACACAAAGATGGTATACTACCACATATAAACTATTTAGAAAAAGTATTAAATGACTGGTTGAACAGAGGTATTCAGACGACTGAAGACGCGATTGAATACGCATCTAAGTTAGAAGGGTCATTTGAAAGTAAGAAGGAAAAGAAAGTCACTAAAACAGCAGAACCTGACTGGATGGATGACTATGTTAAAAGAATTGCAGAAATGGAGGATTAGAGATGAATTTACTAGATATGAGAAAAGTTGTTGAAAGTTTTGAAGAAACAAAAGACTTAAAAGTAAACGACGTTGATATCAATAAAGTTTATCAATATATCATTCAAAAACAAGACGAACCGATTAAAGATGGTTATGAAATCATGTTAAAGACCGATCCTTATATTGAAGTTTATTATCGTCCTACAAAAGAAAAAGCGATAGAACTTAAGAAGGCACGCATACGTGATCATCTTAAATTCTATGATAGCGAAGTATATATTCAAGATGCATCACTTGCTCAATTTGATTGTTTCAATCAAGAACGAATTAGAGCCTATGAAACAGCACAATACTTTTTAGATCACTATAAAGTTAATCAATATGAACAAGGTATGTATATCCATGGATCATATGGTACGGGTAAATCATATTTGTTATCCGCAATTGCTCAAGAATTAGCTGATCGTGGAGTTATGGTATTATTTGTCTATATGCCAGATTTAACAAGAAGTCTAAAACAAGGGATGAATGAAGGTAACTTAGAAGAAAGAATCAATAAACTTAAAAAAGCAGATGTTTTAATGATGGATGATTTTGGTGGAGAAAATGTTAGTACTTGGTTTAGAGATGAAGTATTGATTCCAGTTTTGCAATATAGATTATCAGCTCAACTTCCAGTGTTTATGTCTAGTAACTACACACATACACAAATTTTAGATATGATGACATTGGTTAAAGATGAATCAGGAAGATCAAAAGCTGGACGACTTATCCAACGATTAAAAGATTTAATGATATATATTAAATTAACTGAAATACCATTCAAACATTAACTTGGTAAGAGCTTATGCAAATAAGCTTTTTTTATTGTTGGCAATAAAAAATAAAATATATATTTTCTTTTTCGTAAAAAGTGATATAATATCAAGTGAAAACAAAGAAGAGGACAACATGACATCGACTTAAGCGACGTAGGATGGTGAAAGCTACGAATTGATGAGCATGACTACCTTGGAGTTGGTTATGAAAACATAATCCGTGTAACTTGCGTTAAAAGTATTTGAGGGCTAGAAGATACTTCTAGAACTAAGGTGGTACCGCGATGATAATCGTCCTTAGATATATTCTAAGGACGTTTTTTTATGAAAAGGAGTGGAAATATGATAAATATTATTTTCCCTGACGGAAGTCAAAAACAATTTAAAAAAGGTGTTTCATCAAAATTGATTGCTGAATCTATTTCAATCAGTTTAGCTAAAAAATCTGTAGCAGCAATTTTTAATGGTGATTATGTAGAGTTAGATCGACCATTAGAAGTTGATGGCAATTTATCAATTTTGACCAAAGATGATAAGAGAGCATTAAATGTGTTAAGACATAGTGCAGCACATCTTATGGCTCAAGCAATTCAAAAATTATATCCTAATGCTTGTTTCGGGGTTGGTCCATATATCGATGAAGGTTTTTATTATGATGTAGATTTTGGTGATGTTAAGGTAAGTGATGATGATCTTGCTAAGATTGAAAAAGAAATGAAAAAATTATCTGAGCAAGGATTTGATATCATAAGAAAAGAAGTATCTTATCAAGAAGCTAAAGAAATATTTTCTAAAGATCCTTATAAACTTGAAATTATTGAAGGTTATAAAAATGATCAATTATCTGTTTATCAACAAGGAGATTTTTTTGATTTATGTCGTGGTGGACATATGGCAAATAGTAAAGATATTAAATATTTTAAATTATTAAGTCTTGCAGGTGCATATTGGCGCGGTAATTCAAATAACAAAATGTTACAACGTATTTATGGTACTGCATTTTTTAGTCAAAAAGATTTAGATGCTTATCTGAAACTTTTAGAAGAAAGAAAAGAAAGAGATCACAGAAAACTAGGCAAAGAATTAGGATTATTCTTCACATCTAAAGAAGGTGGACAAGGACTTCCATTCTGGTTACCTAAAGGTGCGACTATTCGTCGTGTGATTGAAAGATATATTACTGATAAAGAAATCAGTTTAGGTTATCTTCATGTTTATACTCCAGTTTTAGGAAGTAAAGAATTATATGTAACTTCAGGGCACTGGGATCACTATCAAGATTCAATGTTTCCTCCAATGGACATGGGTGATGGTGAAATGCTAGTATTACGTCCAATGAACTGTCCTCATCATATGTTAGTCTACAAGAACGATGTTCACAGTTATAGAGAATTACCAATTAGAATCGCTGAGCTAGGTATGATGCACCGCTATGAAAAGAGTGGCTCATTATCAGGGCTTCAACGCGTGCGTGAGATGACATTGAACGATGCGCATATTTTTGTTAAACCGGATCAAATCAAAGATGAGTTTAAACGAACAGTTGCATTGATGTTAGCAGTTTATGAAGATTTCAGTATCAAAGATTATGCCTTTAGATTAAGTTATAGAGATAAAGAAGATAAAGAAAAATATTTCCCTAATGATGACATGTGGAATAAAGCTGAAAAGATGCTAAAAGAAGCTATGGATGAACTTGGTATGGACTATTTTGAAGCAACTGGTGAAGCCGCATTCTATGGACCAAAACTTGATGTTCAAGTGAAAACTGCACTTGGTAATTCAGAAACTTTGTCAACCATTCAATTAGATTTTTTATTACCTGAAAGATTTGAATTAACCTATGTTGGCGAAGATGGTAAGAATGATCATAGACCAGTAGTTATCCACAGAGGTATTGTATCTACAATGGAAAGATTTGTTGCATACTTAACAGAAGAGTATAAAGGTGCATTCCCATACTGGTTATCACCAGTTCAAGTAAGAGTATTGCCTGTTCACAACGAACAACATCAAACTTATGCTAAAGAAGTGTATGATAGACTTCAAAGAGCTGGTCATCGTGTAGAAGTGGATTTTAGAGATGAAAAGCTTGGCTATAAGATTAGAGAAGTACAATCACAAAAAATTCCTTATTCACTTGTATTAGGTGATAAGGAACGTGATGAAAAACTTGTAACATATCGCGCATATGGTTCACAACAACAAGTTACAGTACCATTTCAACAATTTTTGGATATGGTAGAAGGACTACAAAAGTGAAATGTACGAATAATATTGAATAATCACTAATAATATGCTATAATATAGGCGTTGATATATTAGTTATATTAACTATTTCACAGATTTTCTAGATTGTTGGGGGGATAACAATCAGTCAAATCAAGGATGGTATGTGGGGCTGGAAACAAGAAGGAAATTTCTAGACTCCGCAGTACCATTAGTGTGACTAGAATGATTTGTGAATCATTTAGAGGACTATACTATGGAAATGATTGTACTAATGTTTTGTACAAAAAAATAATGTAGAAAAGCCCTTAATGGGGCTTTTTCTAGTTTTATAAGAGAAAAGGTGAAAGTTTATGTTAGAAATCAAGAATGCAAAAATGATGTATGGCGATTTAGTCGCAGTTGATTGCCTATCTTTTAATATTCAACCAGGTGAAATCTTTGGTCTATTAGGGACTAATGGTGCAGGTAAAACCACAACGTTTAGAATGATTATGGGGTTACTTGAACCAACACAAGGTGAAGTTTTATTTGATGGACAAAAAGTTGGATATCATAATGTTAATGATATCGGGTATATGATTGAAGAAAGAAGTCTTTTAACCAAGATTACAGTGAAGGAATTAATGTTGTTTTTTGGTCAACTTAAAGATATGGAACCTAAGTTGATTTTAGAACGTTTAGATTATTGGCTAGAACGTTTTGATATCGTCGGTTATAAAGACAAAAAGATTAAAGAACTATCTAAAGGGAATCAACAAAAGATTCAGTTTATTTCAGCGCTTATTAACAATCCAAAACTTTTAGTATTGGATGAACCATTCAGTGGTCTAGATCCAATCAACACAGAACTTTTTGTTGATGTTATAAGAGATTTTCAAAAGAGAGGATGTATGGTTGTCTTCTCATCACATCAATTAGATCATGTTGAATCATTTTGTGAACAAGTTATTGTTTTAGAAAAAGGTAAAGCAATTATTGAAGGAAAGATTAAAGATATTAAGAAAGGTTTTAAAAAACATAAGATTATTCTTAGAGGAGATATCAATCCTGATAAAATACGATTGATTGATGGTGTTTATGACGTTATAGAAAACGCTGATGAAACAATCGTTAAAATTGAAGATGAAGATATTGCCCATTTAGTCTTTGATTATGTAAAGACTTGTAAGAACATAAGTAAATATGATGTTGAACAAGCATCACTTTCTGAAATATTTATTGCAAAGGTAGGTCGCAAAGATGAAGAAGTTTAAGTTTTTAGTTAAATACGGCTTAGAAAAACGCATGAAGCGCAAAGCTTTTTTGATTGCAAATATTATTATATTTATACTAACGGTAGCAATTATTAATATTCCACAGATCATCGATGCTTTTTCAAGCGACGATGTAATTGAAAATATCACTATTGAAGTCTACAATCAAACTGATGAGGGTGAGCTTGTTAGTGAACTTGATGCATGGTTTAATCAAGGATTGGAAAAGCCATTTTATTTAGTTGAGGTGATTGATTCATTTGATTCAGAAGCATTTTGGACTAATGAAGACTCTAGTGATATCGTGTTCGTGTTTACAGGTAACGCAAATCATCCAGAGGTAAATATATACAGCAAATCACCAGAATCAAATAAAGCATATGAAAATTCAATTTCATTGTTTTTAATCAATTATCAAATTGATGGATATCAAAGTCCTACATATATTGAAAATCATGCGCCTGATTATGAAGATCCAGGACAAGCAGAAATAGTTAACAGTCTAGGAAGCATATTGGTATTGCCTATATTTATCTTAATTATTATGGCAACACAATTTGTGGGCGTTGATATTATTGAAGAAAAATCAACAAAAGCAATTGAAACCATTATTTCAAGTGTACCAGCCAAGATGCACTTCTTATCTAAAGTTACAGCAGCTATTTTATTTGTAATTTCACAATCACTATTAGTTATTGCTTATGGTGTTGTCGGTGCTCTAGTTTCTAGATTATTTGTTGATGCTGGCTCAGGTACCGAAGCACAAAGTTTACTTCAATTATTAGGTGAAGTCATGCCAAATTGGCCACTAATATTGTTATTTACTGTATTATTTACATTCATTGGCGCTATACTATACTTAGTGATTGCTGCAATGTTTGCATCAATGGCCGTTACTCAAGAGGATTATCAACAATTTCAAGCACCACTTATGATGATATTATTAGCAGCTTATTATATTGCTATATTTGGTTCACTCGCTGGTGGTGGAAGTTTCTTAGCAATTATGAGTTTTATTCCAATATTTACGCCAATCGTTGCACCGATTGCATTTGCTACAGGTGCACTATCTACCTTGCAAACAATCATCGCACTAGTTATTAGTGTAGGATTTATGGTATTAAGCCTTTATATAGTCGCACCAATTTATAAGATTGCAATTTTAAGTTATGATCAAACTAAATTTGGAAAACGTATTAAGGGGTATTTTCATAAAGCGTTTAAGCAATAACAATTTAAACAATAGGAAGGAAGATGTTTAATGTTAGAAATTAAAAATGTTACAAAAAGTTATGATGGAAAGAAGAAAGCCTGTAATGATATCTCTTTAACCATTGAAGACGGTGATATTTATGGCTTTGTTGGACATAATGGTGCTGGTAAAACAACATTATTAAAATCAATTGCTGGTATTCTAAATTTTGATGAAGGCGAGATTTTAGTTAACCATATCTCAGTTAAAGATCAGCCACTAGAAGTTAAGCGCCAAATTGCATATATTCCTGATAACCCAGACGTTTATGAATCTTTATCGGGTATCGATTATATTAACTTTATGGCTGATGTTTTCGAAATTAGCACAGAAGAGCGTATAAAAGAAATTAATAAATATGCTCAAATGTTTGGCATGTCCGAAGTCTTAGGACAGCCTATTAGCTCATATTCTCATGGGATGAAACAAAAGATTGTCATTATTGGCGCACTTATTCACAAACCTAAAGTATTCTTATTAGATGAACCATTTGTTGGCCTTGATCCACAAGCAAGTTTTCTTTTAAAAGAAGAGTTTAAAAAGTTATGTGAACAAGGTGTTTCTATATTTTTTTCGACACACGTTTTAGAAGTTGTTGAAAAATTGTGTAATAAAGTAGCAATTATTAAAAACGGTCAAATATTAGAATCAGGACGAAATGAAGATATCATTTCTAGTAAATCATTAGAATCAGTCTTTATGGAAATTGCGAACGAATCATAATGTACTTTAAATTATTAAAAGTTTATTTAAGAGATTTCTCACTTGACCGTTTATTTAAAGTGAATGGAAGTAAAGGCAAAAAGATTGCGATATACGCACTCATTTTATATGGTACAGTCGTATTGTTGGGATCTTTTGGTTTTATGTTTTTTAACTTAGCAGATATATTAAATGATATGAATCAAATTCATGTCATGATAAGTTTTCTGGCGATGTATTCTTTGGGATTGCCAATTATTATGGCATTGTTTAGAGCTAGTGGTACATTATTCTTTTATAAGGATTACGATATTGTTGCACCACTACCGATTAAACCGAGAACAGTGTTTGCTGCTAAACTTACTGTTATGTTTATATGGATGTATATCATTAATTTTATATTTGTATTACCGATATTATTCTCATATTTCTATTTTGCAGGATTTAATATCGTAAGTTTATTGATCTATTTGCTGTTCAGTGTTGTATTTCCAATTGTTCCAATTGTAGTTATGACGTTTTTCTCATTAGGTATTGGATATATTGCGACAAAGTTCAGTTTTGGCAAGATCATTCAAATCATCTTGTTGTTTATTTTATTCTTTGGAATCATGGTTCTTCAGTTCTCATTAATGGGTGATGGAGAAGTTAATCCACTTACAGGACAGATAGATGTCATTGCAGGCATAACAAAATACTATCCTCCAATTGGATGGTATCAACATGCAATTAGCGATCACAATATCTTAGAGTTCCTATATCTTGTATTATCACATGTTTTTTTATTAATCGCATTTATCTTTGGAGTTGAAAAAATATCAACAGCACTTAATCAAAAAGGTATTCAAAAACACCGAAACAAAAAAGTTAAAGCTACTAAGATTGCACAGAGATCAGTAACGAGCATTATTATAAAAAAAGAATTTAATAAATTCTTTAGTATTCCTATTTATGCTCTAAATGCTGGATTTGGATTAGTGATTCTATTAGTGTTAAGCATTGCATCACTATTTGTTGATGATATAACATCGGTGTTTGCTACTCTGGAAATAGCTAATTTAGAACCGTTTGTTGCTGTTGCATTAATCATTGGATTTGTAGTTTCACTTGCTTATACACCGGCCATTACACTTTCACTAGAAGGGAAAAACTTTTGGATTATCAAGAGTCTTCCAATTAAAGCTGAACGCGTGATGCTATCAAAAATATTATTTAATATTGTATTAGCATTACCAGTTATCTTTATATCTATTTTTATATTTATGTTCTCAATTCATATTGCACCGTTTCTAGCACTAGTTCTATTTGTATTATCAGCAAGTTTACTTGTATTAGTTTCATTTATTGATTCGGTGATTAACCTTTATTTTCCTAAGTTTGACTATAAGAATGAAGTAGAAGTGGTTAAACAAAGTGCAGGTGCCCTTATTGGTATGTTATTAGGTATGACGGTAGTAGTAATTAATGCTGTGATTTATTACTTTTTAATAGATTATATGGTGCCTGAACTATTAATGTTATTATTAAGTTTGATGAATATTTTACTAGTTATACCGTTTTATGATATCATTAAGCGTAAATCGGAAAAAATATTTTTAAAACTCTAGTAAAGGTGATTACATGGATTTAAGCAATGATAAACTTAATGTGAAAATTACTTCGATTATATTTGTTCTATTATCCATCGTTGAATTTATTGTTTTTCATGCGTTTGGATCTGTTACCTCATGGCTTTATTTAGTTGTTACAATAGTTTTAGGTGTTTTAGCAAACTTTAAAACATCCGAGAAAAATCATTTTTTTGTAATACTTGCAGTAATTGCGAATCACCTGTTTTTTGCAATAACGATTATGGTAAGTTTCTCGGAACTTCCAATCGCTTTTAACAATACATCACAGATTATATTTACGGTTGGCATGAATGTTTTGTGGTTGTGTTTATACCTATACGTGATGTATCATAACAACTATCAGGATGCGAAATATGTATTTTATATCGTCACTGTTGTCTTAATCATATTTAAATCATTTTCTAATTCTGTTCGATTAGTTGCAGTCGTTAGAGGATATTTACCAGGTGCTTTGTCAGTCTTTGGTGGCATATTGATTGTTTCATTGATTATTTTATTAACACTGTCTCAGTTTGCGTTCTTATTTGCATATTTATTTAAAGTTAATCATGAGTTAGATTTGAAATTTAGCAGGATTAGATTTAAGAAAAATTAAACATGAAATATTTAAAACACCCTCAAAATAGATATACATATTAGATATGTATAATTTAAGAAATGGGTGTTTTTTAATATAAAAAATCAGTATAGTAAATGAGAAGTTAATAATTAAATACGAAAAGAGTCAACTCATTTAAGCATAATAATAGCAAAGGTAAATCAAAACAATTGAATTATTCTGATTTTGGACATATGTGCCCTGTTATTGATATAAAAAATGAGTTAAAATAGAAGTAACAAATAAATCAATTGGAGGGGACCATGAAATATATATGTATAAAGCAACATGATCAAAATGATTGTAGGACGGAATTCTTTGCGAAGATAAGCAAAGCATATAGATAAAAATTACAATTAACTAATAGTAGAGAAATTTCAGTAGTAATTTCATATGGAACAAATATTTATTGTGTAGTAAAAGTACCAAAAACCGATAGTTATTTCAGAATTAAACTTTTTGCAGATTATGAACAAATGTATTTTGACTATAGATGGATAAACTCTCTTGATGTAAGTTTTGAAACTGCAAATAGTGGTTTGATAAGTATTTATAACTATAATAAATAGATAATTACATAGTACGGAGTGCTGATATGATAATTTTTAAAAACGTTACTAAAAACTATATAAATAACAATAAAGTGAAAAAAGCTTTATCTGATGTTTCATTAGAATTACCTGAAAAAGGGTTGGTACATTTAAGTGGGAAAAGTGGAAGTGGGAAAAGTACTTTATTGAATATTATTGGTACTATTGCAAATGTAACCTCGGGAGAGATAGAATACACTTCCATTCATGATTCAAATATTTCTAATACAACTTTAAGAAATCAATACATTGGTTTCATTTATCAAAACTTTCACTTAATTGATTCCCTTACCGTATATGATAACATCAAATTATCACTTGAGGTATCGGGGGATGAAAATCCAGACGAAGCGTTTATATATAATCAAATGCAAAAGTTAGACATCTTAGAATTAAAAGATAGATTACCATCTGAAATTAGTGGTGGCGAAAAACAAAGAGTTGCGATATGTAGAATTTTAGTCAAAGGGTGTAAAGTTATTCTTGCTGACGAACCTACAGGGAACTTAGATGAAGAGAATGCTCGCTCCGTACTACAATTATTGAAGAATTTATCAAAAAATATATTGATAGTTGTTGCATCACATGATAATACACTTATGTCAGCATATACTAACAATAAAATAGTTTTATCAGAGGGTATGGTAAAAGAAGTTAATTTATCAGACGATTATGAAAAAGATGAAGTTATCACTTCTATTGATAATGTAAAGGCATCATCATTTAGAATATTAAATAGAGTCAAGCGTGTGCTTTCCTTTGAAAAAAATAAGAAAAGATTAGCATTAACATTATTGATTATGATAACTTGTCTCTTTTCAATTGGAATGATGCTTAATTTAAAATTGCTAGATGCTTCGATTATACAGGATAATATTTACAGCTCTCGTTCAGTGGAAGAACTTCAAATCTTATTAAGTGATGAATATGATGAGACAAATTTATTAAATAACTTTGATAATTATTCATTTAATCATGTTGTAACACTTTTAAATGAATCATATGCGAGTATAATGAATCTTAGCATGGATGTAAATTATGAGGATAGTATTCTTAAAATGCAGGTGGACAGTATCACAGTTGCTGAAAATATTGAGTTAGATGGGAATAACTTTAATCTTAATGAGGGTGAAATTGTAATTACCGATTACTTATTGGATGGCATTTTATATTATACGAATTGGGAAGTCTCAAATGATGGTAACTATATTGGCAGTAGCATAAATATATATGGCCATAATGTTATAGTAAAAGGTATATTGAATACAAAATATAAGGAAAATTCCAACAGCTTTGAAAGCGTTAATGATTATATAAAAAAATATAATTATAACACTATATATATGAATCAGCAAACATATGATCAAGTTAAGTTTCCTACTGATAAAAATATAATTAATATAGACACTCAATCGTTTGAAATCAGGAATATATCTACATTGAAACAATCTTATACTGATGATATCATTGGGGATATACCAGAATCAAAAGGTGAAATTGTTGTATCTACAATGTTTTTGCATATCTTTGATATAGATTTCGATAATGCCATTGGACAAGAAGTTTATCTTAAATTATCAGATTTAGATAATAAAAAAAATATTAAAGAGAATTTTAAAATTGTAGGTTTGTTTAGAGACAATGGTAACGAAGTTGTTATAATTGAAGATGATTATAATTATTTAAGTCAGGGCATTGGCCAAAGTCTTGATGATGTTTATATGAGAAGCCTTAAAGCAAGTTTAAATGCAGACGATAACTCTAAATTATTTTCATACATAAAATCAAAAAATCTATCAGTAATGTCAGAGTGTAATGAAGATGTTAGTTGGGCGTTAATTTTTCTTGAACATATTGAAGGTATATCAAGTGCTTTGGTGGCATCTGGTCTGATTTTAAGTACGTTATTTATGTATCTTTTGCTAAGCATGAATGTAGAATCCAACAAGAAGAATATTGGTATATTGCTATCTTTGGGTTCAAAGAAAATGGATATAGTAAAAATGGTTTTGATGAATAACATTAAGATTGTTGTATTATCTACTGGCATTTCCTATATTTGCTTGATAATTATAAACCGAATGCTTAATAATTATATTTTTTCACAAGTTGAAATTGAAAGTGTATTGTATACCAATATTTGGGTTATATTTTTGATGTTATTTGTTGGTGTTGTCATACTAATCGTTTCAGCAATCACGCCATTGAATAAGTTTTATAAACAAGAAATCTCGAAGTTAACTGCATAGTTATTACGATTAAATATTACATAATAAAAGGTGAAACCAGTCGGTTTCACCTTATTTCTTATTTATAGGATTCAATAAAATCTAATATTTCTTTTTGTGTCTTATATGTCATTACTTGATCTGTAATCCTTTTAATCTCTTCACTTGTCTTATGAGATATAAATGATTTTATTTCAAGTAATGCATTCGGTGTTACAGATAATTGTTTAACACCTAATCCAATAAGAATCATCGCAGATAGTGGATGACTTGCAGTCTCCCCGCATACACTGACTGATGTGTTATTTCTGTTTGCAGCTTCAACAGTTATTTTAATAAGCTTCAAAATGGCTGGATTAAACGGCTGGTATAAATAGTTAAGTTTAGGGTTTAAACGGTCTGTAGCTAAAGTATACTGGATTAAATCGTTTGTTCCAATAGAGAAGAAGTCACATTCAGGTGCTAAGATATCAGCAAGTATTGCAGCTGATGGTACTTCAATCATCATACCTAATTCATATTGACCAACGTCAATGCCTTTTGAGGTTAATTCTTTTTCAATCTCTTTAGTAAAAGTTTTTGCTTCAATGAATTCTTCATAGGTTGAGATCATCGGAAACATAATTTTCAAATGACCAAACGCACTCGCCTTTAATAATGCAGTTAATTGCGTTTTAAAGAGCGTTTTTTGATTTAAGAGTAATCTTATACCTCGATAGCCTAAAGAGGGATTAAACTCCTTATCGTGATTGAAATAAGGCAGTGGCTTATCACCACCGATATCCAAAGTTCTTATGGTTACAGGTTGTCCCTTAAATGATAGAAGTAGTTCTTTATATGCCTCAAACTGTTCATCAACAGTTGGCATGCGGTGCTGTTCTAAGAATAGAAGTTCTGTTCTAAATAGACCGACACCATCAACTTTATCATCGCTTAGATACTTGATTTCATCGATTGAACCTAAGTTAACATATAAATCTATCTTTTGACCATCTTTGGTCACTAAAGATTCAGATTTGAATGTTTGTAGAGTTTTTAAATCTCTTTTTAAATTTTTAATCTTTGATTTGTAAGTACTGACTTGTTTATCCGTTGGTTGATCATAGATGATACCATTAAAACCATCAATGATAGCTAATTCATCATCATTAACCTTGTTTAAAGCATCATTGACGCCAAAAACAGCAGGAATGCCTAAAAGTTTAGCAACAATTGCACTATGAGAAGTGGTACCTCCAACTTCTGATACAAAACCCTTTATATATTTTGGATCTAATTGAGTCGCTTGAGATGGTGTTAATTCATGAATGGCTAGAATTACCTCTTTGTCGATTTTAGCAAAATCAACAATTGGAAGACCTAGTGCATTTTTTATGATTCTAGATGAAACATCTTTTAGATCAACTGCTCTTGATTTTAAATAATCATCTTCCATTTGATTAAACAACTCAATATATTGACTTACGACAGTAGAAAGTGCATAAGTTAGATTGTATTTATCTTTATTGATTAAGTCTTTAACTTTGCTAACAACATCAATATCACCACACATTGCTATGTGAGCATCAAATAAACTAAGCATATTGTCATCAAACTTATTTGCATACTTAGTCTTCAGTTCCTCAAGTTGAGCAATACTTTGATTAATTGCTTCTTCATATTTTAGAATCTCTTTATCGGGATTCTTGACTTTAGTTGGGATGATGTTCATTTCATATTCTTTAATTTTTAATATGGGTGCAATCGCATATCCTTCGCTTACTGCAATGCCTTTAAGCATATCATCACTCCTTGTTCGGTGTATATATTTTACCATTTTTTGAATTATTTTATAAATATTATTTATGTATAAGTCTAATTTTACATGTTGTGATAATTAGAGGTGTTTATTATGGCAATATGTACTATTTTTGTTATAATAGTTTTGAGGTGAATACGATATGTTGACATATGATGAATTAAAAACACGATTAGGTAAAATTGTTGATCCAGGTTTTAATAAACCATTTGCAGAAGTGAATGGTATTAAAAAACTAGTCATTGGTCCTACTGGAATCGTTGAATTAGAAATTAACTTAAAAGACAAAGAAAGAAACGAACAAAAAGTAAAAATTGATATTGTAAGACTTGTGAAGATTGATTCTGGTTTTCCAGGAATTAAGATTGAGTTCTTTGAATCAGAATTTGTGCCTAAAGGCGAAAAAGATATTAAATATCTTGCTATTGCATCTGGTAAAGGTGGTGTTGGTAAATCAACAGTTACAGCAAACCTAGCTGCTGCACTTACTAGACAGGGCAAAAAAGTTGGTATTGTAGATGCCGATATTTATGGAGCGAGTATTCCATATGTGCTAGAAGTACCTAATCAGCCAATTAAAAGTACTGAAGATGAAATGATGTTACCTTTGGTTAAAGATGGTATTGAAGTTATATCTACAGAATTCTTTATGCCTGTTGACAAACCACTGATGTGGCGTGGACCAATGCTAGGAAAAATGTTAGTTCATTTCTTTAATGGTACAAAATGGCAAGATAAAATTGATGTTATACTAATTGATTTACCGCCAGGAACCGGAGATGTTGCATTAGATGTTGCCAAATATGTACCAAAAAGTAGAGTAATGGTTGTTACAACACCTCATGTGAATGCTGCTAATGTAGCCGTCAAGGCAGGATTTGGCTCTCAAGATTTAGGACATGAAGTTATCGGTGTTGTTGAAAACATGAGCTATTATTTTAATGAATGTAGTCAAAAACGTGATTACATCTTTGGAGAAGGTGGCGCAGAGATGGTTGCTAAGAAATTAGGTGTACCAGTGATGAGTCAAATTCCTTTAGGACAACCTTTAGATAAGAGCTTTATTTTTAAAGGAAATGAAGTTATTGGTAAAGTATATAATGAACTTGCTCAAAACGTGATTAAAGAATTAGAACTTTAATATGAATAAACAATAAAAAATATATAGTGTGTCTTGCTTTTTGCAAGACACACTTTTTATGATAAAACCACAGGACTAAACGTGATTATTCACATGCACAAGATAACTTTAGGATTAGCGTTGTCTGGTATGAGATTTTTGGATCATGAATGTGAGAAGATGGCACTAATAAAACTATTAGATTAAAAGACGACAATTAAAATATTCGAGTTTCTTATGTTTTGAAGAATCTTTCAGTGACATTTTCAATATCACATGGAGAAGCATAGCTTTACATTGACTGAAATTATATTGACTTGACCAGTGAGTTTGAGTACGAAACCAAGAGAGGCACTTAAATATGTCGAAATAGAAATGGCAAAAGGTTATCCACTTGATGTGTTTAAAGATAAAGAGAGTATGATGAAGTGAAAAAAAACTCACCAATTTTTGATAAAGACAATCACTTAATTTCTTTTGATCAGCCATGTTTTCTTAAGTTTCCAAAAAACAAAGTCAAAATGGGATATTTTAATTTTCAGCAGTTAGCATTATTGATGAAGTTGAATCAAATCATGCTAAAGTTCATATAGTTTGAGCAAATCAGACTCTGACTAATCTTGAGAAAAAGGTTGAAAAATAGTATAAAAAACATCTTATTAATAATAAATATAACTGATAATTATAAAATTTACATTGTTTAATATAATTTAATGTTTTGTTGTCACTCAGTTAATATTGGTGTTATAATTAGGTTGAAAATGAAGTGAGTTATAGAATTACTATTTATTTTAGGAGGAAATAATATGTCATTAAAAGGAACAAAAACTGAGCAAAACTTATTAAAAGCATTTGCTGGTGAATCACAAGCGCGCAATCGTTACACAATGTTTGCTAAAATTGCAAAAAAAGAAGGTTACGAACAAATTGCAGCACTATTCTTAGAAACTGCTGAAAATGAATTTGAACACGCTAAAATCTTTTTCCGTCACTTAGAAGGTGGCATGGTAGAAATTACTGCTAGTTATCCTGCAGGTGTTGAAGGTACTACATCTGAAAATTTATTAGCAGCTGCTAATGGTGAAAATGAAGAATGGTCAGACTTATATCCTGAATTTGCAAGAATCGCAATGGAAGAAGGCTTTCCAAAAGTTGCAGCATCTTTCAAATTAATTGCTAAGATTGAAAAGGAACATGAAGAACGTTATCGTAAACTACTAGCTAATCTAGAAGAAGATATAGTCTTTACTGATGGCGAACAAACAATTTGGGTTTGTCGTAAATGTGGTCATATCCACGTGGGTAAAAAAGCACCAGGTAAATGTCCAGTATGTGATCATCCACAGGCCTATTTTGAAAGAAAAGCAAACAATTTCTAATAAGAGATTAATAATAAGTATTTTAAAGGGAATAGACGTTGAGTCTACTCCCTTTTTTTATTTAATATCAGTATATTTTAATATCAGTTCTCTAACTGCTTTGACTTCATCCAGTCTTCTTACGACTGTGTTATGAGGTGCGGTCTTAACGAGATCTGGATTATCTATTGATTCCATAGCAACTTGGCGCATAACTTGAATAAAACCATCTAGTGTTTCTTTTGATTCACTTTCTGTCGGTTCAATCATCATTGATTGATGAAATATCAATGGAAAGTAAATTGTAGGTGCGTGATATCCATAATCTAGTAATCGTTTAGCTAAATCCAGAGTTTTAACATCAGTTGATTGATCTTTTAATCCATCAAAGACAAACTCATGCATTGACAATGCATCAATAGGTAATAAAAATAAATCTCTAAGTGATGCTTGAATATAGTTTGCATTAAGTACAGCGAGTGTTCCAATATCAGATAGGTTTTCTTTGCCAAGACTTAAGATGAAGACGTAAGCTCTTAAATAAACTGCTGCATTGCCATAGAATGAACCTACCATACCTAGCGAGTCTCTAGGTGTATCAAAGATATAACTATCATCTACAAGTTTGACAATTGGACCGGGTAAGAAATCTTTAAGTTTCTTGCAGACACCAACTGGTCCTGATCCTGGACCTCCACCACCATGAGGTGTAGAAAATGTTTTGTGTAAGTTTAAATGCGTGATATCAAAGCCCATGTCTCCTGGTTTTGCATGTCCTAATAAAGCGTTTAAATTGGCACCATCATAATATACAAGACCACCGGCTTTATGGATTAATTTTGTTATTTCTAAGATATCTTTTTCGAAAACGCCAGCCGTATTAGGATTTGTAAGCATGAGCCCTGCAAGTTCATCATTTAAAACTGCCTTAAGGGCTTCAAGATTGATTGTTCCATCAGCATTTGATTTGATTTCTTTAACGTCAAGTCCACAGACTGTGGCACTTGCTGGATTTGTGCCATGTGCACTGTCGGGTACAATGATGACATGACGCTTATGATCATTTCGCTTTTGATGATAGGCTTTAATGATCATTAATCCTGTTAACTCTCCATGTGCACCAGCAAATGGATTAAGAGAATATGAATCCATACCAGTAATCTCAGATAACATATTTGCAAGTTCATTATAGATTTTAAGCATGCCTTGCATAGAAGAAGCAGGTTGCAATGGATGGATGTTTGAAAATCCTGGAAGTGTTGCAAGTTCATCGTTAATTTTAGGATTATATTTCATGGTACAAGATCCAAGTGGATAAAATCCATTTTCTACACCAAAGTTTTTTTGACTAACATTGGTGTAATGTCTAACAACATCTAATTCAGATACTTCCGGAAGTTCTGCATCACTTGAACGAAGTAAATGAGAAGGTATTGATACTTCTGGCAAATCACTAGTTTCAATAGCATAACCAATGCGTCCCTTCTTCGATAGATTAAAGATGAGTGTATCATAGACTTTCATGATATGCCACCACCTTTTCTACGAAATGATTGATTTCTTCAATTGTACGGTTTTCAGTTACTGCAAACAATAATTTATTGTGATCTAATTGAAGTGGACCTAAAATATTCTCTTTTATTAAGAAATCTTCAAGATGACTTGCATCAAATAGAGACTCTAATATAAACTCATTAAAAAATGGTTGGTCATAAACTGACTTGAATAGTTTAGTCTCCATTAATTTATTAAATAAATAATGCGCTTTTTTCATTGATTCAGTAGCAACTTGTTTAAAACCTTCTTTGCCTAAAAGTGATAGATAGACAGTGACGGATAAAGCAAGAAGCGATTGATTAGAACAGATATTAGAATTTGCTCGCGCTCTTCTAATGTGTTGTTCCCTAGCTTGAAGCGTTAAGACAAATGCAGGTTTTCCATCAACGTCGTTTGTCATCCCACAGATTCTGCCAGGCATCTTTCTAACCAAGGGCATGTGCGTCGCTAAGTATCCTAAGTATGGTCCACCAAAACTCATTGGAATGCCTAATGCTTGTAGTTCTCCACATGCGATGTCAGCATGATAATCACGAGCGTTTTTAAATAGAGCAAGCGATTGACCTTCCTGATTAATGATAAGAAGACCCTTATTGTTGTGGATAACATCAGAGACGCCATTATAATCTTCTACAATGCCGTAATAATTTGGGGTTGAAACAATGAGCCCCATGGTATCAAAAGCGTTGTTTTGGACAAATTCAAGGTCTGTTACGCCATTGATGCTTGGTACCATAATCACTTCAATACCTCGGTATTTAGCATATGTTAAAACAACCTCGATCGTGCGAGGGTTTAGTGTTGAACTGACTAAAATTTTATTTTTTCTTGTCTCTGCGTAAGCCATAAACATTGCCTCAGCTGTGGCTGTGGCACCGTCATACATTGAAGCATTTGATACATCCATGCCAGTTAATGCACAGATCATGGATTGATATTCAAAAATATATTGAAGTGTCCCTTGGGATACTTCGGGTTGATATGGGGTATAAGATGTTAAAAACTCTTGTCTTGAGATAAGTGTTTTAACTGCCGATGGTATGTAATTATCATAGCTTCCAGCACCTCTAAATATGGTTAACTGGTCATTCATATTTGAAAGCTTTTGCATATGAGATGCTAGCATACGATCAGACATTGAAGAAGGTATCTGATAAGGTTTAGTTAATCTAAGTGATTGTGGGATTTGACCAAAGAGTTCATCGGTAGAAGATACGCCAATCACATGAAGCATATCTTCAATGTTTTCTTTGGTATGAGGTAAATATTTATGCATTATTTACAACAAGCTTCGTACTTATCTTCATCTAATAGATTTTCTAATTCCTTATCGTCAAGCAATTCAACTTTCAAAATCCAATTTTCATATGGATCTTCATTTAATAATTCAGGTTCATCAGCAAGTTTTTCATTAACTTCTAGAACTTTAAAACTAACTGGTGCGTATAAGTCAGATGCAGCTTTTACTGATTCGACTGCACCGAAAATTTCTTCTTTTTCAAAACGATCATCAACACTTGGTAAATCAACAAAAACGATCGATCCTAAAGTGTCTTGAGCATAGTCTGAAATACCGATATAAACATTGTCGCCATCAACGTTTACCCATTCATGCGTTTCATTATAGAGTAATCCTTTTTTTATCATTGTAAAATCCTCCTATTTAACGTAGTTCTTAACCAAGAACTTACGATTTCTAACCTTTGCTTGTATGTGTTTTCTTCGTATTTCTACTTGGACATCATTACCAATTAGTGCTTGATCAATATCAATTAATGCAAGTGCCAGTGGTGTCTCTATTTCAGGTAGTAAATAACCTGTTGTGATATAACCTATTTCTTTGTTATCTTTAAAAACTTTATAATTTTGTCTAGGTACATTTCGTTCAAGTAATTGGATGCCAACTATTTTTTTAGAGAGATATGATTTATCCTCTAATAAAGCCTTTTTCCCGATAAATTGCTTATCAGTATTTATTGCAAATCTTAAGCCTGATATGTAAGGGTTAATCGTATCGCTAATCTCATGACCATATAAGGGAAGGTTAGCTTGAAAACGGAGTGTATCTCTTGCTCCTAATCCACATGGCATAGCGCCAGAAGCAAGTGCTCGTTTCCAGATGTCAACAACTGCGTGAGCATAAGCATATACCTCAAATCCATCCTCACCTGTATAACCAGTTCTAGAAATGATGACACCTGAATTATAAAACGCCATATACTTAAAATGCATGAATTTCAAATCACTAAAATCATTTGCAAAAATCGATTTCAAAACATCGCATGCATCAGGTCCTTGAATGGCGACTTGACACCATGCATCGGAGATGTTTCTAATCTCAACATCAAAGTTGGATTTTTGCGAGATAATCCAATTAAAATCTTTATCGGTATTTGACGCGTTAACGACAAGTACTGCACGTTTATTGTTAATCAAATATACTAATAAATCATCGAGAACTTGTCCTTGATTATTTAATAGAAGGGAATAAGTAACTTTTTGTGGTATATCACAAATATCATTTGTTAATACATGATTTAAAAAAGTAAGAGTTTCTGGTCCTTCAATATAGATTTCTCCCATATGAGAAACATCAAAAATGCCGGATTTATGTCTCACGGCTATATGTTCATAAGTTATATCGTTGTAATACAAAGGCATATCAAAACCAGCGAAAGGTGTCATTTTGGCACCTAACTTCAAGTGTTCATCATAAAGCGCAGTTTGTTTCATCATATCATCCCTTAATAGTAATTTTATTATACAATATTATACAAAAATTAAACATAGTTTCCCAAGAAAATGCCTGTTCATGTATAATTAAAATAAAAAGGGTGAAAAAATGTTAATTAATGACACATTATTTTTTGTTAAAAATCATGAAGTGAAAAATCCAAAGGCGAGTGTGATTTTGACGCATGGCATTGCTGAACACTCAGGACGATACGAAAAATTCGTAGATGCACTTAATGAATCAGGATACCGAGTTACAAGATATGATTTGAGAGGACACGGCCAAACTGAGGGACCACGAGGTAAATTAAAACACTGTAAACAACCAATAGAGGATTTGCATGAAATTGTAAACTATGTAAGAAAAGAACATTCAGATATTCCAGTATTTTTATTTGGTCATTCAATGGGTGGATTAATCGTGGACATGTATGGGGCTACTTACGATGATGTTGATGGTATTATTTCATCTGCAGCAGCGAGTTATTTTGTTAAAGATGTGGCACCTTTTAAAGTGATTGGATACAAATGGTTGAATTGGGTAAAACTTAAAACTAACTTTGCAGATAATAAACTATCGAGTATTAAAGAAGTTGAAGAAAGATATATTGCAGATCCACTAAACCTTAAATATTATTATATCTCCTTGGCTGGTGGTATGATGGTTGGTGGTGTTAAATATTTAAATAAAAACATTAATAATTTTACTGCACCAGTATTGGTATTGCATGGTGGTAAAGATGAGATTGTGCCAACTAAGTTTAGTGAGAGATTTTTTGATTTGATTAAATCAAGAGACAAAAATCTTAAGATATATGATCAATCACTTCATGAGATATTAAATGATATCGAACAAGAAAAAGTGAGAACAGATATTATAAATTGGCTAGATGAAAGAGTGAGATAGATGAAAGTATTATTTATTGGAACAGGTGTTATGGGTGCGCCAATGGCGAAGCATTTGAGTGCACATGGTCATGAGATTTATGCGTATAATCGAACATTTTCAAAAGCAAAGGCACTTGAACCAAATGTAAAGGCTGTAGAACATATCAAAGATGTTATAAGCGATGTTGATATTGTTTTTACAATTGTAGGTTATCCAAACGATGTAAGAGAAGTTTATGATATTGTTATACCTAATGCAAAAAAAGGGACGATCTTAGTCGATATGACAACATCGAGTCCCTCGCTTGCGAGAAATTTATATAAAGAGGCTAAAGATCGAGAACTATTTATGTTAGATGCACCAGTTACTGGTGGTGATTTAGGTGCGATTAACGGTACACTGTCAATTATGGTTGGTGGTGATGAAGATGTTTTTAATAAAGTTAAACCATTATTAGATGCAATGGGTAAAACGATTACTTATATGGGTGTAGAAGGCTCTGGTATGACAGCCAAACTTTGTAATCAAACAGTTATCGCAGGTAATATATTAGGTATTGCAGAAGCATTGCTCTTAGCGAAAGAAAAAGGATTAGACCAAGAAGCAATGTTAAATGTCATCGTTGGAGGTTCAGCATCTTCATGGCAAGCTGAAAACAATGGTCGTAAAATGATTAATTATGATTATGAACCAGGTTTCTTTGTAAAACATTATTTAAAAGATTTAAAATTAGCTATTGAAGAAAAAGGTAGCTTACCTTTACATGTTCTTGAACTAGCAGTTAAAACATATCAAATACTTTCCGATAAAGGATTTCAAGAGAAAGGCACTCAAAGCGTAATCGAAGCGTATTTAAGGGAGTGGGTTTAATTGATTAATACATCTGAATTTTGGAAAAGAGAAGTTTTAGAGATTGAAGAAAAAAATAAAGATTATGAAAATATTGATATTGTTTTCTATGGTTCATCTAGTATTACAATGTGGGAAACACTAAGTGTAGACTTTAGTAACTACAAGATTCTTAATCATGGTTTTGGTGGCATTAAGATCAAGGATGCAATTTATTACTATGATAGATTGGTAAAACCTTATCGACCAAGACTATTGATTTGTTATACAGGAACTAATGATATTGAGCCTAGAAATAACTATACTAAACCTGGTAGAAGAGTGTTTAGGAAATTCAAAAAATTATTTAATAAGCATATTGAAACATTAGGAATACCAATGGTCTATATTGCGATTACACCATCTGTTGCACGTCAAAAATGTATCAAACAAATTCATTGGGCAAACGAAAAGATCAAAACGTTTGCTTTAAAACATGATCATTTATATGTATTAGACGTAACAGAACAATTTTTAATTGACGGAAAACCAAATGAAGAATTGTTTGTTGGTGATGGGCTCCACATGAATAATGATGGTTATGATATTTGGAGGAACGCATTAAAACCTATTGTTGACGATTTACTTAAATAAGGATAAACGTGAAGATAAAAACTTGGATTAAAGAGACAACTAAGAAAATTAAAACAAAGGTAAAAATCTTATTTTTTGCTTTAAGTGATGCATCATGTCCCTGGTATGCGAAAGCATGGGGGTATTTGGTGTTTACTTATGCATTATCACCAATTGATCTGATTCCTGATTTTATTCCAGTCATTGGATATTTAGATGATCTTATTATTATTCCACTAGGTATATGGATATTCGTGTTACTGGTTACTAAAAAACGTTGGAATATATATGAAGATATGATTAAAGATCAAAATTTGAATTTAAAAAAACAATGGTATTATGCAATACCAATCCTGATTTTATGGATAATTATTATTTCAATAATACTATATGTCATATTCAGATAAAGCATTATACATTATAATGCTTTTCTTTATAAATAAGACTGTTATATAATAAAATTGAAATATGAAAAGAGGGACGTAATGGAATTAACGAAACAACAAAACAGACAAATAACAAAATTTGGATTTTACGGACTATTTAAAAATTTAAGATTTTTTGATCCAGTTCTATGGATATATTTTGCATCATTTGGACTCTCAACATTTCATATTGGTATTTTGATTGCTGTCAGAGAAGCGATGATTTATATTTTTGAAATACCTTCAGGAGTTATTGCGGATCAATACGGTAAGAAAACCGAACTTATCATTTGTTTTATGTTCTACATCGCTAGTTTCATATTATTTGCCATAGGTACTAGCTTTATATTCTTTATCTTTGCCATGGTATTATTTGGTTTAGGTGAAGCTTTTAGAAGCGGTACACACAAATCTATCATTATGCAGTATCTAGATATTAATGATATGGCAGATCAAAAGAGTAAAACATATGGTAAAACCAGATCATATTCAATGATTGGTTCAATGATTTCAAGCCTATTTACTATATATTTAGTAATTGCATTACCAGAACTTAAATTTTTATTCTTCTTAGCAGTTATACCTTATCTACTCGATATTGTATTGGTTGCGAGTTATCCAAAAGAATTAAACGATAGAAAACAAGAAAAATTCGGTTGGCGTCATCTTTTTACTGAAGGAAAATCTTCAGTGATATATGCTTTTAGAGATAAAAAAATGAGATGGTTACTCATTAACTCATCAAGTTATCAAGCAGTCTTTAAGATGCTTAAAGATTATGTTCAAGTTATTTTACTTACGATACCAATAACAATCATTTTGTTTAATATCAATAATCCTGATGATTTATCAGAGGTATACTCTTCAATTATGTATGCAGTTATATTCTTGATTAGCGCCATTACTTCACGATATGCATATCTATTGCTCAAGTATTCAAATCATAAACTTTTAACTAATTTAATGTGGTTATTAAGCGGTGCTACAACTTTACTTATCGGTTTTTTTAGTGAACAACTCATTATCGTTTTTTTAGGATTTGTATGCCTATACATATTCTTAAATATTAGAAAACCCCTTATGATTGAAATGATTGGAGATTATACAGATAAAACAAAAAGAGCGAGCATCTTGTCAATTGAATCACAAATTACTTCTTTAATGATTATTGTATTTGCTCCATTACTAGGACATTTAAGTGATCAAACTTCTTATGGTTTTACTTTTATGGTTGTTGGTTCTGTAATGATTTTGATATATTTTCTTACTTCCTTTAAAGTAAAAACAAAAAATGCTTGACTTAAAGTTAACTTTAAGTGATATATTAAAATTGAAGATTCAAATATAGTAGAAAGTGAAGTTGGAGGGTTTAGTACAAATTCATATTTTGAGAACGCTTATGCTGATGGTGATTATTCACTGTTAAGAGTAGAGAATATTATAATAAATAATTCTCGAATTAATGTGAAATATAGTCTTCAATATATGAAAAATGTTAGAATTATAAATTCCATATTAGATACTAAAGATGCATTTTGGCATTCAGAAAATGTGGTCGTTGAAAATAGTAAATCAATCGTACTTATCTTGAATGGTATGCTAAAAATCTTACAGCTATTACCTGTGAGATTAATTGTACAATGACTGATACAAACTTGGCATTTGAATATTCAGATGTAGAAGCTGATATCATTGGACATATTGACTCAGTTGAAAACTGAAATTATTTTAAAATAAAACCACATTTTGTGGTTTTTTTTAGATTTTTTTAATAGGATGTCTAATGATTGTTTTTAACTTTGAAATATCTGTTTTTCTTGGATCACTTAAATATATCTCGTGGTGCAATCTATGATCATTGATATCTAATTGATAATCGTTTTCTTCCAGATACTGATGCATTAATGCAACTGTTTTGGGTTCGTCATCATATGATCCTATATGTAAACACTGAACACATAAGCCTTCATCTATAGTTAAAAACTCAACATTGGATAAGTCTAGTTTCTTTTTTCTTTCAGTTTCCGTAACTGCCCAATTAAAATCCCTTATTGTTATGAAATCAGGTAATCTTAAAACAGAGATAAAATTAAAAGTATCTTTGTGGGCATAATCAACACCTTTGATGTGGTCTTGCCACCAGAAACCTTCTAGAGGTGGTACGACATATTCAAAGAAATCTTTGATTCTATAATCACCTTTATAACTCATTTTTAATGTATAGGCAAGTGGATAGATAAGACTAAGTCCTTTTTTATAGTTGCCATCTTCTTTATTAGGATCACCTTTTCCACGAAAGGCTATGAAATTCATTTTAGGTATATTAACTACAGATGGTGTTGCTTTTGGTGCGTAAATCTCTTTTTGAGATTTTTTAAAATCAAAGACCATATGGAAACCTTCTTTCAAATGTTTTATTTATAAGCATTATATCTTCTTAATATTATTTACAGCAATGTGATAGAAGAATAGCATAGTTTTCACCTGGAAGATATATAGGAACTTGTTAATCATTAAGATGAAGAAAAACTCGCAAAGTAAGCCACTTGAATTGAATCGTGTATGATGCTTATTTAAGGAGATTTAAGTTTTGTAAAGAATACTGGTATATTATTGTGTAAAAAATCTAGTTAATAGTTATTTATAATAATCAATTAGTTGGATCACCATAAACATTAGCAATGATTGCTCTTTCATCTGAATCAATAGTATGAGCATAAATAGAGTTTAGATAATGGTCATAAAGATTTTGTCCTCTCATGATTCTCCAATCTGAAAAAATAGTAGCATTAACTGAATCGTGATCCCAAGCAAGTCTTTCCAACCAAGTAGAAGTGTCACTTGAAGTATTTCCCCATATGAAATATGGTATTACATCATGTGCATAATGTTTACTATCTGCACTATCATAATAATTAAATGTACCAAGTACTAGGGCATTTGTATCTAAGTTTCCATCACCATCAAAAATACATTCATAGCTAGAATTTGGCCAAAGACTATTAACAGTTCCAATAGAATTTTTCTTATATTTCACATTATCTAAATTTGATTCATCTCCATCAGTAAGACCTAACTTGTGAAAATAGGCTCCAGCTTTACTACGGAATCCATTGGCATAAGCGGTATCTATATCAGCATAAGTTATATTATAAAGTTGTCTACGATAGTGTTGATCTTTAGTTAAGCATACATAATCATTAGTGCCATAAGTAAGTAATATTTTATCGTTATCAATAAGTTTAAAATCAATATTAGATATTAGTAAATAACTGTAATCTATAGTATCGCTTACAGAATTAGCGCCATAACCATATCCATAAACTGTTTGGTCCCCAGTAAATTGTCTAGTGAATCCATGGTATGAATATGTAGTTTCAAATGAATTCCATGGAAATGGAATAACGATATTAGGAACTATTGGGGCAGCCAAATTACTATTTAAAGTACTGGATTCTTGCGAAGAAATCTGTTTTGATGTTGAACTTGCCATAGGTATAAAACCTCTGAATGATTCAAATGCTGTCATTCTAAAAAGAATATATTCTTGATTTTCATCAAATGCCGTTTCATTCATATAATAACTATGATTTGCGTCCTCTAATGTTGATGTATCAATATAATCATAGTTTTTCGACATGACTAAATCATTAAATCTATAATTAGTGGTAACAATAGTATAATTATGCAAACTATATCTTATTTTGCATTGATTAACACATGAAGTAATCTCTGATTGAGTTGGATTTGAAGATAAACTCAACATCAAATATAGTTGATAAAATCTAAATGCATCATTGCTAACAGCTTGTTCATTCTGAAATATTCGCCATATTGAATATAATGTTTCATTTCTGCTACTTGTATCAATCTGATAACCTGTACCAGTGCTGTAGGTCACTGGAGCATATGAAGATACAGGCATTGCAGCAGAGACCTTAATTGATACGAATAGCCCGATGGTTAAAATACCAATAAATACAATTAATTTTTTCATTCTCATTCTCTCCTTTTAATGTTAAATATACCAGTATATATATAGTATAAGTCTGATAACATAATAAAAACAGGGCACATATGTCCAAAATCATAAGCAATGAAAAAATTATTATCTTAGTTTAGTCGCATTTAAACTTCTTTAGTAACCAATGAATGGCACACATTGAATGATAGCCTTTAACAAAGTGTCTTAACTATTACCTTGAGTCATATTACTAAATGTATGTGCAGTGCTTGGGATTCAGAATCGCCTTGAGCGATTAAGAGTGCAATTCTTGAAATGATTAGAGAAATGGCTGCTCATGAAATAACTGTAAAAAAATGATTGAGCGTTGCAGGGATTAATCGAAAAGTATTCTATCTTCATTACTCATGTATTTAAGCCTTATTTGAAGATGTGTTAGAAGATTTAGCTGAAGGCTATGCAAAAATTATTAATGCGAAACCTTAAGCATAATAGAGATAGATATAATTCATATAGCCAGTATTCTCAAGAAAAATAAAGTATCATTAATACATTTCTTATCACGAGTTCATTTGATATGTACTGCCAATGAGTTGCTGATGGAGAAAAATCCACTTGAAGAAATTATCAAGTTATCGAGTCAGTTATTGTCATTTGGTATATCAAAAGTTAGCAAATAAGAAAAGTTCACTACAATTTTGCAGTGAACTTTTTTACTATTTATATAGTATCAATATACTAAATATGGAATCTACTTTTAAATTCTTCACGGCTTTCTTTCGAAGGAATAAAAATAAGTCCCAATAAAGTAATGAATGCATAGGATACACAAGCAAGACTTGGCCAATTCACTTCAGTGATTTTTAAAATGAAGAATATAGTTGGCGTTAGCCCTAATAAACTCATGATTAGAAGATTAGCAGAAACATCACGCCATGTTTTAGGCCTAATCAAAATTACAGCAGATAAAACAAATATTTGAGTTATAATCACAATTGGGAAAACAAAGTCTAATGCCCAGTGATAATCGCGTAAACTTAAACTGATTAAGAAAACGCCAGCAACAGTAGTAATCATAATGTGGTTTAACTTGGTTACCCAAGTAGAACTATTAAAAGCAAATATGGTTAAGAAAATGGCATATAAGTTAGCAGCACCAACGGTATAAGCCCAAGTTATAGGTGGGCCATTATAATAATCTAATCCGAATGAAACAAGTAAACTTCCAATGTTTAATAAAATAAAAAATCTTAACCAAAGGCTTGGCTTTTTCTTTTTAATGACTGGTGTGAATTTGTATACGGGTTCATCTTGTGACTCATAGCTTAAATCGCCATGACATAAAAGACAATGATCAATTGGTGAATCATAATGAACTTTACATGTCTTACAATATTTCATCATAAGCCTCCAAATAATTAGAATCAAGTACAATGTCTAATCCTTCATTTGATAGTGTCGAAATGAAATGATTAATGACGCTTAAATCTTTTTTAGGTGTTGTAAATACTATATTTGTATGATCTTGAATGCTTGATATTGTGATACATAGACCAGTAGATGAATTCATGAAATCAATATCATTGATCAAAGGTTTCATATCATCAGGAAGATCACATATACCTAAATTAGAAAGAGAACAAGTATTTACTTGTTCACCAAGCACGTTATAGCCAATCTTAAATGCCAAGTTTTTTAAAGTAAGTGGTAACATACGTACTAATACATTTTTTTCAAATCCTACTAGTGCACTGATGCGCTTATTTAATTGTTCTTTATCGATTTGTTCAGAAAAATCCTTTTTCGTGATTTCTAACATTTCAGCAAATGTCCAATCCTTCTTTTGACTGCTAAATGTACATTTAATATATAAAGAGAAGTTTCTAAGTGTTTTTGAATTAAAGAATGGTCTTAAATTTACTGGAACAAATAATTTAATTGGTTTATTTTTCCCAGAAAAATCTATAGATTCATTATAGATGCTGAATGCAACAAGCGCAGTAACATATTGTGTCATCGTACATTTATAGGTTTCTTTGATATGTTTGATAAATTCAGCCGTATTTAATTTTAATTTTAAGGCTAATAACCAGTGATCATTAAATTCTTCACCCTTGATGTGATATGCTTGTTCCTCTTTTAAAGCAAGTTTATTATCTTTGTCATAATTTGATACAAATGTATCTTCAGATTCTTTTTTGGAATAGGGCAGCTCGCCTAAGATTTTATTTTGGTGATCCATTTGATAACCTTTTAATTTAAAATATTTAAAAACGACTGACTTTAAAAAGTGAAGTCCCCCAGTGCCATCTGATATGGCATGAAATGTTTCTAAAGTTATTTTGTTATCAAGATAAAAAACTTTAAATAAGTAACCTTGGTTTTTATGTGGGTTAATATATTTGCATATGTTAGAATGTTCTTTTTCAATTTTAAAATGGCGCGTGTTCGCACCTAAATATTGCCAAAAAAGGCCATTTCTAATTTGTACAGCAAACGTTTCAAAACGTGGAATAGTTTCGTTAACAGCTTTTTCTAATGTGATAGGATCCACAGTTTCATTTAAATAAAAAGATAATCGGAAGATGTTACTTCTAGAATCTTTTGAAACCGCTGGGAAGACTTTACCTGCATTATCTAGCTTGTACCAATATTTTTGCTTCTTCAAATGTCATCATCCTTTGTATACGTAATATCCCCTATAATATATATTATACATGTTTTCATACACAAATATGTTGGATAATTGAAATATACATAATTTATGTAAGATGTTTGATATATCAAGAAGTCTCATTTATAATGAAAATAGTTATGTAATAGGGAGGTATATTTTGAAAATTGTAAGTTGGAATGTTAATGGTTTAAGAGCAGCTATGAAAAAAGGATTTGAAGATTTTTTTAAATCAATAGATGCAGATATTTTCGCCATTCAGGAAACAAAAATGCAAGAAGAACAAAAAGAATGGTCGTTTGAAGGCTATGATGAATATTGGAATAGTGCTGATAAAAAAGGATACTCTGGAACATTAATCTATACAAAAATCAAACCAATAAATGTGATTTTTGGTATTGATGGTCATGGATATAATTACGAGGGACGAGTTATCACCTTAGAGTTTGAAAAATTCTATTTTGTAACATGCTATGTTCCTAATTCAAAAAGAGAATTATTAAGACTTGATGAACGTATGGATTTTGAAGATCAGATGAGGGATTATTTGATATCCCTTGATCATAAGAAACCTGTGGTTTACACAGGCGATTTAAATGTTGCCCATCAGGAGATTGATTTAAAAAATCCAAAATCAAATACTAGAAATCCAGGATTTACTGATGAGGAGCGAAATAAGTTTTCAAAACTTTTGGAAAGTGGGTTTTTAGACTCATTTCGAACACTTTATCCTGAAAGGATTAAATACACGTGGTGGAGTTATATGTTTCAGTCTCGTGCCAAAAATGTGGGATGGAGAATCGATTACTTCGTTTTGAGTAGAAGATTATTAAGCGATTTAAATGATAGTTACATACATGATGATATTATAGGAAGTGATCACTGTCCAATTAGCATTGACATTTTTTAAGTATAACGAAGGGATTATATTAAA